>NZ_CM167806.1:4800000-6039039 GCF_056951025.1 Promicromonospora noduliphila
ACGCCGAGCGATGCGCCCGCGTTCACGCCCAGGATCCCCGGGTCGCCGAGCGGGTTGCGGGTGAACGCCTGGATGAGCGCGCCCGCGACCCCGAGCGCCGCCCCCACGACGAGCGCGGCGAAGGTGCGCGGCAGGCGCAGCTCCAGCACGATCCGGTCGTTCTCCGACCCGGTGGGCGCGACGACCGCCTGCACGATCTCCCCTGGCAGCAGGGGCTTCGACCCCACCATGATGCTCAACAGCACGACCGCGGCGAGGGCCGCGACCGCGAGGGCGAGCCCCGCGGCCCGCCGTCGGCGTTCCTGGCGCTGCGAACGCCGCGGCGGACCGTCCACCTCCCCCGCCCCAGGGGCGGGCGCCGCGACGGCGGTGGTGCGGGTCATCAGCCCTCTGCGCTGCGCGGAGCCTCGCCGGCGACGGCGCTCTCCAGACGCGGCAGCAGCCGCTCGAGCACGTACTTCTGGCTGAGCGGCGTGAGGAAGTAGATGGCGCCGGCGAGCTCGGCGTCGGTGAAGATGGCGCGGTGCTCGACGACGGCAGGCAGGCTCGACAGCGTGCCGAACCCGAGCAGGTCGTCGATGGCCTTCGGATCCGTGGTCTCGGTCGCGAAGACGACGACGTCCGCCTCCAGCAGGCCGGTGTTCTCGGCCGAGACCTGCGCCTGCACACCCTCCTCGGGGGCGAACTCCTCCAGACCCGGCGTGATCGTGAACCCGAGGTCGGTGAGGAAGTCGGTGTTCAGCCCGTCCGGGTACACCCACAGGTGACCCTCCCAGGCGCCGCCCTGCGAGAACGTGGCGGTGAGACCCTTGAACTCCGGATGCTCGGCGGCGGCCTCCGCGTACGCGGTCTCGACGCCCTCGATCAGCTCCTCGCCCTCGGCCGAGCGGCCGACGGCGGCGGCCACGACCCGGGTCTGGTCCTGCCAGCTCGAGAAGTACTGCTCGGAGCCCTCGACGCTCGCGACGGTCGGGGCGATCTCGCTGAGCTTGTCGTAGGCCTCTTGGTCCAGGCCCGCGTTGGTGCCGACGATCAGGTCCGGGCGCAGCGCCACGATCTTCTCGTACTCGAACCCGTCGGTGGTGCTCAGCACCACGGGCTCGGCGTCGCCGAGGAGCTCGGTGGCCCACGGCCACACGGCGTAGGGCTGCTCGCCGTACCACTCGGTGGTCGCGACCGGGGTGACGCCGAGCTCGAGCAGGATGTCCTGCTCGGTGATGCCGACCACGACGATGCGCTGCGGCTCGGCCTCGATGGTGGTCTCGCCGAACTTGTGCTCCACCGTGACAGGGAAGGTGTCGCTCGGCTCGGTGGTGTAGTTCGGGTTCTCCTCGGTGGTCGCGGCGGACGACGAGCACGCGGACAGCGCGGCGGTGAGCACCAGCGCGGCGGTCGCCGCGACGGCGCGGTACGACGGCGTGCGGTGTGGCGGGGTGCTGTCGGATGGCGCGCTGTGCGGCGGGATGCTGTGCGGCCGGGTGCTGTGCGGCAGGGTGCTGTGCGGCCGAGCCGGGTTCGACGGCGTGCTGTGCCGCGGGGTGCTGTGCGACGGCGCGCTGTCGGACGGCGTGCTGTGCGGCCGAGCCGGATTCGACGTGCTGTCGGACGGCGTGTGGCGCGACGGCGTGCCGTGCAGCCGTGCTCGGTGCGAAGACATGGGGTTCATGGGTTCTTTCGGCCGTTCTGGCGATCTGGGGCGCGGTCAGATTAGCCTTACCTAACCTCAATGCACCATGACGCCCAGCGGACTCACCGCCTCTCGAAAGGACACGGCCATGTCTGTTCTGGAACATTCGGCCGTGGATGCGGCGCCCGTCGTGGGCGCTGATACCGACGAGGAGACATCGGCCATGTTCACCGTCTCGCACGACTTCCTGCGGGCGGGGAGCAGGTTCGAGATGCACGCGCACCAGGAGGACCAGGTGGCGTGGCTGCCGTCCGGCTCTGTCGAGCTGGAGGTGCACGGCGAGCGCTGGCACCTGCGGCCGGAGCACCTGATGTGGATCCCGGCCGGCACCATGCACGAGATGGTCTTCCCTGAGCCGGCGGAGATCGTGAGCCTGTACGTCGACCCGCTGCTGCGACCGGGGCGTGCGCCTTCGGGCAGTCCTGCGGGCAGTCGCGCGAATGACGCCGCTGGCGGCTGGGCGGACAGTGCTACCGGCGGCCGGGCGGACGGTGCTGAGGGTGCGCCCTCGGGCAGACGGGCGGACGGCGCCGGGGGCAGGCCCGCCGACGGCTCTGCAGGCGGGCCGACGGACGGCGCCACGCAACGGCGACCGGACGAGTGGGCCAACCCCCGCACCCTGCGAGCCGACCCGCTGGCCGGCGCTCTCATGCTCCATCTCACCCAGGGCGTGCCGACGCCGCGGCGGCGCGCGCAGTGCCGACGGCTGCTCGCCGAGATCCTGAGCGACCTCGACGTCGTGCGCGACGTCGTCGCCCTCCCCCGCGACCCCCGCGCACGCGTGGTCGCCGCCCGCCTGCTGGACGACCCGGCAGACGGCCGCGAGCTCGACGCCTGGGCCGCGGAACTCGGGGTGAGCTCGAAGACGCTCGCCCGCGCGTTCGTGCGGGGTACGGGTTCGACGTTCCGCGACTGGCGGGTCCGCGCGCGTCTGCACGCGGCGGCGCGCCACCTGGCCGACGGCGCGACCGTCCAGGATGCGGCCGCCCGCGTCGGCTACACGTCGGTCAGCAGCTTCATCGCCGCTTTCCGCCAACGGTTCGGAGTCACCCCGGCCCGCTACGCCGCCAACCTCCGCCGCGACGACCACCCGACCCACTAGCCCACGAGTTCGGTCGGGCCATCCCGAGTGGTTGCTGCCGCCCCTTGTCGAGTTCGGTCGGTTGCCTCGAGATCGGTCCATCCCTGGACCGATCTCGAGGCAAAGAACCGAACTCAGCAACCGGCCCTGGGCAACCGACCGAACTCAGTGACCCGCCCACGCCAACCAACCGAACTCAGTGACCCGCCCTTTGGCGACCGACCGAACTCAGTGACCCACCCTTTGGCGACCGACCGAACTCAGCAGCCACGCGAGCTCAGTCGTGCAGAAAGAACCGCGAAAGCGCCTGTGAACTTCTGGCGGCGAATCTGCGGATCGGGTGACGGACGTGGGTCGCCATGCCCCGTACGCCCGTCCAGCGCTTACCGTCTACTCGTCGTATCACCCGTCGCAGCACCCGCTGCGTCACCCCTTGTCGTACCACCCGCTGCGTCACCCCTCGTCGTACCACCCGCTGTGCCACATCTCGTCATAGCACCCCGCCGTCCGCCCGCCGCCCCGAAGGAGCCCCGTGACTCTCGTCGACCTCGTGCTCATCGTGGTGCTGCTCATCGCCCTCGGCGCCGGCCTGAGCCGGGGCCTGCTGGCCACGCTCGGCGGGCTCGTGGGCCTGATCGTCGGCGGCCTGGCGGCGTTCTGGGCCGTCCCCGCCGTCATCAACCTGCTGCCTACCTCTCAGTGGCGCGGCCCCGTGTCCATCGCCGTCGCCGTCCTGCTGCCGCTGCTCGGCGCCTCCGTCGGGGCCGGGCTGGGCCATGACCTGCGGCGGGGCGTCGACCGCACCGCCCTGCGCCCGCTCGAGCGCCTCCTCGGCGGCGCGGTGAACGTGGTGGTCGCCGCCCTGGCGCTCTCGTTCGTCGGCAACGCGGTCACCGCCACCGGCACGCCGGGCATCGCGTCGGCGCTCTCGTCGTCGGCCGTGCTGCGCACCATCGAGGACCTGACGCCGCCCTCGGTGGGCCGGCCGCTCGCCCAGATGCGCGCCATGGTGCTCGACGACGGGCTGCCGCGGCTGAACATCCTGATCGTCCCGCGGCAGGCCCCGGTAGCGCCCGCCGTCGACCTCGACAATCCCGCGCTGGAGGACGCGGCGCAGTCGGTGGCCCGGATCTCCGGCATCGCGTACGCGTGCGGGAAGAGCTCGACCGGGTCCGGGTTCGTGGTCGCCCCCGACCGGGTGGTCACGAACGCGCACGTCGTGGCCGGCGTGGACCGGCCGGTGGTCGAGCTCCCCGACAGCCCCGCCCGGGAGGGGCGCGTGGTCTACTTCGACCCGGTCGACGACCTGGCCGTCATCGCCGTCCCGGACCTGGCCGCGGACGCCCTGGACATCGCGCCGACCCTGTCGGTGGGCGACCGCGCCGTCGTCCAGGGCTACCCGTACGGCGGGCCGTTCACCTCGGTGAGCGCCGGTGTGCTCAGCGTCGACACCGCCCGCGTGCCCAACGTGTACAACACCGGCGCGGCCGGCCGCGAGATCTACTCCCTGGCTGCGGCGGTGCGCCCGGGCAACTCGGGCGGCCCGCTCCTGACGACCGGCGGGCGGGTCGCTGGGGTCATCTTCGCGCGCGCCGAGTCCGCCGCCGACGTCGGCTACGCGATGACGACCGCCGAGCTCCTCCCGGTCGCGAGCCAGGCGACCGAGCTGAACACACCGGTGTCGTCGGGACGGTGCACTGCCTGAGCTGACGGGGCTGATCTGTTGAGCCTGATCGGTAGGCGGGCACGTGGGGCCCGATCGCTTGGACCATCAGTTGAGTGACTCACGGCGGAAGAACTGCCTCGCGGAGCTGTGTTGCGGACAGTAGACAGCGTCTACGCACAGCAACACAGGCCCGCGAGGCAAGTCGCCCCGACACGTCCGGCTCCGGCTCCCACGCGCCCCGCTCGGATTCCTGACTCATCCCACGTACTACGCCGAGTCGGACTTCAGGACGACGAGTCAGGTCGGTGAGCTCGACGGCTCCGGGTTGGGCTCGCCGACCAGCAGCGTCACGCTGACGCCCAGTCGCAGCACGGTTCCCGCGGACGGCGTCGTGCCGGAGGCCGGGATGGTGGGCGGCGCGTTCGGATCCTCCATGACCACCTCGAAGCCCGCCGACTCAAGCTCCGCCACCGCCGCGCCGACCGTCATCCCCGCGACCCGCGGCACCGCGTTGCGGCCGCTCGCCACCACGACGTCCACCTCGGTTCCCGACAGCACGCTCCGACCGCCGACCGGCCGCTGGCCGAGCACCGTCCCGGCGGGCTCCGGCGAGTCCCGGTGCGTGACCTCACCCATCACCAGGCCGACCTCACCGAGCGCCGCCTGCGCCTCGGCCAGCGTCCCGGTCAGCAGCGGCACCCGTATCCGTTCCGCCCGCGGCGGCGCTTCCGTCGTCGTCGGCGTGGCGGACGGCGACGGGCTGGGCGACGACGTCGGGGCGGTCTGGCTCGGTGATGCCGTCGGCGAGGGTTCGGTCGATGCGGTGGACGACGGCGACGGGTCGGCCGTGGGCGACGCCGTCGGCGCGGGCGAGGCCGAGACGCTCGCGCTCGGGGACGGCGTCGTCCCGGCTTGAGGCAGGCCCGGCGCGGCGACGGCGGCCCAGGCCGCCAGCCCGGCCACGAACAGGCCGATCACCACGACGCCGATCACGCCGCTGCGCCGTGGCGGGTCGGGTAAGGACTCGGGCTCGGCCGGCGCGAGGTATTCGAGGTCGCCGGTGCGGCGCTGTCCGACGCTGGTGCCGCTCCCGGCTCCTGCGCCCGTCGCACCCCCGGTCCCGCCGTCCCCGGCCTGGGCTTCACCGCCCGCCAAAGCCCCGCCCACCGATACGCCGCCCGCCAAAGCCCCGCCCACCGAAGCCCCACGCGCCGAAAGCCGACCCGCCGTCGGCCCGAGTCGAGCGGCCGCCTCGATGATCGCGGCCCGCATCTCCTCGGCGTCGCGGAACCGCCGTACGGGCGTCTTGTTCATGGCCCTAGTGACGATCCGGTCGAACGGGCGAGCGCGCGGGACCAGCGCCGACGGCACGGGCGGCGGAGCGGTCACGTGCGCGTCCAGAACCTGGGCGTCGGTGTCCCGCGGATAGGGCGGGCTGCCGGTGAGCAGGTAGTACAGCAGCGCACCCGCCTGGTAGAGATCGCCAGCGACCCGCACCGGCCGACCCTGCGCCTGCTCGGGCGACATGAACTGCGGGTTGCCCACCACGGTCCGCGCGGCACCCGTGTGCCCGGTTCCGGCGCCCGTCCCGGCCCGGTTTCCAGCCCCGTTTCTGGCCCCGCCGGCCGAGCCGGCTGTCACCGTCTGCCCGACAGCGCCCCCGCCAGCCGAGCCGGCCGTCACCGTCCGGCCGACGGTGCCGCCCTCGGCCGCGCCGAGCACTACGGTCACGGCCGAGCCGTCGGGCCCAGGCCCGGTACGCAGCACCTCCGCTCCGGCACGCAGCACATCGCGGCCGACGGCGGTGCGGCCCGCGGCGTCCGCGAGGCCGAAGTCGACGAGGCGCACGTGCTCGGCGTGCAGCGGCTCGTCAGGTCCCACACCGTGCAGCAGCACGTTGGCGGGCGACACGTCGCGGTGCACCAGTCGCACCCTGTGCGCAACGGTGAGCGCCGCCAGCACGCCGTCGAGCACCGCGGCGGCCTCGGCAGGGGGCAGCGGTCCGGACGCGTCGACCCGCTCGCCCACGCTGCCGCCGTCGACGAGGTCGAGCGCGATCCACGCGAGCACGACCCCGGCCGCCTCCTGCACGCCGGAGGCGCGGACCGACGCGATGTTCGGGTGCCGCAGCTCCTGCGCGGCCCGCGCCTCGGCCAGAAAGGCATCCCGGGACGCGGCGTCGGCGCTCAGGTGCGGGTGCAGGATCTTGAGCGCGACCGGATGGGCGGACTCGGCGGGCTGCTCAACCTCGCCCGGCTCAACAGATCCATCGGGCGCCTCACCGTGCTCAGCAGGCCCATCGGGCACCTCGCCGGACTCCGCATGGCTCTCGGACTCACCGCCGGAGTCCGCACGTCCCTCGGACGCATCGCCGGACTCCGCACGTCCCTCGGACGCACCGCCATACTCCGCGCGTCCCTTGGATGCATCGCCGGAGTCCTCATGAGGCCCATCGCCAACAGTCTCGCCCAGGTCCTCGGCCGCGAAGACGGAGGCCGTCCCGCCCACACCGAGCAGGTCCCCCAGCAGGTACCGCCCGCCAAACACCGACCCGTCGCTCGCGACGTCGTCCGACACCGGGTCCGACGCCGGGCCCAGCGCCGCGCGCGATACCGGATCCGGCGCCGCGTCCGACACGTCGTCCGGCCCTGCGTCCGACACCCCCTCCGGCGCGCCGTCCTGAGGCACCGCACCGCCGGGCACGTCCTCGCCGGGCTCCGGCGTCGTCCCCCCGCTCTCGCTCATCGCGTGATGCGCGCCCTCACCCGAACCGGCCGTTCACGTAGTCGTACGTGCGCTCGTCCTGGGGCTCGGAGAACATGGCCTCGGTGTCGCCGTGCTCCACGATCGCGCCGGGCGTGCCCTGCGACGCGAGAAAGAACGCGCACTGCTGCGACACCCGCTGGGCCTGCTGCATGTTGTGGGTGACGATCACGATCGTCACCTCCTTCTGCAGCTCCACCATGGTCTCCTCGATGACCCGCGTGGAGGTCGGGTCCAGCGCGGAGCACGGCTCGTCCATCAGCAGCACCTTGGGCCGCACCGCCAGCGACCGCGCGATGCAGAGCCGCTGCTGCTGCCCGCCCGAGAGGCCGCCGCCCGGCTGCGCGAGCCGGTCCTTGACCTCCTTCCAGAGGCCGGCCGAGGTGAGCGACCGCTCGACGAGCTCGTCCTTCTCGTCCCGCGACGCGCGCACGCCGGTGAGCTTGAGGCCGGCCACGACGTTGTCGTAGATCGACATCGCCGGGAACGGGTTCGGCTTCTGGAACACCATGCCGATGTCCTTGCGCGCGTCCTGGATCTTCTTGCGGCGGTCGTAGATGTCCTCGCCGTCGAGCCGCACCTCGCCGGCCAGGGCGGCGATGGGGACCAGCTCGTGCATCCGGTTGAGGATGCGCAGGAACGTCGACTTGCCGCAGCCCGACGGCCCGATCAGCGCCGTCACCTGACCCGCCGGCATGGTCAGCGACACGCGCTCCAGCACCTTGTGCGAGCCGAACCACGCGGACACGTTCCGCGCCTCCAGCACCGACAGGCCCTGGCCCGACGGCGGTCCGTTGACCGCACCCGGCGATGTGGGCCAGTCGGCGCCCTGGTCGGGAGTCACAGGCGAGGCCCCCGACGAGCCCCCGGGCGGGGCCAGCGGCGGGACGACGGGCCGGGCGGCCGGCATCGCGGCGGTCTGTCCGACGTCGGCGGGCGCCGTGTCGGTCACGGTCCCTGCGGTCTTGTCCTCGGTCATGTCAGGTCCTCGGTCATGTCAGAGTCCTCTCACAGCAAGTTCGGCAGCGCGTCCATGACGATGTCTGCGCAGGTCACGCCAAGGGTGAGCAGCACGGGCACGCCGATGAGCCAGGCGTGCCAGCGGCCCCACGACGTCCACAGCCACCACAGCGCGACGCCGGCGGCCAGGAAGAAGACGAGCACGAAGAAGGCGGTGAACCAGGCACCGTCGTCGCCGGCCATCGCGCGCTCCTCCTCCGGGAGCGCCGGCTCGGCGAGCACCTTGGTCGGCGTCTGCTGCACCTCGGAGACGAGCTGGGCGTCCACGTGCAGCACGCCCGACGGGAAGAGCTGCAGCCCGTCGGCGGTCATCAGCTCCAGGCGCCCTTCGCCGTCGGCGAGCGGCTCCGGGAGCGGGTCGCCTGCGCGGCGCAGGCCGAACACCTGGAAGGTGTGCTCGCCCTGACCCGTGGTCACGCGGATCTCGTCGCCGGGCGTGAGCCGGTCCAGGCTGCCGAACGGGCCGCCGTAGGTGAGCTGGCGGCCCAGGATCACCGAGGTTCCGGCCTGGCCCGGCATCACACTGTCGCGCCGGTGTCCCGGCCCCGAGCGGAGCACGCGCGAGGTCGAGCTCTCCGCCACGACCTCAGAGATGCCCAGCGCCGGGATCTCCAGCAGCGCCACGGGCGTGCCCGGCTCCACCAGCTCCTGGTTCAGGTCGAGCTGGCCTACGGGCGTCTCGGCCTTGGCGAGCGAGGTCCGCAGTTCGTCGTAGGCCAGCACCTGCGCGCGGTTGTGCTGCGCCGTCGAGAACAGCGCCGCGTGCGCCACGAACGCGATCAGCAGCATCGACACCGTCATGATCGCGGCGCCGGCCCACCACCGCCCGTCGCGCGGGACCCGCTGCCGGGGCGTGGCGCGGACGGCGGCCGCTGCCGCCGCGAGCCGGGCCCGCCGGCGCAGGGAGCCGGGGGTGTTCCGCACCCCGTAGGGGTTCTCCGGCTCGGCCGGGCTCGGGTTGTCCGGCAGGTCCTTCTCGTCCTTCGCGGTCGTGTTCGTCACCGGGTTGCTCATCAGGCCGTCACCCCCGCGTCGGCGACCGGAAGGCCCGCACCCGGCGCCCGCATGAGGCGCACCACGTACCAGCCGCCCACGCCCAGGCCCGCGAGGCCGACGCCGCCGCCGGTCCACCAGGCCCACGCCGGAATGCTCAGGCCGGTCTCCTCAGAACCCGGCGTGGCCACGAGGATCTCGGCGACGGCGATCTGGCCGCACCAGCCCGTGAGCTGCAGCGTGTGCGGGCCCGACGATGCCTTCTCGGGGACCGTGAGGACCGCCTCGACGGCGCCCTCCCCGTCCGCGCGGACCGTCTTGACCACCTGCGGCTGGGTGAACAGCACGACCTGCACCTTCTCGCCGTCGCCGAACTCCTCGCCGGTCGCGACGATCTTCTCGCCCGCCAGGCGGACGGTCTCGTCGAGCTCGACGGCGTCGCCGTCCGCGGCCGGCTCCTCCGGGACCGCCGGCTCGGTGGGCACGCACTCCTCGGGATCTGGGGTGTCGTCGCCGGGCGCGCTCGGCTCGTCGGTGGGCTCGTCCGCCGGGTCGTCGGGGGTGTCGTCCCCCGGCCCGGTGCCGCCGCCCGTGCCGTCGTCGCCTCCGGTGCCGCCGGTGCCTCCGCCGTCGCCCGGGTCTCCCCCGCCGTCACCCGGGTCGCCGCCACCACCACCCTTGCCCGGCCCGTTCCCCGGGTCGTTCGGTGTCGGGTCGTCGGTGGGGTCGTCCGTCGGATCGTCGGTGGGGTCGTCCGTCGGGCCGACGTCGGGGATGGTCACGCTGATCCCGGTGTCCTCGGACTCGTCGGCGTACCCGGCACCCGCCGGGCCGAGCAGCAGCGCGGCAGCGGCCAGGACGACGCCGGCGAGCCGGAGCGGTCGGAGTCTCATCGCAGAGCCTCGCTCTCGTGGTCGGGGGTCGGGTCGGTGCCGGTCGGGTCGGTGCCGGTCGCGTCGGTGCCGGTCGCGTCGGTGCCGGTCCGGTCGGTACCGGTTGGGTCGGTGCCGACCCGGCTGGAGCCGGACCGGTCGCCGTCCGGAACCGGACCTGGCCGGTGCCCTGCCCCGGCGGAGGCGGGCGCCGCCGACTGCGCTTCGGCCATGGCCGCCGCCCGGACCTGCTCGGTGTACGCGGCGAGCTCCTCGCCCAGCAGCCGCTGGGACCGGCGGCGCCACGCCACGACGGCCCAGATCCCGCCCGCCAGCACCAGCACGATCCCCGCCAGCGGCCACGGCACGGCCCACGCCTGCGCCGACGCCGTCACGGGCGCCGGCAGCGCGTCGTCGTCCGAACCCCCGCCGGGGTTCTCTGCGGCGGCGGGCGTGACGGTGAGGTCGGCGAACAGGAGCAGCGCGGGCGCCACGCCGGGCACCTCCGCCGCGACGTGCGCCGTGCCGCCGGGCACCAGGTTCTCCACCGGTTCGACGTCGACCGAGCCGAGGCCGATGCCGAACGGCCCGGTGACCCGCACCTCCGGCCGGCCGGAGATCCGGGTGTTGCCGGTGTTGGTCAGGTCGAACCCGAGGGTCGCCGTGCCGGCCCCGAAGGGGTTGGCGACGCCGTCGAACCCGGCCACGACGCCGGTGACGTCGAGCGCGGGCTGCAGCTCGCCGTCGACCCGCAGGTAGATGCGGGTGCCGACCCGCTGCTCCACCTGCACGGCCGAGCCGTCGCCGCCGGTTGCCGAGCGGAATGAGGCCACGATGCCTGCGGCGTGGTCGCCGGGCGTGGCGTCGTGCGGCACGGTGATGGTGAACGGGATGTCGGCGCGGGCGCCGGGCTCGAGCTCCACGACCACACCAAGCTCGGCCGCGCAGGCGGCCTCGGCGTCGTCGTTCGTGTCGGGGCAGACGGCGGCGCCGGAGTCCACGGACGTCCACGCGCCCAGGTCGGTGGACGCCTGGTCGGCGCCGATCAGGGTGAATGCGCCGGTGTCGTAGTCGGTGGTCGCGTCGGAGCCGTAGACGCGGAAGGACGCCGGGCGGTCCGAGTAGTTCGACACCGACACCCAGTCGCTGATGGTGCTGCCGGGGCGCACGTCGTAGGTGAGCTCGGTGCGCCCGTCGGGGCCTTCGGGGCTGGAGGGCTGGACGCTCCAGGTCACCTCGCGGTCGTCGGCTGCGGCCGTGGGGACGACGGCGGCGCGCGTGGAGCTGGCCTGTGCCGGGGCTGCAGCGGCGCGCGCGAACTCGGCCTGCGCGGTGGCGACCAGGCCGTGCAGGGTGGCGAGCACCCCGGCGGCAAGGACGCCGACCGCAAGGGTCCTTCGGGCGATCATCGTGAGGTTCTCCAGACCCGGTCGCGGCCCGTGCCGAACCGCAGGATGCATGCCGACACCGCCGATCTCGACGGCGCCGGTCCGGACAGTGGAATCATCGTTACGGGCCATCCCGTGGGGCAACCATCGCGGAGACGGAGAGCACGTTGCCGCTCGGCGAAGTCCAGGTGGACACCACATGGACTGGTTGCCAGCTGATGCAAGAAATGCTCCTTGACCTGGGGTTTTACTCCCTCGAGGTAAGCAGCGCCCGGTATCCGACGGCGGCCAGCAGGCCGCCCAGCGCCCAGAGGACCACCCGAAAGGATGGGGTGATAGCCCGCCCGAACGGAGGGGCCGCCACGTGGGTTTCGAGTTCGGTCGCTTGCCTCGAGATCGGTCAATCAACCGACCGATCTCGAGGCAAGCGACCGAACTCGAGAAGCTCGATGGCATGAGACGGCCCCGGCCCGCTGGCTGCGAGCCGGGGCCACCCCGTGAGGATCAGCCGACGATCAGATCATCAGCAGTTCACGCGGACCCGGTTCGAGATCGACCCGTCGTGCAGGGCGTCACCCGAGTACTGCGCGCGGAAGGTGTAGGTCTTCCACGGCTTCAGGTCGGTCACCTTGACCGAGGCGACACCGTTGGCCACCGTGGCGGTGCCGACGATCTTGCCCGTCGCGACGTTCTTGAACGTCACCGTGCCGGTCGCGGAGGCCGGGCCGACCTTGGCGGTCAGCGTGGCCGAAGTCCAGTGCTCCGTGGCGGTCAGCGTGGTGGTCGTGACCTCCTTGACGTGCTCCCAGGTGCCCGTGTTGGTGGCGTCGTCCCAGGTCAGGCGGAGGTCCACGGAGAAGTACTTCGAGGCCCCCACGCCGTCACCGGCGGGCGGGAAGGTGGTGCCCGGCACGTCGCCCGGGTCGCAGGTGATCACGTAGGTCGCGACGCCGCTGTGGCCGTCGAAGCGGTCGGCCGGGAAGCCGAAGCCGCCCCAGCGGGAGGCGGCTGCGCCCGTGCGGTTGATGGGTGCACCGTCGAGGCCAGAGCCCTCGATGGTGGAGCCCTCCAGCAGCACGAACGCCGGGAAGCCCGGGTCGAAGGCGGAGTTGGCCACCGGCCAAGTGCCGTCGGGCCAGATGAACAGCGGCCGCGACGAGCCACGGTAGCCCTCGGGGCACCCGATCTGCGTCGTCAGGGACTGCGGGCCGTCCGTGCTGGAGATCTCGCCGGAGGCCTTGTCGAGGGTGATGCCACCCAGGCGGTTGTCCGGGTCGAGCACCGGGTTCACGGCCTGCGCGGCCGGGGCGGCCAGCGCAGCCCCGAGCGCCATGGTCAGCGCAGCCGCGAAGCCCGCGGCCACCCGGCGGAGAGTGGTGTGAGACATGAATCCTGCCTTTGTCGTAGAATTCACCCCATAGGTCACGAGCGACCTGTGCCCGTGGGCACGGCCCCTCACCCTGGATGACGCCCCGGGTGAGGGGCCTCCACGTGCGGGCGGGGGACGGCACCCGCACAGGAATCTGTGGTGAGTCCCTGGGACTCAGTTGGTGCGGTAGTTCTCGGTGTCACCGGCCTGGTAGAGGTAGCCGTCGATCGCCACGCCGCTGGTGCCGAGAGAGCCGAAGCCGAAGTCCTCGATGATGAGCGGGCCATCGGGGAGGCGGACGGCGTTGTAGATGGCACCCTCCACCGCGGGAGTACTCGGGTTGTTGAAGAACGCGTGGCGCAGGTCGGCGTTGGTGTCAAGGGCAGCGTGCTCCACCACGTTGAACACCGGCAGCACGAGCGGGAAAGCCCTGTTGAGGCGACCGCCGGCCATCGGCTGGACGCCGTTGATCTGGGCCAGCTCCGCACCGTTCCGGCGGTCGAACACCTGCACCCCGTAAGCGGAGCTGTAATGCGTCGGCGACGCCGCGACGCGGGTCTGCGCCAAGTACTGCGCGATCGAGAACGGCACGACCGCATTCGGCACGTCCGCCAGAACGGCACCATTGTGCTCCTGCACGATCCGCTGCTGACCGGTGCCGTTATCGGTAAACGTGTCGGCCACCGCCGTGCCGAAGTTGGCTTCATCGCCGACGATCTTGTCGATCCAGTACGACCGGGTGTCGGAGCCGACCCGCGGGACGAACGGCACGATCTGCGCGCCACTGCCCTCACGACCCACCGTGAAGGTACCCACGCTGAGCGTGACCAGAGCGCCGTTGTCAGCCGAGTAGATCTCGGTGAGATCGGCCAGCGTCAGGTTGCGCGGGACCCAGGTGTTGTCCTCGTGCACCGAGTACGTGACGGCGTCCACCGCGAACGGGACGTACGACAGCACGCCGGACGTGCTGGGGTCGACGTCGATCGATGACCGCGCGAACTGCAGGTCAGCACGCGACAGCGGGCCGCTCGAAGTGCCGCACGGGTTGGTCAGAGTGATGCCGTTGATGGCGGCACGCAGCGCCGCGACGCCCTGGCTGGACCCGTTGGGTCGTGGGATGGTCGGGCCGCCCGGTCGGGTCCGGATCGAGCACGGCCCGGTCGCGTCCCACGAGCCCAGGAAGAGCTCCTCGTCCACGTTGGTCATCGCGGCCGCGAGGCCGTTCATGACGTCCTGCGTCGTTGCGGAACCCGTTCCGTTGATCGTCCGGGTGATGTCGGGCTGGCCGGTGGAAGGGTCGATCGGGTCAGCCGAGGCGCCGAACGCCCCGCCCAGGAGCAGCGCAGCGGTCACGGTGCCGAGGAGAAGGGCACGGCCTCCGCGCAGGTGGTGCATAGACATCGCATGCCTTTCCACTCGGAGCGCAGGCGGAGGGGCACCACCCGCACAGGAACCTGTGGGACCCGGGGCGGCTCCTGTCGAAGCCGCCCCGGGTCGTGTCGGAACGTCAGATGAGGGTGAGCGTGAGGGTCGCCGAGTAGGCGCCCTCAGGGGTGTCCTGCGGCACACGCAGCATCAGGTCGGCGTTGACGCGGGTCTCCGCGGCGGTCGCGCCCGCCTGGAGCGATGCCAGCGTCCGCTGCGTCGAGAGACCCGCACCCGGCTGCACCACACTGCCGGCCACGCCAGGACCCGAGACAAGCCTGGGCGTCCAGCCCAGGGCCGCCGCGGAGAAGGTCGTCCCGGCCGCGCCGGACTTGACAAAGTTGCCCGCCTGGCCGCTGAGCGACCACCCGTTCCGAGGCTCGCGGTTGTCGGTCACCCGGACCTCGCCGAGAGAGCCGCTCGCCTCGAACTGCGAGCCGTTCAGGGTCGCCTCGCCGAGCGACGCGCTGCCGGACGTCACGGTGAGCTGCAGGTCTGCCTCGTCGGACGCTGGGATGGTCACCGTGACCTCGGTGTCCTCCTGCTGCGGCGGCGTCGGCTCGGCAACGGTGTCGACCACCGCGTTGTTCGACGTGGACGGGTTGTGTCGCGTGTCGCCCGCATACTCCGCCCGGAACGTGTACTGCATTCCCGCTTGAAGGTCGCCGACCGTCACGGACGCGACGCCTCCTTCGAGGGCATCGGTCCCGACCGCGGCATCGGTGCCAACGTTCGTGAAGGTGACATCACCGGTCGCGGCCGACGGGTTCACCGCAGCAGTCAGGGTGACCGAACCGTCGTTGTTGGCAGTCGGGGTCAGCGTGGTGGTGGTGTCCACCTTCTCTCCCGGATCCCCCGGGACGACGCGCCAGGTGTTGTTCGCGACGTCGATCTCCAGCAGGTTCGGCAGTGTGAAGTACTTGGCGTCCCCGATCGGCTGCGTGCTGTCGTTGATGTCCGGGTCGCTTGGCCCACCTGGATCGCATGTGACGACGAACGTCGCAGATCCCGTCCGGAGCATGGCGGAATCCGTCAGGTTGGACCAGGCAGACGCGTAGACCGACGTCAGGTGGATCGGCTGGCCGTCGAGACCCCATCCGGCGCCCTCGGTCGTGCGGGTCGTCGCTGCGAATCCGGGAACGCGCGTACCGTCCGTCCAGACCAGGAACGTGCGCGACGACGCGCGGAAGCCTTCGGGACAGCCGATCGTGGTGTTCACCTCGGCCGGGTCCCCCGCGTTCCGGAGGGTCCTGGTCGCAGGCTCGACGATGCTCAGGTCCCCGATCCGGTTTGCGGGGTTCAGCGTCTCGGGAAGGGTTGGCACAACGAACGCCTGGGCGCTTAGCCCGGCGATGCCGGTCATCGCCAGGGCGAGCAGCGCGGCCAGCGCGGCGCGGGCGCCCCTCGGTCGGGTTCTCATGGCTGGTCTTTCCTCTCTGGGGTAGGCGGCCGGCGGCGGTTTCACATGGTGGCCGGCGATCTGGGGGGAACGGCGATCTCAAGACCGGCCGCCGGAACCGGGGTGCGCCCGACGAGCGGACGCACCCCGGCCGAGCCTCAACCGAGGGCTATGCCCTCAGCGGAGGACTCAGTTGAGGTTGATGCGGTAGTTCTCGATGTCGCCGGCCCGGTAGAGGTTGCCGTTGATCGTCACGCCGTTGGTACCGAGGGAGCCGAAGCCGAAGTCCTCGATGACGAGCGTGGAGGTCCCGGGACGGACCGCGGTGTAGATGGCGCCCTCCACCGCGGGGGTGCTCAGGTCGTTGTAGAACGCGTGACGAAGGTCAGCGTTCGTGGCGACGGCGTCGTGCTCCACAATGTTGTTCACTGCACGCTTCACCGGGAAGGCGGTGTTGAGGCCACCGTTGACCAGCGGCGGGACGCTGCCGATCTGGGCCAGCTCTGCACCGTGCCGGCGGTCGGGCACATTGAACCCGTAGACGGAGCTGTAGTGCGTCGGCGAGGTCGCGACGCGGGTCTGCGCCACATACTGCGCGATCGAGAACGCCGCGATCGAGTTCGGCACGTCGGCCAGAACAGAACCGTCGTGCTCCTGTGCAATCCGCGTCTGACCGGTCGCGTTGTCGGTGAACGAGTCGGCCACGGCGGTACCGAGGTTGGCCTCGTTCCCGACGATCGTGCTGACCCAGAACGACCGCGTGCCGGAGCCGGCCTGCGGGATGAACGGCACGATCTGCGCGCCGCTACCCTCACGGCCCACCGTGAACGAACCCACGCTCAGGTTGACCGTGGTGTTCGCGTCCGCCTGGTAGATCGTGGTGAGGTCGGCCAGCGTCAGGTTGCGCGGGACCGAGGTGTTGTCCTCGTGCACGGCGTACGTGACCGCGTCCACCGCCATCGGAACGTACGAGAACACGCCGGACGTGCTCGGCGCGACACCGCTCGACGACCGCGCGAACTGCAGGTCCGCACGCGACAGCGGGGCACTCGACGTGCCGCACGGGTTGGTCAGCGTGGTGCCGTTAACCGCGGCAACCAGCGCGTTGCGACCCTCACTGGACCCGTTGGGGCGCGGGATGGTCGTACCACCGGTCCGGGTCTGGATCGAGCACGAGCTGCCCGTCGCGTTCCACGAGCCCAGGAAGAGCTCGTCGTCCGCGTTGAGCGTCACAGCGGCGAGGCCGTTGAGGACGTCCTGCGTCGTGTCGGAACCCGTGCCGTCGATCGTCCGGCCCAGGTCGATCTGGCCGGTGGCGGGGTTGATGGGCTCGGCCGAGGCGCCGAACGCCCCGCCCAGGAGAAGCGCAACAGTCGCCGCGCCGGCGAGGAGGCCGCGGCCCCCGCGCAGGTGGTGCTTGGACATGGCTTGCCTTTCCATCTAGGGTGTCCCCCCAAAGGTCGCGTATGACCCTGTGTCCTTGCGGACACGGCCCCTCACCCTGGTATTGCGCCCCGGGTGAGGGGCCTTCCACGTGCGGGCGGGGGTGGTGCCCGTACGGGAAACCTGTGTGGAGTTGTGCTCGCTGGTGAGCTTCCTGCGCCTGGGATCAGCCGGTCAGGTCGCGTCGTCGCATGAGGAATGGAGCACCGACCATGCCGGCCAGGCCCGCGATGAGCGTGCCGCCCAGCGCGACCGACGCCGCCAGCGGAGCCGTTTCTTCGGTCGCCGCAGCCTCATCCTGCGTCGTCGTGGGTCCACCGGAGCCGCCGTCGGCTCCCGGGTCTGACGGCGGACCATCGGCTGCCGGGTCGTCGCCGTCCACCGGCACCGGCACGGTCGCACCGGTGTCGTCACCCGGGCCCTCGTCTCCCGGGCCAGCAGAGTCCCCGGACGTGCCGTTCTCGCCCGCGCCAGCACCGTCGCCGTCCGAGCCGTTCTCGTCCGGATCAGGGTCGGACCCGGATGGGGCGAGCAGGCGCCCGGCCAGGTCCAGTGCGGCCTGCTGCTGCTCGTCGGTCAGCGGCACGTACCCCTCGGGGAGGCCGCCGCGCTCGCCCGTCACGACGTTGCCGTCCGTCGCGGCGTACTCCAGCAGCCCGGCGTAGTCAGCACGGGCCTGGCCGTCCAGCCGCCCCTGGCTGAGGTTGACGGCCGCGTGCACCGTCGTAGTCAGCGGGTATGCCCCGTCCGGGAGGGACGTGACGTCGAAGTTGGTCAGCCCGTCGTTATCGACAACGGCATCCGCCACAGCTCGGGAGACGGTGGCCTCGTCGTACTCGACGAAATCGCGTGCCGAGGCAACGGTCTCGGCCGTCGTGGTCTCGTCCAACGGCGCAGCCAGGGTGGCGGTGTCCAGGCGATACAGCTCGGCCGACGGGGCCAGCGCCGGCCCGAGGATCATGCCCTCTCCCCCCGGATGGATCGGAGTGCTCGGTGCCCACCGGCCAAAGTTCTGGCCCGAGAACCAGCTGGTATCAAAACTCAGGATCCGCTGCTGGTCCCGGCGTGCGATCCGGCTGGCATTGGCGTCCAGGGTGGTGGAGTACGGGACATAGGACTCCGAGCCGAACTTCTTGCCCTGGTACAGGTCCGGGTTGTCGTTCGCCTCGTCCGGGTACACCGTCTGATCCGCCTTCGGGAAGGTATCGATCGGCTCGGACGACAGGTCCACCCGGTACCCGCCGCCAGCGGCACCCGCGTGTCCCGACGGCAGGTAGTAGGGGTTGACGACATTGCCCCACGGGTCGGGCTTCCCGCGCAGGAACGCCCGGGCGTCCGCGTCCGCCTGGACGTACTCCCACAACAGCTGGATCGCATCGTCCCCCTGCGGGCCTGACACAACCATCGGCGCATAGGCGCGCAGGTTGGTCGGGTTGCCCAGCGCCGCCCACTCCTCGTCCTGAACCACCTGGTCGAGCCGGAGTACATCCAGCGACGGGCTGACCGGGGGATTGCCGGACTGGGGCTGTGGGACGTCACGCTTGTAGGACTGGGTGAGCATCTTGGCGATCAGCCGCGGCGTGAGGCGCATCTCGCGCGCGATGGTGCCGTCCCGCTCGGCGGCGTAGAAGCTGATCGTCAGCGCGGAGTTCGCCAGCGGTGCGTACCCGATGTCCGCCTCGTCGAGCAGTTCGGGGTTGGCGGTACCAATCGTCTCCGGCGTGAGCGGGAGGCTTACGGCGGCCAGGTCCGCCTGCCCGGTCACGAGCTGGCTCCGGGCCAGGTTGCCCGAGTTCGTGTTCAGGCTGAACGTCACACCGTCATCGCCCGCGCACAACACCGGCTGCCAGGAGCTCACGGCATGGGCCACCAGTTCGCTGCCCACCACCCTGCGCTCGGTCGAGCCCGGCGGGCAGGTCAAGAACGGGTTCTGGAAGTCCAGCGGGACGACCATCCGGTTGGCCCAGAAGCTGCAGTCCGTCCCGATGGGGGATCCGAACTGAGAGAACGACACGTCACCGAACTCGTTGTTGCCTGCCACCTCAGAGCCGCACGCCGTCGCCCCGCCTTCGAGGGTTCCTGAGTGAGTGCCGCGCGGCACCACCACGAGCCAGCACCGCTGGCCCGCCGCCTTCGGGTCCCCGCACCCCAGGTACGGCTGCGCCGCCGCCGACTGCACCACGAACCCCGTCCGTGCACCGTTGCCGTCCAAGGGCACCAGCGGAAGCTCGTTGGACGACGAGGCCGTGAAGAAGGGCCCCAAACCTCGGTTACGGAGAACAGTGCCCGCCTCACCCGGAGCAGTCACCTCGACGGGCTCGCTCACCTGTCCAGTCACCGCCCGGAACCTGAGCGCGTTCGAATCGTTGGTGCCGCGGGCGAGCGCCGCAGTGTCGTTCAACTGGCCCTGCAGCGCGGTCTCCCTGCCACCCACTTCGGCCCAGCTGTACGAACCGAACTGGCACGTCTCCGCGAAGTCCACCGCATTCGGGTCGGCACCCCAGCACTGGAAGACCTGGAGGAAGTTCTGAAAGGTGTTGTTGGTCGGCCGGACGCTCGCAGCCATCCCGGATGCCGTCACCGTGACCACCTGGTCGATCAGCCCCTCGGTCTGGGACACCGTGACCTCAAGGTCCTTGAAATCGTTCCAGTGCCCCGACCCGTCGGCGTTGTCGACCATCCCCGAGCGGTCCGGCTGGTACTGCTGCAGGTCCCCGTTGCCCCCGGCCCACTTCACCGTCACGGCCGAGTCGCCCGTGTCGCCACCGGAGGCGGCCTCCGCGTCCGACGGCGCGTAGAGCGCGACGAGGCCGGCGGCCGAGGCCAGTGAGACGACGGCGCCGAGGACGCTGATGGTGCGGCTGCGGAGCTTCATCGGTGTCCTCCGTTCGACTCGTGCGCTACGCCCCCGGCAGGTGCCGGTCCGGACGGGGAAATCATTGCCGTGGGCCGTCGAGATTGGCAACCATCGAAACAGTGGACGGCCAATTGAGGAATGACGACCCCGTGGCGGACGGAAGGTAAACGACACGTTTCGCGGCCGCCGGGAACGGCGGTACGACCTGCTTTTTCTCCCGCAGCCCCGCGCTCCCGACACACCGCGCCATCGGAGCGTCCCCGCAGGACACCACCCGAAAGGAGGGGGCTAGACCCCTCCCTGCGGAGGGGGTCGCGCCGGGCCGCGAAACGGTACGACCTCCACGATGCGGAATGAATTTCACCCTTCATCGAATAGCCCGGTGTCATATTCACCCGACCATTCTTGGAGGCCCCGTCCCGCACGTGGAGAAAAGGCGAGGAAATGTGCGCGATTATCACGACGCGGCACCTCCCGCGGACCCGCGCGCCCCGCTCCTGGCCGGCGTAGACCCAGGCGTAGACCCAGGCCCGGCCCCGCCAGGCGAGGCCCCCGCAGGCCCAGCCCCAGCAGGCACCGGCAGCGCCCTCCGCGCCCGTTTGCCGATCATCGGCGGCAGTACCGCCGCGAGGACCATCACGAGCCCCAGCGCGATCATGACGAGCCGCGGGACGAGCCCGGTGTCGGCAGCGGGCAGCGACTGCGGGGTCGCGGCCACGAGCGTGACCTCGCCCTCGTCGTCCACCACGTCGGCGTCGCCGCCGCCGTCGGAACCACCGCCGCCCGAGCCGCCGCCGTCCGAACCGCCACCACCGTCGCCGTCCGAACCACCGCCGTCCGAACCGCCACCACCCGTTCCACCACCGCCGGAACCGTCGCCGTCCGAACCGCCGTCATCGCCGGAACCACCACCGCCCGAGCCGCCATCGCCGGAACCGTCGCCGTCCGAACCGCCGTCACCGCCGCCGTCGCCCGACGGCGCGGTCGGGGTGTCCTTGGACCCGCCCGTGCCCGTGGTGCACTGCGTGGGGCCCTGCCGGTCGCAGGCGGGCGGGTAGGGCGCCTCGTTGGCCAGGCGGTTGGTGCCGTCGGGCGAGAACGTCGGGTTGTTGCAGTCGTTGATGCCCTTGATCACCGGGTCGCCGCCCGGGATCTTCTGGATCTGCTGCTGGCCCGCGCGGACCAGGTTGATCGGCAGGGGCGAGTAGCCCAGCACGTCGGCCTGCTGCTGGCCCTCGCACAGGAAGTAGGCGCCGAAGTCGGCGAGGGTCAGGCCCTTGTCCAGCGTGAAGCTGGCCTCCTGCGACGTCGGCAGGATGATGTACGAGTAGCTCGACAGCGGGTACACGCGCCGGTCGGAGAACGTGTAGACGTCCTCGAGGTTCTGCGTGAGGTAGTCGGGCGAGCTCCGGTTCTCGTTGATCTTGGCCCGCAGCAGCGCGACGGCGACGTTCGCCGCCGTCGGCTCCGTGTAGTAGCCGGAGGCGTTGAGCATCTTGGCCACCGGGAACCCCGCGTTCAGCGCGTAGGAGTACTCCACGAACGTGATGGCCCCCACCGCGTGGGACTGCGCCACGTAGCCCGCCACGCCGTTCGACCCGGCGCGGGAGACGAACCCCGAGCCCGGCACCACCGGGTAGTTGGACGTGACGCCGCAGTGCCCGCCGACGCTCGGCCGGCCCACCCTGTCGCAGTAGTCGTCCCAGATCCGGGTCTGCTCCTGGCGCATCCAGATGGAGAACTGCGCCGTGGCGCCCGACCCGTCGGACCGCACGACCGGCACGATCGGGATGCCCGGCAGCGCCAGCAGCGGGTTGTCCTGCTTGATCTGGGGGTGGTCCCAGCGGGTGATCTCGCCCGTGAAGATCTTGGCGATCGTGTTGCCGGACAGCCGCAGGTTGGTGACCCGCTGGCCGCCGATCTGCAGGTTGTACATGAACGCCGTACCACCGGCCACGATGGGCATGTAGGCGAAGTCGCGGGCGGGCCGCGTGTCCTGCTCGTTGGAGTTGCTGATGGCGTAGGGGATCTCGCTGACGCCGAAGTCGGCGGTGCCGTTCGCGAAGTCGTTACGGCCCTGCGTGGAGCCCGACTCGGTGTAGGTGATCTTCCACTGGTAGTTGGACCACACGTTGCGGATCCACTGCTGCAGCGCGTTCGCGGACCACGTGGACCCGGAGCCCACGATCGGGGCGTGCACCCGGCCGACGGCGGCGGGCACACCGGTCGCGGCGTCGGCCTGCACGGCGCCGGTCGGGACGAACGCGCTCCCGGTCACGAGGAGCAGACCGACAAGGGCTGCCACGGCACGGGCCCGCAGGGCGGCGGTCATCGTCCGGCCTCCTCGGCTGGTGGTGTGTCGGTCGTTCGTCGTTCGTCGACGGCGGTAGCAGCAGCGGTGGCGGTGCGGCGGAACCGCGCCGCCACCCGGGCCGAGACGCGACGGGCGCGCCGGGCGCCGCCCACGCTGAGCTGGCCCGCGCCCTTGCCGCCGATCAGGCGCGCGATCAGGAACAGCACGAACACCATCACCATCAGCACGGCCGCAGCGCCGAAGGCGCGGGCGATCTGCGTCGGCTCCGGGCTCTTCACCAGCGTGAACGTGGCGAACGGCAGCGAGACCATCGGTCCCTCGAACGGGTTCCAGTTGAAGTAGGTGGTGTACCCGGCGGTGAGCAGCACGGGGCTGGTCTCGCCGATGCCGCGCGCGGTGCCGAGCACGATCGCCGTCGTGAGGCCGGACCGGCTGGTGGGCAGCACCACGTGCCAGATCGTGGACCAGTGGCTGGCGCCCATCGCGAACGACGCCTCCTTGAGCGTGGCCGGGACCAGGCGGAGCACGACGTCGGCGGACCGGATGATGATCGGCAGGATCATGATGGTGATCGCCAGCGCCGCGGCGAAGCCGGACTTGGGCCCACCGAACATGAGCACGTACGTGGCCAGGATGAACAGGCCGCAGACGATCGAGGGCAGGGCCGTCATGGCCTCGGTCACCGTGCGCACGATCCGGGTGAACGGGCTGGGGAACTCCGCGAGGCAGACCGCGCACAGCAGCCCGAGCGGGATCGAGATGGCCAGCGCGATGGTGATCATGAACAGCGTGCCGACGGCGGCGTGCGCCATGCCGCCCAGCGTCAGCGGGTCGAGCGGGCCGGCCAGGGAGAGGTCCTGCGTCCAGAAGTTCGGCCGGAGGAAGGCGTCGGCGCCCCGGACCACCGCGAAGACGACGACCACCACCAGGGCCAGCAGCAGCACGACCGCACCCGAGTGGATGATCACGCCGGCCACGCGGTCCTTGATGGTGATGCGGTCGTCGTCGAAGCTGATCAGGATCACGAAGAAGCCGAGGAACAGCAGGTAGGCGATCAGCACGAACGGCAGGGCGCCCTGGAAGGGCGCCACCTGGGTGAACAGCCAGGCCGTCGTCGCGATGCCCGCCGCGGCGGCGCCGACCACGCGCAGCACGTCCTCGCGGCGCAGGCCCGCGAGGTTGCGCTGCGTCTCCGGCCGGTCCGGGGTGAGGCGGCCGTCGCGCCCCGGGAGGTGGGTGCGGGTGTACTTGCCCGGCCGGTCGGCACGACGCGGGGCGCGGGCGGTCTCTGTTGCAGTCATGATGTCCTCAGCTCGCAGCGCCCGAGCGGGAGCGCTGGATGACGAATCCGGCCACGAAGTTGACGAGCATGGTCATGAGGAACAGCACCAGCCCTGCGGCCATGAGGGCGGACAGCTCGAAGTCGTTCGCCTCGCCGTGCTTGAGGGCGATGAGCGAGCTGATCGAGTTGGTGCCGGTGCTCAGCACCTGCCAGTTGATGACGAACAGCGGGCTGATGACCAGGTAGACGGCGATGGTCTCGCCGAGCGCCCGGCCCAGCCCGAGCATGGTGCCGCCGATGATGCCGCCGGTCCCGAACGGGTAGACCACGTTGCGGATCACGCCCCACTTGCTCGCGCCGAGGGCCAGCGCCCCCTCGCGCTCCCCCACCGGCGCCTGGTCGAACACCTCGCGCATGATGGAGGCCGAGATGGGGGCCACCATCATGGAGACCACCAGCCCGGCCAGGAACGCCGACGCCGTGAACACCGTCGGCGTCGCGAGCGGGTCGCTGGGGTCGAACGCGGGGACCGCGAAGATCGGGATCCAGCCGAAGTACGTGCTGAGCCACTGGGCCACCGGCAGGATCGACGGCTCCAGCCACTGCCACCCCCACAGCCCGTACACCACGCTGGGGATGGCGGCCATCAGGTCGACGACGCCGATCAGGAAGCGCTTGACGCCGTCCGGCGCGTACTCCGTGATGTACGTGGCGGTCATCAGCGCCAGCGGCACGGCCACCGAGATGGCGATGAGCCCGATCACGATGGTGCCGAACAGCACAGCGGCGATGCCGAACCGGCCCGAGTTGGGCTCCCAGTTCTGCTCGGTGATGAAGTCCCAGCCGGCGACGTCGATCGCCTGCGAGCCGCGCCACAGCAGGAACACGCCGACGAGCGTCATGATCAGCAGCACGAGCGTGCCGCCGGAGTGCGCCGCCGCGCGGAAGACGTTGTCCTGCCAGCCGCGGCGGCTCACCAGCGGCCGCGTCGGGTCCACCCGGGCGTCGCGCGGCGCCGGGGAGGTCTCCAGGCCGAGCTCGCGCAGCTCGGTGCGCTGCCGCTCCAGCTCGGCGACCGCGGCGTCCCGCGGGATGCCGTGCGGGCTCCCTGGTTGCGGGCCTTCCGCGTGCGGGCTCTCCCGCCGCTCGCGCGCGGGGTCGTCGGGGTCGGGGCTCATCGTGAGGTCCTCCTGACCGGATCGCGGTCCTGCGGCCGCGGGATGGTGCCGCTGATGTGACGCCCGGGGCCGCGGACTCGGCGCCCGGCGCCATCGAAGAGTGCCCGGCGCCTTCGGATACGGCGTCGGGCCCGGCCGGAGACCGCGCCCGACCCAGCGCCGGTTCGGACGGTGGCATCATCGTCAGGGGCCAACCCGAGGGGCAAACAACGCGTAAGCGGCGATCAGGTTGACGAACGGCGAGGTCGAGATGGACGCGAGGTGGACGACGTCGGAGGTGCACCCCGGCATCGGCGAGAATCCGCGGTTTTCCGCGCCTCCGACGGCGGTGCGCCGC
Organism: Promicromonospora noduliphila; assembly: GCF_056951025.1. Lineage (NCBI taxonomy): Bacteria > Bacillati > Actinomycetota > Actinomycetes > Micrococcales > Promicromonosporaceae > Promicromonospora > Promicromonospora noduliphila. The sequence goes on from NZ_CM167806.1 coordinate 4,825,075, forward strand.
GCCGTCCGCGCCTCCGGGCAGGACGGCGGGCCGCGCAAGGACCACCCGAAAGGAGGGGCCAGGAACCACCCGAAGGGAGGGGACGCGCACCGCCAGCGGAGAGCGGACCGCCCCGCCCTCACGCTCCGCCTGACCCGGCTGGTCGGGCGCGACGTCGTCGCCGTCACCTTTCTCACCAACATCGCCGCCTATCTCGGGGCGCTCGTGCTGCTGGAGCAGACCGGTGCCGTGCACACCGCGCAGAGCGAGGACTGGCGCGTCGCCACCGTCGTGCTGCTCATCGCCTTCCAGGCGCTCTGGCTGCACTGGCTCCAGCGCCAGGCGCTCGGCACGCTCGTCGCGTCCCTGGTGCTGTGGTTCGGTGCGCTGCTGATCGGCGGGGCCGACCCGCTCCTGCTGCAGCCGGGCACGCTGCTGGCGGTGTTCAGCTACGCCGCCGAACGTTCCGGACGGTGGCGCGGCGCGTTCGTCTCGGCGCTCGTCGTGGCGACGGCCGGGGTGCTGCTCGCCGACGAGGCGCTCTACCCGACGCCCGGAACGCCCGGATGGCAGACCCCCGCGGTGATGGTGGTGTGCGGGCTCAACGCGGTCGGCGTCGTCGCCGTCCCCGCGCTGCTGGGCGCCTGGTACGCGCAGCTCCGCGACCGCGCCGAGCGCATCGCCGCCCTGGCCCACGAGATCGCCGGCCGGGAGGCGCACCGCACCGCCGACGCCGTCGCCGCCACCCGGCGCACTGTCGCCCAGGAGCTGCACGACACGTCGTCGGCCCACCTCGCCGCGATCCTCACGCTCAGCACGGCGGCCGACGCGAGCGCGGCGGCCGGCAGCGCTGTCAACCCCCGCCTCATCGCGCAGATCCGCGACGAGGGCGAGAAGCTCTACCAGGGCTTCGAGCGCATGGTCTCGCGGATGCGGCAGGACGACCGCACGCTGGCCGAGGCGCACCAGCCCGGGCAGGCGGCCGGCCAGCACACGGTGGCCCAGATCGCCGACCTGGCCGCAGAGCACCAGCACGCGACCGACGTGCCGGTGACCCTCGAGCACGATCCCGGCCTCGCGGAGATCGACCAGCGGCTCGGCCCGCTGCGCAGTCACACCGCCTACCGCGTGGTCCAGGAGGCGCTGAGCAACGCGCGCAAGCACGCGCCCGGCACCGCGATCTCGGTGAACCTCGCGGACGACGGCTCCAGCCTGCTGCTCCGCATCGAGAACGAGACTTCACCCGCGCTGGGCGCGGCAAATCATGGTGGTGCCCCTGTCGCAGCGCATAGCCTGAGTCTCGGCTACGGGATCGAGGGGATGCGCGACCGGCTCGCCGCCGTCGGCGGAAGCCTGCGTACCGGACCTCGGCGCAGCGGAGGGTGGGCCGTGCAGGCCCTGCTGCCTCACCCGCCGCACCGCGCCGACACCGGCGACGGCTGAGCACGCTGCCAGGCCACGCACGCTGCCGGGGCCGCCATGCACGCTGCAAGGGCTATGCACGCTGCAAGGGAGGCGCGAACACGTGATCACGACGCTCGTCGTCGACGACGCAGGCAGCGTCCGCCGGTCACTACGCCTCCTGCTCGACACCACCGACGACATCCGGGTGGTCGGCGAGGCCAGCAACGGGGTCGACGCCGTCCGCCTGGCCAGGACCCTGCGGCCCGACGTCGTGCTCATGGACCTGCGGATGCCCGGTGGCGGCGGCCTCGACGCCATCGAGGCGCTGAGCGGTCCCGGCGTCGCCGATCCGATCCCCGTGCTCGTGTTCACCACGTTCCACCTGGACGAGTACCTCTACGGGGCGTTCGAGCGGGGCGCCGTCGGCTACCTGCTGAAGAAGAACCCCGGCGACATCCCCGCCGCGATCCGCGCGGCCGTCAACGCGAGCGCGCTGCAGTCGCCGGCGGTGCGGGAGCGCCTCATCGCCGACTATGCCCGCAGCAGCGGACGGACCCGCAGGGACAAGGCCCCGGAGGCGCCGGAGCCGGCGGACGGTCCGCCGGAGCCCGGACCGGGCGGCCCGGCCGGCGCGGCGGGCTCGGGCGGTTCAGGCGGCGCCGGCGGCTCGGCCGCCGGGGGTGAGACGCCGAGCATCGCCAGCCTGCTCACCGACCGGGAGCTCGAGGTGGTGGCGGCGCTGGCGGAAGGGCTCAGCAACAAGCAGATCGCCGGGCGGCTCAACCTCGGTGAGAACACGGTGAAGTGGCACATCGGCAACATGCTCGACAAGACCGGTACGCGGGACCGCACGCAGCTCGCGATCTGGGCTTACCAGCACGGGCTCAATCCCTGATCGCTCGGGGTGCGGTGCGGGCAGCTTCGGCCCGGCGCGGCGGGCGGCGCGGTCCGCGGCCATGACCAGGGGTGACGCGACCCGCGGCTCAGGCCAAGCCCGCGTCGCGTGCCGCGATGGCGGCCTGGACGCGGGACGTGACGCCCAGCTTGGCGAGCACGCGTGACACGTGGGTCTTGGCCGTGGCCTCGCTGATCGTCAGCTCGCTCGCGAGCTCGGCGTTCGACAGGCCGCCGCCCAGGCCCGCCAGCACGTCGAGCTCCCGCGGCGTCAGGCCGGCGGGCAGGGACGCCGCCGGACCGGCGCCCCCGGCACCGTTCCCGTTCCGCGGCGCGGCCAGCGCCGCGATCAGCCGCCGGGTCACCTCCGGCGCCACGACGCCGTCGCCGGCCGCGACGTGCCGCACGGCCGCCACGAGCGCGGACGCCTCCGCCGTCTTCAGCAGGAAGCCCGCCGCACCGGCCTGCAGCGCGCCGAACACGTACTCGTCCAGGTCGAACGTCGTGAGCACGAGCACCTCGGCCAGTCCCTCGGAGACGATCTGGCGCGTGGCGGTCACGCCGTCGGTCCCCGGCATGCGCACGTCCATCAGCACGACGTCGGGACGCAGCGCCCGCGCATTCGTCACCGCCGCGGCGCCGTCGCCGGCCTCGCCGACCACCTCGATGTCGCCGGCCGTCGCGAGCAGCATCCGCAGGCCCGCGCGGATCGCGGCGTGGTCGTCGGCGAGCAGGACGCGGATCATGCGCGGAGCTCCGACGACGCCTGGTCCGGGCGGTCCGACGACGGATCGGCCGGCGTGGGGCGGCCCGGCGGAGGACGGTCCGACGACGGATCGCCCGCCGTCGGCCCATCCGACGATGATCGGCCTCGGGTCAAGCCCTCCGACGTCGAGCCCTCCGCCGGCGCCGGCTCACCGCCCGTCCGCTCGGGCAGCGGCAGGGCGGCGCGGACCCGCCAGCCGGTGCCGTCCGATCGAACCCGCTCCGGCGCGGTGCCGGCCGATCCGGCGGCGGCCGGTACCGCACCGACCGGCACTGCACCGACCGGCACTGCACCAGCCGGCACGGCGGCCACCGAGGCCACGTCCACCGGACCCGCCTCGAACGACCCGCCGAGCGACTCGACGCGTTCGCGCATCGACACCAGCCCTGTCCCGGTGCCGCTCCCGCCGTCGGCCCGGGTGCGGGGAGCGTCGCCGGGCCGCACGCCGACGTCGCGCACCTCGAGCTCCAGCGTCCCGCCCGCCGCGAAGCTCAGGTCGGCGCGGGCGCCGCCGTGCTTGAGCACGTTCGTCAGCGCCTCCCTGACCACGCGGTACACGGCGTGGTCCACCGCGGCGGGCAGCACCGTGGCGCCCGTGAGCAGGCCGTCCGGATCGGACACGGTCAGGTCGAGGCCCGCGAGCCGCACCTGCTCCAGCACACCGTCGAGCTGAGCGGCCCGCGACGCGGCGACCAGGCCGGCGCTTCCGGCATTCACTCCGGCGCCACCTGCGCCCGCCGCACCGCCCTGGCCCGCGCCACTCGAACCCACCACACCGTCCACACCAGGACCGGCCGGCGCCGGTTCCGCGCTCAGCACCCGGATCATGGCCTGCATGTCCTCCAGCGAGGCGAGGCTCTCCGCGCGGATGCTGCGTAGCGCCGCGCGGTCGCGCTCCGGGTCGGCCGACCCCGCCAGCGCGGCGCCCGACGTGATCGTGATGGCCGACAGGTGCGAGGCGACGACGTCGTGCAGGTCGCGGGCGACGGCGGTGCGCTCGGCGCGGACGGCGTCGTGCCGCGCCGCCTCGGCGAGGCGCAGGAGCGCGGTGCCGCGCTCCCGTTCGAGCCGCTCGCGCTCCTCGGCGGCGGCGGCGAGCTCACGACCCTGCCGCACGTTCGAGCCCCACCACAGCGGCATGACCAGCATCGTCGCCGTCTGCAGGCCGGCGAGCACGGCGGCGCGGGCATCCCGGGTGGCCTCACCGACCACGACCAGCATCGCGAACGAGAGGAGCGCGACCCCGACGACCGTCACGCGCCGGGCCGGCGGACCGCCGTGCAGGTGGACCGCGTAGAGCGACTCCCACAGGAACACGAGCATGCCGATGCTGCCGCCGAGCGCGACGTCGGCCACGAGGGCCACGGTGACGACGCCCAGGGTGACGAGGGGGCGCGTGCGCCGCCAGGCCAGGGCGACACTGCCGACGAGCGCCGGGCCGACGAACCACCAGTCCGGTACGTCCGGACCGGGCCAGGTCGTGCCGATCAGGCCGAGCGCGTCGAGCGCCAGCGCGATGAGGAAGAGGCCCGCCGCCGTCAGGACGTCCCCGCGACGGTCCTCCGCGGCGACCGCGGCCGAGGCGGTGCCGAGCAGCGACGGGATGGTGCGGGTCATCCCACCATCTCAGCACGACGGCGCGCGGCGCGGGTCATCCGAACGATGTATCCACAGCTCGGCGCTTCGACCGATGCACCAGCAAAGAAGCTGCGCCAGGCTGACCACCATGGACTTCATCTCCGGCGAGCTCACGGGCGCCGTGCTGTTCGGTGCCCTGGCGCTGCTCGCGCTCATCGACTCCACCAGCTTCGGCACGCTGCTCATCCCGGTGTGGCTGCTCATGACGCCGGGTCGGGTGCGTGCGGGGCGGATCCTCGTGTACCTGGGCTCCATCGCCGGGTTCTACGCCGTGCTGGGCATCGTGATCCTGCTGTTCGCGTCGAGCCTCGGGACCGTGCTCGCCGGGCTGACCGACTCCCGCCCGTTCCTGATCGCGCAGCTCGCGGTGGGCGTCGGGCTGTTCGCGTGGAGCTTCTGGCTGGAGCCGCCGAACGCCAAGAAGAGGGCGGCCGAGGAGGCGGCGCGGCAGGGCGGGACCGCCGGCAGCACGGTGAGTGGCACGCCGAGCGGGACAGAGGACGGGACGTCGGACGCGCCCGTGCGGACGACGCCGGCTCCCGGGCGGCTGGCACGGTGGCGCGAACGTGCCGTCGGCTCGGAGGCGGGCTCCGTGCGCGGGCTCGTGCTCCTGGCCGTGACGGCGGGCCTGGTCGAGGTCGCGTCGATGCTCCCGTACCTGGCGGCGCTCGGCCTGATCGGCACGCAGGGCCCGGGCTGGCCGGTGTCCGGCCTGTGGATCGTGGGGTACTGCGTCGTCATGATCGCGCCCGCGCTGGTCTTCCTTACCTTGCGCCTCGTCGCCGCCCGGCTCGTGGAGCGTCCCCTGACCCGGCTCGACGCGTGGCTCACGAAGAACGCCGCGAGCACCAGCGCGTGGGTCGTCGGCATCGTGGGGTTCCTCGTGGCCCGCGACGCGATCGGCAAGCTCTGGGGCTGAGCGCCCCAGAGCTTGCCGTACCGGGCCTGCCAGCGGGACCGGGCGTGCCGGACGAGTCAGGCCAGCCGGCGCATCCAGCCGTGCCGGTCCTCGGCGCGGCCGTACTGGATGTCGGTGAGCTCCTGGCGGATCGCCATCGTGAGCTCGCCCGGCTCCCCGCCGTTGACCTCGTGGTCAAAGGTCGCCCCGGCGAGGCGCCCCACCGGCGTCACGACGGCGGCGGTGCCGCACGCGAAGAACTCCTTGACCGCGCCCGACTCCAGCCCGGCCGCGACCTCCGCGAGCGGGATGCGCCGCTCCACCACCTGGTACCCGCGGTCGGCGGCGAGCCGCAGCACCGAGGCGCGCGTGATCCCCTCCAGGATCGAGCCGAGCTCGGGCGTCTGCAGCGTCCCGTCGTCCATCACGAGGAACACGTTCATGCCGCCGAGCTCCTCGAGGTAGGTGCTGGAGGCGGCGTCGAGGAAGCAGACCTGGTCGAAGCCCTGCTGCTGCGCGAGCTGCTGCGGCAGGAGGCTCGCGGCATAGTTGCCGCCGAACTTGGCGTCGCCGGTGCCTCCGGGCGGCCCTGCCCGGTGGTACTGCTCGGAGACGTAGATCGAGACCGGCTGCACGCCGCCGGAGAAGTACGGGCCGACCGGCGAGGCGATCACCAGGTACTCGGCCTCGAGTGCCGGGCGCACCCCGAGGAACGCCTCCGAGGCGTACATGAAGGGCCGTAGGTAGAGGGACGAGTCCTCGCCGTCGGGCACCCAGGCGAGATCCGTCCGGACCAGGGCGGCCAGCGACCCGATGAAGTCGTCCACGCTGAGCGCGGGCAGCGCGATGCGGTGCGCCGACCGCGCGAAGCGGGCGGCGTTCTGGTCGGGGCGGAACGACCAGACCGAGCCGTCCGCGTGCTTGTAGGCCTTGAGGCCCTCGAAGATCTCCTGCGCGTAGTGCAGCACGGCCGTGGCCGGGTCGAGCTGGAGCGGGCCGTACTTCTCGATCCGCCGGTCCTTCCAGCCGTCGTTGCTGGTCCACGAGATCCGCGCCATGTGGTCGGTGAACACCGTCCCGAACTTCGGGGCGCGGAGCGCTGCGCTGCGCTCGGCGTCCGGCGTCGGCGTGTCGGTGGGCCGCACGTCGAAGAGCGCCACCAGGTCTTCGAGCCGGGTCGGGAGGATGGGGTCCGTCGTGGTTGTCATGTCGATGCCTTTCACCGGAATGTGGTCAGTCTTCCACGCCCGGCGAGGCGATGGAGGGTTCCGAGCCGGGCGCCTGCCCGGACGGCCTTCGACGTGCGAGAGCGGCGCCCGGGTTCGGTCTGCGTGACCCGGGCTCGCGCTCTCGTGGAGCGCGGTTACCCGGTCACGCGGGCCGCGATGTCGCGGCCTACCTGGTCGGTCGTACGTACGACGTCGCCGCGCGCCGCGAGGTCCTGCGCGACGGCGTCCTGGACGCGCGCGGACTCGGCAGCGAAGCCCAGGTGGTCCAGCAGGAGGGCGACCGAGAGGATGGTCGCCGTGGGGTCGGCCTTGCCCTGGCCGGCGATGTCGGGCGCCGAGCCGTGCACCGGCTCGAACATCGACGGCGCCGTGCGGTCGGGGTTGATGTTGGCCGACGCCGCCAGCCCGATGCCGCCCGTGATCGCGGCGGCCTGGTCGGTGAGGATGTCGCCGAAGAGGTTGTCCGTCACGATCACGTCGAACCGGCTCGGGTTGGTCGTGAGGTAGATGGTCGCGGCATCCACGTGCGCGTAGTCGGTGGTGACGTCGGGGAACTCGGCGTTCACGGCCTCGACGGTGCGGCGCCACAGATGGCCGGCGTGCACCAGCACGTTGTGCTTGTGCACCAGCGTGAGGTGCTTGCGCGGCCGCGCGTTCGCCCGGGCGAACGCGTCCCGGACCACCCGCTCGACGCCGAACGCGGTGTTGACGCTGACCTCGGTGGCGATCTCGGCGGGCGTGCCGACGCGCAGCGCGCCGCCGTTGCCGACGTACGGACCCTCCGTGCCCTCGCGGACCACGACGAAGTCGATCTCGCCCGGGTCGGCCAGCGGGCTGGAGACGCCCTGGTACAGCTTGGACGGGCGCAGGTTCACGTAGTGGTCCAGCACGAAGCGCAGCTTGAGCAGCAGGCCGCGCTCCAGCACGCCGCTCGGGACCGACGGGTCGCCGATCGCGCCCAGCAGGATCGCGTCCTGGCTCTTGATCCGCGCGAGGTCCTCGTCGGTGAGGGTCTCGCCGGTCGCGTGCCAGCGGCGCGCGCCGAGGTCGAACTCGGTGGTGGAGAGCTTGGTGCCCGACGGCGCCAGCGCCGCCTCGAGGACCGCGAGACCCTGCTCGACGACCTCGGTCCCGATGCCGTCACCAGCGACCACCGCGAGGTCGATGCCGTCTGTCGTGCCCACCTGTGCCATGCCCGGAGCCTACGCGCGCGGGCACTTGGATGAGACACAGGTCTCACGGAATGGACCGTGTGCGGACGTCTCAGTCGAACGACCAGGCCGTCGCCCCGCCGGGGTCCCGCACGTACAGCGCGTTCGCCTTGGTGGGGGTGACCCGGTAGACGTGCCACGGCGCCGGTCCCGCCGACGGCGCGCTGTACGGCGCCGTCAGTGCCGTGCCGGACTCGTCGACCGTCGCCGGCCAGCCGCCGTCGGCAGCGACCTTCGCGATGTGCGCGACCGTCGCGGCGTCGGTCACCAGCTCGGCGACGCCCTCGACGACGACGTCGTAGTCGTCCGCCGCGACGGCGATGCTGCACCGCGGGTCACGCTCCATGTTCCGGCTTTTGCGGACGCCCCGGCCGGACACGACGTAGAAGACGCCGTCGTCCCAGAACGCCCCGACGCCGGTGGTGTGCGGGCTGCCGTCGGCGTTGACCGTGGTGAGCCAGTGCGAGTGGCGGTCGGGCCCCCGGCCGCCCGGGGCCTGGTCCCCGATGTCGGCGAGCGCCGCGGCGACCGGCTCCCACTCCAGGGGCGCGAGCTCGTAGAGGTCGGCGAGGTTCTTGGTCTTCACGTGTGTGCTCATGCTGGGCCGACGACGGCGGAGGCAAGAACTCATCGTCCGGGCCGGCCGCGGCGCCCCTGGGCCGGCCCCGGCACCCCTCCCCCGCGCTACTGGTCCCGCGCCGAGAGCACGCAGAACTCGTTGCCGTCCGGGTCCGCGAGAACGGTCCAGGTCGCATCGGCGGGCTGCCCGACGTCGATGACCGTGGCGCCCAGCTCGACCAGCCGCGCGATCTCGGCGTCACGATCGTCGCTGGTGTGCGGCGCGAAGTCCCAGTGCAGGCGGTTCTTGCCGGCCTTCTCGTGCTCGACCGGGACGAACACGAAGCCCGGCGGCACCTGATGGAAGTCCAGCTTCTCCGTGAGCTCCAGCGCCCACGGCGGCACGACCACCGACTCCGAGTCCAGCTCGAAGATGACCTCCCAGCCCAGTGCCTCCGCCCACCAGCGGGCCAGCTTCTTGTGGTCGGTGGACTCCACCACCGTCGAGTACCAGCGCAGCGCCATCGTCCTCGCCCTCCGTGTCGATCTGCGACCCGGCCTCCGCCCGGCCTTCCGACCCGCGAACCGAGCCGATACCCAGACGCTAGACCGAGACACTGACACTCCCGACGGGCCCCCGGCGTCCACGTCGCCGGGTTGGCCCTACAGGTCCGGCACCGGCCACGCCCGGCACCGGCCAGGCTCAACACCGGCCTGGCTCAACACCGCCGCGGGTCCGACACCGCCGTCGTCCGCCCCGGAGCGACCGGTTCCCTGCGCCGCAGGGAACCGTCAGCGCTTGGGGTAGAGCAGCTCGAACCGCTCGCACACCACCGGCATGTCCGTCGCGAACTCCCGGCCCTCGCCGAGGTTCCGGCGGAAGTACGCCTCGTGCCCCGCGCGCCACGACTCGAGCGTGCGGTCGTCCTCGCCCTCCGCGGCGGCGAAGTCCTCGTCGACCTCGTCGAACGTGGTGGTCTCGACGCTCGTGGTGCGGATCAGCGCCCGCGGGTGGCGCTCGCCGTCCAGCAGGATCGACAGCTCGCCCACCACCGGCAGCGGCGCACCCTCGTCCTCGTAGTCCCACAGCGCCGACGACGTCGCCGTCTTGTCCCCCGCCAGGACCGCGGCCAGCAGCTTCTCCGCGAGCTCCGGCTCGTCGCCGAACGACCAGGCCTGCGGCGGCACGGTCTCGCTCACCGTCTGCCCGACGACGATGCTCGCCTTGGCCATGCCGGCGTACGGGCGGGTGGCGGCCCAGAAGTCGAGGACCTCGGCGGCGAGCTCCTCGTCCTCGACGGGGATCGCCTCGGGATCGAACGTCGAAGGATCGAACGACTCGGACTCGGTCGGCTCGGGGTCGCGCTCGGTGCTCTCGGGCGTCGCGTCATCGGTCACGGGGACATCCTGCCAGTATCCGCGGACTACGAATACCGCCACACCAGTAACCCGGACGGTGCACGCCCTCCGCAAGGTGACACAACAGATTGGAGGTCGGTTGCTCTGCGTAGCAATCGTCTACGCAGAGCAACCGACCTCCAGTCCGTGGTCTTGCCCCGAGCGCCGCTACGCCTTAGCGAGCAGCAGAACCCTCGACGTAGTCCGAGTCGGACGGCTTGATCCACGCGAACATCTTGCGCAGGTCGCGGCCGGTGGCCTCGATCGGGTGCTGCTCGCCCTTGGCGCGCAGCTCCTTGAACTCGGGGGCGCCGGCGTCCTGGTCGGCGATGAACCGCGCCGCGAAGGAGCCGTTCTGGATGTCGGCCAGCACGGCCTTCATGTTCTCCTTCACGTGCGGGTCGATCACGCGCGGCCCGGAGACGTAGTCGCCGTACTCCGCGGTGTCGGAAACCGACCAGCGCTGCTTGGCGATGCCGCCCTCGATCATCAGGTCGACGATCAGCTTGAGCTCGTGCAGCACCTCGAAGTACGCGACCTCCGGCTGGTAGCCGGCCTCGGTCAGCGTCTCGAACCCGTACTGGACGAGCTGCGAGGCGCCGCCGCACAGCACGGCCTGCTCACCGAACAGGTCGGTCTCGGTCTCCTCGGTGAACGTCGTCTTGATGCCGGCGGCGCGGAGGCCACCGATCGCCTTGGCGTACGAGAGCGCGAGGTCCCAGGCGGTGCCGGACGCGTCCTGCTCCACCGCGACGATCACGGGCACCCCGCGGCCGTCGGCGAACTCGCGGCGCACGATGTGGCCGGGACCCTTGGGGGCGACCATCAGCACGTCGTGCCCGGCCTCGGGCTTGATGTAGCCGAACCGGATGTTGAAGCCGTGCCCGAAGACGAGCGCGGCGCCCTCCTTCAGGTTCGGCGCGATGTCCTCGGCGTACAGGTGCCGCTGCACCTGGTCCGGAGCGAGGACCACGACGACGTCGGCATCCCGGACGGCGTCCGGCACGGTGGCGATGGCCAGGCCCTCGTTCTCGGCCTTCACGCGGGACGCGGAGCCCTCGCGCAGGCCCACGGTCACCTGTACGCCGGAGTCACGCAGGTTCAGGGCGTGCGCGTGGCCCTGACTGCCGTAGCCGATCACCGCAACCTTCTTCTGCTGGATGACCGACAGGTCGGCGTCGTCGTCGTAGAACAGCTCAGCCACGGTTCTTGCTCCTTGAGTTGATGTCTCGGGTGGAAAGAGTCTCGGGTGAAAGGGGTATCGCGTGGAAGGGGACGGTGTCACGCGGACCGGACCGCGCGCTCGAACGCGCGGTCGGTGATGGACCGGGCACCCCGGCCGACGGCCAGCATCCCGGACTTGACGATCTCACGGACACCGTACGGTTCCAGCGCCGCGAGCAGGGCATCGAGCTTCGCGGCGGGCCCGGTGGCTTCGATCACCACGGACTCCGGCACGACGTCGACGACGCGCGCCCGGAACATGTCGACGACCTCCAGCACCCCGGTACGGGTGGCGGCGTCGGCCCGCACCTTGACGAGCAGGAGCTCGCGGTGCACTGACGACTCGGGTTCGAGCTCGACGATCTTGATCACGTGGATGAGCTTGTTGAGCTGCTTCGTGACCTGTTCCAGGGGGTGCTCCTCGACGTCGACCACCACGGTGATGCGCGAGATCTCCTCGTGCTCCGTGGGACCGACGGCCAGGGAGTGGATGTTGAACGCGCGCCGGGCGAACAGGCCGGCCACGCGCGTGAGCACGCCGGGCTTGTTCTCCACGAGCACGGACAGGGTGTGCCTCGACATGGGGGTCAGTCCTCTCGCTCCCACGCCGGCGAGATGCCGCGTGCGTACTGGATGTCGTCGTTGCTCACACCGGCGGGGACCATGGGCCACACCATCGCGTCGCGCGAGACGGTGAAGTCCACGACGACGGGCCGGTCGTCGATCTCGTTCGCCCGCTTGATCGCGGCGTCGACGTCGGAGGCCCGCTCCACGCGGATGCCCTCGCAGCCGTACGCGTCGGCGAGCTTCACGAAGTCGGGCACCCGCACGGTGCCGTGGCCGGTGTGCAGGTCGGTGTTGGAGTAGCGCGACTCGTAGAAGAGCGTCTGCCACTGCCGCACCATGCCCAGCGAGCTGTTGTTGATCAGCGCCACCTTGATGGGGATGTCGTTGATCGTGCAGGTCGCGAGCTCCTGGTTGGTCATTTGGAAGCAGCCGTCGCCGTCCACCGCCCAGACCGTCCGGTCGGGCTGGCCGACCTTGGCACCCATCGCGGCGGGGATCGCGTAGCCCATGGTGCCGAGGCCGCCGGAGTTGATCCACGTGTTGGGCCGCTCGTAGGTGATGAACTGCGCGGCCCACATCTGGTGCTGCCCCACACCCGCGACGTAGATCCCCTCCGGCCCGGTCAGCTCGCCCAGGCGCTGGATCACGTGCTGCGGCGCGAGGTTGCCGTCCTCCGGCTCGGTGTAGCCGCGCGGGTAGGTGCGGCGCCACTCGTCGAGCTGCCGCCACCAGCCCTCGACGTCCGGCTTGCCGTGCGCCTCGTGCTCCCTCGCGAGCTCGGGCAGCAGGTCGCCGATGACCTCGCGGAGGTCACCCACGATCGGGACGTCGGCCTCGCGGTTCTTGCCGATCTCGGCCGGGTCGATGTCCGCGTGCACGATCGCCGCCAGCGGGGCGAAGCTCGACAGCTTGCCGGTCACGCGGTCGTCGAACCGGGCGCCGAGCGCGAAGACCAGGTCGGCCTTCTGCAGCGCCGCCACCGCGGGCACCGTGCCGTGCATGCCGGGCATGCCCAGGTGCTGCGGATGGCTGTCCGGCACCGCGCCACGCGCCATCAGGGTGGTCACCACCGGCGCGCCGGACAGGTCCACGAGCTGGCGCAGCAGGTCCGACGCACCCGACCGGATCACGCCGCCGCCGACGTACAGCACCGGCCGCCGCGCCGTCGCCAGCAGCTTGGCCGCCTCGCGGATCTGCTTGGAGTGCGGCTTGGTCACCGGGTGGTAGCCGGGCAGGTTCAGCTCCTGCGGCCACGAGAACGTGGTGCGCGACTGCATCGCGGACTTCGCGATGTCCACGAGCACGGGCCCAGGCCGGCCGGTGGACGCGATGTGGAACGCCTCCGCGATGGTGCGCGGGATCTCGTCCGGGTCGGTGACCAGGAAGTTGTGCTTGGTGATCGGCAGGGTGATGCCGACGATGTCGGCCTCCTGGAACGCGTCGGTACCGATCGCGGAGCTCGCCACCTGGCCGGTGATCGCCACGAGCGGGATCGAGTCCATGTGGGCGTCCGCGATGGGCGTCACCAGGTTGGTGGCACCAGGGCCCGACGTCGCCATGGTCACCCCGACCCGGCCGGTCGCGTGCGCGTAGCCCGACGCCGCGTGGCCGCCGCCCTGCTCGTGCCGCACGAGGATGTGCCGGAGCTTGGCGGAGTCCATCAGCGGGTCGTACGTGGGCAGGATCGCGCCGCCCGGGATGCCGAAGACGACCTCCGTCCCGACCTCCTCGAGCGAGCGGACGATCGACTGCGCCCCCGTCACCTCCTCCGGCCCGACCCGGGGCGCCGCCGCCTCGGGCTCTGACTTGCCGGCTACGCGGGACCGAAGCTCGGTACGGACCTGGTCACGCGCCTCTGCGCGCGCGGCGATCTGTGCGGGTGTCGGTGTACCGGTCATGCGGATCTCCTGCCGTCGCGCCCCGTCGTGGGGCGAAAGCGAGCGTTCGTGACAACAAAAAAACCCCGGGTCCTGTAAGAAGGACTGCCAGGGTGAGCGCGCGGACGATGCCTGTGCTGGGGCCTAGGCCGCGCGCTCAGGAAGTACTACGAGAATGATCGTCTGCACGTGACGCACGTTACGCCGAATCTGCGCCGGTGTCACCCAGCGGGCCAAAGGTCCCACGATCCGAGACGGACGGGGGTTTCAATCACACCGTCCCGGGCCGGTGTCAGACCCCAGACCCAAGGCCGGGACAACCGGCTCAGCGCACGTCCCGGTACCGGAACACGACCAGGCCGAGCACCGTCAGCACCACCGTGACGCCCAGCAGCAGCACCGCGCTGTGCACCAGCGGGACCGCCAGGAGCCCGTCACCGGACAGCACGGTCCGCGTGCCCCGCACCCAGGTGTCCGCGTTCGTGAACGGGAACCAGTCCCGCATCCCGGCGGACCCGCCCAGCACACCCTGCTCCTCGACCAGGAACCAGCCCACCGCGAGCGCCACCGCCACCCACCAGCGCCGCACGAGCACGCCGAGCGCCGCACCGCCGACCGCCGCGCACACCGCGAGGGCGAGCACCCGCACGCCGCTCCACGTCAGCGCGGACGCCAGGTCCGACGGCGGACCGCCGAGCACGCCGGCCCGCGCGTGCACCCCGTACATGCCTAACGCCAGCAGCGCGTAGGCCGCCGCCACCCCCGGCACCACCGCCAGGCCGGCGGCCGCCAGCTTGCTCCAGTACACCCGGTCGCGACGCGGCTCGACGGTGAGCAGGGCCCGCGTCCCGCCCGACGCCGCGTCGCCCGTCACCAGCAGCACGCCCGCAAGGTAGGCGAGGAACACCGACGTCATCGCGTAGAACGAGATCTGCCCCTGGTCGAGCATCGCGTCGAGCGTCGACGCCCCCGGCGCGAACGCCGTCATCACCACCGCCAGGGTCACGTGCCCCAGCATCCCCGCCGCGATCCACCGGATCGCCGGCCGCGCGCCGAACCTGCGCAGCTCGGCCCACAGCAGCCCCATCATCGTCTCCCTCTGGAACGCTTCTTGCCCCGGCCCCGTGCCGTCCCCAGCTGCCCCTCGTGCCCCGACCGCTGCCCTTGGCCCTGGTCGCCTTGCGCGGTCGGCTGCGAAGCGCCCGGCTCGGACGCGCCTGGTCCTGCCTCGTCCAGTTCGGCGTCGACCAGTTCGGCCCCGTCCGGTCCGACGTCGTCCGGCCCCGCCCCGCTCGGATCCTCCCGCTCGACGTCGGCTGGCTGGATGTCGTCCGGCTCGGCGTCGTCGCGCTCCGCGGCGGCCCGCCCGGCCTTGTCCCGACCGGCTCCGTCCCGGCCCACACCAGCCACCTCCGACACACCCTTGGCGGACGACCTCGCGCCCTTCGGCGTGGCGCTCGTCGTGCCCGAGCTCCGCTCCCCCAGCTCGACCTGGCCACCCGACGTCTCTGCCGCACGCCGACCCAGCAGCGCCTTGGCGCCCTCTTTCCGGGCCGCGAGCCGGGTCCCGCGAGCGTCGGCGGCTTCCTGCCTCTTGGCAGCCTTGTCATCGATCCTGGCCTGCTTCGCGTCAGCTCTGGCCTGTTTGGCGTCGGCCTTGGCCTGCTGGGCGGCAGCCTTCTCGTCGATCGCCGCCTGCCGCTCGGCCGCCTTGGCGTCAGCGGCGGCCTGCTTCTCGGCCGCCCTGGCCGCTTTCGCCTCCGCCTTGGCCTCAGCGGCCGCTCGCTTCTCGGCCGCCTTGGCCTCGGCGGCCGCCTGCCGCTCGGCGAGCCGCGCGTCCGCCGCCGCCTGCCTCTCCGCGACCTTGGCGTCGAACTCCGCTCTCCGCCGGGCGAACCCCGACAGCTTCGGCGGCACGTCGGACGCCGGGGCCGTAGGCTCGCTCTTCCCCGCAGCCGCAGCCGCCCGCTCCCCGGCCGACGCGACGAGGCTCCCGGCCGCTGCGACAGCACCCCCGCCCGCCGTCCCAGGCTTCCGCGCCTCCTTGGCAGCCGCCCGCTCCGCGCGCGCCACTTCTTTGGCAGCCGCCCGCTCCGCGCGTGACGCCTCCTTCGCCGCCGTCCGCGCGTCGGCCTCCGCACGCTTCGCCGCCGCCTCCTTGTCAGCCTTGCGCTGGTCAGCGGCCTTCTTCCGCTCCGCGGCCTTCCGCTCGGCCGCCTTGCGAGCGGCCCGCTCCTCGGCACGGCTGGGCGGCTTCGGCGTCGGCTCCACGACCGGCCGCAGCCGCCCGACGACGGCGGCGAGGTCCTCACGCTGCGGCACCAGCTCGCTCGCGAAGAGCTTCTGCTTGGCCAGCGCCCTGGAGATGTCGGCGGGTTCGGCGACGGCGTCGACGTGCAGCGCATCGCCGTCGGCCCGGACCTTGAAGCCGGCGGCGCGCAGCGCCGTGACCGCCTTCGCCGGCTCGTCGACGCCCACGCGCACGCTGACCTTGGCGTCGCCGAGCAGGTCGGCGACGGGGCCCTGCGCGAGCACCCGGCCGCCGTCGAGCACCGTAACGGTGTCCGCGATCTGCTGCGCCTCGGTGAGCACGCCGGTGGCCACGAGAACGGTCTTGCCCTGGTCCGCAAGGCGGCGCAGGGCCTGCCGGATCTCGCGCGTGCCGACGGCGTCGAGCCCCACGCTCGGGTCGTCGACGACGAGCAGCTCCGGGTCCCGCAGCAGGGCGGCCCCGAGCGCGAGGCGGCGCTCCTCGTCGACGGAGTAGGTGCCGTAGGCGGCCTTGGCCCGGTCGGTGAGGACGACGCGGGAGAGCACCTCGTCGACGCGGGCGCGCGGCACGCCGGCCACGCTCGCGAGCAGGGCCAGGTTGCGCCGTCCGCTCAGCCGGGCCTGGAACCCCGGTTCGCCGACGACGGCGCCGATGCGGCTCGCGACGTCGGGCAAGCCGTCCGGGACGTGGGTGCCGAAGATCTTCATGGCGCCCGCCTCGGGCCGGGCGAGGCCGGTGAGCAGGCGCAACGTCGTGGTCTTGCCCGAGCCGGCCAGTCCGAGGAGCGCGTGCACGCCGCCGACCGGCACCCGCAGGTCCAGCCCGTCGATGCCGACGGCGCGCCCGCGCACCGACCGGTAGGTCTTGCGCAGCCCGAGCGTCTCGATCGCGGCGTCGCTCCCTGGAATCACCCGCACAGGGTAGGGCATTCCGGACATGCGCTTCGGTGTGTCGGACGCTCGGTTCACCCCGGCGACCCGAGGGTCCGAAAACCAGCGAGGGGCTACCAGCTCATCGCGCCGTGCAGCGACGTCGGCGCCGGGTCCACGCCGAGGCGTTCGCGCAGCACGGTGAGGTCGTAGGTGCGCTCCATGGCGAGGTGGCTGATGGCGTAGCGCGACAGGCGCGGCTCGCGTCCGGTCCAGCGGGCCACGCGCTCGCCGAACCAGGCCATCGCGTTCGCCAGCCGGATCGGGATGCCCACCACCTGCACCGGCCGGAACCGGGCGAACATCAGCAGCTCCAGCGTCTGGTCCAGGTCCACGGGCCGGGCGTCGGCCACATTGGCCACGAGCGGCCGGCCCGCCTGGATCTCCGGCTCGACGTCGACGTCGAGGGACGCCCGCACCGCGCGTGCGAGGGTCTCGACGTGCGTGAGGTGCTGCCGCACCTTGCCGCCGCCCGGGATCGGCAGCCACGCGCCGATCGCCGCGGACTCGAGCCGCGGCAGCAGGGTCGTGTCGCCCGGCCCGTAGACCGCATGCGGCCGCAGCACGATGATCGGCCCCCGGTCCTCGCGCGCGGCGTCGGCGGCCAGGTAGCGCTCGGCGGCGGCCTTCGTGGAACCGTACGCGTTGAGGTAACCGTGCGCGGGCGCCTCGGCCTCGGTCGCGGCGACGCTCGGCTTGCGCGGGTCGTACACGCTGCCCGAAGACACGTGCACGAACCGCGGCTCCGGGAACGTCTCGCGCACCGCACGCGTGCCCTCGACGTTGACCACCCACGCGCGGGCGTGGCTACCGCCGTCGCCCACGGTCGCCCCGCAGTGCACGACGGCGTCGACGTCCTCCGGCCGGTCCTCCTTGGCCAGCGGCCCGTCCCTGAGGTCCCAGAACTGGTGCGCCACCTGGTGCAGGACCTCCGTGGGCAGCCGAGGGACGCGGCGCGAGAACGCGACGACCTCGTGTCCGTGCGCCGCAAGATCGCGCACGACGGCATTACCGACAAAGCCCGACGAACCGGTCACAGCCACCTTCATGCGCGCACTGTACCGGTGAGGGGTGAAAGCAAGTTGACGAGTGCGCGACGGTCAGGCTTCCGGGACCGGCCGGCGACCGGCACGTGCGAGGCCTCGACCACCAGGTCGGGCAGCGCCCCGTGGTCCAGGACCCGCCCCACCTGCTCCGCGACGGCCCTGGCCAGATCGGTCCCGGTCCGGAGCCGCGGCGCGCCCGCGCTCCTCGGCCCGCCCTCCGCCGTCACCACGAGGACCACCCGCTCGTCGCCGTCGGGCACCGGGACGCCGACCAGGACGGCGTCGGCCACGCCCGGCAGCTCCCGCAGCCGGGGCTCGAACAGGCCCGGGTAGATGTTCACCGTGCCGCGGATGATCATGTCCCGGTTGCGGCCGACCAGCACGATCCGCCCGTCGGCGTCCTGGTAGGCGAGGTCGCCGGTGCGGTGCTCGGCCGCGCGCGGCTTGCCCGCGTCCAGGTCGGACAGGTAGCCGGCCATCAGCGACGGCCCGGTCAGCACGAGCTCGCCCACGGGGCGCCCGCCGTCCGGCGTCGGCGCGCCCACGTGCAGGGTGGTCGGGTCCTCGTCCAGGTCGACGACGGCGGTGTCGATCCGGACGCCGATACCGTCGAGCGGACGCCCCACGAGGTCGCCCTCCGCCGCGGCCGCGATCTTCTCGTCGGCGTCGGTCACCGCGGCGGGCAGGATCTCGGTCGCGCCGTAGACCGCGAGCCAGCGCGTGTCGGGCAGGATGCGGCGGCCCCGTTCGAGCAGCGCGACCGTGACGGGCGCCGCGCCAACCGCCAGCACGGCGGGGCCCGACGCGCCGTCGGCCGCACGGGACTCCAGGACGTCGAGCAGCGCGGTTACGTCGGCGGGAACGAGGAACGACGAGTCGGCGCCCGCGACGCCGCGCGCGAAGGCCTCCGGCGCGTCCTTCGGCGCCTTCGCGGGAATCTCCCACGTGCCGCCGGCCAGGATCGCCGGAAGCCCGAGGAACATCTGGTCCGTGTACGCCCGCTGACCGGCCCGCAGCCCGCCGACCTGCGCGAACAGGCCGAGCATGCCGCCGAGCGTCCGAACGGTGTGCACAACGGCCTTGGGGTCGGACGTCGTCCCGGACGTGAACACGACGAGCGCCTCCCGGTCCTCCTCGTCATGGACCGATCCCTCCGGCCTTTGCCCACCCGCCCCGCGCCACAGGCTCGCGACCCGGCGCGCACCGGGCGGCACCCCTGGGAGCCACCGCCCCGTGTACAGGTGCCGCACGGGCAGCCGCCCGTAGTCGGGAAGCAGCAGCCCGCGCGACCGCGCGATCCCCCGCAGCGGACCTGAGGACGCCGCATAGAGCAGCGCCTCCGTCGCCGCCCAGCGCGGCTTGGCGGCGGCGACCCGGGCGGCGAACAGCTCGGGCGTCGAGCCGGGGTCCACGAAGACGACGGCGCCACCGGCCCGCAGGATCGCGAGGCACAGGACCACCCCTTCGGGTCGAGGCCGGATGCTGAACAGCACGCGGTCACCCGGGGCCAGCCCTTGCGCGCGCAGGCCTGCCGCCGTCCGCTCCACCCGCCCGGCCAGGTCGCCGAACGTGACCTCCTCGCGCGCCCGCGCAGCGCTCTGCCCGCCAGCAACGCCACCGCCACCACCGCTGGGGTCGTTCCGCCCGCCGAACCAGCGGCCACCGGACCACCCGCCACCCGACCGACCGCCACCCGACCGGTCGGCCCCGAACCAGCGGATCGCGACCACCTCGGGCGCATCCCGTGCCACCGCGAACAGGTCGTCCAGGAAGTGCCTCACGCCGATCCCTCCGCCACCGCCGCCGTCCCACCACGCTCGCGCCCGTCCAGCCCGCCCCCACTCCGCAGCCGCAGCTCCAGCGACCGGTACGCCGGCACCAGCACGCCGCGCGCCACCCGACGTCGCCCCACGACCGGCACCCGCCCGCCCGTCGCCGACGCCGCGAGCGCGTCCAGCACCGCGTCCACCTGGGCCATCGCGAGCGGCATGCCGAGGCAGAAGTGCGGGCCCGCACCGAACCAGAGGTGCCGCACGGCAGGATCCACCGGCCGGTCGGGGTCGAAACCGCCCGCCGCCCGGCAGCAGTTCAGGGTCGCGATCACCACGCGGTCACCCGCGGCGACCGGCACGCCGCCCACCGCGCCGTCGGCCCGCACCGCGCGGAGCATCGCCGGCGTCGGCACGGTGACACGCAGCCCCTCCTCGACGGCACGACGCCGGAGCTCGGCGTCGTCGGCCAGCAGGCGTCCGGTCCACCCCGTGTCGTGGGCGATCGCCACGAGCCGCGGCACGAACGACTGGATCGTCTCGGTCCCGGTGAGCACGAACGCCCCGACGGCGCCCATCGCCTCGCGTTCCGACAGCCCCAGGTCGCGCATCCGTCCGGGCACCGTCGCCGGGTCGCCGGCCCGGTAGGCGGCGCGCGCCGGCGTGGTCAGCCTGGCCAGCACGTCGCGCGCCCGTGCCACCTGGGACCGCGTGAGCCCGCGGCGGTGCAGCCGCACCATCCCGGTGATCGTCCGCGCCGCGGCCATGGCCGCACGCACCGCGCGGTCCGACGGCGGCAGCCCGACCATCCCGCAGATCACCGCCCCGGCCTGCGCCGTCACCGCCGCCGCGAGGTCGACGGTCTCCCCGGCGGCCAGCCGCCGGGTCAGCTCGGGCAGCACGCCTCCGCCGTCCGTGCCACTCCACTCGTCCGCGCCGCTCCAACCGTCCGTCCTGCCGGAGCTCTCTGCACCACCCCTGGCGCCCCCGCCGTCCGCGGACACGAGCTGCCGCACCGCACGGGGCGAGAACAGCGGACCGAGCGTGCGCCGCAGCGCGGCGTGCTCTGCCCCCTCCATGTTGAGCAGCACGGACGGCCCGAGCACGGGCGTCCACAGGTCCGACGGCGCCCCCGGCCCCACCTTCGAGAAGTGCTCCGCGTCGAGCAGCACCTCGCGCGCGAGCGCGGCGTCGTTCACGACCACCCCGATGCGCGGCACGCGCACCACCGGCCGGTGCCGCACCGACCGGAGCGCCGGATAGGCGAGCGGGTGCGCGGCGCGCTGCACGTGCTCCTCCCACAGCGCCTCGGGCGCGGGCGCGCCGACGTCGTCCGGCCGCCCGCCGAGCGACGTGCGAACCCTGCTGCGTGGCACACTTTTCCGGGGCCGTGCCTCGGCGAGCCCGGTGCGGCGCATCGGCAGGGCCGCCCTCATCGGATGTCCACCACCTCGGGCCGGTAGCGGTGGTCCGCGTACCAGGCGAGCGTGCGCACCAGGCCCCACGCGTGCACGCGCCGGGTCGAGGCGCGCACCCAGACCTCGCGATGCTCGGCGTACCGCGTGGTCAGCCGCCGCACGGCGTTGACGAGCGCGCGGTCCTCGTGCACGTCCTCGATCCGGGTGCGCGGGAACCCGCCGGCCCGCTCGTACAGGGACGCCGTGATCGCCATGTTGCAGCCGGGCGTCATCACGTACGGCCCGAGGTATCCCTCGCCCCGGTTGCCTGGCCGGACCTTGCCGAACGCGCTCGACGCCCACAGCGCCGCCGCCAGCACACTCTGCTGGAACCGCGACACCGGCAGGTCGTCCGTCCGCGGCACCAGCCGCCCCGCGACCAGCTCGTCGCCCGACGCGAACGCCTCGCGCACCGCGCGGGTCCACCGGGGCGGCGGCAGGCAGTCGGCGTCGGTCCGCGCGAGCAGCTCGGCCCCCAGCCCGATCGCGGCCCGCATCCCCGTGTCCGCGGCTGCCCCGGTCCCCTTCTCGGCCTCGGTGACCACGTGCCAGCGCAGCCGCCCCCAGTCCGCTATCGCCTTGCGCACGACGTCGGGCGTGCCGTCGGTGGACCCGTTGTCGACCACCACCAGGTCGAAGTCGTCGTCCTCCTGCGCGTGCAGCGCCTCGAGCGTGCGCAGGATCCCGTGCTCGTGAGCCTCGTTCAGCGCCGGCACGACGACGGCGAGGCGCGCCCTACTCGTTCCCGCGCCCTGGCCGTGCACCGCCCCCGGTGCGGGTCCCGTCCCTCGGCCCGCGCCGTCCGCAGCGCCGCTCCGACGGCGGAGGCTCACCATCGGACCACCATCGCGCCCATGCTGATCCCGCCCGCGAGGCCGAGCAGCAGCACGACGTCGCCCCGCCGCAGGCAACCGGACTCCAGCGCCGTCACGAGCTGCAGCGGCAGTGTCGCCGAGGCAATGTTGCCGTGGTCGGCCACGGTGACGATCGTGCGGTCCGCCGGCACACCGAGTGCCCGGTGCACATCGGCCAGGTAGCCGACCGCCACCTGGTGCACGGCGACCAGCGCGACGTCGTCCATGGTCACGCCCGCTCGGTCCAAGGCCTGGTTCACCGGTCCGGGCCCGAGCGCGAGGAACGCCTCGCGCAGCCGCGACCCGTCGATCTCGAAGTAGCTGCGCTCGGGGTCGCGCGGGTTGACGGTGCCGCCGCCCGGCAGCATGCCGACGTCCCAGTGCTGCGACTCGGCGGTGAACACCGAGGCGAGGATGCCGGAGGGCCGGTCGTCCGTTCCGGAGTGCTCGGGCGCCCCGGGGCTCTCCGCACGGACGAGGCCGGCGAGCTCGGCGGCCAGGTCGTCTTCGAAGCCGGCGGACTCCGACGCGTCTCCGCGCCCAGGCAGGTCTCCGCGCCCAAGGACGTGCCCGCGCTCAGGCACATACCCGCGTCCGAGCAGGTCCCCTCGCCCGAGCACGGCGCTGCGCCCGGCCCCGCCCCCGACATCGGTCGCCTCGACGAGCACGGCCGCCCCGGCGTCGGACATCGTGTAGCCGGCCGCCGACATCGCATAGGTCCTCCGGTCGGGCACGTCCCACCGGACGCCCCGCGTCGGCATCTCGCCCGACGCGACGAGCACGCGGCGGTACCGGCCCGTACCGATGAGCGCCTCGGCCACCTCGATGCCGTTGAGCACCGAGTTGCAGGCGTTCTTGACGTCCATCACGGGCGCACGGACGCCGAGCTTGGCGGCGGTGATGTGGCTGGTGGCGG
Organism: Promicromonospora noduliphila; assembly: GCF_056951025.1. Classification (NCBI taxonomy): domain Bacteria; kingdom Bacillati; phylum Actinomycetota; class Actinomycetes; order Micrococcales; family Promicromonosporaceae; genus Promicromonospora; species Promicromonospora noduliphila. The sequence continues at coordinate 4,847,961 of NZ_CM167806.1, forward strand.
GCTCGATCATGTCCTGGGTGGCGGACGCGAAGATCAGCAGGTCGACGTCGTGCGGCCCCAGGCCTGCGCGGTCGAGCACGGTGCGGGAGGCGGCGGCTGCGAGGTCGGAGGCCTGCTGGTCGGCGTCGGCCACGTGGACACGACGCACGCCCGTCAGGCGCGACACCATCGGCACGCGCGGCGCGACCCTCGGGTTCCTGCGGTGCAGGTCGCGCTCGGCCTCTGCCACGTCGCGGATGCGTTCGGGCAGGTGAACCGCCACATCCGCGATGCGAGCGACGGGGCGGGGAGTCTGCTGGGCCTTCCGGGACGACGCGGAGGACTCGGCGGGGCGGGTGGGTACCGGGTTCAGCACGACGGCTGGTTCGGGAAGCACCCGGCACAGAGTAGCGCCAGGCCCGCCGCGCGGGATCATCCTGGATCCGGGTGGTCGGCAGAATGTCAGGTGGTCGGCATTCCGAGGTACCGATCACCTGACATTCTGCCGACCACCGCCAAGAGGAGCGGGCCCTCACCGCGTCGCCCGGTAGATTTCGCGCACCACGTCCTCGATGTCCGGCTCCTCGATCGACAGGTCCAGCACCTCGACCCGCTCCGAGATCGCCGCGAGCACGCGCGCCGCCGTCGTACGCTGCGGGTCGAAGGCGAGGCGCTGGCGCAGGCCGCCGGAGTCGCTGCGGACGTGCTCCGCCCCGACCAGGTCCACCAGGTCGGGGCTCGCGGTCGCGAGGTCCACCACCAGCTCGCGCCGCGCGCCCACGGTGCGGGCCAGCCCGTCCAGCGTGCCGTCGAACGCGAGCCTGCCGTGGTCCACGACGAGGATCCGGTCGCAGAGCCGCTCGACGTCGCCCATGTCGTGCGTGGTGAGCAGCAGCGTGGTGCCGTGCTCGCGCCGCTGCGCCACGAGGAACTCACGCAGGCGCTGCTTGGACAGCACGTCGAGGCCGATCGTCGGCTCGTCGAGGATCAGCAGCTCCGGCCGGTGCAGCAGCGCGGCCGCGACCTCGGCGCGCATGCGCTGCCCCAGCGAGAGCTGCCGCACGGGCATGCTCAGGAACTCCTCCATCTCCAGCATCTCGACGAGCTCGGCGGTCCTGACGCGCTCGTCGGCCGCGGACAGGGAGTGGATCGCCGCAAGGATCGAGAACGACTCCCGCACCGGCAGGTCCCACCAGAGCTGGGACCGCTGGCCGAAGACCACGCCCACCCGGCGTGCGAGCGCCCGGCGCTGCTTCAGGGGGTGCAGCCCCACCGTGGTCACCGCTCCGCTCGTGGGCACCAGGATGCCGACCAGCATCTTGATGGTGGTCGACTTCCCGGCGCCGTTCGCGCCGATGTAGCCCACGGACTCGCCGGCCTCGACCGTCAGGCTCAGCCCGTCCACGGCGACGTGCCGGGGCCGCCGCAGCCGGTTCCGCCGGTCCGGCCGCCCGGTGAACACGCGGGTCAGGTTCTCGGTCTCGATGACGTTCATCCGCCAGCTCCTCGGTAGTGACGAAGGCCCCAGCGCCAGCACAGCCCGGCCACGACGACGGCCCAGAGCGCCGCGACCGGCGCGCACCAGCCCAGCCAGGTCGGCAGCCCGGCGAGGGCAGGCACGCCGAGCAGGGTCGACACCGGCAGGAAGGCGGCGAAAGCGACCGGGAAGACCGCGCCGAACACGACCAGCAGGCCGCGCGGCCACACGCTCGCGGGCTGCGTGGCCGCGTACCGGCCGCCGTACACGAACGCATTGGTCATCTCGGCGCCGTTGATCAGGAAGAACTGCAGGCCGGCGGCCGTGACGAACTGCGCGGTGAAGATGACGAACCCGCACAGCAGGGCCAGCACCAGCAGCGCGACGGTGCCAACGCTCCAGTCGATGTCGTTGAGCACCAGGCCGACCGTGAGCGACGTCCCGCCCACCAGGCAGCGCCCGATCCGGCGCAGGCTGAGGTCGCTCGTGACGAGCTGCGCCAGCACCGGCTGCGGCCGCAGGAAGAACACGTCGAGCGTCCCCGCGCGCACGTACAGCGGAAGGTGGTCGCAGTGCCCCGCGACCAGGTCGGCCAGGGAGAAGGCCAGGTCGGACAGGCCGAACACCAGCATGATCTGCGCGAGCGTGAACCCGCCGATCTGGTCGGTCGCCGCGTAGAGCACCCAGATCTCGGCGAACTCGATGGTCCCGACGAGCAGCGCGCCGACCAGGTCCATCCGGAAGCTCGCGCGATGGCTCGCCTGCGAGCGCGCCCGGCTCGCGATGACGGCCCGGTAGGCGCGGAGGGCCTCGGCGGCCCTCCCCCTGCGCCGCGCCTCCGGCCCGGCCGGCGGCCGCCGGCGTCCGAGCCTGCGGCTCCGCTCCGGCTCAGCCACCCTGCACCTCCAGCTTGCGGCGTCCGGCCCGCGTCGTCAGGTGTCCGACGGCGAGCACGAGCACCAGCCACACCACCTGGACGCCGAGGTGCTGCCAGGCCGTCGCACCGGTGGCCTGCCCGGCGAGCACGTCGATCGGGAGCTGCATCATCGACGGGAAGGGCGTGAGCAGCGCCACCGTCAGCAGCCAGTCCGGGAACAGGTAGATCGGGGTGTACAGGCCGGCGAACAGCCCGGAGAGCGCCATGTAGAGCACGCTGACGCCGCGGGTCTCCACGAGCCAGAACCCCGACGTGGCCACCGCGTACATGGTGGCGTGCGAGACCGTGATGCCGACCAGGAGGCTGAGCAGGCCGAGCGCGCAGGCGGCCGGGTCGGGCGGCAGGGCCATGGCCGAGACGAGCACGCCGATGACCACGCTCGGCAGCCCGCGCGGCAGCAGGGCGAACAGCCCCTTGCCGACGTCGGTCAGGATGTGCGCCGCCTGGACGCTCACCGGCCGCAGGAACTCGACGGCCACGTCACCCGACTTGATCCGGGTCTGCAGGTCGCTGCCGCCCCACATGTTCACCGACCCGAGCATCCCCTGCCCGAGCCAGACGAACGCCGCCATGGTGGCAGCGGAGTAGCCGGCGAGCTCACCGCCGGAGCTCTCGACGGCCGCGCCCATGATCCCGCCCTTGAGCAGGCCGAACGTCGTGTTCGCGACGAGGCCCGCCAGCGTCGCCAGCGGGTAGGCCGACTGCCCCCGGATACCGGCTACCAGGAACCGCAGGTACGGGTTCCTGGCCGGGGACGGGAGCGAGCGCACAAACGCAAGACCCTACTCGCCGGGCGCCCGCGGCTCACCCTGTTTTCTCACCCGGCTCCTCAGAACTCGCCCTGCCACGTGCAGACGCACGCCTCGTTCCCCTCGGCGTCGGCCAGCACCCACCAGGACGGGGCGAACTCGTCGGTGACGAGCCGCCCGCCCGCTGCGACCACCGCCGCCACGCGCTCCTCGGCCTGGTCGTGCGGCACCCAGACGTCCACGTGGATGCGGCCCCGCTGCTCCCGCCGCTCGTCCGACTGCTGGAACCAGAACGCGGGCAGCCGCCCGTCCGCGTCGAGCAGCCGGTCGGCGGCCGCGTTCCCGCCCTGGTCCGGCTGCGCGTCGTGGCCCAGCAGCGCCTGCCAGAACGGCTGGACCGCCGAGCCGACCACGGCGTCCACCGCTATCGCCACGTCCCGCAGCCCGGTGAGGTCCGCCGCGACGCCGAACACGCGGGCCGCCGCGGAGATCGACCGCGCGAGCCCGAGGTCCCGCTCGGACAGCCCGCCGACGTCGTGCGACCAGGTCCGGACCGTGACGGTCCCGTAGCGCAGGTCGACGTCCGGATGGTGGTTCGCGGACTCGGCCAGCTCGCCGATGCGAGCCACCAGCGCGAGGCCCGTGGCGAACGAGCGGGTGGTGAACCGCGCGAGCGCCGAGTCCCTCAGCACCCGCCAGTCGTCGGTGCCCTCCGCCGCGGTGAACTCGGCAGCCGTGATCGCGTCACTCATGGGTCGCCCTTCTCTCGTCTGCGTCGCGCTCGTCAGCCGGCACGGCCTCCCTGCGCCGTGCGGTCCGGGTCACACACCACCATGGCACGAGACTCCGACACTCGGGAGCCGTCAGCCGCGCCGGAGTCGCGCCACGTCCCGCACCGCTCCCCGGTCGGCCGACGTCGCCAGGGCCGCGTAGGCCTGCAGCGCCGGGGACACGTACCGGTCGCGGGCGACGGGCTGCCACGGCCGCTCCGACGACTCCATCTTGGCGCGCCGCTCGGCCAGCACCTCATCGGGCACGTTGACCCGGATCATGCGCGTGTCGACGTCGATCTCGATCTCGTCGCCGTCCTCGATGAGGCCGATCGTGCCGCCGGCGGCCGCCTCCGGGGAGATGTGCCCGACGGAGATGCCGCTCGACCCACCGGAGAACCGGCCGTCGGTGATCAGCGCGACCTGCTTGCCCAGCCCGCGCCCCTTGATGAACGACGTCGGGTACAGCATCTCCTGCATCCCCGGCCCGCCGGCGGGCCCCTCGTAGCGCACGACGACAACGTGGCCCGGCTTGACCTGCTTGGTCAGGATCTTCTCGACGGCGTCGTCCTGCGACTCGCACACGAGCGCCGTGCCGACGAAGTGGAACACGTCCGGGTCGACGCCGGCCGTCTTGAAGACGGCGCCGTCCTCGGCGAGGTTGCCGCGCAGCACGGCCAGCCCGCCCTCGACTGTGTAGGCGTGCTCGATGTCGCGGATGCAGCCGCTGGCGCCGTCGGTGTCCAGGGACTCCCAGACGTTCGACGTCGAGAACGCCTGCGTGGTGCGCACACCGCCCGGCGCCGCGTGGAACAGGTCGAGCGCCCGGTCGGTGGCCTTGCCGCCGCGGATGTCCCAGTCGTCGAGCCACGCGCGCAGCGTGGGCGTGTGCACGGAGGTGACGTCGTGGTCGAGCAGACCGCCCCGGTCGAGCTCGCCGAGCAGCGCGGGGATGCCGCCGGCCCGGTGCACGTCCTCCATGTGGTAGTCGGGGTGGTTGGGCGCCACCTTGGACAGGCACGGCACCCGGCGGCTGATGTCCTCGATGTCGGCCAGCGTGAAGTCGACCTCGGCCTCCTGGGCGGCGGCCAGGATGTGCAGCACCGTGTTGGTCGAGCCGCCCATGGCCACGTCGAGCGCCATCGCGTTCGAGAACGCCGCCTTGGTGGCGATCCCGCGGGGCGCGGCCGAGTCGTCCTCGTCCTCGTAGTACCGGCGGGCCAGGTCCACGATGGTGCGGCCGGCCTCCAGGAACAGCTCCTTGCGGGCGGCGTGCGTCGCGAGCGTCGAGCCGTTGCCCGGCAGCGACAGGCCCAGCGCCTCGGTGAGGCAGTTCATCGAGTTCGCCGTGAACATGCCGGAGCACGAGCCGCACGTGGGGCAGGCGTTCTCCTCGACCAGGCCGAGCGCCGCGTCGTCGACGTTCTCGTCGGCCGAGTAGTTGATCGCGTTGATGAGGTTCAGCGGCGTCTTCGCGACGCCGTCGGCAACCACCGCCTTGCCGGCCTCCATGGGGCCGCCCGACACGAAGATCACCGGGATGTTCAGCCGCAGCGCGGCGTTGAGCATGCCCGGCGTGATCTTGTCGCAGTTGGAGATGCACACCAGCGCGTCGGCGGTGTGCGCCTGCACCATGTACTCCACCGAGTCGGCGATCAGGTCGCGGCTCGGCAGCGAGTAGAGCATCCCGGCGTGGCCCATCGCGATGCCGTCGTCGACGGCGATGGTGTTGAACTCCTTGGCGACGCCGCCCGCCTCGCGCACGGCCGAGGCCACGAGGTCGCCCATGTCCTTGAGGTGTACGTGCCCCGGCACGAACTGCGTGTACGAGTTCGCGATCGCGATGATCGGCTTCCCGAAGTCCTCCGAACCCATGCCGGTGGCCCGCCAGAGGGCGCGGGCACCGGCCATGTTGCGGCCGTGGGTGGAGGTCCGGGAGCGCAGGGGACGACTCATGACGGTTCAGCTCCTTCGATGCTGGGTGGCCGCACACGATCTGGCCGCACACGATGCGGTCGAGCGGCCTCGTCACGCTACCTCCGGTATCGCCGGACGGACACCAGGAGTCCACAGGGTGACCCTCCGCCGAGCCGGCCCGCCGGTCCGGACGCGCCCCGGGCAGGCAGAGAGTTCCGTGGCGCCCTCTTGACCCGGCCTTGCGCCCTGGGCACACTGGGTCTCGCGGCAGGCCGCCGACGTCGAAAGCGTCGGCCAGCCTGCACCGATGCCGGCTCCCTGAACGCCGCCGCTCAGGGCCCGGACCCAGCACACCTGTATCCGTGCACTGCTACGTACAACGAGGTGCGACATGGCGAAAACGTTTACCAACTCGAAATCGTTTACCACTCGATCCGGGCCCCAGCCACGCGGCCGCCTGCTCCGGACCCTCGCCGGTATCGGCGCCGCGATGGCGCTGCTCGCGGCCGGGATGGTGGCGACCTCCGTCCCCGCCGCGGCGGTGGACCGCAACGAGACCGGCAACCACGGCGGGTACTTCTACTCGTTCTGGACGGACGCCCCGGGAACCGTCTCGATGAACCTCGGGTCGGGCGGCAACTACTCCACCCAGTGGAGCAACACCGGCAACTTCGTGGCCGGCAAGGGCTGGGCCACCGGCGGCCGCCGCAACGTGACCTACTCCGGCACGTTCAACCCGTCCGGGAACGCCTACCTCACGCTCTACGGGTGGACCAGGAGCCCGCTCGTCGAGTACTACGTGGTCGACAACTGGGGCACCTACCGGCCCACCGGCGAGTTCCAGGGCACCGTCACCACCGACGGCGGCACGTACGACATCTACCGGACGATGCGCTACAACGCCCCGTCCATCGAGGGCAACAACTCGACGTTCCCGCAGTACTGGAGCGTCCGCCAGCAGCGGCGCACCGGCGGCACCATCTCGGCGGGCGCGCACTTCGACGCGTGGGCCGCGCGCGGCATGAACCTGGGCAACCACGACTACCAGATCATGGCGACGGAGGGCTACCAGAGCAGCGGCAGCTCCAACATCACGATCGGCACGTCCGGCGGGGGCGGTGGCGGCGGCACCTCGTGCACCGTCAGCGTGACCCGCGGCCAGGAGTGGAGCGACCGGTTCAACGTGAACCTCTCAGTCAGCGGATCCAGCAGCTGGACCACGCGGATCACCCTCACCGGCGGCCAGTCCCTGCAGAACAGCTGGAACGCCAACGTCACCGGCAGCACCGGCACGCTGACCGCCACACCGAACGGGTCGGGCAACAACTTCGGCATCACGCTCTACAAGAACGGCAGCAACGCCCTGCCGACGGCCACGTGCTCCTGACGCACCGGCCCAGCTAGCCGGGACGGGATGCGGCGGCGGCACCGCATCCCGTCCCTTCGCGCCCGGCGTTGCTTCGCACCGAGGCATTGCCTTTCACCCCTACCTGAACCCCCACGATGTGCCGTACCGTCGTACAAGGAACCGCAAAGAAGCGGTGACGGGCGTCCACGCGACGGAGGTGCTCGAATGCGGGTGACAGAAGCATTGCGGCGCAAAGGCAGTTCGGTGGTCACCATCCCCAGGGACCGGAGCGTGCGTGAGCTGCTCGCCCTGCTCGCCCAGCACGGCATCGGTGCGGTCGTGGTGTCCGACGACGGCGTGGGGGTCGACGGGATCGTCAGCGAGCGGGACGTCGTCCGCCGGCTGCACTCGGACGGCGACGAGATCCTCGACGGCACGGTCGAGGCGATCATGACGGCCGCCGTGCACACCTGCGGGCCCGAGGCCACGCTCGACGAGCTGATGCCCGTGATGACGGAGCACCGGGTCCGGCACGTCCCCGTGCTCGTCGACGCCCGGCTGACCGGGATCGTGAGCATCGGCGACGTGGTCAAGCACCGGATCGCCGAGGTGCAGGCCGAGCGCGACCAGCTCACCGACTACATCACGGGCGGCCGGATCGTCTGAGCCGGGCGGCAGCCGGTTGGGCCGTCGCTCGCCGGTTTCGCCGGCCCGCCGTCGATCCGCCGTCGCCCGGCGTCCGGGCTCGGGTGCCGTGCCGGACGACTGCAGGCCGGGCCCCGGGGCCCCCGCGCGGCTCAGTCGCGCAGTGCCCGGTACTCGTCCTCGAGGATGCTCATCACGACGGCGTCGACCCAGGCGTCGCCGTCGCGGTGGACGTCCCGCAGCCGGCCCTCCTCGCGGAAGCCGAGCGACTCGTACAGGGCCTGCGCGCGGGGGTTGATGCTGAGCACGTCCAGGCTCACCCGGTGCAGGCCGGGCCCCGGCTCGCCGCCCGCGCCGTCGAACGCGAACCGCAGGACCTCCAGGATGGCCTCCCGGCCGTACCCGCGGCCCCGGTAGTTCGGCAGGAGCTGGAGCCGCAGGTTCGCCGAGCGGACGTCCTCGTCGATGTCGTTGAGGACGATCTCGCCGATCATGTCGTCGCTGACCGGCTTGCCCTCCCGCATCGCGGCCGGGCAGATGGCCCAGTCGTAGCGGCCGGGCCGGTCGCTGACCGTGCTCGCCCACTCGTCGATCTGGTCCCGCGTGAAGACGGCAGTGGTCCCCGTCAGCCGGGTGCCCTCCGGGTCCTGGACCGCCTCCCACAGGCGCTCCGCGTCGCGCGCCTCGATGGGCCGCAGCCGCGTCATGTCGCCGTGCAGGTGAGGTCCGCGGGTCACCTGCCTGGCCTCGTGTCTCGCGACGTCACTGCCCAATCCGATCCAGTACCAGCTCCCGGACGCGCTTCGCGTCGGCCTGGCCCTTCGTCGCCTTCATGACCGCGCCGATGATCGCGCCGACCGGCCCCTGGTTGCCGCCGCGAACCTTCTCGACGATGTCGGGCTGGGCCGCCAGCGCCTCGTCGATCGCGGTGAGCAGGGCGCCGTCGTCGGACACGACCTCCAGGCCGCGCGCCACGACGACGGCCTCGGGGTCGCCCTCGCCGGCGAGCACGCCGTCGAGCACCTGGCGGGCGATCTTGTCGTTGATGCGGCCGGACTCGACGAGACCCTGGAGCTCCGCGATCTGCGCCGGGGTGACGGACAGGTCGGCGAGCGTGATCTCGTCCTGCTTGGCCCGGCGGGCCAGCTCGCCCATCCACCACTTGCGCGCACCGGCGGCGCTGGTGCCCGCGGCGATGGTCGCCTCGATGAGGTCGATGGCCCCGGCGTTGACGACGTCGCGCATCTCGGCGTCGGCGTACCCCCACTCCCCCTGGAGCCGACGGCGGCGGGTGACCGGAAGCTCCGGGAGCGCCGCGCGGATCTCCTCGACCCACTCGCGGCTCGGGGCCACGGGCACCAGGTCGGGCTCGGGGAAGTAGCGGTAGTCCTCGGCGTCCGACTTCACGCGGCCCGACGACGTCGTACCGTCCTCCTCGTGGAAGTGGCGCGTCTCCTGGATCACCGGGAGGCCGGCGTCGAGCACACCCGCCTGTCGGGACACCTCGTAGCGGACGGCGCGCTCGATCGAGCGGAACGAGTTCACGTTCTTGGTCTCGGTGCGGGTGCCCAGCGGCGCGTCGGGGCTCGGGCGGAGCGACAGGTTCACGTCGGCGCGCACGTTGCCGCGCTCCATGCGGGCCTCGGAGACGTCGAGCGCGCGGAAGATGTCGCGCAGCGTCTGGACGTAGGCCCGGGCGACCTCGGGGGCACGGTCGCCAGCGCCCTCGATGGGCCGCGTGACGATCTCCACGAGCGGGATGCCCGCGCGGTTGTAGTCGACCAGCGAGTACTCGGCGCCGTGGATGCGGCCGGTCGAGCCACCCACGTGGGTGTTCTTGCCGGCGTCCTCCTCCATGTGCGCGCGCTCGATCTCGACGCGGAACACCGCGCCGTCGTCGAGCTCGACGTCGATCCAGCCGTCGTGGGCGATGGGCTCGTCGTACTGCGAGGTCTGGAAGTTCTTGGGGACGTCCGGGTAGAAGTAGTTCTTCCGGGCGAACCGGCAGCTCTCGGCGATGGTGCAGTTCAGCGCGAGGCCGATCCGGATCGCGTACTCGACGGCCTTGCCGTTGACCACGGGCAGGGCGCCCGGCAGCCCGAGGCTGACCGGCGTCACCTGGGTGTTGGGCTCGCCGCCGAACGCGACCTCGGCCGCGCAGAACATCTTGGTGAGCGTACCGAGCTCCACATGCACCTCGATGCCCAGCACCGGGTCGTAGCGGCGGACGGCGTCCTCGTAGGCGACAAGAGGCGTCGCCGTCGCGGGTGTCTGCACAGTCATCGGGCAAGCTCCGTGGTCTTGAGTTCGGGTGCCTTGTTCAGGAGGGGTCCGCCCCAGCGCGACTCGAGGGCCGCCTCGAGGGCTGCGCCCACGCGGTACAGCCGGTCGTCCGCCTTGGCGGGGGCCAGGATCTGGAAGCCGACCGGCAGGCCGTCGTCGGACAGGCCGTTCGGCAGGGACATGCCGGGGACGCCCGCGAGGTTCGCGGGGATCGTCGCGACGTCGTTGAGGTACATCGCCAGCGGGTCGTCGAGCTTCTCGCCGAACTTGAACGCCGTGGTCGGTGCCGTGGGCGAGACCAGCACGTCGGCCTTGTCGAAGGCAGCGGCGAAGTCGCGCTGGATCAGCGTGCGGACCTTCTGCGCGCTGCCGTAGTACGCGTCGTAGTAACCGGCCGACAGAGCGTAGGTGCCGAGGATGACGCGGCGCTTGACCTCGTCACCGAAGCCCGCGCCACGGGTCGCGCTCATGACGCGCTCCGCGGTGACCGGACCCTCGGCCGGCTCGACCCGCAGGCCGAACCGCATGCCGTCGAACTTGGCCAGGTTGCTGGAGGCCTCGGCGGGCATGATGAGGTAGTAGGCGTCGAGCGCGTAGCCGAAGCTGGGGCACGAGACCTCGACGATCTCGGCGCCGAGCGCGCGCAGCTGCTCCAGGGACTCGTCGAAGCGCGCGGACACGCCGGCCTGGTACCCCTCGCCGGACAGCTCCTTGACGACGCCGACCCGGAGGCCCTTGAGGTCGCCCGTCGCGCCCTGCCGGGCGGCATCGACGACGCCGGGGACCGGCTCGTCGATCGACGTCGAGTCGTGCGGGTCGTGGCCGCCGATCAGATCGTGCAGCAGCGCGGCATCGAGCACCGTGCGGGTCACGGGGCCGGCCTGGTCGAGCGAGGAAGCCATGGCGATGAGGCCGTAGCGCGAGACGCCGCCGTAGGTGGGCTTCACGCCGACCGTGCCGGTGACGGCGCCGGGCTGACGGATCGAGCCACCGGTGTCGGTGCCGATCGCGAGCGGGGCCTCGAAGCCCGCCACGGCGGCGGCGGAGCCACCGCCGGACCCGCCGGGGATCCGGTCGAGGTCCCACGGGTTCTTGGTGTTGCCGAACGCCGAGTGCTCCGTCGAGGAGCCCATCGCGAACTCGTCCATGTTGGTCTTGCCGAGGATCGGCAGGCCTGCGGCCTTGATGCGCTCCACGAGGGTCGCGTCGTACGGCGGGATCCAGCCCTCGAGGATCTTCGATCCCGCGGTGGTGGGCAGACCCTTGGTCACCACGACGTCCTTGACCGCGATCGGCACACCGGCGAGCGGGTGCAGCTCCTCGCCGGCGGCGCGCCTCGCGTCGACGTCGGCGGCGGTCGCCAGCGCCTCCTCGGAGGAGACGTGCAGGAACGCGTGCAGGTCGCCGTCGACGGCGGCGATGCGGTCCAGGTGGGCCTGCGTGGCCTCGACGCTGGAGAGGTCCTTGCTGGTCAGCGAGGACGCGAGTTCGGACGCGCTGAGGCGCGTGATGTCGCTGCTCATGTCGTGGGTTCCCATCACTCTTCGCCGAGGATCTGCGGGACGGCGAACCGTCCGTTCTCCTGCTGCGGGGCACCGGCCAGCACGTCCTGGACCGGCAGAGCGGCCTCGGGCACGTCGTCTCGGAACACGTTCGTCAGCGGGAGGGGGTGGCTCGTTGCGGGCACGTCTGCGGTGGCGACCTCGCTCACGCGAGCGACGGACTCGACGATCACGTCGAGCTCACCGGCGAGGCGATCGAGCTCGTCCGGTCGCAGGTCGATCCGTGCCAGCGCGGCCACGCGCGCAACCTCGTCACGGGAGATGGTGGACATGGCCGCCAGTCTAGTCGCCGGACGGGATTCGATCGCCCGGATTCCCGGCCGTCCGCTGTGAAATCTGTGCAACGCGTGCACCGGTCGGCGTCCTGATCTGGGTAGCACGAAGCCCCCGAGGCCGGATGGCCTCGGGGGCTTCGCTGAATGGGTGTTCGGCGGCGTCCTACTCTCCCACCCCGTCTCCAGGGCAGTACCATCGGCGCTGTGGGGCTGAGCTTCCGGGTTCGGAAAGGGACCGGGCGTTTCCCCCACGCTATGACCACCGTAACCTTGTCAAACCACCAGGCAACCCCCCGTCACAGTCGCACCCGGCACCGGTCGTGCTGGTGCTGGTGTGCACCCCCGGTGACCCGCCTTCGAAGAGGGGGGTGTGGGGGGTGGGGGTTGGTGCCCGTGGCCCGGGAACCGCATAGTGGACGCGAACAGCCAAGAAACGTTCTTTGGGCGTGTTGTTGGGGGTGTTGAAGTTGTTGGCAGGTTAGTACCGGTCAGCTCCACAAGTCGTTGGTCCTTGCTTCCACATCCGGCCTATCAACCCAGTCATCTCCTGGGCGCCTCCCACCCCCGAGGGGGTGTGGAAACCTCATCTTGAAGCAGGCTTCCCGCTTAGATGCTTTCAGCGGTTATCCCTTCCGAACGTAGCCAACCAGCCATGCTCCTGGCGGAACAACTGGCACACCAGAGGTTCGTCCGTCCCGGTCCTCTCGTACTAGGGACAGCCCTTCTCAAGTTTCCTGCGCGCGCAGCGGATAGGGACCGAACTGTCTCACGACGTTCTAAACCCAGCTCGCGTACCGCTTTAATGGGCGAACAGCCCAACCCTTGGGACCTACTCCAGCCCCAGGATGCGACGAGCCGACATCGAGGTGCCAAACCATGCCGTCGATATGGACTCTTGGGCAAGATCAGCCTGTTATCCCCGGGGTACCTTTTATCCGTTGAGCGACCACGCTTCCACAAGCCATGGCCGGATCACTAGTTCCGACTTTCGTCCCTGCTCGACCTGTCGGTCTCACAGTCAAGCTCCCTTGTGCACTTGCACTCGATACCTGATTGCCAACCAGGCTGAGGGAACCTTTGAGCGCCTCCGTTACATTTTAGGAGGCAACCGCCCCAGTTAAACTACCCACCAGGCACTGTCCCTGAACCAGATCATGGTCCGAGGTTAGACATCCGAAGCGATCAGAGTGGTATTTCAACAACGACTCCACCCGTGCTGGCGCCCGAGCTTCATAGTCTCCCACCTATCCTACACAAACCGCACCGAACACCAATACCAAGCTATAGTAAAGGTCCCGGGGTCTTTCCGTCCTGCTGCGCGTAACGAGCATCTTTACTCGTAGTGCAATTTCGCCGAGTTCGCGGTTGAGACAGCGGAGAAGTCGTTACGCCATTCGTGCAGGTCGGAACTTACCCGACAAGGAATTTCGCTACCTTAGGATGGTTATAGTTACCACCGCCGTTTACTGGGGCTTAAATTCTGAGCTTCACCCAAGGGTTGACTCGTCCTCTTAACCTTCCAGCACCGGGCAGGCGTCAGTCCGTATACATCGTCTTGCGACTTCGCACGGACCTGTGTTTTTAGTAAACAGTCGCTTCTCCCTGGTCTCTGCGGCCCACCCCGCCTTCACCCGCAAAAGGGGTTGGACGGTTCAGGCCCCCCTTCTCCCGAAGTTACGGGGGCATTTTGCCGAGTTCCTTAACCACGATTCGCTCGATCGCCTTAGTATTCTCTACCTGACCACCTGAGTCGGTTTAGGGTACGGGCGGCTAGTCCCTCGCGTCGAGGCTTTTCTAGGCAGCATAGGATCACCAGATTCCCGCTACTGCGGTCACTATCAGCTCTCACCCTGTATGACACCCGGATTTGCCTAGGTGTCGGGCTACGACCTTGGACGTGGACAACCATCGCCACGCCTGGCTACCTTCCTGCGTCACCCCTGTTAACACGCTTACCTACTACCGGATCAGGTCCCACGCCTCCCCAACGGTCCGGTCCGAAGACCAGTGTGCTGGTTTGGGGTGGTTAGTATCACCGGGCTCGGTATGGGCGGTACTTCGCCGGTAGGAGAATATCAACTCCTTGTCCATCGACTACGCCTGTCGGCCTCGCCTTAGGTCCCGACTTACCCAGGGCGGATGAACCTGGCCCTGGAACCCTTGGTCATTCGGCGGACGGGATTCACACCCGTCATTCGCTACTCATGCCTGCATTCTCACTCGCGTAGCCTCCACCACTAGGTCACCCTGCAGCTTCCCTGGCCACGCGACGCTCCCCTACCCACCCACACACCTGAACACACACCACAAGGGCGCATGCTGGGCTTGCGATCTAACGCAATGTGAGTGCCACGGCTTCGGCGGTGTGCTTGAGCCCCGCTACATTGTCGGCGCGGAATCACTTGACCAGTGAGCTATTACGCACTCTTTCAAGGGTGGCTGCTTCTAAGCCAACCTCCTGGTTGTCTGTGCAACTCCACATCCTTTCCCACTGAGCACACGCTTAGGGGCCTTAGCCGGTGATCTGGGCTGTTTCCCTCTCGACCACGGAGCTTATCCCCCGCAGTCTCACTGCCACGCTTACGACTTACCGGCATTCGGAGTTTGGCTGACGTCAGTAACCTGGTGAGGCCCATTAGCCATCCAGTAGCTCTACCTCCGGCAAGAAACACGCGACGCTGCACCTAAATGCATTTCGGGGAGAACCAGCTATCACGAAGTTTGATTGGCCTTTCACCCCTAACCACAGGTCATCCCCCAGGTTTTCAACCCTGGTGGGTTCGGTCCTCCACGCCGTCTTACCGGCGCTTCAACCTGCCCATGGCTAGATCACTTCGCTTCGGGTCTAGACCCGGCGACTATAGGCGCCCTGTTCGGACTCGCTTTCGCTACGGATACCCCACACGGGTTAACCTCGCCACCGAGCACTAACTCGCAGGCTCATTCTTCAAAAGGCACGCCATCACCCCCACACCCCAAAGGGCCGAGGCTCTGACGGATTGTAGGCACACGGTTTCAGGTACTATTTCACTCCCCTCCCGGGGTACTTTTCACCTTTCCCTCACGGTACTTGTCCGCTATCGGTCACTAGGTAGTATTTAGGCTTAGCAAGTGGTCTTGCCAGATTCACACGAGATTCCACGGGCCCCGTGCTACTTGGGATCCCCTCCACCAGGCCATGCCATTTCGTCTACGGGACTCCCACCCACTACGGTCCGGTATTCAACCCGGTTCGACTATGACACGACTTTCTCACTGGTCCCAGGACTGTCAGATCCTGGAAGAAGGTCCCACAACCCCGCACACGCAACCCCTGACAGGTATCACACGCGCACGGTTTGGCCTCATCCGCTTTCGCTCGCCACTACTCACGGAATATCTCTTCCTGCCGGTACTGAGATGTTTCACTTCCCGGCGTTCCCCCCACACGCCCTATACATTCAAGCGCGGGTAACCGAACATGACTTCGGCTGGGTTCCCCCATTCGGAGACCCTCGGATCACAGCTCGTCTGCCAACTCCCCGAGGATTATCGCAGGCTACAACGTCCTTCTTCGGCTCCTAGTGCCAAGGCATCCACCCTGTGCCCTCAAAAACTTCAACAACAACAAAACAATCACAGAAACCAAGACAACACACTCACCCGACAACCACACCCACAAGCCACCCCACACAAAAGCAGGACAACCCAAAAACAGGATGCAGTCACACCGGCGAGCGGTCTTGGAAACATTCAAAGATGCTCGCGTCCACTATACAGTTCTCAAGCAACGGACAAACCCACCAGGCATCCCGCACACACCAATCACCGGTCCAGCCGGCTGGTCTGCGTACGACCCAGTGACCCGTATCCTCCAGAAACACTCGACCACTCACACCCCCACCCACCCGTCCGAAGACCATGCGATCCGAAGACCAGGGAGAGCGGGACGCGAGGCGGCCGGTTGCCTCAGGACCCAACAGTGTGCTCAGCAAGCCCCGCCGGCGTCGACCCCCGTGTTCCAACCAGTGACAAGCACCGGCGTACTAGCGTGGGTCACCACCGAAGGTGACTCTTCGTCAATGTTCCACCCATGAGCAACCACCCCAGACACGCACGGCCTGGGCGCGGCCTCTGCCACCACCAGCCCATAAGGCTCGGTAGTGGAGACATGCTCCTTAGAAAGGAGGTGATCCAGCCGCACCTTCCGGTACGGCTACCTTGTTACGACTTAGTCCCAATCGCCAGTCCCACCTTCGACCACTCCCTCCCAAACGGGTTGGGCCGTGAGCTTCGGGTGTTACCAACTTTCGTGACTTGACGGGCGGTGTGTACAAGGCCCGGGAACGTATTCACCGCAGCGTTGCTGATCTGCGATTACTAGCGACTCCGACTTCACGGGGTCGAGTTGCAGACCCCGATCCGAACTGAGACCGGCTTTTTGGGATTCGCTCCACCTCACGGTATCGCAGCCCTCTGTACCGGCCATTGTAGCATGCGTGAAGCCCAAGACATAAGGGGCATGATGATTTGACGTCATCCCCACCTTCCTCCGAGTTGACCCCGGCAGTCTCCCATGAGTCCCCACCATCACGTGCTGGCAACATGAGACAAGGGTTGCGCTCGTTGCGGGACTTAACCCAACATCTCACGACACGAGCTGACGACAACCATGCACCACCTGTGTACGAGTGTCCAAAGAGAACCCCATCTCTGGGGCGTTCCCGTACATGTCAAGCCTTGGTAAGGTTCTTCGCGTTGCATCGAATTAATCCGCATGCTCCGCCGCTTGTGCGGGCCCCCGTCAATTCCTTTGAGTTTTAGCCTTGCGGCCGTACTCCCCAGGCGGGGCACTTAATGCGTTAGCTACGGCACAGAACCAGTGGAACTGGCCCCACACCTAGTGCCCAACGTTTACGGCATGGACTACCAGGGTATCTAATCCTGTTCGCTCCCCATGCTTTCGCTCCTCAGCGTCAGTAACTGCCCAGAGACCTGCCTTCGCCATCGGTGTTCCTCCTGATATCTGCGCATTCCACCGCTACACCAGGAATTCCAGTCTCCCCTACAGCACTCCAGTCTGCCCGTACCCGATGCAAGCCCACAGTTGAGCCATGAGATTTCACACCAGACGCGACAGACCGCCTACGAGCTCTTTACGCCCAATAATTCCGGACAACGCTTGCGCCCTACGTATTACCGCGGCTGCTGGCACGTAGTTAGCCGGCGCTTCTTCTGCAAGTACCCTCAACCCCAAAAAGAGGCCTTGTTCCCTGCTGAAAGAGGTTTACAACCCGAAGGCCGTCATCCCTCACGCGGCGTCGCTGCATCAGGCTTGCGCCCATTGTGCAATATTCCCCACTGCTGCCTCCCGTAGGAGTCTGGGCCGTGTCTCAGTCCCAGTGTGGCCGGTCGCCCTCTCAGGCCGGCTACCCGTCGACGCCTTGGTAGGCCATTACCCCACCAACAAGCTGATAGGCCGCGAGCCCATCCCCCACCGAAAAACTTTCCAATAACCCACCATGCGGCAGATACTGAATATCCGGTATTAGACCCCGTTTCCAAGGCTTATCCCGAAGTAGGGGGCAGGTTGCTCACGTGTTACTCACCCGTTCGCCACTAATCCACGGTGCAAGCACCGCTTCATCGTTCGACTTGCATGTGTTAAGCACGCCGCCAGCGTTCGTCCTGAGCCAGGATCAAACTCTCCGTAAAAGAGAAAAACACCCACACCCCACCCACAACAGGCAAAGGCACGAGCATTCAATGATACCGGCCAGACCACTGACAAAAATCAGTCGCCCAAACCAAACAACTCCCACCAACCCGACCACACCAACCCCATCCAGGGCCAGCAGACCACGCTCGCGGAAGTCAACAAACAATTTGGCATTGACTATCAAGCACACTGTTGAGTTCTCAAACAACCGACACACACCGCCAGAGTTGCAATCTCACCGATCGCACCCTGCCCGGGGCTATTCCAATCTACCAGATTCTTTCGGCTGATCAAATTCGCCTCTGTTCTCCGAACGAGAAGGAATTACGACCTGCCTGCCGAATATGGCTACCCCTCCGAATCCAGGGGTCACAAAACTCCCCGGTCCTACGAAGTGGGTTTCAACCCCGGCGCGGCCACCCTGCCGTCCCCGGCTGGTGTCCGTCTGCCCGTCGGGCTGACTCAGAGAACATTACACACGTTCCCGCGTGCACGCCAACTCAGCGCACGTGGCCTGCCCCACACGATGTTTCCGCAGGTCAGCACGTGCTTGGAGAAGTCGTGGGACAACATCGAACAACACTTGTGACGGGAGCCACGCCGATGGACCGGGGGCTCCCGACTTGCTTGCTCCGACGGTAGTCCCTTGCCAGCTCGCGCACCAGGTTTTTCCGTACGGGTTTCGCTCCTCCGCCGTCACCCGCGTACGTTCGTGCCGTGACACCCGAGCCCACGGCGCCGTCCTCCGCCGGCCCCGACATCTCGACAGCCCGGAGCGCGGCGGAGAGCGAGAACCCCGCGCGTACGGGCGTCGTGCGCAGGGCGGCCGTCCAGGAGGCGGCGGAAGCCGCGTGGCTCGCCGCCCTCACCTTCCCCCTGGCCTGCCCGCCCGGTACGTCGCCGTCCGAGATGGCCGCCCACATCGCGCACGAGCTGACCCCCGCGCACTTCCGCGAGTGGGCCACCAGTGACGAGCACGCCAACGAGCTGAACCGGCGCACCCAGACCTTCTACCGCAAGCACGGCTTCGAGGTGGTCGGCACGCGCACCTACCTCGTCGGCGGCCTGGAGCACGACGGCGTCGTCATGCTCCACGGGCGGCCGTAGGCCCGGCCTCGCCAGCAGAAAGGTGTGGCCGACGCCGCCCGGCGCCGGCCACACCCTCACCCCTCACCCCTCACCCACCAGCTAACTCAGCAGCGCCCGCTCCGCAGCGAGCGGACCTCCACGTACGACCGCTGGGCGTTCCCGAACGAGTCCGCCGGGAAGCCCGGTGCGGGCGTCGTCGCGGCGTTGTCCTGCTCCCAGATGCCGTGCCGCCTGCCCCCGCCGGGGAGCGCCGAGAGGAACTCGGTGTACGGCAGGTCGCCGATCCCGAACTCGACCATGTTGTAGCCCTGCTCGCTCTCCGGGTTCACCTGGCCGTCCTTGAGGTGCAGGAGCGGGTACCGGTGCGGGTTGCGCTTGATGTAGTCCACCGGCTCGAAGCCCGGGTACCGGTGCTGGCCCACGAACGCCCAGTAGACGTCCATCTCGAGGAAGACGCTCCTCGGGTCGGTGTTGTCGTAGAAGACGTCGTAGAGGCGCACCTCCGGGTTGTCGGTGGCGAACCGGAACTCCCCGTCGTGGTTGTGCTGGTAGAACTTCAGCCCGCGAGCCCGCGCCGCCGCCCCGAACCCGTTGAACTGCTCGGCCGCGGCGAGGTACCCGGCGACGGTGTTGTTCCCCGTGGGGGCCTGGGCCGTACCGATGTGCTGCGTGCCAAGGATCTCGGCGATGTCGAGCTCGCGCTCCATGTTGTTCGCGAAGTCCGCGATACCGCGGTGCGAGCCGACGGCGCGCAGGCCGTTGTCGTCGAGCAGCATCCGGATCTCCTCCGGCGTGATGGGCCCGACCTGGCCCTGCGTGTACCCGGCGAACTCGACCTCCGCGTACCCGATGGCCGAGAGGCGCTCGAACACGGCACGGAAGCCGAGCGAGGACACCTTGTCCCGGATCGAGTAGAGCTGGATGCCGATGTTGCCCGGCGGGACGAGCACGCGGCCCCTGCCGGCGGCCGCGGTGGCGCCCGCCGTCGTCGGGGCGAGCGTGGAGGCTGCGGCGCTGCCCGCGAGGGCCGCGCCGGCGAGGGTGGCCGCGCCAACGGCCACGGTGCCGCCGGCCAGCCTCAGGAAGTTCCTGCGGTCGACGTCGGTGCGTGGTTCCATCACTGCTCTCCTTCGGTCCGAGCGGCCCCGGACGGGCCGGCCGAGTTCTGTGCGGCCGCCGGGGGCGTTCCGACGCCCTCGCCGACCATCGTCACCGCGTCGACGTCGAGGTCGCCGAGGGCGGTGATGTAGAGCGTCCCCGTGCGCTCCCGGTCGCGGAACGACAGGTCGACGTCCCGCCAGGTGCGCGCCGTCACGTTGGCCGCGGCGAACGGCTTCGCCGTGGGCGAGCCCCAGCGGAGCTGGAGCCTGCCCTTGCCGCGCACCGTCGCCGTGGCGCTGTCGATGCCGGACAGGCTCACCCGCTCCAGGGCGATCGAGTCGCGCAGGCGGAGGCCGTCCACGTACGCGCCGGCCGAGGCCGCCTCGTCCTGGACCACCTCGGCGCCGACGACGGTCCCGTGCTCGGCCTGCTGCAGCTTGGGGTTCAGGCGCAGCGTCGCCTCGCCCGTGGCGGGCGGCAGGCCGTTGGCCCCGTTGTCGGTGTAGGTGATGACGACGGCGCCGTACAGGTGCGCGTTCGGGCCGTGCTCCGGCGAGTTGGGGTCGGTCGGGAACACGCCGGTGCAGCCGGTGCCCGACACCTCGGGGTGAGCGTGCTGGTCGTGGCCGAGGCCGTAGGACCAGCGGACCCGCTCGCACACCGTCTCCGTGCCGTCCTCGGCGTCCTCGGTGGACACCTCGAAGGCGACCTCGTCGCCCCAGTCGAAGAAGCCGCCGTCGGCCGGGAGGTCGACGACGATCTCCGGTGCCTGGTTGCCGACGCTGATCGACGTCGAGGTCAGCGTGCGCTTGCCGCTGCCGTCGGTGACCCGCAGGCGCGCGGTGTAGACGCCGAGCTCTGTGTAGGTGTGGGTGACCTCCGGCCCGGTCAGGTCGAAGGTGCCGTCACCGTCGACGTCCCACTCGTAGGTGAGCGGGTCGCCGTCTGGGTCGCTGGACGCCGTCGCGTCGAACGCGACCTCGAGCGGCGCCTCGGACGACGACTCGGGCGTGGCCGTGAAGCTCGCCTGCGGCGCCTTGTTGCCCTCGGCGTAGTCGATCCGGTACAGGCCCGCGTCCGGGTTGGCGCGGAAGAAGCCGTCGCCGTACTCGAGCACGTACAGGGAGCCGTCCGGGCCGAACTCCAGGTCCATCGGGTTGTCGTTGATCGGCATGCCCGCCGCCTGCAGCTCGGCGTTCGGGAAGAAGTTCTCGATCTCGCCGACCTGATGCGTGGACCAGTCCACGGTGAACGCCGCGTAGTAGTCCTGGGAGAACTCGCCGAAGAACGCCTTGCCGTCCCAGACCTCCGGGAACTTGCCCGGCGCCGTGCTGTCCGGGTCGTAGTGGTAGACCGGGCCGCCCATGGGCGCCTGGCCGCTGCCGGAGCCGAAGTTCACGAGCTCGTCGCGCGGCTGCTGCCCCGGCTGGTCGCCGTAGTACACGGTCGCCGCTCGCGACGGCGGCAGGTCGGTCAGGCCCGTGTTCCACCGGGAGTTGTTCTGCGGCGCGGCGCAGTCGAAGAACTCGCGGGGTGTCGCGGTCTCGAAGTTCCACTCGTTGTACGCGGCGTTCGGGCCGTGGCAGTAGGGCCAGCCCGCGTTGTGCGGGTCGTCGAGGCCCACGACGTTCCACTCCACGTAGCCCATCGGCCCGCGGTCGGGGTTCGCCGCAGCGGCATCGGGCCCGTAGTCGCCCCAGGACAGGGAGCTGGTCTCCGGGTCCACCTCGATGCGGAACGGGTTGCGCACGCCCATGACGAAGATCTCGGGGCGGGTGCCCTCCGTTCCCGGGGCGAACAGGTTGCCCTCAGGGATGTCGTAGGTGCTGCCCTCGCCCGGCGGCGCGCCGGCCGGGATCTCGTCCCTGACGTCGATCCGCAGGATCTTGCCCCGCAGGTCGTTCGTGTTGCCCGCGCCGCGACGCGAGTCGAAGCCCGGGTTCATGTTCGGCGCGTCGTTGTTCGGCGCGTAGCCGTTGGCGCCCGGCGTGCTCGCCGGCGTGTTGTCGCCGGTCGACAGGTAGAGGTTGCCCTCGCCGTCGAAGTCGATGTCCGCACCGACGTGGCAGCACTGGCCGCGCTGCACCTCGATGTCGAGGATCGGCTGCTCCGAGGCGGGGTCGAGCGCATTGCCGGTCCACGTGAACCGCGACAGACGGTTCACGCCCACCCACCGGTCCCAGTAGCTCGCGTCCTCGCCGGCGGGCAGCGTGTTGGGCGCGTTGCCCGACGGCGTGTCCGCCTCGCCGTTGCCGTCGGCGTCCCGCGGCGCGTACACGAGGTAGACGTGGCCGGTCGTGGCGAAGTCGGGCGCCAGGGCGATGCCCTGGAGGCCGTCCTCCGAGTTCGCGTACACGTCGAGCGTGTTGACGACCCGCGTGACGCCCGTGGCCGGGTCGGTCAGCCGGACGTCGCCGTTCCGGGCCGTGTGGATCACCCGCTGGTCGGGCAGCACCGCCATGTCCAGCGGCTCCCCGACGTCCTTGGTGAGCAGGATCTTCTCGTAGTTGCCCCAGTCGGTGTCCGCCGCGGCGGCCACACCCTGGCTCTCGTCGTGGTTCTCGTGGGCGGACGCCGTCGGCGTGGCAACGAGTGCCGCCCCGACCAGCGCGGTCGCCGCGAGCGCCGCGAACACCGTCTTTTGCCGCGCCTGGGCGCGAGCCTGGATAGTCTTCATCCGTGATACAGCTCCTCGTCGAGTTGGTCACGCCGGCCGGGCCTCGTTCGCATCCCATTCGTCCGGGGCCCGGTCCTCACACACTGCTGCCGCCGTCGCGGCGCGACGGCGGGTGGCCGTTCGTTCGGGTGGTACCTCCCTGTCAGGCGTGTCGGTCGGCGTACGTCAGCGGGTCGAGAACGCGGCGTCGAACGCCGAGTCGGGCGCGTCGTACGCGTGCGAGCGGACGAACTCGAGTGCTTCGGGCGCGCCGACGAGGCGGTCCATGCCCGCGTCCTCCCACTCGACGGAGATCGGGCCGTCGTAGCCGATCGTGTTGAGCATGCGGAAGGCGTCCTCCCACGGGACGTCGCCGTGCCCGGTCGACACGAAGTCCCAGCCGCGGCGGGGGTCCGCCCAGGGCAGGTGCGACGACATGCGGCCGTTGCGGCCGTTCGTCATGCGCTTCTTCGTGTCCTTGCAGTCCACGTGG
This sequence comes from Promicromonospora noduliphila, assembly GCF_056951025.1. Taxonomy (NCBI): domain Bacteria; kingdom Bacillati; phylum Actinomycetota; class Actinomycetes; order Micrococcales; family Promicromonosporaceae; genus Promicromonospora; species Promicromonospora noduliphila. The sequence goes on from NZ_CM167806.1 coordinate 4,870,940, forward strand.
TAGATCCGGTCCTTGAAGTCCCAGAGGAAGCTGACCGGGTCCAGGTCCTGCCACACCATGTGGCTGGGGTCCCAGTTGAGGCCGAACGCCTCGCGGTGCCCGATGGCCTCCAGCGTGCGCACGGTGGTCCAGTAGTCGTAGGCGATCTCGCTCGGGTGCACCTCGTGGGCGAACTTGACCCCCACCTCGTCGAACACGTCGAGGATGGGGTTCCAGCGGTCGGCGAAGTCCTGGTAGCCGGCCTCGATCGCGGCGTCGGAGACCGGCGGGAACATCGCGACGTACTTCCAGATCGCGGAGCCGGTGAACCCGATGACCGTCTTCACCCCGAGCTTGGCGGCCAGCCGCGCGGTGTTCTTCATCTCCTCGGCGGCGCGCTGGCGCACGCCCTCCGGGTCGCCGTCGCCCCACACCCGGTCCGACACGATGTCGCGGTGCCGCTGGTCGATCGGGTCGTCGCAGACGGCCTGGCCCTTGAGATGGTTCGAGATCGCCCACACCTTGAGGCCGTGCCGCTCCAGCAGCTCCAGGCGCCCGGCGACGTACTCGTCGTCGTCCCAGCGCCAGGGGTCCAGGTGGTCGCCCCAGCAGGCCAGCTCCAGCCCGTCGTAGCCCCACTTCGAGGCGAGGCTCGCCACCTCCTCCAGCGGCAGGTCGGCCCACTGGCCGGTGAACAGGGTGATCGGTCGTGCCATGGTTTCCTCCGTCGTCGATACCGGGTCCGGTGGTGCGGGGCGGGCCGTCGAGCCCGCCCCGCACCACGCGTATCAGGTGCAGTTCGGCGTGGCCAGCGTCACGATCAGCCTCGCCTCCTGCCTCGGTCCTTCCGTCCAGTCCCCGCGCAGGACCAGCTCGGTCCCGCGTTCGGGCTTGGCGGTCACCAGGTAGCGGCCGGGGGCCAGGTCGGACGCGTCCGCGACCACGCGGCCCGGCTTCCTGCCGTCCCAGGTGGTGATCCGGTAGGACCGGACGCCCTCGACGTCGCGTGGCACGATGGCGCCTCCGGCGTCGCAGGTGGGCTGCACCACGCGGACGGACGGCGACGCCGGGTGGTACGCCACACCGTCCCCGACGAAGTCGATCCAGTTCACGTTGGACTGCCCGGCCGTCTGCACGAAGTAGAGCGTGCCGCTGCCGGCCGGTACGTCGTGGAGCTGGGCCGTGACGTCGGTGTAGACCTGCCAGTCGCCGGTGGCCGGGACGGACACGCTGCCGATCTCCGGGCCGTCGGGCGCGCCCCACCGGATCGAGATCGGGCCGCCGCCGCTCGGCGAGGCCGCGCGCAGTGTGACAGCGTCGATGTTCGTCAGCGAGATCGGCTCGTAGGCCCACCAGTCGTCGGGCTCGATCCAGCCGATGTTCTGGCCGCCGCCCGCGGTGTCGCCGGTGCCCTCACGCCGCACGCCGGGGTCGCCGCCGCTGGTCGAGCCGGCGAGCCGGCCCGTGTCGGTGAAGAACTCGGCCTGGAGGTGCTTGGGCTGCAGCACCTGCAGGTCGTTGGCGGTCAGCGGCACGCCCACCTCGCCGCCGTCGTCGGTGAACGTCGCCTCGAGCGTCCAGAAGATGTTCGCGTCGGCGCCGTGCCCCTCCTCCGCCGCCGTCTGCATGACGCCGGAGCACCCGGTCAGCTCTTCGATGGGATGCGAGTGCGAGTCGTGGCCCAGCGACGTGTACAGGGTGACGTCGGCACAGTCCGTGGTGCCGTCGGGGTCGTCGATCGTCACCTCGTACCGGACGCGGTCGCCCCAGGCGAAGATCCCGCCGTCGTCCGGGACGGTGATGGAGACCGTTGGCGCCTGGTTGCCGACCACGATGGTCACGTTGGCCACGCCCGTGGCGCCGTCGGCGTCCGTCGCGGTGAGCTGGGCCGTGTAGGACCCGTTCTCCGTGTAGGTGTGTGCCGGGTTCGCCTCGGTCGACGTCGTGCCGTCGCCGAAGTCCCAGTGCAGCGAGATGGGGTCGCCCGAGGGATGCCGCGTGCCCTCGGAGGAGAACTGCACGGCCAGCGGGGCGTGGCCGTCGGTGACGTCGGCGGACGCCCGCGCGATCGGCGACGGGTCGCCCTGGGTGTAGGCCACCCGGTAGACGCCGCTGGTGTCGTTGTTGCCGCCGAACCCGCTGCCCCAGTCGATGACGTACAGCGCGCCGTCCGGCCCGAACTCCATGTCCATGGGCCGGTCGAAGCCCGCGGCGGGGTCCAGCGTCCCGGGCAGCACCCGGTTGATGTCGACCAGGTCGTCCCGCTGCTCGCCCGCGAGCTGCAGCGAGTAGACCTTGCCCTGGTTCCACTCGCCGAAGAAGGCCTTGCCGTCCCAGTACGCGGGCCACTGCACGTCGGAGTCGAGCTCGGGGTCGAACTCGTAGACCGGTCCGCCCATCGGCGCGCCGCCGCCCCCGATCTCCGGGAAGTCGGGGTTGCCGCCGTAGCCGTACCAGATCTCCGCCTCGAGTGCGGGCGGGAGCTGGGCCAGGCCCGTGTTGCTGGGTGAGTCGTTGACGACGCCGCCCGCGCAGTCGAACGGCTCGCCGGAGGTGCCGGTGGCGAAGTCGTAGTCGACGTACGCGTTGTTGGCGCCCGTGCAGTACGGCCAGCCGTAGAAGCCCGGCTCGCTCACCACGTTCCACTCGACGGTGCCGGCCGGGCCGCGGGCCGGGTCGGCCGCGCCGGCGTCGGGCCCGTAGTCGGCGACCAGCACGTTGTCGGTCGCCGGGTCGATCCCGATCCGGAACGGGTTGCGGAAGCCCATCGCGTAGATCTCCGGGCGCGTCTGCGCGGTGCCCGGCGCGAACAGGTTGCCCTCGGGGATCGTGTAGGTGCCGTCCGGCTCCGGGTGGATGCGCAGCACCTTGCCCCGCAGGTCGTTCGTGTTGGCCGCGGTGCGCTGCGCGTCGAAGTTCTCCCGGCCCGGCCGCTCGTCGATCGGGGCGTACCCGCTCGACTCGAACGGGTCGGTGTTGTCGCCCGTGACCAGCACGAGGTTGCCCTGCGAGTCGAACTGCATGTCACCGCCGGCGTGGCAGCACCGGTCGCGCTGCGTGGTGACCTTCAGCACGGCCTGCTCGGTCGCGGGGTCGATCGTGCCGGTGGCCGGGTCGTAGGTGAACCGCGAGACCCGGTTGTGCGGCCCGTCGCCGCCCACGTCCTGCGGCGACCAGTACAGGTAGACCCAGTGGTTGGTCGCGAAGTCCGGGTCGAGCACGATGCCCGTCAGGCCGTCCTCGTTCGCGAGCGTCACGTCCAGCGTCATCGCCGTCGTGGTCAGGTTCGTCTCGGACGAGACGAGCTGCACCCGGCCGTCCCGCTCGACGTAGAAGACGGTTCCGTCCGGAGCCACGTCGAGCATCATCGGGTTGGCCGTGTTCTCGTCCAGCGGCACCATCTCGTAGCTCGCGTCCTGCGTGGCGTTGCAGTCCGAGTCGACGACGCCCGCCGCGGTCTGGATGCCGCCGAGCAGGTGCTGCAGGAACGCCGGCTCCGCGTACGACTCGTTGGTGTGCCCGCCGCCGGTGTACCAGGCGCGGCCGCCGTCGTAGGTGTGGCACCAGACGGTCGGGTGGTCGGCGCCCATCGCGCCGCCGCCGGGGTCGTAGCTGTCCTCGTCGAGGCTGGCCAGGACATGGACGTCACCGCGCGGGTTGGTCCGGAAGTTGTACCACTCGTCGTGCCGGTCCCAGCGGTCGGGCAGGTGCGCCGTTGAGGCGTGCGCGTGGTCCTCGACGTCGATCGTCGCGTCCTGGTTCGCCGGGTGGCTGTTGAAGTAGGCGCCCACGAGCTCGCCGTACCAGGGCCAGTCGTACTCGGTGTCGGAGGCCGCATGGATGCCCGCGTACCCGCCGCCGGCCTGGATGTACCGCTCGAACGCCGCCTGCTGGCTGGCGTCCAGCACGTCACCGGTCGTGGACAGGAAGACGACCACCTCGTAGTCGGCGAGGCCCTCGTCGGAGAACACGCTCGCGTCCTCCGTGGCGGTGACCGTGAAGCCGTTCGCCGCGCCGAGCTGCGTGATCGCCTCGATGCCTACCGGGATCGAGCCGTGCCGGAAACCCGCCGTCTTCGAGAAGACGAGGGCATCGAAGGGTTCGGCGGCCGTGGCGGCGGGCGCGAGCGCCGCACCCGCCGTCAGGTCCGACGTGCCGCCTGTGGTGGCGTCCGCCGCCGGTTCGACGGCGGACGCCAGCGCGGCCGGTATGCCAAGTGCGGTGACGGCCGCTGCCGCGACCACCGACCGCAGGACGCGGCGGGTTCGTTGCACGTTTCTCACCTGGGGCTCCTCGTTGAGTCGGGTCAGACGGTGCCTTGCGCTGACCTGAGCCTCCGGTTCCCCCGGGCTCAGGTCAGTAGTGCGGTGCGGTGGTGCTCGTGCTCACGGGAGGGCCACCCACCCCCCTCCGCCCGCCGCGCTGCGCTCCACGGCGTCCAGCACCCGCTGGACCCCCAGCCCGTCGCTGAACGACGGCGTCGGCTGCCGGTCGGCGGCCAGGTCACCCATCAGGTCGACGACCTGGTGCGTGAACGCGTGCTCGTACCCCAGCCCGTGCCCCGGCGGCCACCAGGCGCCGCCGTACGGGTGCTCCGGCTCGGTGACGACGATCCGCCGGAAGCCCGCGGTCTCCGGGGCCTCCTGCGCGTCGTAGAAGTGCAGGAGGTTCATGTCCTCGAAGTCGAAGGCCAGCGAGCCCTTCGACCCGTTGACCTCCACCCGGATGGCGTTCTTGCGGCCCCAGGCGAAGCGGGTCGCCTCGAAGGTCGCGAGCCCGCCGCCCGACAGCCGCCCGAGGAACACCGCGGCGTCGTCCACCGTGACCTTGCCCGTGCGGCCGGCGTCGGCCACCCCCGACAGGCCGGACGACGACGCCGCCTCCGGGCGCTCGTGCACGAAGGTCTCCAGGAGCCCGCTCACCCCGGTGAGCGACTCGCCGGTGATGTACTGCGCGAGGTCCACCACGTGGGCGCCGATGTCGCCCAGCGCCCCCGACCCCGCCTTCTGCTTGTCGAGCCGCCAGGACATCGGCGCCTGCGGGTCGGCGATCCAGTCCTGCAGGTACTGCGCGCGCACGTGCCGCACCTGCCCGATCCGCCCCTGCTCGACGAGCCGCCGGGCCAGGGCGATGGCGGGCACCCGACGGTAGGTGAAGCCCACCATCGCGCGCACGCCCCGCTCGGCGGCGGCCTCTGCGGCCGCCACCATCGCCTCCGCCTCGGCCACGGTGTTGGCCAGCGGCTTCTCGCACAGCACGTGCTTGCCCGCCTCCAGCGCCGCGACCGCGATCTCCGCGTGCGTGTCGCCGGGCGTGCAGACGTCGACCAGCTCGACGTCGTCCCGCGTCAGCAGGCCACGCCAGCCCGTGACGGCGTCCTCCCAGCCCAGGCGGTCGGCCGCGGCACGGACCGCCGTGGCGTCCCGCCCCGCGACCGCGCGCATCCGTGGCACGAGCGGCAGGTCGAAGAACCGCGGCGCCGTGCGCCAGGCCTGCGAGTGCGCCGCTCCCATGAACGCGTAGCCGACCATGCCGACGCCGAGCTCGCTCTTACCGTTACTCATACCGCGCCTCCCCCCCACTGTGGGCCCGGCCGCCGTAGCGCAGGAGCGCACGGCCGGCCGGGCCTCGTCGTCCGATCCGTCATCCGTCAGGAGTCGAAGCCGATGGGCAGGTACTCCTCGACGTTGTCCGCCGTGACGACGGGCGCGTAGAGCTGCACCTCGCGCGGCACACCGATGGAGGCGAGGTCGCTCACGGTCTTGTTCTGGGCGATCAGGCGAGCGAACTTGACGCCGTCGGCGGCCTGGGTGGAGGGGTAGATGACGGTCGCCTTGACGACGCTCTCCGGGTCCTGGATCTCCTCCATCATGTTGCTGGAGCCCGCGCCGCCGACCAGGATGAACTCGTCGCGGCCCGCGTTCTCGATGGCGGCGAGCACGCCGATGCCCTGGTCGTCGTCGTGGTTCCAGATGGCGTCGATCTGCGGCTCGGCGGACAGCAGGTTCGCGGCCTGCTCCTCGCCGCCCTCGACCGTGAAGTCGGCGGCCACGCGCGCGTCGACGTCGAGCCCGCAGTCGTCGAGGGCGTCCTCGAAGCCCTGCGAACGGTCCTGGGTGAGGGGCAGCGAGTCGATGCCTGCGATCTCGGCCACCACGGCGTCCGGGTTGTCGCCGAGCTGCTCGCAGATGTAGGTGCCGGCGCTCACGCCCATGCCGTAGTTGTCGCCCAGCACGGTGGCGCGGGCGGCGAACGGGCTGGTGAACTCGCGGTCCACGTTGATGACCGGGATGCCGGCCTCCATGGCCTCCAGCGCCACGTCGGTGAGCGCCGCACCGTCGAACGGGAGCAGCACGATGGCGTCGACGCCGTCGTTGATGAAGCCCTCGACCTGGCTGATCTGCACGTTGACGTCGTTGGTGCCCTCGGCGACCCGGAGGTCGACGTCCTCGTACTTCTCCGCCTCGGCCCGGGCGGCGCTGGTGATGGCGCCCATCCAGCCGTGGTCGGCGGCCGGTGCCGAGAACCCGATGACTACCTCCTCGCCGGGCTCGTCGTTCTCGGTCACGGTGACGGGACCGGTGGCGGTCTCCTCCGTCTCGCGAGGTTCGTTGCTGGTGCAGCCGGCGACGACGAGCGCCGCTGCGGTCATGGCGACGACGGCGCCGGCGGCCCGGCGCGTACGCACTGCTCGAAGTGAAGTCATCACGATCTCCCTTGATCCGGGGTGGTGTTCTGGGTTGGCTGGTGCAGGCACGGCGTCAGCGGGGACGCCGGGCTAGGTGGTCGAGGTCCGCTGCTCGCGTGCGGCGAACCACTGCTGGAGCAGCACGGCGGCCACGATGATCGCGCCCTTGGCGATCGCCTGGACCGAGCTGTTGAGGTTGTTGATGACGAAGACGTTGGTGAGCGTCGAGAAGATCAGGACGCCCAGCACCGTGCCGGTGATGGTGCCGCGACCACCGGCGAGCAGCGTGCCGCCGACGACGACCGCCGCGATGACGTCCAGCTCGAGGAGCGTCCCGTGCGTCGAGGAGCCGGACGTGGTGCGGGCCAGCATCATCACCGCGCCGATGCCCGCTGTCAGGCCGGTCAGGCCGTACAGGTACAGGGTGTGGCGCTTGATCTTGATGCCCGCCAAGCGGGACGCCTCCGGGTTGCCGCCCACCGCGACCGTGCGGCGGCCGAACGTGGTGCGGTTCAGCAGGAACCACCCGGCGGCCGCGACGACGATGAACACCCACACGATTGTCGGCAGGCCGAGCGGCCTGGACTGGAAGGCGTCGAGGAACGGGTCCACCTCGACGAGCTGGGTCTGCCGGCCGGCGATGATCTCCGCGAGCCCACGGGCCGCGGCCAGGGTCGCGAGTGTCGCCATGAACGCCGGCACCCTGCCGTACGCGATGAGCGCGCCGTTCACCAGGCCCGCGGCCAAGCCGACGGTCAGGGCGGTGACCACCATGATCCACCAGCCGTAGTCCTCGGCCATGTACTGGGTCGACAGCGTCGAGGCCCAGATCGACGCGAGGCCGAGGACCGAGCCGACCGACAGGTCGATGCCACCGGAGGTGATGACGAACGTCATCCCGATGCTCACCACGCCGGTCACGGCGGCGAGGCTCAGGACCGTGATGAGGTTGCCGACGCTCCAGAACCGTTCACCACCCGTCACCACCCCCACGACCACGAGCAGGACGAGGGCGAGCGCTAGGCCGCCCATCCGCAGGGCCGGACCCATGAGGGCCGATCGCTGGCTCACGCGACACTTCCTTCCATGACCAGGTCGAGCACCTTGTGCTCGTCGATGTCTTCGGCCTGGCTCTCGTGGACGGTCCGGCCGTCGGAGACGACCAGGACGCGGTCCGCGAGGCCGAGCACCTCGGGGATCTCGCTGGAGACGACCAGCACGGCCGTGCCGTCGTCGGCCAGCCGGCGGATCAGGCCGTAGATCTCGGCGCGCGCGCCGACGTCGACGCCCCGGGTGGGCTCGTCGAGCAGGAGGACGCGGCAGCCGTGCACCAGCCAGCGCGCCAGGAGCGCCTTCTGCTGGTTGCCGCCGGACAGGGTGCGCGCGTCGCGGTCGACGGACGCGGGCCGCAGGTCGAGGGCCTCGACCTGCTCGCGCGCGGCGGCGCGTTCGGCGCCCTCGTCGAGGAGTCCCCCGCGCGCCATGCGCGCGAAGGTGGACAGGGTGATGTTCCGGTACACGGGCTCGTCCAGGAGCAGCCCCTGGCTCTTGCGCTCCTCTGGGCACAGGCCGATGCCCGCCGCGACGGCAGCATCCACACCCGACCGCAGGCGCTTGCCGCCCACCCGCACGGTGCCCGACGTCGCGCGCCGGGCGCCGTAGATGGTCTCCAGGATCTCGGAGCGGCCGGAGCCCACCAGCCCGGCGAGGCCGACGATCTCGCCGGCCCGGACGGTGAGGGAGACGTCGGCGAAGACGTCGCCGAGCCCCAGGCCCTCGACCTCGAGGACGGGCGCCGCGGCCTCGGGGACGCCGGGGCGGTTCGGGAAGGCGTACTCGACCGAGCGGCCGGTCATCAGCTTGATCAGGTCGTTCGTCGGGGTGTCCGCCACGACGAGGCTCTCCGCGACGGTGCGGCCGTCCTTGAGCACCGTGATCCGGTCGCCGAGCTGGCGGATCTCCTCCAGCCGGTGCGAGATGTAGACGACGGCGACGCCGTCGGCGGTGAGCTCACGCACGATGCGGTGGAGGTTGCCGACCTCCTCGGAGTCGAGCACGGCGGACGGCTCGTCCATGATGACGACGCGCGCGTCGCGCGACAGCGCGCGGGCCAGCGACACGATCTGCTTGCCCGCGGCGGGCAGCGAGCCGACCTCGCGGTGCGGCGAGATCTCGGTGTGGCCGAGCCGGTCGAGGATCTTACGGGTGTTCCGGGCCGCCTCGGACCGGTGCGTGACGCCGCCGGTCGCAAGCTCGTGCCCGAGGTAGATGTTCTCCGCGACGGTCAGGCCGTCCACGACGTCGAGCTCCTGGTAGATCGTCGCGATGCCGAGCTTGAGGGCCGCCACCGGGTCCGCGATCGTCACGGGCTCCTCGTCGAGGAGGATCTCGCCGGCCGTGGGCTGGTTCGCCCCGGCCAGGATCTTGATCAGGGTGGACTTGCCAGCCCCGTTCTGACCCAGCAGGCAGTGCACCTCGCCCGGGCGGACCTCGAGGTCCACGCCGTCGAGCGCTCGCGCGCCGGGGAATTCCTTCACGATGCCGCGCATGCGCAGCAGGGGCTGCTTCACCCCTCCGGGGTCCACGTCGACCATGTAACGAACGTAGAGGCACTTTTGGCGACGGTCAAGCAAAAGTCGCGACTTTGTTGCCCATGATTCACTAGAGACATGGTGGAAGTGGCACGGGAAGTGGTTCAGCAGGCGCCCAAGGTCTCTGGAGTGGGGGACATGTTCCAGCTCCTGCGGGACGGTCGGCCCCGCACGCGGGCGGATCTGGCGGCCGTCACGGGGCAGGCCCGGTCGACGGTCGCCGCGCGCATCGACCTGCTCATGGCGGCGGGGCTGATCGCCCCGGCGGGCGAGGCCACGTCGACGGGGGGCCGCCCGCCCGCTACCTTCGCGTTCGCCCCGTCCGCCCAGGTCGTGCTGGGGGTGGACCTCGGGGCGACGCACGCGCGGCTGGCCGTGACCGACCTCGCCTCCACCATCCTGGCGCAGCGCGAGCTGCCGCTGCTGATCACCGACGGCCCGGGCCCCGTGCTCGACCGGGTGGCCGAGACCGGCGCAGAGCTGCTGCGCGAGGCCGGGCGCACCACCGCCGAGCTCGCCGGCGTCGGCGTCGGCCTGCCCGGGCCCGTCGAGCACGCCACCGGCAAGCCGAACAACCCCCCGATCATGCCCGGCTGGGACAACGCCGACGTGCCGGGCATCCTCGGCGACCGGTTCCACGCTCCCGTGCTCGTGGACAACGACGTCAACATCATGGCCCTCGGCGAGCACCGCACCGCATGGCCCGGCGTCGCCGACCTGCTGTTCGTCAAGGTCGCCACCGGCATCGGCGCGGGCATCATCGCCGACGGCGCGCTGCGCCGCGGCGCCCAGGGCTCGGCGGGCGACATCGGGCACGTCGCCGTCCCCGGCGTCACCGACGTCGTGTGCCGGTGCGGCAACGTCGGCTGCCTGGAGGCGATCGCCAGCGGGCAGGCCGTCGCCAACAAGCTGGAGGGCGCGAGCAAGCCCGCCGACGTCGTGGCTCTCGTCCGGTCGGGCGACGTCGCGGCGAGCCAGGCGGTGCGCCAGGCCGGCCGGGACATCGGCGCGGTGCTCGCCACCAGCGTCAGCCTGCTCAACCCGTCGATGATCGTGATCGGCGGCAGCCTGGCGGATGCGGGCGAGCACATCGTCGCCGGCATCCGCGAGGTGGTCTACCAGCGGTCCCTGCCCCTGGCGACCCAGCACCTGCGCATCGTCACCGCCCGGACCGGCACGCAGGCCGGTGTGCTCGGCGCGAGCGCCATGGCCATCGACCAGGCGCTCTCCGCCGAGGCGGTCGATCGCCTGGTCGCGTGACGGGGCTCGCACGTGCCATAGGTCCGCACGCGTCCCGGGTCCGCGCGTGCCATGGTCCGCACGTGCCATGGTCCGCACGTGCCATGGTCCGCACGTGCCATGGTCCGCACGTGCCAGACGCTCAGGTCGCCGGAGCGGCCTGAGCGTCTGACACCCGTGCGGGTCAGCCCAGGTTCTTCACCCGGACGTCGCGGTAGTAGATGGTCTCCCCGCCCCCGTGGTTCTGGAGGCCCACGTACCCCTGGGCGAGGTCACGTGCGGGATCGGTGCTGACGAAGTCGTTCACCAGCACCCCGTTGAGGAAGACCTTGATCGTCTGCCCCACCACCCGGATCTCGTAGGAGTTCCACGAGCCCACCGGGTTCAGCGCCTGCTCGACGGCCTCCGGGTCGGCACCCTGGAAGGTGTAGATCGACCCGGTGGTGCGGTCGGGCTCGTCGCTCGCGTCGATCTGGATCTCGTAGCCCTGGTTGACGGCGACCCACGGGTCGTTCCCCGGGTCGGGGAACCCGACGAACACGCCGCCGTTGTCGTCCTTCAGGAGCTTCCAGTCGAGCTTGAGGCTGTACTGCTCCAGCTCCTGGGCGGTGTGCCAGAGCAGGCCCATACCGCCGGTGCTGCGGATCGAGCAGTCGTTCTGCCGGCCGAACGAGCCGGCGCCCGCCAGGCGCCACCCGTCCAGGGAGGCCAGGGTGCCGTCGAACAGGGCGGTGTAGCCCCGCTCGTAGCGCTCCGGCCGGCAGATGTCCGCGGCGCCGGAGCCGACCTTGAGGGCGTCGAGGTTGACGTTGCCGTCGTCGTCCTCGTCGTAGCGCAGCGTGATGGTGTTGACGCCCCGCTTCAGCGGCAGGTCGCGCGTCACCGTCGCCCACGTCTTCCAGTCACCCGTCGACTCCAGCGCCCACGGCTCCAGCTCCTGGCCGTTGACGAGCACCGACACGGCCTTGGTGCCCTGGAACGGGTTGGGCCCGTTCGAGTAGCGCAGGCTCACGGGCTGGGTGCCCGTGCGCTGGGCCGTGGTGGTGAAGGTCGCCGAGGCGCCCGGCGAGGTGAAGCCGGCCGCGAACCCGGAGCCGGAGTAGCCGCTGTGGTCGGTGGCGACGTTCGCCGAACCGCGCAGCGTCGCCTCCTCGGCCTCGTGGTAGCCGCGCTCAGCCGGCGGCGTGTACCCAGGGATGGCGTTGAGCGTGTACCAGGCCTCGGTGTTCCACAGCTCCCGGCCCTCGGCGTCCGTGAACGGGCGCGGGCTGCGCAGGTGCACCACGCGACCCGGCTCGAGCCCGTCCACCGTGAGCGTGACCTTGGTGCGGTCCCTGGACACCCTGGCGCCCGCGACGAACAGCGGCCGCTCGTCGACCTTCGGCCCGCCGTAGGCGCGCGTGGGCACGTAGCGCCAGTGGTCCATGCGGTACGCCGCGTTCGGGTTCTCGGCGATCTTGGCGACCGTCTCCTGGGACAGCGGCTGCGTGTACTCGACCACGAACCCGTTCCTGGTGGCCCGCATCTCGGTCATGTCGAACGCGTCGTCGCCGTTGGGCACGAGCTTCTGCAGGCCGTAGCGCAGCTTGCCCGGCTCGCTCCAGTTGCCTGCCTCGCCGATGCCGCCCACGTACAGGGCGCCGTCGGACCCGACGATGGTGCGGTTGACGCCGGCCTCCAGGCCCGCCGAGTGCCGGAACACCGCGCCCTGGTACTCGCCGTCGACCTCCTCGAGGAAGCCGCGCTGCAGGCCGCCGTAGGTGACGTCACCGAAGACGAGCTGTCCCGCGTACGGGCCCTCCTCCAGCAGCACCGGCGAGCTCGGCGAGTTGCCGATCTCGTTCTGCGGGACCCAGAGCGCCGGCGCGGACACGGGCTTGGCGTCGTACGGGCCCGCTGGATTGGTGAAGTGGTTGAAGAACTTGCCGTCCTCGATGTGCACCAGCTTGGAGCTGGGCAGCCAGGCGCCCTGGTTGTCCATCACGAACAGCTCGCCGTCCGGGCCCTTGACCATGCCGTTGGGCGTCCGCAAGCCGCCGGCCACGTACTTGACCTCGCCGGTGCGGCGGTCGACCCGGATGGCGGTGCCGCGGTTCTCGGCCGGCTGCGGGTCAGTGGTGGCGCCGCCGTTGTTGATGGCGACCGACAGGTTCACGTAGAAGTACTTCCGGTCGTGCAGCAGGCCGAAGGCGAACTCGTGGAAGTTGCCGCCGAACGGCCACTCGGCCACCGTGCGGTGCTCGTCGTAGAAGCCGTCGCCGTCGGGGTCGGTGAGCTCGGTGAGCTTGTCGCGCTCCGAGACGTAGATCGACTCCCCGATCACGGCGATGCCCATCGGGTTGAACAGGTCGGTCGCGACCTTCTCGACGGTGACCTGGTCCGCCGACGTCTCGCCGGTCACGTTGTCCAGCAGGAAGATCTCGCCCGGCTCCGGGTCCTCGACCCAGCCGCCGGGGCTCACCGAGCCGGACGTCAGCACGGCGAGGCGGTCGTCGGCGGTCCAGTCGAGGCCCGAGACCATGGGCTCGAAGCCCTCCGGCCGCAGGTCGGTGAGCGTGTACCCGGGGTACACCGAGTCGAGGCGCATGCCGTCGCCCGCCGACTCGTCCTGGCCCTCGCAGTACTTGGTGCCGGGAGCCGTCACGCGCACGACGCCGGCCTCGGTGCTCAGGACGCTCTGCGGGACGACCACGAAGTCGGCGGCGCCCGGCGGACGCCACTCGAGCCGCAGGATGTTGTCGCCGCCGTTCTCGAAGTACTCGACCCGCAGGTCGTGGTACCCGGCGGTGAGGGCGGCCGTGCCCTCCTTCGACTCCGCGCCGTGCAGACCGTCGTTGTCGATGACGACGGCGTCGTCGATCACGAGGCGCGAGCCGTCATCGCTGGTCAGCCGGAACTCGTAGTTGCCGTCCGCCGGGACGTTCAGGTTCGCCAGGGCGTGGGCGATGAAGTGCTCGCTCATGCCGAAGTCCGCGTCCGTCGCGTAGTCGATGGTCGGGGCGAGCCGGTCGACGTTCGGCGTCTGGCCGGAGCGCAGCGTGCACAGCTCGCTGAGCTCGCGCGCCAGGTCGTAGGTCCGCAGGGTGACGCCAGGCTCCTGGGGCGGCAGGTCGTCGACGGCAGCCGTCGCGGCGGGGACCGCCCCCGCGAGCGTCAGCGCTGCCAGTGCGACGGCGGTCGCTGCTGCGGCTGCCTGTCTCGTACGTCTCGTGCGGGTCTTGGTTCCACGTTGTCCCATGAGATCTCCTCGGTCGGCATTGACCTTGCGGCTAGAACCTACGAGGACTTCTGTCGGCAGTCAAGCAAAAGTCGTCAGATGATCATCGTTACGAGGGGCGAACTGGCTCTGCGTGCTCGCGGACGCCGAACGGCAGGCGTGTGCTGGCCGGCGTCGAGCCTCGCGTGGCACCGTGGGCGCCCGGTGCGCTGCCGGATCACAGCGCCTCGGGGCCGCCCTCCAGCAGGGCCTTGAACCCGTCCTCGTCGAGGACGGGGATCTCCAGCGCCTCGGCCTTGGCCGCCTTCGTCCCGGCGTTCTCGCCCACGACCACGTAGTCGGTCTTCTTCGACACCGACCCGGCAGACTTGCCGCCCGCGGCGAGGATGGCCTCCTTGGCACCGTCGCGTGTGAAGTCCTCCAGCGAGCCGGTCACCACGACGGTCAGGCCCGCCAGCGGGCCGGTGGGCTCGGTGTCCGCCTCGGCCATCGCGGCGGGGCCGGGGTGGCCGGGCGTGGCGAGCTGGACCCCCGCCGCGCGCCACGCGGTGAGGATCGCCTGGTGCCAGTCCACCGCGAGCCACGCCTTGATCTCGGCGGCGATCACGGGCCCGACGCCCTCCACGGCGGCCAGCTCCTCCTCCGACGCCGCCTCGATCGCGTCGACGGACCCGAACCAGCCCGCGAGCGCCCGCGCCGCCACCGGGCCGACGTGCCGGATGTTCAGCGAGACGAGCATGCGCCACAGGTCCTTCGTCTTGGCGCGTTCGAGCTCTTCCAGGAGCTTGGTCGCGGCGGCCGACGGCGCCCACTCCGGCAGGCTCTCGCCCGACTCCTCGGCCGCGGTGCGCTGCGCCTTGGTGTAGGTCAGCTTCCGCCGGAACGGGGCACGGCGGCGCGCGACGCCGTCGTCGTCCACCTTGGGCAGGCCGGTCTCGGCGTCGCGGACCACCGCCTCGATGGGCAGGAGCTGGTCGAGCGTGAGCGAGAACAGCCCCGCCTCGGTGACCAGGGGCGGCGTGTCGGGCACGTCGGGCTGGGTGAGCGCCGCGGCGGTGACCTCGCCGAGCACCTCGATGTCCAGGCCGCCGCGCGAGCCGATGTGCTCGACCCGGCCGCGCACCTGGGCGGGGCAGGACTCCGCGTTGGGGCAGCGCAGGTCGACGTCCGCCTCCTTCATGGGGCGCAGGGGCGTGCCGCACTCGGGGCAGTTCGCGGGCATCACGAAGTCCTCGCGCGGGTAGCCGTCGTCGGCCAGGGCGGCAACGGGCCCGAGGATCTCCGGGATGACGTCGCCCGCCTTGCGCAGCACCACGATGTCGCCGATGCGCACGCCCTTGGCCCGCACCACGTCCTGGTTGTGCAGCGTGGCCTGGCGTACCGTCGAGCCGGCGACCTGCACGGGCTCCATCACGGCGTACGGGGTGGCCCGGCCGGTGCGGCCCACGCCGATCTGGATGGCGAGCAGCCGGGTGTTGACCTCCTCCGGCGGGTACTTGAACGCGATGGCCCAGCGCGGCGCGCGGCTCGTGGACCCCAGCCGGCGCTGCTGCTCCAGGGCGTCGACCTTGAGGACTATGCCGTCGAGCTCGTGCTCGATGTCGTGCCGGTGCTCGCGGAAGTACTCGATCATCTCCAGCGCGCCGTCCAGACCGTCGACCACCCGGTTGTGCGGGGAGACGGGGATGCCCCACTGCTCGAACAGGGTGTACGCGTCGGACTGCCGCGCCAGCTCCTCGTGCCGCCCCGCCTCCCACTGCAGGGCGCCCACCCCGTGCGCGTACATGCGCAGGCCCTCGACGCGGGCGATCCCCGCCTCAAGCTCCAGCCCGTCCTTGTTCTCCAGGAGCTGGCGCAGGCCGCCCGCCGCCGCGTTGCGCGGGTTGGCGAACTGCGGGAACCGGCGGAGCGCGCCGACGCGCGCCCGTTCCACGTCGAACTCCTTGCCGCCGGCCTGCCGCCCGGAACGCGCACGCGCCTCCTCGACGACCCGCTCGCGAAGCTGCGCCTGCAGCTCGTTGAGCCGCGCGAAGGTGGCCACGGGGATGAACACCTCGCCGCGCACCTCGACCACGTCGGGGTGGTCCTCGCCGGCGAGCCGCTGGGGGATCTCGGCGATGCGCAGCACGTTCCGCGTCACGTCCTCGCCCACGCGCCCGTCGCCGCGCGTGACGCCCCTGACCAGGCGGCCCTTCTCGTACACGAGAGAGATCGCGAGGCCGTCGATCTTGACCTCGCACAGCAGGCCCGGCTGGTCGGTGCCGAGATCACGCTGCACCCGCTCCGCCCACACCGTCAGCTCGTCGGTGCTGAAGGCGTTGTCGAGCGACAGCATGCGCTCGATGTGCTCGACGGTGGCGAACCCCGCCGTCGCCGTGCCGCCGACGCTCTGCGTGGGCGACTCCGGCGTCACCAGCGCGGGATGCGCCGCCTCCAGCGCCTGCAGCTCGCGCATCCGCGCGTCGTACTCGGCGTCCGACGACACCGGGGCGTCCTCCTCGAAGTACGCCCGCCGGTCCTCCTCGATCTGCGCGACCAGCTCGGCCCACCGCCGCTGCGCCGCGGCCTCGTCGCTCGTGTCGACCGACTGGTCGGACGGTCCCGGGATGCTTGTCGTCTCGCTCACGGACACAATCATGGCCTGAACCACTGACATCCGAGCGGTCACCCGAACGAGCCAGTGGGGAAAGGTCTGCCGACCTGGGCTTTCGCCTAGATCCTCCCCTATCGCGCACGGTCCGGTCCCGCTAACATTCGTGAAAAATGCCAGGAATCTACTGAAAGCAGGGGTCCCTTGAAGATCGCCGTCGTCGGTGCCGGGTTCGCAGGTCTGGCTACCGCGAAGATCCTCCGTGAGTTCGAGCACGACGTCACCGTCTTCGAGAAGACGCCCGACGTCGGCGGGGTGTGGAGCGCCACCCGTCGCTACTCCGGCCTGCGGACGCAGAACAACAAGGACTCGTACGCCTTCTCCGACCTGCCGATGCCGCGCGACTACCCGGAGTGGCCGACGGGCGAGCAGGTCCAGGCCTACCTCGAGCGCTACGTCGCGACGTTCGAGCTGCGTCCGTACCTGCGCCTCGCGACGGAGGTCGTCCGCGCCGAGCTGACCGACGCGGAGGACGGCTGGATGGTGACGGCCCGGCGCATCGGCGCGCCGGTCTCCGCGCCCGAGCGGTTCGACCACCTCGTCGTCGCCAACGGGATCTTCTCCGACCCGGTCTTCCCGCAGTACGAGGGCTACGCCGACCTGGTCCGCGCGGGCGGCAAGCTCGTGGCCTCGAGCCAGCTCAACACGCTGGACGACGCGCGCGGCAAGAACGTCGTGGTGGTCGGGTACGGCAAGTCCGCGTGCGACGTCGCCGCCGAGATCGGCCCGGTCGCCGCGTCGACCACCATCGTGGCCAGGCACCTGCTCTGGAAGATGCCCAAGCGCGTGGCCAACGCCCTCAACATGAAGTACCTGCTGCTGACCCGCTTCGGCGAGGCCCTGTTCCGCTACCAGGAGCTGGGCGGCGGCATGGAGCGGTTCCTGCACGGCCCCGGCGACAAGGTGCGCGCGTCCATGCTCAGCAGCATCGGCGCCGTCGCCACCCAGCAGCTCAAGCTGAAGAAGCTCGGCCTCGTGCCGCACGGCGAGTTCGCCGACATCGCCAACAGCCAGGTGTCGCTGTCCACCGACGGGCTCTACGAGCAGATCGCCGAGGGGAAGATCAAGGTCCACCGGGACACCGAGATCCAGCGCTTCGAGGTCGACGGCGACCAGCCGATGGCGGTCCTCACCGACGGCGCGCGGATCCCGGCCGACCTGGTCGTCTGCGGCACCGGGTTCCACCAGCGCGTGCCGTTCCTCGACGACGCCGTCGCCGCGCGCCTGCTGGACGAGCAGGGCAACTACCAGCTCTACCGGCAGATCCTGCCCGAGGGTGTGCCGCACCTGACGTTCGCCGGCTACAACTCGTCCTTCTTCTCGCCGCTGTCCGCCGAGGCGGGCGCCATCTGGATCGCCGCGTACCTGGGCGGCGCGCTGGACCTGCCCTCGGTCGAGGAGCGGCGCAAGCACGTGGCCGAGCGTGTGGCGTGGATGGAGCAGCGGACCGGCGGCAAGCACGCCCGCGGTACCAACGTCATCCCGTTCTCGATGCACCAGATCGACGAGACGCTCGACGAGGCAGGCGTGAACATCAGCTCGCGCGCCCGGACCCTGCAGTGGCTCCTGCCCATCGACCCGTCGGTCTACAAGGGCGTGGTGCCGCGGCTCAAGGAGCGCATCAAGGAGCGGGCGGCCGCCAAGGAGCGAGTCGCGCCGGCTCCGGACGCCGTCGCCTGACGCTCCGCACCTGCCGGACGAGGCAGGCCACCCGAGGTGGCCTGCCTCGTCCGGTGCGCTACGGCAGGAACGCGCCGTCAGGCCTCCGCCGTCACTCCTGGGGCCGTCACTCCTCGCCCGGGCCGACGGCGCCCGTGGCCGGGACCGTGAACCGGACCGGCAGGCTGCCCGGGTAACGCGACCACGGCGAGACCGACATCCTGATCGAGTCCGACGACACCGTCAGCTCCATGTCGAGGATGCGGCGCAGCAGGGTGTCCACGGCGATGCGGCCGATGAGCGGCCCGATCCGGTGCGCGGGGCACGAGTGCGCGCCCGCGCCCCACGTGAGGTGGAACCGGCTGCCGAGCTCCTCCCACGGGTCGTCGGTGCGGATGGCCCGGTCGGCGTTGGCGGCCGCGACTGCGGGGACGAGGGCGTCACCCATCGCGATCCGGCGTCCGCCCAGCTCGCAGTCCTGACGGGCGAACCGGGGCAGCACGTGCGGCGCGGGCGGGTTGCGCCGTGACACCTCGTCCAGGGCGTCGTCCAGGTCGAGCCGGCCCCTGCGCACCCGGGCGGCGAAGGCCGGGTCGGTCAGGATCATGTGCAGCGTGCTCGCGATCCACGCGATCTCGGCGTCGTGGCCCAGGCTGAACATCACGCCGATCGAGGCCATGACCTCGACGTCGTTCGCATGGTTCGGGTGGTTCACCAGCGCGGTCGTCAGGTCGTCCCCCGGCTCCGCCCTGTGCGTCGCCACGAGGACCGCCAGCAGCGACTCCTGCTCGATCGCCGCGGCACGCGCCCGGTCCGTGCCCTCGTACAGCGCCTCGGTGAGCTCGTGCATCTTGTTCCCGTCGGACAGGCTCATGCCGAACAGCTCGGTCATGACCATCACGGGAACCGACACGGCGTACTCGCTCACCAGGTCCGCCTCGCCACGCGGCAGCAGGCGGTCGATGATGGCCTCGCACGTCACCGCCACGGTACGCGCTAGGCGCTTCTCGTCGACGGCGGCCAGGGCGTCGTCGAGCGGGGCGCGCAGCCTGCGCTGCTGCATCCCGTCGAGGTTGTAGGCGTTCTCACGCGGGGCCAGGACGGCGAACACCCCGGAGTCGGGAGGCAGGGCACGCTCCTGGATGTACCGCCAGTTGCGCGAGTTGCGGGAGAAGAGCAGCTCGTTGCGCATCACGCTGCTCGCCTCGTCGTACCCCAGCACGAGCCAGGCGGGCACCCCCGGCTCCAGGTCCATCGGGGCGACCGGGCCCCACTCGTCACGAAGCCGCTCGTAGAGCTTGTGCGGGTCCCGCGCCGTCGTGATGTCCGACAGTTGCATCCGGTCCGGAATCTCTTCCAGGCGCCGGTGCAGCCTGTTGGCCAAGGTCACGCGTTGACCTTCTGGAACACCGGGAAGGTCATGGCGTGCTCGACCAGGGTGATCAGCGTCAGGACGGCGGACTGCCGGTCCCGTGCGTCGCACTCCACGATCGGTGTCTCCGGCAGCAGGTCCAGCGCCGCGCGGACGCGCTCCAGCGGGTAGTCCGGCGAGTCAGGGAACTGGTTGACGACCACCGCGAACGGGATCCTGGTGCGCAGCTCGAGCTGGTCGAGGACCTCGAAGCTGTCCTCGAGGTGCCGGGTGTCGATCAGGACCAGCGCGCCCACGGCGCCGTCGGCCAGGCCTGCCCACAGGTCCCAGAAGCGGCGCTGGCCCGGGGTGCCGAACAGGTACAGCGCGGTGTCGTCGGTCACGGTGATGCGGCCGAAGTCCATCGCGACGGTCGTGGTGTCCTTGTTCGGCTGCCCCGGGTCGATGCCGACGCTGGCCGTGGTGATCCGCTCCTCGGTGCGCAGCGGGTCGATCTCGCTGACCGCGCCGATCAGCGTCGTCTTGCCTACCCCGAAAGCGCCCACGACGAGGATCTTGACCGACCGGGCAACGGTCGGCGCGAGATGCCGCTCGGACGCGGTGCGGTCAGAGTTTGCGGAGTCCATCGAGAATCTTCTCCAGGATGTCCTTGCCGGGCAGGACGTGCGCTTGGTGGTTGGAACGGATCGCCAGGTTTCCCGCGTCGACCAGGTCGGAGACCATGACCGCCACGAGGCTTACGGGTAGCTGCAGGTACGCCGCCACCTCTGCGAGCGCGAGCGTGCCGCGGCAGAGCTGCACCAGCTCGCGCTCGAGCCGGCCCGCCGTCGAGAGCACTGGCCGGCTCTCGACGGCACGGACCAGCGTCTCCGGGCGCAACGTGTTCCGCGACGGGTGCGCACGCCCCGAGGTCAGTACGTACGAACGCACCGGGTGGTCGCGGTACTCCTCGGTGTCCATCCTCTCGCCCCCTGTCGGTCGGTCAGGTGTCGGTCGAGCCGGTGGTGCTTCGAACGTTCGAGTCGCGCCGAGCTCAGGTCGTGCGGGCTCGAGTTGTGCTTTCCGAGACGGCGCCCGGGGCGGGATCAGCTCGAGATCCGCTCCGTGCCCAGCGTGCGCTCCCCGATCATGAGGACCTGGGCCTGCATCTGCTGGGCGATCAGCGCCGGGTCGATCACCGAGTCGGTGACGACCGCGAGACGGGAGCCGTCGCCGGCCCCCCGGACAAAGAGGAAACCGCCGTCGTACTCCACCATCACCTGGCGGATGGTGTCGCTGTTCCCGAATTCCCTGGCCATTCCGATTCCGAGTGCCGCAAGTCCGGCGCAGGCCGCTGCAACCTTGTCGGCCACGTCCAGTGCGGTCTGTTCCGTCCGGACCTTCATCAGCCCGTCCGAGGTGAGCACCACAACATGCTTGACCCCCCGTACACCACTGATGAGCTCGAGCATCCAGCTGTTGCCGTCGGTGCTGGTCATGCCGTGGGCCTGCGTTGTCATCGGTCCTCCGAAGTTCCGTCGGCTCCGGCCGACGGTTCGCTGCTGTCAGGTGAGTCCCCGAACCGCGCCTCGCTCGAGCTGAAGAAGGCGCCCATCCACTCACCGGCCTCCTCGGCCGTCTGGGCGGGGCCGGAGGCCTGGGTACGGGACTCCTGGCTGGGCTTCTTGGTCCGGTCGTCGGGCACGTCCGCCTCTCCACGGCGTGATCGCCGCTGCGGAAGCGCAGCCGGCTCGGGGAACTCGTCGTCCTCGGGGCGGGCGGACCCAGGGCGCAAGGGCAGCTCGCCAGGGGCCTTCGCCGGGGCACCTGCCACAGGCGTCTCCTCCTCGTCGTCGACCACGTCGCCGGGCGCGTTCAGCGGCTCGACGGGTACAACGGTCGCCGCGTCGGGTGCGGCGGGAGCCGGCCACTCGTCGTCGGCGGCAGGCTTCGCCGTGGGCAGCTCGGTCGGGAGCGGAGCCTCGGCGACGGCGGTGGCGGCACGGCTGGAGGCCAGCGCGGCGACACCCGTCGACGGGACGTGGGCGCTCGGCAGCGTGGCGGCGGGCGTGAGCATCCCCGTCGGCACGACGGCCTCTGTGAGCTCTGCCGGGATCATGACGATGGCGCGCAGGCCGCCGTACACCGACTCGGTGACGTCCACGCGGAACCCGTGGCGGCGCGCGTAGGTGCCGACGACGGCGAGACCCGTCTGCGGGATCTCGCCCAGCTCGGTGATGCTGATCTCGCGCTTGCCGGAGGCGATGTCACGGGCCTGCTCGAGCTGCTTGAGGTCGAGGCCCACGCCGCAGTCGTCGATCTCGATGACGGCACCACGCTGCACCTGCCGGAGCGCCACGAGGACCTGGGTGGTGGGCGGCGAGGACTGCGTGGCGTTGGACAGCAGCTCTGCCACGAGGTGGATGAGCGGCTCGACGATGCGGGCCGAGACGGCGACGCCGGGGTCACCAGACACCTCGACGCGGTGGAACGCGGTGATGCGGCTCGCGGCACCCTTGACGACGTCGGGCAGCGGGAGGGGCTCGCTCCACTGCTGGCCCGGCCACTCGCCGCACAGCGCAGCGAGACTCTGCGCCTGGCGGGCCTGCTGGGCCGCCGCGTGGTCGACGCGCATGGAGGTCTGCAGGATGTCCGGGTCAGTGGGGTGGCGCTGCACCATGCGCGCCGCCTCCTCCTGGATGCGGTGCGCGGCGGCCTGGACCTTGCGGCTCAGGGCGACCACCGCCACCTGCACGGCGTCGCGGCGGGCGACGCGCTCCTCCTGCACCCGGGCGAGCATGGCGGCCGCCTCGTCGAGCCGGGCCTGCGCGCCCGCGTCGCCGGGGAGGTTCGGCAGCGGCGGGGCGGGCTCGCTCTCGAGGAACGCGGGGAGCTGCTCCTTCGCCAGGGCGTCGAGCGCGGCGGAGGCCGCCGCGGCGCGCTCCTCGGCCCTGCGGTGGGCGAGGACCAGGTCGTCGTGCGCCGCGAGGTCGTCACGCGAGGACCGCGCGGCGATGAGGGCTGCCGCGATGGCCAGGCCGACGGCGGCGATGCCGACGAGCCAGGCGGGCCACGTGGAGCTGGCCCCGGTAGCTGTGAACAGGACAGGTGCCACGAGCACGTAGGCAAGCACGCCGGCGACGCACACCCAGGGCGCCACCTGGCGCAGCCTGCTCGGCGGAGGAGAAGAAGACATCGAGCTCACCGAGCCGATCCCCCTAATAGTTGTCTCGTCAGAGTTTGGGAAGACCGGACACGGCGGATGCCGCGGCCTGCTCCTCGAACTCGGCTGAAGAGGGCGAACAACCCCCTGGACTGCAGTTTCTACCACAGGGCATCCCGGGCGTGGAAGGCCACGGCCGTGGTGCGAGCAGCGAAAATATGTGCCAGTGAGGAACGGGAACGGACCGGGGCGCGGCAAGCCCTCAAAACGGCAAAAATCGGGCACTCTTGGTTCAGGTGCACGGCAAGTGCCCTGGTAGCGGCGGGTGCGGCGACCGGCCGCGTAGGGTGCTCACCATGAGCGCCGAGCACACCCAGACCGCCCCCCGATCCGCTCTCCCGACCACCCCGCTCGACCCGGCGGAGACCGACCCGTTCGCCTGGCTCGAGGACGTCGAGGGCGACCAGGCCCTCGACTGGGTGCGCGCGCGCAACGCGCACAGCGCTGCCGCCCTCGGCGGCCCTGCCTTCACCGAGACCGAGCGCGCGGTGCGCGAGGTCCTCGACTCCGACGACAAGATCCCCCACGTCGCGAAGGTCGGAGAGCACTACTACAACTTCTGGCAGGACGCCGAGCACCAGCGCGGCCTGTGGCGCCGCACCACGCTCGACTCCTACCGGACCGACGACCCCGAGTGGGAGATGGTGCTCGACCTCGACGCCCTCGGGGCGCAGGAGGGTGAGAGCTGGGTCTGGCACGGCGCGAGCGTCCTGCGCCCGACGCCGGAGCAGCTCGCAGCGGGCGAGCCGCGCAGGCACGCGCTGATCGACCTGTCGCCCGGCGGCTCCGACTCCGACGTGACGCGCGAGTTCGACCTGGTCACCAAGCAGTTCGTGGCCGAGGCCGACGGCGGGTTCGTCCGCCCGCAAGCCAAGGGCGGCATGTCCTGGATCGACGCGGACACCGTCTACGTCTACACGGACTTCGGCGAGGGCACCATGACGCCGTCGGGCTACCCGCGGCAGGTGAAGCGGTGGCGGCGCGGCACGCCGCTCGCCGAGGCGACCCTCGTCTACGAGGGCGCGGAGCAGGACCTGTCCATCAGCGCGTCCCGCTCGCACACCCCCGGCTTCGAGCGCGACCTGGTGCACCGCGCGCTGCGGTTCTACGCCAGCGAGACCTACCTGGCGACCGGCGTCGGCACGCCGGACCAGACCCTCACGAAGATCGACGTGCCGGACTCGGCGAACGTCGGCCTGCACCGCGAGTGGATGCTCGTGCGGCTGCGCGACGACTGGACGCTCGGCGAGCGGACCTACCGCGCGGGGTCCCTGCTGGCCGCCCCGTTCGACGACTTCATGGCCGGGTCCCGCGACCTGACGGTGCTCTTCGAGCCGACGCCGACCACCTCGCTCGCCGGGATCACCTGGACCCGGAACCACCTCGTGCTCAACGTGCTCGACGACGTGAAGAACCTGCTGCACGTGCTGACGCCGCCGACGGCGCCGGGCGACGGCTCGGCGGACGGCGGCCCGGCCGACGGCGGCCCGGCCGACGGCGGCTCGACCGCCGGCGAGTGGGTCCGCTCCGAGCTGCCCGTAGGCGGCGAGCTGCTCACGGTCGGCGTCGGCGCGGTGGACGTCGTCGACTCCGACGACGTGTGGGTGGTCACCACCGGGTACCTGACGCCGTCGACGCTGGCACGCGCCGTCGTCGACGGACCAGGTACGGAGCCGGGAGCGCCCGAGGTGCTCAAGTCGGCGCCGTCCTACTTCGAGACGGCAGGTCTGGAGGTCCGCCAGCAGTTCACGGAATCGGACGACGGCACGCGCGTCCCGTACTTCGTCGTCGGCCGGTCGGAGCTGCTCTCCGGCCAGAACGGTCCTGCGCCCACGCTGCTGTGGGGCTACGGCGGGTTCGAGCACGCGATCCTGCCCGGGTACTCGGGCACGATCGGGCGCGCGTGGCTGGACCGCGGCGGGGTGTACGCCGTCGCGAACATCCGGGGCGGCGGCGAGTACGGGCCGGCCTGGCACCAGGCCGCGCTGAAGGAGCACCGGCACCGCGCGTACGAGGACTTCGCGGCCGTCGCGCGGGACCTGGTCGCCCGGGGGATCACCGTCCCCGCGCGGCTCGGCATGGAGGGCCGCTCCAACGGCGGCCTGCTCGCCGGCAACATGCTCACGCAGTACCCGGAGCTGTTCGGGGCGATCATCGTGGGCGTCCCGCTGCTGGACATGAAGCGGTACTCGCACCTGCTGGCCGGCGCGTCCTGGATGGCCGAGTACGGCGACCCGGACACCGACGAGTGGGAGTTCCTCCAGAAGTACTCGCCGTACCACCTGTTCGACGCCGCGCGGGACTACCCCCCGGTGCTGTTCACGACGTCGACAAAGGACGACCGCGTGCACCCCGGCCACGCCCGCAAGATGGCGGCGCTCATGCTGGCCGCGGGCAAGGACGTGACCTACTACGAGAACATCGAGGGCGGTCACGGCGGCGCGGCGGACAACAAGCAGGCGGCGTACATGGCGGCCACCCACTGGACGTTCCTCTGGAACCGCCTGACGGAGACGGCGCGGTAGCGGACCTTCCGCTTTGAGTCCGAGGTTTCATCGCTGTGGAGGGTCCCACAGCGAAGAAACCTCGGACTCGAAGGGGAGGCTGGTCAGGCCTCCGCCTTCTCCGCGAGGGCCTCTGCCACGCGGCCCAGGTTGGCCAGTTCCGCGCGGTGGGCGTCCGTCGAGCCGAGCGCCCGGCGCGGCGCCGCCAGCAGCGTCACGTCGGCGAGCTGCGCGGCGGGCAGGCCGATCCGCCGCCACGGCCGCCCGACGACGTCGGCGAGCTCGCCGAGCGCAGGTCCCGCACACTGCGAGACCTGCGCCGGCGGCAGCCCCGCCCACAGCGTCGTGCCGCGCTCGACGGCGCGGGCGATCAGCTCCCAGGCCTGCTCGTTCCAGCCGCCCGGTCCGACGTCGGCCAGGTCGAGGCCCAGCGCATCGGCGCCGGCGAGGACGACGGGCGGCACGCCCACCCACGTGCCCCCGAGGTGCACGACCGACCGCGCGCCGGCGTCCCGGACCGCCGCGAGCACCGGCTCCAGCCCGCCGACGATCTCCGGCCCCGCGACGGCGCGGAGCCGCGAGTAGCCCGAGAACGTCGGCAGCACACCGGCGTGCACCTGGCCGAGCAGGGGCTCCGCGAGCTGCACGGTCACCTCGGCGCCGGGCACCTGGGCGGTGAGCTCTGACACCAGCGTGCGCAGGCCGTCGGCGAGGGCCAGGGCCAGGTCGGCGCGGGCGCCGTCGTCGGCGAGGACGCGGTCCCCGCGGGCCGACCAGAGCTGGGCCGCCAGCGTCCAGGGCCCCAGCAGCTCGACGGCGAGCGGGCCCGCGTGGCCGTGCGCCGCGATCGCGAGCACACCGAGGTCCTCGCGCCAGAACGCCTCCGCCCGCCGCGCGTCGGCGCCGGGCCGGTCGGTCAGCTTCCAGCCGTGGGGGCCCAGCTCGATCGGCATCTCGGTGAGCCGGGACGCCGTCCGGCCCAGGATGTCGGCGCCCGGGCCGCGCTGGGTGAGCTGCGTCAGGAACGGCACGGCGTCGACGCCGGTCGGCAGCTCGGCCAGCTCGCCGAGCGCCGTCTGCTGCGCCTCCAGCACGTCGCGCTCGCCGCCGGGCCACGGCCCGTGCCCGCTCACTGCCGCCATCAGCTCTCCTCGTTCTGGGGGTCCCGCATCGTCCGACGCCGAGCCGCGGCCGGGTCGCGCTGCCGCGTCGCCGTCCCGCTGTGGTGCTGATTCTCCCGGACTCGACGCCGGGCGCGGTACGCCCCGGGCGGCGACCGGCCCGCTACCTCGCGGCGGCCGCGCGCCAGGCACGAGACACGGTCGCCTGACCCAGCACCCGGGTGCCGCGGTACACCACTACCGACTGGCCCGCCGCGACCCCGCGCAGGGGCGTGCCGGTCAGTTCGATCTCCATCGCCGGGGTCCCGTCGGCGGTCACCGCGCGGACCCGCGCGGCCACGGGAGCCCCGTGGGCGCGGACCTGCACCTCGGCGTCGAACCACTGCTCCGCCGGGTGCTCGGCCAGTACGCCGTCGAACCACAGGGCCTTCTCCCCCGCGATCCGGTCCACGGTCAGCAGCTCGGCCGGGCCCACGACCACGGTGTTCGTGGTGGGCTGCACGTCCACGACGTACCGCGCCCTGCCGTCGGCGGCCGGGCGGCCCAGGCCGAGGCCCTTGCGCTGGCCCACGGTGAACGCGTAGGCGCCGTCGTGCTCGCCCACCACCGCGCCGTCGACGTCCACCACCGCTCCCGGGCGGGAGCCCAGGCGGGACCGCAGGAAGCCGCGGGTGTCGCCGTCGGCCACGAAGCAGATGTCGTAGGAGTCGGGCTTGGCGGACACGGACAGGCCGCGCCGCGCGGCCTCGGCCCGCACCTCGTCCTTGGACGCGAAGCCGCCCAGCGGGAACATCGCGCGCGCGAGCCGCTCGGGGCCGGCCACGGCCAGCACGTACGACTGGTCCTTGGCGTCGTTCGGCGAACGGTGCAGCTCGCGCACGACGCGCGGGCCATGCTGCCCGGTGGCGCCCTGCCCCGCGCCGTCGCCGGGGCCGTCGGACGCGACCTCCCGGGTGACGATCCGCGCGTAGTGGCCCGTCGCGACGGCGTCGAACCCGAGGGCGGTCGCCTTGTCGAGCAGCGCCTCGAACTTGATGTGCTCGTTGCAGCGCACGCACGGGTTGGGGGTGCGGCCGGCCTCGTACTCCGAGAGGAAGTCGGCCACGACGGTGTCCTCGAACCGCTCGGACAGGTCCCACACGTAGTAGGGGATGCCGAGCACGTCGGCGGCCCGGCGTGCGTCGCCGGCGTCCTCGATGGAGCAGCAGCCGCGCGAACCCGTGCGGAACTGGTCCCGGTTCCGGGACAGCGCCATGTGCACGCCGACGACGTCGTGCCCCGCCTCGACCGCGAGCGCCGCCGCGACCGCGGAGTCCACGCCGCCGGACATGGCGGCCAGCACCCTCATGCCCCGCCTCCGATCGCGCGTCCCGACACCAGGCCCGCCGCCTGGGCGCGGGCCACGACCTGTGGCAGCGCGTCCACCAGCCGGTCGACGTCGGACTCGGTGGACGTCGCCCCGAGCGTGAAGCGCAGGGCGCCCCGGGCCTCGGCCTCCGGCACACCCATCGCGAGCAGCACGTGCGACGGCTGCGGCACGCCCGCCTGGCACGCCGACCCGGTGGAGGCCTGCACACCGGCCGAGTCGAGCAGGTAGAGCAGGGAGTCGCCCTCGGCGCCGGGGAAGGTGAAGTGCGCGTTGCCGGGCAGGCGGTCGGCCGGCTCCCCCGAGGGGTCGGGGTCGTTCGTCGTGCGGGACGTCGGGTCGGGGCCCCGCAGCACCGCCGACGGCGCGACGGCGCGCACCCGGGCGACCAGGTCGTCGCGCAGGGCGGCCAGGCGTGCGGCGCGGTCGGGCAGGCAGTCGACGGCGTGGCGCGCCGCGACACCGAAGGCCGCTATCGAGGCGACGTCGAGCGTCCCGGACCGCACCCCGCGCTCCTGGCCGCCGCCGTGCAGCACGGCGTCGAGCGCCAGGTCGCGCTTGGCCAGCAGGGCGCCGACGCCGACGGGGCCGCCGAGCTTGTGGCCGGTGACGGTCATGGCGTCGACGCCGGACTCGGCGAAGTCCACGGCGGTCTGGCCGACGGCCTGCACGGCGTCGGTGTGCACGGGGATGCCGTACGGGCGCGCGGCGCGCACGACGTCGCGCACGGGCTGGATGGTGCCGACCTCGTTGTTGGCCCACATCACGCTGATCAGCGCCGTCTCGGCGGCGTGGGCGGCGAGCTCTGCGCGCAGGGCGTCGAGCTGGAGCCGGCCGTCGGCGTCGACGGGCAGCAGCACGATCTCGGCGCCGGCGTGCCCGGCGAGCCAGAACGCGGGGTCGAGCACGGCGTGGTGCTCGACGGCGGAGACCAGGATCCGGGTGCGGCGCGTGTCCTGCGCGCGGCGTCCCCAGAAGATGCCCTTGATCGCCAGGTTGTCCGCCTCGGTGCCGCCGGACGTGAAGATGACCTCGCTGGGCCGGGCGCCCAGCGCCTGCGCGAGCGTCTCGCGTGCCTCCTCGACGGCCCGCCGCGACGTCCGGCCCGCGGAGTGCAGCGACGACGCGTTGCCGGTGCGCTGCGCCTCGGCGACGAACGCCGCGAGCGCCGCTGCCGACATGGGCGTGGTCGCGGCGTGGTCGAGATAGGCGCCGTCCGGCTCGCGGGACGCCTCACCGTGCGCGCCGCTGGCCGTCAGGGCCATACGCACAGGCTCAGGGGAATTGATCACGGTCATCAAGTCTACGAACGCCCGAACCCTCCAATAGCATCCCGGAGATGTGACGCTCGATCGAGGTGGTCGGCAAAAAGTCAGGTGATCGGCAGCTTGGACTGCCGATCACCTGACTTTTTGCCGACCACGTCGGCCTTAGCCGGATCCCAAATCAGCGGCGGGTGCGGTAGACCTGGACCACCGTCGGGCGGGGGCCGCTGAAGTCGCCCGCCTCCGGGGTGGTGCCCGCGGGGACGTAGTCCGGGAAGTAGGACTGCGGCGCGGCGAACGAGCCGTCCTCGCCCGGGTGCTGCACGTTCACGTAGACCATGCCGTCGCGCGAGTCGACCAGCGGGCCGCAGGTCTCGGCGCCGGCGGGCACCGAGAGGAACTGCTGGACGTGGCCGCGCTCGCGCCCGGCGACGGGCACCTTGAACAGCCCGTCGCACTTGGCGATGGCGGACGAGCTCGGGGCGCCGTCGGTCGAGATCCAGAGGTTGCCCTCGGCGTCGAACGCGAGGTTGTCCGGGCACGAGATCGGCGAGACCCGGTCCTTGGGGTAGCCCGAGAAGTACGTGCCCTCGACGGCGGGGTCGCCCGCCACCAGCAGCAGGTTCCACGTGAACCGGGTGGAGGTCTGGTCGCCGGACGGGATGATCTCGACCACGTGGCCGTCCCGGTTGCCGTTGGTGGTGACGCCGCCCACGACCTTGCGGGTGCGCGGGTTGGGCTCCGTTGCGCCCTCGACCGTGTTGGTCGGGGTGCGGCCGGAGTTGTTCGTGCACGCGACGTAGATGCGGCCGGTGACGGGGCTGATCTCCACGTCCTCCGGGCGGTCCATCTTGGTGGCGCCGACCTTGTCCGCGGCCAGGCGCGTGTAGACCAGCACCTCCTCGACGGACATCCCGGCCACCTGGCTCTCGCCGTCGAGCACGAGCGGGAGCCACTCGCCGGTGCCGTCGAAGGCGCCGTCGGACGGGACCGCGCCGGAGCCGTCGATCTCGGCGGCCGGCGAGTCGCCGGTGAACTTCGCGACGAACAGGTCGCCCTCGGACAGGAGCGTCTTGTTGTGGGCGCGGGCCCAGTGCGAGTCGCCCTTGGCCACGCGCTCCTTGGAGACGAACTTGTAGATGTAGTCGAACGCCTGGTCGTCGCCCATGTACGCGACGGCGTGGCCGCGGCGGGACAGCGTGACGTTCGCGCCCTCGTGCTTGAACCGGCCCATCGCGGTGTGCTTGACGGGCTTGGCGTGCGGGTCGTACGGGTCGAGCTCGACGATCCAGCCGAACCGGTTGGCCTCGTTCTCGTAGCCCTCGGACTGGGCGAACCGCGGCTCGTCCTTCTCCCAGCCGTAGCTGGTGGTGCTGCCGATGCCGTAGCGGGCGTCGGCGGTCGGGTTGGCGCCGGCGGCCACGAAGTAGCCGTTGAAGTTCTCCTCGCCCGACAGCACGGTGCCCCACGGCGTGGTGCCGCCCGCGCAGTTGTTCATGGTGCCGAACACGCGGGTGCCCGTCGGGTCGGCGACGGTCTTGAGGAGGTCGGATCCGGCGGCCGGGCCGTCGAGCACGAACTCGGTGCCCAGGTGAATACGACGGTTCAGGTAGCTGATCCGCTGGTAGTCCCACGGCTTGCCCGTGGAGCGGCGCCGCACCTCGACGACGGCCATGCCGTGCGCGGCGCGCTCGATCGCGCGGGCGTACGCGTTCTTGGTGCGGCTGCCGTCGGCAGCGAAGTCCCAGTACCGCTCCGTGGGCGGGAGCATGGTCTCGGCGTTGGTGTACTCCAGGTTCGACACCAGGATCCCGCGGGTGCCGCGGCTCTTCTCGCCGGGCCGGATCGGGAGGATGTCGAGGTAGTCGCAGTTGTAGCCGAACTGCTTGGCCTGCTGCTCGGGCGACTGGTTGTTCGGGTCGAACGTGCGCGCGCCCGGGAGGATCGGGTCACCCCAGCGGATGATCGGGTCCCAGGTGTAGCCGTCCGGCACGACCAGCTCGTCGACGTCGACGGGCTGCGGGTCGATGGCACCGAAGGCGAGCCCGCCGCCGTGGCCGGGGAAGCGCCCCTCGGGCAGGGTCGCGGCAGCGGCGGACGGCGCGCCGGCGCCCTGCGCCCCGATCACCACGGCGCCGGCGGCGACCGCCAGCGTGCCGAGCATCGCGCGGCGCGACAGCACCGAGCTCACGACATCCTTGAAGTACTCGTTCGCGCTCTCGTTGGGAGCGGGGTGGAGGCACGCGTCATTGCACTTGAGACGACAGGTCACAGGGCTGCGCTTGCCACGCGCATGCGTGTGCACAGTCAGCAGCGGGCGGTTCTCAGGGGCGATCGTCATCGGAGTTTCTCCGGTCCGAGCGGGGGGTTAGGACGTCGTCAACCTAGGAGCAGGCGGTGTCTCGGCCACGAAAGGCCAGGTACGCCCAGGTGAACGGGACGTGTCCAGGAGGTTGTCCCGGCGCACTTCACCCGGCGCTCAGCCGAGCATCGCGCGGCTCGTGACGTCGCGCCACCCCTCGGCCCGCAGGAGCTGCTCCGCACCGCGCGACCGCAGCCCGCGCTCGCACACGACGACCACCGGGCCGTCGAGCGGATGGTCCAGCAGCTCGGGCGGAAGGTTTCCGGCCGCGAGGTCCTCCAGCTTCGCGAACACCGCGCCGGGCACGGCGCCCGGGCGGAGGCCGACGTCGAGCAGCAGGACGCCGGGAGCGGGCGGGGTCGCGCGGTCCACGTCCGACGGCACCGCGCGGCCCGCGTCCGACGGCGCGGCCAGCTCGATCGTGTCCGACGGCGGCGCCGCGCTCGAGTCCTCTGCGGAGTCCCACGACGGAGCGAGGTCGTCGTCGGGCAACGGCGCGGCCAGCTCGATCGTGTCCCAGGCGGAGGTGCGCGCGTCGTACGCCAGCAGTCGGCCAAGTGCCGGGTCCCCCGTCCCGCTCAGCAGCTTGACGGCCTCGACAGCCATGGTCGAGCCCACGACGCCGCACGCCGGGCTCAGCACGCCCACCGTCGCGCACGACTCCCCCTCCGGCGGCTGCGGGCCGAACACGTCGGGGTAGGTGATCGCCCGCCCGTCCGGCGCCGCCGACCAGAAGACGCTCACCTGGCCGTCCCAGCCCAGCACGGTGCCCCAGACGACGGGCAGACCGAGGTCGGCGGCCGCGGCGGACACCGCGTAACGCGTCTCGAACGTGTCCGAGCCGTCGACCACGAGGTGGTACCCACTGAGGATCGACACGGCGTTGCCGCGCGTCAGCCGCTCCCGGTGCGCGATCACCTCGACCTCCGGCGCCAGCCCGCGCAGCACCTCCGCCGCCGACGCCGTCTTGTCGCGCCCGACGTCGTCCGCCGAGTGGAGCACCTGACGCTGCAGGTTGGAGGCATCCACGACGTCGTCGTCCACGATGCCCAGCGCGCCGACGCCCGCCGCGGCGAGGTACTGGAGCACCGGCGACCCGAGGCCGCCCGCCCCGATCACCACGACCCGCGACGCCGCGAGCCGCTCCTGCGCCGCGAGACCGAACCCGTCCAGCAGCAGGTGCCGGGCGACCCGGCGGCGCTCGGCGGGCCCGAGCGACGGCGCGGCGGTCAGGACGTGCGACACGAACGGCTCCACCACGCCATTCCACCACGCCGGGGCGGCCTGATCGTAGGCCGCCGGCGACTCGTCTTTTTCGAGACCCGGCGACCCGGCAGCCCTCACCGACCCCGCGGCCCGGCACCGCGGCCCGGCACCGCGGCCCGGCACCGTGCGCCGGCACCGTGCGCCGGCACCGTCAGCCCTTGTGCTTGCGGATCTCCGCGGCGGCCTGCGGGAGGACGTCGGCGAGCTGGCCCACGACGGCGAAGTCGCAGATCTCGAAGATCGGCGCCTCCGGGTCGCTGTTCACCGCGACGATCACCTGCGAGGCCTGCATGCCCCCGCGGTGGTGCGGGGCGCCCGAGATGCCGGCGCCGATGTAGACGCGCGGGGCGACCGTGACACCGGTCTGCCCCACGTAGGTGTCCCACCAGCCTTCGAACGCGGCGTCACGCGACGCGCCGACGGCGGCGCCGAGCGCGTCCGCGAGGTCCTCGACGGGGCCGAAGTCGCCATCGGTGCCCCGCCCGCCCGCCACGACGACCGCTGCCTGGTCCAGCGGCGGACGCCCGCTCGTGTCCGCCTTGACCTCCCGCGACACGAGCGACACCGCGGACGGCGCCACCTCGACGGCGAAGCCCTCCGTCACCGGCTCGACGGCGGCGGGCGCGGGCTGCGCGACCGCTGAGTTGGCCCGGACGGTGACCACGGCGACGTCGGTGGTCACCGTGCACTCGGTGTCCCACGAGCCGGCGAAGACCCGCTTGCCTGCCACGACCCGGCCGTCCTGCTCGCGCACCGAGGCGGCGTCGATGACGAGACCAGCCCCGAGCGAATAGGCCGTGAGCGCCGCCGCCTCCTTCGCGGCGAACGACGTGGGCAGCAGCACGAGGTCGGCGTCGGTGAGCCGCACGGCGGCGGCCAGCCCGGCGGCGACGACGGCGGGCAGGTGCACCTCGTCACCGCTCACGCAGGCGCCGTCGCGGGCGAGCTCGGCCTGGTGCACGGTCTCCACGCCGTAGGCGCCGAGCTGCGCGAGCACCTCGACGGTGGGCGCCTCCAGGGCGACCGCCTCGACCCGGCCGAGGCCGCGGGCGATGGTGAGCAGCTCGAGCACGCTGGTGCGGACCTCGGTCGCGGGGTCGAGCAGGACCAGGACTGTGCGGTTGGTCATCAGGTCTCCTCCGGCCGATCAGACCAGGTCGTTGCGGATCAGGAAGTCAGCCAGCGCCACGCCGCCCTCGCCCTTGTCGGTGACGATCACGGGCTCGGCGCGCTCCGGGCGCGGGGCCGCCGACAGCACCTCGGTGCGGGCACCCGCGCCGCCCGCCACGGCGGGGTCGAGCCCGAGGTCGGCCGGGGACCACACCTCGATCTCCTTGCTGCGCGCCGCCATGATGAGCTTGAAGCCGGGGAACCTGGGCTGGTTGGCCGCGTCGGTCACGGACAGGACGGCGGGCAGCGGCGCGGACAGCCGCTCGGTGACGTCGTCGATCTCGCGGGTGATCGTGAGCACGCCGTCGGCCAGCTCGACCTTCTTGGCGAGGTTCAGGGTGGGCAGGCCGAGCTCGGCACCGAGCAGGGTCGGGACCACGGAGCCCAGGCCGTCGAGGGCGGCCATGCCGGTCACCACGAGGTCCACCGGCGCCTCCTCGCCGAGCTTGCGCACGGCCGCGGCGAGCACCGCGGCGGTGCCGAAGTAGTCGGAGCCGGCCAGGGCGTCGTCGGACACGCGGATGCCGCGGTCCACGCCGAGCTGGAACGCCTTGCGGAGCGCGAGGTCGCCGTCGGGGCCGGCCATGGTGACCACGACCACCTCGCCCTCGGACGGCCCGAGGCGGCCGGACTCCCGCTCGGCCTCGACCAGCCGGAGGGCGGCCTCGATGGCGTTCTCGTCCAGCTCGTTGAGGGTGCCGTCGTCGGCGTTGCGCAGGACCCGACCGTCGGCGAAACCGCGTGCGGTGTTGATGTCCGGGACGTACTTGGCGGTGACGACGATGCGCATGGGGTCAACGGTACGACGTCCGGCGGAGTGGGACGGATCTTGTCCACAGGCCCGGCTGTGACGGTGGGACCACGGTCCGCCCGCCTGCGACGATGGGGGCATGGTCGACTCATCGCGAGCGGAAGCACCACGAGCGCTGGCACCACTGGCGGAGCCGCAGCGGGCGCCGGGCGACCCGGTGCCGCGGCCCGTCGTCCGGCCGCTCATCCGGCCCACGGCCCGCCGCAGCCACGTCCCGCCGCTCGGCGTGTACGTCACGCCCGACGGCGGGGTCGACGCCGCCGTCCTCGCCTCTCACGCGACTGCCGTCGACCTGTGCCTCATCGACGTGACGGACCCCGCCCTGAACGAGCACGACCCGAACCGGTACACCGAGCGGCGGTTCGAGATGGTGGGCCCGGTGTACGGCGTCTGGCACACGCACGTCCCCGACGTCGCGCCGGGCCAGCGCTACGGCTTCCGGGTGTACGGGCCGTGGGACCCGCGCGCCGGGATGCGGCACAACCCGGCCAAGCTGCTCGCCGACCCGTACGCCCGCGGGTTCGCCGGCCGGCTGCGGTACGGGCCGGAGGTGGTGGGCTCCGTGAGCACCCAGCACGCGGACGGCTGGTGGCGCGGCGACCCGTACGGTCCGGCGGACGAGAGCGACTCGCTGGCGTACGTGCCGCACTCCGTCGTCGTCGGCGAGCTGCCGCCGCCCCCTCCCCTGACGCGGCCGCGCGTGCCCTGGGCCGAGACCGTGATCTACGAGGCGCACGTGCGTGGCCTGACGATGCTCCGCGAGGACGTGCCGGCCGAGCTGCGCGGCACGTACGCGGGGGCGGCGCACCCGGCCGTCGTCGAGCACCTGAAGAGCCTCGGCGTGACCACGCTGGAGCTGCTGCCGATCCACAAGAGCGTGGCCGAGCCCCGCCTGGCCGCCCAGGGTCTGCCGAACTACTGGGGCTACAACACGCTCGGCTTCTTCGCACCCAACGCCGCCTACGCGACGCGGGCGGCGCAGGAGCAGGGCGCCGAGGCCGTGCTCGACGAGGTGCGCGGCATGGTGCACCTGCTGCACGAGGCGGGAATCGAGGTGCTGCTCGACGTGGTCTACAACCACACCTGCGAGGGCGGCGACGACGGGCTGCACCTGGCCTGGCGCGGCCTCGACAACCCGGTCTACTACCTGCACGACGGCGCGTCGCCCGCCGCCCTCGCGGACGTCACTGGCACGGGCAACTCGCTGGACTTCCGGCGGCCGCGCGTGATCCAGCTGGCGCTGGACTCGCTGCGCTACTGGGCCGAGACGGTCGGCGTGGACGGGTACCGGTTCGACCTGGCGGTGACGCTGGGCCGCGGCACCGTCGGCTTCGACCCGGACCACCCGTTCCTGGTGGCGCTGCAGACGGATCCGGTGCTGTCCGGCCTCAAGCTGGTGGCCGAGCCGTGGGACGTGGGGCCCGGCGGCTGGCAGACCGGGTCGTTCCCGCCGCCCATGGCGGAGTGGAACGACCGGTTCCGCGACGCCGCGCGCGGGTTCTGGCTGAACGCGCCCAAGCAGGGCGCGCGGGGCGAGGAGATGCGGGGGCTGCGCGACCTGGCCACGCGCCTGGCCGGGAGCGCCGACCTGTTCGGGCCGGGCGACCCGCCGCTGGTCCGCGGGCCCGTCGCGTCGGTCAACTACGTGACGGCGCACGACGGCTTCACGCTCGCCGACCTGGTGGCCTACGACCACAAGCACAACGAGGCCAATCGCGAGGACAACCGCGACGGGTCGGACAACAACCTGTCGTGGAACCACGGCATCGAGGGCCACACGCCGTCGGGCGACGACGCCACCACCGAGCCCTGGCAGGCGATCGTGCCGCCGCGGCGCCGGTCGCAGCGCAACCTGCTGGCGATGCTGCTGCTCTCGGCGGGCACGCCCATGCTCACGGCGGGCGACGAGCTGGGCCGCACCCAGGGCGGCAACAACAACGCGTACGTCCAGGACAACGAGACGTCGTGGGTGCGGTGGGCGGTGGACCAGGCGGGCGCCGACCTGCTGGCGACCACGCGGTACCTCCTGCGCCTGCGGCGCGAGCATCCTGCGCTGCGCGCCGACTCCTTCTACCTGGGCTCGCCCCGGCCGCACGAGTCGGACCCGGACCTGCTCTGGTACTCCGAGAAGGGCGAGCCGATGGAGCCGGCGACCTGGAACGAGCCCGGCCGGCGCCTGCTGCAGATGCTGCGGCCCGGGCCCGCCGTCGGCGACGCCGACGTCCTGCTCGTGCTCAACGGCGGCCTGGCCGACGCCACGATGACGCTGCCGCAGACCCGGCCGGCCAGCGCGCCGTGGGAGCTGGTGTGGGACTCGGCGTGGGACGCGCCGGAGGTGCCGCCCGACGAGAAGGGTCCCAGGACGTCGGTGACCCTGGACGCGCTGAGCGTCCAGGTGCTGCTCTCGGCGGGCGAGTGACCCACCTTCACCCCGCGAATACCTCCCGCACGACCCCATGGGAGGTATGTCCTGGTTAAAGTGCGCACATGACTGACTCCGTCCACAACAACGAGGTTGCCGCGGTCGACACGGACGTCATCGTCATCGGCGCAGGGCTCTCCGGGCTCGTCACGGCGACCGAGCTGACGGCGGCGGGCAAGCGGGTGGTCCTGCTCGACCAGGAGCCCGCCGCGTCGCTGGGCGGACAGGCCTGGTGGTCGTTCGGCGGGCTGTTCCTCGTGGACTCCCCCGAGCAGCGCCGCCTCAAGGTCCGGGACTCGTTCGACCTCGCGTTCGCCGACTGGCTCGGCTCCGCCCAGTTCTCGCCCGGGGCCGAGCGCGGCGAGGGACCGGACCGCTTCGGGTACCGGTGGGCCAAGGGATTCGTCGAGTTCGCCGCGGGTGAGATGCGCCCGTGGCTGCGCGCCAAGGGTGTGCGCTGGTTCCCGCTGGTGCAGTGGGCGGAGCGCGGCGGCTACCCGGCCGGCGGGCACGGCAACTCGGTGCCCCGGTTCCACGTCACGTGGGGCACCGGCCCCGCCGTCGTCGAGCCGTTCGTCACCGCGGCGCACGAGGCCAACCGGGCCGGCCTGCTCGACCTGCGCTTGCGGCACCGGGTCACGTCCCTCGTCGTCACGGACGGCGCCGTCACCGGCGTCCGCGCCCAGGTCCTGGCCGACGACGGCGCTGCGCGCGGCGAGCCCTCGAACCGCACGGTGACCGGCGAGGTCGAGCTGTCGGCCCAGGCCGTGGTCGTCGCGAGCGGGGGCATCGGCGCGAACCACGAGCTGGCCCGTGCCCACTGGTCCGCCGACGCCGGGCGTCTCCCGGCGCGGATGCTGTCGGGCGTGCCGGACTCGACGGACGGGCTCATGCTCGGGGTCGCCGCCGCGTCGGGCGCCGCGCTCGTGCACGAGGACCGCATGTGGCACTACCCCGAGGGCATCGCCAACCACTCCCCCGTCTGGTCCAGGCACGGCATCCGGATCCTGCCCGGCCCGTCGTCCCTGTGGCTCGACGCCGACGGCGGCCGCCTGCCCGGCCCGCTGTTCCCCGGCTTCGACGCGCTCGGCGCGCTGCGGCACGTCACCACGCGCGGCGACGACCACTCCTGGTTCGTGCTGAACAAGACGATCATGGAGAAGGAGTTCGCGCTGTCGGGCTCCGAGCAGAACCCCGACCTGACCGGCAAGTCCGTCCCGCTGCTCGTGGAGCGCGTGCGCGGGCGGTCGGTGCCGGTGCGCACCTTCGCGGAGCGGTCGGAGGAGTTCCTCTGGGCGGACACGCCCGCCGAGCTCGCGGCGAAGATGAACGCGCTCACCGATGCCACGGACGGGTCTCGCGGGCATGTGGACGGCGATGCGCTGGCCGCGCTCATCGCGGCCCGGGACGCGCAGGTAGCCACTGGTCTGGGCAAGGACCCGCAGGTCGTGGCGACGTCGGCCGCGCGCCACTTCATCGTGGACAAGGCGATCCGCGTCTCCCCGCCGCGCGCCCTCACCGACCCGAAGGACGGGCCGCTGCTCGCCGTCCGCCTGTCGGTGCTGACCCGCAAGACGCTGGGCGGCCTGTGGTGCGACGAGCAGGGCCGCGCGCTGACCCCGTCCGGCCAGGTGCTGGAGGGCCTGTGGGCCGTCGGCGAGGCCGCCGGCTTCGGCGGCGGCGGGGTGCACGGCCACCGCGCGCTGGAGGGCACGTTCCTGGGCGGCTGCCTCTTCACCGGCCGGACTACGGGACGGGCGCTGGCGGAGGCGTTGTAGTGCGACGCTGGAGTGGCGTGCCTCAGCGACAGGAGGCTATCCTTGACCTACACAGTGACCCCAGATGACGAAAGAGCCCCTGGGCTCGGCGGCACAACCGTCTAGTTGTCTGGGGCGTCGCTGTGTCCGGGGTCAATAGTGCGCAACGCCGACTCCCGCGAAAGCGTGGACCTCACTGCAGATCTTGTTCTGGATCAGCTCGTAGGAACGCGCGTCACCGCGCTCCCAGAGCCTCGTCACCGCCCAGGTGCAGTAGTCCACGGCCTGGAGCGCGAAGTCACTCTCGTCTCGCCAGAACGCAAGCATCCGCTTGACCTTGTACGGCACGCACTCGTTCATCGCCGTGTTGATCGCAGATCGGAACGCCTGTCGTTCCTTACGGGTGCCGAGCGCGGCCGCCACGACCATCAACTGATCCGACGGCTTGAGAACCTCGGCGGCGAGCCCGCTCAGGGGGCCGTTCCAGGCATAGTTGAAGAACGTCGGCGCAGTTGTGTACGTGGAGGGGTCCGCCTTCCGCTTCTCCAGCAGGGTCACGTCGATGCGGAAGTCGACCGCGCCGAGTGCTTCGAACACTGCGTCGCGCACATACTGCGAGTCCTCGGACGCGTGGAACGCGGAGTCCAGGCCGTGACTGCGCCACGCCAGCTCATCACGCAGGTCGCTGAGCGAGGTCCGGAGGGCTCGAAGCCCCACCTCGTCAACGAACAGAGTGCCGACGGCGAAGTACCTCGTCACCTGGGGATGCGCCTGGAACTGCAGATCTCCGCTCTCGTCCGAGAAGAGGTACACGCGGCGGTGCGCATCCTGCGGTGGCCTCCCTGGCTCCGGAGAAGAACTCTGCATTGACGAAGGTTCGCCTGCAACGACAAGTTCCGCATCTTTTCATGTCGTTTGTTGCACATACGCAACGCTAGATACCACTTCGAGATCGATCAGGTGTCTTGCTCAACACGGCCGTGACCCCGCAGTAGGGCGTTCGTCCAGCAGGCTCCGGCGTACCGTCTGCGCGACAGTTCTTGTCCGCCTGAGCCTGCTGAACGGAGGGCAGCAGCATCGCCGCTAGCGGAGGAGGGCCTTGCCGTCGTCCAGGGCGATCACCACGGCACCGCGGGCGCAGCGGGTCACCAGCTTGGCGGGCCAGTCGCCGGTCAGCGGCACGAGCTCGACGTCAGAGCCCACGTCGGGGTCGCCGGAGGCGTCGCCGGGGTGCAGCCCCGTCACCCGCGCGGCGCCGGGGCGGCCGAGCCGTTCGCGCACCAGGTCGGGGCGGTCGAAGAACCAGTGCGTCGGCGCGTTGGACTCCAGCGCGTCCGCGAGCCGCTCCAGGTCCCGGGCCGCGAGCCGCAGCACCGGAGCCACCCAGGCGGCGTTCTCGGTCACCATCGCCTCGGTGCGGCGCGGGTCGGTGAGGCCCACACGCGTCCCGTCGCGGAACGAGCCGGCCGCGAGCCGCAGCGCGAGGTCGCGGACCGGCGCACCCGCCACGGCCCCCAGGAGCTGGTTGGCCAGCACGTGCGGCACGTGCGACACGAGGGCGACGGCCTCGTCGTGCAGGTCGTCGGTGAGCACGGCGGCCGTCCCGCCCAGCGGGCCGGTGACCAGGCGCAGCACCGAGGCGAGACGGGCCGGGTCGGTCGCGGGCCGGAGGTCGGCCTCGGGCTCGCCGAACCCAGCGGGCTCGCCGACCCCAGCGGTCTCGCCAACTCCGGCGGGCCGGAAGCCGATCTCGGTCTCGCCGACCGCGGAGGGCCGCCCGCCGGCCGTCACCGTGACCGCCCACGGGATCCCCTGCATCAGCGCCGCCGACGATGCGCCGAACCCGCTGTGCTCGGTGCCCGACATCGGGTGCGCCCCGACGTACCGCTCCCCCAGCCCGGCCTCGGCCACCGCCTCCCGCACGGGCCCCTTGACGGAGCCGACGTCGGTCACGGTCGGGTCCCAGCCCTCCTCGCCCGCCAGCGCCTCCGCGAGCTCGGCCGCCACGGAACGCATGGCGCGCAGAGGGGCCGCGAGCACCACGACGTCCGGCCGGTTGGCGGCCAGGCGGGCCACGTCGTCGGCCACCGTGAGGCCTGCCGCGCGCGCCTCGCCGCCCGAGGCGGGGTCGGTCGCGACAACGGGCACGCCCGCCGCCTGCAGGGCGCGGGCGAGCGACCCGCCGATCAGGCCGAGCCCCACCACGCCGACGCTCACCACAGCAGCCCCCGCTCCAGCGCGTGCGCCTCGTCCTTCGACGACACCGAGCCGACCGGGACGTGGTCGGGGTCGAGCACGCCGTCGAGCGCCCGGAAGCCGGCACCCGCCGGGAACAGGCCGAGCGTCTTGAGCGCGTCCCCCGCGGCGAGCAGGTCGTTCAGCACCTCGCGCGCGCCCGGGTCCCACGGCGCCTCGTCGAACGTCACCACGAACACGTACTTGCTCTCCTGAGCCTTGAGCGGCCGCGTGATCAGGCTCGACATGTTCACGCCCCGGTCGCCGAACGCGGCGGTGATCCGCGCCAGCACACCCGGTCCGGTCACCGCGGGGGTGATCGCCAGCATCGTCTTCCACGCCGTCGCACCGGCCGCGCGCGCCCGGGCCAGGTGCGCGCCGGCGACGTTCCGCCTGGTCAGCACGAGGAACCGGGTGCGGCCGCCGCGGAAGTCCTCGACCGCCTTCGCGTACGTCTCCAGCCCGTACAGCTCGCCGCAGATCGTGGGCCCCAGCGCGATGGTCCCCGGCCCGGCATCGCGGCAGGCGGCCGCGTTGGACGACGCCGGAGCGGTCGCCAGCCCGGTCTCTGTCACGAAGCCCGCGCACTGCGCCAGCCCGTGCGGGTGCGCCGACACCTCGGCCAGCTCGCCGTGCCCAGGGCGCACGAACGCGTCGAACGACACGTCGAGCGCCACCTCGTCGACGGCGACGACGTCGGCGCTGGACAGCAGCGCGTCCAGGGACGGCACCACGTAGCCCTCGACGGAGGACTCGATGGCGACCACGCCCACGTCGGCGCTGCCGGCCGCGACGGCGTCGTGCACGTCCTTGACCGTGTCCAGCGGCTCGGCGGCCGCGTCGGCGTCGCCCGACGCCGGCTGCCGGCGCGCCCACTCCAGCGCGGCCTGGTGGGTGAACGTGCCCTCAGGACCCAGGTACGCGACCCGGGTACCTGGGTCGCGGCGGCCACCCCGCTCCACGCCGCTCTGCTTCACGCCACTCTGCCCCGTGCCGCCCTGCTCCATGCCCGGCGCCGTCATGCCCACTGCGGTGTCAGGGCGTCGGGCCCTGGCACGAACGACTCGCCCGGCAGCACGGCCAGCGTGCGGTGCGCGACGCCGCGCTCGGTGAGGGCGTCGACCAGCACGGTCAGCACGTCCGACGTCGGGCAGGAGAACGACGCGAAGAACACGTGCGGTCCGGCCGACGACGGCTGGCTGCGCAGGTGGTCGAGGTCGAGCCCGGCGTCGGCGATGACCGCGAGGGTGGGCTGGAGGGAACCGAGGTGGTCGTCCGCCGGGCCGAACGCGAGCCACACCTGGGCGGGTTTGGTGAACGGAGGCCAGTCGGCACGGGACTCCAGCAGCCCGTACCAGACCGGACCGCCCTCGGCGAGCGCCGCGCTGTCCGGGAGCTCCGCGAAGCCCGCGGGCACCCGCGACCGCTCGATCACGAGCGACCCGCCCTCGCCCGCCAGGGCTATGCGCTCCTCGACGGTCGTACGGGTAGGCACCAGGCGCGGGCTCACGCCGAGGCCGCGCAGCACGCCCGCGCAGTCGCGCATCCCGGCCTCGTCGATCACGACCTGGCCCACGGTGGCGCCGGCGCCGACCCACACCCACTGGCCGGGCACGGCGACCGCCGCCGTCACGATGAGCGAGGAGGCACCCTCCAGGAGAGCGCGCTCGAGGCCCGGCGCCGGGTGCTCCGGGTGGCCGAGGTGCATCACCGCCGCCAGGGCGTCGATGCTGGCGACCGTGGCGAGCGTGTCGGCGGTGGTGCCGAGGTCGAGCAGCTCTACCGGGTCGTTCCAGCCCGCCATCCGTGCGGCAAGCACCGCGTGCGCGGGAGACTCCCGCTCGCTACGTCCAAGCATGTGCGCAACCTACCGCCGGTCACCCACAAGAGCCTCACGGCTAGTCGCACACGACCGGGTTGTCCGGGTTGTA
Source organism: Promicromonospora noduliphila (assembly GCF_056951025.1). Taxonomy (NCBI): domain Bacteria; kingdom Bacillati; phylum Actinomycetota; class Actinomycetes; order Micrococcales; family Promicromonosporaceae; genus Promicromonospora; species Promicromonospora noduliphila. The sequence continues at coordinate 4,913,747 of NZ_CM167806.1, forward strand.
GGTGTGGTCGAACGAGTTCTCCTTGACCACCTGGCCGTCGTGGAGGACCTGGCGGGAGACGGTGACGGAGAAGCCGTCCTCGCCACCGGGGTACGGCTCGCAGTCCGCCGAGGAGTCGTGCACCGTCGTCGTCGGCACGATGTTCCGCTTCTCGCTCGTGCTCTCCTGCACCGTGTAGTACTTGGTGCTCCAGATGCGGACCGTGAGCTCGCCGCCGGACACGAAGGACTGCATCACCGCACCGTACGGGGTGTCGTTGGTGAACTTCATGTCCTTGGCGCCCACGTAGATCGTGGCCTCGCGGCCCGGTGGGTAGCGCGGGAACCAGAACGAGTGCGCGTGGTGCTCGACGTCGTCGAACCCGGCGAAGAAGCCAGCGTTGAAGGACGTGGTGGCCATCTGCGAGAGGCCGCCGCCCACCGCCTCCACGTGCTCGCCGTTCTCGACGACGCCCGCGTCGAAGTACCCGTTCTCCAGCGTGATCGGCGCGAGCGCCTCCAGCAGGGAGAACGTCTCACCCGGCTTGATGAGGTTGCCGGTGATCATCTCGGCGCCGCGCACCAGGTTCTGGGTGCGCACCGGCTCGTTGGTCAGCGGCGTGCTGAACTCGGAGACGATCTCCTTGACGCCGAGGGCCTGCAGCGACTCGACGGTCTCCTGCGGGTCCTGCTCGACGAGCTCGACCGACGTCTCGCGGTCGTCCCCCGTCGCGGCGATCCGTACGGCCTTGCCCGCCTCGACCGGATCGAGGGTGGTGCCGGTCCTGCCCTCCACGATCGTCGGCCGGCCGTCGACGAACTCGAAGTGCGCGTCGTCCGGCACCTCGAGCAGGTTGGTGGTGCTGTCGACGATCGCGGCGACGGTCGCCTCCCGGTCCACGATCGTGACGAGCTGGTTGTCCTTCTGCTCGAACCGGAACAGCCCGGCCAGCACCTCCGGCGCGAGCACCGGCTGCTGGTCGCCCACGGAGACGGTGACCGGCTCCGACACGATCTTCTGCGCCACCGCGAACCGCTCGTCGGTCTGCTTCTGCGTGATCACCGGCTGGACCTGCTCGACCGGCAGGTCGAACGGGCCGTCCTGGTTCATCCAGCGCTCCTGGATGATGCGCGAGGTCTCGCTCGCGACGATCCGCGAGCCCGCCTTCGGGTCGGTCTTGACCGCCTGCCCGTCGACGAACCCGACGGTGCCGTCGACCGGCGCTACGGTGAGCGACTCCTCCAGGCCCGCCACGGCGGCGTCGAACTTCTCGCTGTCGATGTCCAGGACCAGCTCCTCCTCGGAGCCGCCGAACATGTGCGCCCACATCTGCATCGGGCTCAGCGAGAACCCGGTGAGCTGGGCCGCCGTCGCCTCGGCGTCGATCGCGAGACCGCTGGGCCCCGGCGAGAGCTGGGCCTTGCCCTCGCCCGCCGTGAGCTCGATCGGCTCCTTGACGCGCGGGGCGAGCTGCTCCGTCAGCGCGGCGGCGGCCTCGGCCTGCGTCATCCCGCCGACGTCGACGCCCGCCACCGTGGTCTCGCGCGGAGCCGTGTCGCTCAGGCTCCACGCCACCAGCGCGTAGATCGCGAACAGTACGACGGCGCCCAGCACCGAGAACAGCGCGATCTTGGGACCTCGGCTCGGGGCGCCGTCGCCGGCGAGGCCGAAGAACGTGCCGGCGCCGTCCGCACCCGGGGCGGTGGGGCCGTTCGGGCCGACCGGACCGTTCGGGGCGCTCGGGCCACCGGGGGCGGCCGCCTGCGGCGTCGCCTGCCCCGCCTCGGGGCGCGGCGGCGGCCAGCCCGTCAGCGGGCGCGCGACGCGCTGGATCGCGCCCGTCAGCGGCTTGAGGAAAGGGATCTGGCCGGCATCCGGCGGGGGCACCGTGCCAGGCTCCGACGGCGGCGCGGACGGCGGCACCGTGCCCGGACGCGAGGCGAGCGGGGCCGGCGGCACCGTCGGCGGGACGGACGGCGGGAGCGGGGCCGACGGCGCTGGGGCTGCCGTGTTGGCTGCTGCGGCGCCTGCTGCTGCCGTGCTCGCCGCTGCCGTTCCGGCGGCCGTGCCTTCTACGGCCGTTCCCGCTGCTGCCGTATCGCGGGCCGCTGTGTCCGGGGACTTCGGGCTCGGGGCGGCTGCGCCGGATACCGGCGCGTCCGAGACCTTCGAGTCAGGGGTCGTCGAGTCTGCGGTCTTCGAGTCCGCGGACTTGGGGTCGGGAGTCGCCGAGTCCGGGGCCCCTGGGGCCGAGGCTGTTGCGTCCGAGGCAGCGGCGCCTGCCCCTGCCGTGTCAGACGCTGCTTCACCAGGTGCCGCCGTGCCAGCTGCGGCAGTGCCTTCCACCGCGTCCGCGGCGGCCGAACCGCCCTCGGCGTCGGACGAACCCGCCGCCGAGCCAGCGACCGAACCAGTGCCGGCGGCGGAGGCCGCCGCGACTGCCGCGGCTCCCCCCGCGGCCGCCGCCGCTGCGGTGGCCGCTGTACCGGCTCGCGCCGAGGCGTCGGACACCGGCCCGGCAGAGGTCGCGTCCGTCGTCACGTCGGGGGTCTTGTTCGGGTCTGTCACGTCTGGTGTCTGTCCTGCCGCCGAGGAGCCCTGCGCCGCACCAGGCCTCGCGGCATCCTGCGGCCGCGTGCTCTGCCGCTCGACGCCGTTCGACCCGGAACCCGTCTTGGGCGGGCGGTCAAAGGCGAAGACCCGCGGCGTGTACCCGCCCCTCGGCTTTGCCGCCTTTGTCGTGGGCGCCGCGAGCGTCTCGACGACGGTCTGCAGCACGGCGACCTGGTTGGGGCCGTCGGTCACCGGCTCGGCGGTCTCGCGCGGGGACTCCGGCTCACGCGACGCGCCGGACGCCGTCGGCCCGCTCGAGACGGCGGATGCGGCCGGCTCGCCCGACGCGGCGGAGGCGCTCGGCTTACCTGAGGCAACGGGCACGCCCGGCCCACCGGACGCCGTCGGCTCACCCACCGCAGCGGACGCCGACGGGCCGCCAGACGCGCTCGAAGCAGCGGTCGCGCCCGGCGCGGCCGACTCACTCGCGGCGCCGGCCGCCGCCGCGCCGTCCGGCACCGTGCCCGCCGAAGCGCCGGTCGACGCGTTCGTGGGCGCGGCGGGCGCCCCCGCTGCCGGTGCGACGGGGGCCTGTGGGGTCTTCGAGGGCTCGGACTGCTCCGAAGCGGTCACGGGCTCGGCCTTCTCTGTGGTGCGGGGGGCCGGCTGAGCGGTCGGACGACCGGCCGGTACGGCGGGCTGCACGACCCGAGGGGCCGCCGTCCGCGCAGGGGACTGCGGTGCGGGGAGCGACACGCTGCCAGGGCGTTTCTGGGACAGGCGAGGAGGCGTCACCGAGGCAGGATCGGTCCCGGCATTCTCGTCTGACGTCGGCTCGAGCGGTTCGTCACGCTCGGTCGGCTGGCCCATCGGCACGCTCCGTGCAACTACCCGGGACACGGGCTCTCCGCGTCCCCCAAGGGCGCACCGGACCTGCGGCCAATCCGCTGGACGGGGCCGCCCTGCCGGGCATCCTATCGAGCGGGAATCAGCCCCAACCCCACGTACTGGACGCCCCGAGGTGGAGGTTCTGTATCAATCCTGCTCACCATCTTGAATCACTTTGCGAAGGGCCGCAGGCCTCAGGCGGCGGGCCGATTCGTGCGGGCGGGGACGTCGGCGAACCACGACGCCGGCAGGAACGCCGCGATCGCCAGGACGGCCACCCCGACGTACGACCAGACCAGGCCGAGCGTGCCCGCCGGGACCACGACGTCGCCCCCGGAACCCGGCAGGGACAGGACCTGCACGGCGGCCACCCAGCCCACGCCGTAGGCGAGCAGTGTGCCGTAGCCGGCCCAGGCACGCGCCAGCACGCCGGCCGCCGCCGTCAGCGCGAGCGCGAGGAGCAGCCCGGGGTACCAGGACTCGTCGCCGAACCGGTGCACCACGGTCCCCAGCGCGCCGATGACAACACCGAGCACCACGGCCAGCACAGTGCGCACGATCGTCCGTCGGAGGGTGCTTCCGGATGAGTTCACCCAGGCATTCTCCAGCATCCGTCTGGGAGAACTCTGCATGTGTGGAACGCAAGTGTGGAACACTCCGGCGGGTGAACACGCTCCAGGCACAGACCCAGCTCATCATCCGACAGCGGATCCGCATGATGGTCAACCAGTACGAGGTCCACGGGGCGCAGCCCGACGGCTCGCAGGGTGACCTCTACGCGTTCGCCCAGCAGAAGCGCATGGCGTTCCGCGAGCAGGTCACGCTCTACACCGACGACTCCAAGCAGGAGGCGGTGCTCGGGTTCAAGGCCCGCCAGGTGATGGACCTCGGCGCCACCTACGACGTCGTCGACGCGGGCGGCACCCCGATCGGCTCGTTCCGCAAGGACTTCGCCAAGTCGCTGCTGCGCAGCACCTGGCACCTCGAGCAGCCGGGCCTCGGCACCACCACGGGGACCGAGCGGAGCATGGCCGTGGCCATCATCCGCCGGATCTTCGACGTGGAGTGGCTGCCCTACCACTTCGACTTCGTGGTCGACGGCCAGCCGGCCTTCTCCGTGGAGAAGAAGTGGGGCCTGACCGACCGGTACGTCGTGAACATCCAGGACCCGCGCCTCGACCGTCGCCTCGTCACCGCCATGGCGATCGCCCTGGACGCCCTCCAGGAGCGCTGACCCGCCCGAGGGAGCCATGGGCGGGCGGTCCTCGCCCTCCTCGGTCTCAAAGGGGCTGGCCACCGGCGTCGAGGGTGCCGCTCGCATCGAGGGGGCTGTGCACGGTGCCCTCCGGGTCGACGACGAGATAGGTCTCGGTCGTGAGGATCGGCGCCAGCACGCCGTTGGACAGGGCGTACCAGCCGGCGACCGGCCCCACGGGCCGAGCCAGCGCCGTGGCCCACTGCACCTGCGTGGCATGCGCCCGCATTGCGGCAACCACCCGCCCAACCACGGCCCCACCCCCAACCCGCACGGCTAGGTTCCCGGCCTCACCCCGAGTGGTCGGCAAAATGTCAGGAGATCGGTAATCCGAGGTGCCGATCTCCTGACGGTTTACCGACCACGTAGTCAGGTCGTGCCGCGCCAGCGGGGGGAGGGCCTCCTGCGGGGTCGGGAGGGTGAGGCCGGCGGCCTCCGCCAGCGCGAGCACCTCCGGGACGGTCGCGAGGGTCGCGCGCGCCTCGCGCAGCTCGGCAGCCGAGACCACCGCCTGCCACAGCGCGGCTCCGGCCCACGGTTCGCCCGGCCCGCCGTCGTCGTCGGGCTGCCACGCCGGGTCCGCAGCCAGCTCCAGCGCGCGGACGGTCACCTCGTGCGCTCGCACGTGGTCGGGATGCCCGTACCCCCCGCCGGGCTCGTACGTGACGACGACGGCGGGGCGCCACACGCGGATCAGCACCGCCAGCCGGCCGGCGGGCTCGTCGAGCGGCACCCGCGCGAACGCCGTCGGCGGGGAGTCAGGGGCCGGGCCGGCGACGCCTGGCGCCACCCACGCCATCCCGGAGTCCTCGTACCGCACCATGCCCGGCGTGTCGGACGCGTGGGCCGCTTCGGCGACGCGTGACGCCGGAAGGACGCGTGACACAGGAGGGACGCGTGACGCCGGAAGGGTGTCGAGGAAGCTGTGCTCGATCGTGCCCGTGCCGCCGTCGAGCTCCGCCAGCGCTCTGGCCAGCTCGGTCTCCCGGTAGGCGCCCAGCGCGGGGCCGTCGCCTTCGAGGTCGGCCCGGCCCTCCGCCGTCGTGCCGGGGAGGGCGATGACCTCGCCCCGCTCGCCGCGTGTGCACGTCACCACGTGGACCGGCCGCCCGGATGACGCCCAGGTTGCCAGCAGGGTACCCGTCGACAGCGTCTCGTCGTCGGGATGCGCGTGCACGGCCAGCAGGCCACCGGAGGTGGGCATCTCCAAGAGCCCCTCGGAAGCGGACATCCCCGGCAAGCTCCCGGAGGCGGGCACGACCCGCAAGCCCTCGGAGGCGGCCACCCCCTGCAACCCCCCGGAAGCACCGAGTGCCGGGTGCTCGCCCGGACGACGCGTCGTCATCGGGCGACCACCCGGCACTCGGCCAGAGGCAAGGTCAGGAGCGCTTGGCGCGAGCCACAGCCCGCGCGCGCTCGGTGGCGTCCAGGACCACCTTGCGGATGCGGACCACCTCGGGCGTCACCTCGACGCACTCGTCCTCCTGCGCGAACTCCAGCGACTCCTCCAGCGTGAGCTTGCGCGGCGGGATCAGGTTCTCGAAGTTGTCGGCGGTGGAGGACCGCATGTTCGTCAGCTTCTTCTCCTTGGTGATGTTGACGTCCATGTCCTCGTTGCGCGAGTTCTCGCCCACGATCATGCCCTCGTACACCTCCTGCGTGGGGTCCACGAAGAAGGAGCCGCGCTCCTGGAGGTTGATCATGGCGAACGGCGTCACCTTGCCCGCGCGGTCCGCGACGAGCGAGCCGGTCAGGCGCGACTCGATCGGGCCGTGCCAGGGCTCGTAACCGTCGGAGATCGACGCGGCGATGCCGGTGCCGCGCGTGTCCGTGAGGAACTGGGTGCGGAAGCCGATCAGGCCGCGCGCCGGGACCATGAACTCCATGCGGACCCAGCCGGTGCCGTGGTTGGTCATGGTCTCCATACGGCCCTTGCGCTGCGCGAGCAGCTGCGTGACGGCGCCGAGGTACTCCTCCGGCACGTCGATCGTCATGCGCTCCATCGGCTCGTGCACCTTGCCGTCGATGGTCTTGGTGACCACCTGCGGCTTGCCGACCGTCAGCTCGAAGCCCTCGCGGCGCATCTGCTCCACCAGGATCGCCAGGGCCAGCTCGCCACGGCCCTGCACCTCCCACGCGTCGGGGCGCTCGGTCGGCAGCACCTTGAGCGACACGTTGCCGATGAGCTCGGAGTCGAGGCGGTCCTTGACCTGGCGGGCGGTGACCTTGTGGCCCTTGCCGCCCTTGCCCGCCAGCGGCGAGGTGTTGATGCCGATGGTCATCGAGATCGCGGGGTCGTCCACCGTGATGAGCGGCAGCGGGCGCGGGTCGTCGAGGTCGGTGAGGGTCTCGCCGATCATGATGTCCGCGATACCGGCGACGGCGACGATCTCGCCCGGGCCGGCCTTGTCGGTCGGCACGCGGTCGAGCGCCTTGGTCTCCAGCAGCTCGGTGATCTTCACGCTCTGCAGGGTGCCGTCGTGCCGCGCCCACGCGACGTTCTGGCCCTTGGACAGGGTGCCGTTGTGGATGCGCAGCAGCGCGAGGCGGCCGAGGAACGGCGACGCGTCGAGGTTGGTGACGTGCGCCTGCAGCGGCACGCCCTCCTCGTAGGTCGGGGCCGGGATCTTCTCGAGGATGGTGGCGAACAGCGGCTCGAGGTCCTCGTTGTCGGGCAGGCCGCCGTCGGCGGGCTGGTCGGTGGAGGCGCGGCCGGCCTTGGCCGACGCGTACACGACGGGCACGTCGAGGATGGCGTCCAGGTCGAGGTCCTCGACCTCGTCGGACAGGTCGCCGGCCAGGCCCAGCAGCAGGTCGGTGGTCTCGGCGACCACCTCGGAGATCCGCGCGTCGGGGCGGTCCACCTTGTTGACGACGACGATGACCGGCAGCTTCGCCGCCAGCGCCTTGCGCAGCACGAAGCGGGTCTGGGGCAGCGGGCCCTCGGACGCGTCGACCAGCAGCACGACGCCGTCGACCATCGACAGGCCGCGCTCGACCTCACCGCCGAAGTCGGCGTGGCCGGGCGTGTCGATCACGTTGATGGTGATGCCGTCGGGCTGCCCGCCGGCCGCCGCCGCGGGGCCGGCGTACCGGATGGCGGTGTTCTTGGCGAGGATCGTGATGCCCTTCTCACGCTCCAGGTCGCCCGAGTCCATCACGCGGTCGTCGACGTGCTGGTGGGCCGAGAACGCACCCGCCTGCCGGAGCATGGCGTCCACGAGCGTGGTCTTGCCGTGGTCGACGTGCGCCACGATCGCGACGTTGCGCAGGTCGGATCGGGTCGCGCGGGTCGGCGCGGTTGCAGGCACGGTCACGGAGCACTCATTTCCGAAAGGGGAGGTCAAGGGGGCGCGGACTCTGGCCCGGACGGACCGGTCTCGCAGCGCCCCTATCTTACCCGCGAATCGAAATCCCCAGGTGTCGGCCGCATCACTGCCCGGTGAACAACCCCGGACGGGGTCGGGCAGGGAGCGGCGTCAGCCGCCGATCTCCAGGCTCGCGCCCGGGATCGCCGCCAGCAGGTCCCGCGTGTACTCCTGCTGCGGGTTGTCGAACACCTCGTCGGTGGTCGCGTGCTCCACGATGCTGCCGTCCTTCATCACGGCCACGAGGTCGGCGATCTGCCGCACGACGGCCAGGTCGTGCGTGATGAACAGGAAGGACAGCCCCAACTCCGCCTGCAGGTCGTTGAGCAGCGTCAGGATCTGCGCCTGGACCAGCACGTCGAGCGCCGAGACGGCCTCGTCGAGCACGAGCACCTCCGGCTTCAGCGCCAGGGCACGCGCGATGGCGATGCGCTGCCGCTGGCCGCCCGAGAGCTCGTTCGGGAACCGCCGCATGGTGGCCTGCGGCAGCGACACCATGTCGAGCAGCTCGCGGACGCGCGCCTCGCGGGACTTCCGGTCGCCCACCCGGTGCAGGGCGAGCGGCTCCTCGATCGAGCGGAAGATCGAGTAGGTCGGGTCCAGCGAGCCGTACGGGTTCTGGAACACCGGCTGCACCCGGCGGCGCAGCCCGAACTGCTCCTTCCGGGACATCTTCGCCACGTCCTTGCCGTCGAACAGCACCGTGCCCGACGTCGGCTCGAGCAGTCCCAGCACCATGTTGGCCGCCGTCGACTTGCCCGAGCCCGACTCCCCCACCAGGGCGAGGGTGCGGCCCTTGGGCAGCGTGAAGTCGATGCTGTCCACCGCGGTGAAGTCCGTGTGCGTGCCCGGCCGGGAGCCACGGATGTGGAACACCTTGGTCAGGTCCTTGGCCACGACGACGTCGGGCGCGGCGGTGGCCGTCTCGTCCGCGTGCTCGGCGAGCAGGTCGGTCGCCTCGGCGCCACGCTCGTGGGCCGACTGGATGCGCCGCGACGCCAGCGACGGGGCCGAGGCCACGAGCCGCTTGGTGTACTCGTGCTGCGGGTCCTTGAGGATCTGCGCCGCCGGGCCGGACTCCACGACCCGGCCCTTGTACATCACCACGAGGTGCTCGGCGCGCTCGGCGGCCAGGCCCAGGTCGTGCGTGATGAACAGGACGGCCGTGCCGAGCTCCGCGGTGAGCCCGTCCAGGTGGTCCAGGATCGTCTTCTGCACCGTGACGTCGAGGGCTGACGTCGGCTCGTCCGCGATGAGCAGCTTGGGCCGCGAGGCCAGGCCGATCGCGATGAGCGCACGCTGGCGCATGCCGCCGGAGAACTCGTGCGGGAACTGGCGGGCGCGGCGCGCGGCGTCGGGCAGGCCGGCCTCGCCGAGCAGCTCGGCGACGCGCGCCGTGCGCTCCGCCTTGCTGCCCTGGAAGCCGTTGGCCACCAGCGCCTCGTCGATCTGCGTGCCGATGCGCCACACCGGGTTCAGGTTGGACATCGGGTCCTGCGGCACCAGACCGATCTCGCGGCCGCGCAGGTCCTCGACCTGCTTGCGCTTGAGGCCCACGAGCTCGCGCCCGCCGAACGTGATGGACCCGCCGGTCACCTTGCCGGTGCCGGGCAGCAGGTCGATGATCGCGTGCGCCGTGGTGGACTTGCCGGAGCCCGACTCGCCCACGATCGCCACGGACTGGCCCGGGTAGACCGTGAGGTCCACGCCGCGCACGGCCTCGACCGTGCCGGTGGCCGTGGTGAACGAGATCTGCAGGTCGCGGATCTCGAGCAGCGGGCTGCTGTCGTCGCGCTTCTCGGCGGGCACCGGGGCGTCCTCGGTGGCCCCGTCGGTGAGGGTGATCGTGGTGGTCATCGCTTCCTCGCCTTCGGGTCGAGGGCGTCGCGCACGACGTCGCCCATCATGATGAAGCTCAGTACGGTCAGCGCGAGCGCGGTCGCAGGGTAGATCATGATCTCGGGAGCCACCCGAATGGACGTCTGCGCCTTGGCGAGGTCGCCGCCCCAGGAGACGGTCGATGTCGGCAGGCCGATACCGAGGAAGCTCAGCGTCGCCTCCGCGACGATGAACGTACCGAGGGCGACCGTCGCGTAGACGATGATCGGCGCTGCCGCATTCGGCAGCACATGCCGCCCGAGAATTGCGAGCCGTCCCATGCCCAGGGCCTTCGCTGCCGTGACGAACTCGTTGTTCTTCACGCTGAGCACCGCACCGCGAGTGATGCGGGCGATGGAGGTCCAGCCGAACGTCGCGAGCACGACCGCGACCACCACTTCGTTGCGGTCCTGCAGCAGGCTCATGATGACGATCGCGGCAAGCACGAACGGCACCGCGAAGAAGATGTCGGTGAACCGGGACAGAAGCGTGTCGAGCCAGCCGCCGAAGTACCCCGCGATCGAGCCGATGAGCGTGCCGATCACGACGACGAACACCGTGGACAGAAGTCCGACGATCACCGAGGCACGCGCGCCGTAGATCGCCCGCGCGTAGATGTCGCACCCTTGCTTGTCGAACCCGAAAATGTGGCCAGTCGTTGGCGCACCCAGCGAGTCCTCCAAGTGGCACTCTGTCGGGCTCGTGGACGTGAACAGTCCGGGGAGTGTCGCCATCAGGACGACGAACAGGATGAGCACCGCGGAGGCCCAGAACAGCGGGCGATGACGCATGTCCCGCCATGCGTCCCCCCAAAGGCTGGACGGCCGCTCGGAGGTGTCGACCGCATCGACGGCGCCGACTCGCACCTCCTCCGGAAGTGCCACGAAGTGGCCCTGGCCCGGGCGTGGAGCCCTCTCGTACCGGTTGTCAGGCATAGCGGATCCTCGGGTCCAGGACGGCGTACAGCACGTCCACGATCAGGTTGGCGGCGATGTAGACGATGACGAGCACCGTGGTCAGTGACACCACTGTCACGTTCTCGCCACGGACGATCGCCTGATAGAGGGTGCCGCCGACACCGTTGACGTTGAAGATTCCCTCGGTGACGATCGAGCCGCCCATGAGGTTTCCCAGATCGATGCCGATGAAAGTCACCACCGGGATGAGGGAGTTGCGCAGCACATGTCGACTCATGACCCTGGACCCTGCCAGCCCCTTGGCGCGTGCCGTGCGCACGAAGTCCGCAGTGATGTTCTCGACGACTGACGTCCGTGTCAGGCGCAAGATGTAGGCGAACGACGTCGTGGCCAGCACGATGGCTGGCATCAACAGGCTGATGAAGTCAGGGTCACGGCCGGCGGTGATCGGTAGCCAGCCGAGCTGCACGCCCACGATGGCCTGCAATACGAACCCGATCACGAACGTGGGCACTGAGATGAGCAACAGGCTCCAGAGCAGCACCGTGGAATCGAACAGCTTGCCCTTGCGGATCCCGGCGAACAGGCCGAAGGCGATACCGAACACCGTCTCGATGACGATCGCCATGAGCGCGAGCTGGAACGTCACCGGGAACGCCTGAGCAATGACCTCGGTGACCGGGCGCCCGGTGAAGGTGACGCCCATGTCGAAGGTGAAGACACCCTTGAGGAAGTACAGGTACTGCACGAGGAAGGGCTGGTCCAGGTGATACGCCTCGCGGATAGCGAGTTCAGCCGCTGGTGACAGGCCGCGATCGCCGCCTAGAGCGGCCACAGGATCGCCCGGGCGCAGGAACACCAGCCCGTACAACAACAGCGTGGCGCCGAGGAACACTGGGATCACCTGCAGCAGCCGGCGTCCGATGTACCAGAGCATTCGTTGGTCTCCTTGGTTGATGGCTGCGGAACATTCTCCCGGACCGCGTCCGGTGTTCTGGCTCCGCATAGTGGAGGGCGGGGCGCGCAGTTCACGCGCCCCGCCCGTCACCTGGGGTGATAGATCATGCCGGCGGACCGGACGTGATCACCCTCACTCCGTCTTGGTGACCTCGTACAGCAGCGGCATGCTGTCCCAGCCGAACTCCACGTTGTCGACTGCCTCCGAGTGCCCGGCGGTGGTGGAGTAGTACCACAGCGGGATGCCCGGAAGATCCTGGAAGAGGATCTCCTGCGCCTGGTTGTAGAGCTCGTTGGCCTCCTCGAGCGAGGGTGCACCAGCAGCCTCGGCAAGAGCGGCGTCGAACTCGTCACTCTCGTACCGTCCGTCGTTCGAACCAGCCAGCGCGGCCTTGCTGTAGAGCGGGCCGAGGTAGTTCTGCAGGGACGGGTAGTCGGCGGACCAGCCGGCGCGGAAGATGCCGTCGACACTGCCGTCCGGGCCCTTGTCACGCTCGTTGAGGAACTCGTCGAACGTGGGGTAGCCAGTCATCTCGCACTGGATGTCGAGGTCGTTGATGTACCCGTTGCAGACCGCCTCGACCCACGCCTGGTGGTCCGAGTCCGTGTTGGTGTGGATCGTCAGGACGTAGTCGTCCGGCAGCGGGTCCTCTTCGTTGGCCTCGTCCCAGAGCCTCTTGGCCTCTTCGGCGTTGTACTCCGTGACCTCGTTGCCCGGGATCTCACCGGTCCAGCCGTCGATGACAGGCGACGTGAAGTCGGTTGCCGGGATACGGGTACCAGCGAAGATCGTGTCGGTGATCTGCTCACGGTCGATCGCCATAGACAGGGCCTGACGACGCTTCAGCCCGGCCTCCCCCTGGAACTCGGGAAGCCACTCCGGCACTGTCATGGCCGCGAAGCTCGCGGACGGCTCGCTGACAGCCCCCTCGCCCAGTTCCTCCTCGAAGGTGCTCATCGCGGAGGTCGGCACGTTCTCGAGGATGTCGAGGTTGCCGCCCTGCAGGTCGGCGTACGAGGTGTTCTCGTCCGTGTAGACGATGAAGTCCAGGCCGCCGTTCTGGGCCTGGCGCGGACCCTCGTAAGACTCGTTCGGCACAACGCTGAGCTGAGACTCGTGCTCCCAGCTCTCCAGTGTGTAGGGCCCATTCACGACCGTGGTGGACGGTTCGGTGCCGAAGGCGTCAGGGTCCTCGAAGAACACCTCAGGAAGCGGGTAGAACGCCGAGTAGCCCAGACGGACCGGGAAGTCGGACTCGGGCTGGCTCAGCGTCACCGTGAACTCGGTGTCGCTCACCACCTCGAGGCCGGACAGCGTCTCCGCCGTCGGCTCCTCGAGCATGCCGGAGACATTGCCCTCCTCGTCGAACTCGGGCACGCCCTGAGCCTCCGCGAATCCCTCGATGGGCTCGAAGAAGCCGGCGCCCTTCGCACCGTTCGGACCATAGGCGGCCCAGTTCCAGGCGTCGACGAAGCTGTCCGCCGTGACCGGGGTACCGTCAGACCACTCCCAGCCGTCCTGGATCGTGATGTTCCAGGTCTGGTTGTCGTCGGACTCGATCGACTCGGCGATCTCGTTGTGCACGACGCCCTCGGCGTCGTAGTAGACGAGGCCCGAGTAGAGCTGCTGGACGACAAGACCGCCCTCGGTCTCGTTGGTCATCGACCCGATGAGCGGGTTCTGGGGCTCACCGTTGCTGATCGTCACGATGCCGGTGCTGGGGCCCTCGCTGGTTTCTTCGCCGCTGCCGCCACCGCCGCAAGCGGTCAGCACGAGCGACGAGGCAAGCGCGAACGCACCGAGCCCCACAAGTCGCTTTCGAGGTGTCACGTGTCCTCCTGGGTAGCAGTACACCCCGGTCCGGCGGATGCCGTCCGGAGTGATGCGGGCGCTTCCTTGCGCCCCGTGGTATCACGCCTAACGTAACCGGTCCCCGGACGTGCCGATGACCACCGCCGGGGAAACGCCACCGAGTTGTGACCATCTCGGTATAAGCGGGTAACACCGAGTAACAGTTCTGACCAGGCGGTTCTCACACCCGTAACACGAGCGTCGAGAGGCTCTCTACCAGGAAATTCACCCGTCACGAGGAGCCGGCAAGGTCGGGCAACGGACGATGTCACCGTCGCCGCGGCAACGCCGCCGGTGATGGCGGTCCGGTGCCGGAGTCAACCACCCGAGCTCCTACCACGCCGTCACTGCCGAAGTGTGCGATCCCTCTGCCGATTGCTCAGGAAACCAGATGCTGACCACCGGAACGAGACCGGCGGTCAGCACCCGAGTCGGGACTTGCTCGCGCCTTACAGCGTCTGACACCCGACGAACGCACCCGACGACTCACGGTACGTCCGGAACTTGATCGCATCCTTGGTCGCTGGGCCGTACCTACCCGTGACAATGACCCCAGCAGCCCTCTGCGCGTCCTCCACTGCGTTCGTGGTCGCCGGTCCGTACTCGCCCGTGACGGTGAGGCCCGCCCCATAGCAGGTGTTGAGAGTCCGCTGCAGTGACTGCACGGCGGTCACGGTCCCTTCAGTGCTGCTCAAGAAGCAGTTGAAAGTCCCGGGGTCGACGTCGTACGGCGCGATCTTGTACAACGTGCCAGCAGCCAGGTTGGCGCTGGTGTTGCACTCGGAGGTCGCTGCGGTGGCTGCCGGTGCCGACACCACCAGGCCCGCCCCGACCAGAATCATCGACACGAACCCGATGAGAACCGCACGCCCTCGACGGAACCGGTTGGTGTTGGTGCTTACCATTGCGCTTCTCCTTGCGTAGGCAGAAAGAACATCAACGCATGGACCAGCCTTGTGTGGAGAGACATGACCTACCAGGCGGCGAACCGGCAGATCAGCGGCAGGTAGTCGTGGTTCAAACGCCCCGCGCGCCCGCCACAGGGGGAGTCCGCAAGTCTGTGACCAACGGGAACGGCCGTCTCGTCAGACAGCTCGATCTCGAAGTACTACCGCCTCCGGCACTCCACAATCCAAGTACGCTCGGGCGGCAGTCCGTAGATGCTGCTGTTCAGTGCGCGAGTCACCGCGACTGCGATAGGCATCGGCGAGGCCGTGGTTTGCCCTGGCCAGTTCGTATGTGTCCTCATGAGCCTCAGCGAGACCCACCGCGCGTTCGAAGTGGCCGATCGCCTCTTCGGAGCCTCCCGAGAGGACCAGTGCACGCCCGAGGTCGACGAGCGCCGTCCGTACGAGCGCCGGGTATCCGAGGTCCTCCGCGTCCTCGAGCGCCTGCCTGAGGTAGACGGTTGCCTCGGACCCGCGGTCGAGCTGCACGAGGTCCATGCCCAGCTCCACGAGGATCGGGCCGAGCCCGCCGCGGAAACCCAGCTGTCGGCAACGTTCGAGGCAGGCCCGGTGCACCTCCAGCGCGGCAGCCGCGTCCCCACCTTCGCGGGCGAGCGTCCCCCGGTAGCTATCGATGCGGAGGCGGTTGTACTCATCGTCGTCCTCGATCAGCCGTGCCACCTGGTCGAGGCGGGCCTCGGCGTCCGCGAGGCGGCCGAGGCGCAGCAGCGGAGCGATCATGTTCGCACCCACGAACACACGCGCCATGGTGTCCGACGCGTCCTCCGCCAGGGCGAGCGCGGCACCGTAGACATCGAGCGCATCCACGAAGCGGCCGGACTGGCGGTAAGCGATCCCGATGGTCCTCAGCGCGAGTGCCGCGGCGGCGACGTCACTCAGCTTGCGATACAGCACCACCGCCTGCTCGAGACAGCCGATCGCCGCCCGGCACCGGCCTGCCACGAGCAGATGCCGGCCCCGATCCGCGAGTGTGATCGCCTCGTAGGCCTCGTCCTTGAGCCGCCGAGCGATGTCCAGGGCGGTCTGGTTGATGGTGAGGTACTCCTCGTAGTCCCGATCTGCCAGCCGAAACGCGCTGAAGGCAGTAGCCAGGTGCCAGGCCTCCTCGAGATTTCCTGACCGCTCGGACGCGGTCACGGCGGCCGCCAGATTGGCACGCTCGGCCCTGAACCAGGTGAGCGCGGCGTGCTTGTCCGTGAAGCCAGGCAGCCCGAGGTCGTACTTCGCCACTCCCGCTTCCAGAATCCGCACCTTCGTCGAAGAGACCAGGCTCGCCGCGCGGTACGCGAAATGCAGGTAGACGTCGACGAGCCGGACCAGGGCCTTCTCACGTTCCGCCTGGGGCTCCTCCGCCTCCGCGAGCTGCGTAGTATACATCCGCACCAGGTCATGCAGCCGATACCGGCCAGGGGAACGGCTCTCCACCAGGTGCACGTCGACCAGGGCCTCCAGCATCCAGGCGGCATGTCGCTCGTTCAGCTCGCACAGTGCCCCGGCGCCGAGAGCGTCCACGTCATCGCCCGGGACGAGACTCATCCGCCGGAACATGCGCCGATGATCGGCGTCGAGCTCGACGTACGAGGCGCTGAGCGCCGTCGTGACACCCCCGTGCTGCGTGTCCAGCTCGGAGAGCAGCCGGCCGTCGTCGGCGAGGCGCTCCAGCAGATCCCTCACCTGCCAGTGGGGACGGCTACGCAGCCGAGCCGCCGCGAGACTCATCGCCAACGGCAGCCGCCCGCAGCGCTCGGCGATCCCAGCGGCCTCCTCTGCGGTGATCCGGTCGGCGACGGCGGCGTCGAGCATCGCGACGGCCTCGTCCATCCGCGGAAGGTCGAGCGGCACGGAGTACACGCCGGTCAACTGCGACAGGTCCCGGCGGCTCGTCGCCAGGACGAGGCTGTTCGGAGTCCCCGGCAGCAGGGCCTCTACCTCGTCGGCGTCCGTCGCGTTGTCGAGCACCAGAAGCACACGACGATCGGCGATGGCACTGCGATATCGGCCTCTCAGCTCGTCGATACTCGCCGGCAGATCCTGGTCACCCACACCGAGGCTGCGTAGCAGGCGCGTGAGGGCCGACCGCGGCCCCGGGCGTGGTTCGTCGGAGTACGTCACACCGTGGAGGTCCACGAACAGCTGCCCGTCCGGGAATCGCGGAGCCAGCTCGTGCGCCGCCCACACCACCAGGGAGGTCTTGCCGACGCCGGCCATGCCGTGCACCGTGACGACGGTGGCGCCGTCGTCGATCGCGGCGAAGATCCCGCCCACGTGTCGTTCCCGGCCGACGAACACCGCTGGCGTGCGCGGCAGCTCGCGGGGCACTGTCGGAGCCTTTTCCGGCGTCGGGGTCAGCGCCTGGTCGTCCTCTTCCAGACCGAGCGCTTCGATAAGAAGACGCAGCGTCTTGGGCTGCGGTCGCGCCCTCCCCGACTCGATGTCTCGGATCGTTCGCGTTCCGATCCCCGCCTTGGAGGCAAGTTCCTCCTGCGTCAGCATCGCCCGCAGCCGAAGTGACCTCAGATCGATGCGAACGTCTGGTTGTCGGTTGGGCACTTCGTCAGGATAAGTCGCCGTCAGCATGATCCGGCGGTCATTCACGACACGCCCACAAGACCGGACATGGCTTGCCGACCAGCTAGACGACCACCTGCCCGTCGTGCAGCTCGACCACGCGGTCGGCGCGGGCCATCAGCTCGGGGTCGTGCGTCGAGACGACGGCGGCCACGCCGCGCTCGTGCACCACCCGGGCCAGCAGGTCCATCACCACGGCGGCCGTGCCGGAGTCGAGCTGCCCGGTGGGCTCGTCGGCGAGCAGCACCTCCGGGTCGGCCACCAGCGCGCGGGCGATGCCCACCCGCTGCTGCTGCCCACCCGACAGCTCGTACGGCCGCTGCCGCGCGTGCCCGCCCAGCCCGACGGCGTCCAGCGCCTCGGCCACGCGCCGCGACCGCTCGGCCGGCGCAGTGCGCCGCAGCCGCAGCGGCACCTCCACGTTCTCCGCCGCCGACAGCACGGGCACCAGCCCGAACGACTGGAACACGTAGCCGATCCGGTCCCGCCGCGCGGCCAGCACGTCGCGCTCCCCCAGTGCCGTCAGCTCGGCGTCGCCCAGCCACACGCTGCCCGACGTCGGCCGGTCCAGCCCGCCCAGCAGGTTCAGCAGCGTGGTCTTGCCCGAGCCGGACGGGCCGCGGACCACGAGCAGCTCGCCCGCCGCCACCTGGAGCGAGGCGTCCGTCAGCGCGTGCACCTCGCCCGCGCCGGTCCCGAACACCCGGGTGAGGCCCTGCGCGCGCAGCACGGTGCGCGCAGGGGTCGTGGTCCTGGTCATCGGTCCTCCTCGGTCCGGGTGGCGGCCGGCTCGCCGGGCCCGGCCGCCCGGCCGGGCTCGGCAGCCGAGCCAGGCTCGGCCGCTGGCGCCGGCGCGGCCGGCCAGACGCCCACGTGGTCCGGCTCCAGCGCGAGCCGCACGCGGTCGCGCAGGTCCAATGCGTGCACGAAGTCCTGCGGGAGCTGCAGCCGGCCCACCCGGTCGAGCACCGCGAACTCCTCGGCGACGTGCCGCTCCGCGCCGTGCTCGTCGACCTCCGTGCGCCGCAGCGTCTCCGTGGAGGTACGGCCGTCGCGGATCTGGACCGTGCGCGCGACGTGCTCGGACACCGCCGGGTCGTGCGTCACGATCAGCGTGGTCACGCCCGTCTCGCGGTTCACGCCGCGCAGCGCCTCCAGCACCTCGACCGAGGTGGCCTCGTCGAGCTCACCGGTGGGCTCGTCGGCCAGCAGCACGCGCGGGTCGTTGGCCACCGCCACGGCGATCGCCGTTCGCTGCTGCTCGCCGCCCGACATCTCGCCCGGCCGCCGTCCGGCCACGTGGCCCACTTCCAGCAGGTCGAGCAGCGCCGCGACGCGGCGGGAGCGCTCGCGCCGCGGCAGCGTGCCGGCCAGCTCCAGCGGGAGGCGCACGTTCTCGGCGGCGGTGAGGTACGGCAGCAGGTTGCGCGACGTCTGCTGCCACACGAAGCCGACGGTGGACCGCTGGTACCGCACCCGCTCGGCGTGCCCCATGGTCAGCAGGTCGGTGCCCGCCACGACGGCGGAGCCGCCGGTCGGCGTGTCCAGGCCGGAGAGGATGGTCAGCAGCGTGGACTTCCCGGAGCCCGACGCCCCGACGACGGCGACGATCTCCCCCGGGTCGACGCTCAGCGTGAGGCCCTGCAGCGCTTGCACCTCCACGCCGTCGGTGGCGAAGATCCGCACCAGGTCGCCGCACCGGATCTCGCCGCCGCCCACCGGCCCGGCTCCCGGCCCGGCCGACGGCGATGCGCCGCCCGTCAGCTCGATGGTCGTGCTCATCGGGTCTCCCTCCCAACGCCTGGTCCCGCTGTCGTCATCAGTCGTCGCTCCCCATCCGGAGCTGCGCCGCGACCTCGCCGCGCCGGCTCAGTGCCGCGGCGACGCCCACGGCGGCCAGCACCACCACGACGAACCCCGCCGCGGCCGCGCCCAGCAGCACCGGGTCGTACTGCGGGCCGGGCTGGGTGGGCCCGCCGGTCAGGGCCGTGACGTCCACAGCGGCCAGCACCAGCGACGGCACCGCCGCCCCGAGCACGGCGCCCACCACGAGCGCGACCACGGCCCACGGCCCGATCTCCCAGCCCACCAGGCCCCGGCCCTGGCGGGGCGACAGGCCGAGGGTCTGCAGCACGGCGAGCAGCCGGGCGCGCGCGGGGGCCGCGAGCATCAGCGTCATCACCACGGCGGCGGCGCACAGCAGCCCCGCGAGCAGCACGGCCAGGACGAACGCCGCGGCCAGCCCGCCGGAGACGGGCGCGGCCAGCATGGCGTCGGCCTCCTGGTCCGGGTCCTCCACGACCGACGACGGCAGCAGCCGCGAGATCTCGGCAGTCACCGCGGCGCGGTCGGCATCGTCGGCCAGGCCGAGCAGCGCGAGCCGGGCGAAGCTCCGGTCGCCCGTCGCCGCGGTGAGCCGGTCGGCGTCGGCGAGGACGAGCGCGCGTCCGGCCGGCAGGCCGGGCAGCTCGTCGACGACGTCCACGACGCGGACGGGCACGCTGCCCTCCTGGGTCGCCAGGGTGGCGCCGGTGCTCCCGGGTCCGACGCCGGGGCCGGCCGCCGCGCGGGTGAGGATCACCGGTACGACGTCGCCGGAGCCGCTCGCGTCGCCCGGCTCGCCTGCCCCGTCCGGGTCACCCGAGCCGCCTGCGTCGCCCGTCGCGTCCACGCCGCCCGATCCGGCCGGACTGCCGCCCGCACCGTCCGGCCCGGCCAGCTCGCCCAAGGTCTCTGGCACGCCGGCCACGTCCTCCTGGACCACGGCGAGCGCCGCCGCATCCACCGTGTACACCTCAGTGCGCAGCGACGACGTACCGCTGCGGAGCACGCCGTCGCCGACGTCGCCGACCGGTGTGACCGCCTCGACGCCGTCGAGGGCGGCGATCCGCTGCGCCACGGGCTCGTCGACGACCGGGCCGGAGACGCGCAGGTCGGCGCCGGTGGCGCGCCACGCCTCGCGGACCACGCCGCCCGAGACGGTCGAGTACAGCACGGCGGAGGTCGCGGCGACGGCGACGGTCAGCACGAGTGCCACCGCCGGGACGGGGCCACCCGCCGGGTCACGCGTGGCGCGCGCGGCGCCGAGGAACGGGACCAGGTCGCGCCGGGGCGCGAGCGCCCGCTCGACCGCGCGCGCGAGCCACGGGTACGCGCGCACGGCGAGCAGGGTGAGCGCGAGAGAGACCAGCAGGGGCGCAGCGGCCACGAGCGGGTCCACGCCGGAGCCGGCCCCCGCACCCGCCACGACTCCGCGGGAGAGCAGCAGCCAGGTCGCGAGCACCGCGCTCGCGACCACGAGCACCTCCAGCACCCAGCGCACGCGGCTGCGGGACCGCGGCGCCAGGTCGGCCCGGGTGGTCCGCAGGCCGGCGGGCGAGGCGGCGAGCGCGAGGGCGGCCGCCGGGGCGAGGCCGGCCGCGAGGGCGAGCGCCACCTGGGTCACGGTGACGGGCGCGTCCAGGCCGAGGCCCGCCGTGACCGCGAGCCCCGCCGCGAACCCGACGGCGGCGGAGCCGAGCCCCACGACGAGGCCCTCGCCGCCCATGAGCAGGCGCACCTGCGCGCCGGACGCCCCGCGGGCGCGCAGCAGGGCGAGCGCCGAGCGCCGTCTGTCCACGACGAGCCGTGCGCCGAGGGCGAGCACGGCCACCGTGGCGCCGAGCGGTCCGACGGCGAGCACGGCGACTATCGCGTCCACGCCGGTCCGCTGGGCGAGGAGCCGTTCGAGGATCTCGCTGAGGCGGCTGGTCGGGCGGAGCTGGATGGGCGTGGGGTCGTCGGGTCCGGCGGCGACGGGGAACGTCTTGGCCGACTGGCCGTTGAGCTGCGAGAGCAGCACGGGCACGTCGGCGGCCGTCACGCCGTCCGTGCTCACGGGGTACCAGACCCGGGTCGCGGCGAGCCCGAGCGTCAGCGGCGTGATCATCGCCGGGCTGACGTAGACGGTGGCCGTGCCGAGCAGTCCGCGGTTGGGGTCGGCGATCACGGAGGCCCTGGCCCCGAGGCTGTGGTGCAGCCAGTAGTCGGCCTCGGGGTCGCCGGTCTCGAAGATCCCGGTCACGACCAGGCTCGGGTAGCGCTCGGCCAGGGTCACGATGCCCGTGCCGGACAGCACGTCGTACCGCCCGCCGAGCTCCCAGCCGTAGGCGTCGGCGACGGCGCGCGAGACGGCCACCTCGAACGGTGGCGCCTGCTCGGCGCGGGCGCCGAGAAACCCCTCGTCGTCCACCTCGTACCTGGGCCCGGGTGTCCCGGCGGGCCAGCGGCCTGCGACGAGCTCGCCGTGCTCGGCGAGGTCGGGGGCGGACCGGAGGAAGACCTTCGCCTCGCTGAGGTCGGAGCTCGGCACCGGGTCGGTGTAGGCTTCGTCGGTCGAGGTCACGTGGAAGTCGGGGGCGCCCATCGCCGAGCGCAGCGGCTCGGGGGTCTCGGCGCGCACCGCGTCGAGGTTGGCGAGGAACGGCGCCCAGTCCGGCTCGGGCGGGGCGCCTTCGAGGTTCGCGGGCCCCAGCATCATGCCCGGCGGCTCCCCCGGTATCGCGCCGACCACCGAGATCACGTCGCGGGCCAGGCCCGATGCGGCCGCCGTCTCGTAGGCGACCTGGTCGGCGTGCATGGTCGCGACGGCGCGGGGCGCCGTCGACAGCACCCCGGCGGCGAGGAACGCGACCACGCCGAGCGTCGCCGTCGCGCCCCACGACGTGCGAAGCTGCCGCCGCGCGAGCAGACCCAGCCCGGACAGCCCCATCAGCGGACCTCCTCGCGGTAGGTGGTGTCGCGGGCCTGCGCGGCGACGCGCCCACCCACCCCGATCGCGACCAGCACCAGCCCGGCGACGGCGGCGGCCAGCACCAGCCCGGTTCCCCCGGCAGCGAGGACGAACGGGGCGGGCGGGGCGGCGTCGATCCCGGTGAGCGTCGCTGCGGCGAGCCCGCCGACGGCGAGCCGCGCGACGCCCCACCCGGCGAGGGCGCCCGCGGCGAGCGCGACGACGCCTACCGCCAGCAGCTCGGCGGCGCGTGCCCTGCCCTGCGCCGCGGGACCGAGCCCCACGGCGCGCAGCACGACCACCTCGCCGCGCCGCTCGCGCAGGGTCGCCACCGCGACGGCGAGCACGCCGGCCAGCGCGAGCACCGTGGCACCGGCCGCCGCGAGCCAGAACGAGACGCGGACGGGCACCGCGGTGTCCGTCGAGCCGGTGCCCGGGATCGCGACGGTCGGCCGCTCCTGGCTGCTGTCCCCCGTCGCCTCGGCCGCCGCCGTCGCCTCCCGGGCGAGGCGTGTCACGGCGCCGGCCGGCGCGGCGGCACCCGGCGGGCCCGCCGCGAGCCAGACCTCGTTCGTGACCACCGGGTCGCCCACCTCGCGGACGAGCGCGGCGGCGAGCGCCCCGCGGTCCAGCAGCGCGGCGTACGGTTCGAGCGCCCCCGGCACCGTGCCCGACGACGCCACAGCCACCACCGGCAGCCGCGTGCCGCCGAGGGTCAGCTCGAAGAGGTCGTTCGTCGCGATGCCCAGCGCGCCGACCAGCGACGACGAGGCCAGCATCGGGATCGGCGCCGGATCGGGCGTGGTCAGGAGGCGCAGCCTGCTGGCCCCCGCGGCGCCGTCGCCGAGCGGCAGGGTGAGCTCGGCCCCGCCCGACGGCGTGCCGGGGCTCAGCTCCAGGCCCTCCGGACCGTCGAGCGTCTCCGACAGCGTCCATTCGGGCAGCTCGACGGGCTCCCCGTCCGCCGTCAGGGCCCGCACCGACAGCGTCGCCTCGGCGGGCGACGACCCGGGGCCGAGGTCGACGTCCAGGGCCGCGACCCGCCAGGCCTGCCCCGCCGGGAGCGGCGGCACCTCGCCGGACAGCTCGTGCGTGGTCGCCTCCGTGCCGAGCGTGCCGCCAGTCCCGTCGCCCTCGGCGAGCCGCCCGAGGCCGACCGTGGCCAGCGTCCCGTCGGGCGCCGCGAGCACGAGCGACACGTCCAGCTCGTGCGGAGCGCCGCCGGCGGCCGGCAGCGTCCCGGCGACCGGGGTCACCCGTCCGCTCAGGGTGAGGCCGACGTCGCGGGCGCCGTCGGGCAGCGCGGGCGCCGCGGCGAAGGCGTCGCTCGCCAGGTCGCCGGCCACCCGCTCGACGTCGAGCACCTCAGCCGGCGCGCGCACGACCTGCGGCACCGCCGCGGCGGGCAGGGCCAGCAGGGTGACCGGAAGGCCGTCGGAGTAGCCAGTCCCGGACAGCACCGGCGCGGCCGCGACGGCCGCATCGCCCGGGCCGGAGCCGCCCGGACCCGGGCCGCCCGGCAGATAGGGCGCCGCGTCGAGGCGCCCGCTCTCGGGGGCCGTGACCCGCACGTCCGCACCGTTGGCGAGCACGTCGACGTCGGCCCGCAGGCGCTCGGCCGTGCCGGTGTACCCGCCGGCCAGGGTCGCCGACCCGCCGGCGAGCACCAGCAGGACCACCGGCACCACGTAGACGACGAGCCGCCGGGCCACCTGCCGCGCCGCGAGCGGCCCGACGACGCCGCGCGACCGCCCGGCGAGGCCCGCCCACAGGCGCGTGGCCGGACCGAGCACCGCCATGGCCACCACGGCGAGCGCGGCCAGGGCGAGGGCGGGCGCGGCCGCAGCGGCCGGGTCGGTGCGCTGGCCGCCGGGCGTGGTCAGGAGCGGCGAGCCGTAGCGCAGGAGCTGGGCCACGCTCAGCGCGGCGGCGGCCAGCGTCAGCACCACGGTGCCGAGGGCCGCGACCTGGCGCACCCGTCCCGAGCGGTCCGTCACCTGTCGCCTTACCGCCGCCTGCGCCTGGAGCGCCGCGACGACCACCAGGGTCGCTGTCGCCACCACGGCGACCGCGAGCGCCACGGCCAGGGGCGTCGCGGCGGGGACCGCCGCACCGCCGTCGGCCCGGGCGACGATCTGCAGCGCGGCCCAGGCAGCGGCCCCGCCCGCCGCGGAGGCGGTCAGCGCCAGCAGCGCGCCCTCGACGGCGGCCGCCGCCGTCACCGTGCCCGGCGCCGCGCCGCGGGAGACCAGGAGCGCCACCTCGCCCTCGCGCGTCGCGGCCAGCAGGCGTGCCACCTGCACCAGCGCGACCAGGCCCACGAGGGCCAGCAGGCACAGCGGCACCAGCGCGACGGCGTCCGCGGCGCGCAGGGCCGCGGCCAGGTCGGCGGCCGTCACGTCGAGCGTGCCCGCGACGGTCAGCCCGCGAGGAGCGACGTCGGCGTCTTCCCCCAGGATCCGCTCGACCTCGGGGGTGAGCGCCGCCAGCGCGGGCAGCGCCGCCGGCGTGAGCGCCGCACCGTCGGGCACCACGGTCCACCGGGCGAACGGGTCGGTGTCCAGACCCGCGATGACCTCTTCGCTCACCACCACCGGACCGGGGTAGGCACCGTCGGAGCCGGTCAGGACCGTCGGGTCGCCGAGCCAGACCGCGGCGTCCGGATCGGTGACGCGCCAGGTCGCTGCCACGGTGACGGGCGTGCCGGTGGCCGTCGGATCATCGGGGTCGACGCCGAGGTGGAGCGTGTCACCCACCGCCAGCCCGGCGGCCCGCGCGGCGTCGGCCTGCACCGCTGCCTCGTCAGCGCCGGCGGGCCAGGCGCCGTCGACCAGCGTGACGCCGTCCGCGCCCGCCCCGGCCAGCGCCTGTTCGCGCGAGGGCGCCGGCAGCAGGGCCACCGACCAGCGGCCCAGGTCCCGCCCGTCGCCGTCCCCGGTGTACTGCGGCTCGGTCCGGACGTCGTACATGACCTGGTGGGGCACGCCGTCGAGCAGGTCCCCGAGCACCCGCCGGACGCGGGAGTCCTGGTCGGCGGCCTCCGCACCTTCCGCGAGGCGGGTGGCGAACTGCGCCGCCCGGCCCGACGGGTCGGCCGCCGCCAGCCCGTCGCGGGCGCTCGCCGTCGCAGCGGCCTGCGTCCAGCCGACCGTCACGCCGAGGGCGCCGGTCAGCGCCGCCACGAGCAGCCAGACGAGCGCGAGCAGCCCGCGGTGCGCCGTGGACCGGCGGGCTAGGAGGGTGGCTCGACTCACGCGGCCAAAACTAGCCCGGCCCTGTGACACTCACGACGAAACCGGTGGCGCCCAGGGCAACGATCCGGTCACGCCCACCGGACAGGTCCGCCTCCAGAATGTGGTTGGGCATGGCTCGTACGTGGCGTTGTCAATCGGTTAGTGCAACGTCATGCGGCTTGTTCGAAGAGTTGCTTGAGTCGCTGTGCGGGGGTGTCGAGGTCGAGAGTGGGTCGTGGTCGTGCGTTGAGCATGGCCGCGACCCGCTTCAGTTCCTCGGGGCTCCAGCCGGACAGGTCGGTGCCCTTGGCGAACCAGTGCCGCAGCAGCCGGTTGGTGTTCTCGTTCGAGCCGCGCTGCCAGGGCGAGTGCGGGTCGGCGAAGTAGACAGGCATGCGCAGGTCGAGCTGGATGTCGTCATACCGGGCCAGCTCGCTGCCGCGGTCCCAGGTCAGCGACCGACGCAGATGCGCCGGCAGATCACTCATCGCGGCGATCATCGCGGTCGCGACGGTGGTCGCGGTGTGGTCACCGGGTAGGTGCAAAAGGATCGTGTACCGGGTGGTGCGCTCGACCAGGGTCCCGATCGCGGACGTGCCACCGGTGCCGAGGATCAGGTCGCCCTCCCAGTGCCCGGGCACGGCCCGGTCAGCGACCTCGGGCGGCCGCTGGGAGATACGCAGGACGTCGTTGAACTTCCCGCGCCGCTCCACCCGGTCACGGGGCTTACGTGCCGAGCGCTTCGTGGACAGCTGCTGGTGCAGGTTCGCGCGCAGGGCCCCGCGGGCCTGGACATACAGCGACTGGTAGATCGTCTCGTGGCTCACCCACTGGCTCCGGTCCTCGGGGTTGTCCCTGCGCAGTATTGACGCGATCAACCCCGGGGACCAGCCCTGGTCCATCCACTCCGTCACCCGGGCGCCCAGCCCCGGATCGGCGAGCTTGAACCGTTTGGGCCGCGCTGCCCGGCCCATCGCGCGGCTGTCCGCGACCAGCGCGTTGTAGTCCCCCGACACGGCCCGGTGACGGGCCAGCTCCCGGCTGACCGTGGACCGGGCCCGCCCGATCCGCTCCGCGATCTGCGCCTGGGACAGGCCGGTATCCAGACCCCGCTGGATCTCGTTACGGTCCTCCAGCATCAGCCGGTGACCCGGCCCGCGCGGACGTCCCGCACGGGCCGGCCGCGGCAGACCACCACGAGGTCCTCGTACTAACCACGAGGTCCTCGTACTACCTGCATCCCGCCAGCCTGAGACCACCACCGGGCCGCCGTCAGAGACGACACGCCCACAGCATTCGCAGCGCTCTCCCGCGACCCGCCCGCAGCGATCCACTCCACCACCCGCCGCCGAACCTCGACCGGCCACCGCACACCCCTCGACACCATCAACAATCCCTCCGATCAGCGTTGTTGCACTGACCGTATGAATCCACCCGGTGATTCCATGCCCAACCACATTCTCGAAGCGGACCCCAGCGCGGAGCCGGGGGCGTCCCAGCGTGGAGCAGCGTCAGCGCATCGCGGCCGGCACGTACGGGCGCTCGGTGGCGCCCGTGTAGACCTGGCGCGGGCGCCCGATCTTGGTCTGCGGGTCCTTGATCATCTCGCGCCACTGCGCGATCCAGCCGGGCATGCGGCCCAGCGCGAACAGCGGGGTGAACATCGCGGGCTCGAAGCCCATGGCCTTGTAGATGAGGCCCGTGTAGAAGTCGACGTTCGGGTAGAGCTTGCGCTCCACGAAGTAGTCGTCCGAGAGGGCGATCTCCTCCAGGCCGCGCGCGATGTCGAGCAGCTCGTCCTTGGCGCCGAGCTTGTCGAGCACCTCGTCGGCCGACTTCTTCACGATCGCGGCGCGCGGGTCGTAGGACTTGTAGACCCGGTGGCCGAAGCCCATCAGGCGCACGCCGTCCTGCTTGTTCTTGACCTTCTCCATGAAGGTGTCGACGGTCTCGCCGCCCGAGCGGATCTTCTCCAGCATCGTCAGCACCGCCTCGTTCGCACCGCCGTGCGCGGGGCCGGACAGCGCGTTCACGCCCGCCGCCACTGATGCGTACAGGGTCGCGTTGGACGAGCCGACCACACGCACGGTGGACGTCGAGCAGTTCTGCTCGTGGTCCGCGTGCAGCACGAGCAGCTTCTCCAGGGCGTCCACGATCACCGGGTCGGCCTCGTAGGCCTCGTACGGCGTCGCGAACGTCATGCGCAGGAAGTCCTCGACGTAGCCGCGCGAGTAGTCCGGGTACAGCAGCGGCTCGCCGACCCGGCGCCGGTGCAGGTACGACGTGATCGTCCGGGTCTTGGCCAGGAGCAGCACGGTGGCCAGGTCGACCTGCTCGTCGTCGGCCGGGTCGAGCGACTCCGGATAGAACGTGGACAGCGCGTTCACGGCCGAGGCGAGCACCGCCATCGGGTGCGCGTTCCGGGGGAAGGTGCCCATGAACGTGCGGAAGTCCTCGTGCACCAGCGTGTGCCTGTTGACCCGCTCAGTGAACGCGTCGAGCTCCGCCGGGCTGGGCAGCTCACCGTAGATGAGCAGGTACGACACCTCGAGGAAGCTCGAGCCCGCCGCGAGCTGGTCGATGGGGTACCCGCGGTAGCGCAGGATGCCGGCGTCGCCGTCGATGTAGGTGATCGACGACTCGCACGACGCCGTGTTCATGAAACCCGGATCGACCGTCACCAGGCCGGTGTCCTTGAGCAGCGACGACACGACGATGCCGTCGTTCCCCTCGCTGGCGGCGACGACAGGCAGGGTGTGCGTGGTTCCGTCGACGGCGAGCTCGACGCGGCTCGAGCCGTCCACCGGTGTGGAGGTCATGTCTTCCTTCCTGAATGGCGCACGAGGGACGCTGCAGTGAAAGAAAGCTGTCGGGCAGCGTCGACCTGGGGCCACGACAGTATCGCGCCCCGCTCTCGTTTTTCCAATCCGTCGGTCAAGTCTCTGTGAGGCGCGACACAGCGTCGGCAATCTGCGCGTCAGTCGCGGTCAGCGCCACGCGGGTGTGCGTACCGTCGCCGTACAGGTGCCCTGGCGCGGTCAGGATCCCCCGCTCGGCGAACCACTCGGCGACCCGCAGCCCGGGCCGGCCGTCCGGCGCCGCGACCCACAGGTACAGGCCGGCCCCCGACTCGTCGATGGCCAGCCCCGCCGCCTCGATCGCGGCGGCGAGCGTCCGGCGCCGGGCCCCGTAGGTCGCGCGCTGGACGGCGACGTGCTCGTCGTCGGCCAGCGCCGCCGTCATGGCGGCCTGCACCGGCGCCGGGACGATGAGGCCCAGGTGCTTGCGGGTCTGCGTGAGGTCGGCGACCAGGGCGCCGTCGCCCGCGAGGAACGCCGCGCGGTAGCCCGCGATGCTGGACTGCTTCGACAGGGAGTACGCCGCGAGCAGACCCTCGTGCGACCCGCCGCACACGCGGGGGTCGAGGATCGACGGCACGCCACCCGCGCCCGGCCCCGAGTCCGGGCCCGCCGCCGGAGCAGCGCCCGCCTCCGGACCAGCCCCGGAGCCCGCGGGAGAGTCCCACACCAGCTCGGCATAACACTCGTCCGAGACGACGACGGCGCCGACGGCGCGCGCGGCGTCGACCACGGCGCGCAGCGCCTCGACGCCGAGCACCCGACCCGTCGGGTTGCCCGGCGAGTTGACCCACACCATGCGCACGTCGTCCCTGCCGGCCCAGTCGGCGACGTCGTCAGTGGCCAGCGGCGTGGCGCCGGCCGCGCGGATGCCCGCCACGTACGTCGGGTAGGCGACGGCCGGGTGCACCACGACGTCGCCGTGGCCCAGGTGCAGCAGCGAGGGCAGCAGGCCGACGAGCTCCTTGGAGCCGATGGTCGGCAGCACGGCGGCCGGGTCGAGGCCGGGCACGCCCCGCCGTCGGGCGAACCAGTCCGCCACGGCCTGCCGCAGCGCGGGCGTGCCCGCCGTCATCGGATAGCCCGGCGCGCTGGACGCCGCCTCGAGCGCATGCCGCACGACCTCGGGCGTCGGGTCCACGGGCGTGCCCATGGAAAGGTCGACCACGCCGCCCGGGTGGGCCTTCGCCGTCGCCGTGATGCCGGCGATCGAGTCCCAGGGGTAGGGCAGGTCGGTCAGGTCGTGCAGGCCCATGTGCGTCCCGGGCCGGTCAGGCCTGGGGCGGGAGGGCGGCGATCATCGGGTCGTCCTTCTCGATGACACCCATCTTCGCGGCGCCGCCGGGCGAGCCCAGGTCGTCGAAGAACTCCACGTTCGCGCGGTAGTAGTCCTTCCACTCGTCGGGGACGTCGTCCTCGTAGTAGATGGCCTCCACCGGGCAGACCGGCTCGCACGCGCCGCAGTCCACGCACTCGTCGGGGTGGATGTACAGGGAGCGGCTGCCCTCGTAGATGCAGTCCACGGGACACTCCTCGATGCACGCCCGGTCCTTGACGTCGACGCACGGCTGAGCGATCACGTAGGTCACTTCGAGGGTGTCCTTCCACTTCCGGACTGAGAAAGATGCACCAGGCGGACGGCCGAAAGCCCCGCCGGCGAACCTAGTATCTCCCGGAACACCCTCAGATCCCGACCGGTCTCACGCAGCGGAAGGAGTACGGACGTGACATTCGCTACACCAGCGGCCCCGGCCGGCGGCTGGCGCGGCCTGCGGCCCGGCACCCGGGTGGTGGTCCGCCGCCGGCTGGCGCCCGCCGGCCCGGTCGTGTCGGACGGCGGCACGGCGCACCGCTGGACGGACCTGATCGGGTTCGTGGTCGAGGTCTCGGACGCCGGCCTGCGGCTGCGCACCGACCCCGCCCCGGGCAGGGGCGACCCGCAGGAGATCGACGTGGCGGCAGCCGAGATAGAAACCGCCAAACCAATCCCCCCGCGCCCCCCGCGGCGCCCAGGAACAACCTGACTTCGGTCTGTTGCTCACCGGGCGGGCTGACATCGGTCCTTTGCCTTGAGATCGGTCAATTAAACGACCGATCTCAAGGCAAGTGACCGAAGCCGGGTCCCGAGGCCGTGCAAGTGACCGAAGTCGCGGGCGCCCCGGTCGAGGGCCCGCTTCGAGGGCCCGCACAGCTCACGCGTTGGCCACGAGCCCCAGCTCCGCCACGCTCGCCAGGTGGGCGTGCTTCGGCACGATCCGGACCGTGTAGCCGAACGGCCCGGAGGTGTCCAGGCCCACCTCACCGCCGAACGCGTGCCGCCCCGCCTCGTAGGACTCCACCAGCGCGAGCGACTCGGCGGTGAACTCGTCGATCACGTCCGCCTCGG
Organism: Promicromonospora noduliphila; assembly: GCF_056951025.1. Classification (NCBI taxonomy): domain Bacteria; kingdom Bacillati; phylum Actinomycetota; class Actinomycetes; order Micrococcales; family Promicromonosporaceae; genus Promicromonospora; species Promicromonospora noduliphila. The sequence goes on from NZ_CM167806.1 coordinate 4,944,178, forward strand.
TGACGCGGCCGTGCACCACCTGCACGTCCACGTCGTCGGGCGACAGCGGCCCGAGCGAGACGTAGGCGCGCACCGTGAGCCGGTCCCCCACCTGCACGGCCTCGCCGATCCCCGCGGACTCCACGTGGTCGACGCGCACCTGCGGCCACGAGCCGCGCACGTGGGCCTTCCAGCCCGCCAGGTCCCGCGCGGCGGCGAACCCGTCCGCCGCGAGCACCCGGCCGGCCTCGGCGGCCGGAGCGTACAGCCCGTGCACGTACTCCGAGACCATGCGCGTGGCCTGCACCTTCGGGCCCAGCGTCGCGAGCGTGTGCCGCACCATCTCCAGCCAGCGGCCCGGAACACCCTCACCCGAACGGTCGTAGAACGCCGGGGCCACCTGCGACTCCACCAGGTCGTACAGCGCGGCGGCCTCCAGGTCGTCCCTGCGGTCGGCGTCCTCGACGCCGTCGGCCGTCGGGATGCCCCAGCCGTTCTCGCCGTCGTACCACTCGGCCCACCAGCCGTCCTCGATCGAGAGGTTGAGGCCGCCGTTGAGCGCGCTCTTCATGCCGGAGGTGCCGGAGGCCTCCAGCGGGCGCAGCGGGTTGTTCAGCCAGACGTCGCAGCCCGGGTACAGCGCCTGCGCCATGCCGATGTCGTAGTTCGGCAGGAACACGATGCGGTGCCGCACCTCCGGGTCGTCGGCGAACCGGACGAGCTGCTGGATGAGCCGCTTGCCGGAGTCGTCGGCCGGGTGCGACTTGCCCGCCACGATGAGCTGGACCGGCCGCTCGGGGTGCAGCAGGAGCGCCTTGAGCCGCTGCGGGTCGCGCAGCATGAGCGTGAGCCGCTTGTAGGTCGGCACGCGGCGCGCGAAGCCGATGGTCAGGACGTCGGGCGACAGGACGTCGTCGACCCAGCCGAGCTCGGCGGGGGACGCCCCGCGCTCGCGCCAGGACTTGCGGACCCGGCGCCGGGCCTCCGCCACGAGCTCGGCCCGCAGCTCACCGCGCAGGGCCCACAGCTCGCCGTCGGACACCTTGCCCGGGTCGAGCCAGCCCGACGACGCCTCGGGCGCCGTGATCTGGTCCAGCCCCATGCGCTCCGCCTCCACGGCAGCCAGCCGCGGCGCGACCCAGGTGGGCGAGTGCACGCCGTTGGTGACCGACGTGATCGGCACCTCGCGCGAGTCGAACCCCGGCCACAGGCCCTCGAACATCTCCCGGGAGACCTGGCCGTGCAGCAGCGAGACGCCGTTCGCCCGGCCGCCGAGCCGCAGGCCCATCACCGCCATGTTGAACACGGTGGGGTCGCCGCCGTCGTAGTCCTCCGTGCCGAGCGCCAGCACGGTCTCCAGCGGCACGCCGTCCATCGCGTTGTCGCCGCCGAAGTAGGCGCTGACCAGCTCCTTCGGGAACCGGTCGATCCCGGCGGGCACGGGCGTGTGGGTGGTGAACACGGTGGCGGCGCGCACCGCCTCGTGCGCCTCGCCGATGCTCAGCCCCGACCCGACGAGCTCGCGGATCCGCTCCACGCCAAGGAAGCCCGCGTGGCCCTCGTTGGTGTGGTAGACCTCCGGCTCTGGCGCGCCGGTCAGGCGCGACCAGGCGCGCAGCGCGCGCACGCCGCCCACGCCGAGCAGCAGCTCCTGCTGCAGCCGGTGCTCCCCGCCGCCGCCGTAGAGGCGGTCGGTCACCTTACGGGCCGCGTCGTCGTTCTCCGGCACGTTCGAGTCGAGCAGCAGCAGCGGCACCCGGCCGACGGCGGCGACCCACACGTGCGCGTGCAGCGTGCGCCCGCCGGGCAGGGCCAGCGAGACGACGGCGGGCGTGCCGTCCTCCTCGCGCAGCACCGCGAGCGGCAGGCCGTCCGGGTCGAGCAGCGGGTAGGTCTCCACCTGCCAGGCGTCGCGCGTGAGCGACTGCCGGAAGTACCCGGCGCCGTACAGCAGGCCGACGCCGACGATCGGCACGCCCATGTCGGACGCGCTCTTGAGGTGGTCGCCCGCCAGGATGCCGAGGCCGCCCGAGTACTGCGGCAGCACCGAGGTGATGCCGAACTCGGGCGAGAAGTAGGCGATGGCCCGCGGCAGCTCGCCGCCGCCCGCCGACGTCCGGCCCTGGTACCAGCGGGGGTCGCGCAGGTAGTGGTGCAGGTCCTCCGACGCAGCGCGCACGCGGCCGGTGAAGGCCTCGTCGGCCGCGAGCGCCGCGAGGCGGTCGGAGCCGAGGGCCGCCAGCAGGGCTACGGGGTCGCCCCGGACGTCGGACCAGAGCTCGGGGTCGATGCTCGCGAACAGGTCGCGCGTGGGTGCGTGCCAGGACCAGCGGAGGTTCTGGGCCAGCTCGTCGAGCGCTGCGAGCTGCTCGGGGAGGACCGTGCGGACGGTGAATCTGCGGATCGCTCTCACCGGAAGAACACTACGCACTTGTCCGGGCGAGCACACATCGCTCGCCCGGGGCCGCGCAGTGCTCGCACGGGGGCCCACTCGCGCGCGGCTCGCGCGCACGACCGCACTCGCGCGGTCCGTACGTCCGCACTCGCGCGGCCCGCGCGCAGGGCCCCTGCGCAGGCATCCACGTTCCGGCCACGCGTCGTTCGCCCGCGCTGCACCCTTGAGTCGATAACGTGGGCGGGTGACCGCGCACACGCCCATCGGCCGCATCCCCGTCCTCGAGGTGTCCCCCGTCGTCGAGGGGGGACGCTGGCCCGCGAAGGCCGTCGTCGGGGAGGTGGTCCCGGTCGAGGCGACGGTCTTCCGCGAGGGGCACGACGCCGTCTCCGCCACGGCCGTGCTCGTCGCCCCGGACGGTTCCGACCACTCGTGGGCGCCCATGACCGACGTCGCCCCCGGCCTCGACCACTTCAGGGGCTTCCTGCAGCCCGACGCCGAGGGCGACTGGACCTTCCGCGTCGAGGCGTGGTCGGACCCGTACGCCACGTGGGTGCACGACGCCGGCATCAAGATCGCCGCGGGCATCGACACCGAGCTGATGCTCGCCGAGGGCGTGCGCCTCTTCGAGCGGATCTGCCGGGCGGTCCCCGAGGACGCGCTCATGGCGCCCGGCCGCACCGCCCGCGACGCCAAGGCCCTGACGGCGGCCCGGCGCGCCCTGGCGGACACGGCCCGCCCGGCGCAGGCCCGGTTCGCCGCGGCGACGTCGCCGGAGGTGGCCGACGCCCTGCGCCGCGCCCCGCTGCGCGAGCTGGTCTCGGCGTCGGCGGCCTACCCGCTGCGGGTATCGCGGCGGCTGGCGCTGGCCGCGTCCTGGTACGAGATGTTCCCCCGCTCGGAGGGCGCGTACCAGAAGAAGGACGGCACGTGGGTGTCGGGCACGTTCGCGACGGCGGCGAAGCGGCTGCCGGGCATCGCCGCGATGGGGTTCGACGTCGTCTACCTCACCCCGGTGCACCCGATCGGCACCACGTTCCGCAAGGGCCGCAACAACACGCTGGTGGCCGGGCCGGGCGACCCCGGCTCGCCGTACGCGATCGGCTCGCCCGACGGCGGGCTGGAGGCGATCCACCCGGACCTCGGCACCGAGCGGGACTTCCGGGACTTCGTCGCGGCGGCGCGGGCCGAAGGGTTGGAGGTGGCGCTCGACATCGCGCTCAACTGCTCGCCCGACCACCCGTGGGTCACCCAGCACCCGGAGTGGTTCACCACGCGCGCCGACGGGTCCATCGCCTACGCCGAGAACCCGCCCAAGAAGTACCAGGACATCTACCCCCTGAACTTCGACAACGACCCCGAGGGACTGTCCACGGAGATCCTGCGCATCCTGCGCCTGTGGATAGACCGGGGCGTCACGCTGTTCCGCGTCGACAACCCGCACACCAAGCCGCTGAACTTCTGGGAGTGGCTCCTGGCCGAGGTGCACGCGACCAATCCCGAGGTGATCTTCCTGTCGGAGGCGTTCACCAAGCCGGCGATGATGCAGACGCTGGCCCGGATCGGCTTCCACCAGTCGTACACCTACTTCACCTGGCGCACCACCAAGGAGGAGATCGAGGAGTACCTGGCCGAGGTGAGCGGGCCGGCCGGCTCGGTGCTGCGCCCCTCGTTCTGGCCCACCACCCACGACATCCTGCCGCCCTACCTGACCGACGGCGGCGTCGCCGCGTTCGCTGTGCGCGCCGTGCTGGCCGCGACGGGCTCGCCGACGTGGGGCATCTACTCCGGCTACGAGCTGGTGGAGAGCACGCCCCGGCCGGGCGTCGAGGAGCAGATCGACAACGAGAAGTACGAGTACCGGCCGCGGGACTGGGAACGTGCCGACGAGTACGGCATCGCCCTGCTGCTCGGCGAGCTGAACGCGATCCGCCGCGCGCACCCCGCGCTCCAGCAGCTTCGCAACCTGACCGTCCACCCCACGACGAACAGCCAGGTGGTGGCGTATTCTCGGCGGATATCGGCCGATCACGCGTCGCGCGCGACAGCGACGCCGCAGACCCCCACCATGAGAGCAGGGGGTAACGACCGGCGTTCCCCACGGCACGACGACGTGATCGTGGTCGTGCTGAACCTGGACCCGCGGAACGCACAGGAGTCTCTAGTGCACCTGGATCTTTCCGCCCTCGGCCTCAGCGCTCCCGAGGGCGACGACAACGCCCCGTTCTTCGTGGCACACGACCTGCTGTCCGGCGAGACCTACGGCTGGGGGGCGCACCCGTGGGTCCGGCTCGACCCGCAGGTCCGGGTGGCCCACGTCCTCCAGGTGGGGCCGGCATGACGACGTTCGGGCCGGGCGGCCCCGCCGTCGGGCCGTCGGAGGGCTACCCCGAGCCCCCTGCCGCCCCGCCCCGCCCGGTCATGCCGAACCCGCCGTCGGTCCCCGTGCCGGTCCAGGCGCTGCCGCCGCGGCGGCAGCCGCGCCTGGACGCGCGGCGCAAGGGCCTGTCGCACGACCCCGAGTGGTACAAGAAGGCGGTCTTCTACGAGGTGATGATCCGGTCGTTCTCCGACTCGGGGGACAACGGGTCGGGCGACCTGCGCGGCCTGGTCGAGCGGCTCGACTACCTCGAGTGGCTCGGCGTCGACTGCCTGTGGCTGCCGCCGTTCTTCCCGTCCCCGCTGCGGGACGGCGGGTACGACGTCGCCGACTTCACGGCGGTCTCGCCCCAGTTCGGGACGATCAACGACTTCAGCGACCTGGTGGCCGCCGCGCACGAGCGCGGCATCCGCGTGGTGATCGACCTGGTCATGAACCACACCAGCGACGCGCACCCGTGGTTCCAGGCGTCGCGCGCCGACCCGGACGGCCCGTACGGCGACTTCTACGTGTGGAGCGACGACGCCACGCGGTACCAGGACGCGCGGATCATCTTCGTGGACACCGAGACGTCGAACTGGACGTTCGACCCGGTGCGCAGGCAGTACTTCTGGCACCGGTTCTTCAGCCACCAGCCCGACCTCAACTTCGAGAACCCGCACGTCGTGGACGCGATGCTCGACGTGGCGCGGTTCTGGCTGCAGCTCGGCGTCGACGGGTTCCGGCTCGACGCCGTGCCGTACCTGTACGAGGCGGAGGGCACCAACAGCGAGAACCTGCCCCAGACGCACCGCTTCCTGCGCCGCGTGCGGCGCATGGTGGACACGGAGTTCCCCGGCCGCATCCTGCTGGCGGAGGCCAACCAGTGGCCCGCGGACGTCGTCGAGTACTTCGGCACCGACGACGACCCCGAGTGCCACATGTGCTTCCACTTCCCCGTGATGCCGCGCATCTTCTACGCGATCCGCGACCAGCGGGCGCGGCAGCTCCTGGAGATCCTCGCGGACACCCCCGCCATCCCGGCGGCGGGGCAGTGGAGCACGTTCCTGCGCAACCACGACGAGCTCACGCTGGAGATGGTGTCCACCGAGGAGCGCGCCAGCATGTACGGCTGGTACGCCCCCGACCCGCGCATGCGGGCCAACGTGGGGATCCGGAGGCGGCTCGCGCCGCTGCTGGACAACTCCCGCAAGGAGATCGAGCTGGCCAACGCGCTGCTGCTCTCACTGCCGGGCACGCCGTGCCTGTACTACGGCGACGAGATCGGCATGGGCGACAACATCTGGCTGCCCGACCGCGACGCGGTGCGCACCCCCATGCAGTGGACGCCGGACCGCAACGCGGGCTTCTCCACGGCGGACCCCGGCAAGCTGTACCTGCCGCTCGTCCAGTCGCTGGTGCACCACTACCAGCACACCAACGTGGAGGCCCAGCTCGCGCAGCCCACGTCGCTGCTGCACTGGACGCACAACATGCTGGCGTTCCGCAAGCTGCACCCCACCTTCGGGACGGGCGACTTCACGGCGCTGGACTGCAACGACGAGTCGGTCATCGCGTTCACGCGGTCCTCGGCCGAGGAGACCCTGCTGATCGCAGCGAACCTGTCGGCCACGGCGCGGTCGTCCACGATCAAGCTCCCCGGCTACGCCGGCTGGACGCTCACCGACGTGTTCGGCGGGGCCGGGTTCCCGAGCGTCGGCGACGACGGCATCCTCACGATGACCTGGGGCGCGCGCGACTTCTACTGGCTGGTGCTGGCCCCGCCCGTGCCGGCGGGGGACGACGACGTCGTCGAGGTGGCCGACCTGTCCCGGGCGGCCGGGACCGCCGGGCCGCCTGGGACTGCCGCGCCGGCCGAACCAACCGGGCAGGCGACCGGGCAGGCGCGAGAGGTGTGAGCCCGGCGCGACCGGTCCAGGTCTCCCCAGGAGCCACGCACCTCCCGCCCGAGGTGCTGCGGCTGCTGGACTCGTGGCTGCCCGCGCAGCGCTGGTACCCGGTGCCGGCCGAGGGCGTGACGCACGAGCCGTGGCTCACGGTCACGTTCCCCGGCGTGGCCGACGTCGTCGTCGCGCTCCTGCGGCTCGCCGGGCCTGGCCTGGCGGCCGGTCCGGACTCGCTGGTGATCCAGGTCCCGCTGGTCCTGACCCCGACGGCCGAGCCGACCGCCGACACCGACGGGACCCACGAGGCGGGCCTGATCGGCACGGTCACCACGGCGTCGGGCACCGTCACCGTGCACGACGGCGGCTCCCACCCGCTGGCCTGGCGGGCCTACCTCGACACCGCCCTGCCCGGCGTGTGCGGCACGGACGACTGCGACGAGCTGGCGGGCGCGCGACGGATCGCCGGGGAGCAGTCGAACACGTCGGTGGTGCTCCCGGCACTGCCCCACGGCTCCGGCGCTGGCTTCAGCTCTGGCGCTGGCTCCAGCGGCGGCGTCGGCTCCGGCGTCGGCTCCGGCGGCGGCGGGATGCTCAAGATCCTGCGGACGGTGCCGCTCGGGCCGCACCCCGAGGTCGTGATCCCCGCAGCCCTGACCCACGCCGGCTGGGACGGCGTGCCCCGGTTCCTCGGCGCGGTCGAGCTGCCCGCGCCGCGTGACACGCCGCGGCCCGGCGAGGAGGCCGCGCCGGGCGCGGCCGGGCCGCTCGCGCACCTGGCCGTGCTCTCCGAGCTGGTCGCCGACGCGACCGACGGGTTCGAGCTGGCCTGCGCCTACGCGGCACGCGACGAGGACTTCGGGGAGCAGGCCGCCGAGCTCGGCGCCGTCGTCGCGCACCTGCACGCCGTCCTGCTCCGGGCCATGGGGCCAGGCCCCGGGCTGGAGCCGGCCGGCTTCATGGGCGTGCTGCGCCGCCGCGCGGCGGAGGCGTTCGCCGACGTCCCCGACCTCGCGCCGCAGCGCGCGGGCGTCACGGCACTGTACGAGGCCCTGAGCGCGCGCCTGTCCGCGGTCGTCGAGCAGGGCGGGGGCGCCGTACCGCTGCAGCCCATCCACGGCGACCTGCATCTCGGCCAGGCCCTGCACTCGCCGGGCGGCTGGAAGGTGCTCGACTTCGAGGGCGAGCCCCAGCGCCCCGTGTCCGAGCGCACCGCGCCCGACCTTCCGCTGCGCGACGTCGCGGGGATGCTCCGCTCGCTCGACTACGCGGCCGCCGTCGGACAGGCGACGGACCCGCACTGGGCCGCGCACGCCCAGGTGAGCTTTCTGGAGGGGTACCGGCAGGCCAGCGGCGAGGCCCGCGACGGGACGGCGCACGCGGTCGCGGGCGCGGCGACCTTGGGCGGCGATCTCGACGTCGCCACCGCCGAGCTGCTGCTGCGCGCCCTCACCGTGGACAAGGCGCTGTACGAGGTGGTCTACGAGTTCCGGCACCGCCCCGCGTGGATGCACATCCCGCTCACGGCGGTGGAGCGTGTGCTCAGCTCGTGACCTGCGGCGTCGTGCGACACCGTGCACGTTCCGACGCCGTGCACGTGCGACACCGTCCATGTGTCGCACGCGACGTGCCGGACGTGGAAAGGTGAACCCATGGCTGACCTGCCCGACGTCGACCTCGAGGTCCTGACCGCCATCGCGTCCGGAACCCACCACGACCCGCACACCGTGCTCGGCCCGCACCTGCTCGACGGGCCGTGGGCGGTGGTGCGCGCCCTGCGCCCGCTCGCCGACGAGGTGGTGATCGTGACGCCGGACGGCGACGTCGCCGCGACGCACCAGGGTGCGGGGGTGTTCGCCGCCGTGGTGCCGGCGGCCGAGGACCCGGACGGGTCGCGGCATGCCCCCGACTACCGCATCCGGACCCGCTCGGGCACCGACACCTGGTCGTCCGACGACCCGTACCGGTTCCTGCCCACGCTGGGCGAGGTGGACCTGCACCTGATCGGCGAGGGCCGGCACGAGCAGCTCTGGCAGGTGCTCGGCGCCAACCTGCGCAGCTACCTGAGCGCGGCGGGCGACATCGCGGGCGTCGCGTTCGCCGTCTGGGCGCCGAACGCGCGCGGCGTGCGGCTCGTGGGCGACCACAACGGCTGGGGCGGCACCCACCCCATGCGGTCGCTCGGCGCCACGGGCGTCTGGGAGCTGTTCGTCCCCGACGTCGGCCCGGGCCTGCGGTACAAGTTCGAGATCCTGGGGGCGGACGGCGTCTGGCGTGCCAAGGCGGACCCCCTCGCCAAGGCGACGGAGCCGCCGCCCGCCACCGCGAGCGTGGTGACGGCCTCGACGCACGAGTGGCGGGACGACGCGTGGCTCGCCGCCCGGGCGTCGACCGACCCGCACTCCGCGCCGCTGAGCGTCTACGAGGTGCACCTGGGCTCGTGGCGGCCCGGCCTCGGCTACCGCGAGCTCGCCGAACAGCTCACGGCGTACGTCACCGAGCAGGGTTTCACGCACGTGGAGCTGCTGCCCGTGGCCGAGCACCCGTACGGCGGGTCGTGGGGCTACCAGGTCACCAGCTACTACGCGCCGACGGCGCGGTTCGGCACGCCCGACGACTTCCGGTACCTGGTGGACCGGCTGCACCAGGCCGGCGTCGGCGTCATCCTGGACTGGGTGCCCGCGCACTTCCCGCGCGACGAGTTCGCCCTGGCGCGCTTCGACGGCACACCGCTGTACGAGCACCCGGACCCCCGGCGCGGCGAGCAGCAGGACTGGGGCACGCTGATCTTCGACTTCGGCCGGCGCGAGGTGCGCAACTTCCTGGTGGCCAACGCGACCTACTGGTTCGAGGAGTTCCACGCCGACGCGCTGCGCGTGGACGCCGTCGCCTCCATGCTCTACCTCGACTACTCCCGCAAGGAGGGCGAGTGGACGCCCAACCTGCACGGCGGGCGGGAGAACCTGGAGGCCATCTCCTTCCTCCAGGAGGCGAACGCGACGGCCTACCGGCGTTCGCCGGGCGTCATGATGATCGCCGAGGAGTCGACCGCGTTCCCCCAGGTCACCGGCCCCACCTCCAGCGGAGGGCTGGGCTTCGGCCTGAAGTGGAACATGGGCTGGATGAACGACACCCTCCGGTACCTGGCCGAGGACCCGTACCACCGGCGCTACCACCACGGCGAGCTCACGTTCTCGCTGATCTACGCCTTCACGGAGCAGTTCGTGCTGCCGATCAGCCACGACGAGGTGGTGCACGGCAAGGGGTCGCTGCTGCGCAAGATGCCCGGCGACCGGTGGCAGCAGCTCGCGGGCGTGCGGTCGTTCCTGGCCTACCAGTGGACGCACCCGGGCAAGCAGCTCCTGTTCATGGGGTGCGAGTTCGCGCAGGAGACCGAGTGGTCCGAGTCCGACGGCCTGCGCTGGGACCTGCTCGGCGACGCCGGGCACGCCGGCGTGCAGCACCTGGTCCGGGACCTGAACGCGCTCTACCGCGCGACGCCGGCCCTGTGGGAGCTCGACTTCGAGCCGGCCGGGTTCGAGTGGCTGGACGCGGACGACGCCGACCACAACGTGCTCGCCTACGTCCGCCGGTCGCGCGCGGGGGACCCGGTGGTGGTCGTCGTGAACTTCGCGGGTGTGCCGCACGAGGGATACCGGCTCCCGCTCCCGGACGTGCCTGCCCCGGCCCCGGCTCCCGCGGCGGAGGTCCCGCCGCCGACCGAGCCCACCGAAACTCAGGTCGGGCCGTCCCCGGGCACGCCGGCGCCGGCTCGGCCGGCGGAGGCCGGATCTCCGCCGGCCTTGTCAGCGGAGTCCGGGTCCGGCGAGCCGGCCGAGACCCTGCCGCCCGCCGAGCCGGTCGAGACGGCGGTCCGGCCCTCGGAGGCGGCGTCGGCCCCGCTGGTCGACGTCGGCGGCGGGGCGGGCGTCGGCGAGGCGGGCGTCGGCGAGGCGGGCGTCGGCGAGGCGGGCGGACAGACAAAACCGGACCCGGTGTGGCTGGAGGTGCTCAACACCGACGCGACCGTCTACGGCGGCTCGGGCGTGGGCAACCTGGGCCGCGTGCAGGCCGCGCCCGTGCCGCACCACGGCCGCCGCTGGTCCGCCGAGGTGCGCGTGCCACCGCTGGGCGCGCTGGTGCTGGTGCCGGAGCGCTCGACCGGTCAGCCAGCGCGCGCCTGACGCTCGGCTTGCCAGCTCGGGCGCGGTTGCCGATTCCGGTGAGCACGCTGGAACCGACAAGCACCCGATGGGGGGAACTTGCCTCGCGGGGGTGTGTTGCCGTGTGTAGACAACGTCTACCGTCAGCAACACACCCCCGCGAGGCAAGTTCCCCCGGGCCTGATCAAGCTCCCCCGGGCCTGATTCAGTTGTGCCCGTTGCTCGTCAGTAGAGGCTGATCGCCAGGCGCTTGCGGGCCTTGCTCACCCGGGGGTCCGTGGCACCGGCGACCTCGAAGAGTTCCAGCAGCCGCACGCGGATCTTCTCCTTGCCGTCGACGTCCGCCCCCGGCAGCAGGTCGAGCAGCCGCGCGAAGGCGTCGTCCACCTTGCCGCCCAGCATGTCCAGGTCCGCGACGGCGAGCGCCGCGTCGACGTCGGACGGCGCGTCCGCCGCGGCCTGCCGGACGGCGGCCAGGTCGGCGTCGCGGGTGCGCTGCATGAGGTGCACCTGCGCGAGACCCGCCGTCGCGTCGGAGTCCCGCGGGTCCTGCCGCAGCGCCTTCTCGTAGGCGGCGGCAGCGCCCTCCAGGTCGTCGCGCTCGATCGCGTCGTACGCCTCCTGGTGCAGCGGGGGCAGCGGCTTCTCCGGCTCGGGCTCCGGCTCACCGGTCGCGGGCGCCGAGCCGGGTGCCCGGCCCGTCACGCCGTTCTGCTCGGCGGCGGCCAGCACCTGGCCCAGCACGGCGCGGATCTGCTGCTCGTCGGCGGCGCCCTGGAACAGCGGCAGCGGCTGACCCTGCAGCACGGCGACGACGGTGGGCACGCCCTGCACCTGGAACGCCGCGGCGATCTGCGGGGAGGCCTGCGCGTCGACGCGTCCCAGCAGGAACCGGCCGCCGTACTCCTGCGCCAGCCGGCCCAGCGTGGCGCCGAGGTCGGCGTTCGCCTGGTCGGTCGGGATCCAGAGCAGCATCACCACCGGGTAGGTGGCCGAGTCGCGGACGAGCTGCTCGAAGTTCGCCTCGCTGACGTCCACCACGAAGCCACCGGCCACGGGCGCACCGCCGGGCTCACCGGGCGGCGGCGCCTGGGGGCGGTTGAGGGCGGACAGGTCGACGGCGCCACGCACCGCGAACTCGGGCTGGGCGTTCCGGGAGGCTCCGGGCTGAGGGGAGGCACTGCTCATGGGGGCAATCCTAATGAACTACGCGATGGCCACCCGTCGACTCCGCTCTCGGCGATAACGTTGTCCGAGCGCGCCCCGTCGCGTGCAGCACGCCGGCCGCCGGTCATTCGTTGGAGGCCGGTCAGTCGGTGGCCGCCCGGTCACTCGTTGGACACCGCGTACGGCACCCGGTGGAACCCCAGCAGGCTGATCTGGTCCGCCGAGCCGGCGGGCGGCACGTACAGCGCCACCATGTCGCGGTAGGCGATCCTCATGACCTCTGTCGGCTCCGCGTCACCCCAGAGCGCAGCGGCGGACGGCGTCTCCGGCGTCAGCCCCCACCCCTCCTCGGCGCGGAGGGTCTCCTGGCTCAGCAGCGCCGCCATCACCATGGCACCGCCGTCGGCCGTCCGGACCGCCTTGACCGGGGCCTGCGCCGGCTCGTACGCGACCTCGAAGGTGCCCGTGCCGTCGTCCTTCTCGATCTCGGCGATCTGGACCCGCCCGCTCTTCCGCAGATGCTGCCGCAGGTAGTCGTCGGCGAAGCCGTCGGCGTACCTCGACCGCTCGTCGGCCATCAGCACCGACGCGTACTGCCGGACGGCGTCGCGCGGCGCCACCACCAGGCTCGTGTCGTCCGCCGCGACCGCGGCACTGCCCAGCTCGGCGTCCGCGAACTGCGGCATGGTCACCCCCCGCACCAGGCGGACCCAGCCCCAGAGCTTGTACTGGTCGCGGGCCGAGGGCTGCTCGAAGGCCGCGAGCACGGGCACGGCACCGTCCGCCGCCTGCACGGTGATGGCGAAGCTGCTGCGCGGCCAGCCCTGCTCCGACGGCAGGACCACCTGCTGCGTCTCCAGCAACAGGTCGGTGAGCGGCTCGCCGTCGGCGCGGGCCGCCGCGACGGCGAGCTCCGCCTGCCGCATCGCGAGCGCGGGCCCGGACAGCCGGGCCGCGAGCGAGTCCGCCGCGCCGGGTCTGCTGGCTCCCTCCAGGACCTCCGTCACCCGGCCCAGGATCCTGCGCTCCTGCGACTCGCTGACGACGGCCGCGACCACCGGCGCCTCGGGCGCGGGGCTCGGCGGCTCGACCGTGCAGCCCGCGAGCATGACGGACAGGGCCAGGCCGGCCGACAGACCGGCGACCGCCCGCCGTCGGACCGAGGGAAGGGCTCCGGGATGCGGCAAGGGTGGCCTCCGTGGGTTCACGGGGGCCACCCTAGCCACGGGCGGGACGGCGATCGACGAAAGGTCAGCCGTTGGAGACCGAGCTGATCACGTGCTCGTAGCCCACGAGGCTGATCTGGTCGTTCGAGCCCTCCGGCGGCACGTACATGGCCACGACGTCCTTGTAGTTGAGCTCGACGATGTTCGTGTTGCCCGCATCGCCCCACAGCGCCTGGGCCGACTCGGACGGCGGGCCGATCTCGCAGCCCTCCTCGCGGGCGGTGATCGTCTCCTTGCTGATCATCGCCGCGATCACGAGGGCGCCGCCGTCGGCCGTGCGCACGGCCTTGACCGGGTCCTTCGTGGGCTCGTACGCGACCTCGAAGGCGCCGTCGCACTCCTCCTTGTTGATCGCGTCGACCTGCTTCTGGCCGTACTCCCGGAAGAACGCCCGCAGGTCGTCGTCCGCGAAGTTGTCGGCGTACCTGGACCGCTCGTCGACCGTCAGCACGGACGCGTACTGCTCCACCGCCGCGGTGGGCGTCACCTTGAGGCTCTTGTCGTTCCCCGGAACGGCCGGGCTGCCCAGGTCGGCCTCGGCGAACTGCGGCATGGTCACGCCGGGCAGCAGGCGGACCCAGGCCCACAGCTTGTACTGGTCCCGTGCGGTGGACTGCTCGAAGGCCATGAGCACCGGCGTGGTGAGGTCCTTCGGCTGCACGGTGATCGCGTAGCTGCTGCGCGGCCACTCCTGGTCCGACGGCAGGATCACCTGCTGCATCTGCATCGACAGGTCGGTCAGCGGCTCGTTGTCACCGCGGACGTCGGCCAGCTTGAGCTGGGTCTCGCGGATCGAGAGCGCGGGCCCGGACAGCCGAGCGGCCAGCGAGTCGGCCTTGCCGACCTTGTTCGCCCCCTCGACGACGCCGGCGACCTTGTCCAGGATCTTGCGCTCCTGCGACTGCGTCACGACGGCGGCCGCGACGGGCGCCTCCGGCCGGGGGACGGGCAGCTCCTCGGCACAGCCGGTGAGCAGACCCGTGGCGAGCAGCGTTGCCACCACGGCCATGGAGCGGGTCGTGGTGCGTCTCATCGGTTACCTCCGTCGTCGTTCCCGGTGACGCCCCAGGTCTGGCGCCACGCGGCGGCCCGGCTGCTGGGTGTCTGCTGCTCGGGCGTGGGTTCTGGCTCCGGCTCTGCCACCGGCACGGCGGGCTGGGCGCCCGTGGCGGCCCGGCGCTGCGCCTGCTCGCGCAGGCGCATCTCGCGCCGCGTCCTCGGCTTGCCCGACGGCGCCGGGGCGGTCTGGGCAGCGGCCGGCGCCTCGGCCCGGGCCGGGGCGGGGCGGGGCTGCGTGTGCTCGGGCACGGCGCCACCGAAAGGGGCCGGCGCCGGCGGGGCCGGGGTCCGGGCGGGTGCGGCGGCTCCCCCACCCTGGGCACGGCGGCTGCGGCGCATCCCGCGGACGGACGCCGCCGGGACCGGGGCCTGCTCGGGTACGGGCTCGGGCGCCGGTGCGGGGACGATCGGGGCCGCGCCGCCGAACGGCGCGGGCGCGCCCCAGGACCGCGTGTGCTCCTCCTCGGGTTCGAGCGCGGCCGCCCGCTCCGGCACTCCCCTGCCCGGCACTCCCCTGCCCGGCGCTGCCGGGGCCGACGGCGGGAAGACTGCCGTGCCGCCCTCCGGCTCGTTGCCCGGCACGGGCGGGTACCCGACGGGCTCCTGCGGGTACCGGCTCGGCTCGTTGCCGTCCAGCCCGCCGTCCACTCCGCCTTCCGCCGTGCCGTCGACCCCGAACGCCACGTCGCGACGCGGCAGCTCGGCGGCGGGCTGGCGCGTCCGGCCGCCGGACGACGAGCGGCCCTTGCCGCCGCCGCGCTTCTTGCTCCGGCGCGCGCCGATGGCCATGAAGACGCCGAGGATCAGGGCGAAACCGCCGCCCAGCACACCGGGCCACAGATAGGGGGTGGTGACGGGGCGCGGCCAGGTGAGCTCGAGCGTCGGCGCCTCCGCGCCATCGCCCACGCCCGCCGCGAGCAGCACGACGCGGCCGGGCTGCTCGGTCCACCGCATGGAGACGGTGGTCTCGCCGCTGACCTCCGAGATCCACATGTCGGAGCCGGCGGGGTCCGGGCCGGTGCTCGGCTTCTCGGCCGGCTCGTCGGAGGTCTCCTCCCCCTCGCCGGCCGCCTCGCCTGCCTCTTCGCCGGCCGCCTCGTCCGTCGCCGGACCGGTGCCTGGAGCGATACTCAGCGTCTCCCACGAGGACAGGCCGGTCACCGAGTCGTACGGGTCGTCGCCGACCCAGCCGAGCACGTCGACGTCGGACCCGAGGGCGAGCGTGACCTTCTGTCCCTCTGGGACAGTGGCCCGGACGGTCACCTGGTCGTCGACCAGACCGAGCACGCCGGGCTCGGTCACGACCATGGTTCCGTCACCGCTGGGGGTCGCGGTCGCGACGACGGTGTCGGACTCGCGCAGGACGGTTGCCGTCGCGACCCCGTAACCGATCCCGCCGAGTCCGGCGAGGATCAGGAGGGTCGCCAGAAAGCGTTGCACCACCGGTTCCCTTCGAATTTTGGGCGCGTGCCCGTCGATCAGGGTGGGTCTTCCAGCATAGGGACCGGACGCTGAGCACTGTCCAATGACGGGTGTGCTTGTGCGGTTCGGCTGGGATCCTCACCCTTCCTTCACTGGGTGTGCCGGAACCACCACGGTGGTCGAGCGTCCCGGGCCAGCGGTGAGTATTCCACGCATTCCGCAGATTGCATGCCACACCGGAGTATCCACATCAGCACAAGGCACGTATCCTGGGCGCCGGACGAGCCGCACAGGGCGGCGTCCCAGGGGGGAGCCTGACCCGCGCCTCACCGAGTTCCGACACTGGAGGTCTGCACCGTGTCCGACGAGCGCTCGCTCTTCCCGACTGCCATGCGCGGGTACGACCGCGACCAGGTGCACGCGCACCTGGACCGACTGAACCACGCGCTCGAAGAGGCGCGCAGGCAGGTCGAGGCTTCTGACAGCCGTGCCATGCAGCTCACGCAGGATCTCAACGACGCGAAGCGCAGCCTGCGTGAGACCGAGAAGCCGTCCTACGCGGGCCTCGGCTCCCGCATCGAGCTGCTCCTGCGGTCCGCCGAGGACCAGTCCACCGACATCATCAACCAGGCCAACCAGCAGGCCGCCGACATCATGGCGCGCGCGAAGCTGTCGGGCGGGCAGGTCCGGTCCCGCGCCGAGGCCGAGGTGGCCGAGATGCTGGCCAGCGCCCGCCGCGAGGCCGAGGAGATCCGCACCACGATGGCCGCTGAGGCCGAGGGGCACCTGCTGGCCGCGCAGCGCCGCGCCGAGGAGCTCGTGGGTTCCGCCGAGCGCGAGTCCGCGCAGATCGCCAGCGCGATCGCCGCGGAGGAGAGCGAGCGCCGGGCCAGCCTGGAGCGCGAGCTCGGCACCCTGCGCTCGACCGTCGAGCGCGAGACCACCGAGCTGCGCGTCAGCACCGAGCGCGAGGCCGCAGCGCTGCGTGCCAAGGTCAACGCCGAGACCACCGAGCAGCGCGAGACCGCCGAGCGCGACTCGTCCGCGATGCTCGCCAGCGCCCGCGCCGAGGCCGAGCAGATCCTCTCCGAGGCGCGCCGCCAGGCCGCCGAGGCCTCCAACGCCGTCACCACCGAGATGGAGGACTTGCGCGAGCAGGCCCGCGCGGCGCTCGCCCAGGCCGAGCTCGACATCGCCACCCGCAAGGAGGCTGTGGAGAAGGAGCTCGCCGAGCGGCACGAGACCGCGAAGGCCGAGACCGCGAAGCTGGTCAGCACGGCGGAGGAGCACGCGGCCGAGGCCGAGAAGCGGGTCGCCGTGGCCCTGGAGCAGGCGGAGAAGATCCGCTCCGAGTCCGACGTCTACGTCAAGGACCTCGTGGCCGACGCCCGCAAGTCCGCGGACCGGATCGTGGCCGACGCCCGGGAGTTCGCCGAGCAGACCATCGACGACGCACGCGCCGAGGCGGAGTCGAGCCGGTCCGCCGCGCAGCACCAGCTCGAGGACCTCACCCGCCAGCACGACTCGATCAACTCCTACCTCGAGGAGCTGCGCGGCATGCTCGGCTCGCAGCCGGGCGCTCCTGCCGCGGCGGCGCCCAAGGCCCCGGCCAAGCCGAGCCTGGCCGGCGCGACCCCCGCGCAGCAGGCGCGCTTCGCCGTCGTCGGCGACGGTACGGAGGCCGAGCCCGAGGTGCCGGACGCCGACGGCGCGATGCCCGCCTCGATCCCGCCGAGCAACCCGACGCCCGTGCCGGTCGGCACGGCCACCGTCGTGATCCCGTCGGTCAAGGGCACCAAGGCGAGCACGAAGGCCGGCCAGAAGGCCTCCGACTCGGCCTCGTCCGCCGCGGAGAGCGAGGACGCGGAGGAGGCCGTCTCCGAGAAGGCCGGCGCCTCGAGCTGATCAAGCTCTGCTGATCGAGCCCTGCTTGATCCAGCACTGTCTGATCCAGCCCAGCCCTGTCTGATCCAGCACTGCGACGAACGGCGGCCCTCCGGTGGAGGGCCGCCGTTTCGGTCTGTCCGGGGTCGCACGCCGGCGCGGTTCCGGCTCCGGTGTGATCGCGTGCCG
The DNA here is from genome assembly GCF_056951025.1 of Promicromonospora noduliphila. Lineage (NCBI taxonomy): Bacteria > Bacillati > Actinomycetota > Actinomycetes > Micrococcales > Promicromonosporaceae > Promicromonospora > Promicromonospora noduliphila. The sequence goes on from NZ_CM167806.1 coordinate 4,961,925, forward strand.
CGCCGACCGTGCCAGCCGACCGTGCCAGCCGACCGTGCCAGCCGACCGCGTCAGTGGTGGTGCGCCACCACCTGGGCGTGCAGCAGCCCGAGCGCCGCGGCGACCGCCTGCGGGTCCTCGACGACGCTGATGTGCCCGGCGCTCGGCACCAGCGTGAGCGCGGCATCGCCGACGGAGAGCTCCGAGGGCGACCCGGCCGCCCTGACCATGTGCTCGGCCTCGGCCAGCGGCGTGATCGCGTCCTCGGCACCCACCACGACGGCGACCGGCGCGTCGAACCGCTGGAGCACCGCCGTCCGGTCGGGGCGGGCGGCCATCGCCCGCTGCGCCCAGGCGACGCCCGCCGGCGACTGCGCCCGGATCCAGGAGTCGAGCACGGGGAACAGGTGCCGCCTTCGCTCCGTGCTCGTCGCGCCCACCAGGGCGGCGGGCATGCCGAGCACGGCCTCGACGGTCTGGGTCTCGTCGGCGGCGGCGGCGACCCGCAGCCGCTTGGCGCGCGCCTCCTCGGTGTCCGCCGTCGACTTGGTGTTGACCAGCCCCAGGCCGGCCACGAACCCCGGGTGCCGCTCGGCCAGGGCGAGCGCCACGTACCCGCCCATCGAGTGCCCGACGACGACGGCGTTGCCCTCGCCCGCCTCGATCATCGTCCGGTACACGGAGTCGGCAGCGTGCTCGATGCTCGGCGGGAACCCGTCCAGGTCGCTGTGCCCGGCGCCGGGCAGGTCGACGCCGATGGCGCGGATGCCCGGCGGGAGGTGCCCCGCGCAGGCCGCCCACATGCGGTGGTCGAGCGGGAAGCCGTGCAGCAGCACGAGCGGCACCCCGCCGCCGTCGTGCAGGGTGAAGGTGGCCAGTCTCCCGGCGGATCGAGACGTCATCGTCGTCCTCCTCTGGTGGGTACTGTGCTGATGGGTGCTGGCTGGTGGGGTGCTCTGCTGGTGCGGCCGCTCAGGAAGCCTCGGGAGCCCCCAGTGGTCCGTCCCAGTGGGTCGGCAGCGGGAGCGGGTGGTCGGGCAGCACGTGGGCCACTATCTCGTTGAGCGCGCGGGCGACGGCCGGCTCACCGACCCAGAGGTGCTTCGCGCCGTCGACGCCGATCACCTCGGCCTGCGGGACGCGCGCGAAGCGGCGGCGGGCCTCGTCGGGCCGGAGGTAGTCGTCGAGCTCCGGTACCAGGACGACCAGCGGCTTGCCGAACACGGCCCAGCGGTCCAGGTCGTCGTCGGTCGCGCGGTGCAGCGGCGGTGACAGCAGGATGGCGCCCTCGATGCTCGGGTCGGTGCCGTGCTTGAGCACCAGCTCGGTGCCGAACGACCAGCCGACCAGCCACGGCCGCGGCAGGCCGCGGAACTCGGCGAGCTCGATCGCAGCGGCGACGTCGTAGCGCTCCGCGTTCCCGTCGTCGAACCTGCCCTCGCTGGTGCCCCGCGGGGACGAGGTGCCGCGCGTGTTGAACCGCAGCACCGCCAGGTTCGCGAGCGCGGGCAGCCGCCAGGCCGCCTTGCGGTACACGTGGGAGTCCATGAAGCCGCCGTGCGTGGGCAGCGGGTGCAGCGTCAGCAGGCTGGCCGACGGCTCGCTGTCCGCGGGCAGCGCGAGCTCGCCCACGAGGGTGAGGCCGTCGGCGGTGTGCAGCTCGACGTCCTCCCGCCGCGCGGGCAGCACGGTGAGCGAGCGGATCTGGTGGGTGGTCTGGCCGGAGGCCGTGCCCGGCGTCGCGTCTGTGGTCATCGGTTCCATTCTCGCCCCCTTTCTGGCTCCCTTGTCGGCCTGGTTGCTTGTCGGCCTGGCTGCGGGCGGGGTGCGGCTCAGCGGAGGTTGGCGCGGCGCTGCCAGCAGCTCGTGTGCCAGTGCCGCCGGGCGTCCAGCCCGGCCTCCGGGCCGCCCAGCGTGTCCGTCTGCCACGCGACGACGTGCGGTGTTCCCGGCGCGATCTCCTGGCGGCAGGCCGGGCAGACATAGGTCTTGTCGGACGAGCGGATCCGCTGCACCACCCACTCGCCGTCGGGCGCCGACTCGCTGCGCCGGCCGCCCGTCGCGCGGTCCACGTCGAGGGGGACGTGTTCCGCGGCATACGGACGCTTGCTGGAGCGGCGTTTCGACGGCATGACATCTATTCTTCCGCAGGGCGGAGCGGACGGTCTTCCACAGGGCGGAGCGGACGGCTCAAGGCTGCCCGGAAACGGCCCGCGCCGCATACCACCGCTTACCACGCCGCATACCACAACGCTGGGAGCCCCACTCATCTGCGCCCGCTAGAGTGTGGCGGTCCCCAGCAAGGCGCACACCGACCGAAGGACTACTCGTGAAGCACCGCACCACTGCCGGCCTGGCAGCCGTCGCGCTGGCCTCCATCGCACTCACCGGCTGCTCGAGCAGCGGCGACGCCGGGAACGGCGAAGCCGATGCCAACGGCGCCGTGTGCGAGGTGACGCCGGCCGCCGAGCCGTCGCCCGCACCCAGCCCGTCCCAGGCGGACGTCAAGACCGTCGATGCGATCGAGGTCACCGGCCCGGTCGGTGAGGAGCCGAAGGTCGAGTTCAAGGCGCCGCTGACGGTCAGCACCCCGACGTCGCGCGTCGTCGCCGAGGGCACCGGCGCGGAGCTCACCGAGGGCGCACAGGTCACCATCGACTACGTGGTGCTCGCGGGCAAGGACGGGTCCACGAGCGGGTCGACCTGGGAGACCGACAAGCCCGAGTCGTTCACGCTCGGCGACCCGCAGTACGACCTGCTGAACGACCGCCTGATCGGCCAGAAGGTGGGCACACGCCTCGTCATGGCGAGCACCGCGATGGACCAGACCATCCAGGTCACGATGGTCGAGGTCACCGAGGCCAACGAGATCCCGACGCGCGCCGAGGGCACAGCGGTGACCCCGAAGGAGGGCCTGCCCACCGTCGAGCTCGCCGAGGACGGCCAGCCGACCGTCACGATCCCCGCCGACTACGAGGAGCCCACAGAGCTCGTGGTCGAGCCCCTCATCGAGGGCGACGGCGCCACGGTCACCAAGGACCAGACCGTCACGGTCCAGTACGCGGGCTGCCTGCTCGACGGCACGTCGTTCGACTCCTCGTGGAGCCGCGGCACGCCGACGTCGTTCCCGCTGAACGGCGTCATCCCCGGGTGGACCAACGGCATCGCGGGGCAGAAGGTCGGCAGCCAGGTGCTGCTCGTCGTCCCGGCCGACCAGGGCTACGGCGACCAGGAGAACGGCGCCATCCCCGCGAACTCGACCCTCGTCTTCGTCGTCGACATCCTCGAGGCCAAGTCGGCCTGATCCTCCCCGCTTGACCCTGATCCTCCCCGCTTCACTCTGTGGCGGGCACCCGAGCCGGGTGCCCGCCACGTCTCGTAGTGTCGTCCCATGACGTCGACAGACCTGCCAGCTCCTGAGTCCGCTCCCCTGCCGGAGCGCGAGGTGCTCACCTGGGAGACCTTCCCCCTCGCGGTCCGCGACCTGGCCCATCAGGTGGTGGCGAGCGGGTTCGTGCCAGAGGTCGTCATCGCCGTCGCGCGCGGCGGCCTGGTCCCCGGCGGCGCGATGGCGTACGCGCTCGGCACCAAGGGCGTCGGCACGCTGAACGTCGAGTTCTACACGGACATCGGCAAGACGCTCGAGGACCCGCGCGTGCTGCCGCCCCTCATGGACACGTCGGAGCTCCCCGGCGCCAAGGTCCTCGTGGTGGACGACGTCGCCGACTCCGGCCGCACCCTCGCCCTGGTCATGGACCTGCTGGCGAAGCAGGGCGCCGAGGCCCGCTCCGCCGTGCTGTTCACGAAGCCGCGCACGATCATCCAGCCCGACTACTCGTGGAAGGACACCGACCTGTGGATCACCTTCCCGTGGTCCGCCGAGCCGCCGGTGACGGGCGCGCGGTCGATCGACGCATGAACCACTGAGCGACGGCGCGCGGCCGAGCGAGTTCTCTCATCCGGGTCGCGGTCGTCTGGGCCGCGGTCACCCGGGGCGTTCATCCGGTCCCACGTTCATCCTCTCCACAGTCTTCCCACTGGCCGCCTTACGGCGTAAGGTCACCTTACGTCGTAAGGCCACGTCGAGAGGGAAGCCATGAAGTCGCCCACGCTGGACCCCCGCACCGCACGCACGACCGGTCTGCTCTACCTGGCGGTCGCCGTCGTCGCCGTCCCCGGATACCTGACCATCCGGCCGCTGCTGTTCGATCCAGACAGCCCGGCGGCGACGCTGGCCAACCTGGTCGAGAACGAGGGGCTCGCACGCGTGGGGGTCGCCCTGGAGCTCACGCTCGTGGCGGCCCAGGCGCTCGTCGCCCTGTGGTTCTACCGGCTGCTTCACCGCACCGACGCGTTCGCGGCGGGCTCGCTCGCCGCCTTCGGGATGTTCAACTCCGTGGCGGTCCTCGCCAGCGCGGCCTGCCTCGGTGCGGCGCTGGACACCGCCCTTGCGCCGACGGCGGCCGAGGCGGCCGGCGACGTCCAGCTCCTCTACGTGCTCAGCGAGAACTCCTGGGACGTCGGCACGCTCTTCTTCGGGCTCTGGCTGGTCCCGATGGGCGTGCTCGCGCTGCGCTCTGGCATGCCACGGGCGCTCGGCTGGATCCTCGTGGCCGGCGGCATCGGGTACGTCGTCAGCGGCTACCTCGCTTATCTGGTGCCGGCCGCCGCACCAGTGACCGAGGCGCTGCCGTTCCTGGCGACCGTCGGCGAGGTGTGGATGATCGGCTGGCTGCTCTGGTACTCGTTCCGGGCGCGGCCCGCCGTGCCCGCCCTGGACGACGTCCGCGAGCGCGAGCCGGGCGGCGCCGTCACCGGCTGACGCGGCGCCGTCACGGGATGACGCGGCCCGGCACGGGCGGCGGCGCGGGATGGCACCGCCCCGCCGGGACGGCCGGAGCCGCTGCGCCACGCGCGTCGTCGTACGGCCAACGTCCGTTCCGCTGGGCGTCACCCCGGCGCCAACCGGCGCGGCCACGCTGTGAGCCGTGGACAACAAGCTCTCGCGCCGATCCCTGCTCCGGGCCGCTGCGGCCGTCCCGGTCCTGTCAGCAGCCACCGCCTCCGCCGGGACGGCCGCTGCCGCCACCGCACCGTCGACCGTGGAGGTGAGCGGGGGCCTGCCGGACGGCACCGACCCGCGCTTCACCATCGCCGTCCTGCCCGACACCCAGTACCTCCTGGACGAGGGTGGCTCCGACCCCGAGCCGGTGCGCGCCACCCTGCGCCACCTGGTCCGCGAGCGGAAGCACGACAACATCGTCTTCATGACCCAGCTCGGCGACGTCACCGAGCACGGCACCGAGACCGAGATGATCGCCGCGCGCCGCGCGTTCGAGGCCGCCCGCAGCATGCCGTACAGCGTGCTGGCCGGCAACCACGACGTCTCGGGCGACGACCAGCGGGGTGACACCCCGTACCTGCGCACCTTCGGGCCGCGACGGTTCGCCCGGATGGAGACGTACGGCGGCTCCTCCCCCGACGGTTACAACAGCTACCACGTCGTCCGCGGCGGCGGGCGCGAGTGGCTCGTCCTCGCGCTCGACTGGCGCGTGTCCGACGCCGGGCTCGCCTGGGCCCAGCGCGTGCTGGACGAGCACGACACGCTGCCCGCGATCCTGACCACCCACGACCTCGTCTGGGCGGAGGGCGACGGCCAGGCCCACCTGTCCGGCAACGGGCAGCGCCTCTGGGACCGCCTGATCAAGACGAACGACCAGATCTTCCTCGCGCTCGGCGGCCACTACTGGCCGTCGGGCCGCACGACGCTGACCAACGACGCGGGCCACCCCGTCCACCTGCACATCACCAACTACCAGGACCGCTACTACGGCGGCGCGGGCATGCTCCGCTACTACTCGTTCGACCTGTCGCGCAACGTGATCGACGTCGAGACGTTCTCGCCCTGGCTGCAGGAGAAGCGGGACCCGACGCCCCTGGAGACGGAGCACGTCGAGCTCTCCGGCGACGTCGACCGGTTCACCGTCGAGATCGACTTCGACGAGCGGTTCGCCGCGTTCGCCCCGCCGGTGGTACCCGCGCCGCGTCCGCCGTCGGCGGTCATGCCGCGCGGGACCGTCGCCTACTGGCGGTTCGACGACACCGGGCTCGCCGCTGCCGGGACCGACGGCGCCCCCGTGCCGGCCGGGACCGTCGCCCGCGACCTGACCGGGAACGGCAACCACCTCACCTCGATGCTCCTGCACAGCAGCGCCCCCGCCGCGCTCACCTGGTCCGCCGAGCACCACGACGACCAGCCGGCCCACGCGAGCCTGCGGTTCGGCGGCGGCAAGGGGCCCGACCGCGGCGCCGTGCTGCACACCGGCCCGGACGCGCCCGTCAACGACATGAAGTTCGAGTCGGGCTACACGATCGAGACCTTCATCAAGCTGCCCGAGCCCTTCGAGGGAGACCACTCCTGGATGGGCATCCTGAGCTGGGAGGGCCGCGCGGGCGACGCCGGCAAGAGCGGCGGGTGGTCCGAGGACGACGCACCGTGCAGCCTGAACGTGACGGGCGAGCGGTTCCTGCAGTTCGTGGTCTACCCCGTGCCGATCGACGACGACCCGACCTCCTGGAGCCACGCGCTCCCGGTCGGCCGCTGGACGCACATCGCGATCGTCAACGACTCCCGGTACACGACCCTGTACGTCGACGGCTCGAAGATCGCGCGCAACGCCAGCACGGTGTCGCGCGGGATCAGCACGGTCGGCAAGCCGTTCGCCATCGGCGGCACCCAGGGCGCCGGGCGGTTCGGGCAGGGCTTCTACGGCTGGATCGGCGACACCCGGATCGTCTCCCGCGCCCTGCGCCCGGACCAGTTCCTCGTCGCGACGCGGTGAGGCCGGCGGGGCCGCGGCCCTGACCACCGCGGCACGCCGCCACCACGCGCGGCCACCACGCGCGGCCACCGCACTCCGTGACAGCACGCACCACCACACGCGGCACGATGCCCGCCGACTCGGACCTCGAGCCGGCGGGCATCGTCGCCTCGGCGTCCGAGCTGGTCGGTCGACGGCGCACGCCAGAACTCGGGACCGGCCCCTTGCGCAACGGTGGATCGCCGTGGGATGTTTACGTCACCATCGGCACCAGGCCGGCACTGGCCGGCCCGGGCCTCGGACGGCGGCGCAACGACGCGCCCGCAGATCGGAGTCCCATGACACGAGCAATCCGGACCGGCGCCTGGGCGGCGGTCGGTCTTCTCACGGCGACCCTGGTGGCCGCCGGCCCCGCCGTCGGTGCCCCGGGCGGCGCCCCGTCCGGCGGGTCGCAGCACGGCACCACCGAGTTCCGCGGCGTCAACTGGGCGGACCCCCGCGACAACTACGCCGCCGACGAGGTCGTGCCCTCCGGCCTGAGCACGGAGGACAGCTACCGCACGACCTACGCCAAGGCGTCCCGCATCATCGGCGAGTTCCGGAAGGAGGTGCGTGCCAACACGGTGCGGCTACCGATCAACCCGTCGAGCGTCGGGACGGACTGGTGGGACTCCTACCGGGGCGCCATCGACGCCGCCACGCGGCACGGCTTCAAGGTCATCCTCAGCTACTGGGAGGCCGACGACGCCAAGGACGGCCTGGCCGACGACCCCGCGGCCTTCGACGCGATGTGGGACACCGTCGTGGACCGGTACGGGAAGAACCCGCTGGTCTACTTCGAGCCGATGAACGAGCCGTTCGGGTACTCGCTCGATGCCTGGGTGGACCTGACGGCGGGGTGGCTCGACGACCACGACCGCGTCCCGCGCGGCCGCGTGATCATCTCAGGAACGGGCTACAACGACGACGTCACGGGGGTCGGTGCGGCCGCGGAGCTGAAGGGGACGCTGCTCTCGCTGCACTTCTACGGGTTCTGGGCCGACCACACGACCGAGGAGGAGTGGAAGGCGAACCTGCTCCCACGCCTCGGCAAGTACGGGTGGCGCACGCTCGTCAGCGAGGCCGGGTCACCGATGACCACCGGCCTCAACTACGGCAACCACACCGGCGACACCTACACCTCGTACCTCGGCGCACTGACGGAGGTCGCGCGCGACCAGCGCATCGGCATCGTCTACTGGCCCGGCCTGCGCACGGGCGACGCCTACACGCTGACCGAGCAGGTCGGCGAGGGCGACCTCGAGGTCACGAACGCCTCGGGGCTGGCCCAGGTCCAGTGGGGCTGGGGCCTGCTCGCGCACGAGGAGCTGAACGACCTGCCGCCCGCACCGCCCGGCGCCCCGCTGGTCAGCGTCCATCACAGCGGCGACGGCGACGTCTGCGTCGACGTGCCGGGATTCTCGACGACGCCGGGTACGACGCTCGGCCTGTGGTGGTGCAACGGCGGTGGCAACCAGTCGTTCGACTGGAACGCCGACCGGGAGCTCACCGTGTACGGGGACATGTGCGTCACGCCGAGCGGCACACTCGCCGCCGGTCGCACGCTCGTCATCGCCGACTGCACGGGCGTACCCGAGCAGCGGTGGGAGCTCCACGCCGACGCGACGATCAGCAGCGTCGCCGATCCGGCCCTGTGCCTGGCGACCCCTGCCGACTCCTGGGGGCTCACGCTCGCCGGCTGTGACGCGGGAGCCACGACCCAGCAGTGGAGGCGCCCGGCACAGTAGGTCGGCACAGCAGGTCGGCATGCCAAGAGGCCCGGAACCGCAGGATTCTGCGGTTCCGGGCCTCCGATCAGCCGCTATGGGCGACGGCCTCCCGACCTGGTGTCAGAAGTCCCAGTCGTCGTCCTCGGTCTCCACGGCCTTGCCGATCACGTACGACGAGCCGGACCCCGAGAAGAAGTCGTGGTTCTCGTCCGCGTTCGGCGACAGCGCCGCGAGGATCGCGGGGTTGACGTCGGTGTCCTCCTTGGGGAACAGCGCCTCGTAGCCCAGGTTCATCAGGGCCTTGTTGCCGTTGTACCGCAGGAACTTCTTGACGTCCTCGGTCAGCCCCAGCTCGCCGTAGAGCGAGTCGGTGTACTCCACCTCGTTCTCGTACAGCTCGAAGAGCAGCTCGAACGTGTAGGCCTTGAGGTCGTCCTGCTCGGGCTGCGTCAGCTTCGCCAGGGCCTTCTGGTACTTGTAGCCGATGTAGTACCCGTGCACCGCCTCGTCACGGATGATGAGGCGGATCAGGTCGGCCGTGTTCGTGAGCTTGGCCCGCGAGGACCAGTACATCGGCGCGTAGAAGCCCGAGTAGAACAGGAACGACTCGAGCATCGTCGAGGCGACCTTGCGCTTGAGCGGGTCGTCGCCCCGGTAGTAGTCGAGGACGATCTCCGCCTTCTTCTGCAGGTTCGGGTTGTTCTCCGACCACTCGAAGGCGTCGTCGATCTCCCGCGTGGACAGCAGCGTGGAGAAGATCGACGAGTAGCTCTTCGCGTGCACGCTCTCCATGAAGGCGATGTTGGTGTACACCGCCTCCTCGTGCGGGGTGAGCGCGTCCGGGATCAGCGACACCGCGCCGACCGTGCCCTGGATGGTGTCCAGGAGGGTCAGCCCGGTGAACACGCGCGTGGTCATGACCTTCTCGTGCTCGTTCAGCGTGTGCCACGACTGGATGTCGTTGGACACCGGCACCTTCTCGGGCAGCCAGAAGTTACCGACCAGACGGTCCCAGACCTCGAGGTCCTTCTCGTCCTGGAGGCGGTTCCAGTTGATCGCGGTCACGCGGTCGATGAGCTTGAGCTTGCCGGTTGGCGACATGGGAGTTCCTTCACGGGCTGCGGTCGGAGGAGGTCTGGCTCGGAGTCTGCGTCACAGCATGCAGCTGACGCAGTTCTCGATCTCCGTCCCCTCCAGTGCCATCTGGCGCAGGCGGATGTAGTAGAGGGTCTTGATGCCCTTGCGCCACGCGTAGATCTGCGCCTTGTTGACGTCGCGCGTGGTCACCGTGTCCGGGAAGAACAGGGTCAGCGAGAGGCCCTGGTCCACGTGCTGCGTCGCCGCGGCGTACGTGTCGATGATCTTCTCGTACCCGATCTCGTACGCGTCCTGGTAGTACTCCAGGTTGTCGTTCGTCATGTACGGCGCCGGGTAGTAGACGCGGCCGAGCTTGCCTTCCTTGCGGATCTCGATCTTGGCCGGGACCGGGTGGATCGACGACGTCGAGTTGTTGATGTAGCTGATCGAGCCCGTGGGCGGCACGGCCTGGAGGTTCTGGTTGTAGATGCCGTGCTCCATGACCGAGGCCTTGAGCGCGCGCCAGTCGTCCTGCGTCGGGATCGCCACGCCGGCCTCGGCGAACAGGCGTGCGACCCGCTCCGTGGCCGGCTTCCACTCCTGCTCGACGTACTTGTCGAAGTACTCGCCCGTGGCGTACTTCGAGTCCTCGAAACCGCCGAACCGCTGCTTGCGCTCGATCGACAGGCGGTTGGACGCCGCGATCGCGTGGTAGGCGACCGTGTAGAAGTAGATGTTCGTGAAGTCGATGCCCTCGGCCGAGCCGTAGTGGATGTGCTCGCGGGCGAGGTAGCCGTGCAGGTTCATCTGGCCGAGGCCGATGGCGTGGCCCGACTCGTTGGCCAGCTTGACCGACGGGACCGACTCGATGGACGTCTGGTCGCTCACGGCGGTGAGCGCGCGGATCGCGGTGTCGATCGTGCGGCCGAAGTCCGGCGAGTCCATCGCCTTGGCGATGTTCAGCGAGCCCAGGTTGCAGGAGATGTCCCGGCCGACCGTGGCGTAGGAGAGGTCCTCGTTGAACGTCGACGGCGTCGACACCTGGAGGATCTCGGAGCACAGGTTCGAGTGGGTGATGCGGCCCTTGATCGGGTTCGCCCTGTTCACCGTGTCCTCGAACATGATGTACGGGTACCCGGACTCGAACTGCAGTTCCGCGAGCGTCTGGAAGAAGTCGCGCGCGCTGATCGTGGTCTTGCGGATGCGGTCGTCGGCCACGAGCTCGTCGTACTTCTCGGTGATCGAGATGTCGGCGAACGGCTTGCCGTAGACACGCTCGACGTCGTACGGGCTGAACAGGTGCATGTCGGCGTTCTTCTTGGCCAGCTCGAACGTGATGTCCGGGATGACCACGCCGAGCGAGAGCGTCTTGATGCGGATCTTCTCGTCCGCGTTCTCCCGCTTGGTGTCGAGGAACCGCATGATGTCGGGGTGGTGCGCGTGCAGGTACACCGCGCCCGCGCCCTGGCGCGCGCCGAGCTGGTTCGCGTACGAGAAGGAGTCTTCCAGGAGCTTCATCACGGGGATGACGCCGGACGACTGGTTCTCGATGTGCTTGATCGGCGCGCCGTGCTCACGGATGTTGCTCAGCAGCAGGGCCACGCCGCCGCCGCGCTTGGAGAGCTGCAGCGCGGAGTTGATGCCGCGCGCGATCGACTCCATGTTGTCCTCGATGCGCAGCAGGAAGCAGGACACGGGCTCGCCGCGCTGCGCCTTGCCGACGTTGAGGAAGGTCGGCGTCGCCGGCTGGAACCGCCCGGAGATGACCTCCTCGACGATGTCGCGCGCCGTCTGCTCGTCGCCGTCGGCCAGGCCGAGCGCGACCATGGAGACACGGTCCTCGAACCGCTCCAGGTACTTCTTGCCGTCGAACGTCTTGAGCGTGTACGAGGTGTAGTACTTGAAGGCGCCCAGGAACGTCTCGAACCGGAACTTCTTCGAGTACGCGAGCTGGAAGAGCTCCTTGACGAACGCGCGGGAGTACTTGGCCAGCACCGTCGGGTCGTAGTACTTGGCCTCGACGAGGTGGTCGAGCTTCGCGTCCAGCGTGTCGAACTCGACGGTGTTCGGGTTGACGTGCTGCAGGAAGTACTGGCGGGCCGCCTCACGGTCCTTCTCGAACTGGATCTTCCCGTCCGGCCCGTACAGGTTCAGCATCGCGTTGAGCGCGTGGTAGTCGAGCTGGAGAGACTCCAGGGGGATCTCGCTCAGGCCGTCAGTCAGGCGGACAGCCTCTGTCGTTGTTGCTGCCAAAATCGTCCCAATCCGTTGCGGACGCGCGTGACGTCCTGCGCAGTTCCGAGAAGCTCGAAGGCGTACAGGTACGGGACGTCGCACTTGGCGGCGATGATGTCCCCGGTGATGCAGTACGCAGCCCCGAAGTTGGTGTTCCCCGCGGCGATGACGCCACGGATGAGCGACCGGTTGTGCTCGTCGTTGAGGAACTTCCTCACCTGCCGCGGAACGGCCCCGCCCTCGTTGCCGCCACCGTAGGTGGGGGCCATGAGGACGTAGGGCTCGTCCACGTGCAGAAAGCCGTCCGCTGGGCGCAGCGGGATCCGGTGCACCGGCATCCCCAGCTCGTCGAGAGCGAGCTTCTCGACGAACCGGTGCGTGTTCTCCGACACGCTGGAGAAGTAGACGAGAGAACCCACGTCACGCCTCCTTGCCGACGTTGCTGTGGTGCTGGTCAGGCCGAGGCGGCCTGAAGCGCGGCGACCGCGCTGATCTGGTCGGGGCGAAAGCCCGACCAGTGGGTGTCGCCGGCCACCACGACCGGCGCCTGGAGGTACCCGAGGCCGCGGACCATCTCCAGTGCCTCGGCGTCCTGCGTGATGTCGACGACCGTGTACTCGACACCCTTGCGATCCAGTGCCCGGTACGTCGCGTCGCACTGGACGCATGCCGGCTTGCTGTAGACAGTGACGCTCATGTCCGCCTCCTCTGACCTCGAAGGACACCCGTGAACTTACACCGATGTGCTTTGCTTGCGGGTCTGCGTCTCCCGCTGCACCAAACACTACACCTAGTGTCTGACACTCGCTCGCTTACGACATGTTGTGGTTGGTGACGTGCGGAGCACCATGCCCGACCGGTCACCCGGCCCCGGCGCGACGCTCACGGACCATGCTGCCACGAGCCTCTGACACCGCCTGGTAGGCCGCACGCAAGGCTTCGCGCGGCCCGCCCGGACGGGCTCGGCGAGGGCCGAGAAAGGGCACCTCACACGCCCCGAACAGGGTCCGCGAGACCCGAAAAAGTGATCTGAGTCAGCGGCGTGTCGCGACCGTTGGGCGTGTCTCGCGCGCCGGGAAGAGCACCCGGGAGACCCCGGGGGCAGGTATGGGGGCAGGCGCGGTGATCCGCGTCACAGGACGTGCCAGCCGACGCCGTCGTGGCCGCCGGGGATCTCCACGTCCGGGTCGTAGGGGGCTCTGGTGAAGCAGAACGTCCCGAGGTCGAGCGCGACGACCCGCCCACCCCGCTCCACGCGCCGGAGCGTCTCGCCCTGCCAGTACCCGGCGGTCACGCCGACCCAGGTGCCTGGCACCTCGCCCGGCGCGAACTCCATGCTCCGCCGGCCCGCTGACCCGCTCAGCACGAGCCGGCCGCCCTCGGCGCGCAGCGTGTACGGCGCCGGGCCCCAGTACCAGGTCCCGGTGAGCGCGGCGGCCCAGGGGCCGACGTCGGCGCGCCCACCCGCGCGCGGCCCGGCGGCATCCGACCGCCCCGCGACGGCCGAGCCCGCAACATCCGACCCGACGGCCCCCAACCCCGCAGCACCCGGCCCACCAACACCCGGCCGCACACCACCCGGCTCGCCGGCACCCCGCGCCCGCCGCAGCACCGCGAGCAGCGGTATGCCCTCGACCATCCCCGCGGTGCTCGACCCGCAGACGGCCACGGCGTCACCCGTCTCGAGGTCGATCCGCAGGTCCGCGGTGAACCCGGGCACCGATCCGGAGTGGCCCACCGTGCGCACCGTGATCGCCTCGGCGCCCCACGGCGCGCCTCCACCCCCGGGCACGCCCCCACTTCCGGGCACGCCCCCGCCTCCTGCGGGCACCACCCCGGGATCCAGCAGGTCCTTGCGGACCCGGACCCCCAGGCCGTACGCGCCGGTCCAGGCCGGGCCCGGCTCGTCCACGACCACGCGGGGCGCCGTCATGAGCCGGCGGGCGGCGGGCGGCAGCACGGCGTCACCCGTCGCGCCGAGGGTGTCGTTGCAGGTCAGCCACATCCCGAACCGCACGAGGTCCGACGGCGTGGACCACAGCTCCCCGGCCGCGCCGAGGGCCAGGTACTCGGCGACCGGCTCGACGTGCACCAGGTCGGCGTGCGGGTGCACCGCGTACCCGGTCACGTACCGCCCGACGGGCACCCGGCCGGTCGCCGTCATGCCGAGCGGGGCCCACAGCTCGTCGCGCAGCGCGTCGTCCCAGGCGCGACCGCGCGCCTGCTCCACGAGGCGGCCCAGCACGGCGTAGCCCACGTTCGAGTAGTGGTACCAGGTCCCGGGCGCGCGGAGCTGGGGCGGGGCCGACGCCACGAGCTGCTCCCAGGTCGGGCCGCCCGCCCGCTCCCACCACGCACCCGGCGGCTCAGCGGGCAGGCCGCTGCTGTGGCTCAGGAGCTCCGCCACCGTCGCGTCTGCCGCGGGGGCGTCGGGCAGGTGCGCGCCGATCGGGTCGTGCAGCGCGACCTTGCCCTCCTCGACGAGGCGCATGACCACGACGGCGAGCATCGTCTTGGTGATCGACCCGATGCGGAAGGCGTGCTCGGGCGTCGGGTCGCCGTCCGTGCCTGCGAGCGCCGGTGCGCCCGCCGCGCCGGCCCAGGCCACCTCGCCGCCGCGGCCGACAGCCGCGGACAGGGCCGGGACCCGCGCGGCCACGCGCAGGTCGCCCAGCACACCGCTCAGGACTGCGGCCAGCGACTCGTCGAGCTCCGTCATGGGCAGCGTCATGGGCAGCGTCATGGGCAGAAGGTAACCACGGGTCAGCCCTAGCCGGCCGGCGACACCTCGTCGACACCGGGCAGGGTGTTCGTCGTCGCCAGGCGCCGGTACCAGTGCGCCGAGTCCTTCCAGGTGCGCTCCAGCGTGTCGTAGTCCACGCGGATGATGCCGAACCGCCGGTCGTACCCGTAGGCCCACTCGAAGTTGTCGAGCAGCGACCACGCGAAGTACCCGCGCACGTCCACGCCCTGGTCCCGGGCGAGCCCCAGCGCCTCGACGTGGTCGTGCAGGTACGCGACGCGCTCGACGTCGTGCACGCGCGCCACGCCGTCCTCGACCACCACGGTGTCGGCGAACGCCGCGCCGTTCTCGGTGACCATGAGCGGCTGGTCCGGGTAGGTCTTGTGCAGCGAGACCAGCAGGTCCGTGAGGCCGGCGGGCTCGATGTTCCAGCCCATGGCCGTGTACGGGCCGGGCTGCGGCAGGAACTCGACGTCGTCGGCCGCGATCCACGGGGTGCCCGCGGAGTCCTTGTGGCCGTCGGCCTGCTGCCGCTCGCCCTCGCCCGAGAAGTGCCGCACGCGCGCCGTCGAGTAGTAGTTGACGCCCAGCACGTCCAGCGGCTGCTTGGTGATCTCCAGGTCGCCGTCCTGCACGAACGACCAGTCCGTGACCGACGCCGTGTTCTCCAGCAGGTCAGCCGGGTACGCGCCCTCCAGGACCGGGCCGAGGAAGGCCCGGTTGGCCAGCGCGTCGACCTTGCGCACGGCGGCCTGATCGACCGCGGACGACGGGTCGTCCGGCCGGAAGACGTGCAGGTTCAGCGTGATCGAGGTCTTCGCTGCGTCGCCGAGCACCTCGCGGATCTGCTGGACCGCCAGGCCGTGCGCCAGGTTGAGGTGGTGCACCGCCTGCAGTGCCGCCAGGGGCTCGGTGCGGCCCGGCGCGTGCACGCCCGAGCCGTAGCCCAGGTACGCCGTGCACCACGGCTCGTTGAGCGTGGTCCAGACGTCGATCCGGTCGCCCAGCTCCTCGGCCATCCTGCGGGCGTACCGCGCGAAGGCGTAGGCGGTCTCGCGGTTGGTCCAGCCGCCGGCGTCCTCCAGCTCCTGCGGGAGGTCCCAGTGGTAGAGCGTGACCACGGGCTTCACACCCGCGGCGATGAGCCCGTCCACGAGGTCCGAGTAGAACCGGATGCCCTCGGCGTTGAACTCGCCGGACCCGCCCGGCTGCACCCGCGGCCACGCGATCGAGAACCGGTAGGCGCCAAGGCCCAGGTTCTTGATGTGCTCGACGTCCTCCTGCCAGCGGTGGAAGTGGTCGTCGGCGACGTCGCCCGTGTCACCGTTCAGCGTCCGGCCCGGCGTGTGCGAGAACGTGTCCCAGATGGACGGGCCGCGCCCGCCCTCGGTCGCACCGCCCTCGATCTGGTACGACGCGGTCGCCGATCCCCAGAGGAAATCGTCGGGGAACTTCCGTGCACTCACAGTGCCACCTCTCCCGGGCCGGTGGCCCGAACGGTCTTGCCTTCGTTCTCGACGCTCCACTCACCGGGAGCGTCGGCACTGGTCACGTGCACGACGCCGGACGCGTACCGCACACGGAACGTCGCAGGGGCGCCCGTGCCACCGGGGACCAGGATCTCTTCGTCGAACCCTTCGGGCAGACGGGTGCAGCGTAACGTCACGCCCTCGGCCCACGCGTAGTCGGGCCGGTCGTCACGGGCGCCGACGGGCAGCACCGTGCCCGGGCGCACGAGCACCGGCAGGGTGTCGAAGCCGTGCTCCTCGGTGACCCAGCGCGACCCGGTGACGGTCGAGGCCAGGCCGGGCGCGACGACGTCGGGCAGCCGGGTCCACTCCCCCTCCGGGAGGTAGTACTCGACGCTAGACTCGTCGAACACTGGCGCCACCAGCAGCGACGGCCCCAGCAGGTACTGCGTGTCGACGGCGGCCGCCGTCCGGTCGCCGGGGAACTCCAGCACCATGGGGCGCATGACGGGCGTGCCCTCCTCGGCGGCCACGTGACCGAGCCGACCGAGGTACGGCATGAGCCGCAGCTTCAGCTTCGTGAACTTCCGGGTGACGTCCACCGCCTCGTCGTCGAACGCCCACGGCACGCGGTAGGAGCTGGACCCGTGCAGCCGCGAGTGCGAGGACAGCAGGCCGAACGCGGCCCAGCGCTTGAAGACGGCCGGGTCGGGCGTGCCCTCGAAACCGCCGATGTCGTGGCTCCAGTAGCCGAACCCGGACAGCGACAGCGACAGGCCGCCGCGCAGGGACTCGGCCATGGAGACGAACGTGGACTCGCAGTCGCCGCCCCAGTGCACGGGGAACTGCTGCGTGCCCGCCGTCGCCGAGCGGGCGAACAGGACGGCCTCGCCGCGCCCGCGCTCGGTCTCGAGCAGCTCGAACACCGTCTGGTTGTAGAGCGACGCGTAGTAGTTGTGCATGCGCTGCGGGTCGGACCCGTCGTGCCAGACGACGTCGGTGGGGATGCGCTCGCCGAAGTCCGTCTTGAAGCAGTCCACGCCCTGGTCCAGCAGCACGCGCAGCTTGTCCTGGTACCACGCGGCGGCCTCGGGGTTGGTGAAGTCCACCAGCCCCATGCCGGCCTGCCACTTGTCCCACTGCCAGACGTCGCCGTGGGCCGTCGTGACCAGGTAGCCCTTCTCCGCGCCCTCCTTGAACAGGTGGGAGCGCTGGGCGATGTACGGGTTGATCCAGACGCAGACCTTCAGCCCGCGCTCGTGCAGGCGGGCGAGCATGCCCTCCGGGTCCGGGAACGTGGCCGGGTCCCACACGAAGTCGCACCAGTGGAACTGCCGCATCCAGAAGCAGTCGAAGTGGAAAACCGACAGCGGGATGTCCCGCTCGGCCATGCCGTCGATGAAGCTGTTGACGGTCTCCTCGTCGTAGCTCGTGGTGAACGACGTCGACAGCCACAGCCCGTACGACCAGGCCGGGACGACGGCGGGCCGCCCGGTCAGGGCCGTGTACCGGCGCAGGATCTCGGCCGGCGTCGGCCCGTGGATCACGTAGTACTGGAGCGACTGGCCCGGCACCGAGAACTGGGTGCGGCTGACCACCTCGGAGCCCACCTCGAACGACACCCGCTCGGGGTGGGCCACGAACACGCCGTAGCCGCGGTCGGTCAGGTAGAACGGCACGTTCTTGTACGCCTGCTCGCTGGCCGTGCCGCCGTCCTCGTTCCAGATGTCGACGCTCTGGCCGTTCTTGACGAACGCGCCGAACCGCTCGCCCAGCCCGTAGACGTGCTCGCCCACGCCGAGCGCGAGCTGCTCGTGCACGAAGTCGCCGTCCGGCGTGGTCGCGAGGCCCACGCTCCGGCTCAGCGACGAGGTGAGCACCTCGCCGTCGGCCACGAAGTCGACGTGCCACTCGCCGTCCGTGGCGACGCGGGCGGTGAGGCCGCCCGACGTCAGCTCGGCGAGGCCGTCGCCCAGCGTGGCGGGCGCCACGACCTTGACCGCACCCGGCTCCCGGTTGACCGCGAAGTGCGGGCCGGGGTCGCGGCGGCCCTGGTGGTGCTCGATGCGCACCCCGATGACGTCGTCCGCCGGGGCGTCGAACGTCACGGTCACGACCGGGCGGTTCAGGGTGTCGCCGCGCTTGGTGATCGGCGCGGTGGGCGCGTACACGGTCAGAGTGCCGTCGCCCGCCTCGACCGCGTCGATGTCGCGGGGGCGGAGCACCTCGACGCCCGGGCGGAGCTGCCAGTAGCCGTCGGTGAATCTCAAGGCTGGAACCTCACTCGTCTCGGGAGGGCGGAGGGGGACGGGTTCACGTGACCGTTCACTTGACCGCTCCCGCGGTCACGCCCCGGGTCAGGGTGCGCTGGAAGATCAGGAAGAAGATGACGGCGGGCACCAGCGACACGAGCGAGCCCGCGTTGATCGTCGGCGCATCCATCATGCGGTCGCCCTGCAGCGAGGCGAGGGCGATGGGGATGGTCTGGGTGTCGTTGCTGGTCAACATGACCAGCGGGATGAAGAACTCGTTCCAGGTCCAGATGAAGAAGAAGATCATCAGCACCGAGAGCGTGGGCCGCATGATCGGGAACACGACCTGCCAGAGGATGCGCCACCGGCTCGCGCCGTCCAGGGCGGCCGCCTCCAGCAGCGCGGGCGGGAACGTGCCCAGCACCGAGGACAGCAGGTACGTGCCGAACGCCGACTGGATGACGGTGAAGATGATGATCACCGACCACTGCGAGTTCGACAGGCCCACCGACTGCGCCATCGTGAACAGCGGGTAGATCAGGGCCTCCTGCGGCAGCATGTTCGCCAGCAGGAACAGCGTGACGATCCACAGCCGCCCCTTCACCCGGCCGATCCCGATCGCGTACGCGTTGAGCAGGGACAGCAGCGCCCCCAGCACGGCGACGACCGCCGAGATGAACACCGAGTTCCAGAGCTTCACCGGGAAGTCGACGCGCTCCCAGAAGGCCACCACCCCGTCGAGGTAGAGGCCCGACGGCAGGGACAGCGGCCCGTTGGCCGCGTAGTCCTGCGGCGACTTGAACGCGTTGAGCAGCATGATCCCGAACGGCGCGAGAATCGCGAACCCCACGAGCACCGCGGCGGCCAGCACCACCCACCGGCCGGCACCCCGCCGGTACCGGGAGTCGACGCCGGTGCGCCGCACCTCGGGCGGGCGTGCCTCGGACGTCCGTGCCCCAGACGTCCGTACTCCTGTGGCGACCGCCATGTCAGATCCCCTCCCGCTCACGACGTTCCGCCCGGCTCTGCAGGCCGAGGATGACGACGGCCACCACGACGATCACGAGCGTGAGCACCGTCGCGATCGCCGACCCGTACCCGACCTGCGACTTGTCGAAGAAGTTCAGGTACGAGTAGTAGCTCGGCACCAGGGTCGAGCTCTCGGGGCCGCCGCGGGTCAGCACGTAGATGGGCCCGAACACCTTGAGCGCCGCCACCGTGCAGGTCAGCGTGACCACGAACGTCTCGGGCCGGATCTGGGGCACCGTGATGGCCCGGAACCGCTCCCACCAGCCGGCGCCGTCGAGCTCCGCGGCCTCGTAGAGCTCCGGGTCCACGCGCTGCAGCGCAGCCATGAAGATGACGACGGGGTAGCCGATCTGCACCCAGATCAGCACGAGCATCACCGAGGGCAGCGCCGTGTCCGGGTCGCCGAGCCAGTTGGGCGGCGTCTCGACGCCGATCCCGCGCAGGATCACGTTGAGCGCGCCGGTCTGGGAGTTCAGGATCCAGTTCCACAGCACGCCCGCCACGGCGACGGGCAGGATCTGCGGCAGGTAGTAGGTGGCCCGCAGCACCGACGAGACCCGCTCGCCGAACCGCCGTCCGAGGTAGTCGAACAGCACCGCTGCGAGCACCAGGCCGAGCAGCGTTGGCACCAGCACCATCGCGACGATCATCGCCAGCGAGTTGCCGAACGACGTCCAGAACCTGTCGTCGCCCAGCAGGTCCACGTAGTTGCCCAGCCCGTTCCAGCGCAGCGGCGCCATACCGCCGCGCCACTTGAACAGGCTGAAGTAGACGTTGGTCAGGAGCGGGTACCCGATCACCACCGCGAACGCGGCCACGCCCGGCAGCAGGTAGGGCAGGTACGCCACCCACTCCGGCCGACGACGGCGCGTCCCGCGCGGGGCCCGCGGGCGCTGGTCCGCCCGCGAGCCCCGGCCGGTCAGAGTGGTGTCAGCCATCGAGCAGGTCGGCCTTGCCCTCGTCGTACGAGCTCTGCAGCCCGTCGAGCACCTCGTCCGGCGTCTTGGACCGGTTGACCAGGGACTGCAGCTCGCTGACGATCACGTCGTAGTAGCCGGCCACCGGCCAGTCCGGGTAGAACGCGAGGCCGTCCTCGTCGAGGATCGCCTGGAAGTTCTCCGTGAGCTCGCGCGTACGCTCGTCCTTGATCACCGAGGCGTCGCCGGCCACCGGTAGGCCGCCCTCCTCGGCGAGCACGTTCTGCACCTCGGGCCGCAGCGTGATGTCGATGAACTCCTCGGCGAGGCTCGGCGAGTCGGCGTTCGTGGGGACCACCCAGAGGTTGCCCGACGAGCCGGTGTGCAGCGTGTTCCCTGGGAAGTTGAACTGGCCCCAGTCGGCCTCGACCTCCGTGGCCAGGCGGCCGAACCACCACGAGCCGCTGACCATGATCGGGTAGGTGCCGTCGATGAACGAGACGCCCATGTCCTCGGCCGTGAGCGCCGCCGAGTCCGCCGCGATGTAGCCCTTCTCGATCCACTCGTCGAGCTTCTCGGTGGCCTGGGTCATCGCCTCGTTGTGGAAGTCGACGTCGTTGGCGAAGAGCTGGTAGTCGTCCACCAGGGCGCGGTCGCCGTAGGCGAGCACGAGCTCGTACCAGAGCTGGCCCAGCGGGTACTCGGCGCCGGCCTCGGCCAGCGGCGTGATGCCCTCGTCCTTGAAGGCGGCCAGCACGTCCTCGAACTCGTCGAGCGTGGTGGGCACCTCCAGGTCGTGCTCGGCGAACATGTCCTTGTTGTAGTAGACGCCCACGAACTCGCCGTAGTTCGGCACCCCGTACCAGTCGCCGGAGCCCATCAGCCCCCGCTCGTCGTACGTCGCGGTGGTCGCCAGCGAGCCGGACAGCTTCTCGTCCCAGCCGCGCTCGGTCGCGGCATCCGTCAGCGGGGCGATCAGGCCCTGCGCGGCGAGCTGGCCCGCCGTCGCGTTGCCCTTGTTGAACTCCATGACGTCGGGCACGTCGTCACCCGTGAGCACGATCTTGGCGTTCTTCTGGATCTGCTCGAACGTCTGCATCTCCAGGTCGACGGTGACGTCCGGGTTCTCCTCCTCGAAGATCTCGATGGCCTTGGCCCACGCCTTGCCCATCGCCGAGTCCTCGTTCTCGTAGTGCCAGATGGTCAGCGTGCTGTCGTCGGTGTCGCCACCGCCTGCGGGCTGGCCGGTGCAGCCGGCCAGCGCCAGGGCACCGGCCATCGCCGCCCCGACGACGGTCATCGTCCGCTTGTGCTTCATTGCATCTCTCCTTGTTCGCAGAGCCCGGCTCGGGGCTCATTGCTCGGCTTCGGCGGGCAGCAGCGCCGCCGCGTCGCTCGGTCCCTACGGTCACCTACCGCGATCGAACCCCTGCGTCGTGATCGTCGAAGCGTTTCAACACGCTAACCCCGCGCATACACTCATGTCCAGTGGCCTTTCTGGACAACAGGGCTAGGCTTCTGTCGAAGCGCTTCCCTACCATGCGGCACACTGGAGTGCCCGCCGCCCGTCAAGCGCACCACCTGCCACCGCACAGGACACGCTGCGGCACCGATCCGAGAGGAGCACCGTGGCTACGATCGACGATGTCGCCAAGGCGGCCGGGGTATCGACCTCGACCGTCTCGTACGTGCTGTCCGGCAAGCGGCCCATCTCCGCGCCGACGAGGGCCCGGGTCGAGCGCGCCATCGAGAAGCTCGGCTACCGGCCGCACGCCGGGGCGCGGGCGCTGGCCTCGTCCCGCACCAACGTCATCGCGCTCATGGCGCCCCTGCGCGTGGGCGTGAACGTGCCCGTCATCATGCAGTTCGTCACGGGCGTGGTCACCCGGGCGCGCGACTTCGGCCACGACGTCCTGCTGCTCACCCAGGACGACGTGAGCGGCCTCGACCGGGTGACCGGCGGCTCCATGGTGGACGCCCTGGTCATGATGGACATCGAGGCGGACGACCCGCGCGTGCCGCTCGTGGCCGCCGCCAAGCAGCCCACGGTGCTGATCGGCCTGCCGCAGGACCCGGAGGGGCTGAGCTGCGTCGATCTCGACTTCGAGGCGGCCGGCAGGCTCGCCGTCCGCCATCTCGCCAGGGACGGCCACACCGACATCGCGCTCATCGGCTCGCCGCCCGAGGTCCTGCGGCGGCACACCTCCTATGCCGAGCGGCTGATGCGCGGGCTGCGCGACCAGGCCAAGGCCTCCGACGTGACGGTCAAGGTGGAGGCGTGCGACACCACGCCCGCCGGCGCGTCGGAGGCCGTGGACACGCTGCTGGCGACCGCGCCGGAGACCACGGGGATCATCGTGCACAACGAGGCGGCGCTCCCCCACGTCCTGGCCCGCCTGGCCGACCGCGGCAGGGTGGTCGGCGCCGACATGTCCGTGGTCGCGGTGTGCCCCACCGACGTGGCCCTCTCCCAGCGCATCCCGATGACCAGCATCGACCTGCCCGCCGAGGACATCGGCAAGGTCGCCGTCGACATGGTCATGGCCCGCCTCGAGGGAGATCACCCGTCCGAGACCAGGCTCCTCGCTCCTGTGCTCACCGAGCGGGAGAGCTCGGCGCACGGGCCCGCCGCCGTCGTCGAGTGACGGCGGCGGGCTCACTGCGCCGGTCACACCCGGCTCACCCCGTCGCTCATCCCTTGATGGCCCCGAAGATCACGCCCTTCGTGAAGTGCCGCTGCACCATGGGGTACACCACGAGGATCGGGATGATCGCCAGCACCATCACCGCCATCTTCACGGGCAGGCCGGTCACCGCGCCGTCGTCGACGTCGACCTGGCCCACCCCGCTGCCCGGCAGCGTCACCCCCTGCAGCACGTAGGACCGCAGCACGAGCTGCAGCGGCCACTTCGCGTTGTCGTTGATGTAGAGCATCGCGTTGAAGAACGCGTTCCAGTAGCCGACGCCGTAGAACAGCGCGACCACCGCCACCACGGCCTTCGACATGGGCAGCACGATCTGCCCCAGGATGCGCCAGTCCCCCGCGCCGTCGATCCGGGCCGCCTCCGTGATGGACCGGTCGATGCCCATGAAGAACGCCCGCAGGATCAGCACGTTGAACGCGCTCACGGCCCCCGGCAGGATGAGCGACCAGTAGCTGTCGATCAGCCCCAGGTTGCTCACCAGCAGGTAGGTCGGGATCAGCCCCGCACCGAAGAACATGGTGATGAGAAAGACGAACAGGATGGGCCGGTGGGCGAACGAGCCCGGCCGGCTCAGCCCGTACGCCGCCAGCACGGACACCGTGGTGGAGAGCACCGTGCCGACCGCGGTGATCCCGATGCTCACGATGGTGGCTCGCGTGACGATCCCGCCGGACAGGATCTGGGTATAGGCGGCCAGCGACAGGTCGCCGGGAACCGTGACCATGCCCCCGGACCGGGTGATGTCCGCCTGCGTGGAGAGGCTGGTGAGGACCACCGTGTACAGGGGGTACAGCACGGTGCCCACGATGAGCAGCAGCGCCACCCCCTTGACGAGCAGCCCCAGCGGGCTGGGGTCCTCCTCCCAGACCGGGCGGTTCTTGCCGCGCAGCAGGGCGCGGTACCGCGCGGAGCGCGTGGACGGCCGCGGTGTCGGCGGCGTCGGCGTCTGCTTCTCGGTGTGAGTTGTCATGCCTTCTGATACACCCCCGCCTCGCCCACGAGATGGGCGAGCTTGTTGGCCCCGAGCACCAGGGCGAGCGAGACCAGGCCCTTGACGAGCCCGGCGGCGGCCGCGAAGGCCCAGTCACCGTTGACGACGCCCTGGTAGTACACGAACGTGTCGAGCACCTCCGCGACGTCGGTCCCGACGGCGCCGCGCTGGAGGATGAGCTGCTCGAACCCGACGGTGAGGGCGTCGCCCAGCCGCAGGATCAGGAGCAGGATGATCACCGGCCGCAGCGCCGGGAGGGTGACGTGCCACATGCGGCGCCACCGGCCCGCGCCGTCCACCACGGAGGCCTCGTAGAGCTGCGGGTCCACCGTGGCCAGCGCCGCGAGGAAGATGATGATCCCCCAGCCGGCGTCCTTCCAGACGGACTGCGCCGTGATGAGCAGCAGGAACGTGTCCGGGTTGGTCATCAGGTCGAAGCCCTCGTACCCCGCCTCCCGCAGCCGGCTCGCCACCATCCCGGCCCCGCCGAAGATCTGCTGGAAGATCGTCACGACGATCACCCAGGAGAAGAAGTGCGGCAGGTACACGATCGACTGGATGGTGGTGCGCACGGTCGGCGACAGCACGCTGTTCAGGAGCAGCGCCAGCGCGATCGGCACCGGGAAGAAGAACACGAGCTGGAACGCGGTGATGGTCAGCGTGTTCAGCACGGCGTCGAGGAACAGCGGGTTGGTGAAGATGCGTTCGAAGTTGGCCCAGCCGATGAACGGGCTCTGGAGGACCCCGACGTACGGCGAGTAGTCCTGCCAGGCCACCACGTTGCCGAGCATCGGCACGTAGGCGAACACCGCGAGGAGCAGCACCGCGGGGGCCACCATGATCAGCAGCGAGCGATCCCGCTTCAGCCGCGTGGTCCACGGCACCTTGTGGGGCGGCGGGCTGCTCGCGGACGACGGCGTGCCGGACGACGGCGGGCCCGACGACGGCCGGCCGGACGACGCGCGCGACGAGGTGCTCACCGGGGAGGTCGCGGCGCTCACTTGTTGTCCAGGATTTCCTGGTAGAACGCGCGCAGCTCGTCACCACCGGAGCTCTTCCACGTGGCGACCGCCTCGTCGAGGTCGGCCATGGTCTTGCGTCCGCGTGCGATGTCCTTCTCGAGAGCCTCGAACGGCGCCTTGAGCGCGGCGAACTGGGCCGGCTCGGAGATCTGCATGCCGTAGAACAGGTCCTCGGCCAGGTACTGCGCGGCCTCGGCATGCCAGGTGCAGAACGCCTCGACGTAGTCGGGGTACTGCACCTTCGCGTTCACCACCGGCGGGTCCACGAGGAAGACGTAGGTCCCAGCCACCTCCGAGGCGGCCCGGTCGGTCGGAGCCGGTAGGCCGTTCTCGTCGAGCTCGTAGTGCGTGCCCTCCACGCCGAAGTTGATCAGGTTGAACTCCGTGGTGCCGAACGGCGAGGCCAGGAAGTCCGCCACCGCGAGCAGCTCCTCGATCTTGGCCGTGTCGTCGTTCTTCTTGAGGAACGAGAAGATGTTGGCCGGGCTTCCCTTCCACAGCACCGGGTCCCCGCCGTCGGCCGCGAAGATGGGGAACGGGCGCATGTCGAAGTCCGGGTTCACGCCCTTCATCCGGTCCAGCGCCTCAGGCCAGGCACCCACGCCGTCGGCGGCGATCAGGGAGTTGCCGGCCTCGAAGTTCGGCTTGCCCGCCTCCGGGCGGTCCGCCACGGCGTCGGGGTGCACGGCGCCCGATGCGTACAGCTTGGTCTGCCACTCCAGCGCGGCCCGGTACTCCTCGGTCTCGATGCGGTGGATCAGCTTGCCGGCGTCGTCCTGCTTCCAGCGGTCCGCCGGCGTCACCGCGAACATCATGTTCGCCGCGAGCCACAGGTCGTTCGCGCCCCAGCGCTTCTTGCTCGGGTCGGTGACCTCCTTGGCCAAGTCGAGCAGGTCCTCGGCGGTGGTGGGCGCCGCCTCGATGCCCAGCTCGGCGAAGATGTCCGCCCGGTAGAAGATGGCCTGGCCCACGACCTCGCCCGGGAACGGCAGGCCATAGAGCTTGTCGTTGAACGTGCAGATCCGCCACGCGTCGGTCGGGATGTTGGCGAGGTTCTTGTACTTCTTCACCTTGTCGCCGGCCAGGAACGGCGTGAGGTCCTGGAACAGGGCCTCGACGGCCTGCGGGAACCGCGGCGGGACGTTCCAGCTGGGCACGCACACCCAGTCGGGCAGGTCCTTGGCCGACGCGAGCACGGCGGCGAGCTTGTCGCCGTAGGTGTTCCCGTCCGAGATCTGGAACTTGACGGTGGTCCCGATCGCCTCGTTCACGGCGTCGAAGTACGCGTTGCCCTCCGTGGACGGGATGGTGGTCCACAGCGGCGTCATCGCCGTGTAGGTGCCGCCCGAGCCCGGCGGGGTGTCGAACACGGTGACCAGCTTCTCGGGCATGGTGACGTAGCCCGGGGTGGAGCCGTTGACGCTGGGGAAGTCGGGCTTCGCGTACTCCACCGGGACGTAGGCGGGCAGGTGACCGGCGGTCACCTTTCCGGGGGCGGCCGCGGGACCACCGCCGCCGGTGGTGCAGGCGGTGAGCAGGGACGGTACGCCGGCGACGGCGGCACCGACCGCCAGGAAGCTGAGGAACGACCGCCGGTTGATCCCGCCGGTGAGCTGCGATGCTGTCATGGCCTTCACTCCTTCGTGGGCAGCGCGGCACCTCGGCGTGCCGCGGTGACGGAGATCTATCGCCTACTACGTCGAAGCGCTTCGACCCCCATCGGCATACGAACACTAGAGCAAGGCCCCGAGGCGAGGCAATGGTCGTCAAGTTTTTTGCCTGGCCTGATCCAAGATGCCTGGACCTAGCTCTTGACAGGGATGTCTGTCGCCGCTTCCCTGGTCGAAGCGCTTCACCTTGATCGGGAAGCGCTCCGACCACAGTGCGCAACGAAGGGCACTCTCGATGAAGAGACTCTGGTCCATCTTGTCCGCTCTGGCCGCTGGGGTGGCGCTCACCGCGAGCGTCGCCGTCCCCGGCTCGGCCGTACCCCTGAAGAACGCCGTATCCCTGAAGAACGCCGTACCCCCGAAGAAGGCCGCGGCCCTCCCCGCACGCCACCGCCTGCTCCAGACCAGCCCCTTGTCACCAGACCCGAGGAGAGCAGCATGAAACGACGCACCTTCCTCGCCGGGGTCGGCGCGGCCGCGGTCGCGATCAGCCTCCCGACCACGCCGGCGCAGGCCAAGGCCCACGGGCCCGGCGCGTGCGCCTACACCTGGAAGAATGTCGTGGTCAACTGCGGCGGGTTCGTGCCAGGCATCCTCTTCAACGAGACCGAGCCGAACCTCATCTACGCCCGCACCGACGTCGCCGGCGCCTTCCGGTGGCAGCAGGACACCCGGACCTGGAAGCAGTTGCTCGACTGGGTCCCCCGCTCCAGGTGGGGCTACCAGGGCGTGGTCTCCATGGCGACCGACCCGGTCGAGACCAACCGCGTCTACGCCGCCGTCGGCACCTACACCATCAGCTGGGAAGCGAACAACGGCGCGATACTCTACTCCGACGACAAGGGCGATACCTGGGGCATCGCCGAGCTGCCGTTCAAGCAGGGCGGCAACATGCCGGGCCGCGGTATGGGCGAGCGCCTGGTCGTCAACCCGACCGACAACGCCGAGCTCTACCTCGGCGCACCCAGCGGCAACGGCCTCTGGCGCTCGAAGGACTACGGCCGCACCTGGGGCAAGGTGCAGAACTTCCCCAACGTCGGCAACTTCGTCATCGACCCGGGCAACGAGTACCTGTCCGACAACCAGGGCGTCCTCTGGATCGACTTCGACCAGCTCGGCGGCAAGATCTATGTGGGCGTGGCCGACCCCGCGGACCCGCTCTACGTCTCCTCCGACGGCGCCGCGACCTGGCAGGCCGTCCCTGGCGCGGCCGAGGCGCTCGGTTCGGTCGACGGGAACCGCACCATCCCCAAGCAGTCCGCCGTGGACAACACCAATGGTTACCTCTACGTCATCACCAGCCATGACCCTGGCCCCTACAACGGCGCGCCCGCCACGGGCAACGGCGGCAAGATCATGCGCCTGGCGACGCAGACCGGTGAGTGGACCGACGTCACCCCGGCCTACAACCCGCGCGGGGTCATCCCGGGCTTCGGCGCCGTCACCGTCGACCGCCGGAACCCCGGCACGCTCATGGCGTCCACCTGCAACAACTGGTATCCCGACGAGATCCTGTACCGCTCCACCGACTCCGGCGCCACCTGGTCGATCAGCTGGGACTACGCCGAGGGACAGGACCGCCACGACCGGTTCACCATGGACAGCTCGGGCTCCCCGTGGCTGGACTGGCGCGGCACCGACCAGGGGCCCGCGTATGCGGTCAAGCACGGCTGGATGATCGAGGGCCTGTCGATCGACCCGCACAACTCCGACCGTGTCATGTGGGGCACCGGCGCGACCATCTGGGGCACCGAGTCCCTGACGCAGTGGGACGCTCAGGGCGAGCTGATCGGCCAGGACGAGGCCGGTCAGCGCGTGGCCCTGCCGGTCGAGCAGTTCACCGTCGGGGTGCGCGCCGAGGGCATCGAGATGACCTGGGTCCGCGACCTCGCCGCACTGGGCGGGACCCTCGTCTCGGCCATGGGCGATGTCAACGGGTTCGTCCACACCGACCTGGGCCGGGCCGAGCGGATGTTCCGCGCGGACTGGGGCGGCACCAGCCTCGACTACGCCGCCGCCGACCCGGACGTCATCGTCGGCAGCGGCGACGTGGGCGGCGCGACCTCCAGCCAGGTCACCGTCTCCACCGACCGCGGTGCGACCTGGCAGGACGCGACGCGACCCGACGGCCTCCCGGGCAACAGCGGCGGTACCGTCGCGATCGCCGCCGACGCCTCGGCGATCGTGTGGTCCCCCGCCAACACCACCGTCACCCCGTTCCACAGCAGCGACCTCGGCACGACGTGGAACCCGGTCCAGGGCCTCCCGGCCGGGGCAAGGGTCCGGTCCGACCGCGTCGACCCCGCGAACGTGTACGCCTACTCCGGCGGCAGGTTCTACCGCAGCGCCGACGGCGGCAGGACCTTCGCCGACACCGGAGCGACCGGTCTGCCCGACGACGGCGTCGACGACTTCCGCGTAGCACCCGGCAAGCGGGACCACGTCTGGCTCGGCGGCCGCAGCGAGAAGGCGGGCGCGGTCACCGGCCTGTGGCGTTCCAAGGACGGCGGCAGCACGTGGACGCGCATCGCCGGGGTCGACCTCGCCATCGGCGTCGGCTTCGGCAAGGCCGCCCCGCGAGCCGGTTACCCGGCGATCTACCTGGCGGGCACCGTTGCCGGTCAGGACGGCTTCTTCCGCTCGATCGACGGCGGCAGGAGCTGGCAGCGCATCAACGACGACAACCACCAGTGGGGCTTCGCCGGGTCCGCGATCACGGGCGATCCGCAGATCTACGGCCGCGTGTACATCTCAGCCCG
The DNA here is from genome assembly GCF_056951025.1 of Promicromonospora noduliphila. Taxonomy (NCBI): domain Bacteria; kingdom Bacillati; phylum Actinomycetota; class Actinomycetes; order Micrococcales; family Promicromonosporaceae; genus Promicromonospora; species Promicromonospora noduliphila. Next base: position 4,991,363 of record NZ_CM167806.1, read on the forward strand.
CGGCATCGTCTACGGCGACATCGCCGGGTGACGAAACGGGCCGCCCCGCGAGACGCGGGGCGGCCTCCCGCCCGAAGGCCCGTGAACCCCGCGAACCAGCCGCCCGGCGGCCGCGTTCAGGCGGTTCGGGGAGTGGTCTCGATGAACTCGGCGTCGAACGCGCCGAGCGTGAAGCCGCCGTCGTGGCGGGTGTCGTTGAGCAGGCTCGTGACCTTGCCGGGCAGCTCGATCGGCTTCGGTTCTGCGTCGAGGTTGAGGTACAGCACGTGGTTGTCGTCGACCTGGCGCGCCATCACCCCTGCGGGCACGGCAGGCCCCCGTCGGAGGCCGAGCCGTTCGATCTCCGCGTCGAGCACCACGTCCAGTACCTCGCGGCGCGCGGGAAGCCCCACGTAGACCGCGCGTCCGGCACCGTATTCGTTCACCGTCACGATCGGGTAGTCGCGGTCGAGACCGGTCGTGGTGCCGAGAACCTGGGCGGTGCCGGGGTCGACGAGGTCGAACCGCGGTGCGGTGGTGGTGATGCGGTCGCCGCCGACCACGAGGTCGATGCCGTTGTCGCCGGAGTGCCCGCGTGCGAGCTCGTTGAGGAACTGCGGCTCCTCGTAGGACCCGACCCGGACGCCGAACACGTCGGCCAGGCGGCCGGGCCTGGTCGTGTCGAAGACCTGGCCGTTCGCGTCCAGGGTCGCCGAGTAGGAGGTCATGATCGCGGTGCCGCCGCGCTCGACGAATCCGCGGATCTTCGCGGCGGCGGCCTCGTCGAGCACGAGGACGCCGGGGACGATGAGGATCCGGTAGTCGAGCTCGCTGTGCGACAGGTCGACCACGCGGGCATCGACGTTGCGGTCGAGGACTGCCGCGAACGCGGTCTGCGCCTGCGCGTCGTGGGGTTCGGGGAAGGCGGCGGACGCGATCTGGCTGGGGAAGTCCAGCGCGATCGCGATCTCGGCCTGCGGCCGGTACGGGAAGTGCGCCCCGATCCTGGCGAACTCCTCGGCGATGCGGCGGTACTCGTCGAGCTTGCGGTTCGGGTGGCCGTCCCAGCCGACCATGCCCTGGAGGAACTGCTCTTCGCCGGCATGCATGGTCTGCCAGGTCCAGCCGCACACGAGCTGGTTGCCGAGCATGAGGGAGGCGTAGGCGGACTTGCGGATCGAGCCAGGTGTCGCGGTCATGGTGGTGAACTCGGTGCACCAGAACGGGTTCGTGTTCTCGTACTGGATGCGTGCGATGCCGAACAGGCGCCGCGCAGCCCGTCGTCGTCCAGGATGGAGTTGCCGGGGTAGAAGCCGTTGCCGCCCCGGGTGAGGCGCCCGGTGTAGGCGATCGGGGCGTAGTCGAAGTACCGCAGCGGGCTGTAGTACCACATGTTCGTGGTGGTCAGCACGCCCGGTGCAAGGGCGTCGACCACGTCGAGGAGCTCGGTCAGGTAGCCGTTCACCTCATCGGAGACGAACCGCCGGAAGTCGAGCACACGCTCGGGCGCGGCACCTCGGTAAGCGGGCGTCGGCAAGCCGACGTCCTCGAGATCGCCGATCCGGCGCGACCACCGGTGTCCGGCCCATGCCCGGTTCAACGTCTCAGGGGTCTCGTACTTCGCCCGCAGCCAGTCGATGAACCGGGCACGGACGGTCTCGGAGTAGGAGATCGGTCCGTCGCCGGGCTCGTTGTCGATGCCGAACGCGGCCAGCGCGGGGTGGGCGGCGTAGCGGCGCACGAGGCGCTCGGCGAAGCGCTTGGCGTGGGCGCGGAAGTGCGGGTCGCCGACGTCGTCCATGTACCGGTGGTTGGCGTACAGGCGGTTGCCGGCCGGGTCGACCACGTCGATCGAGGGGTGCTTGCGGTGCAGCCACAGCGGCGCGGGGCGCACCGCGATGTCCAGGATGACGCCGATACCGTTGTCGCGCATCAGGTCCATGCACTCGTCGAACCACTCGAAGCGGAACTCGCCGTCGGCCGGCTCGAAGGAGTCCCAGGCGAGGTGTCCCAGGCGCACGACCGTGATCCCGGCCTCGCGCATCATGGCCACGTCGCGGCGCCAGGTCGCGGGCTCGGAGTCGTGGGGGTGGTAGTTGGCGCCGACGAGCAGCCCGGTGGCCTGCGTGCCCGGTGCCAGCGAGGCGATGTCGTTGCGCGGTTGGTCGTTCACGGGTACTCCCTGGAACGCTGGATGGGGTATGCCGAGGCTGGAGCCTGGTATCGGGGAGGGGGTCAGTGGCGTGGTTCGGGCGTGTAGGCGAAGCGGATCAGGCGCGAGGGTTCCCCCGCTGCGCCGACGCCCAGGACGCGGCCCGTGAAGCCGGTTGCGACCTCGGTCGAGAGGTAGCGGCCGTCGAGGCGCGCCAGTACCGTGCCGCCCGCCGAGAGGACGAGGTCGTCGGGGCCGAGGCCGGTGCCGGTCCTCGCCTCGAACTCGACCGCAGCGATGCGCAGCACCACCGCCGCGCCGGCAGGGACTGCCACCGAGTCGAACTCGGTCCGGACATCGCCGACCTGTGCTTCGGCGCGCACCGTTCCGTTCTCGAGTCCGTTCTCGAGTCCGTTCTCGAGCACGAGGCCGTAGCGGTGCCGGTCGTCGACGCGGATCTCGAATCGGCCGGACCCTTCGAAGACCGCCTCGGCTTCCCAGCGAAGGTCCCTGACCCGGGTGCACAGCAGTCCGGGTGAGCCGTCGCGCGGGTCGCCCAGGTCGAGGCCGCCGCCCGAGCGGACAGCGGCGATGTTCGCGGGCTCGCTGAACGGCGCGACCCATCGGTGGTCGAGTTCCGGGTCGGTGAAGTCGTCCGCGAAGGCCGTGGTGTCGGGAGTGAACTCGTAGCGTCGCTCGTTGAACACGGGCCAGCCGTCGACCCAGTCGACGCCGGCGAGGAACGTCTCGCGGCCGAGGACGTGGAAGGACGGGGTCGACCCGTGCGGGCGTACTGCGAGGTAGACCGCGGCCCATTCGCCGGTGGCGGTCCGCACGAGGTCGGCGTGGCCGGTGTTCTGCACCGGGTGCGCCGTCGAGCGGTGGCTGAGCAGGGGGTTGTGCGGGCACGGCTCGTACGGGCCCTCGGGCCGGGCCGCGCGGGCGACGGTGACGCTGTGGCCGCGTTCGGTCCCGCCCTCGGCGAGGGTCAGGTACCAGTAGCCGCCGATGCGGTACAGGTGCGGCGCTTCGGGGTGAGCCATTCCGCTCCCCTGCCAGACCCGGTAGGGCTCGCCGTCGAGCTCGCCGGTCGTCACGTCGAGGCGGCCCTGCCACACGCCCCAGGCTCCGGAGAACGGGCCCTTCCAGGTCAGGTAGCAGGTGCCGTCCTCGTCCCAGGCGAGGTCGGGGTCGATGCCGACCGCGCGCGGGACGGACACCGGGTCGCTCCACGGCCCGGCCGGGTCCTCGGCGGTGACGATGATGATCTGATCCGTGTTGTCGCCGACGTTGGTGGTCACGAAGTAGAAGCGGCCGTCGTGGTGGCGCAGTGTCGACCCGTAGACCCCGCCGGAGGGGCGCCCGTCGCCGCGGGCGAACTGCTCGCGCCGGTCCAGGATGTTCCCGATCTGCTTCCAGGAAAGCAGGTCCCGGCTGTGGAAGATCGGCGCGCCCGGGAAGTACTCGAAGCTCGAATGGGCCAGGTAGTAGTCCTCGCCGACCCGGCAGACCGTCGGGTCGGGATAGAACCCGGAGACGATCGGATGCTCGGCAGCGGACACTCGGGATGCGGAAGTCATGGACAGGTCCTCTCGACGTGGCGAACTCGGGCTCTCATCGGTGATCCGCCATCATCCGGCTCCGCCATCATCCGGCCCTGCCGGTCACGGTCAGCTCGCCGGTCACGGTCAGCTCGCCGGTCACGGTCAGCTCGCCGCGCACCGGCAGGTCCACGCTCGACGCCCCGGCGGCCACGGCGTAGGTCGCCGCCGGCACCCGCAGGTCGCCGTCGAGCAGGCCCGGGTCGCCGCCCGACGGCGCGGCCTCGGCCGCGTGCCACAGCGCCAGGCGCGCGACGTCGAACGGGACCTCCACCGACGCCGTCTCGCCCGGCGCGAGCCGCACCCGGCGGTAGCCGAGCAGCAGCCGCACGGGCGATTCCGTCCCCGGGGCCCCGAGCGAGTACACCTGCACCAGCTCCTCGGCCGGCCGCTCGCCGGTGTTGCGCACCGTGACGGTGGCCGTCACGACGCCCGGGCCGCCCGGGTCGCGCGGCGTCAGCGGCGGATGGTCACGCGTCGGCGCGGGGGCCGGGACCTCGGCCACGGAGAGCGACAGCCCGTCGTACGACACGGACGAGTAGGTCACGCCGTGCCCGAACGCGAACGTCGGCGCCCCCGCCCCGCCGTCGGGCAGGTGCCGGTAGGTCGCCTGCTGGCGGCGGGTGTCGTAGTCGAAGAGGTCGCCGGCCTGCTCCGGACGCGCCGGCCACGTCTGGGCGAGCCGCCCGGTCGGCTCGACGGCCCCGGTCAGCACGTCGGCCAGGCCGTGCCCGAGCTCCTGGCCGCCGTGGCTGGACCACACCACGGTGGGGGCGTCGGCGACGCCCGGACCCAGCACGTACGGATAGCTCGACACGATCGTCAGCACGGCGCGCGGGTTGGCCTCCACGGCCGCGCGCCAGGTCTCCACGGCGGCCTCCGGCAGCCACAGGTCGGGCCGGTCCTGCGTCTCGCGCCCGTTCAGGTGCGGGTCGTTCCCGACCGCGACGACGACGGCGTCCGCGCCGGCCGCGGCCTCGGCCACCCGGGCCGCGCCGGACTCGAGGACGCGCGCCACGAACCGCTCGGCGTCCGCGAGCGTGTGCCCCTCCGCGCACAGCAGGCCGGTGTCGCGCTGCACGCGCACCCACCGCCCGGACCCGAGGTGCAGCAGAGACCACGAGCCGTCGTCGTGCACGTGCCGGCGGAAGCTCTCCTGGACCTCCCAGCCGCCCACCCGCTCGGCGTCGGCGCGCAGCGGGTAGGCGCCGCCGGTAAGCAGGCGCCCGGAAGCGCCCGAGCGCAGCGTGAGCACTCCCCCACCCCAGTCCGTGACGGCCAGGCGCGCGCCCTTGCTGGCCTCGGCCGAGTCCGCGACGACGGTCGCGCCGTCCTCGGAGACGGAGACGTACCGCCCGTTCGCCGCGCGCAGGGCGACGACGTCGGCGCCGTCGGCGACCACCACCCGGTCGGCGCCGAATGCCGCGCGCAGGCCGTCCGCCGGGGTGACCGCGTACGGCGGAGTACCGGAGTACCAGTCGGTGAGCACGGCCTCCGCCAGCGGCCCGACGACGGCGACCGAGCCCCCAGCCTGCAGCGGCAGCACGCCGGCGTCGTTGCGGAGCACCACAACGGAGCGAGCCACCGTCTCCCGCGCGAGCGCGCGGTGCTCGGGCAGGTCGAGGTGATCCGCCGTGATGCCGGCGTACGGGTCGGCGTCCCCGTCGAGCTCACCGCTGCGCAGGCGCAGCTCGAGCAGGCGCAGCACGGAGCGGTCGACGTCGTCCATGGTGAGCAGGCCACGGTCCAGGGCCTCCTCGAGACGCTGGACGGTGGGGGCCGAGTCGGTGTTGTCGTCGGTGAACGAGTCGAGGCCGGCGCGGACCAGCGCGGCGTTGCCGGCCGCACGGTCCGCCGCGGCGCGCTGCAGCGTGACCACGAACATCGGGGCGGCGGCGTCGGAGACGAGCGCGACCGATCCGTCGGTCCAGGACCGGAGCTCGGCGAAGAGCTCGGTCTGCAGGTGCGCCGGGGTGCCGTTGACCTGGTTGTACGACGGCATGACACCCGCGGCCACGCCCGCCTCGATGGGCTCGCGGAAGGCGGGGAGCTCCTCCTCGTGCAGCGTGACCGGGGTGAGGTTCGAGCTCGTGGACGAACGGTCGGTCTCGTTGTTGTAGGCGAGGAAGTGCTTGAGGGTGGGGGTGGTCTTCCAGACCCGCTCGTGGTCCCCGCGCAGGCCGCGGCAGTAGGCGGTGGCGAGGTGGGCGGTCAGGTGCGGGTCCTCGGAGTACCCCTCCTCGTTGCGGCCCCAGGCCGGGTGCCGGAGCGTGTTCACGACCGGCGACCAGACGTTCAGGCTCACCGACGGGTCCCCCGCGCGCTTGGCGCGCACCTCGGTGGAGACGACGTCGCCGACGCGGCGCACCAGCTCGGGGTCCCAGGTCGCGGCCAGGCCGACCGGCTGCGGGAACACCGTGGCACGGCCCAGCCACGCGACGCCGTGCAGCGCCTCGCACCCGGTGTGGAACGGGCCCAGGCCCAGCCGGTCGACGGCCGGCTGGTACTGGTGCAGCATCGCCAGCCGCTCCTCCCGAGTGAGGCGGCCGAGCAGGTCGCGGGCTCGCTCGGGCACGGGCAGGGCGGGATCGCGGAAGGGTGGCACGTCCATGGGTCCTCCTTCAGGCGCCGCGGCGGTGCGGCGAGGGGGTTCGGCCCGGGTTCAGCGGGCCGAGGCGCACGTCGAAGCGCTTCGATGAAGGTACCTGGCCCAGATGCCGAGCGCTACCCCCATCTCAGGACAAGGACGCGCGATCTAGACGAGGTCGCCGTACTCCCGGTCGAGGATCGCGTAGACCACCTCGGTGGACCACACGCCGTCGCGCAGATCGTTCTCCAGGAGGCGCGCCTCCTGGCGCATGCCAAGCCGTTCGGCCACACGGACCGAGGCGACGTTCTCCTCGTCGATGCGCGCGTACACCCGGTGGAAGCCGTATGCGGTGAAGGCGAGCCGGAGGGTCGCCCGGGTGGCCTCGGTGGCCAGGCCGCGCCCACTGACGTCGGGGTGCAGGGCGTAGCCGATCTCCGCCTGCCGGGGACCGGCTGCCCACTTGAGCATCGTCTCGCCGACGACGTCGCCGTCCGACTCGACGGCCAGCACCAGCACGTCGCCCGTCTCCTCGAACGGGGAGCTCGACCAGGTGCGGAGCTTCGCCACCGCCGTCTCCTCGTCCCACGGCGGCTGGTACATGTACCGGACGACGTCGGGGTGCGAGCGCCAGGCGAAGAACGCGTCGGCGTCACCGGGGGCGACCGGGCGGAGCGTGAGGCGCTCGGTGGTCACGGGCCATGCGGGGTCTACGCGGTGGGCGGTCTGCTCTGCGGAGGTGGGGACCGGTGCGGTGGGCGTGGGGCCGGGAACGGACGGCCCGGGAGAAGGCACGGAAGAGGGCACGATCCGACCGTAGTGCCCAGAAACCGGGACGCCACCGGAGTTGCGGGCTATTTCCACCGGGCCACTTGTCGCTCTGCGAAACTGACGAAGCTGACGGGAGGAAACTGACGAAACTGCCGGGACCGGATGCGGCGCGAACTCAGCGGGCCTCGAAGGGCACGGTCTCCCAGCCGGCCGGCACCTCGCGGGGCTGCCAGGACGGGTCGGGCGTCCAGTCGGCCCAGGCTTTGTCCCACCAGAGCTCACCGGAGTCGAGCATGCGGGCGATCCGGGCGCCCTCCGCGCGGATCTGGTCCATCCGGCCGGGGTAGCGCGCGGGGCCGAACTCCTCGAACTCGGCGACGTCCTTGAACTCGTAGGTCTCGGCGTCGGCCGCCCACCAGACGTCCAGCTCGTGGTCGAGCGTGTCGAACCCGATCGGGGTGCGGCGGGGCGCGTCCTCCAGGTTGAAGTACCAGCCCTGGAACGCACGCTCCGGACCCTCCCAGAACAGGAAGAGGGAGTGCTCCACCCCGGTCCAGTGCAGGTCCAGCCGCCCGTGGCCGCGCCACCGGGTGCTGCCCGCGAGCTTCCAGGGGTGCTCCCCCACCGGGAACGTGCCCGTGGCCGGGTACGCCAGCGGCGTGCCACCCGGCGTGTAGGTGACCAGGAGGTCGCCGTCGTCCTGGACGCAGATCTGCGGGATGGCGATCCACGGCTCGCCCCGCATGATCTCGCGGCGCACCACCGTCTGGCCGGGCTGGAACACGGGTGACGTCATGCCCGGCACGCTAACAAAGCGCGGTTACATGCTGGCGACATCGACGTCAACACGGCCGACTTCGACAGCCCCGTACTCGATCCACCTCGGGTCGTCGGCGGCGCATGGTGCGGGTGACGATCGCGGGCACGAGCTCAAGGAAGCCCACTGGGGGTAGTGCGGGACCTGGTGTCGTACGGCAGGGACGGTGGCGTCGGGGCACGGGGGTCAGTCTGGCTTACGCCACGTAGGCCTGCCGGGCCTGCCAAGCCGCCGGCCCGCCATCAGGCGGCTTCGGCGGTCGGTGGGTCGGCGGGGTTGGTGTCGGGCGGGGTGTCGATGGCGTCGGGTAGGCGGATGTGATGTCCGTGGGCGTTGGTGAAGGTCCACCCGGTCTCCACCAGTGCTCCGACGACACTGGCGGTGGTGGTGGGTTTGCCGGTCCAGTGCATGGTGATGCCGCGTGCGTCGACCAGGGCATGGTGGTGCCAGCACAACAGGGCACTGTTGGCCACCGAGGTGTCACCACCGTCGGCCCAGTGCCGCACGGCGTGGTGCACCTCGCAGCGTGACGGCGGCTGATCACACCCCGGATGCACACAATGCTGATCCCTTGCGATGACCGCGCGGCGCATCTGCCCGGTCACCGTCCGCCGGGCGCGTCCGACGTCCAGGACGGCACCGTCGGGGCCGAACACGATGCGGGTGACCGTGCTGTCGCACGCCAGCCGGCGCAGCAGGGCCCGTGGTGCACGACCGCCGGTCTCGGTGAACACGGGACCGCCCGCGCCCAGCAGCCCGGACACCGGCGGCATACCCGTCGTGCCCCACGTCGTCGTGACACCCGCCGTGCCACCGCCTGCCGCACTCGTGGCGTCTGCCGCCCCTGCGCTTGCCGTGGTACTTCCGCCCGCGATGCTCGTCGTGCTTGTGGTGTTTGTCTGGGTCGCGCGGCCGGGTACGGTCTGTCCGCAGGTCAGGCACAGGCCCTCCTTGGTGCGGGTGATCTGGGTGACCAGTTCGGTCCAGGACACCGTCACATTCACGTGCGGCGCGATCGCCGCCCCCGGCGAGGCCTGGTTGGTGTCCAGCACCACCCGGGCGACGTCGGCCAGGCCTTGTGCGCGACGCTGCCCGGGCGTCCTCGTGTCCTCGGCGGACGGTGCACCCATGACCGCGTTCACGGCGGTGGTGACCAGCAGGCCGTGCTCGTCGGTCAGGAACCCGGCCACGTGATAGCCGCCCAGGGTCTTGGACAGGTCGAGGAACTCGCCCTGAGCGGCCTTGTCGTCGTCCGCCTCGTCGGTGTCCGGGTCGGCCACGCTCGCGAACCGGCGGGCCACGATGCGGAACTGGTCCGCGTTCAACACGCCCGCCTCCCGCAGCACCACACCCTCCCCGGTCACCAGGACTCCTTCGGTGATCGCGGTCTCCAGCACGTCCGTGATCTGCTCACGGGTACGGGTGCCGTCCGGGTCGTCGACCGGGTCGGGGAAGTCCACCGGCACGGTCTGCACGAACAACTCCGGCGTCGTCGGCTCCCCGGTCCGGGTGTCGATCAGCCAGGCCAACGCATGCTGCCGGGTCTCGCTGGTCGGTGCGACGTCGCTCATCACCCGGGCGTGGTCGGCACCCAGGGTCCCGGCGACCAGCCGTTCCCGGGTAGCGGGCAGCGCGGTGGCCAGGGCGATCGTCATGTCCCTGCTCGCCGTGGAAGCCGAGATGCCTTCCCGCAGGCGCAGCCAGGTCGTGAACGTCCTGGCCAGACCACCCGACCGCCACGACCCCTCGGCCTCGATCCGCGGCAGCAGCGTGTACCGCACCCCGTCCAACCGGCCCGTCAGCCGACGGACCCGGGTGTGCGCCTCCATCAACCGGGTGACCGAGGGGGCGTCCCACCCGTCCAACACCTGCGGACCGGTCAGGGTTGCCAGGTCACCGACCGCGGCCTCGATCCGGGCCAACGCCTCCTCAACCGAGCGCGCCGCAGGCAGACCACCAGACGTCGTCTCGTTCCTCGATTCCATGTGGTCCCACCCCCGCCCGTCGTCCGCTAGCCCATCGTCGCTTGCTGACCCCATTCTCTCGAACATTCGTATGATCTGCACGTGCAATCTGGAATCTGTGGATAACTCTTCACCACACCACGGAGACGCTCCGAGATCCGTTCCAGAAGCCCTGTCGGTGAGGGCGTCCGCGCTAAGTACTCGGTGGGGATCAACGTGGATCGACCCGGTGCGGCAACTGCGCCTGCTCTCGCCCAAGAATTCCGCGCCGAGACCCGACCCTAGGATCTGGCGCATGAGCGCCCTGGTCCGAGTGTGGTGCCTGCGGCACGGCGAGTCGGAGAACGTCACCGCGGCCCTCGCGGGTGTCCTACCGAGTGCACCGCTGACCGAGCACGGACATCAACAAGCCGTCAGCGCCGCCCAGGCCCTGGCCGACGAGCCGATCTGGCGCGTCTACTGCAGCACCGCCTTGCGGGCTCGCCAGACGGCACGACCCATCGCCACCGCATCCGGCGCCCAGGTCGAGCCCCTGCCGGAGCTGGTCGAGGTCGGCATCGGGCGGCACGAGGGCAGCAGCGATCCGGTGGTCCGAGCGCGAACCGCTGCCGTGCTCCGCTCCTGGGTCGTCGAGCATCGTCTCGGCGAGCGGGTTGCGGACGGCGAGACCGGACACGACGTCCTCGACCGGATGACAGCCGCCCTGCAGAGCATCGCCCAGGGACACCCGGGCGAGACAGTCGCCGTGGTCGGCCATGTCGCCAGCCTCACCGTCGCGCTCAGTCGGCTCTGCACGCTCGGCCCCTCCGTCTGGGGAGCGCCACTACCCCACGCCGAGCCCTTCCTCATCGAATGGGACGGCAACAGGTGGAGCTGCCCCGCGTGGCCGGCTTGATCACCCAGGCCCCGCAACCGATCACGCCGCGACAGCCTCGACGTCGACACCACGCCGCAGCACCCGAACCGGCCGCAGGTCCGCGTCGGTGACCAGGACGTCGGCGCGCGCACCCGGCTCAAGGCAGCCGACCTCGCCGGTCAGCCCCAGCACCCCGGCCGGCACCGCCGTGGCCGAGCGCACGGCGTCGACCAGCGGCACGCCACCCGCCACAGTCAGCCGCACGACGTCGATCAGGTGGGCGGTCCCGCCGGCGATCGCACCCTCTCCCGCCGCGCTCGCCGCCCCACCGTCGTCCGTGACGATCCGCGCCACGCCGTCCTGCACCTCCACCGACATGGGACCCAGCTCGTAGCGGCCGTCGGCCACGCCGGCGGCGGCCATCGCGTCGGTCACGAGTACCACCTGACCCGAGCCCACCATGTCGAACACGGAGCGGACGGTCGCCGGGTCGAGGTGGACGCCGTCACCGATCAGCTCCACCACCATGTCGCCGCGGGCGGCCGCGGCCAGGCAGGCCGCGATGGGGCCCGGCTTGCGGTGGTGCAGGGGGCGCATGCCGTTGAACAGGTGGGTGGCCGTCATCGGCCCCAGCCCCCCGCCCGTGGCGCCGAGGGCCGCGGTGACCTGCTCGATCAGCGCCTCGGCCTGCTCGGTGCTGCCGTCGGTGTGCCCGAGGGAGGGCAGCACGCCGGCCTCGATCAGCGCGTCGGCGACGCCACCGGGGCCGGTCACGCCCGGGACCTCAGGCGCGATCGTCATGGTGCGCAGGAACCCACGCGCGGCCTTCGCCAGGTCCCGCACCAGGTCGACGCTGCCTTCTTGCAGGTCAGCCGGGTTGTGTGCGCCCCGACGGCGGTGCGAGAGGAACGGCCCCTCCGCGTGCAGGCCCTCGATCTCTCCGGCCACGGCGAGCTCGGCCAGCACCGCCGCACGCTGCAGCAGCACGTCCGGCTGGGCGGTCACGAGCGAGGCGAGCAGGGTGGTGGTGCCGTGGCGCCGGTGCTCAAGCACGCCGGCCAGTGCCTCGGCGGCTGAGGCCACGTCCGGAAAGGAGACTCCGCCCCCGCCGTGGTTGTGCAGGTCCACGAGGCCGGGCAGCACGTACGCCTCGGGAGCGGGCGGCACCGGGTCGACGGCGGGGCCGTGCCCGGCCGCGACGGCGTCGGCCACCGAGCCCGCGAACGTGACGCGACCACCCGAGGTGACGACGACGCCGTCGTCCACCACCGAGGACGGCTGGACCAGGCGGCCGCGCACGACGAGAGCACCGGAATCAGTCATGCGGACATCTTGCCAGGGCTGCGACCCTGCTGATTCAGTCCTTGACAGCCGTCATTCCGCCCACCAATGATATGACGAATCATCGAAGCGCTTCGCCTCGCGGCAAGGCGTTCACCGACACGTCAAGGAAGATGTGAGAGATGCGGGTCACCGACACCCAGGACCTGGGGCAGACCGGGCTGCGCGTACCCGCCGTCGTCCTCGGGACGTCCTCGCTCGGCCGCCGGCTGGACGCCGATGGCGCCGTCGAAGTGCTCCGCGCCGCCGCCGGCGCCGGGTGGCGCACGTGGGACACGAGCAACGAGTACGGCGACGCCGAGGCATTCATCGGCTCGGCCTTGGCGGCGCTCGACGAACCCGCCGCTCTCGACGAGCAGGCCGGCCCCGACGAGCAAGCCGGCCTCGACGTGCCCGTCGGCCTCGGCGCCCCGGTCCAGGTGTTCACCAAGGCCGACCCGGCGCCAGGCTCCGGCGACTTCTCGGGAGCCCGGGTCCGGGCGTCCGTCGCCGAGTCCCTCGAACGGCTGGGCCTCGACCGGCTTCCCCTGGTGCACTTCCACGACCCGGAGCGCATGGCGTACGAGGACGCCATGGCACCCGACGGACCGGTCCGCGCGCTGCTCGACCTGCGCGAGGCGGGCACGATCGAGCACCTCGGGGTCGCCGGAGGGCCGATCGGGCTCCTGCGGCAATACGTTCGCACCGGCGAGTTCGAGGCTGTCGTGACGCACAACCGCTTCACCCTCCTGGACCGGTCAGCCGAGACCCTGCTCGACGACTGCGCCGACCGCGGCGTCGGCGTCCTCAATGCCGCCCCGTTCGGCGGCGGCGCCCTCGCCGACGACGACGGGCCCGTGCGCAGCTACCACTACCGCGCCGTCGAGCCCGTCCAGGAGGAGGCAGTCCTGCGGATCCGCGCGATCGCCCGTGCCGCCGGTGTTCCCGTGGGGGCGCTCGCCCTGCGGGCAAGTAGCCGCGACCCGCGGGTCGCCGGGACGATCGTCGGCGTGACGAGCACCGCGCAGCTCGCCCAGGTCACGGCATGGGCCGCCGTCGACGTGCCGGACGGCGTCTGGCCGGAGCTCGACGCTGCGTTGCCCGACCCGGTCCACTGGACCGGGGAGCAAGGCCGCTAGCGGGCCCCCCGGCCCAGGCCACCGAACCACCGAACCATCGACCCGAGGACGCTCCATGACCGTTCCCTTCACCCCTGCACGCCTGCTCTTCGGCGGCGACTACAACCCCGAGCAGTGGCCCCGCGAGGTCTGGGCCGAGGACATGGCCCTCATGCGCCGGGCAGGCGTGAACACCGCGACGATCGGCGTGTTCTCCTGGGCCAGGCTCGAACCCCGCGAAGGAGAGTTCGAGCCGGGCTGGCTGGACGACGTCGTCGAGCTCCTCGACGCCCACGAGATCGGCTTCTTCCTCGCGACGCCGACGGCGTCCCCGCCGCCGTGGTTCACCCGGGCGTATCCGGACGCGATGCCGGTACGACCGGACGGGACCCGCCTCTCGCACGGCTCGCGCGACACATACGCGATCAGCGCCCCCGCCTACCGCAACGCCGCGCGGCGGGTCGCGCGCTTCCTCGCCGAGCGGTACGGCGCCCACCCGCGCCTGCGGGGCTGGCACGTGCACAACGAGTACGGCACGATCGACCACGGCCCGCACGCGGCAGCCGCGTTCCGGCGGTGGCTCCGGAAGCGGCACGGCTCGCTCGAGGCGCTGAACGACGCCTGGTACACGGCGTTCTGGTCCCAGCGGTACGACGACTGGGACGAGGTGCTGCCCCCGCTCGCGACGCAGTACCTGGCCAACCCCGCCCACGCGGTGGACTTCAAGCGCTTCTGCTCCGACGAGATGCTCGCGGCCTTCACCGAGCAGCGCGACGAGATCCGCGCGGCCGGCTCGACCGCGCCGGTCACGACGAACTTCATGCATCCCGCCTGGGACCACCTCAACCAGTGGGACTGGCGCGAGCACCTGGACGTGGTCTCCGTCGACCACTACCTCGACACGGCCGGGCCGGACGGCGAGGCCCATGCCGCCTACGCCGCCGACCTGACCCGTTCGTGGGGCGGCGGCCCCTGGCTGCTCATGGAGCAGGCCGCCGCCGGCATCCGGGACGGCGCGCGGCATGCCTTCAAGGATCCCGACCGGGTGATCCGCAACTCCCTCGGCTACGTCGCCCGTGGTTCCCAGGGCGCGCTGTTCTTCCAGTGGCGGGCGTCGGCCGGCGGCTCCGAGACGTGGCACAGCGCGATGGTGCCGCACGCGGGCCCGCGGAGCCGGACGTTCGAGGGAGTCGTCGAGCTCGGGGCGCTCCTGGGCCGCCTCCAGGAGGTCGTGGCGCCGCCTCACGACGGACCGGTCGTCGAGGCCGACGTCGCGGTCCTGTGGGATGCGGGCGGCCGGTGGTCGCTTCAGACGCCGCACCTCCCGCACGACGAGCTCGACTACACGAGCGAGGTTCGTGCGGTGCACCGCGCCCTGTGGCGGGCCGGGGCCGCCGTCGACTTCGTGCGCCCCGGCGCCGACGTCGCGCGCTACCGGGTGCTGTTCGTACCCACCCTGATGGCGATGGACGCGGACACCGTCGCGTGGCTGACCCGGTACGTCGAGACCGGCGGGCACCTGGTCGTCGGGCGGTTCACCGGCGTCGCCGACGAGCACCAGCGGGTGGTGCCTGGCGGCTACCCGGGCCGGCTGCGGGAGCTCCTGGGCGTGCGGGTCACCGAGCACCTGCCGCTCGCGCCGGACGAGACCCAGGAGCTCAGCGACGGGTCGACCGTCGACCAGTGGACCGAGCGGATGGACCCGCCCCAGGCGGACGTGCTCGCCACCTACACCGAGGGCCGGCTCGCCGGGCTGCCCGCCGTCACGCGCCGGCGGGCAGGCGACGGCAGTGCCACGTACGTCTCGGCGCGGATGGTCCAGGAGTCATGGGACGCGTTCGTCGCGGCGCAGCTCGCGGAGTACGGCGTGCGCGCGGCCGTCCCCGAGACCGTCGGCACCGGGCTGGAGGCGATCCGCCGGCGCGGCGCCGAGGCGACCTACCTCTTCCTGCTGAACCACGGTGAGCAGCCCGTCCGGGTCGCCGGGCCGGGGCACGACCTCGTCACCGACACCCCGACCGATCCCGGGATCGTCGTGCCGGCGGGCGGGTACGCAGTGGTCCGCGAGGCACCGGACGCCGCGTGGTCGGTGACCACGCCCTAGAAGAGCCTAGAAGAGCCGGGACTCCGGGTCGTCCACGCCGCGCATCGCGTCGTAGTCCAGCAGGAGCGTCGTGATGCCGCGGTCCGTGGCCAGCACGCGGGCCTGCGGCCTGATCTCCTGGGCGGCGTACACGCCGCGCACCGGGGCGAGCAGCGGGTCCCGGTTCAGCAGCTCCAGGTAGCGCGTAAGCTGCTCGACGCCGTCGATGTCGCCGCGGCGCTTGATCTCCACCGCGACGGTGGCGCCCGAGGCGTCGCGCGCCAGGATGTCCACAGGGCCGATCGCCGTCGGGTACTCGCGCCGGACCAGGGTGTGCCCGTCGCCCAGCAGCGCGATCTGCTCGGCGAGCAGCTCCTGCAAGTGCGCCTCCACGCCGTCCTTCACGAGACCCGGGTCGATGCCCAGGTCGTGGGCGGAGTCGTGGTGCACGGTGAACAGCTCGACCTCGAGCCGGTCGTCCGACTTGGCGTGCTGGACCGTCCACACCTCGGTGACGCCGCGCTCGGCGGCCTCCGCGGAGGGCTCCCGCACGGTCAGCGTGCATGGGGGGCTCATCCAGTTCAGCGGCTTGTACGAGCCGCCATCCGAGTGAATCAGGACGCTTCCGTCGGCCTTGACCACGAGCAGCCGGGTAGCCGGCGGGAGCATCGCGGTCAGGCGGCCCGTGTAGAGGGCGGAGCAGTCGGCGACGACCAGCCGCATCAGAGAACCAGGTCCTGTCGTCCGGGAGGGGCGGCCTCGAGCCAGGAGGCGAGGCCGAAGTAGTCGCCGGCGGCGAGGTCGAGCTCGAAGTCGAGCCCGTCGTACCGGCACTGGACGAGGTAGTGGTCGCCCTGACCACGCTCGTCCGGGTCCAGCGGAGTGCGGTCCGTCACGGTGAGCCGCTCCCGGTACCAGGTGCGGGCCGGACGGGGGGACAGCGACCAACATCGCCACCACTCGATCCGGCCCACCGCGTACTGGGCGATGCCCGGCGTCCAGGAACCCTCGGGGTTACCGGCCGCCCGGGCGTTGCAGTTGAACGAACCCACCCTGCGCGAGAGGGCCCGCAGCCGGGAGATGCCCGCCGCGATCACGAGCGCGAGCGCGCCGAGTACCGCTATCGCGATCCATATGACGCCCGGCACCCGCGTTCTCCCTCAGACCAGGGAGATCTCGTCGACCACGAGGGTGACGAGGTTGTCGTCCACGGACACGAAACCGCCGGTGACGCGGGCCTCCACGGCCGGGCCCGACGTCGTGTCCACCTTGATCGTGCCGGGGCGAAGCACCGCCAGCAGCGGCGTGTGGTTCGCCAGGATGCCGATCTGGCCGTCCGCCGACGGCGCGCTCACCTGGGTCGCCGCACCGCTCCAGACCTTGCGGTCCCTGGACACGAGGTCCACGCTCAGCTCTGCCACGAGAGCTCCTTCCGATGTAGCGGACGTGCTGCCGCCCCTGCCGGGTCGCCCGGTCCCAGGGTGCCTGGTTCCGGAACGCCCGGCGGGGCGGCATCACGCACGGGGGACGTGCGGGCCTTCGTCAGGCCCCGTACTCCTTCTGGATGCGTGCCCAGTTCTCTTCCAGCATCTCGAGCCCACCGATGTTGTAGAAGGCCTGCTCGGCGATGTGGTCGAACTCGCCGGCGCAGATCTTCTTGAACGCCTCGATGGTCTCCGACAGGGGCACCGTCGAGCCCACCACACCGGTGAACTTCTCGGCCATGTAGGTGTTCTGGGAGAGGAACTGCTCCAGGCGGCGCGCACGCGCGACGACCGTCTTGTCCTCTTCCGAGAGCTCGTCCACACCGAGGATCGCGATGATGTCCTGCAGCTCCTTGTTGCGCTGCAGGATCGACTTCACGCGGGTCGCCACGTCGTAGTGCTCCTGGCCCACGTAGCGCGGGTCGAGGATGCGGGACGTCGAGGCCAGCGGGTCGATCGCCGGGTACAGACCCTTCGACGCGATCTCGCGGGAGAGCTCGGTCGTCGCGTCCAGGTGGGCGAACGTCGTGGCGGGGGCCGGGTCGGTGTAGTCGTCGGCCGGCACGTAGATGGCCTGCAGCGACGTGATGGAGTGACCACGCGTCGAGGTGATGCGCTCCTGGAGGAGGCCCATCTCGTCGGCCAGGTTCGGCTGGTAGCCCACGGCGGACGGCATGCGACCGAGCAGCGTGGAGACCTCGGAGCCGGCCTGCGTGAAGCGGAAGATGTTGTCGATGAACAGCAGCACGTCCTGCTGCTGCACGTCGCGGAAGTACTCCGCCATCGTCAGCGCCGACAGGGCCACGCGCAGACGCGTCCCCGGCGGCTCGTCCATCTGGCCGAAGACGAGGGCCGTCTTGTCGAAGACACCCGCCTCGTCCATCTCGACGATCAGGTCGTTGCCCTCACGGGTACGCTCGCCGACACCGGCGAACACCGACACACCACCGTGGTCCTGGGCCACACGCTGGATCATCTCCTGGATGAGGACCGTCTTGCCGACGCCCGCACCACCGAAGAGACCGATCTTGCCGCCCTGCACGTACGGGGTCAGCAGGTCGATGGACTTGATGCCCGTCTCGAACATCTGCGTCTTGGACTCGAGCTGGTCGAAGGCCGGGGGCTTGCGGTGGATCGGCCAGCGCTCGGTGACCTCGAACTTCTCGCCCTCGGCGAGGTTGAGCACCTCACCGGTGACGTTGAAGACCTTGCCCTTGGTGATGTCGCCGACGGGCACGCTGATCGGCGCGCCCGTGTCGGTCACCACGGCACCGCGGACCAGGCCGTCGGTCGGCTTGAGCGCGATGGCGCGCACCAGGGAGTCACCCAGGTGCTGCTCGACCTCGAGCGTCAGCGTGAACGTGTTCTCGCCCTCGCCCTGGCTGGACAGGTCGATCTCGACGGTGAGCGCGTTGTAGATGTCGGGGATCGCGTCCTCGGGGAACTCGATGTCCACGACGGGGCCGATCACCCGAGCGACCCGGCCGGTCGCCGGCCCGCTCGTGTGATCGACCGTGGATTCCACGGTGGTGGCGGTCATACTTGCCTCGCTTCGGTGGGCCGGAGGGTCCTCCGGCGGGGAGTCTGTTCGGTCTGTTCAGGACGCTCGGTCTGTTCAGACGCTCGGTCTGTTCAGGACGCCAAGGCGTCGGCACCCGAGACGATCTCGCTGATCTCCTGGGTGATGTCCGCCTGACGTGCCTGGTTGGCCAGTCGGGTGTAGGTGCGGATCAGGTCCTCGGCGTTGTCGGTCGCCGTGTGCATGGCCCGCTGCCGCGCCGCCAGCTCGGAGGCCGCGGCGTCGAGCAGCATCGCGTAGATGCGCTGCTGGACGTACCGCGGGAGCAGCTCGTCCAGCACGGCCTCCGGCGACGGCTCGAAGTCGTAGAGCGGCAGGGCCTCGTGCTCCTCGGCCGCCGCCACCCCCTCGACCACCTCGAGCGGCAGCATGCGCACCACCCGAACGCGCTGGGTCACCATGTTGACGAACTGCGTGGAGACCACGTGCAGCTCGCTGACGCCGCCGTCGGGCTCCTCCGCGAGGAACACCTCCAGCAGCGTCTCCGCGATGTCCTCAGCGGCCTCCGGCGTCGGCTTCTCCGAACCGTAGGACCAGGTCTTGACGAGCTCACGGCCACGGAACGTGTAGTACGCGATGGCCCGGCGGCCGGCCACGTAGAGCATGACCTCCTTGCCCTCGGACGTGAGCCGCCCGACCAGCTTCTCGGCCTCGCGGACCACCGCCATCGGGTAGGACCCCGCCATGCCCGCGTCGGAGGAGACCACGAGCACCGCCGCGCGGTTGCCGCCCTCCTCCTGCGTGAGCGGGTGGTCGACGTCGGTGTGCGACGCGACGGCCGACACGGCGCGGGTGATCGCCTGCGCGTACGGTGCCGCTGCCGCCGCCGCCGCACGGGCCTTGCCGATGCGGGAGGCCGCGATCAGCTCCCGCGCGCGGAAGATCTTCTTCAGCGACTGCGTCGACCTGATCCGCGCCTTGTAGATGCGCTGAGCTCCACCGGCCACGGTCAGGCCTTCTTCTTGACGACGATCTGCTCCTGCTCGACGTCCACGTCACCCTCGGTGGGGGCCCCGACCAGCGGGGTGCCGTCGCCGCGCTGGAAGCCGGCCCGGAAGTCGTCGACGGCGGCGCCGAGCGCCTCCTCCGTGTCGGACTCCAGCTTGCCGGTCTCCAGGATCGTCGACAGGACGTCCGTCTTGCGCCGCAGGTGGTCCAGGAGCTCGGACTCGAACCGCTTGACGTCCTCGACCGGGACGTCGTCGAGCTTGCCCTTCGTACCGGCCCACACGGACGCGACCTGGTCCTCGACCGCGTACGGCGAGTACTGGGGCTGCTTGAGCAGCTCCGTCAGAACGGCGCCGCGCTGGAGCTGCGCACGGGACGCGGCGTCGAGGTCGGACGCGAACATCGCGAACGCCTCGAGCGAGCGGAACTGCGCCAGCTCCAGCTTCAGCGTGCCGGAGACCTTCTTCATCGCCTTGATCTGCGCGTCACCGCCGACTCGGGAGACCGAGATACCGACGTCCACGGCGGGGCGCTGGTCGGCGTTGAACAGGTCGGACTGCAGGAAGATCTGGCCGTCCGTGATGGAGATGACGTTCGTCGGGATGTACGCGGAGACGTCGTTCGCCTTGGTCTCGATGATCGGCAGACCGGTCATCGAGCCCGCACCCAGCTCGTCGCTCAGCTTGGCGCAACGCTCCAGGAGGCGGGAGTGCAGGTAGAAGACGTCGCCCGGGTAGGCCTCGCGGCCCGGCGGACGGCGCAGCAGCAGCGACACGGCGCGGTAGGCCTCAGCCTGCTTCGACAGGTCGTCGAAGATGATCAGCACGTGCTTGCCCTGGTACATCCAGTGCTGGCCGATGGCCGAGCCGGTGTACGGGGCGAGGTACTTGAAGCCGGCCGGGTCGGACGCCGGGGCCGCGACGATCGTCGTGTACTCCAGGGCGCCGGCCTCCTCCAGCGCGCCGCGCACGGCCGCGATGGTCGAGCCCTTCTGGCCTACGGCGACGTAGATGCAGCGGACCTGCTTGTTCGGGTCGCCCGAGTCCCAGTTGGCCTTCTGGTTGATGATCGTGTCGACCGCGATCGCCGTCTTGCCGGTCTGCCGGTCGCCGATGATCAGCTGGCGCTGACCGCGGCCGATCGGGATCATCGAGTCGATCGCCTTGATGCCGGTCTGCAGCGGCTCGTGCACGGACTTGCGCTGCATGACGCCAGCGGCCTGCAGCTCGAGAGCGCGCTGGCCCTCGATGCCGCCGATCTCGCCGAGGCCGTCCACCGGGTTGCCCAGCGGGTCGACCACGCGGCCGAGGTAGCCCTCGCCCACGGCGACCGAGAGCACCTCGCCGGTGCGGCGGACCTCCTGGCCCTCCTCGATGCCGGTGAACTCGCCGAGGACGACCACGCCGATCTCGCGGACGTCCAGGTTCTGCGCGAGTCCGAGCGTGCCGTCCTCGAAGCGCAGCAGCTCGTTGGCCATCACGCCCGGGAGGCCTTCGACGCGGGCGATGCCGTCCGCGGCGTACGCGACGCGGCCCACCTCCTCGGCGGCAGCTTCCTGGGGCTCGTAGGCCTTCACGAAGCTGTCCAGTGCGGCCCGGACCTCGTCCGGCCGGATCGTCAGCTCAGCCATTGCTCTTCTCCTGTCGTGGCCGCGAAAGCCGCGGCGGAAGGTACTTGTTCACGTTGTCAGCCGGCCAGACGACGCTGGGCGTCAGCGAGGCGCGACAGCACGGTCGAGTCGACGACGTCCGCGCCGACCTGGATGCGCATGCCCCCGACGACGGCGGGGTCGACGGTGACGTTGAGCTGCACGGGCTTGCCGTACGAGCGCTCGAGGACGGCGCCGAGGCGTGCCTCCTGCTCGCGGGTGAGCACCGTCGCGCTCGTCACGGTCGCGACGAGGCGCCGGCGCCGCTCCGCCGCCACGTCGCCGAACCACCCGAGCGTCTGCACGAAGCGACGGCCGCGCAGTGCCGACGTCGCGCGCTGCACCAGGCGGTGGGTCACGGTGTCGACCTTGCCGCCGACCAGCGCGTCCACGAGCGCCACCCGGCGCTCGGGAGCGGTCGTGGAGTCCGAGAGGGCCTGCTTGGCCTCCCGCTGGCCGTCGAGCGACCGGGTGACCCGGAACAGCTCGTCCTCGACCGTCTCCAGCGCCCCGCGTGCCTCGGCGGAAGCCAGCACGGCGTCCACGGCGAGCCGCTCGACGGCGTCGACCAGGTCCGTGTCGCTCGACCAGCGGGACCGGGCGAGCCCGGACACCAGGTCGACCACACGCTCGTCGAAGCCACCGAGGACGTCGGCCACCAGGCCGGCCTTCGCCTCGCCCTCACGGGACGGGTCGGCGAGCGAGCGGCGCAGCGCGGCGGAGTCGTCGAGCGCCGACACCAGGGTGAGCAGCTGCTCGCCCAGGCTCAGCGCGTCGGCACCCGCTGCCCGCAGCACCGGCTCGAAGCGCTCCTGCGCCGCCGTCAGCGATGCCCCGCTCGTTCCCCGCATCACGCCTCCTTGTTGCTTGCCACGGCCTTGTTGCTCGCCCCAGCGTTGCTCGCCCCGGCGTTGCTCGCCACAGCCTGGCTGGCCTCGAGCTCGTCGAGGAAGCGGTCCACCACGCGCGACTGCCGGGCCGAGTCCTCCAGGGACTCACCGACGATCTTCGACGCGAGCTCGGTCGCGAGCGCGCCGACCTCCGTGCGCAGGGACACGGACGCGGCCTGCCGCTCCGCCTCGATCTGGCGGTGCGCCGTCTCGCTGATGCGCTCCGCCTCCTCGTTCGCCTTGGCCCGCAGGTCCTTGACGATCGCGGTGCCCTCGGCACGCGCCTCCTCGCGGACCTGCGCCGCCTCGGCGCGGGCCTCGGCGAGGAGCTGCTGCTGCTGGGCCAGAGCCTCGTCGGCCTGCTTCTGGGCCGCCTCGGCCTTCTCGATGCCGCCCTCGATGAGCGAGGCACGCTCGTCCAGCACCTTGTTCATCTGGGGCAGGACGTACCGGTAGAACACGGCCGCGATGACCACGAGGACCACCGCGGACCAGAACAGGTCGTAGCCGGCGGGCAGGAACAGGTCGATGCCCTGCGGCTCCTCCGTCTGCGCCGCTACGACGGCGGCGCTCGAGTGCGCGGCCATCAGACGAACAGGAAGCCGGCGACGAGCCCGAGCAGGGCGAGCACCTCGACGAACGCGACACCCAGGAACATGGTGGCGCGGAGCTGGCCGGCGACCTCGGGCTGACGGGCCATACCCTCGATGGTCTTGCCGATGAGGATACCGAGACCGATACCCGGACCCGTCGCGGCCAGGCCGTAGCCGATCGCGTTCAGGTTACCGTTGACCTCGGCGAGAGTAGTGGTGAAGTCCACTTGCGTCTTCCTTCCGTTGGGCGCCGGACCGGTCGGTCCGGCGTCGCGTGGTGTGCGAAGGCGCTGGTGCGCCCGTCGCGGGTTTTCCAGGTAGCTATGCGGCGCCGCCCGGAGGAGCTATCAGTGCTCCTCCTCCAGCGACATGTTGATGTAGACAGCGGCCAGCAGCGCGAAGATGTACGCCTGCAGGAACGCGACCAGCAGCTCGAACAGCGTCATGAAGATGCCGGCCGGCAGCGTCAGGACCCCGAAGGCCATCAGGCCGGTGCCCGCCGAGTCCACGACGAAGAACTGCGTGGCGGCGAAGCAGAGCACGAGCATGATGTGGCCTGCGACCATGTTGGCCACGAGTCGCACCATCAGCGAGCCGGGCCGGATGACCAGGATCTGCAGCAGCTCGATCGGCGTCAGGATGAAGTAGATGGGCCACGGCACGCCGGGCGGGAACAGGTTCGACTTCAGGTACCCGCCCAGCCCGTGCTTGCGGATGCCGACCGCCCAGTAGGTGACGAACACCCAGAGCGCGAGGAGCAGCGGCACGCCGATGCGCGAGGTCGCGGCGAGGTTCAGCCCCGGGATCACACCCGTGAGGTTGAACGCGAGGATGGTGAAGAAGATGGTGGTGAGCATGGGCAGGAAACGCTTGGCGTTGTCCTTGCCCAGGATCTCCTCGCCGATCTGCACCCGGACGAAGTCCAGCAGGTACTCGACACCCGCCTGGAACCGGCCCGGCACCACGGTGGCCCGGCGCGCGGCGATCATGAAGACCGCCAGCAGCACGAGGGTGGCGATGATCCGGATGATCCAGACGCGGTCGATCTGGAAGATGGTGCCTTCGAAAAGGATGGCCGACGGGAAGAAGTCGGTGATCGACGGCGTGTGGAAGCCGCCCTCACCCTCGTGGCCTTCGGCGGCGGCGAGGATGGCGGACGTCGCATACGTGGACAGGAGGACTCCCAGGTGGTCATTAGGCCCCGCGCGCGTCTCCGCAAGGTGGCGGAACGGGCGCGCCGTCGGGCCTGGCCGTCATGGATTCGTCGTAAGCCTAACCTATGTCCCGTGCGGTTTTGGCCGTGGAACCGCAGTGCGCGGCCCCTTGTGACATATTGCGCAACCCCTCGGCGGGTCGCCGGCCGCCCAAGGCCTGCCCTCAGGCCTCGGAGCCGGGCTGGACGCCGGGCTGGACGTAGGGGATCCGCCCGCCCTTGACCGCGCGGTAGTCGAGCAGGGCCGAGCCCACCGCGCCGATCAGCAGCACCAAGAACAGGACCACGCGGTCGTAGAAGTCGAACTGGGTGAGGACCACCAGGACGACGATGAGCACCACCATCTTGGCGAGCCAGCTCCCCATCACCACGGCGCCCATCGTGGTGGCACCCTTGCCGACCGTGTAGAGCATCGACCACACGGTGGTCCCGCAGAAGAACGCGGCGAGGGCCGCGCCGATCAGCGCGCCCCACAGACCTGGCAGGGCGGCGACGAAGAATCCGACCACCGAGCCGAGGACGGCGAGCCCCGCCACGAGGAACAGTCCGTCCCGCAGGGCGGTGCGCAGCACGGTCCGCTCTGCGACAGTCCGCTCGGCAACAGTCCGCTCGGCGGCGATCCGCGACGCGGCCGAGGCATCGGGGGCGTCGTCGGCAGAGGTGTCGGGGGCGTCGGGCGCCTGGTCGGTCATTCGACGGTCTCCTTGGTCCTGGCAGTGGTCTTGGTGGCGCCGGTCTTGGTGGCGCCGGTCTTGACGGCGGCGGTCTCGGTGGCAGCGGTCTTGATGGCGGCTGTCTTGGCAGCGGCACTCTCGGAAGTGGCGCTCTGCGCGACGACGCCCCCCACCGGCGCACCGGCGGGAGCAGGAACCTTCGGCGTCTGGCCAGAGAGCGCCACGTCGTCGTCCAGGAACCGGCCGCGGTGGCGCAGCGGGCCGAGGGTGGCCAGCAGCGCGAGGACGACGAACACCGTGGTCCAGACCAGCACGATCCGCCACTCCCACTGCACGAGCGCCGCCGCGCTGAACGCGAAGACGGCGGTCCACACGTAGAGGATCACCACGGCGCGGCGGTGGGAGTGGCCGAGGGCCAGCATGCGGTGGTGCAGGTGCATGCGGTCGGGTGCCATGGGCGACTTGCCCGCGGCCAGCCGCCGGATCACTGCGAGACCCATGTCGAGCAGCGGCAGCATGAGCACAGCGACGGGCAGCAGCAGCGGGATGAACGCGGGCAGCGCCTGCGCACCCGTCATGACGGCCGGGTCGACGTTGCCGGTCACGGTGATCGCCGCGCCGGCCATGACGAGGCCGATCAGCATGGATCCGGCGTCACCCATGAAGATGTGCGCGGGGAAGAAGTTGTGCGGCAGGAACCCGATGCACACGCCGACCAGGACCGCGAGCATCAGCGACGCGAGGCTGGCGTAGTTCTCCGGGGTCGCCTCCGCCGTGAGCCCATAGGCGTACAGGAAGAACGCGGCCCCGCCGATCGCGACGATGCCCGCTGCCAGGCCGTCCAGGCCGTCCACGAAGTTCACCGCGTTCATCGCGATGACCACCACCAGGACGGTCACCACGAGCGACATGCGCGACGACGGGATGGTCGTCCCGGCGATCGGCAGCGTGATGAGCTGGACGCCTTGGAGGGCCATGAACCCCGCGGCCAGCACCTGGCCGGCGAGCTTGGTGACCCAGTCGAGGTCCCACTTGTCGTCGGCCCAGCCCAGCGCGCACACGATCGCGGCGCCGCCCACGATGCCCCACGCCTGGCGGTCCTCGAAGAC
This sequence comes from Promicromonospora noduliphila, assembly GCF_056951025.1. Lineage (NCBI taxonomy): Bacteria > Bacillati > Actinomycetota > Actinomycetes > Micrococcales > Promicromonosporaceae > Promicromonospora > Promicromonospora noduliphila. The sequence continues at coordinate 5,016,749 of NZ_CM167806.1, forward strand.
CCCGGACAGGAACGGCATCTGGGAGGCCAGCAGCACCGACCCGACGATGCCGATGAGCATGGCCAGCCCGCCGAGGCGGGGCGTGGGCACGGAGTGCACGTCGCGGGCGCGCACGGCGGAGATGGCGGAGGTCTTGAGCGCGACCCAGCGGGCGAAGGGCGTGGTCAGGAACGTGACCGCGGCGGCCACGAGCATCAGGAGCAGGTACACCCTCACTCGTCGTCCTCCGCGGTGCCGGCCGAGGGCCGGCTCGGGTCGGCGGGGGGCACGCCCGGGCCGCCCTCCGGCGGTACGGGGCCGCCCTCCGGCGGTACGGGGCCGCTCTCCGGCGGTACGCGGGGCCCCTCGACGTCGACGACCTCGCGCAGCGCGTCCAGCGGCACCGCGCCCTCCCGGACCACGCGCAGCTCCGGGCCGGTGGCGTCCACGATGGTGGAGGCGACGCCGCCCGGCGCTCGGCCCCCGTCCAGGTAGACGGCGACGGAACCGCCGAGCTGCTGCGCGGCGTCCTCGACGTCCTGCGCGGCGGGGCTGCCCGACTTGTTGGCGCTCGACACGGCCAGCGGGCCGGTGCGCTTGAGCAGGGCGAGCGCCGCCGGGTGGTCCGGCATGCGCAGGGCGACGGTGCCGCCCGTGTCGCCGAGGTCCCACTGCAGCGACGGCTGCGCGCGCAGGATGATCGTGAAGCCGCCGGGCCAGAAGGCCTCGACGAGCCGGCGGGCGTCATCGGGCACGTCGGTGGCCAGACCGTCGAGGGTCGCGACCTCCCCCACCAGGACGGGCGGCGGCATCTGCCGGCCGCGGCCCTTGGCCGCCAGCAGCGCGGCTACGGCGTCCTCGTCGAACGCGTCGGCGGCGATGCCGTACACGGTGTCGGTGGGCAGGACCACGAGGCCACCGCGGGAGATCGCATTGACCGCCTCGTCGATGGCGGGGCCCCAGGTCTGCGGGTCGGTGGCGTCGAGCACGGGATGCACAGGCACACTCACGCGGACCAGTCTTTCACGATCCGGGAGTCAAGCGGCGCGCGACGGCGAAACCTGCCCGATGGCAGCGGGCAATCCCTCAGGGAAACAGGTTCCGCACGTCGAACTCGATGTGGAACGGCCGGTCGAGCTTGAGATCCTCGCGGAAGATTCCCGTGGCCACATAGGCGCTCGTAGCGGAGTCCAGCTCGTAGACGTGGACCGTGTTGACGCCGCTCTCGTTCTCCACCCGCCAGTAGCCGGGGATGCCGGCCTCGGCGTACTTGCGGTGCTTGACCGTACGGTCGCGGTGCTCCGACTCGGGCGAGACCACCTCGACGACGAGCAGCACGTCGTCCGGGGCATGCCACGTGCGGTCCGGGTCCAAGGCGGCCGTTGTCACCACGACGTCCGGCTCAGGACGATTGTGCTCGTCGAGCCGAACGGTCATCTCGGTCTCCACGTTCACCCCGTCGGGGGCCTGCCGGTCGAGGTACTGCCACACAGAGAGAATCACGCGGCCGTGCCACGTGCGCTGTGGGGACATCATGAATACGAGCGCTCCGTCGATCAGTTCGGTGTGCCGCGGAGCCTCGGGGACGTTGTCCAGGTCGTCCGCGAGCCAGCCCTCCTCGCGTGGAGGGCGCATCCAGTCCGGTACGGCGCTCATGCTTTCACGGTAGCAACGGAGATGCCCGACTGCCGACAGATATGCCCCCGAAAATGCTCAGCCGCCCTCGAAAATGCCCCGCTGCACCCGAAAATGCCCCCGGCGACCCCATGAACTCTTGCGCGACGATCAAGCCAGGCGGCGCGCGACGACCATCCGGGCCCGGCCCGTGAGGTCCTTGCGCGTCTCGGGCTCCCCGAACGCGAGCCGCCCCTCGACGTCGCGGGCCGCCGCGACCATGTCGCGCGCCGCCTCGGCCTGGACCTCCGCGTGCTCCATGACGTAGAGCCCGCCGGGCCGCAGCAGCCGCGCAGCCGCCGCGGTGATGCCGCGCGGCACCTCCAGCCCGTCCGGCCCCAGCCCGTACAGCGCGACGGCCGGGTCGTGTTCGGCGACCTCCGGGTCCACCGGCACGGCGTCGGACGGCACGTACGGCGGGTTCGACACGACGACGTCGGCAGTCCCGTCGAGCCCGTACAGCGCGGTGCGGGCGTCGCCCTTGACGAGCCGCACGATCCGCTCCGGCGGCGTCTCGGGCGTGGCGTCCGGGTCCAGGCCCGCCGCCACGGCGCTCAGCGCGTCGACGTTGCGCTCCGCCCAGGCGTGGGCGTCCTTGTCCAGCTCGACGGCGTGCACGCGCGCGCCGGGCACCTCCGTGGCGACGGCCAGCGCGATGGCCCCGGACCCGGTGCACAGGTCGACGACTATCGCGCCCGCACCGCCCCGGTCGCCGACGATCCTCGCCGCCTCGTCGATCGCCACCTGGGCGACCTCCTCGGTCTCGGGCCGCGGCACGAAGACCCCCGGCCCGACGGCCAGCTCCAGGTGCCGGAACGGTGCGACACCCGTCAGGTGCTGCAGGGGCTCGCGCGCCGCCCGGCGGGCGATCAGGCCCGCGTAGGCGCGCGCGACGTCGTCGGACACCTCGCGGCCCAGCACGAGCCGGCGCCGCAGCTCTCCCCTGTCCACCCCGAGCGCATGCGCCAGCAGCGTCTCGGCATCGGCCTGAGGCGACCCGACCCCGGCGTCGGCCAGCTCCTCGTGGGCCCACTTCAACAGCTCCGCGCTCACTGCTTTCCTCCCACCACGACAGAAGCCTGCCGCGCGGCTACCCCGACAGGCAATACGAAGCCGGGCAATACGAAGCCGGTACGGCGGACGACGCCGGCACGAGGGACGACGACGCCGTCAGGCACCGGAGGCCGCCGCGAGCCGCGCCGCCTCGTCGGCGTCGATCGCGGACCGCACCACCGGGTCCAGCTCGCCGTCCAGCACCTGGTCGAGGTTGTACGCCTTGTACCCGGTGCGGTGGTCGGCGATCCGGTTCTCGGGAAAGTTGTACGTGCGGATCCGCTCGGAGCGGTCCACAGTGCGCACCTGCGAGCGGCGCAGATCCGCCGCCTCGGCGGCCGCGGCCTCTGCCTGCGCGGCGAGCAGCCGGGCGCGCAGCACGCGCATCGCCTGCTCGCGGTTCTGGAGCTGCGACTTCTCGTTCTGCATCGAGACGACGATGCCGGTGGGCAGGTGCGTGATGCGCACGGCGGAGTCGGTGGTGTTCACGGACTGCCCGCCAGGGCCGGAAGACCGGTAGACGTCGATCCGCAGGTCGTTCTGGTCGATCTCCAGCTCCCCCGGGTCGTCGACCTCCGGGAACACGAGCACACCCGCCGCCGACGTGTGGATGCGGCCCTGCGACTCCGTGACCGGCACGCGCTGCACGCGGTGCACGCCGCCCTCGTACTTGAGGCTGTGCCAGACGCCGTCCTCCGGGCCCTGGACATTCTTGGCCTTGATGGCGACCTGCACGTCCTTGTACCCGCCCAGGTCGGACTCCGTCGCCTCAAGGAGCTGCGTGGACCAGCCGCGCTGCTCCGCGTACCGCAGGTACATGCGCAGCAGGTCGCCCGCGAACAGCGCGGACTCCGCGCCCCCCTCGCCCGCCTTGATCTCGAGGATCACGTCGCGGCCGTCGTCGGGGTCGCGCGGGACCAGCACGCGCCGCAGCTTCTCCTCGGCGGCCGCCTCGGCCTCCTTGAGGCTCGGCAGCTCCTCGGCGAACGAGGCGTCGTCGGCGGCCAGCTCGGCGGCGGCCGCGGCGTCGTCGCGCGCCTGCTCCCACGCGCGGTAGGCGCCCACCACCTGGTTCAGCTCCGCGTACCGCCGCCCGAGCGTGCGGGCGCGGCCCGCGTCCGCGTGGACGGCGGGGTCCGCCAGCGCCGCCTCGATCTCGGCATGCTCGCTGAGCAGCGGTCCGACGGCGGCGAACGACTCGGTCACGGTCTCTCCCATGGACGGCGGTCGTCGAGTGCTGGTCCTTCGCCCTGCCAGCGGCGGGAGGGCGAAGGTCCGGTGCTCGACGGGGGTATAGGCGAACAACAGCTGGGCAAAGCAACAGCGCCGGTGATCCGGCTCCCGACTGCCCCTGGAGAGGTTGTCGGGCCGGACCACCGGCGCTGCGGAGTCGCTACTTGTCGGCGGCCTTCTTGCCGTAGCGCTGCTGGAACCGGGCCACGCGGCCACCGGTGTCCATGATCTTCTGCTTGCCCGTGTAGAACGGGTGGCAGGCGCTGCAGACGTCGGCGTTGATCTTGCCGGACGTCTCGGTGCTACGCGTCGTGAAGGTGTTACCACAGGTGCAGGTGACCTGCGTGACGACGTACTCGGGGTGGATACCGGACCTCATGTTGCTCCTTGGTGTGATGCCGCTGGGTCGCCCTGCGGTACGCAGGCCGTGAACCAGCGAGCCAGCCCATTATTCTGCCACGACCTCGCCCGTGGGGTGGGAGAGGCGGGTGTGACTTCTGTCTTTCAGACAGTCTCGCCGACGTTCTCGTCCTCCGTGAGACCACCCGGCGTCGTCTTCTGCACGTGCAGCAGGAACTCGACGTTGGTCTTGGTCTTCTTGAGCTGCCCGAGCAGCAGCTCGGCGGCCTGCGTCTGGTCGAGCGCGCCCATGACGCGGCGCAGCTTGTAGACGATGGCGAGCTCGTCCTTCGACATGAGGATCTCCTCGCGCCGGGTGCTCGAGCTGTTGACGTCGATCGCCGGGAAGATGCGCTTCTCGGCCAGGGACCGCGACAGGCGCAGCTCCATGTTGCCGGTGCCCTTGAACTCCTCGAAGATCACCTCGTCCATCTTCGAGCCGGTCTCGACCAGCGCCGTGGCGAGGATGGTGAGCGAGCCGCCGTCCTCGATGTTGCGGGCGGCGCCGAAGAACTTCTTGGGCGGGTAGAGCGCGGCGGCGTCCACACCACCGGACAGGATGCGGCCCGACGCCGGGGCGGCCAGGTTGTAGGCGCGCGACAGGCGGGTGATGCCGTCGAGCAGCACCACGACGTCCTGGCCCAGCTCCACGAGGCGCTTGGCCCGCTCGATAGCGAGCTCGGCGACCAGCGTGTGGTCCGAGGCGTGCCGGTCGAAGGTCGAGGAGATGACCTCGCCCTTGACCGAGCGCTCGAAGTCGGTGACCTCTTCCGGGCGCTCGTCCACCAGCACGACCATGAGGTGGACCTCAGGGTTGTTGGTGGTGATCGCGTTGGCGATCTGCTGCATCATCAGCGTCTTGCCGGCCTTGGGCGGCGCGACGATGAGGCCGCGCTGGCCCTTGCCGATCGGCGCGACGATGTCGATCACACGCGGCGTGAGCTTGGTCGCCTCGGGGTTCTCCAGGCGCAGGCGCTCCTGCGGGTACAGCGGCGTCAGCTTGGTGAACTCGGGGCGCTCGCGCGCCTCCTCCGGCGTCATGCCGTTCACCGAGTCCAGGCGCACCAGGGCGTTGAACTTGTTGACCTTTGCGTTGCGCCCGCTCTGCTGCTGCGGCGGCTCCTCGCCCTCGCGCGGCTGGCGCACGGCACCGACGACGGCGTCGCCGCGGCGCAGGCCGGACTTCTTGACCTGGTTCAGCGACACGTAGACGTCGTTGTTGCCGGGCAGGTAGCCCGACGTCCGCACGAACGCGTAGTTGTCGAGGATGTCCAGGATGCCGGCGACGGGCAGCAGCACGTCGTCCTCGCGCACCTCGACGTTCTCGAGACCCGCGACGTCCGGCCCCTGGCGGCCGCGGCCGCGCTTGCGGTCCCGGCCCCGGTCGCGGCCACGACGGCGGCGCGAGCCGCGGTCCTCGTCCAGATCGTTGTTGCGGTCGTTGTTCCGCTCGGCGTTGCGGCCGTTGCCGCGCTCGGCCCGGTCGGCGTTCCGGTCGGCCGTGCGGTCGCCGCCGCGGCCGTTCCGGTCGTTCTGCCGACCGCCGGACTGCGCGCTGCGGCCCTTCTCGTCGGCGGCCTTGTCGGTGGTCCCGTCCGGGGCACCCTGGCCGCGGCCGGCGCGGCGTCCGCCGTTCTGCTCGCGCGGGGCCGCTACGGCCTCGGCGAGCTCGGCGAGGCGGGCGGCCTTGTCGGCGTCCGTGCTCGCGTCGGCGCGCACGCCCGGGGTGGTGACCTCGGCGGCGGCGACCGGCGCCTCGGAACGGGCAGGCTTGTCGGTGGTGAGCTGCTCCTGGACGGAAGCGGCACGGTCCGAGCGCTTCGTCGCGCCCCCCGTCTTCTCGCGGATGGTGTCCACGAGGTCGCTCTTGCGCATCCTGGAGGTGCCCTTCACGCCCAGGTCTCCGGCGAGTGCCTGGAGCTCGGCGAGGCGCATGCTGCTCAGTGCTCCGGTCCCGGCCGCACGGCCGGTGGCTGACTGAGCGTTATCAGTGGTGTCTGTCACGAAGGACCCTTCCCCCTCGAACTGCGGCTGATCGCCTATCGCGGGCCGCGGGATAGTGGGCGCCCGGCACGATGCGGCCAGAACGCGAAAAACCTCGCATCAGTGGTACGACGACGACGGCGGACGGGGGCGTTGTCTGCCTTCTCGCGAGATGCGGTGGCCGCCTGCTTGACGGCCTGCTACGGGCACGGCTGAGCGGCTGAGACTCTGCTGGATGGGAACCCTGCACTGACGAGACTCTGCCGAATGGCTCAGGACGTGCGATCCCGAAGGTTCATTGCATACTACCACCCCGTACTGCCGGCGATCCTGGTACGACATGCGGCCCGTTTGCACCTGACGAGCCGGACGATAGCGCACCGGTGTTTCCGGTCATCCTTCGGGCACGTGCACCTGTCATGTCGATCTCGGGGCTCAGCCGCTGCCAGCCCGCCGTCTCGTCCACCAGCTCGGCCAGGACGGCGTCCCGCCGGGCCCGGTGCTCGGGCCCCGCGAGGACCAGGACGGTCGGCCCCGCGCCCGAGATGGTAGCGGGAACGCCCTCGGCGCGCAGGGCGCGCAGCAGCTCGCTGGACGCCCCCAGCACCGCCGTGCGGTACGACTGGTGCAGCCGGTCCTCCGTCGCGTCGAACAGCAGCTCCGGGCGCCGGGCCAGCGCCTCCACCAGCAGGGCCGCGCGGCCGGCGGTGAAGGCGGCGTCGCCGTGCGACACCCGGGCGGGCAGAGCCGCCCGCGCCCGAGCAGTGGCGAGCCGGGCGTCGGGGACCAGCACGGTGGCCTCGATCGCCGGGTCGACGTCCAGCCCGACCGCGCGCGGGCCGTCGTCGGTGGTCCAGGCAACCGTGGCGCCGCCCTGGATGGCGGGCGCCGCGTTGTCCGGATGCCCCTCGAACTCCGTGGCCAGCGCCAGCACCGTGGCGGCGTCGATCGCGCGCGGGTCGGCCAGCAGGGCGCGCGCCGCCACGATCCCCGCCACCACGGCGGCCGACGACGATCCCAGCCCCCTGCCGTGCGGGATCACGTTGTGGCACGTCATGTGGATGCCGGTGGGCACGGCGCCAGCCAGGTCCATGGTGCGGCGCAGGGCGCGCACCACCAGGTGCTCCTCCCCCAGCGGGACCTCCCCCGCACCTTCGCCGTCGACCTCTACCTCTACCTCGTCACGGGCGACCAGGCGCACCTCGACCTCGTCGTACAGGGCGAGGGCCAGGCCGAGCGAGTCGAAGCCCGGCCCAAGGTTCGCGCTGGTGGCGGGCACCCGGACCCGCACGTGGTCGGCGCCGAGCTGCATCAGAGTGACAGAGCGTCGGCGATCGACACGACGTCGGCGGACACCCGCACGGGCTCCACCTCGCCGCCGTCGGGGGTCCGCAGCGCCCAGCCCGGGTCCTTGAGACCGTGGCCGGTCACGGTGATCGTGATGCGCGCCCCCGCGGGCACCAAGCCGCGCTCGTGGCGGGCCAGGAGGCCCGCGACGCCCGCAGCGGACGCCGGCTCGACGAACACGCCCACCTCGGCCGACAGGATCCGGTGCGCCGCGAGGATCTGCTCGTCCGTCACGGCCTCGATGACGCCGCCGGACGAGTCCCTCGCCTGCTCGGCCTGCTCCCAGGACGCGGGGTTGCCGATGCGGATCGCGGTGGCGATGGTGTCGGGCTCGTCGACCGGGTGCCCCTTGACGATCGGGGCGGCGCCGGCGGCCTGGAAGCCCCACATCACGGGCGCCTTGCTCGCGACCCCGGCCTCTGCGTACTCGGTGTAACCCTTCCAGTAGGCCGTGATATTCCCGGCGTTGCCGACGGGCAGCAGGTGGATGTCCGGTGCGTCGCCGAGCGCGTCCACGATCTCGAACGCGGCGGTCTTCTGCCCCTCGATGCGGTCCGGGTTCACCGAGTTCACGAGCTCGACCGGGTGGGTGTCCGCGAGCTTGCGGGCCGCCACCAGGCAGTCGTCGAAGTTGCCGTCCACCTGCAGCAGGCGCGCGCCGTGCGCCACCGCCTGGCTCAGCTTGCCCATGGCGATCTTGCCGTCCGGCACGAGCACGGCGCAGACCATGCCCGCACGCGTCGCGTAGGCGGCGGCCGACGCCGACGTGTTGCCCGTCGACGCGCACACCACGGCCTGGGCGCCGCGCCCGGCCGCCGCGGAGATCGCGGTGGTCATGCCGCGGTCCTTGAACGAGCCGGTCGGGTTCATGCCCTCGACCTTGACGTAGACCTCGGCGCCCGTGCGCTCGGACAGCGCGGGAGCCGGGACCAGCGGCGTGCCGCCCTCGCCCAGCGTCACGACCGTCTGCTGCACATGAGCGGGCAGGCGGTCGGCGTACTCGGCGATCACGCCGCGCCAGAGGCGGGACGCGGGAGCCGCGGCCGCACCCAGAGCGGGAGACGCACCCGGTGCGGGAGCCGCACCAGAGGCGGGAGCCGCGCCGGAGGCGGCGGACGGGACGTTCGGTTCAGCGGGCAGCACAGGAGGCACGGGTTCAGCCTTCGACTCTCAGGACGGACGTGATCTCGCGGACCGGTTCGAGCGTGCGCACCGCCGCGATGGTGGCGGCCAGCGACGCCTCGCGGGCGGCATGGGTGGTCAGGAGCAGCTCTGCCGTGCCCTCGGAGGGACCAGTCTGGCGCACGGTGTCGATCGACACGCCGTGGTCGCCCACCACGCCGGCGACCTGGGCGAGCACACCCGGCAGGTCCACGACGAGCAGGCGGACCTGGTAGCGCGTCACCGCGGCGTCGGCCGGGAGCAGCGGGCGGGCCGCGTAGGTGGACTCCTGCGGGCCCTTGCCGCCCAGCACGCGGTGGCGCGCCGCGGCGACGGCGTCGCCCAGCACCGCCGACGCCGTGGGCCTGCCGCCGGCACCCTGGCCGTAGAACATGAGCGGGCCGGCGGCGTCCGCCTCGACGAAGATCGCGTTGAACGCACCCTTCACGCCCGCCAGCGGGTGCTCCAGCGGCACCAGCGCCGGGTGCACGCGCACCGAGACGCCCTCACCGGTCTGCTCGGCGATGGCCAGCAGCTTCACGGCATGGCCGGTCCGGGCAGCCCACGCGACGTCGTCGGACGTGACGGCGGTGATGCCCTCGCGGGCGACGTCGTCCGCCGAGACCCGGGTGTGGAAGGCGAGGCTGGCGAGGATCGCGGCCTTCGCCGCCGCGTCGTACCCCTCGACGTCGGCGGTGGGGTCCGCCTCGGCGTAGCCGAGCTCCTGCGCCTGCTTGACCGCCTGGTCGAGGTCGAGACCGCTCGTGGCCATCTGGTCCAGCACGTAGTTCGTGGTGCCGTTCACGATGCCCAGCACGCGGCGCACGTGGTCGCCCGCGAGCGACTCGCGCACCGGCCGCACGATCGGGATGGCGCCGGCGACGGCGGCCTCGTAGTAGATGTCGACCCCCGCGGAGTCGGCGGCCTTGTAGAGCGTGGGACCGTCCGCGGCCAGCAGGGCCTTGTTCGCGGTGACGACGGCGGCCCCGCCCTCGATCGCCCGCAGCAGCAGGCCGCGCGCGGGCTCGATGCCGCCCATCACCTCGATGACGATGTCCGCGCCGTCCACGAGCGACTCCGCGTCCTCGGTCAGCAGGTCAGCCGGGATCGCGCCGTCGCGCGGACGGCTCGCGTCGCGGACCGCGATCCCGGCGAGCTCCAGCGGCGCTCCCACGCGGGCGGCCAGGTCCGTGCCCTGCTCCAGGAGGATGCGGGCCACCTCCGTGCCCACGACGCCACAGCCGAGCAGTGCGACGCGCAGCCCGCGTGCGGGCTCGGGGACGGGCTCGGGGACAGGAACAGGCACGGCGATCCTGCTTTCGTCTTCGGGGAAACGGTCCGGTCCGGTGGTGGTCCACACGGGAGTTCCGGACGTCTGCGATCAGGGTAACCGCACCGTCTGACACACGAGGGGCCCGTCTCACGGCCGGCGCCGGAAACCTCATGGAATGTCCGGCTGCCCGGCGCACCGGTCGCCCACGAACGGGTCAGACCCTCAGGTCACGCGGGGTGACCTGAGGGTCTGACACCTCAGCCGACGGCGGGTCGTCAGGCCTCGTTGACGCCGTGGCAGACCTTGTACTTCTTGCCCGAGCCGCACGGGCACTGCGCGTTGCGCGGCGTACCGGGGAACGTGCGGCCGTCGCTCGCGGCGGAGGTCGCCTCGCCGTGCAGCGCGGCCCGACGGCGGGCGCCGTCCGGCGACTGCATGAACGCGGAGCCGGAACCGTCCTCGCTCGGGGCCGAGTAGGTCAGCGGCTGCTGCCGGTTCGGGGTGTCGAGACCCTTCGCGAGCAGGATCGGCTCCGTCGCGGCGCCGGCCGCACGGCGCGGCCGCGGTGCCGGCGGCTGACCGGGCTGACCCTGCCGCGGCACCGACGCCGGCTGGAGCACCGGGATCTGCGCGGTGGGCGGCGCGTCGGGCTGACCCGTGCCCAGGCGGCCACGCGGCGGCACCGGTCCGACGGCGGGCAGCTCCGAGCCGCCCTCGCCGGCCTGCTCGGCGTCCGGCTGCTGGACCGTGACCTCGAGGTTGAACAGGAACCCGACCGACTCCTCCTTGATGGCGTCGGTCATGGCCTGGAAGAGCTGGAAGCCCTCGCGCTGGTACTCGACCAGCGGGTCGCGCTGGGCCATGGCGCGCAGCCCGATGCCCTCCTTGAGGTAGTCCATCTCGTAGAGGTGCTCGCGCCACTTGCGGTCCAGCACGGACAGCACCACGCGGCGCTCGAGCTGGCGCATGGCGGCGGGCGAGAGCTCCTCCTCGCGCGCCTCGTAGGCGACCCGCGCGTCGGACAGGATCTCCTCCAGCAGCATGTCGCCGCTGAGCCGGTCCAGCCCGCCGGCCTCCTCCGCGATCTCCTCCGGCGTCAGGGACACGGGGTACACGGCCTTGAGTGCCGTCCACAGCGCGTCCAGGTCCCACTGCTCCGGCGTGCCCTCCGCCGTCGCGTTGGTCACGTAGTCCGTGATGGTGTCCGTGAGGAAGTGCTGCACCTGCTCGCGCAGGTCCTCGCCCTCCAGCACGCGCAGGCGCTCGGCGTAGATGACGGTGCGCTGGCGGGACAGGACGTCGTCGTACTTGAGGACGTTCTTGCGGATCTCGAAGTTGCGGGACTCCACCTGGCCCTGCGCGGACATGATGCCGCGCGTGACCATCTTGGACTCCAGCGGCATGTCGTCCGGGAACCCGGCACGGTTCATCATCGACTCAGCGAGGCCCGAGTTGAACAGGCGCATCAGGTCGTCTTGCATCGACAGGTAGAACCGCGACTCGCCCGGGTCGCCCTGGCGGCCCGAACGGCCGCGGAGCTGGTTGTCGATGCGGCGGGACTCGTGGCGCTCGGTGCCGAGCACGTACAGGCCGCCGGCCGCCTTGACCTCGTCGTGCTCGGCGGCGACGCGCGCCTTCGCCTTCTCCAGCGCCTCCGGCCAGGCCGCCTCGTACTCCTCCGGCGTCTCCACCGGGTCGAGGCCGCGCTCGGCGAGCTCTGCCACCGCGATGTGCTCCGCGTTGCCGCCGAGCATGATGTCCGTACCGCGGCCCGCCATGTTCGTGGCGACCGTCACGGCGCCCTTGCGGCCCGCCATCGCGACGACGGCCGCCTCGCGCTCGTGCTCCTTGGCGTTGAGCACGTTGTGCGGCACGCCGGCCTTCTTGAGCTTGGCGCTCAGGAGCTCCGACTTCTCGACGCTCGTGGTACCCACCAGGACCGGCTGGCCGTAGGCGTGCCGCTCCACGATGTCCGCGACCACGGCGTTGAACTTGCCGTCCTCGTTCTTGTACACGAGGTCGGGCTGGTCGATGCGCTGCGGCGGGTTGTTCGTCGGGATCGGCACCACACCGAGCTTGTACGTGCCCTGGAACTCCGCGGCCTCGGTCTCGGCCGTACCGGTCATGCCGGAGAGCTTCTTGTACAGGCGGAAGTAGTTCTGGAGGGTGATCGTGGCGAGCGTCTGGTTCTCCGCCTTGATCTCCACCCCCTCCTTGGCCTCGATCGCCTGGTGCATGCCCTCGTTGTAGCGGCGGCCGGCGAGGATACGGCCGGTGTGCTCGTCGACGATCATCACCTCGCCGTTCAGCACGACGTAGTCCTTGTCGCGCTTGAACAGCTCCTTCGCCTTGATGGCGTTGTTCAGGAACCCGATCAGCGGGGTGTTGAGCGACTCGTAGAGGTTGTCGATGCCGAGGTAGTCCTCGATCTTCGCGATGCCCGGCTCGAGCACGCCGACGGTGCGCTTCTTCTCGTCCACCTCGTAGTCCACCGTGGGCACCAGGCGGAGCACGACCTTGGCGAACTCGGTGTACCAGCGGTTCGCGTCACCGGCGGCCGGGCCGGAGATGATCAGCGGCGTACGCGCCTCGTCGATGAGGATCGAGTCCACCTCGTCGACGATGGCGTAGTTGTGCCCGCGCTGCACCAGGTCGTCCATGGACCAGGCCATGTTGTCGCGCAGGTAGTCGAAGCCGAACTCGTTGTTCGTGCCGTAGGTGATGTCCGCCGCGTACATCTCGCGGCGCTGCGCCGGGGTCTGGCCCGACAGGATCACCCCGGTGGTCATGCCCATGAACCGGAACACGCGGCCCATCAGGTCACCCTGGTACTTGGCCAGGTAGTCGTTGGTGGTGATGACGTGCACGCCGTCGCCCGTCAGCGCGTTGAGGTACGCGGCGGTGGTCGCCACCAGCGTCTTGCCCTCACCGGTGCGCATCTCGGCGATGTTGCCGAGGTGCAGCGCCGCGCCGCCCATGATCTGGACGTCGAAGTGCCGCTGGCCGAGCGTGCGGCGGGCCGCCTCGCGGATCGCCGCGAACGCCTCGGGCATGAGCTCGTCAAGGGTCGCGCCGTGCTCCAGGCGTTCCCTGAAGCGCGCGGTCTCCTCGCGCAGCTCGGTGTCGCTCAGCTCGACGAAGCTGGGCTCCAAGCGGTTGACCTGCTCAGCCACGTTGTGCAGCTTCTTCAGGACACGTCCTTCGCCGATGCGCAGGACCTTGTCGAGGATGGACACGCGGGTTCTCCCAGGTCGTCGTCAAGTTTCGCCGTCGTCCATCGTAGGCCGTAAACCTGGGCCGATGGCCCCGTAGCCGACAGCGGTCCGACAGGTTCGCTCCAGGAATAACGTCAGCGGGCCTCGCCGAGTTCCGGCGGGCTGCTCGACGCCGTGTCGGGCACCGTGCTGGCGACCGGCTCGGGCGCCGGCCGGCGCCCGGGCTCCTGGTCCTGGCTCCCGGGCTCGTCCTGGCTCCCGGGCTCCTCCTGGCTCCCTGGCTCCTCGTCACGACGCCCGGCCTCCCCGGCTCGGCGTCCGGCCTGCTCGTCGCGCATTCGCTCGGCCGTCTGGTACCCGAGCGCCGCCTCGGCCGCCTCGTCGGCGAGCGCCAGGCCCGCCGTCCCGTACAGGTGGAACACCGCGTCGGCGCCGTGCCGCTCGAGCTCGGCCACGTCGTCGTCGTACCGCGCGATGGCGGCGACCGTGCCCTCGAAGCCGCTCGCGCGGAGCTGGGACAGCGCGATGAGGTTGGCCGCGTGGAACGGCATGGCGAGGATCGCGAGCCGGACGGCGCCCGCGCTGCGCACGCGGGCCCAGAACTCGATGTCGGTCGCGTCGGCCTGCACCACCGTGAAGCCCTGGTCGCGCAGGGCGGTGACGCGGGCCGGGTCGTGCTCGACGCCCACGACGTCCATGCCGTAGTCCTCCCGGAGCTGGCGGACGGCGCCGCGGCCCACGCGGCCCATGCCGAGCACGAGCGCCTCGGCCCCGGAGACGTCGATGAGCCGCTCCTCGCGGTGCAGCCACTCGTTGGGCTTGGACGGGAACCGCTTGGCGAGCGCCATCGCGTACTCGTTGCCCCGGGTGTTGACGGCGGAGGAGAGCACGAAGCTCGCGGCCACGGCGACGGCGAGCACGACCAGCCACTCGTCGTGCAGCAGGCCGGCCTCCGAGCCGACCGCCACGACGATCAGGCCGAACTCCGAGTAGTTGGCCAGCACCAGCCCGGTCAGGATGGCCGTGCGCTTGCGCAGCCGCATCAGGCGCAGCAGCACGGCCGTGACGATTCCCTGCAGCGGGAGCATGAGCAGCAGGAGCAGCCCGATCACCCCGGCCTGCCAGGTGAGCTCGCCGGAGAAGCCGATGGACACGAAGAAGCCGACGAGCAGCAGCTCCTTGACGGTGAACAGATTGCGCGACAGCTCGGTGGCGGCGGGGTGGCCGGCCAGGAGCATGCCCATGACGAGCGCGCCGAGGTCGCCCTTGAGCCCCACGGCGTCGAACAGCGCGTAGCCGGGGCCGAGCGCCACCGCGACGCCGAACAGCGCCTGCAGCTCGCCGTGCCCCACCCTGGACCACACCTGGCGCAGCAGCCAGGCCCCCGGGACGAGCAGCACGAGCGCGAACGCCCACGGGCTCGGCGGGTGGTCGGAGGCCACGGAGAGGAAGACGACGGCGATCAGGTCCTGCATGACCAGCACACCGATGGCGATCCGGCCGTAGAGGGCCGACTGGTCGGAGCGGCCGTCCAGCACCTTGACCACGAACACCGTGGACGAGAACGACAGGGCGAGCCCGAGCAGCGCGAGGACGCCGAGGCCCTCACCGGCGAGCATCGAGAACCCGATCACGCCGAGCAGGCCGAGGAACCCGACGGCGATCGCGACGCTGACCAGGAGGTGCGCCACCGTGGTCAGCCAGACGTCCCTGCGCAGCAGCGTCTTGATGTCGAGCTTGAGCCCGATGCCGAACAGCAGCAGCGTCACGCCGAGGTCGGCGATCGTCCCGAGGTAGCCCGGCTCCGCGAGGCCGGCCGCGTGGAGTGCGAACCCGGCCACCAGGAAGCCCACCAGCGGCGGCAGCCGGAGCAGCACGGCGCCCAGTCCGGCCGCGACCGTGGTTACCAGGAAGATCGCAGCCGTGACCATGCCATGAGTTTAGTTGTCGTGTGTTTCAGGAAATCGCGGTCGCCGCGCGCAGAGCGGGTGAAAGCGTGCCCCTGTCCTCGACCGCCACCCCGTCGAGCCCGAGCCAGCGCGCCATGGCGGCGAGCTCGGCCGCGAGGCGTTCCGGCGTGTCCGCGGTCAGCACGGGCTCGGCATGCGCGGACTGCACCCGCAGCACGCCCGCCGCACGGTCCGCCTTGAGGTCCACCCGGGCGGTGAGCTGCGAGTCCTCCAGGAACGGCAGCACGTAGTACCCGTCGGTGCGCTGGGCGGCCGGGGTGTAGATACCGATCCGGTAGCGCATCCCGAACAGCCGCTCCAGGCGCTTGCGCTCCCACACCAGCGGGTCGAACGGCGCGAGCAGCGCCTGCCCCGTGGCCCGGCGCGGCCGGACGGCGTCGCGGTGCAGGAACCACCGCTCCGACCCGCCGGCCACGCGTGCGGGCAGCAGCACCCCCTCGTCCACGAGGTCAGCGAGCGCCCGGTCCGCGACCGGCCCCCTGAGCCGGTAGTAGTCCTTGATGCAGCGCGCCAGGCCGATGCCGTGCGCCCGCGCGCCGAGCTCCAGCAGCGTCCGCTTCGCCTCGACCTCCGGCACGTCCACGAGGGCCGACGGCGGCAGCACGCGTTCCGGCAGGTCGTACAGCCGCTCGAACTGGGAGTTGCGGCCCGCCGAGACGACGACGCCCGTGAAGAACAGGTGCTCGACAACGCGCTTCTCGGTGCTCCAGTCCCACCACGTGCCCCGTTTGCGGCGCACCGAACGCCCCTCGGACACGAACCGGTCGTGGATCTGGGAGGCCGAGACCGGTCCCTCCGCCGCCACCAGGTCACGCACCTCCTTGACCTGCGGCGCGTCGGGCAGGCGCACGCCGTCCAGCTCGCCCCAGTCGTACTCCTGGGCGAACCACCGGCGCCGGAAGGCCAGCAGCGGCCAGGCGTGCGGCGGCACGTAAGCTGCCACGTGCGCCCAGCTCTCGACGAGCCGGCGGTCCGCCGCCGCGCGCTTCCCGGCCCGCCGGGCATGCTTGCCCGACGCCGTGGCCCGGTCCAGCAGGTCGACGTCGTACGGGCCCAGCCGGGCGAACAGGGGTAGCTGGTGCGCCCGCGCGAGGACGTTCACCGAGTCGATCTGGAGCAGGCCGAGCCGGTCGATCACGGCCTGCAGGTGCCGCATGGTGCGCGGCCCGTCGGTACGCGGGCGATGCAGGCCTTGGGCCGCGACGGCGACCCGGCGAGCCTGGTCGAGGGACAGGGAGATCGGTTGCACGGACCCATCGTGCCGTGAGCCACTGACACTCGGTCCGCGCGGCGGGTACGAGCCGATCAGTGGCCTGGCCGCGAGGGTCACCAGGCTCGCGGCTGACGCCGAAACGCAGGTTGATGGTCCCTTCGCGGTGGTCTGAGATTCGCGGTGGTCTGAGAAGTGCCGAGCCCGAGCCGGAAGGTGCTGGCCGTTCGGGCGGGCCGAACCGCAACATACGTGTGCTCCGGATCGGCGAACCGCAGCAAAGCAGTTTGTCGGCGGTCAGATGGACAATCACGTTGCGGCTCGGCCCATCCGACGAGGACCATCTTGCGGTTCGGCCCGAGCCTGCCATCCCGCCGTGACCTGTGGACAAGCAGCGGCCCGCCGCGCCGTCCGCCAGGGTGGTGGGGTGCGCCCCCTCCGTGAGCTCGCCCGCCTGCTGCTCCCCGTCGCCTGCCCGTGCGGCGAGCTCGACGTGCCCTGGTGCGCGGACTGCGCCGCGCTCCTGGCCGGCCCGCCCCGGCGCGCCGAGCACGGCGCGCCCCGCCTGGACCGGCTCGACGGCGTCCCGCCCGTCCCCGTGTGGGCGCTGACGCCCTACACCGGGCCGGTGCGCGACGTCGTCGTGCACTGGAAGGACCGCGGGCGGGCCGACCTCGACCGCCTGCTCGCGCCCGCGCTGCGGCGGGCGGCGGCCCGCCTCGCACCCCTGCTCGCCCGCGCGCTCGGGGCCGCACCGGACGGTGCGGCGCTGTCCCGCCGTCACCCGTCCGGGCGCCACCCGTCCCGCCGCCACCCGTCCGGCCGCCACCCGTCCCGCCGCCACCCGTCTGGCAACGATCCACTCACGGTCGACCCGCTCGCCGCCGACCGACTCGCCGCCGCACCGACCGACGCCACACCGACCGACGCCGCGCTCGCCGTCGTCCCCGTGCCCTCGACCGGCGCCGCGCGCCGGGCCCGCGGCCGCGAGCCCGTGCTGGTGCTGGCCCGGGCAGTCGCCGCCGGCCTGCGCGACGGCGGGGTGCCCGCGCGCGTGGTGCCAGCGCTCGCCCGCCGCGGTGCGGTACGGGACCAGGTCGGCCTCGGCGCCCGCGCCCGTGGACGCAACCTCGCCGGCTCCGTCCGCATGACGAGACATGGAACAAGGGCTCTCGGACAAAGATCCGTCTGCATTCTTGTGGACGACGTCCTGACGACGGGCGCCACGCTGGCGGCCGTCGAGCGGGCCCTCGAAGGGTCCGGGCACGACGTCCTGGGGGCAACGGTGCTGGCAGCGACACCGCCGCCGGCGCGAGCGGCCGAGAACCGTGGGCGCCCGCCGCCGGGCCAGGGTGAAAATCCGATCCGAACCTCCGAGTGTGACACATCCGTGTCATCTCGTTCACTAACAGTTGGGACTGTCGTTACCCAGGCGACGGAGTTAGCCTGAACCTCCCACGCAGGATCCGAGTCCCGACGATGTTGTCGGGGCACCACGCGACGGGAGGTGGTTCGTGCCCGGCACCGGCAGAGGGTGCCATACCGAGTAGAGGACGGGCGCGCGCCGCCGGCAAGGGACGGCGTAGCCCGGTGTCGCCAGGAGCGGAGTTACGCACATGGAAATTGTCGTTGTCGGCAGGCACACGGACGTGGCGGACCGGTTTCGCCAGCACGTCGAGGACAAGCTCGCGAAGGTCGAGCTCCTGTCCCCCTACGTACGTCGGGTGGACGTGGAGGTCACGCACGAGAACAACCCGCGACTTTCCGAGAATCGCGAGCGCGTCGAGCTCACGCTCCGCGCGAAGGGGCCGGTGATCCGCGCCGAGGCGGCGGCGGACGACCGCTTCGGCGCCCTCGACCTCGCCATCGACAAGCTCAACGAGCGACTGCGCCGCGCCAGGGACCGTCGCAAGGACCACCGGAACCACCAGGTGCTCGCCCCCGTGGACGTCCGCCCCCTCGACAAGATCCTGACCGACGCCGACAGCGGCTCCACCAACGCGCCAGAGCCCCAGATCTCGGCCCCGGCGGCCCTGGCAGAGCCGGGCGACTCCGTGGAGACCACCATCGGCGACTCGCCGGTCGTGATCCGCCAGAAGCTGCACCACGCCGACCCGATGACCCTCGACGACGCCGTCTACGAGATGGAGATGGTGGGCCACGACTTCTACCTGTTCATCGACAAGGAGACGTCGCGCCCCTCGGTGCTCTACAAGCGCAAGGGCTGGACGTTCGGCGTGATCCAGCTCGACAACCCGTGCGGCGGGGCGCCCGTCACCAACCTGACCTGACCTCGGCCCAGAACCTCGGCCCCGAACCTCAAGCCCGGGAACCTCAGCCCGGATAGGCCACCAGGTCCACGTCCTCGGCGAACCGCTGCCAGACGCCCGCCTCCTCACGCTCCAGGTCGCCGTCCTCCGTGACCACGAGGATCCCCTGGTCCGTGACCGCCGCGGCAAGCTGCGTGACGTCGGTGAGCCCGGGGAGCTGCCGCGACTGGCCGCTGGTGCCGGCGAGCCCGCCGACGCCGGCGGTCCAGACGCCGGACATGCCGTCACCGTCCTGCGTCAGGAGCGCCAGCGTCGTGAGCCCGGCCCAGCGGGCCTCCGCGATGCTGCTCACGGGCGCGGCCACCGAGAGCGGCGGCGCGAGGCTGTCCGGGGTGTGGTCGGCGTCGCGCACGATGCCCGCCACGTGCACCTGCGTGCCCGACGGCGCCTCGCTCACGATCGCGATGCGCGAGCCCTCCGGCGACACGGACACGCTGATCACCTTGCGCCCGCTCAGCCAGTCGGGCTCCAGGGTGACCTCGCTCGTCTCCGTGTGCACGCGCAGCCTGCCGGTGCCGCCGCTGGTCCACGTGGCGTCGAACCGGTCGACCGACGGCGCGGCCAGCTCCGGCCCCTCCATGAGCACCTCCTGGCCCTGCCGCTCCGGCGACACGTCCACGATCTGGTCGTCGCCGTTCCGCACCACGATGGGCCTGGCCGAGGGACTGATCGCGAGCGCAGTGGGGTGCAGCCCCGAGAGGTCGGGCAGGTCGACCTCCACGAGCTGGCCGTCGTCCACCCGGTAGAGCTGGTCGCCGCGCAGGGCCATGGCCTGGACGATCGTCTCGGGCAGGTTGATGTCGGCCGCGCTGACCGAGAGCCGGTTCGGGCCGCTGAACAGCTCGACCGATACGGCACGGCCGGTGCCCTCGGAGAGGGTCGCGGAGATCTGCGCGGCGATCACGGCGCGCTCGCCCGAGTCGGCGGTGCTGATCTCCTCGGTGAGCCGCACGGCGACGGGGCCGCCGTCGACCGAGTCCTGGACGGACTGCGCGGCGAGCTGGGTGCCCTCGGGCACCAGCGACTGGGTGGCCCCCTGGAGCCACTCCGGCGGCCCCGCGAGCAGCTCGTGCACCGCCACGGTGCGCCAGGAGCGGCGCGGGAACCAGCGCAGGTCGGGGACGAGGCTCTCGACGTCGTCCTCAGCGACCGGGAAGTACAGGCGCGTCGCCCGGTACTGGTTGGCGAACAGGTTGGTGGGCACGAGCACGCCGTTGTCGAGCGCGGAGATGCGCCACTCGCCGCCGGTCCTGGTCAGGGTGAACCGGTAGCCGAGCTCCCGGGGGCTGCCGACCTCGGTGTAGGTGCCCACGCTGTCGAGCGTCGCGACGGTCGTCGCGCGCACGACGACCTCCACCGTGTCCGTGCCCTCGAGCTCCACCCCGCGCTCGGACGGTTCAGGCAGCGGCGTCTCGCGCACCACGCGTACGGCCTCCCCCGGGTCCCAGGTGGCGGCGACGTCGTCGGTCAGGAACTCGCGCGCCGTCTGGAACTCCTTCGGGGAGGTGGTCGCGGCGACGGCGGCGCCGAGGAAGCCGGACACGACGGCGTTCGGGTCCGCGCCGGGCACCGGGCCCTGGGGCAGCATCGCGATGTCGACCTGGGTCTCCACGTCCGCGTTGCCCACCCGCACGGGGCCGGACGTCGGGATCTGCGCGCACGCGCCCAGCCCGACGGCGGTGGCCAGCGCGGCGACCGCCGCGACCGCCGCGTTCGCTGCCCTGTGCATCAGTGCACCTCCAGGTCGAGGTCGTCCAGGTCGGGGATGGCCGTCGGCGTCGGGCCCGTCGGCGGGTGCACCACCGGGATCTGGCCCGTCCGGAGCCCCGGCTCGTGCGAGGCGGGGGCCAGCGTGACGGGCGGCTCGCCCACCTGGACGCCGGCGCTGCGCGGCAGCGTGAGGCGGAAGCTCGCGCCCTGCCCTGGGCGGCCCCAGGCGTCCAGGCGTCCGGCGTGCAGGTGGGCGTCCTCCAGCGCGATCGCCAGGCCCAGGCCCGAGCCGCCCGTGGTGCGGGCGCGGGCCGGGTCGGCCCGCCAGAACCGGTCGAACACGTGCTCGACCTCCTGTTTGGTCATACCCACGCCGTAGTCGCGCACGACGACGGCGACCGCGCGGTCGTTCTCCGCGACCGTCACCTCGACGGGCCGCTCCTCGGCGTGCTCGATCGCGTTGACCACGAGGTTGCGCAGGATGCGCTCGATGCGGCGCGGGTCGAAGTCGGCGGCCGCGTCGGTGTCGGGCAGCTTGACCGAGACCCGCACGTCCTTGGTCTCCGCGAGCGGGGCGGCCTGCTCCACCACGGACATGACGAGGTCGCGCAGGTCGCGGCGTTCCGCGTCGAGCACGGCCGCGCCGGCGTCGAACCGGCTGATCTCCAGCAGGTCGGACAGGAGCGCCTCGAACCGGTCGATCTGGCCGAGCAGCAGCTCGGCGGAGCGGCTGCCGTCCTCGCCCATCCGCTCACGCGACTCGTGGATGATCTCGCTCGCCATCCGGATGGTGGTGAGCGGGGTGCGCAGCTCGTGCGACACGTCGGACACGAACCGGCGCTGCATGGCCGACAGCTCCTCCATGCGCCGGATCTGGTCCTGCAGGCTCTCGGCCATCTCGTTGAACGAGCGCGCGAGGCTCGCCATCTCGTCGGTGCCGCGGGCGCCCGGCATGCGCTCGGACAAGTGCCCCTCGGCGAGGCGCTCGGCCACGGTGGCGGCCCGAGTCACCGGTGTGACGGTCTGCCGCGCCATGGTCCAGGTCACCACGCCGAGCAGGGCCAGCATCCCGAACCCGCCCGCCAGCAGCACGCGGTGCACGAACGACAGGGTCTCCTGCTCCGGCTCCAGCGAGTAGAGGTAGTAGATCTCGTACTCGGCGTCGGGCGAGGCCTGGACCGTCGAGCCCACGATGACGCCGGGCCGCACGACCTCCGGGTCGTCGGGCGACGGGATGCCCACCGCCTGCAGCACCTGGTCGTCGTCCGAGGCGAGGTTCGCCTCGCGCAGCTCGTCGCTGATCAGCACGTCGGTCAGCTCCGGCCGCGTGACGATGTCGTTGACCTGCGTGGTGGTGCCGAGCTGGTGCAGCAGGAAGTACTCCTCCGCCGTCGACCCGCTCGTGGCGCTGAGCGTGGAGATGGTGTCCAGCAGCAGGGTCTGCAGCTCGCCGTCCGACGTCGTGGACACGGCGGAGAAGTTCTCCGACACGCGCGCCGTCAGCGCGGCCGCCTCCCGGTCGATCGCGGCGAGCCGCTGCTCGTAGATGCCGTCCCGGACCGACGTCGACAGGTACAGCCCCAGCACCGCGATGGCCGCGAAGCCGATCGCCAGGGCGGTGGTGACGACGCGGAGCTGCAGCGAGGAGCGCCACTGGGCGATCCCGCGCCGGGTGGCCCGGACGGTGACCACCCGGGTCCGTGCCACCAGCCGGTGCAGCCGCGTGGCCAGGCCGGACGGCATCAGCGGGTCGCGCCCGCCTTGTAACCGACGCCGCGCACCGTCAGGACGATCTCCGGGTTCTCCGGGTCCCGCTCGATCTTGGAGCGCAGGCGCTGGACGTGGACGTTGACCAGGCGCGTGTCGGCGCTGTGCCGGTAGCCCCAGACCCGCTCCAGGAGCACCTCGCGCGTGAACACCTGCCACGGCTTGCGGGCCAGCGCCACGAGCAGGTCGAACTCCAGCGGGGTGAGCGCGATGCGCTCGCCGTCCCGCATGACGGTGTGGCCGGTGACGTCGATCTCGACGTCGCCCACCACGAGGCGCTCCGGGCCCGGGTCCTCGCTGCGGCGCAGGCGGGCCTTGATCCGGGCCACGAGCTCCTTGGGCTTGAACGGCTTGGACACGTAGTCGTCGGCGCCGGACTCCAGCCCCACCACGACGTCGAGCGTGTCCGACTTGGCCGTCAGCATGATGATCGGCACGCCCGACTCGGCGCGGATCTCCCGGCAGACCTGCACGCCGTCCTTGCCGGGCAGCATGAGATCGAGCAGCACGAGGTCCGGCTGGTGCGTGCG
The DNA here is from genome assembly GCF_056951025.1 of Promicromonospora noduliphila. NCBI lineage: Bacteria > Bacillati > Actinomycetota > Actinomycetes > Micrococcales > Promicromonosporaceae > Promicromonospora > Promicromonospora noduliphila. The sequence goes on from NZ_CM167806.1 coordinate 5,039,583, forward strand.
GAACATCCCCAGGGCGGAGTCCCCGTCGGCACAGAAGATGGCCTCGATGCCCTCGCCCTTGAGGACGATGCCGATCATCTCGGCCAGTGCTGTGTCGTCGTCGACGACGAGAACTCGTACCTTCATGCCCTCCAGTGTGCCAGGCTGGTCCAGCAAACCCGGTGCTGCGCCGTGCGCCCTGGCGTGTTCGCGGCAGGTTCACCCGGTTCCCAGGCCCCGGTTCCAGGCCCGGCGCTCGGGCGGGCCGACGGCCGGGCAGGGGGACAGCCCCCCTGCGGCAGGGTGGCCGGCACCCTGTCGCCCGCGTGCCGCGACGAGCGAACCTGGCACCATGACAACCATGACTGTCGACCGGCTCGCGGCCGGCGCCGCCCGCGCCGGCGGCGGCCTCCGGCGGAACTTCCTCACGGCCCCCTTCTCGAGCCGTACCTGGCGTGAGCAGGCCTACCTCACCCTGACGCTCCTGCTCGCCCCCTTCGCCTTCGCCTACACGGTCTTCGCCGTGAGCCTCACCGCCGGGGTCGCCGTCACCGTGGTCGGCCTGTTCGTGTCCGGCGCGGTCGTGCTGGGCGGGCGCGGCTGGGGCGCCACCTACCGGGGCCTGGCCCGCGGCCTGCTCGGCGTCGACGTCCCGGTGCCCGCCGCGTACGTCCGGCCGCGCGGCTTCTGGCGCACCCTCGGCTCGATGATCGGGGACGCCACCGGCTGGCGCGCCCTGCTGTTCATGTTCGTCACGTTCCCGCTGTCCATCCTGTCCTTCGTCACGAGCGTCGTGTTCCTCGCGACCGGCCTGGGCGGCCTGACCTACTGGTTCTGGTACCGGTTCCTGCCCGAACAGCTCGGGACCGACGGCGAGCTGCACCGCGGGGCGCAGTTCGGCCCCTCCTACTTCGTGGACACGCCGCCGCGGATCGCGCTCGCCGCGCTCGGCGGGCTGATCGTGCTCCTCCTGTGGCCCTGGATCACCCGGATGTTCACGCTGCTCTTCGAGGTGCTGTCGGCCAGCCTGCTCGGCCCCACCCGCGCAAGCCTGCGCGTCGCCGAGCTGGAGCGGTCGCGCACCGGCGCGGTGGACGACGCCGACGCCCGCCTGCGCAGCATCGAGCGCGACCTGCACGACGGCACGCAGGCCCGGCTGGTCGCCGTCGCCATGCAGCTCGGCGAGGCGCGCGAGCACCTGGCCGACGGCGGCGACGTCGCCCAGGCGGCCGAGCTGCTCGACACCGCGCACTCCTCCACCAAGGAGGCCCTGACGGAGCTGCGCGAGCTGGCCCGGGGCATCCACCCGCCCGCCCTGGACAGCGGCCTCACCGTCGCGCTCGAGACCCTCGCCGCGCGGTCGGCCCTGCCGGTCACCGTCGACGTGGACCCGGGCGTCGAGGCGGACGGTCGCCTGGCCCCCGCCATCGAGTCGATCGCGTACTTCTCGGTCGCGGAGCTCGTCACCAACGCCGCGAAGCACGCCAGCGCCTCGGGCGTGTACGTGCTGGTCGAGGCCGTCGGCGACACCGTGCGCATCCGGGTGCGCGACGACGGCCGCGGCGGCGCGGCCGTCGTGCCGCCCGACGGTTCCGGCCTGCGCTCCGGGCTGGCCGGCCTGGCCGAGCGCGTGCGGTCCGTCGACGGCACCTTCGACCTGTCGAGCCCCGCCGGTGGGCCTACGGTAGTCACCGTGACCCTGCCGACCACGAGCTCAACGGGCCGTGCATGACCGGGCCGGCCGATCCGACGTCGGACACCGGGCTACGGGTGCTCCTCGCCGAGGACTCCGCGATCCTGCGCGACGGCCTCGCCGCACTCCTGACGCGGCGGGGCCATACCGTGACCACGGTCGCGGACGGCGCCGCCCTTGAACGTGCGGTCGCCCGCCTCGCGAGCGAGGAGTCGCTGCCCGACGTCGTCGTCGCGGACATCCGCATGCCGCCCACCTTCACCGACGAGGGACTGCGGGCCGTGCTGGCCTTACGGACCCGGCACCCGGCGCTGCCCGTGCTCCTGTTCTCGCAGTACGTGGAGACGCGGTACGCGAGCCGGCTCCTGGCCGGCGACGCCCGCGGTGTCGGCTACCTGCTCAAGGACCGGGTGGCCGAGGTGCGGGACTTCGTCGACGCGCTCGGGCGCGTGGCGCGCGGCGCCACCGTGCTGGACCCCGAGGTGGTCTCGCAGCTCATGGGCTCCGCCCGCAAGGACGCCGACCTGGAGCGCCTGTCGCCGCGCGAGCGCGAGGTGCTGGACCTGATGGCCCAGGGCCGGTCCAACCGGGCGATCGCCGAGCTGCTGCACCTGTCGTACGGGGCGGTCGAGAAGAACGTCGCGGCCATCTTCACCAAGCTCGACCTGCCGCAGGACGCGGCGGACCACCGCAGGGTCCTGGCGGTGCTGCGGCACCTCGGGGTGTGATCACCGGTCGTCCAGCGGCCGCTCAGCCGGCTGTCCGATATTCGGGACCCCTCCCCCAGTTCTTGGCTACGATCGCTCCGATTGCCAACAGACCGGATAAACCGGTCAGGCGGATAGGGGAAATCAAGTGCGCAGAACTCAAGGGTCGCGCCTCGCGGCGGTGACGGCGGCCGCCGCCGTCATCGCGACGGCGGCCTACATCCCGGCGGCCTGGGGCGCGGGCGACGGCGACGCGTCGGCCACGGCGGCCGTCGCCGCGGATGTCGCCGACACCGAGATCGTGTCGACGGTCGCGCCCGTCCTGAGGCCGAACGGGACCTCGGCCCGCAAGTACTCGGCCGCCGAGATGCAGCGGGTCGACGCCGAGGGCGGCGACCCCGCCGTGCTGGAGTACTGGACGCCGGAGCGGATGGCCGCGGCGAAGCCGCTGGACGCTCCGGGCGACGCCGCGTTCGTGCAGCGGACGGCGCAGGACCTCGCGGCGAAGCTCGCCGCGGGTACCACGGCGGGCCGGGCGGACACGCTGCAGAGCACGCCGGCCGGCGACCCCACCCAGAGCGGCACGATCGTCACCCGCCCGGTGGCGCCCCAGAGCGCCGACGGCGCGCAGACCAACGCGATCAACCGGTGGCCGATCAGCAACGGCAAGCTCTTCATCGGCGGGTACGGGAGCGGCAGCTACTGCTCGGCCGCGACGCTCAACACCCGGTCGAAGCGGGTGGTCATCACCGCGGGGCACTGCGTGCACGAAGGGCGCGGCGGTGACTGGTACAGCAACCTGGTCTTCGTGCCGGACTTCCGGGGCGAGGCCGTCAACAAGACACCCCACGGGACGTTCCAGGCCCGCACGCTGCACACCTTCCGGACCTGGATCGAGAAGGGCGGCACGTACCAGGGCTGGTACCGCGACGTCGGCATGCTGACGACGTACTCGAACGGGCAGGGCGAGCGGGTCGTCAAGGCGGTCGGCGGCAACGGGCTGCGGATCGACCAGTACTACCGGTGGCCGGTCGCGGTCTTCGGCTACCCGTCGAACCTGTCCGACGGCCAGGCGATGTGGGGCTGCACCGGCATGACCCGCAAGAGCGGCGTCGCGCCGCGCACCTCGCTGATCAGCGGGTGCGACTTCGGCCCCGGCTCCTCCGGCGGCCCGTGGATCTGGCACTACGACAACGCCACCCGGCTCGGGTACGTCCGCGGGGTCACGTCGTACGGGACCTCTGGCTACCGGTCCATCGGGGCGCCGCACTTCGACAGCGCGGTGCGCAGGCTCGCGGTCTCGACGAACAACTGAGACCGGTTCGCGCGTAAGTGTTTCGCGCGTGAGTCAGGAGCGCCCGGCCGCATCGTGCGGCCGGGCGCTCTGCTCGTTGCGGGCTCGGTACGGGGACGCTCGTTACGAGGCTCGGTACGGGGACTTGCCTCGCGCGACCACGCTTCGAGGCCGTGGGCCCGAAACCAGCCCGCCGTCATGCCCTTAGAGCCGCCCCGCGGCGCGTCAGGCCCTCAGAGCCGCCCCGCGGCCTTGAGCGCCAGGTACTCGTCGGCGAGCCGGGGCGCCAGGTCGTCCGGCAGCGCCTCGACGACGTCGGCCCCGTAGCGGCGCAGCATCGTGGTGACGGCGGTGCGCTCCAGGTCGCCGCGCGCGGCGGCGGCCGCGTCGTACACCTCGGCCACCGTGTCGCGGCCGGCGCGCAGGCCCGCCACCTCCTCGTCCGCCACGGAGGCGACGACGACGGTGTGGTCGCGGGCGAGCTGGTCCACCACGGGCAGCAGGCCGTTCTCCACCGCCGCGGGGTCGAGCGTGGTGAGCAGCACGACGAGCGCGCGCTGCGTCATCCGGGTGCGCACCTGCGTGACCACACCCGGCCAGTCTGTCTCCAGCAGCACCGGTTCGACCGTCGCGAGGGACTCCGCCATCGCGGGCATGAGCCGCGGCCCGGCCGCGCCCGCCACCCTCGAGCGCACGGTGCGGTCGAACGCGACGAGCTCCACCCGGTCGCCCGCGTGCCCGGCGAGCGCCGCGAGCAGCAGGGCCGCCTCGATGCTGGCGTCCAGCCGCGGCGCGCCCGTCGAGTCCGCCGCACCCACGCGGGCGGCCGAGGTGCGGCCCGTGTCCAGCACGATCAGCACGCGCCGGTCCCGCTCGGGGCGCCACGTGCGCACCACCACCTCGCGCCGCCGGGCGGTGGCGCGCCAGTCGATCGAGCGGACGTCGTCGCCCACCACGTACTCCCGTAGCGAGTCGAACTCCGTGCCCTCGCCGCGCACCTGCACCGCCGCGCGGCCGTCCATCTCGCGCAGCCGCGCCAGGCGGGAGGGCAGGTGCTTGCGGCTGGCGAACTCCGGCAGCACGCGCAGGCGTCCCGGTACGGACAGGGTCACCTGGCGACCCGCCAGCCCCAGCGGGCCGAGGCTGCGGATCGTCACGCCGCCGGCGGCCCGGTCGCCGCGCCGCGTCGGCACGAGCGTGGTGGGCAGGCGCGCGGCCTCGCCGTCGGGCAGGTCCACGTGGTGGCGCCCCGGGCCGCCCGACGCCGGGCGCACCCGCTCGGTGCTCCCCCGCCCCGGGCCGGTGCCCGCCGAGGGGCCCCACGCGTCCCGGACCACCGCGCGCAGCCGCCGGCCGGAGGCGTTGCGCACCACGAGCTCGCTGGTGGCCTCGGCGCGCAGGCGGACCGACGCGGGCACCCGCCGCTGCACGGCGACCCGGCGCGGCGAGGCCGCCAGCGCCACGTCGACCGCGCACGCGAGCACAACGACCGCCGCCCAGACGAGCACCGTCCCGCCCGCCGGCAGGAGCAGCACGGGCACCACGCCGAGCGCCATCAGGGCGGCGGCCCGCCAGGTCACGACCATCGGGGCCTCAACGCGGCACGGGCACGGAGGCCAGCACCGTGTCCAGCACGCCCTCGGCGGTGACGCCCTCGAGCTCGGCCTCGGCCCGGAGCTGCACGCGGTGCCGCAGGGTGGGGTGGGCGAGCGCCTTGATGTCGTCCGGCGTCACGAACGACCGGCCCGACAGCCACGCCCACGCCCGCGCCGTGCGCAGCAGCGCGGTGGCGCCACGCGGCGAGACGCCGAGCGAGAGCGACGGCGAGAACCGGGTGGCCCGGCAGACGTCGACGGCGTAGCCGAGCACCTCGCGCGAGACCTGGACGCGGGCCACCTCGGCACGCGCCCGGTCCAGGATCTCGGCGTCGGCCACGGGGGTGACGCCCGCGGCGGCGAGGTCGCGCGGGTCGAAGCCCGCCGCGTGCCGGGCCAGCACCTCGACCTCCTGCTCGCGCTCGGGCAGCGGCAGCACGAGCTTGAGCAGGAACCGGTCGAGCTGCGCCTCCGGCAGCGGGTAGGTGCCCTCGTACTCCACGGGGTTCTGGGTGGCGATCACGAGGAACGGGTCGGGCAGCACCCGGGGCGTGCCGTCCACCGACACCTGCCGCTCCTCCATCGCCTCCAGCAGCGACGCCTGGGTCTTGGGGGGCGTGCGGTTGATCTCGTCCGCCAGCACCAGGTTGGTGAACACGGGGCCCTCGCGGAACGAGAACTCGGCGGTGCGCGCGTCGTAGACCAGCGAGCCGGTCACGTCGCCCGGCATGAGGTCAGGCGTGAACTGGACGCGCTTGGTGTCCAGCTTCAGGGCCGCCGCCAGGGTGCGCACCAGGAGGGTCTTCGCCACGCCGGGCACGCCCTCCAGGAGCACGTGCCCCTGGCACAGCAGGGCGATGAGCAGGCTCGTCACCGCGGCGTCCTGCCCGACGACGGCCTTGCCCACCTCCGTACGGACCGCCGCCAGGGCGGAACGCAGCTCCTGCGACGGCGCGGGCGGCTGGGCCTGGGGCTGGTGCTGGGGCGCGGCCTGCGGCCGGTCGGCCGCGGGTGCCTCGGCGGCGGACGGGTCCGGACGCGGAGCCTCACCGCCCGGCGGCTCCGCCGCGGGCGCACCGGCGACGGGCCGCTCGGTCGCCGGGGCGGTCTGCGGGGCCGGCGCGGCGGGCGGCTCGGCCTGCGGCTCGGGCCGCGGGGCCGGCCGCGGCTCGGCGGGCCGAGGCGCGGACTGGTGGGGTACAGACTGGTGCGGGAAGGCTGGTTCGGTCACGGTCGGTGGACCTCGCTCTCCAGGATGTCGAGTCGGCGCGCGAGCTCGGCGAGCGCGGCGTCGTCAGCGGGCGGTGGGCCGTAGAGCAGGTCTGCCACCTGCTGTGACGGGCGGTTCGTTGCGGCGACGACTGCGTCGACCACGGTGTTGGCGTCGGACGAGCGGGCCAGGCCGAGACGCGAGGCGATCCGGTCGGCCGCCGCAGCCCGCAGGCCGGCCGCGGCGTGCCCGCGGGCCCGCGCCGCCCGGTACAGGCGGGCCCGGCCGCGCGTGGTCTCGGCCGACCGGACGAGCACCGGCAGGTCCTCGACCACCAGCGGGCCCAGCCGCCGCACGCGCCACAGCGCGAGCAGCACCGCCGCCAGCACCGCGACGAGGACGACGGGCGCGGATCCCGGCGGCATGAGCGGGCTCGCCTGGCCGCGCTCGCCGGGGGTCGGCTCGTCGTCGCCCGTCGTGATGTCGTACGGGCTCGGCACCAGCCAGACCAGGTCCTCGTGCTGCCCCAGCATCCACAGGGCGAGCGCCGAGTTGCCCTCGTCCAGGATCGTGCCGTTCTGGATCACCGCGGGGTCCTGGACCACCGTGACCGAGCGGTTCGGGAAGTCCAGGCGCGCGTAGGCGAACCCGCCGGTGCCGTCGGGCCAGCACAGGACGGGCCGCACGGCCTCCGTGCCGGTCGACGTGTCGTACAGGCCGGGCGTCAGGGCGAGCTCGCCCGCCGCCTGTGCGGCCGGGTCGGAGCACTGCGGCGGGACCGGCCCGGACGACTCGCCGAACGTCGTGTCGACGGTGTTCCGGGTCACGCCGGCGACCATGCTGTAGTCGGGGTTGAGCACCACGAGGTCGGCGCCCGTGCGGTTCAGCGACGAGATCTGCTCGTCGGCGAAGAACGACGGGTTCGGCGTGACCAGGAGCGTGCTGTCCGGGTGGGCGGCCGCCGCGGCGTCGGCGACGGTGGTGACGTGCGTGATCCGCACGCCCTGGTCCTCCAGCACCTCGGCCACGGCCATGGCCCCGTCGGACTCGGGGTTGTCGGGGGCGTACGGGTCCGCCGACGTCGGCGGGCGCACCACGGCGAGGAACACGACCAGCAGGGCGATCGCCGCGAGCACCGTCAGGGGCCAGCGCGCGCGGCGCCACCTCGTCGCGGCGCGCGACCGGCCCGTGGTGTCGTCGCCGATGATCACCGGCGGCTCGTCGACCGGGCCGGCCGGCGCGGCCGCCACCGCCGTGGGCGGCGCCGGGGCAGGCAGCGCGGACGACGTCGGGGCGGCGGGCGGCGGGGCGGCGGGCGAGGACTGGGTGGTCATGCCGACCCCCCGGCCTTCTCGTCCGCCGGCGTGCCGGCATCCGTCCCGCTGTCCGACCCACCGCCCGATCCGCCGTCCGAGCCCGCGTCCGGCCCGAGCCTGACCAGTGCGGCCCGCCGGGCCGCGGCGACCGCGGCGTCGAGCTCGCGCAGGGCCGTGTCGTCGGCCGCCGTGGCGACCCGGTCGCCGTACTCGACACCGTCGAACAGGTCGGCGCCCGAGCGCAGGGCCGCGGCCTGGGCGGGCAGGCACTCACCGGCGTCGGCGGCGGCCTCCTGCGCGGTGCGGCCGGGCCGCGGCTCGATGACCACCCGTTCCTCCAGGGACCGGACGACGGCCCGGAAGCGCTCGACGACGGCCGTCCGCCAGTCGGCGGAGGCCGCTGCGGTGTCGGCGGCGGCGCGGAGCTGCGCGGCCGTGCGGGCGTCGTCGGTGCCGAGCACCTCTGCCGAGCCCGTGCGGTTGCGCCCGAGCTGCACCGGACCGGCCACCAGCCAGGCGATCACGAGCACCACCACGGCGATCACGGCGATGACGATCCCGAGCTGCGGGCCCGACATCGACGTGTCCGGCCACTCGATGTCGTTCAGCCAGTCCATCAGCCAGTTCAGGAAGCGCGTGAGCAGCGACTCCCGCGCCGCGTACTCGGGGCGCTGCAGCTCGGTCGTGAGCCACTCACGTGCGGTGTCCCGGTCGGGGACGACGGGCAGGTCGGCCCTCATGTCACTTGTCCGCCGTGGCTGCGGCCGCGGCCTGCAGCTGCACGTCAAGTCCCTCGCGTCGCATCCGGGTGTCGATGTAGAGCAGGGCGATGACGCCGCCGAGGAACAGGACACTCATGCCGCCCGTGACGACGGAGGTGAGCCCGTAGCTGACGGCCAGCGCCACGTCGTTCTCCGTCATCATGAACAGGCTCGTGACCATGCCGACGGGGAACGCGACGATCTGGCCGATGACGCTGAGGATGACCGAGGTCAGCAGGTAGATGCCGAGCACGCGCCAGAACGAGCCGTAGGTCAGCTTCCAGGCCCGCCGGCACGTGACCCAGAACCCGCCGCCCTCGACCGCGAGCGCCGGCGGGATCAGGACGGCGCGGGTGAACGCCCAGAAGCCGGCCACGACCAGGGCCGCGAGCGTGAGGAGGAGCGCGACGACGCCGAACGCCGGGTCCACGTAGAACGCCCCGGCGACGATCGCGACGGCCAGCGTGTACGCCACGAGCACCGCGAGCGCGCTCAGGAGGGAGAACCCGAGCAGGAACCACCAGCGCCGGCCCGCACGCCGCCAGGCCTCGGACACGGAGATCTTGCGCCCGATGACCGAGTCGCTGACGGAGATGGCCATGATGCCCATCGCGAGCGGCGTCACGAGCCCGAGCAGCAGGCCGGTGCCGATCAGCGAGCCGTAGGTCACGCCGAGGATGTCCTGGGTGAACCCGAGGTCCTGGGCGGCCGGGTCGTTCTCGATCTCGGCGAACAGGTTGCCGAACAGGTCCGTGAACCAGGTGGTGAGCGGGATGCTGATCAGGGTGCCGACCGCGACGGCGGCGACCACCACGATCGCCGTCAGCCCGAGCGTCACCGCCGGGTTGTGCCGGACGGCGCCGAACGCGCCGTCGTACAGCTCGCCGAGGGTGAGCGGGCGCAGGGGGACGATGCCCGGCTTGTCGGCTTGGGGCCGGTAGCCCGGCACCTGCGAGCCGTACGGGGAGTACTGCCCGTACTGGCTCTGGCCGTACTGGTTCTGCCCGTACTGGCCGGGGGCGCTCTGCGGCGTCCCGTAGGCCGGCTGGTCGGGCGCAGACGGCGCGGCCGGGTCGTACCCGGGCGCGTACTGCCCGTACCGCGGCGGCTCGCCCCAGCCGGCGGGCTGGGAGCCTCCGGACTGCGGGGGCGTCGGCTGCGCCGGCTGGTCGGGTGCGCTCTCGGGCGTCGTCATGGGGCGTGCTCCGGATGTCGTCTCAAGTCGTGCCTGCGCCGCAACCCTAGTACGCGGCACTGACACGAGGTGGTGCAATTCATGCGTTCAGCGGGTCTTCGCGCAACCGTCACCCAGCCGTGACCACGGTGGCGCCCGCCTCGTGCTCGGCGAGGTCGCCGGTGGCCCCGGACCGGACGGCCCGGCCGCCCAGCACGTAGACGTAGGCCCAGAACGCGGCGAGCACCACGGCGCCGATCACGATCTTGAGCCACCAGTACAGCTCCGAGCCGGTGACGAAGCCCTCGACCAGACCGGAGACGCCGAGCGCCACGGCGAGGCCGATGACCGTGGTGATCAGGGCGCGCCCCTCGGCGGCCATGGCAACCGACCGCTTGCGGTGCCCCGGGTCGATGAGCGTCCAGAACAGGCGCAGCCCGGCGGCGCCGGCGACGAAGATGCAGGTCAGCTCCAGCAGGCCGTGCGGGGCGATGAGCGTGAGGAACAGGTCGAGCTCGTCGTGGGCTGCCATCATGCCGCCGGTGGCGCCGATGTTCACCGAGTTCTGCCACAGCACGTTGAGCGTGAAGAAACCCGTGATGCCGCCGGCGACGGCCTGCGCGGCGATCCACGCGTTGTTGGTCCACACCACCGCGGCGAACCCGATGCCCGGGTCGTAGTAGGAGGCGAACGCGTTGTTCACGTACTCCTCCTGCGCCGAGGGCGGCATCATCGCGTTCATCGCGTCGGCGTCGGACGCGATGTAGACGCCCGCGACGACCGCGACGAGCAGGCAGGCCGCCGTCACCGCGTGGGACCACCACCGGATCCGGTAGAACGCGGCGGGCAGCGACACCACGGCGAACCGCACCACCTCGCGCCAGGCGGGCTCGTGCGAGCCGGCGATGCGGGTGCGCGCCCGGTTCAGGACGTCGGACAGGCGGGTGACCAGCGCCGGGTCCGGCGCCGCCGACCGGACGGTCGACAGGTGCGTGGCCACCGACTGGTACAGGCGCACCAGCTCGTCCGACTCGGCGCCGTCCAGACGGCGGCGCGAGGCGAGCTCCTTGAGACGGTCCCACTCTGCGGCGTGCACGGCGGTGAAGGCGTCGATGTCCACGACGGTAGTCTGCCGCACAGGAACATCGGCAGGGCCCGAAAAGAAGCAGGCCCGAAGAAGCATCGGCATGGCCCGGAGGCCCTCACCCCGACCGGAGGAACCGTGCAGGACGGCATAGTCATCGGCGAGGGCGTGGTGCTGGACGCGCGCCCGGCGTCGTTCATCACGCGCGCCATGGGCGCGATGCTCGACTTCCTGGTCGTCGGCACCGTCGTCGTGGTGGCCCTGGTCGTCGGCGGCATCTGGTTCCTGGAGAACGCCGTGCTCGGCGAGGACATCGCGCTGGTGGTCTACGTGGTCGCGAACGTCGTGATCATGGTGGGCGTGCCTGTGACCGTCGAGACACTGTCGCGCGGCCGGTCCGTCGGCAAGCTCGCCTGCGGCATCCGCGTGGTGCGCGACGACGGCGGGCCCGTCCGCTTCCGGCACGCGCTGGTGCGCGCCCTGATCGGCGTGATCGAGCTGTGGCTCACGTTCGGCGGCATCGCGGCCATCGCGTCGCTGGCCAACGCCAAGGGCAAGCGCCTCGGCGACCTCGCGGCAGGGACGTACGCGGTGCGGGTGCGGGGCGGCAGGCCGCCGTCGGCCCCCGTGGTGATGCCGCAGTCGCTGGCCGCGTGGGCGCACACGGCGGACATGCGCAGGCTGCCGGACGGGCTGGCCCTGGCCGCCCGCCAGCTGCTCGGCCGCGCGGCCCGCCTCGCGCCCGAGTCGCGCGCGCGGCTCGCCGACGACCTCGCGGGCCGCATCGAGCCCTACGTCGCCCCAGGGCCGCCGCCGGGTACGCATCCGGAGGCGTTCCTGCACGCCGTCCTCGCCGAGCGCCGCGAGCGTGAGCTCGTCGCCGGACGGCGGGAGCGCAAGCGTGCAGAGGAGCAGGCGGAGCTGCTGCACCGCCTGCCGTTCGCGGTGGCGGACCCGCCGCGCTGAGCCTGGTGGCGACCACGGGGACCGCTCCCCGGTCACCGGTGCCACGCTCGCCGTCCTACATCCGGACCGCCCAGGGGGTGACCGACATGCCGGATCAGCGGGGCCGCGGACGGCTGCGGGCGCTACGGCTGCGGACGCTGTGGCGGGAGTGGGAAGGGCTTGTCGGCGCGGTGCTCGTGGTCGGCACGATCGCGTTCTTCGGCCTGCTCAGCACCGACGCCCGGCTCTCCGTGCCGAACTACCTCGTCGCCGTCGGTGCTGTCGTCGGCATCTTCCTGGTGTGGACGGCCGGTTCGCTGCTGCTCTACGCGGTCGGTCCGGGCAGCAGGATCCGGTGGCGCCGCCGTCGGGCCATCGCCCGCGCGGCGCGGCAGCATCCCGAGGCCGTGCTCGTCCCCGGCTACGCCGGGCAGGGCATGTACGCGCAGGCGCACCGGCGCGGGGTGGTGCCGCGGAGCTGGCTGAAGGCCTGGGAGGAGGACCTGGAGATGGTTCTCGCCGTGCTCCCGGACCGGGTCGAGGTCTGGGTGCACAGCGCGCCGCGGCCGCTCTGGTCGGCGCGCCGCGTCGCGGGCGGCGTCCGGATCGAGCACGTGACGGTCCAGTCGTACTACGGGCACGACACCGACCGCGACGAGCTGTGGTTCGACGACGGCACGGCCTCCGCCGGCATCGCCCCCGAGTACGCCGTGCGGCTCCTGCAGCTCAGGGACTACCCGGCCCTCGACCTGGAGCGCGCGCTGCGCGAGATCGGCCTGTCGCGCGACGACCTCCGCCGCCGGGACCGGAGCGAAGGACGGCACGGCACGGACCCAGAGACGGCCTGACCCCACCAACGGCTCGACCCCCACCAACAGCCGACCCCCACGAACCGGCCGAACCCACCAACCGGCTGACCCCCACGAACAGCCGACCCACGAACCGGCTGACCCACGAACCGGCCACCGCGCCGAACCGCAAGATCCACGTCCGTCCCGGCGCCGAAACGCAAGACACACGTCGGTCACGGCCCTGGTGGACCAGTAACTTGCGGCTCGGGCGCCCTAGAGACGGGTAACTTGCGGCTCGGGCGCCCTGGAGACACCCCCAGAGACACATAACCTGCGGTTCGGCCCGTTCCGAGACATTGCCTCCCGCACGCAGCACCCCTCACGCACACAGGCCCTCAGGCGCGCAGTGCCCCGCGCGGCCGCAGGGCAGCCGCGCAGCGCAGCAGCCCGGCGTGCACCGCCCGGCGCAGCCGGGCCGACGTCGGACGCTCGACGCCGTAGTGGATCGCCCCCGCGAGGCCGAGGCTCAGGGCGCCGGCCGCGACGAGCGCGACGGTGCGGGTGGTCTCGTGCGCCAGCAGGTCGATCACGGCGTACCCGAACTGCGTGTGCACCAGGTAGACGGGGTAGGTCAGGGCGCCGACTGCGCCCAGCACCGTCGCCACACGCCGGGGTGGGGTCGCCCGGCCGCGCAGCGTCGTCGCCCAGACGGCGACGATGCTCACGAGCAGCACCAGCACCGTCACGACCGGGTCCACCGCGACGCCCTGGAGGTCGGACGCGCGGCCGGCGGCCTCCAGCACACGCAGGACGCACAGGACCAGTCCCCCGGCGAGCAGCACGCTCGTGACCAGGTCGAACCCGTCGCGGTAGGCCAGGAACAGCAGCATGCCGACGGCGAAGTACGGGGCGTAGACCGGCGCGAGCCAGTCGGCGAGCCACTGCGCGGTGACCCACTGCCCGCCGAGCTCCTGCGCGGCCCAGCCGACGACCGGCCAGAGCGTGGCGAAGGCCAGCACGCGGTTGCGGGTGAGTGGGCCGAACGCCAGCACCACGAGCACCAGCAGGTAGAACTTGAGCTCCACGAGCAGGGTCCAGAACACCACCTGGACGCCGGTGACGTGGAACAGGTCCTGCACCATCGTGAGGTTGACCAGGGTCTCCACCGTGGTCGTCCGCCGGCCGCCCGACCACACCTGCTGCAGCCCCGCCGTCAGCACGATGCACGCCCAGTAGGCCGGGAAGAGGCGGCCCACCCGGGAGGCGACAAAGCCCGCGACGCCGCGGCCGTCGGCGCTGAGCAGGATCACGAACCCCGAGATCACGAAGAACAGCTCTACGCCGAGCCATCCGTACCGCGTGACCTCGTTGAGCAGCGGGAACGCGTCGGCGGGCTCGGCTCCCCAGTACCCGGTGGCCGTCGAGGTCGCCGTGAAGTGGTACAGCAGCACCGCGGCCGCGGCGGCGAACCGCAGGCCGTCCATCGCCACGAGCCGGCCGGGAGTCCGCGGCCGCGCGCCGCCCGCCCCGCCGACGGCGCCCCCACTCGCCAAGGCACCCCCCGCCGCCAAGGCCCCGCCCGGCAAGGCCCCGCCCGGCACGGCCCCGCCGGACAACACGGCCTCGCCCGGCACGGCAGCCACAGTCGGCCCGCCGCCCTCGCCCGACACGGCGGCCGCAGCCGGCCCGCCACGCCCGCTCGGTACGGACGGTACGGGCGCCCCGCCCGCCCCAGCACCCCCTGGCGCGGAAGCCACCTCGGGCACCGGCACGGGCGGGCTGTCACGGCGGGTCATCGCCGCCGACCCTAGATCACGGAACGATAACGGTCAAAATTCACCCGGTGAGGAGCGCGAGCAGGGTCTTCGCCGACGAGTCCCAGTCGTACCCGGCGGCCCGGATCCGCGCCGCCGCGGACCGTTCGGCCCAGGTCAGCGGGTCGTCGAGCGCGCGGACGGCCGCGACGAACCCCGCGAGGTCGTCCGGGTCGACGTACGCGCCCGCGGCCCCGCCGACCTCGCGGAACACGGGGATGTCGCTGACCACCAGCGGCGTGCCGAGCGCCATCGCCTCCACCAGCGGGAGCCCGAAGCCCTCGTCGCGCGACCCGGAGACGAGCGCCGTCGCGGCGCGCAGCACGTCGCGGTAGACCTCGTCGGACGCGCCGTCGTGGAACACGAGCGTGCCGTCACCCGCCAGCTCCTGGAGCTCCGCCCGCCGCTCGGGCGCCACGGGGCTCATCAGGTGCAGCTCCCACCCCGGCAGGTGCGCCATGGCCCTGGCCGGCAGCTCGACGTTCTTGTACGGCATGAACGAGCCCATGTACACGAGCGAGCGAGTGCGCGCGGGCGCCGGCTCGCCGGCGGGCGGCTCCGGCACGGGGTCGGGCGCGTTGGGCACGACGGTCACCGGACGCCGGGTCAGCCGGTGCCGCGCGATGAGGTCGCGCGTGGTCTCCGAGACGGTGACCACGGCGTCCGCCCGGTTCAGCAGCACCCGCTGCGGCCACCAGGCCAGGTGGAACGCCCGCCACAGCAGGCGAACGGGCGCGGGCAGGTTCCGCGGCGGCGTGGGGTGCCGGTAGTAGATGAGGTCGTGCAGGGTCAGGACCACCCGGTAGTCGCGCCCCCAGGTGCCCATGGTCTGCATCGGGCTGAACACGACGTCGGCGCCCGTGCGGCGCACCTGCCGCGCCACGAACGGCTCGCGCCAGCTCGTGGGCCCGCTCACCCGGTGCCACGGCAGGCCGTCGGGCAGGTGGTCGAGCTGGCGCTCGTCGTTGACCAGCACCTCGATGGGGTGCAGCCGCGCGAGCGCCGTCACGATCCCGGCCGTGTACCGGCTGATCCCGTCGTGGCGGCCCACCCGCAGGTACCGGCAGTCGACGACGATCTTAAGCGGCGCCCCCGCGGCAGCGTCCTCCACGGCGTCGTGCACGGCGTCCCGCGCTGCGTCCGTCACGGTGCCGCACCTTCCAGGGCGGCCAGGAACCCGGCGGTCTCCCTGGCGACGGCGTCGGGCGCCTCGTAGTGCGCCAGGTGCCCCACCTCGGGAACGACGGCGAGCCGCGCGTCGGCGAACATCGTCTCCAGCACGCGCTGCGAGGGCAGCGGGGCGACGTCGTCGTTCTCGGACGCCACCAGCAGCGTCGGCACGCCGATCGCGGGAGCGTAGCGGGACACGTCGGTCCCCACCGAGGCGTGGAACGCCTCCAGCAGCGTGCGCCGGTCCGCGAACCCGGAGAAGTACCGGTCGTGCTCCGCGTGGATCCAGCGGCGCAGGCCCCGGTCGCGGGTCGTGACCATGGCCACGCTCGCGACCCGGGTGAAGAGCGGGTGCCGCAGCAGCCCCGTCCCCACGGGCTCCGGCAGGGCGGCGGCCAGCCGGTGCACCCCGACCGTCACGGCGCTCAGCATGCGCTTGGGCCCCGCGAGCGCCGCCGTCGCTATGGGGTTCACCAGGACCAGGCAGCGGATGGCGGGCCGGTCACCGGCCCCGGACCCCGCCTCAGAGGAAGCGACGGTCGCGGCGGCGATGATCGACCCGAAGGAGTGTCCCGCCAGCATGACGTCACCCTCCGGGCCGACCGCGGCCAGCAGCTCGGCGGTCCAGGCGGCGTACCCGGCGACGTCGTGCCGGCCGTCGGGCAGCGGCGGCGTGGACCCGAACCCCGGCAGGTCCGGCACGACGACCTGGACGTCAGAACGCAGCCTCAAGAAGTGGGCAACGATAGGCTCCAGGCCGTGATGGTCACCCCGAAGCCCATGCAGGAACACGAGCCGGTGCGCGGCCGTGGGCTCACCGTACACCCGGACATGGGCGCTGACACCGCGTATGCGCAGGTCAGCGTCACGAACGGGCGTGCGGGCGAGCAGCGCCGCATAGGGCTCCGCCTGCGCGGTACCTGGGGGTGGCGCGGCACTCCCGTGCGGGCGCGTGTCGGTGTTCATCGCGCTGACCCTAAGCACTCGGACCACTTTCGCGGGAGTCGGGCCGGAAAAGATGGGGGAAAACCCCCACCCATTTCCGGGGGGAAACCTGGTGGCGCAAGAGGCCGTCCTTACGAGACCGTGGACTCATGCCAGCCATAGCGGTCGCCCTCGCCGTGCTCGGTGCCGCGCTCTTCGCCGGTGCCGCCGTCCTGCAGCACCGTGAGGTCGCGGACCTGTACGGGGAGCCGCTCCCCCGTGAACGCATCCTGTCGCTGCGCCGGCTCAGCCGGATCGCCCGGCAGCCCGGCTGGCTGGCCGGGTTCGGGCTGGCCGGCGGCGGCACCATCGTGCACGCCATAGCGCTGGCCATCGCGCCGCTGCGGCTCGTCCAGCCGATCGGCGTGCTCGCCGTCCCGGTGGCGGTGCTGCTCTCCTCGCTGCGGCTGCGCCGCCCGCCCGGCCGCAACGTCCTTCTCGGCGTGGCGCTGACCATGGTCGGCGTCGCCGTCTTCGTGGCGGCATCGGTGAGCGCCACCTCGGGCAACCGGCCGCCGCCCGGATCCACCCTGCCGACGATCCTCATCGTCGGCAGTGTTGTGCTCGCCCTGGGCATCGGCGGCCTGGCGGTCGGCGGCTGGCTGCGCTGCGTCGCCTGCGCGACGGCGGGAGCCACCGCGTTCGGCCTGCTCTCCGCGCTGATGCGGGTCATCTTCCAGGAGCTCGGCGGCGGCACTCCCTGGTACGACCCGCAGGTGCTCGGCACGGGTGCCTGCGCCGTGGCCGCGATGGTCCTGGGCGGCTGGCTCGTGCAGCAGGCCTACCCGGCCGGCCCGCCGGAGGTCGTGGTCGCCTGCCTCACCGTCGTCGACCCGATCGTGGCCGTGCTTCTCGGCGCGCTGCTCCTCGGCGAGGGCGCCGACACGCCCCTCGCCACCTGGTTCCTCCTCGGTGGTGCGGCGCTCGCCGCTGCCGTGGGGGTCCTCGTCCTTGCAAGGCTCCACCCCGACGCCGTCGCGGCCCGCGAGGCGCGCAACACCCCTTCGAGACTTCCCGAACCATCGAGAGGTACAGCACAGTGAACCTGCCTGGTACTCCCCGCACGATCTTGATCGGCGCCGATACCTACCCGCCCGCCGTGAACGGCGCCGCCCGGTTCGCCGGAAGCCTCGCCACCGGCCTCGCCGCGCGGGGGTACAACGTGCACGTCGTGGCCCCGTCCCCGACCGGCCGCCGGGTACGCGAGGTGCGCGACGGCGTCGTGCTGCACGGGCTGCGTTCCGGCCGGTACCCGTCCCACCACAACCTGCAGATCACCCTGCCGTGGGAGACGCGCCGCGCGGTCGCGGAGATCCTCGACGAGGTGGAGCCCGACGTCGTGCACACCAACGGCAGCTTCATCGTGGGCCGCGCCCTGGTGGACGCCGCGCACCGCGCGAACCTGCCCATCGTGGCCACCAACCACCTGATGCCCGAGAACCTGGTCGGCTACCTGCTGGTGCCCAGCTCGATGCACCGGACCGTGGGCCGCTGGCTCTGGCAGGACATCGGCCGCGTCTACGCGAAGGCCGACGTCGTCACCGCCCCCACCCCGCGCGCCGTCGAGCTGCTCGGCCAGCACGCCGGGCTGAGCCACGCGGTCCCCGTGTCCAACGGCATCGACACCGAGCACTACACGACGACGGACCGCACGGGCCGCGCCGAGCCGACCGTCCTGTTCGTCGGCCGCCTGGACCAGGAGAAGCGGGTCGACGAGATCATCCGGGCCTTCGCCCTGCTCCCCGACGACCTGCCCGGACGGCTCGAGATCGTCGGCACCGGCGCGAAGGCCGACGAGTGGGCCGCGCTCGCCGCCGAGTCCGGCGTCGCGGGGCGCGTCCGCTTCCGCGGTTTCGTGCCGGACGACGAGCTGCTCACCGCCTACTCCGAGGCCGACGTGTTCTGCATGCCCGGCATCGCGGAGCTGCAGAGCCTGGTGACCCTCGAGGCGATGGCCTCGGGCCTGCCGGTGGTCGCGGCGGACGCGATGGCGCTGCCGCACCTCGTGCGCCCGGGCGTCAACGGCTGGCTCTACACCCCCGGCGACGTGCGCGAGCTCGCGAACCGCTTGAGCGACCTGCTGCTGGACGCGGACCTGCGCCACCGCATGGGCGCCCACAGCCGCGAGCTGGTCGCCGCGCACGCCGTGGACGGCACCCTCGACGCGTTCGTGGGCATCTACGAGAAGGTCCGCAGCATGCGCGACACGCCGGCCACGGCCTGACCGCCCAGCACCCCCGTACCTGACGCGGCACCGGAGCGGCCGCCGCCCGGACTCCGCCGTCGTCCGCCCGCCGCCTCGCTTCGAGACCGAGGTTCCTTGGCTTTGTGCGACTTCAAAGCCAAGGAACCTCGGTCTCGAAGCGGACGACGCCGGGTCAGCCGCCGAACAGCGGTGCGACCGCCTTGACCAGCTCGTTCCCGCCGAGGAACAGGAACATCGCGGCCACCAGCACCAGGATCACGTTGACCCACCAGCGGTTGCGCCACCGCTGCGGCACCGCCTTCGAGTTCATGAGGAACAGCAGGGTCAGCGCGAGGAACGGCATGAACAGCGAGCCCAGCGCGCCGTAGACCACGACGAGCAGGATCGGCCGGTCGAGGAACAGCAGCACCATCGGCGGGAACGTCAGCCACAGGATGTACGCCCGGTAGTAGGTGCCGCCGGCGCCGCGACGCCGGTCGTCGGCGGGCAGGTTGCGCTGGGTCGCCACGAAGTCCGCGAACATCAGCGACACGCCGTGCCAGACGCCGAGCACCGACGAGAACGTCGCGGCGAAGAAGCCCACCAGGAACAGCGGCGCCATGAACGCCCCGTAGCGCTGGGCCAGCACGTCGGCGACGTCGATGAGCCCCTCCTCGCCGTCGGCCACCGCAAGGCCCGCCGAGTACAGCAGCTCGGCACCCACGATCAGCATGGCCACCACGAAGACGCCCGACATGACGTACGCCCACGCGTTGTCGATCCGCATGACGCGCATCCAGCGGGGCGTGCTCCAGCCCTTCTCGGCGAGCCAGTAGCCGTAGGCGGCGAGCGTGATCGTGCCGCCGACGCCGCCCGCGAGGCCGAGCGTGTTCAGCACCGCGCCGTCGGGGATCATCGGCACCAGGCCGGCCGCGATCTGGCCGAGGTTGGGCGTCGTCAGGACCGCCGAGCCCACGACGGTGACGAACATGACGCCGATGAGCACGGCCATGACGTTCTCGAACGGCTTGTACTTGCCGAACCAGACCAGCAGCAGGCCGGCGACGCCGGAGAGCATCGCCCAGTACCGCACGTCCAGCCCCGGGAACAGGCCGTTCAGCGCGAGGCCGACGCCGGACATCGCGGCGGCGCCGTAGCTGAAGCCCCACACCACCACGTAGACGCCGAAGTAGACGACGGCCCACAGGCCGAGCGACTTCCACCCGTCGAAGATGGTGCGGCCGGTGGCGAGCGTCCAGCGCCCGGCGCCCTCGACCAGCGCGATCTTCACGACGACGCCCAGGATCACCGCCCACAGCAGCGCGTAGCCGTAGTTGCTGCCCGCGACCATCGTGGCCACGAGGTCTCCGGCGCCGATGCCGGTGGCCGCGACGACGAGCCCGGGGCCGATGATCCTCCAGCGCGCCCGCTCGGTTCCGTCGGGGCGGGCGTCGGACGTCTGGTCGGGCCCTGCGTCGGACGTCTGTGGATCGCCGGGCGCTCCTAGCGAAGTGACCTCATTGTCCTTTTCCATGGCGTGACTGTACCCAGGGTTTCACCCGCCAGGAAGGCATCGGCAGCGACAGGGCGGTTCCGCGCGACCGGACCATATTGCATACAGGCTGGTTGTCCGCCGGTTAGTTGTATGCAATCGTCCCCTGTCAGACCTTCCGGTACGCCTTCCGACGCCGCGGCCACGCGGCCCGCCCGACCCGACCACCGACCCGATCGCCGACAGTAAGCGAGCGTCATGACGTCCTTCACCCCGCCCGCCGCCTTCGCCACCCGCCCCGATCTGCGGGGCACGTTCGGGATGGTGGGCTCCACCCACTGGATCGCCACGGCGAGCGCCCAGGCCGTGCTCGAACGGGGCGGCAACGCCTTCGACGCGGTGGTGGCCGGCGCCTTCGTGCTGCACGTCGTGGAACCGCACCTCAACGGTCCGGGCGGGGACATGACCGGCGTCTTCGCCACCGCCGACGAGCCTGGCCGCCCGCGCGTGCTGATGGGCCAGGGGCCGGCGCCCGCCGGCGCGACCATCGAGCACTACCGGTCCGAGGGCCTCGACCTGGTCCCCGGCTCGGGGGCGCTGGCCGCCGCGGTGCCCGGCAGCGTCGACGCGTGGCTGCTGCTCCTGCGCGACCACGGCACGTGGGACCTCGCCGACGTGCTGGCCTACGCCATCGGGTACGCCCGCGACGGGCACCCGCTGCTCGACCGCGTCGTCGGCACCCTGAGCAGCGTCGCCGACCTGTTCCGCGACCACTGGCCCACCTCGGCCGCCCGCTGGCTGCCCGACGGCGAGGTGCCGGCCCCCGGCACGATCGTCACCAACCCGGAGTACGCCGACCTGCTCGACGCCGTCGTCGCCGGGGGCGTCGGGGCCGCGACCCGGGAGGAGGCCATCGACCGCGCCCGGGCCGCGTGGCGGGAGCGCGTGGGCGCCGCCGTGGAGGAGTTCGTCCGGACGCCCCACCGGCACTCCGACGGCGCCGACCACGCCGGCGTCATGACGGCCGCCGACGTCGCGGGCTTCGCGGCGTCCTACGAGGACGCGACGACCGTGACGTTCCGCGGGTACACGATCGCCAAGACGGGCGCGTGGGGGCAGGGGCCCGCGCTGCTGGCCACGCTGAAGATCCTGGAGGGCTACGACGACGACGCCCTGGACCCGGCCACGGAGCTCGGCGCGCACACGATCCTGGAGGCGCAGAAGCTGGCGCTGGCCGACCGCGACGTCTGGTACGGCGACGCCTGGCACGGCGATCCGGCGTCGGACGACGTGCCGCTCGCGTACCTGCTCAGCGAGGAGTACGCGGCCCGGCGCCGGGCGCTCATCACCGACACGGCGAGCCACGAGCTGCGGCCGGGCGAGGTGCCCGGGCGCCCGATGCCGCCCGTACCGCCGCTGCGCACCGAGTACGCGACGGACGCCCCGGCCGGGTCGCTGCCCGGCGCGCCGACGGGCGGCGCGGCGGCGGGGGTGGGCGAGCCGACGGTCTCGGTCGGGGTGGGCCAAGGGTATCCCGCCGGGGACGGCCCCGTGGCGGGCTCGGCTCGGCCGGGCCCGGCTCAGACTGGCGCGGCTCAGACTGGCCCGGCTCAAACTGGCTCCGCTCAAACTGGCCCTGCTCAGGCGGGCTCTGCTCAAACTGGTCCGGCCCGCGGCGCCGAGCCCGACTCCCCCGAGCACACGGGCGCCACCCGCGGCGACACCTGCCACATCGACGTCGTGGACCGCTGGGGCAACATGGTCTCGGCGACGCCGTCGGGCGGCTGGCTGCAGTCGTCGCCCACGGTGCCGGGCCTCGGCTTCTGCCTGGGCACGCGGCTGCAGATGACGTGGCTGGACGAGGCGTCGCCGTCGGCCCTGACGCCGGGGCGGCGGCCGCGCACCACGCTGACGCCCACGCTGGTGCTGCGGCCGCGCGAGGCTCCTTGCGGTGGTGGGGACGGCTTGCCGGACGGCGGGGAGGCCTCGCCGGGCGGGGACGGCTCGCCGGACGGGGACGGCTCGCCGGACGGCGCAGACGCCTCACTGGGTGGCGCGGATGCCTCACCGGGTGGCACGGATGCCTCACCGGGTGGCACGGACGCCTCACCGGGCGGCCCAGGCGCCTCGCGGGGCGGGCTCGAGCCTGTGCTCGCGCTCGGCTCGCCGGGCGGCGACCAGCAGGACCAGTGGCAGCTCCTGTTCCTGCTGCGCGTGCTGGTGGGCGGGTACACGCCCCAGCAGGCGATCGACGCGCCGGCCCTGCACACGACGTCGTTCCCCGGCTCGTTCTGGCCGCGCACCTGGACGCCGGGTGGGGCGGTCGTGGAGGACCGGCTCGGAAACGACGTCATCGCGGGGCTGGAGCGCCGCGGGCACGTCGTGACCCGGGCCGGCGACTGGGCGCTCGGCCGGCTGTCGGCCGTGACACGGGACCCGGCGACTGGCGTCCTGGGCGCTGCCGCGAACCCCAGAGGGGCGCAGGGATATGCGGCGGGACGCTGAGGTCGCACGTGAGGCGGTCGCCGTTCGCGAGGCTGGTGCCGCTCGCAAGCCGGATGGCGTTCGCGAGCCGGGGCGCCCAGGTGCGGACCGGCCGGCGTCGGTCCAGGACGCGATCCGGCGGGACATCATCGCCGGCGTGCTGACGCCCGGCGCCCGGGTCACCGAGGCGTCGCTGGCCCAGCGCTACGACGTCTCTCGGGTGCCGGTCCGGGAGGCGCTGCGCGGGCTGGAGAGCGAGGGGTTCATCGACTCGCGGCCGCACGTGGGCTCGCGGGTCGCGGCGATCCCCGTGCACGACGCCGACGACCTGTTCGCGGTGCGCGAGGCCCTTGAGGTCGCCACGGCCCGCAGCGCGGCCCGGCGCGCGGCGGCCCTCTACTCGGGCGACGAGAGCCCAGAGGACTGGTGGCGCATCCGCCGCCAGATCGCCGCCCTGCTCGACGCCGGGGACGCACACGTGGCCGCCGACGACCTCGACCCGCTGGTCGCGATCAACGACCGGATCCACATCGGGATCGCGGAGCTGAGCGGCAGCGCGACCATGACCCGGCTGCTGCGCCAGCTCTCGTGGAAGATCGAGTGGCTCTACGCCGCCGACAGTCAGTCGCGCGGCAAGCGCCTCTGGCCGGAGCACCGCCCGATCGTCGGCGCCATCGACGCCGGCGACGGCGAGCGGGCCGCGGTGCTGATGGCGGCGCACGTGCGGGAGTCGCGGATCGGCTACCTGCTGCGGTACGGCGTCACGACGCCGAGCTCGGACCCGGCGGTCGCGGCAGCGGTGGAGGAGCGCCGCATGGCGCAGGGCTGAGCCCCGGGCGGTTACCGTGGGACCGTGACGACGAGCGAGCAGACCGGGACAGGGCACGAGGGCTGTGGCTGCGGGTGCGGCATGCCGGGGCGGGAGGCCTTCGTCCAGCTCGGCACCCGGCCGGCCGACCCCGTGGCAGCGGGGCCGACGACCGGCAGGCACCGGATCGAGCAGGCGCTCGTCCCCGCCGGCACGTTCACGATGGGCGACTCCTCGGGCGACCGGAACCCCGCCGACGGCGAGACACCGCTGCACCAGGTGACCCTCGACGCCTTCCAGATCGACGCCACGACCGTCACCAACGCCGACTTCGCACGGTTCGTCGAGGACACCGGCTACCGCACCGAGGCCGAGACCTTCGGCTTCTCCGCCGTCTTCCACCTCGCCCTCGCGGCCGACCCCGGCGACATCATGGGCCAGGCCGACACCACCCCGTGGTGGCTCGGCGTCCGCGGCGCCGACTGGGCCCACCCCGGCGGCCCGCTCTCCGACCTCGACGGCCTCGACGACCACCCCGTGACCCACGTGAGCTGGAACGACGCCGTCGCCTACTGCGCATGGGCCGGCCGCCGCCTGCCCACGGAAGCCGAGTGGGAGTACGCCGCCCGCGGCGGCCTCGACGACACCAAGTACCCCTGGGGCGACGCCGAGGTGGACGACGGCGGCTGGCGCGCCAACATCTGGCAGGGCACCTTCCCGCAGGTCAACACCCTCGACGACGGCTGGCTCACCACCGCACCGGTGCGCACGTTCGAGCCGAACGGGTACGGCCTGTGGCAGCCCGTCGGCAACGTCTGGGAATGGTGCCAGGACTGGTTCGACCCGAACTACTACCGGCACTCCCCCGCGGCCAGCCCGGCGGGTCCCGAACGGGGCGACCTGCGCATCCTGCGCGGCGGCAGCTACCTGTGCCACATCTCGTACTGCAACCGGTACCGCAACTCGGCCCGCTCCTCGAACACCCCGGACTCCTCGATGGGCAACGCGGGCTTCCGCACGGTGGCACTCGCCAGCAACGCGGTGTGATCCTCAAGGGACTGCCGGGTAGCGAGTGCATCCCGGAGTTCCGTTGCTGAGAGTGGACCTTGTCAACTGTCAGCAACACGGTCCGCCGAGGGGCTTTCCCGGCCTAGCCCGGGTCAGGGCAGCAGGTCGAGATACTGGAGCTTCACGCGACGTGCGCCCAGGCACGTACTGCCGCCCGGATCGCCTCGGATCGGTTTGCCAGCCCCTCGGCCCTGGCCTGCCTGTCCAGCGCGGCGAGCGTCTTGGCATCAAGCCGAGCTGGCACCACCTCGCCCGGACCATCACCAGCGGGCGGGCGACCGCGACCGCGTAGCTTGGTCACGTCATAGCCAGCCTCGGCTTCGTCGGCCCACGCCCGGATCTGTTCCTCGCTCACCGCCCGTCCGCGGATCTTCCTGTCACTCATGTAAATATCGTATACGTAAAGAGAGGTCAGTCAACAGTGCGGTCCGCTCCGAACGCGCCGCTCTCAGAACTGCCGGTGCGTCCAGCGGCCCGCCAGCAGCGTGCCCGCGACCGGCAGGTTTCGTAGGGCGTCCGTACCGGCGCCCCCACCGCCCTCACCGGCACCGCCGTCCTCCGGTCCGACGGCGAGCGGGTCGGCATCCAGCACCACGAGATCCGCCGGGCCACCCACCGCCGGGACCAGCCCACGCCCGTCCGTCGAGGCCGCCAGCGCCGTGCGGAGCCCGATCCGCTGCTCCGGGTGCCACGGCGCGCGTCCGTCGCGGGACCGGCTGACCGCCGCCGCGATCGCTATCCACGGGTCCAGCGGCGCGACCGGCGCGTCCGAGCCGAGCGCGAGCACCGCGCCGGCGTCGGCCAGGGCACCGTACGGGAAGGCGCGACCGGTGCGGCCGGACCAGTGCCGGTCGGCGACGTCGCGGTCGTCCATGGCGTGCTCGGGCTGGACGGACGCGACCACGCCGAGCTCGGCGAACCGCGCCAGGTCGGCCGGATCGAGGAGCTGCGCGTGCTCGACCGACCCCCGCGCGCCCGTCGCGGCGAACGCGTCCAGCGCGAGGGTGTTGGCGCGGTCGCCGATCGCGTGGATCGCGCACCGCAGCCCGCCGTCGGCCGCGCGCCGCATGAGCGGGACCAGCTCGTCGGGCGGCACGGACAGGATGCCGTGGGCCTCTGGCCCGGTCAGGCCGGGGTACGGGTCGTGGCAGTAGGCGGTGCGGGTGTTGAGCGAGCCGTCGGTGACCACCTTGAACGGCCCCTGCTCCAGCAGGCCGCCCGTGCCGGGCAGCACGTCGCCGGTGCGCAGGCCCTGGGCCAGGACGTCGTCCAGCCAGGGCGTCCAGACGCCCGCCCGGATCCGCAGCGCGCCGAATCCGGCGTCGAACCTGCGGCGCCAGACGGGGAGGTTGTCGGTGATCTCCAGGTCCACCACGCCGACGACGCCCCGGGCAGCGGCGGCGGCCGCCGCATCAGCGGCCCAGGCGTCCGTCAGGTGGTCCGGCGCCCGGTCGACGACGGCGGCCAGCGGCAGCCACTCGCTCTCCCGCAGCACCCCGGTCGGATGCGAGTCGACGCCGACGAACCGCAGGCCCGCCGTGCTGAGCCAGGCGCAGTGCAGGTCGCCGGACACGAGGACCACCGGGACGGAGCCCGCGACGGCGTCGAGCAGCGCGGCGGTCGGGATGTCCGGCCACAGG
This sequence comes from Promicromonospora noduliphila, assembly GCF_056951025.1. Lineage (NCBI taxonomy): Bacteria > Bacillati > Actinomycetota > Actinomycetes > Micrococcales > Promicromonosporaceae > Promicromonospora > Promicromonospora noduliphila. The sequence goes on from NZ_CM167806.1 coordinate 5,065,777, forward strand.
CCGTCCCGGAACCCGTAGCCGACGAGCGCCGTGCCCGGCTCGGGCGGGTTGGTGTCGAGCCGGTCGCGCACGAGCGCTACGGCCTCGGCGGCCGAGCGCGCGCCCGACAGGTCGAGCCGACGCCGCACCAGCGCCCACTGCGTGAGGTGCACGTGCTTGTCCCAGAGGCCCGGCAGGACGACGCGACCGTCTAGGTCGACACGCTCGGCCCCGGCCCCGGCCTCGGCCTCGCCGGCCCGGCCCAGGCTGCCCGACGGCGCGACCGCCGCCACGCGCCCGTCCCGCACCAACAGGTCGACCAGCTCGGGGCTACCGCCGTCGAACGCGGGGTTGGTCGCTCCACCACCTCCTGATGGAGCGACCAGCCTGGCGCCGGTGAGGAGGAGGGGCTCGGCGGCGGGGGTCATGCGGCGCCGTCCGCCGGACCAGCGACCGCACCGTCGGCCGAACCGGCAACCGCGCCGCCCGCCGGACCAGCGACCGCACCGTCGGCCGAACCGGCGACCGCACCGTCCGCCGGACCGGCAACCACGCCGCGCGCGGCCGCCCCACCAGCCGAACCGGCAACCGCACCACCGCCCGAACCGCCGGCAACGCCCCCACCCGAACCCGCCGCCAACCGATCGAGCTCCGCCCGCATCTCCGCCGCGAGCGCCGGCTGCGCGTAGTGCGGGTCCGACCCGAGCGCCGTCACCACCCGCTCGGCGACAGCCCTGGGCTTGTCCTGGCTCAGCTTGGCCTTGCCCTGCCAGCGCACCACGCGCAGGCGGAACCCGGCCGCGCCCTTGGCGATGCGCCGGGCGTACTCCTCGACGCGGGGCAGCCGCACCGGGTCGGGCATCACCGACTCGTACCGGTCCACGGTGTCGGACAGGACCGTGTACGACTCCTCGGGGCCGAGCAGCTCGACGGTGCACCACAGGTGGACCGCCACGTAGTTCCAGGTGGGCACGGCGGGCGTCAGGTCGTACCAGCCGGGCGAGACGTAGCCGTGCGGGCCCTGCACGATCAGCAGCGACTCGCGGCCGCTGTCGAGCCCGTGCAGCACCTCGTCGGGCCGGCCGACGTGGCTGAGCAGGCTCATCGGTTCGCCCTGCGGGGTGTCCTCCAGCAGCACCGGCAGGTGGGAGGCGACGGGCGCGCCGTCGTCGGCCACCGAGACGAGGGTGGCCCAGCCGTGCTCGCGGACCAGGTCGCGCACGCGGGCTTCGTCCTGGATCTCGTAGTCGCGGGTGTCGATCACGGTGTCATCGAACCACTCCGCGGGCCCGTTCCGGGCGGGCCGCGTGTGACCGTCACGTAAAACTTTCATTTCCTTCTGAAACTTCATTGCCTTTCCCATTGACCGCGTTCGGCGGTCTCCGCTCAACTGTTCGGCACCCGAGCACCACCCACCGAGCACCACCCACAGTGCGCCAGAGGCGCTACCCCGTGGAGGAACCATGAACCCGAGACACCGGCACGTCGCCACGGCCGCGCTTCGACGACGACGCGGCCCCAGGACCGAGCCGCGCGTGCGGGCAGCGGCGCTCATGGCCGCCGCCCTCACGCTCGCCCTCAGCCTGTCCGCCTGCGGTTCGGCCGGCGCCGAGGACGGCGCCGCGACGTCCGGCGGCTCCATCAGCGTGGCCGTCACCGACCCCGTCCAGACCATCCCCGGCCGGCAGACCGTCGCCTACGACCTCAACATGGCCGTGTGGTCGCCCCTGACCTGGGTCGACGCCGACGGCGAGCTCACCTACGTGGCCGCAGAGTCCATCGAGTCCGACGACGCCACCACCTGGACCGTCACGCTGCGCGAGGGCTGGACCTTCCACGACGGCACGCCCGTCACCGCGCAGTCCTACGTGGACTCGTGGAACGCCGTCGCCTACGGCCCGGACGCCTTCGAGAACTCCGGCCAGCTCGCCGGCATAGCCGGGTACGACGACCTGAACCCGGCGCAGGGCGAACCGACCACCACCGAGATGTCGGGCCTGGAGGTGACGGGCGACCTGACATTCACCGTGACCCTGGACGGCCCCGACGGGCAGTTCCCGATGCAGGTCAGCCAGGCGCAGACCGCGATGTACCCGATGCCCGCCTCCGCGCTGGAGGACATGGACGCCTACAACGCCCACCCGATCGGGAACGGCCCGTTCGCCGTGGTCGACGACTACGTGGAGAACGAGCCCATCGAGACCGAGGCCTACGCCGACTACCAGGGCCCCGAGCCGACGGTCGACGCCATCACGTTCGTGCCGTACGCCGACGCCACCACCGCCTACACCGACGTCCAGGCGGGCAACATCGACGTCGCGAACGTCCCTGCGGCCCGGCTGCCCCAGGCCGCCGCCGACTTCGGCGACCGGCTCTACACGTTCGAGGCCCCCGGCATCTCGTACCTCGGGCTGCCGCTGTGGGACGAGCGGTACCAGGACGTGCGGGTGCGGCAGGCCATCTCCATGGCGATCGACCGCGAGACCATCTCCGAGGTGGTCTACGGCGGCCTCTACACGCCGGCCACCGCGTTCACCCCGGCGGTCGAGGCGGGCACCCCTGAGGGCATCTGCGGCGAGCTCTGCGAGTACGACCCCGAGGCCGCCAAGGCCCTGCTGGACGAGGCCGGCGGGTTCGACGGCACCATCGACATCTACTACCCGGGCGGCATCGGGCTCGACGAGCTGTACAAGGCCATCGCCAACCAGCTCCGGCAGAACCTGGGCGTCGAGGCCGTCGCCACGCCGAGCGCCGACTGGGCCGAGTTCTCCGAGAACCGCACCAACGGCGACATCGACGGGCCGTTCTTCTCCCGCTGGGGCGCCCTCTACCCCAGCCAGCAGAACACGCTGCGCTCGTTCTTCCTGGAGAACGGCGGCTGCCCCAACTGCATCCCGTACTACGAGGACGACGTCGCAGAGCTCATCGCGGCGGCCGACGCCGAGGCCGACCCCGCGGCGTCCGCCGAGGCCTACGCCGCGGTGCAGGAGCGCATCCTGGAGGACTTCCCGGCACCGCCGCTGTTCTTCGAGACGTACTCCTACGTCACCTCGGAGCGCGTGGCCGAGCTGCCCACGTCCGCCGTCGGCAACCCGACCTTCTCCGCCGTCGTGCTCGCCGAGGGCGCATGAGCGCACACGCCCTCGACGGCGCGGTCGATCCCGGCCTGCTCGACGACGTGCTCGACCGCGCCCGCGCGGTCCCGCCGGTCCGCGACTTCCCCACCGTCGACGCGCTCCTGGACTGGTTCGCGGCCCTGGCCGACGACCATCCGGGGCTGGTCCGACGGCGGCGCGTGGGGACGTCGCGGCTCGGGGAGCCCATCGAGATGTTCTCGGTGGGCGACGGACCGCGGCCGCACCTGCTGTTCGCGGGGGTGCACCCCAACGAACCGATCGGCTTCCGCACCCTGCAGCACCTGGCCGCCGAGCTGGTGGCCGACGCCGGGCTGCGCGCGGCCACGGACGCCACCTGGCACCTCGTGCCGTGCATCGACCCGGACGGCACCCGGCTCAACGAGTCCTGGTTCGGCGACCCCACCGACCGGGCCGCCTACGCGCGGGGCTTCTACCGCCCCGCGCCCACGGAGCAGGTCGAGTGGACGTTCCCGTTCGCGTACAAGGACGCCTACTTCGACGACGTGATCCCCGAGACCCAGGCGCTCATGCGCCTGATCGACGAGCTGCGGCCCGAGCTGATGGTCAGCCTGCACAACGCAGAGCTGGGCGGCGTCTACTACTACCTGAGCGAGGACCTGCCCGGCGCCGTCGGCCCGCTGCACGCCGTGGCGCACGCCCTGGGCCTGCCGCTGGACACGGGCGAGCCGGAGTCGCCGGCGCTGGAGCGGCTGGCGCCCGCGGTGTACCGCGCGGGGTCCAGCCGGGACGAGTACGACTACCTGGAGTCCCTTGGCCTCGATGCCGCGTCGATGGTCGGCGGCGAGGGGTCGGCGGAGTACGCCCGCCGGCACGGCACGGTCACGCTGATCGCGGAGCTGCCGTACTGGTCGCACCCGGCCGCCGACGACACGGCCGAGACGTCCGCCGACTACGCCGACGTCGTCCGGGCCAAGGCCGAGGCGCTCGTCGACCTCGGCGCCACCCTGACCCGCCTCCTGGAGGAGGCCCGGCCCGACCTCACGCTGCGCAGCCCGTTCCTGCGGGCGAGCGAGGCCTTCGTGCCGATGATGACGGCGACGGGCACCAGCGAGCTCACCCGCGCCGGCCGGCTCCCGGCGCGGCCCGCCACCGGCGCGGAGGTGTTCAGCAACGCCGAGGTCGTGCACATGTTCCGGACGCGCTTCGGCGGCATGCTGGTCCGGGCGCTGGCGGCCGAGGCCTCGGCCGGGCTCGCCACCGCCCGGCTGCACCGGGTGCACGAGCGCGCCAGGGCCCTGCACGACGCCTGGGTCGCCGACGCCCAGTCCCTCGCGGGCCTGGAACCGCTGCCGGTCGAGCGGCTGGTCGGCGTGCAGTACGGCGCCACGCTCGCGACGTCGCACGTGCTGGCCGCGCGCGGGCCCGCGCAAGCGGGCGGACGAGGGGGCGGACAAGGAGGCGGACGACGATGACCCGGCGCATCACCCGGCGCCTGGTGGACCTGGTCGTGGTCTTCCTCGGCGTCACGCTGATCATCTACCTCATGGTCTTCGCGCTGCCCGGTGACCCGATCGCCGCGCTCGGCGGGGACCGGCCGCTCGCGCCGAACGTGGTGGCGGAGCTGCGCGAGCGGTACCACCTGGACGAGCCCGTGCTGCAGCAGTACCTGCGCTACCTGGGCGGGCTGCTGCAGGGCGACCTCGGCACCACCTTCCAGGGCCAGCCGGTGGCCGACCGGATGGCGCTGCGCTGGCCCGTGACCATCACGCTGGCCCTGACCGCCTGGGGCATCGAGGTGCTGCTCGGCGTGCTGCTCGGCCTGGTCGCCGGGCTGCGCGCGGGCACGGTCACCGACCGGCTCGTCCTGGCCGGCACCGTGGTCGCCACGTCCGTCCCGGTGTTCGTCCTGGCGGTCTCCGCACAGCTCTGGCTCGGCGTCGAGCTCGCCTGGTTCCCCGTGGCGGGCACGGGCGCAGGCTGGCCGACGGCGTACCTGCTGCCCGCCGCGGTCGTCGCCGTGTTCGGGCTCGCCTCGGTGGCCCGGCTCATGCGCGGCTCCGTGGTGGACACCCTGCGCACCGACTTCGTGCGCACGCTGCGGGCCAAGGGCCTGCGCGAGCGGCAGGTGGTCGGGGTGCATGTGATGCGCAGCTCCGCGATGCCGGTGCTGACCTTCCTCGCGATCGACCTCGGGTACCTGCTGGGCGGCACCGTCGTCGTCGAGGGTGTGTTCAACCTGCCCGGCGTCGGGCAGCTCCTGTTCCAGGCGATCCGCGCCCACGAGGGGCCCACCATCGTGGGCGTCTCCACCGCGCTGATCATCGTGTTCCTGGTCACCAACCTGCTCGTCGACCTGCTCGCCTCCGTCCTCGACCCGAGGATCCGCCATGAGTGAACCCCTGACCGAGTCCCTCACCACCGCCCCGGCGGCCGGGCCGTCCGCGGCGGCCGCGCCGTCCGCCGTCGCGCGGCGCGGGGTGTGGCGCACGCTGCGCCGCCGTCCGCTGTTCTGGGTGTCCGCGGCCGTGCTCGCGGTGCTCGCCCTCGTCGCGCTGGTGCCATCGGCCTTCGCGGGCTGGTTCGGCCACCCCGACCCGCGAGCCTGCGACCTGGCCGCCAGCGCCCTGCCGCCCGGCGGCGGGCACGTGCTCGGCACGGACGTGCAGGGCTGCGACGTGTGGGCCAATGTCGTGTCCGGTACGCGCGCGTCCCTCACCGTCGGCCTGCTGTGCACGGCGGTGGCGCTGGCGGTCGCCCTCGTCGTCGGCACGCTGGCGGGCTACTACGGGGGCTGGCTCGACCGGGTGGTGGCGCGGCTGACCGACGTCTTCCTCGGGTTCCCGTTCCTGCTGGGCGCGGTGGTGGTGCTGACGTCGGTGGGCTCGCGGTCCGCCGTCAGCGTGGCCCTGGTGCTCGCCCTGTTCTCCTGGCCGACGATGGCCCGGCTCGTGCGCGGGTCGGTGCGGACCGTGCGGGACGCCCCCTACGTGGAGGCGGCCCGGGCGATGGGCCTGCCCGACCGGCGGATCATCGCGCGCTACGTGCTGCCGAACGCGCTCGGCCTCGTACTCGCCGTCGCGACGATCATGGTGGGCAGCGTCATCGTGGCCGAGTCCACGCTGACGTTCCTGGGGCTGGGGCTCAACGCGCCGTCGATCTCCTGGGGCCTGCAGCTCTCCAGCGCGCAGTCGTACTTCCAGACCTCGCCGCACATGCTGGTCGCGCCCGCCACGGTCCTGACGATCACGGTGCTGGCCATGATCACGCTCGGCGACGTGCTGCGCGACGTGCTCGACCCGAGGGGGCGGCCGTGAACGCGGCTCCTATGGTGGGTCCATGACCAGCCACGACCCCGCTGACCTGCCCACCGACCCGCCGGCCGGCAGGCCCACCGACCCGCCCGCCGCCCCGGGCGGCACGACCGGCGGCGCCGCCGGCGAGCCCGTGCTCGACGCCGCCGCCGAGCACTTCATCGAGCAGTTCGCCCTGACGTGGAGCCCGCGCATGGAGGGCCGGATCATCGCCCTCCTCATGATCATGGACCGGCCCTATCTGTCCTCGCAGCAGATCGCGCGGCTGCTCAAGGCGAGCGCCGGGGCGGTCTCCACCGGCACCCGGCGGCTGGCGGAGGCCGGGTTCATCAAGCGGCACTCGGTGCTCGGCGACCGGCACCACTACTTCCGCGTCGAGGACGACATCTGGGGCAGCTTCCTCGCCGGGGAACGCGCCTACCTGGCCCACCTGCGGAACGTGATCGACGACGGGCTCGCCATCGTCGGCGACGCCGACGGCCCGCACAAGCGCCTGGTCAACGCGCGCAACTACATGGAGTGGCTGGCCGGGTACCACCGCAAGATGCTCGCCGACTGGGAGGCGTACCGCGACGCCCAGCCCGCGGACGGAACAGGAGAACCATGACCGACCTCGCCCCCGACCGCGCGCACCGCACGCCCGTGCTGGAGGTCCGCGACCTCACCGTCTCGTTCCGCGTCGACGGCGGCCACGCGCCCGCCGTCCACGCCGTGCGCGGCGTGTCGTTCGACGTGCTGCCGGGCGAGGTGCTCGCCGTCGTGGGCGAGTCGGGCTCCGGCAAGAGCGTGACCTCCCTCGCCCTGCTGGGCCTGCTGGGCCGGCACGCCGTGGTGGGCGGCAGCGCGCGCCTCGGCGGCCCGGGACGGGAGCGGACCGAGCTGATCGGGCTCGACCGCCGGGCGCTGCAGGACGTGCGGGGGCGGCGGGTCGCGATGGTCTTCCAGGACTCGTCGGGCGCGCTGGACCCGGTGTTCACCATCGGCTTCCAGCTCGACGAGATGCTGCGGCGGCACGCGCCGGACCTGTCGCGCGCGCAGCGGCGGGACCGGGCGGTCGAGCTGCTGCGCCTGGTCGAGCTGCCCGACCCGGCGCAGCGGCTCCGGTTCTACCCGCACCAGCTCTCGGGCGGCCAGGCGCAGCGGGTGATGATCGCGATGGCGCTCGCCTGCGATCCAGAGGTGCTGCTCGCGGACGAGCCGACGACGGCGCTCGACGTCACCGTGCAGCGCGAGGTGCTGGACGTGCTGCGCCGGCTGCGCGAGCGCGTGTCGACGTCGATAGTGCTGATCACGCACGACATGGGCGTGGTGGCCGACCTGGCGGACCGCGTGGTCGTGATGCGCGGCGGCGAGGTGGTCGAGACCGCCCCGGTGCGGGACCTGTTCGCGGCGCCCCAGGCCGCCTACACGCGCGAGCTGCTGGCCGCCGTGCCCCGCGTGGGCACCCCGGAGCGGCCGAGCGGCGCCGACGACGCCGGCCGGCCCGCCCTCGCGTTCGACGACCTGGTGGTCGAGTACCGCGACCGGCAGGGCCGCGCGGTGCGCGCCGTGGACGGCGTCACGCTGAGCGTGCGGCCCGGCGAGATCGTCGCACTGGTCGGGGAGTCCGGGTCCGGCAAGTCCTCGATGGGTCGCTGCGCGCTCGGCCTGGCTCCGGTCACCTCGGGTTCCGTCGAGGTGGTGGGCACCCGGCCCGGCCACGACGCGCCGCGGACCGTCCGCGCGGCCCGGGCCCGGATCGGGGTCGTGTTCCAGAACCCGGCCGCCTCCCTCAACCCGCGGTACTCGATCGGCGAGTCGGTCGCCGAGCCGCTGCGGGTGCACGCCGGCCTGCGCGGACCGGAGCTCGAACGGCGTACGGCCGAGTTGCTGGAAAGCGTGGAGCTGCCTGCCACCTGGGTCTCCCGGTACCCGCACGAGCTCTCGGGCGGCCAGCTCCAGCGCGTGTCCATCGCCCGCGCGATCTCGCTGGGCCCCGACCTGCTCATCGCCGACGAGCCGACGTCGGCCCTCGACGTCTCCGTGCAGGCCACCGTGCTCGAGCTGTTCCGCCAGGTGCAGCAGACCCTCGGCTTCGCGTGCCTGTTCATCAGCCACGACCTCGCGGTGGTGGACGAACTCGCCGACCGCGTCGCCGTCCTGCACCGCGGCCAGCTGGTGGAGACGGGCGAACGGACCCGGGTGCTCGGCCGGCCGGAGCAGGAGTACACCCGGCGGCTGCTGGAGGCCGCGCCCGTGCCGGACCCGGTGGAGCAGGCGGCGCGCCGCGGGTGAATTCGAGACCTGCGCGTTATCAGCCCTCAACCTCCGCGTAAGAAGCCCCTCCTACATTCGGCGGGTGCCAGCCACCGGCGCCGCGACGGCGTCCCCTCCCGTGAGCGCCACCCCCTCCCGGCGTATCGGCGCCGTCGACGGACTGCGCGGCCTCGCCCTGACCCTCGTGGTCGCGTTCCACCTGTTCGGCCACGGGCGCGTCTCGGGCGGCGTGGACGTGTTCCTGCTGCTGTCCGGGTACTTCGCGACGAGCACGCTGCTGCGCCGGGCCGAGAGCGGCACCCTGCGGCTGTCCGCGCACTACGCGCGCATCCTCGCCCGGCTGCTGCCCGCCGCTGTGCTGGTCCTGGCCGCCGTCACGGTCGCGCTGCTCACGCTGGCGCCGCGCATGCGCTGGTCGTCGGTGCTGCGGGAGGTCGGCGCGTCGGCCACGTTCTGGGAGAACTGGGAGCTGGTGCGCGCCTCGCTCGCGTACGGCGCGGCCGGCCCGGGCGCGAGCCCGCTGCAGCACTTCTGGTCGCTGTCGGTGCAGGGCCAGTTCTTCCTCGTCTGGCCGCTGGTGGTGCTGGGCCTCGCCGTCGTGGCGCAGCGCCAGATGCGGACGCGCCGCACCCGCCTGACGCCCGCCCGCCTGGTCGGCGCCGCGACGGCCGTGCTAACCCTCACGTCGTTCGGCTATGCGCTGTGGCTGGTCGCCTGGGACCAGCCGGTCGCGTACTTCAGCACGTTCACCCGGTTCTGGGAGATCGGCGCGGGCGCGCTGCTCGCGCTCGCGCTCCGGTCCGGCCGGCGCCGGCCGGGCTGGGCACGGTGGCCGGGCTGGGCACGGTGGCGGGGCTCGGCGCGCCGGCCGGGCTGGGCACGGTGGCGGGGCTGGGCACGGTGGCGGGGCTCGGCGCGCCGGCCGGGCTGGGCACGGTGGCGGGGCTGGGCGGGATGGCGGGGTCCGGCCGGGTGGGTCGGGCTCGCCCTGGTCGTCGGCTCCGGCTTCCTGGTCGACGGCGCCCGCGTGTTCCCCGGCGTCTGGGCCCTCGTCCCCGTCGGTGGGGCAGCCCTCGTACTGCTCGCCACGGTCCCCGGCTCGCGGGTGCCGGACGGCGAGATCGCTCCCGGCCCGGCCCGCGCCCCCCGGTCCGCTTCGAGAACGGCCTCAGGTACGGAATCCGGCCCTCAGCGGCGCCCAAGGCCGTTCTCGAAGCGGACTCCGGTCAGCCCCGGGCCGACCGGAGGGCCCACCCGCGGCGTCGAACGCCTCCTCGACAGCGCTCCCCTGCGCTTCGGCGCGCGCATCTCGTACGCCCTGTACCTCTGGCACTGGCCGGTCCTGGTGTTCTGGCTCCTGACCACGGGCACCCAAGGCGTGGGACCGGTCGCGGCCACCGGGATCCTGGCGGTGTCGACGCTCCTCGCCTGGCTCACCACGCGGTACATCGCCGAGCCGCTGCTCGCCCGCGTCTCGGCCCGCCTGGCGGCCCGGCACATGCCGGCAGACCGACCGGCCCGCGGCACCGCCCCCGCCCACGACAGCACGCCCGCCCAGAACCCGACCCGCGCCCTCGTCCGTGCGGACGGCCCCGCGAACGGTCCCACGTCCGGCACAGGCTCGACGCCCGGCACAGGCCCCGCATCCGGCGTCACGAGCCCCACCGGCGACCTGGCCGGTGACGTGACGCACCGGCCCGCCACGCCGTCGGGCCGCCGGACCTTCGCGGTGCTGGCGGGTGCCGCCGTGCTGATCCTCGGCGGCACCCAGGCCGCCGCCACGGCGCACGACGTGACGGTGCAGCACGACGTCGCCGGGCTGCGCATGCCGTCGCCCGACCACCCGGGCGCCGCCGCGCTCACGGCCGCCGCGCCCCGCGCCGACGTGCTGCCGGAGGTGCCGTTCCGGCCCGCCACGTGGGTCGCGTACAACGACCATCCCGTCCGGCCGGGCTGCATCCAGAGCGGTGACGAGTCCGGGCTGCTGCAGTGCACGGTCATCGCCCCGCCCGACCCGGCCGCCGTCGTCTACCTCGCGGGAGCCTCGCACGAGCAGCAGTACGAGGAGGCGTTCGTCCGGCTCGCCCGCGAGCACGGCTGGGAGCTGCGCGAGGTGCTCAAGCACGGCTGCCGCCTGGCGACGTCGGGCGAGGGCAAGGAGTTCACGCCGACGTGTGCCACGTGGAACGAGCAGGCGCTGGCCGCGCTGGTCGAGGCCCGCCCGGACGCCGTCGTCGTGGTGGGCACGCGGACGTACGAGGACGGCTCGCCCGAGCGGGTCCTGCCGGGCCAGGTCGACGCGTGGCGGGTACTGGACGACGCCGGGATCCGGGTGGTGACCGTGCGCGACAACCCGCGCTTCGAGCGGTTCGTGCCCGAGTGCCTCGACAGCGTGGCCGACCCGGCGGCCTGCGGACGGCCCCGCGCGGAGCAGCTCGCCGCGACCTCGCCCGTGACGAGGGCGCCCGGGGTGCCTGGCACCGCCGTCCACCTGGACCTCAGCGACGCCATCTGCGGCCCGGAGGTGTGCGACGCCGTGGTCGGCAACGTGCTCGTCTACCGCGACGACGACCACCTGACCAACACGTACGTGCGCAGCCTCACGCCCGTCATCGGCCGGCAGCTCCGGGCGAGCGCGCCCTGGCTGTTCGACGGCGGGCGTGGCGACCGGCACAGCGACCAGCACGACGCCGGGCCCGGCGCCGGGCCCGGCGCGGCGAACCGTGCCGGGCCGGACGCCGGGGAGGAGCAGGCCGCCGAGGAGGGGCAGGCCGCCGGAACCGGCGCGGCGAGCGGCGCCGGACCCGAGGCCGAGGAGGGCCGGCCCGCCGGAGCCGGGTAACCTCTGCGGCGATGACCAGCACGCGGCACGACCCCGGACCCGACCAGCTCAAGGGCATCCTCATGGTGCTCGTGATCTTCGGGCACACGTTCTGGCAGGGCATCGGCGAGTCGTGGACCAAGTGGATGATCTACGGCTTCCACATGCCGGTGTTCCTGTTCCTGTCCGGGTACCTGATCTCGATGGCCCGGTTCGGCACCCGGCCGTGGGGCGACCTGCTGCGCCACTACTGGAAGCGGATGATCGCCGCCTGGCTCGTGGTCAGCGTGCTGTGGCTGGCCGTGCGGGAGCCCGACGCGTTCGGCAGCGTGCGGTCGCTCCTCGAGGTGCTGTTCCTGCGCCCGTCGTTCCACCTCTGGTACGTGCCGATGCTGTTCCTGAGCGTGCTGGTGCTGCGCCTGCTCGGCGGCCCGCTGAACCGCTCGGTCGCGGCTCGGGCGGCGCTCGGCGTGGCCGCCGTCGTCGGCGCGCTGCTGTTCCAGACACCGCTCAAGGAGCTGGTTCCCCCGGTCGTCCTGGACAACGTCGACGCCAGGTACGCCGGGTACTTCGTGTGGGTGCTGCTCGGCGTCGCCGTGCGCAACGGCTGGTTCCCGCGGTTCGGCCTGTGGTGGGTCCTGCCCGTGGTCGCGGTCGGCCTGGCCCTGCGGAGCTGGGTCTTCACGTCCGACGGCGCGGGCCCCTGGTGGAGCGTCGCCGCGTTCACCGTGCTCTCGCTCGGGGCGTCCCTGTGCGTGCCCGCACTCCGCGACGGCCTGCGCACCACCCTGCCGGTCGTCGGCGAGGGGCTGCGCACGGTCGGCAGGCACTCGCTGTACGTGTACCTGCTGCACCCGTTCGTCACGGACGCGCTCCAGACGCCCGAGCTCGGCTGGGCGCGGTCGATGGCCCTCGGCGCCGCCGTCACCGTCGCGATCCTCGCGGCGAGCTGCCTCGTGGCCGGCGTGCTGGAGCGGCTGGGCTCGCGGTCTCGTCAGTACCGCGGGTACGCGTAGTAGAGCACCTGCGACTCGGGCACCCAGTGCTCGACGACGCCGCGCACACCCGACGGGAGCACGCCGCCCCCGGTGTTGCCGTCGACCACCTTGATCCGCGAGCGATCGACCTGCACCACGAACATCGTGTGCGACGCCTCGCCCGACGCGACGTACGAGACGAACGCCAGCGCCCCCACGCGCGGCGTCGAGCCCGTGGGCCGGGTGCGGCGGACGGCGTCGCGGTACGCGGTCCAGGTGGTCGACTGCGGCACGAGGGTCGCGTGCCCCGACGCCTTGAAGAACCAGGACTGGAACAGGCCGCACCACGGCGCGTTGGTGCGCGCCCAGACGTTGTACTTGCTGTGCCAGTCGTAGCGGGCGCCGTTGTCGCCGTCGTACCGCACCGCGTAGCCCACCTGGGAGCGTGCGGCGGCGACCACCTCGCCCCGGACGCCGGTCAGTCCGGTGACCGCCTCGTCGCCGTCGGCGTTGGTGTACAGGGTGCCGCCCGCGAACCGCTGCACGCAGCCGCCGCGGGCCAGGCCGCACAGCGGGTCCATGACGGGCGCGCCCAGGCGGCCCGTGGCACCGCCGAGGTGCCGGTACTCGCGCAGGACGCCGCCGTGCACCCACCACGTGCGCACGCGGCCCGACCGGTTCACCTTCACGAGGATCCCGTTCTGGTACGAGCGCGAGACGACGGACCGGGTCACCTGCCGGACGCCCGACGTCGGGCTGCCTAGCGCGACACCCAGCTGCCCGGCGCGGGACGTCATGGACCGGTCGGCCGTGGTGAGCCGCACGCCGACCCGGGGCGTCCACGACGCGCGTGCCGTCGCCGACCCCCGGTAGATGGCCCGGTACTCGTAGACGCCGCCGGCCCGGAGCCGCACGCCGTACCGTCCGGACCGGTTGGTGGTGTCCGTGCCCACGGTGCGCCAGCCCGCCGCGTTCGGCCGCTTCTTCTGCACGACGACGGTGCGGCCCGGTGCCGCGGAACCACCCACGGTCAGCCGGCCGAACACCCAGAACGTCTCGCCCTTGCGCAGCCGCCGCTCGGCCACACCGGCCGTGAGGTCGCTCGCCCGGGCCGCCGCAACGAGCGGAGCGGAGGCCGCGGCGAGAGGAGCGGACGCCCCGGTGAGCGGAGCGGACGCCCTGGTGAGCGGAGCGGACGCCGCGGCCTCGCTCACCGTGCCGGACTGCGCGATGGTGCCGGACTGCGCGATGGTGCCGGACTGCGCGATGGTGCCGGACTGCGCGATGGTGCCGGACTGCGCGATGGTGCCGGACTGCGCGATGGTGCCCGACGGCGCGATGGTGCCCGACGGCGCGCCGGTGGCCGGCACAGCCGGGAGCAGCAGCGCGACCGCCAGCAGCCCGCCGGCCCAGCGGCGCTCGTGCCGGGCACCGGCCCGCGCCCGGTCCACCTTGGAACCGGGCCGCCGCCGACGCACCGACCACATGTCTGGCAGCATATGTCCGCTCTGCCCGATCCGCAGAACGAGCGGGTCAGACCGCCACACTCGCCGAACCGCAACTTGTGCGTGGATAGAGCCGCCGAACCGCAAGACACACGTCGATCAGCGCCCATGAGGACACACAACCTTCGGTTCGACCGCCCGCCGCCGGCCCCCACGCCGATCATTCACGGACGACAGTCAGGGCAGCTCCGGCAGCACGTTCCGGAGCCGGTCGGTGAGCTGGTTCATGTAGGTGCGGGTCACGTGGTTCGGGTCGCGGTACACCAGCACGTTCCCGATCACCGCCGGGCAGGTCTCCTGGTCGCAGAAGTAGTCGGCGAACTCGGCGACCTTGGCCCGGGGCGCCGCCTCCAGCGCGGCCGGTACGGTGTCGCGGCCGCCCAGGGCGTCCGCGCGCGGCTGGTCGCAGACCGTGGGGTCGGCGTAGTTCTCGGTGACGCACTCGATGACGTCGTCCCGCGCGTGCGGCGTGTCCCGCAGCACGACCACCTGCGCGCCCCGGTCGGCGAGCTCGTTCCACACCTCGGCGAGGCCGGCCGCGCCAGGATGCTCCTCGGCGTCGCGCGGCGCGAGCGCGTACGACTCCTGGTAGGTGGTGACCACCACGTCGGGCGCGAGCTCGGCCAGCTCGGCGCGGGTCTGCACGTTGGCGGTGTTGCACGCGTCGATCTCCGGGCTGCTGCCGTTGCGCGAGTCCGCGCTGTACGGGCACGCGGAGTGCAGGTAGGTGACCACGCGCCAGCCGCGCTCCGTGGCGATCTCGGTGATCGGCTCGGTGAACATCGCGGCGTGCGAGTCGCCGACGACGGCGAGCGTCGCCGACGGGTTGTCGGTCACGCCGAACTCGCACATCGTCGTCACCGTGGCCCGCTGCGCCGCCTGGCACGCGTTGACCTCGGGGTTCTTGTCGTCGGCCGCCTTGATCGGGTTGGGCGAGATGGCCGTGCTCCCGTCGACGAACGGCGCGAAGTCCCGCTGGATCCCCTCCTGGATGGTCTCCTCCGCCTCGCCGGCGGCGGCCTGCGCGTTGTCGTCCCAGCGCTCGATGGTGCCCTGGACCCGCCACGGCAGCGCGAGCGTGAGCCCGGCCACCAGCGCCATCGCGACGAGGGCCGCCCACAGCATCCGCGCGTCGACCCGGAACCAGCGCGAGGTGCGGATGGGCTGCTCCACGAGCACGTAGCTCGCGATGGCCATCGCGAACGAGGCGATGAGGATGACGAAGACGTCGGTGAGCCGCGGCTCCCGGCCCGTGTAGACGCCGAAGAACACGATCACCGGGAAGTGCCAGAGGTAGAGCGAGTAGGAGATGTCGCCCACGCGCTGCACGCCCCACGACTCGGTGATGGTCCGCAGCGACCCTGGACCCGACGTGCGGCCCGCCAGGATCACGGCACACGCGCCGAGGGTCGGCGCGAGCGCGGCAACCCCGGGGAACGGCGTGCCGTCGTCGAGGAGGCACGCCGCCGCGACGATCGTGGCGACGCCGAACACGGCGAGCGTGTTGCGCAGCGGCGCGAACCGCTGCGTGTCCCGGATCAGCAGCGCCAGGATGCCGCCGGCGGCGAGCTCCCAGACCCGGGTCAGCGTCGAGTAGTACGCCACCGGGTCGCCGCTCAGCGACTGCTGGATGCCCCAGGCCAGCGAGGCGACGCCGACGGCGCCGAAGATCACCAGCAGGACGACCCGCAGCGTCGCGGGGTTCTTGACGACGACGCCGCGGCGCGCCCCGCCCCACAGCCCGATCGCCAGCAGCACGAGCAGCGGCCACACCAGGTAGAACTGCTCCTCCACGCCGAGCGACCAGAAGTGCTGGAAGGCTGTCGGGTTGTTGGTGGCCGCCTGGTAGTCGACCGCCTCGGCCGCGAGCGCCCAGTTCTCGACGTAGAGCACGGAGGCCAGCGCCTGCCGCCACCAGGACTCCACCAGGGACGGCGGGAGCAGGACGAGCGCGATCACGATGATGCCGACCGTGGTGACCAGTGAGGCGGGCAGGATGCGCCGGGCGCGGGCGGCCCAGAACTTCTTGAGGCTCACCCGCCCGGTGCTCGACGCCTCGCGCCACAGGTGGCCAGTGATGAGGAAGCCCGAGATCACGAAGAACACGTCGACGCCGATGTAGCCGCCCGGGAGGACGGCGGGATCGATGTGGTAGACGAGCACGAGGAGCACGGCGAGGGCACGCAGTGCCTGGACCTCGGGGCGGAACTTGCGGGGGCGGACCGGTTCCTCGGGTGCCCGGTCCGGAGTGGCGGCGGGTACGGTCGTCGTTGCCGTCATGGGCGTGTCGCGCTCTTCGTCTCGGGGGCAAGGACGGTCCACTGTCCCACAGCGGAGCCGTGGGGCGAAAACTTCTGGTTTCGCCTCGGTTTCACATGTGCGGGGGTGATGGCAATCTTCGACAGGACGCGTAGGTTGCCCTACGGGTCCCGCACGGGGACCCGTTGACCCACAGGAGAGTGAACCATGCGCATCTCCCCCTCCCGGCGAGCACTCGCCGTCGCCACGGCGACGACGCTCGCGCTGACCGCGCTCGGCACCGCCGCCGGGTACGCGGCCGACGAGCCGGAGTCCACCCCCGTCCCGATCGTCACCCCTGACGGCGCCCTGTTCTCGTACGTCGTGAACACGGAGCGCAGCGGCGTCCGCGACACGCTCCTCGCCGTCCGGGCGATCACGCGGGCCGACGGCGTCGTCGTGCAGGCGTGGCCGCAGATCGGCGTCGTCGTCGCGCACTCGGCCAACGGCTCGTTCCGCGACGACGTGGTCGCGGCCGACCGGGTCGGTGTCATCGACTCCGTCGGCGCCACCCGCACCGTCTCGCCCACCGAGGGCACGCCTGGCGCCCAGAGCGCCGACGGCGTCCGGGCGAGCGAGACGGTCGTGGGCAGGGCGACCAAGGAGACCCCTGGCGACGGGGCCGACGAGCCGGCGGACGGCACCGGCGTCACCGTGGTGCCCGACCCGGGGGAGGCGACGCAGTGGGACATGGCCATGATCAAGGCCGACCAGTCCCTCGCGGTCAATCCCGGCTCGTCCGACGTCGTCGTGGGCGTGCTCGACTCGGGGATCGACGCGTCGCACCCGGACCTGGCGAGCCAGGTCGCCGCCGACCAGTCGGTGAACTGCACCGACGCCGGCCGGCCGGACCTGTCGGCGACCGGCTGGCTGCCCACCACCTCCGACCACGGCACGCACGTGGCCGGCACGATCGCCGCCGCCGACAACGGCCTCGGCATCGTGGGCGTGGCCCCGGGCGTCCGGATGGCCTCGGTCAAGGTGGTGAACGACGACGGGTTCATCTACCCCGAGTACGCGGTCTGCGGCTTCGTCTGGGCGGGCATGCAGCACATGGACGTCACGAACAACTCGTACTACGTGGACCCGTTCATGTACTGGTGCGAGGACCAGCCCGACCAGTACGCCGCCAAGGAGGCCGTGCGCCGTGCCGTGAACTTCGCGACGAAGCGCGGCGTGGTGCACGCGGCGGCGGCGGGCAACGCCGCCACCGACCTGGCGAACAACACGACCGACGCGGCCAGCCCGAACGACTCGACGGCGGTGCAGCGCGTGATCAACTCGGGCTGCGAGGACATCCCCGCTGAGCTGGACGGCGTCGTGACGGTCTCGTCCATCACGTCCACCACGGCCCTGAGCTCGTTCTCCAACCGGGGCCTCGGCAAGATCGACGTCGCAGCCCCCGGCAGCGCCATCGTCTCGACCGAGCTCAACGGCACGTGGGACACCAAGAGCGGCACCTCGATGGCGTCCCCGCACGTCGCAGGCGTGCTGGCGCTCCTGAAGTCGACCCACCCGCGCTGGTCGCCCGCCCAGCTCGAGGCCGCCGTCCGCGCCCAGGCCGACGACCACGAGTGCGGCACGACGACGGCCGGCCCGGCCTGCGTGGGCGGGCTCGCGGAGAACAGCTTCTACGGCGACGGCATCACCGACGCCCTGGACGCGGTGACCCGCTAGCTCGAACCGGTACGCACCCTAGAACCGGGTGCGTACCGCCGGGGCCTCCATGGGGTCCACGAACAGCCACGGCGCCCTCGCCCGCAGCGCGTAGTGCAGCGGGCGGGCGAGGGTGGCCGCGTAGGTGGCGGTCATGTGGTTGTCGTCGCGGTAGATCAGCACGTTGCCGACCACGCCCTCGCAGAGCTGCACCCCGCAGATGAACCGGGTCAGGTCGAGGTGCACGGCCGAGGCCGGCACCCCCTCGCTGTCCTCGACCGGGTTGACGGGCGAGTACACGTCCGCCCGGGCCCGCGCACAGCCGGTGCCGTCGGGATGCTGCTCCACGCACGCGGGCACCTGGAACCCGAACCGGGGGTTGTCCCGCAGGGTCACCACCCGGATGCCTGCGCCGGCCAGCCGCCGCCAGGCGCGCGACTCCGCCGGGATCACGGTGTCGCCAGGGGCGGTCGTCGAGGTGCGGCTGCCGACCACCACCACGGCGTCCGGCCGCATCTGCTCCAGGGTCTCGAGCACGTTGACGCGCCACGACCAGCACATGTCGGTGGTGTTCACCGGGCCGACCGGGGCGGCGAGGCGGCAGCCGCGCCGGGCCATCAGCAGCACCCGCCAGCCCTCCTTGCGGCCCACCTCCGCCATCGCCGGCACCCACTGGATGATGTGCGAGTCGCCCACCATGACCACCGTCTGGCCCGCGTCCGGCGCGTCGGTGATGGTGCACGTCATGGGGACGTCGGTGCCCGGCGTCACGACGTTCTCCTGGATGCAGCCGTCGTCGTCGACGTCGGGCAGGTCGAGCGCCGCCACGGCGGGCGCCGGCTGGACCTCGACGTCGTCCGGCACGGGCTGCCGGTGGCTCGGGCTGAGGGCGAGCGCCCCCGGGTACTGGGACGGGCCCGCCTGCTCGGCCGCCGCCTCTGCGGCGGCGAGCAGCTCGGCGTCCCGCCGCTCCAGCACGATCAGCCCGGCCACGGTGCCGCCCGCGACGAGCGACACGCAGACGACGGCGGCCACCAGCGCGCGCACCCCGCCGAACGCCTCGCGGAACCGCTGCGCCGGGTCGGCAACGAGCTTGGTGGTGAGCCATGCCAGGAGCACCGAGGCGGTCATGATCACCGCCGCACCGAACAGGTCCACGTGGTCGGTGCCCGTGTAGTGCAGGTACGCGATGAGCAGCGGCCAGTGCCACAGGTACAGGGAGTAGGAGATGTCCGCGATGAAGCGCAGCGGCGCCACCTGCAGCAGGCCCCGCGGCCCCCAGCCGGCGCGCCCGCCGGAGCCCAGCAGCACGAGCAGCGCGCCCGACACCGGCCACAGGGCCCACTGACCGGGGAACAGGGCGCCGCCGTCGAGCAGGAAACCGCTGGAGACCACCAGGCCGAGGCCGGCCCAGCCCAGCACGGGCCGCAGGAAGCTGGGCAGCCGCAGCCAGGGCAGCGTCAGGGCGAGGAAGCCGCCGATGCCCAGCTCCCAGAACCGCGCCCAGGAGTGGAAGTACGCGACCGGCTGGTCCACGGCGTGCAGTTCCTGGGCGTAGACGAACGACGCCGCCGTGGTGGCGCCGACCACCACGATGAGCAGGCCGCGGGGGCTGATCCGCACCAGCCGCGCCGTCGCCACGACGACCAGCACCACCACCGGCCAGGCCAGGAAGAACTGGCCCTGCACGGACATGGACCAGAAGTGCTGCAGCGGGCTGGTCTGCGGGCCGGCCGCGCCGTAGGCGAGCTGGCCCGCGATCATCTCCCAGTTCACGTAGTACAGCGCCGAGGCGAGGATCTCCCGGCCGGTCTGTACCCAGATGCCCCGCGGCATGACCCACCAGGCGAGGGCGGCGGTCGCGACGAGCACGAGCAGGGCCGGCGGCACGAGCCGGGAGAACGTGCGCCCGTAGTGCTCGCCCAGGCGCAGCTCGCGGCGCTCGGCGCGGCGCAGCAGCGAACCGGTGGCCAGGAACCCGGACAGGACCAGGAAGACGTCGACGCCGCCGGACACCCGGCCGTTGCCGAACAGGTGGAACGCGACGACCAGGGCGAGCGCCAGCCCGCGCAGCCCGTGCAGCTCCGGGATGCGCCCGGAGGTCCGCGCGGCCGGGACCCGGCTCGTCGCGGGCGGCGCGACGGCACTCGGCACGGGCTGCCCGCCCGCCATGCTGCCCAGACCCACCGGCCCGCCGGACGGCGGCAGCGGGTTGGAGACTACGGTCACCTGGGGATCCTCCGGGTCGGTGCGCGGACCGTGGCCGCACAGCTCACGGGGCATCAGCCCTGACCGGGGACCACTTCTGCACGTCGGAGGGCCGCCGACCAAGGTCAGCGGCCCTCCCGGCGTTGCGGAGCGTATCAGGACTCCGTGACGCCGACCTGCACAGTCTGCACCCGCGGTGGGGACACCAGAGACCCCCGGCGCGATTTCACCGGGTGAAACTCCCGGCGGCTCAGAACCGGCTCAGCACCGGCTCAGTACTGAGGAGCCGCCGTCCCGCCGATCATGCCGGCGGCGACCGTCTTGTTCGTCGCCTCGTCCACCAGGATGAAGGCGCCGGTCTGGCGGTTGGCCTGGTAGGAGTCCACGAAGAGCGGCTGGGTCACGCGCAGCCTGATGCGCGCGATCTCGTTCAGCTTGATCTCCGTGGCCTCCTCGTCGCGGTGCAGGGTGTTCACGTCGACGCGGTAGTTGATGTGCTTCACCATCGCCCGCGCCCACCGGGTGGTGTGCTTGATGGCGTACTTCTTGCCCTGTACCAGGGACGCCGACTCGTCCATCCAGCAGATCTGGGCGTCGACGTCCTGCGTGACCGTCGGGGTGTTGTTCGGGCGGCAGATCATGTCACCGCGCGAGATGTCGATCTCGTCGGCCAGGCGCACCGTCACCGACATGGGCGGGTAGGCCTCCTCGACGGGGCCGTCGGCCGTGTCGATCGACTCGATCGTCGTCTCCAGGCCGGCCGGGAGGGCCAGTACCCGGTCGCCCGGCTTCATCACGCCGGACGCCACCGTGCCCGCGTAGCCGCGGTAGTCGCGCGCGTCGTTCTGCTGCGGCCGGATCACGTACTGCACCGGGAACCGCACGTCGACCAGGTTGCGGTCGGAGGCGACGTGCAGGCGCTCGAGGTGGCTGAGCAGCGGCGAGCCGTCGAACCACTGCATGTTCTCCGACCGGGTCACCACGTTGTCGCCCTTGAGAGCCGACACCGGGATGAAGGTCAGGTCCGGCACGCGCAGGCGGGAGGCGAACTCGGCGAACTCCACGCGGATCTTCTCGAAGACCTGCTCGTCGTAGCCCACCAGGTCCATCTTGTTCACGCAGACCACCACGTGCGGCACGCCGAGCAGCGTGGCAAGGAAGGTGTGCCGGCGCGACTGCTCGACGACGCCCTTGCGCGCGTCCACGAGGATGAGCGCCACGTCCGCCGTCGAGGCGCCCGTGACCATGTTCCGCGTGTACTGCGTGTGGCCCGGCGTGTCCGCGATGATGAACTTGCGCTTGGGCGTCGCGAAGTAGCGGTAGGCGACGTCGATGGTGATGCCCTGCTCGCGCTCGGCGCGCAGGCCGTCCGTCAGGAGCGACAGGTCGGCGTAGTCGTTGCCGCGGTCCTTGCTGACCTGCTCCACCGACTCGAGCTGGTCGGCGAAGATCGACTTGCTGTCGAACAGCAGGCGGCCGATCAGGGTCGACTTGCCGTCGTCGACCGAGCCGGCCGTGGCGAACCGCAGGAGGTCGCCGCTCACTACCTCGTTGTGCACCTCGGAGGCCTCGGGAAGAGTCGTGGTCATCAGAAGTAGCCTTCCTTCTTGCGGTCCTCCATGGCGGCCTCGCTCACCTTGTCGTCGCCGCGCGTGGCGCCGCGCTCGGTCAGCCGCACGGCCGCGACCTCCTCGACGACGTCGTGCAGCGTGGCGGCGGCGGACTCGACGCAGGCCGTGAGGTTCGCGTCGCCGACCGTGCGGTAGCGCGTGGACAGGACCTTGGGGGTCTCGCCGTCCTTGAGCGGGGTGAACTCGTTGACCTCGTAGAGCATGCCGCTGCGCTCCACGACCTCGCGCTCCTTGGCGAGGTAGAGGTCGGGCAGGTCGATGTTCTCGGCCTCGATGTAGGACCAGATGTCCAGCTCGGTCCAGTTGGACAGCGGGAACACGCGGATCGACTCGCCCTGGTGCACGCGGCCGTTGTACAGGTTCCAGATCTCCGGGCGCTGGTTCTTCGGGTCCCACTGGCCGAAGTCGTCACGGAAGGAGAACACGCGCTCCTTGGCGCGGGCCTTCTCCTCGTCGCGGCGGCCGCCGCCGAACAGCGCGTCGAAGCCGTGCTTCTCCGCGGCCTCCAGCAGCACCGGCGTCTGGATCCGGTTGCGCGAGCCGTTGGGCTCCTCCTGCACCAGGCCGCGGTCGATCGCCTCCGGGACGGACGCGACCACGAGCTGCACGCCCGTGTGGTCCACCCAGCGGTCCCGGCAGTCGAGCACGGTCTGGAAGTTCAGGCCGGTGTCGACGTGCATGATCGGGAACGGGATGCGCGCCGGCGCGAACGCCTTGACGGCGAGGTGCAGCATCACGATGGAGTCCTTGCCGCCGGAGAACAGCAGGCAAGGGCGCTGCATCTCGGCCACCACCTCGCGCATGATGTGGATGCTCTCGGCCTCCAGGCTGCGCAGCTGGCTCAGAACGTGACTCTTCACGACTGGGCACCTTCCTTGCTATCTGCCCCGACCACTGACGCGACACCGACGGTGTCGAGCAGCTCACGCAGGCGCGCGGCCAGTGCCGGGGGGCATACGAACAGGTCAGGGAGCCAGGGGCTCTCCCGGTTGTACTCGAGCTCGGATCCGTCGAGGCGGGTGCAGACGATGCCACGGGACCGTGCCACGGCGACGGGGGCCGCGGAATCCCACTCGTACTGCCCACCGCCGTGGACGTAAGCGTCCACTGTACCGTCGGCGACCGCCATCATCTTGACGCCCGCCGAGCCCATCGGCACGAGCTCCACGTCGTCGCGCTCCGCCAGGGCGGCCACGAACTCCGGCGGACGGCTCCGGCTCGCCGCGATCCGCAGCGGCCGGCTCCCGGCCAGGACGGCGGCACTGTCGTCGTCCGGCACGACGCCGTCCGCGGTGGTCAGGACCTGCCCGCGCGCCGGCAGGGCGACCGCCCCGGCCGTGAGCCCGGCGCCGCGCTCCCAGAGCGCCACGTGGACGGCGAAGTCGTCGCGCCACTGCCCGGCGGACCCGTCGGCGGGCCGCTCGGCGAACTCACGCGTGCCGTCCAGCGGGTCGATGATCCACACACGATCTGCACCGGTGCGGGACGCATCGTCCTTGGCCTCTTCCGACAGGACGGCGTCGGCGGGCCGGGCGGCGGCCAGCGCGGCGGCGAGCCAGGCCTGGGCCGCGGCGTCACCGGCGTCCTTGAGCTCCTTGGCGACGAAGGAGCCGCCGGCGGCGTCGACCTCGGCGCGGAGCGCGAGGAGCACCTCCGCCGCTCCCGAGGCGAGTGCGTGGGCGAGGGCGTCGTCGTCGAGCGACGCCTGAGGGAGCGTGGGGGACGGCGGGTTCATCGATCTCCAGGGTGGATGTCTTCTGAAGGTGATCCAGCCGTCTCTGCGCGACGCTCGACATGAGCCAGGTGCCGTGGATGGAGGTCCGGCGGACGCGCCGAGGCTACCATTCCGGCATGCGATCCAGCGCCAGCGGACCCGTAACCCTCCCTAACGACCCCAGGAGGTGTTAATGCCTACTATCCCGATGGGGTTGATCGGAATTGAAGGTTTACGGGGGCTTACCGCCGTCCGGGAGCTGCCCGCGGAGTGCGCGGCATGAGCATCGACCTCCCCCTGATCCTCGGCGGCCTGGCCGTCGGCTTCGTCGTCGGCCTGACCGGGATGGGCGGCGGCGCCCTCATGACGCCGATGCTGATCTTCGTGTTCCGCGTCGACCCGCTCGTCGCGGTCTCCAGCGACGTGGTCGCGAGCCTGTTCATGAAGCCCGCCGGCGCGATAGTGCACCTGCGGCGCCGGACCGTGCACCTCAAGCTCGTGCTGTGGCTGTGCGTCGGCTCGGTACCCGCCGCGTTCTCCGGCGCGCTGCTGATCAAGGCGCTGCCGTTCGGCGACTCGCTCGACAGCGCGCTCCAGCTGGTGCTCGGCGTCGCGCTGCTCATCGCGTCCGGCGGCCTGGTGGTCCGCGCCGTCCTCCAGATGGTCCGGAGCCGCTCGGCGCTCGGCGAGGGACCGGCCAGCCCGTCGGCACCGCGCGAGCTCGTGGTGCGGCCCGTGGCCACCGCGATCCTCGGGGCGGTGGCGGGGCTCCTGGTCGGCATGACGTCGGTGGGCGCCGGCTCGGTCGTCATCGTCGTGCTCCTGCTGCTCTACCCGGCGCTCAAGGCGTCCCAGCTCGTGGGCACCGACCTGGTCCAGGCCGTCCCGCTCGTCGCGGCGGCGTCGCTGGGGCACATCCTGTACGGCGACTTCTCGCTGGGCCTGACGACGTCCCTGCTCATCGGCGCCATCCCCGGGGCGTGGCTCGGCGCGCACGTGTCCTCGCGCGCGCCGGGCGGCATCATCCGGCGGGCCCTGGCGATCCTGCTGCTCGCGTCCGCGCTCAAGCTGCTCGGGGCGAGCCTTCCCGTGGTGCTCGGCGCAGCGGGGGCCGCGCTGGTGGTCGGCAACCTGGTGTGGTTCTGGGTCAAGCGCCGGTTCGCCGCGGGCGCGCCGGCCGTAGCAGACTCGACTCCGGAGAACGCCCTGGACCGGACGGCTGGTCCGGGGCGCGACTCCGTGGACCACGGCTTCACGGACCGCGGCTCCGTGGATCACGACTCCGTGGACCACGGCGCGGCGGACCACGGCGCGGCGGACCACGGCGCGGCGGACCATGACTTCGCGGACCATGACTTCGCCGACCGCGGCTCCGCGGACCACGACTTCGCCGACTATGGCTCCGCGGACCACGATAGGGCGGACCGCCCGGCAGGCGGCCCGGCGGCCGGGTCCGCCGCCGACACCGCGGACAGCCTGGCCACCGAACCGGCCGCCGACACCGCGGACGACCCAGCAGACGACCCAGCAGAAACGAGCCCTCGCAGATGACCGACTCCCCCGCCCGCGTCCTGTCCGACGACGAGCTGGACCTCCTCGAGCTGGCCCTCGGCGGCGCGCTCCCACCGTCGGCCCTCGTGGCGGCCCTGCCGGACGTCCCGGCTCCCCCGGGCCCGGGCGGCAGCGGGGACGCCGCGGGGTGGGGTGTCGTCCTGACCGACGCCGAGAACACCCCGCTGGCCCGCCTCACGGCCCAGCCCGGCGAGCCCGCGGCCCTGGAGCCGCTCAAGCCGCTCGCCGCGGCGGTCGGCCCGCAGTGGGACGCCGCCGTCCGCCGTCCGGCCCGCGAGATACGGGCGGGCGTCGAGGGTCAGGGGGACGACGCCGGGACCGCCCTCGGCCTGCTCGTCACCGAGGTCCCGACCCGCGAGGAGGCCGACGCCGCCGTCGCGCTCGCTTCCGCTGCCGGAGCCGTGCTGCTGCTCGTGCCGGTCGCGCGCCGCGCCCCGGAACCCGGCGTCGTCGGCGCACCGGGACTCGTCCGGGCGGCCCTGGGGCTGGCCGCCGGCCTGACGGAGCGCACCGACGCGCGGGTGACCACCGTCGTCGTGCCGTGGTCCGGGCTCGGCGGGACCACACTGGAGGAGGCCGCTGCCGCCTACGGCGCCGCCCGCGTCGAGACGCTCGCCGCGCACCGCTCCCACGCCACCGCGCAGCGCGTCGCCGCCCTGTCCCGCGTGCGGGACGAGGCCGTGCGGGCGCTGTACCCGCCCGCGTCGGCCGCCGAGGTGACCCGCGCCGCGAGCGGCGCCCACCGCAGGGGCGCGGTCGTGTTCTTCACGGGCCTGTCGGGCTCGGGCAAGTCGACGGTCGCGCGCGCCCTGGCCGCCGAGCTGGACGACGACGGCCTCGGCACCACCCTGCTCGACGGCGACGAGGTGCGGCACCACCTGTCCAAGGGCCTCGGGTTCGACCGCGAGTCGCGCGAGACCAACGTGGAGCGCATCGGGTACGTGGCGGCGCTCGTGGCCAAGCACGGCGGCATCGCCGTGGCCGCGCCGATCGCGCCGTTCGCGGCCGGGCGGGCGAAGGTGCGGGCCCTGGCGGAGGCGGCAGGGGCGCACTTCGTCCTTGTGCACGTCAGCACGCCGCTCGAGGTGTGCGAGGCGCGCGACCGCAAGGGCTTCTACGCCAGGGCGCGGGCGGGCGAGATCGCCGACTTCACGGGCATCTCCTCGCCGTACGAGGAGCCGACCGACGCCGAGCTGGTCATCGACACGACCGACGTCCCGGTCCCCGACGCCGTCGAGACGGTCCGCCGCCACCTGGCAACCCTCCTGGGCTGAACACCCCGCGGCGCCGCGCCCGAGCCGCACTCGGGTGTACCCGCACCGAGACCGGGTGTACCCGCGCAGAGTCCGGGTGTGCTCGCACCGAGCCCGGGTGCGCCCCACCGAGATCGGTGTGGTCGGTAAAACGTCAGGTGATCGGCAACTCGGATTGCCGATCACCTGACGTTTTACCGACCGCCTGACGTTTTACCGACCACTGGGGCGGCTCCGGCCGGGACCACCCGGCGGCCAGCCGACCACGCGCCGACCGACCACCCGGCAGGGCTCCGGGCGGCTAGCTACGCGCGCGCCTCCGCAGCCTTCTGTGCCTCGGCGTCGGCCTGCTGCTCCGCCTTCTTCTTCGCGGCCTCCTCCGCAGCGCGCTTACGCTGCAGCGCCCTGCGGCGGGCCGGGCCCATGCCCGGGCGCTGCGCCCGGACGAACCGCTTGTACGCCTCGGCGACCTCGTGCACCGGACCGTCCATGACAAGCTGGCCCTGGTGCATCCACAGCACGCGCGTGCACATCGCCTCGATGGTCGAGATCGAGTGGCTCACGAGGAACACGGTGCCCGCGTTCTCGCGGACCTGCTCGATGCGCGCCTTGCTGCGCTCCTTGAAGGCGGCGTCGCCGGTGGCCAGCGCCTCGTCGATCATCAGGATGTCGGGCGAGGCGGCCGACGAGATCGCGAACCGCAGCCGCGCGCCCATACCGGACGAGTACGTCTTCATCGGCAGGTAGACGAAGTCGCCGATCCCGGAGAACTCCACCACCTCGTCGAACTTCTCGTCGACCTGCTTGGGCGTGAGCCCGAGCGCGAGCCCGCCGATCATGATGTTCCGCTCGCCCGTGAGCTGCGGCATGAGCGCCGCGTTCACGCCGAGCAGCGACGGCTCGCCCGAGACGTGCACGCTGCCCGACTTCGGGGGCATGAGCCCGGCGATCGCCCGCAGCATGGTGCTCTTGCCGGAGCCGTTGACCCCGACGATCCCGACGGACTCCCCGTGCCGCACCGTGAAGGAGACGCCCCGCACGGCGTGCACCTCGCTCACGGCGCCGACGTGCTGGCGGCCGGCCCGGAGCAGCCGCTTGTAGAACGGCACCTTCACCTTGACGTCGCGGACCTGGGCGCCGCCCTTCTCGGCCTCCTTGCGAGCGCGCCCGCCGATGACGCGGTAGACGACGTGCAGGTCGTCCACCACGAGGCACGGGTCGCCGAGCTCCGTCTGGAGCGCCTCCTCGCCTTCGTCCTCTGGCTCGATCTCGAGGTCGAAGTCCATGTGCTCGTCGGCCTCAGTCACGTCCGTACCTCTCCTCACCACGCCAGAAGACGATGAAACCGATCACGAAGAACACGACGGCCCACACGCCGCCGAGGGCCCACATCAGCCCGCTGGGCGGGAACGCCTCCTCCTGCATCAGCACCGAGCGCACGAGGTACAGGTAGACCGCGATGGGCTGGTACTCCAGCACACCCGAGAACACCGCCTTGGTCGCCTCGGACACGCCCAGGTTGTCGACGTAGTGCGACACCGGGAAGATCACGCCCGACGCGTACATCAGGACCCGCATGACGAACCCGATGACGTTGTCGAGGTCGGGCACGCTGGCCACCAGCCGGGCCATCATGAACGCGAGCCCGGTGTTGAAGATCCACAGGAGCGCCACCGCGGCGGGCAGCAGCAGCCACCACCAGGTCACGTGGACCATCTTGTAGGTGGGGATGAGGCCGCTGAGCAGCGTGATGCCGCACATCACAACGATCGCGGGGACGAGCGTGGTGAGCAGCGACAGCACCGTGGACATCGGCAGCACCGCACGCGGGAAGTGCAGGGAGCGCAGGAGCTGCGTCTTGCCGCTGATCGACTTGGCGCCACCGCTCACCGAGGCCTCGATGAACCGGAACATGAAGACGCCGATCACGATGTAGGCGATCGAGTTGTCGACCCCGCGGCTCAGGTGGAGCAGGATGCCGAAGATCAGCACGTACACGGCCGCGTTGAGGATGGGCGTGAGGACCGCCCAGAGCTGGCCGAGGTAGTTGTTCTGGTTCCGCGCGTACGCCGTCGACGTCGCGAGGACCCGGATGAAGGCCCAGCGGCTCGTCAGGTCGCGGATGTACTCGCCCAGCGGCGGGCGCACGTTCAGGGGGCGCAGGCCGTACTGCTTCGCGAGAGCGAGGCGCTCGGCCGACGTCGTGCCGGGGACGAGCGGTGGCGGCGGCGTTTTCGCATCACCGCTGGCCGCTGGCGTGACTGACGCCGCGGCGGAGGTAGTAGGTGTGCTCACGGTGCGTGAAATACCTGTCTGGTCGGGGGCACGGCCGGGGACGATCCGGCCGTTCGATCCTAGCGGGTCACAAACCCTAGCAGTATGGTCGGGATTGCTCGTCGCGGGCGTGCGGACACGCCAGCGGCCAACATGCGGCGCCGTGCGTGAGAGACTGCACCGCGTGCAGCACCCCCATCCGGCTCCTCGGACCACGGACCCGCGCGCCACGCCTCCGCGTGTCGCGGGCGCCCTGGTCGAGTCGCCGCTGCAGCTCCTGTGCACGGTCGAGGCGCACGCCGCCGGGTACGGCGGCACGGACACCCACGTGCACGTGCGCGACGACGTCCCGGCCCTCGGCGACGCCCTCGCCGCCGTCCGCGGGCTCAGCCTCCCCGCCGGGCTGACCTTCGACCTGGCGGGCCGCCGCAGCGCGCTCACCGCGCGCGAGCCCGTCTGGCTCGTCGGCGACGCGTTCTCCGGCCTCTTCCAGGCCACGGCCCCCCTGCGCCGCCCCGAGCGCATGGTCCTGGTCGACGACGGCCTGGCGACCCTCGAGCTGTGCCGCCTCCTGGTCCGCCGCGACCCGCTGGTCCGGATCGGCAGCCCCGCGCGCGCCCCCCGCCGTCGGCTCGGTGCCGTCGCTGCGGGCCGCCTGCGCTCGCTGGCGGCCGACGGCCGCGTCACGATCTTCACCGCGCTCCCCCTCACGCCCGACCTGACCGCGGGCCTGCGGGCCCAGGGGTTCGACGTGCGGCCCAACCGCTTCGGCTGGCTCACGGCCCAGCCGGCGGACGACACGATGCCGGAGCCCACCATCGTCGTCGGCTCCGCGATGGTGGCCGACGGGCTGATCGACCAGCACCGGTACGTGGACTGGATCCGGTCGCTGGCCAAGGAGGGCGCGCTGCGCTACCTCCCGCACCGCCGGCAGACCGCCGAGCTGCTCGCCACCCTCGCCGCGATCGACGGCGTGACGGTCGACGTGCCCGGCGCGCCCGTCGAGATCCGGCTCCGCGGCCTGCGGCCGGGCCAGCGCGTGCTGAGCCTCCCGTCGACGTCGACCATCCTGCTGACCACTATCATTTCACCGCTCGGTGTCCCCGTCACCGCGCTCGACGTGCCCGCCGACTGGTGGACCGCGCGCGCCTCTGCCGATCGCCGAGCACACCTGACCAGCGTCGTCGAGCTCGCCCGGCAGGCACGGGCCGCGGCAGACGGCGCTTCGGAAACCGACTCCCCGGAGGCGAACGAATGACCATCCGCGTGCTCGCGGTGGCGGACAGCGACTCGTACCTGAAGTGGGCGTGCGCGACGCTGGACCGGCTCGGCCCGCCTGACGACACCGGGCTCGACCGCTCGGCCGTGCTCGTCAAGACGCCGATCGTGCCGACCACCAGCCAGATCGCCGCCGCGGTCGCCGGATCTTCAGTGGTCCGTCCCGCCGTGCTCCCCGTCCGGGAGCTCGCGGCGCAGATCCGCGACAACACGCCCGACGTCGTGCTCATCGCCGCCACGGGGCCGGTCGCGGAGGTCGTGGCGCGCGCCGTCGTCGCCGCGACGGGCAAGCGGCGGCCCGCGCTCGTCACGGGCCTGCCCGGCATGGCGCTGCCCGCCACGCCCGAGGGCACCGGCTGGCGCCGCTGGTGCGACGCGTTCGTGGTGCACAGCCGGCTGGAGATCGAGGCCTACCGGACGGCGTTCGCCGCGCACGGCGTCACCCCGGAGGTCCCGCTGGCGCACCTGCCGTTCCTCGAGCACATGGCCACCGGACTCGGCGCCGAGCCGGTCAAGCGCGTCGTGTTCGCCGCACAGGCCAAGGTGCCGGACAACCGGCCGGACCGCGTCACCCTGCTGGACCGCCTCGCGCGGCTCGCCGAGGAGGACTTCGAGGTCATCGTCAAGCTGCGGGCCCGCAAGGGCGAGCGGCAGACGCACAACGAGGCGTTCCCGTACGACGAGCTGTGGGACGCCGAGCACGAGCGGCTCGGCCACCGCAGCGACGCGCTGCGGTTCGTCGACGGGCCGATGGCGGAGTGGCTGCAGGCCGGGTCCGCGCTCATGACGGTCAGCTCGACCGCCGCGATGGAGTCGCTGGCCCTCGGCCTGTCCACGGTCATCATCGACGACTTCGGCGTGACCCCGGAGCTCCTGAACGCCCCGTTCGCGGGCAGCGGCTGCGTGATGCACGTGGCCGACGCCGCCGAGGCGTTCCGGGCCGGCGGCCCGCAGCCCGACACGGGCTGGCTGGAGGACAACTACCTGCACACCGCCGAGTCCGAGCTGCCCGCGACCGTCCGGGAGCTGGCGGCGCGCCGCGCGGCCGGCACGCTCACCGAGCGCACCGAGGTCAAGCCGTGGCTCCGCATGCGCTACCTGCGGATGGCGCTGCAGATGTACCTGCCGAAGTTCGTCTACGACACGATCCGCCTCTCGACCCGCCCGGTCCGCCTCCTGTTCCTGGACAGGAAGGCGTGATCCGTTGAGATCTGGTGGTCGTGGTGAGATCTGGTGGCGCAACACCAGATCTCACCACGACCACCAGATCTCGAAGGGTTGACGTCGGGCGGCACAGGGCCGGGGGACGGCACAGGGCCCGGAGGATGCGGCGCGGCGTCAGACGCCGTCGTCGACCCGGACGCGGTCGGTGAGGCCGCGCAGGAACCCGGCGCCCCACGACATGTGCATGGTCACGAGGGTCGCGGGCAGGGCCAGCGCGGACCGCAGGTCGAGCCGCGGCCGCCGCGTCGCGGCGTGCACGGACGCGCCGAGCACGCCCAGGAGGTAGGCGGCGGGCGCCACGAGGCCGACCAGCGCGACGGGCAGCGAGCCCGCGACCGCGCCGCCGACGGCGACCAGCACGGACGCGCCGAGCACCACGACGGCGGTCGGCGGGGCGAGGTACCGGAGGCTCGCGGTGCCGGGGTTGCGGCGCACCACCTCGCGGCGCCACATGCCGGTGCGCCAGAACTGCGTGGCGACGGCGCCCAGCGTGCGGCGCGGCTTGTACTCGACCACCAGCGAGGGGTCGAACCACAGCAGGCTGCCGCTGTTGCGCAGCCGCAGGCACAGCTCCCAGTCCTGCGCCCGCACGTACACGGGCGAGTAGCCGCCCACGCGCTCCAGCGCCTCGCGGCGGAACGTGCCCAGGTAGACCGTCTCGGCCGGGCCCGCGCTGCCGCCGGTGTGGAACGACGCCGCGCCCAGACCCGCCGGGTGGCTCATCGCACGCGCCACGGCCTTCTGCACCGGGGAGTCGCCGACGGGCAGCATGCGCCCGCCCACGCCGTCGGCCCCCGCCGCCTGGAGCGCCTCCACCGCGCGGCGCACGTACGTGGACTCTGCCACGGTGTGGCCGTCCACCCGGACAAAGATCGAGTGTCCCTCCGGCATCCGCTCCAGGCCCGCGTTCAGGCCGAGCGGCTTGGAGCCGGTCGGGTTGTCCACCACGGTGACGCGGCCGGTCTCGGCCGCGAGCTTGTCCGCGATCTCGCGGGTGCGGTCCCGCGAGGGACCCACGGCGAGCACCATGTGCAGCGGGTGCGGGTAGTCCTGGCCCAGGATCGACCGCACCATCGCCTCGAGGTACGGCTCCTCGTCACGTACGACGGCGACCACCGTCACCAGCGGCATGCTCGCCGCCTCAACCCGCTCGGGCACGCGGCCCCCTCTCGTGGACACGATGGCCGGGCCGTCCGGCCCGGCGCTCCCGGAACCTACCGGACCGGGGAACATCGGAGGCGGGCGCCGCACGTGCGGCGCCCGCCTCCGACGACGAACAGTTCTGCCGCGTCAGTCAGGCGCCGGCTCAGGCGTCGACGCGACGCAGGCGCGACATCGGCGAGAACTCGCCCGGCATGACGCGCTTCTGGCCGTCGCCCAGGGCCTTCTCCAGGATGCGGATGTCGCGCACCAGGTTCTCCAGCCCCTTGGGCTCGAGCGAGGACGCGTGGTCCGAGCCCCACATGGCGCGGTCGAGCGTGATGTGGCGCTCGACGGCGACGGCGCCGAGGGCCACCGCGGCGATCGAGATCTGCAGGCCGGTCTCGTGGCCCGAGTAGCCGATCGGCACGCCGTAACGCTCCTGCAGCGTGGTGATGGTGCGCAGGTTCGCCTCCTCGGGGGGAAGCGGGTAGGTCGACGTCGCGTGCAGGATCACGAGCTTGCTCGTGTCCAGGATCTCCACGGCGGCATCGATCTGCTCTAGCGTCGACATGCCGGTCGAGAGGATGATCGGCTTGCCGGTCTCGGCGAGCGCGCGAAGCATCTCGTGGTCGGTCACCGAGGCCGAGGCGACCTTGTGGGTCGGCACGCCCATCTTCTCGAGGAACTCCACGGACGGGGCGTCCCAGGGCGAGGCAAACCACTGGATGCCCTTGTCCTTGGCGTACGCGTCGATCTCCGTGTACTCCGGCTCCTCGAACTCGACCTTGTACTTGTACTCGAGGTACGTCATCTCGCCCCAGGGCGTCTGACGGATCTTGTCGCGCTGGTCCTTCGGCGTGCTGATGTCCGGCGTGCGCTTCTGGAACTTCACGGCCTGGCATCCGGCCTCGACCGCAACGTCGATCAGCTTCTTGGCGATCTCCACGTCACCGTTGTGGTTGATGCCGATCTCACCGATCACGTACACAGGCTGGTCGGCGCCGACCTGCAGGTCGCCGATCGTGACCGGCGCGGGCTGCGCGTTCGTCGCGCTCATAACAGGGTCCTTCCGAAGGGGTCGAGCACAGGGTAGTGCTGTTACGTGTCGTCGGGACTAACCGGTGACGACGGGGGTCTGGGCGGCTACCGAACTCGCGGCGACTTCACCCGGACGCGCAGCGAGTATACGGTCACAGATCTCGCGGACCGCGCCGTTCCCGCCCTCGCGGGACAGCACGAGCCTGGCCTGCGCCTTCACCTCCGGACGGGCGTCGGCGACCGCGACGGGCCAGCCCACGACCGCCATCGCGGCCAGGTCGTTCACGTCGTTCCCGACGTACGCGACCCGGGCCGCGTCGAGGTTCTGCTCGGCGATCCAGGCGCGCAGCGCGGTGGCCTTGTCGTCGATGCCGTGCATCACCTGCACCTTCAGCTTGTCGGCGCGCGAGGCGACGACCTTGTTGGTCTCGGTGGACAGAATGAGGATCGGCAGGCCCGTGCGCCGCAGGCGGGACACGCCCATGCCGTCGCCGCGGCTCACGCGCACCTGCTCGGTGCCGTCCTGGTTCACGTAGGCGTGGTCGTCGGTGTGCACGCCGTCGAAGTCGGTGACGAGCGCGTCGACGTCGAGCGGCACCGGCGCCGCGTCGGTCTCCTGGTCCACGAGCTGGCGGGCGAGCCAGAGGTCGCGCGGCTCGTCGATCTCGATGGACCACTCGGGGGCCAGCGGCTGGATGCCGACGTCGCCGAAGAAGCGGCGCCCGCCCGCCCGGAACCCGTCCGTGCGCATCACGTAGAAGGCGCCGGTCTCGCGGTAGTGCGGGGCGCGCTCCTGGCGGCGGGGGCGGTAGTCGGTGGTGTGACCGACCGGGGTGGCCACGCCGTCGTCGATGCGCCACTGGAAGTCGTGGGTCTCGGAGACCGCGACCACCACGTCCTTCTCACCCTTTGTGACGCGGCGGATCGCGGTGTCCAGGTCCTCCGGGTCGATGAACGGGGAGGTGCACTGCACCAGGACCGTCACGGGCGGGATCTCCTGGGCCGGCAGGCCGCCGTCGCCCGCCTCGACGCGGTCGAGCACGTGCAGCAGCGCCGACTCGGACGACGCGGTGCTGCCCGCGATCTCCGCCGGGCGCACCACCACGCGCGCACCGTGCAGGCGCGCCTCCGCGGCGATCTCGTCGTGGTCGGTCGATACGATGACCTCTGCCACCGACGGGGCGGCGAGCGAGGCCTGGACTGCGCGCCCGACGAGCGTGATCCCGTCCACCCGCGCGAGGTTCTTCAGGGGTACGCCCTGCGAACCTCCCCGGGCCGGGATGACGACTACGGCGGACGGGGTTTCAGCGGGTACGGACATACGTGGCACTCTCGGGTCGAGTCGGTATGGATACGCCGTCCACAGTAGCGCCACACGCGCACCGCTACGCACACGATGCCCGCACCCAGGCCCGCCCAAGGTGTGGGATCCTGCCGTTGCGCGGGTGACAGACCGCGCTCCGCAGAATTCCCCGGAGATTCCACCCAGCGGTACGGCGGCCCCGGCGGGCCGTCGGGACCGTGCCGAGAACGGAGACAGCTCGAGTGCCCGGAACCGAAGGTCGCAAGGCGAACTCCCCGAACGCCACCGGTGGCCTGCCCCGTCCAGTCCCCCGACCGGAGCGGCGGGAGCACGCACGGCGCACTACCGAGGTGATGCGCGCGCTGCGCGAGATCACGGGCTCGCGGCCCAAGCTCGACTCGTTCACCACCCGCGAGCTCGCGAAGGGCCACGTGGCCTGGCACGAGGTCCGCAAGGTGCGGGCGGCCGTGCTGGAGGCCGCCCACGCCGCCGTGGACCGCTGGGACGTGCCGGCCGCCGCCACGCTGACCGACCTCCTGCGGACCGACTCGCCCGACCCCGAGGTGGGCCGCCTCGCCGGCGTGGTCGCCCTGCTCTCGGACGACGCCGAGGCCGCCGAGCAGCTCTTCTACCAGTCCTCCCGCGGCACGGGCTCCGTCTCGCGACGCCGGACCAACGCGCAGCGCGCCGTGGACGAGCTGAAGCAGTTCCTGAGGCTGCGGGCCGAGCTGCTCCGCCACGAGGGCCCGGCGGAGCTCGCCGACCTGCGCGAGCTCGTGGCGGCGCTGCCCGTCACCAGGCGGTCGGACGCCGACGCCGTCTTCGGGCGCTATCTCGTGGCCTGTCTCACCCTCGGCGTCGGCGGCCCGCTGGCCGACCTGCTGGACGAGTTCGCCGACTCCGGCCGGCTCGAGGCGCTGACCGCACCGCCCGGGGTGCTCGACATGGCCGTCGGGAACGCCGAGTTCGTCGCGGCCGACGCCGACCACGCGGGCGCGCTCCGGCTGCTGCAGAGCACGTTCCGTACCTACGGCCTCGTCTCGGAGCAGTACCTCATGGCGCTCGGGGCGTCGCTGTCCGGGCTCAGCCGGTACGACGCCGCGATGCGCGCCTTCCGCATCGCGAGCCCCGGCCCCGGCTCGGTCCGCGCGGCGCAGGTCGCCTGGATCGTGCACGACGACGAGGCGGCGCACACCTACGCCCGCCGCGCGCTGCGCCACGACATGCCGCGCTCGACCGTGCGCACCATCCTCGGCCGCGTGGAGCACCCCGTGACGCCGCGCGAGGCGGACGCGCCGTCGGGCGGCTTCGGGCACGTCGCCTTCTACGTGGACCGCGGGGAGAACTTCGGCGACATCGTGCTGCCCGACGCCGTCCGGGACGCGATCACCGAGCCCGCCGGGCCCGCCGACTGGGTGCCCTTCCACGCGCACCAGGTGTTCGACGACGAGTTCGTCCGGATCGCCAACGCGCAGCGCGCCCTCGTCGTCGGCGGCGGCGGGCTGTTCCTCCCGGACACCTCGCCCAACGGGAACAGCGGCTGGCAGTGGAACGTGCCGCCCGCCTCGCTCGACGCGGTGACGGTCCCGGTCTACGCCTTCGCCGTCGGCTTCAACCTCTTCACCGGGCAGCGGTTCAAGGGCGACCTGTTCCGCCGCAGCCTGATCGCGTTCACGCGCAAGGCCGAGTTCCTCGGCCTGCGCAACACCGGCTCGATGGAACGCGTGCGCGACCTGCTGCCCGCGGAGCTCCACGAGAAGGTGCGCTTCGTGCCCTGCGCCACGACCGTGCTCGAACACATCCGGCCCGGGGTGACCGCCGGGACCTCCGGCTCCGGCACGGTGCTGCTCAACGCGGCGTTCGACCGCAGCGAGCGGCGCTTCCACGGCGGCTACGGGGAGTTCCTGGCGCAGATCGTCGAGTTCGTCGAGCAGGCGGGCAAGGGCGGCGCGGAGGTCCGGATCGCGGCGCACACGCGCGGCGACGTGCGGCTCGCCAAGGATCTGGAGGCGGCGCACGACCTGACGCTGCCCGTCGACGAGCTGCACACCATGGACCAGCCGGACGCCCTCGACGTCTACCGCAGGGCGTCGCTCGTGATCGGCATGCGCGGCCACGCGACGATGATCCCGTTCGGCGTGGGCACCCCGGTCCTGAGCATCATCTCCCACCCGAAGATGCGGTACTTCCTGGAGGACGTCGACCGGCTCGACTGGGGCTTCGACGTGGGTGATGTCCGTCTGGGCGCGCAGCTCGCCGAACGCACGCTCGACGTCCTGACCAGGGAAGACGCCTACCGAGCCGATGTGGCGGACCGGCAGCAGGTGCTGCTGCCGCACGTCCGCTCGGCGGCGGCAGACCTCGCGAAGGGCTGACGGCCTCCTGGCCGTTAGACTCGTCCGGTCCCAGTACACCGAAAGGGAGTTATCGATGCCCACCATGCGGAGCGTGCCGCTCGGCCGCGAACCGGGCGACGCGGAGATCGCATCGTTCGCCGACCTGATCGACAGGCCCCTGCTCATCGTCGGCAACGGGCCGTCGTCGGCCATGCCTCCCTACCACCGGATCCCGGCGGATGCGGTGGTCTTCCGCATGAACTGGTTCTTCCTGGAGAGCAACTACCACTTCGGCGACCGGGTGGACGCGTACTTCAGCGCCATCCCGAACGAGAAGCTGGAGAAGCTGCTGCAGGAGGAGATGCGCGCGGGACGGTACGACGTCCGCCGCATCCTCAGCCCGATGCGCCATGCGGCGAACCGCGACGGCGACAAGTACGGCCTCGAGCCCCTGACCGGCGTCGAGGAGCTGGACTCCTGGTCCATCCCGGCCCGGCACCCGCGCCTGGCCCGCGCCTTCATGAGCCGGCCCGGCCTGCCGACCACCGGCATGCAGGCCCTGGCGTTCGGCCTCGGCGTCGGCTTCCGCGAGGTCTACCTCGCCGGCGTCGACCTGTACGAGTCCAAGGACAGCCGCTACGGCTACACGGTGACGCAGGCGGCGGAGTCGGCGCTCAAGGACAAGGACCTCACGCCGGGCTACGAGTCGGCCCACGGCCTGGACTCCGACCTCGCGTTCCTGCGCTCCTGCATCGCCGAGTTCCCGGACGCGACCATCCGCTCCGTGAGCCAGTCGGACACGCTGCACCTGT
The DNA here is from genome assembly GCF_056951025.1 of Promicromonospora noduliphila. NCBI lineage: Bacteria > Bacillati > Actinomycetota > Actinomycetes > Micrococcales > Promicromonosporaceae > Promicromonospora > Promicromonospora noduliphila. The sequence goes on from NZ_CM167806.1 coordinate 5,103,464, forward strand.
TCGTGCCCCCGGCCGACGAGCTCACCGACCGGCCGCACCTCACCCCTGAGGCCGTGCCGACGCTGGCCGCCTCCAAGGACACGGTGGACCTGGAGCTGCCGGAGGTCGGCGAGGACACCTCCGTCATCGTCCCCAAGGTCGGCGGTCCGCTGTGGAAGGAGATCGACGGCCGCAAGTGCGCGTACGTCACCGTGGTCTCCGGCGCGTACCACCACGGCGCGCGGGCCCTGGCGAACTCGCTGCGCGAGCACTCGGACGTCCCGCTCATCGCCCTGGTCACGCCCGACGCCGACCGCGCGGCCCTTGCCGCCAGCGGTATCCGGACCATCCAGGTGCCGGGCATCCGCAACCCGATGAACTCGGGCGGCAACAAGATCCAGGCGCGCTTCGCGATGACCTACACCAAGCTGCACGTGTTCCGGCTCGACTTCTTCGACCGCGTCGTCTACCTCGACAGCGACACCGTCGTGAAGGGCAGCCTGGACGAGCTGTTCGAGGGCGACGACTTCGCCGCCGTGCCCGACGCCGGCCTCGACCTGCCCGACGGCAACGTCTTCAACTCCGGCGTCTTCGCCGTGAACCCGTCGCACGGCGTGTTCGAGAAGATGATGTCCCAGCTCAGCCACACCACGTCGTACGACGGCGGCGACCAGGGCTTCCTCAACCAGTTCTTCTCGGACTGGCGCAAGCTGCCGCTGGAGTACAACACCACCAAGCGCATCTACTCCCACCACCCGCAGGTGTTCAACGAGGAGGACGTCAAGGTTCTCCACTACGTGGGCCGCAAGCCGTGGGAGCCGACGTCGAAGGGCGAGCGGTACGACCAGCTCGACTACGCGTGGCTCGACCACCTCGCCGACTGGGAGAAGAACGAGCTGGTGCGCGACCTGCGCCACGCGGCGGCGGGCGGGAAGCCCCCGGAGGCGGGCAGCAGCAGCCCGTTCCGCCTGGCCCAGCAGGCCAACAAGACGAACAACGCCAAGGAGGCGGTGCGCGTCCTCGAGGCGGTCATGGCCCAGCGCGAGCCGACGTCCGCGGAGCTGCGCGAGCTGGCCAAGGCGTACCGCCGCCTGGGCCGGCACGACGACTGCGCGCGCGTGCTCAAGCAGGCCTACGCGATCGACCCGCGCCGCAGCGTGATGCGGGACATGATGCTGGCGCAGGCGCGCTCGATCAAGAAGAAGCTCGCCTGACCGCACAGAAGCCGAGGTAGGACGAGGGGCCGCGAACCATCCGGTTCGCGGCCCCTCGTTCTGTCGTGCTGCGGTGCTACCCGCCCGCGGTCACTTGCCCGCGAGCCGGCGCAGCGGCCGCAGCCGGCGGCGCAGGCTGTCGGGCACCATCGACTTGCGCGGACCGCCGACGGCCTCGAGGTCCTTGCGGGCCTTGTTCAGCTCGCGCTTGAGCCGGCCGACGTCCTGCTCCAGCTTGTCGAACCGCATGGAGGAGTCGTACGCCCGCGCCGCGGTGCGGCGCTCGGGCGGCGTCAGCGCACGGAACGACGGCGTGACCGTCTCGCCCGTGAGGCTCTTGTAGATCGCGCCGAGGTTGTCGAGCGACGTGTCGAAGAAGCCCTGGCGGACGTCGGCGAGCTCCTTGCGCAGCTCCGGCTGGCGCTCGTGGACCTCGTTGATCGTCCGGTACAGGGTGTCCTGGAAGTCGTCGGCGCGCGGGTCGATCGCCCAGTCCGCGTGGCCGATGTCGGTCGCGAAGTAGCGGATCTTGTGGTGCACGTACAGGGACAGCGGGATGGTGCCCATGCCGAACGGGACCATCTGCGCGTGGCCGCGCGTGCCGAGGATGATCGGCAGGCCCGCGAAGTACTCGACGCCCTGGTACAGGACGTCGCGGTTGCCCCACAGGACGTGCTCGCTGCTGACCACGCCGCGCTCGGTGAGCCGGTCGTGGAAGCCCATGTCGGCGCGCGCGTGCGGCACGCTCTCGATGCGCCAGCCCTCGCCGGAGAGCTTCGCCAGGACGTCGATCTGGTCCGCGTAGATCTTGTCGGCGTCGAACCCGGCGCGCGCCTGGCGCTTGCCGACGATCGACTCGGCCGAGATGCGGCGCTCGTGCGGGATCTCGTCGCGGAACAGGTCCGGGTACAGGAACGACGACAGCGTCGTCGGGCACGGCTGGTACGTGACCCGGTGCCGGTTCGACTCGGTGATGTACGGCTTGATGGTCTCGACCGAGCCGTGGTTGCGCAGACCGAAGAAGACCGACTTCTCGAGCGTCAGGTTGACGTGCTCGCGGAACGGGTCCGCGAAGTCCGCCTGGTCGATGAACCGGTTGTTGCCCACCGCGAAGATGATCAGCGGCTTCTCGATGCGGCGCAGCAGGTCCAGCGAGATGTTCCACTGCCAGCCGGAACGCTGGTTCGGGTTCGTGTCGCTGAGGAACAGACCACCGCCGCCGATGACGACGGCGTCGACGTTCTCGTTGATGAAGTCGACCAGACGCGGCGTCACGGGGTCACGAAGCTGTCGGCTCTGGACGATCTCGAAGGCGTCCCCGCCCGCGAAGCCCTCGAAGAGCTCGCGCACGGTCTCGAACAGCAGGGTGTCCCCGTAGTTGCCGTAGGTCTTGATGTCGAAGTGGAACAGTCTCAGTCGCTTCATCGTGTCACGCGCCGGTTCTTGGAATGCACGGGCACCATCCTTGATCACTGTGGTCAGATCTGCCAAGCCCGCCGCCCTGGGGCCGCGGGACGTCGTTCAAGCGGGTCGAGTCACTTCCCGCCGGGGAGGTAGGGCGACTCGCCCTTGTTCACTGCGAGGTCGGCCGCGTCCGCCGGCAGGCTGCTCGTCACCATCTCGTGCAGCGCCTTGTTCGACGGCGCGAGCGCGGTCAGCATCTCCTCGCGCTGCTCCGGGGTCAGGAGCAGCGGCGACGGGTGGGTCACGTTCGAGAAGTTGGCGTCGAGGAACAGCCGCAGCTTGCGCCGGTCCTCCGCCTCGAGCTCGGCGTTGCCGACGAGCGCGAGCTTCAGTGCAGCGTCAGAATACCCGCGGTTGACCGCTTCCGTGTTGAAGGAGAACTTCGGCACGACGCCGACGCCGGTCTGCTGGAAGAACTCCCGCACGAACGGCCGGGAGTGCAGCTCCTTGATGCCCTCGAAGTAGTTGACCCGCACCTCGGAGCCCGCGGGGACCGCGTCCTTGATCTTCTCGACCAGGGTGTCCCAGCGCAGGTTCTCCGGCGTCACGGGCGCCATGAACTCCTCGAAGGACTGCGTGGAGCCCACGCGGACCGTCTGGAGGTACGAGCTCTCGACGAACCGGTCCTGGCGGCGCACGTACAGCAGCACCGTGGTGCGCTCCGGCTGCAGCACCTTGTGGGCGATCCGCAGGATGTTGTCCGCCGGCGCGTACAGCGGGCCGGTGCGGAAGGAGTGCACGGAGGCCAGGATGTCCTCGTGCGAGATGACCAGGCTGTCGTGGGTCGCTGCGTCGCGGACCATCTCGAACGCCCTGGTCACGTTGCCGAGGCTCGCGCCCTGACGGCGCCACCGCGAGTGGTAGCCCTCCGTGAGGTTCTCGTACTCGTTGCGGATCAGGACGTCGTAACCACGCTTGGCGAACGCCTCGCGGTTCGTGCGCAGGGCCTTCTGCACCAGCGTCGTACCGGTCTTGTGCGCGCCGACGTGCAGGACGAGGTGCTTCACGGGAACCAACCTTTCGGGACAGATGAACGCCCCCGAGGATACAGGCGGTCCTCACCCGCCTCGTGAAGTGCTTCACGGGCACCTTTCACCCGCGCAAGCTACCGCACGAACGCGACCCCGCTGACCCGCACCCGGGCCTCGTCCAGTGTCCGCAGCGTCACCCGGCCGGACATCGCCTCCGGGAGTCGGACGGTGAAGACGCGCCGCGCGTCGCTCGCGCCGTCGGTGCTGATCACGCCCACGCGGGTGGCCCCGACGGACACGGCGACACGACCCCGGCCCGGCGCCGTCGCCGCCATGACCCGCACCTGCGTGACCCGCTCGACGCCGGACACCACCAGCCGGCCGCCCGCGTGGGTCGTGGACCAGGCCCGGTCGCGGTAGTAGGCGTCGTCGTCCACGCGCACCCAGGTGCCCGTGGAGCGGGCCAGCTCCGTGAACGGCACCGGGCGGGTGGTTCGCACGAGGTGCGAGATGGGCCCGAGCCGGCCGGCGCGGTCCACCGCCCGCACGGCGTACTGGACCGTGAGGCCCTCGGCGGCGTACAGGTTGGCCGAGGTGCCCGACACGGTGATGATGCGGCGCCAGTACCGCCCGTTCGGCATGGGGGACCGAAAGCCCGCGTACCTCTCCAGCACCTGGTAGCGCACGGCCCCCGGCTCGCGCTCCCACGAGAAGCGTGTGCGCGCGGGCCACTGGACCGGGTACTGGTGCGCGGCCGCCCCGCCGGGTGTGACCTCGCCGGTGGTGTACCGGACGGCGCCGTGGCGCTCCAGCGCGGCGTTCTTCAGCGCGTTCACGGTGCGGCGGATCGCCGGGAGCCGTTCCGCCAGCCGCTCGCCGGGGCATGCGGTCCAATGGGTCGTGCGGTGGCCCAGGATGCGCGGCACGCGCACGACGTCGCCCGGCTCGCTGCGGGTGTTCGAGTCGACGCTCCCGCCGTTGGGCAGGCCGACCGAGCCGGTCACGGGCACGTGGTAGCGGTACGCCTTCCACGCGAGCACCCGCTCCAGGCTCCGCAGCATGGAGCGGCTGGGACCCGTCGTCTCGAAGTTGCCCATCGCCGACACCCCGATGGTGCCCGTGTTGAAGCCGCCGGCCTGCGCGCCGATCGGGTTGTCCGTCGCCGCCTCCCTGCGGCCCACGAAGACGGTGCCGTACCGGTCCACGAGGAACTGGTAGCCGATGTCCGGCCAGCCGCGTGACCTGGTGTGGTACGCGAGGATCCCGCGGACGATCGCAGCGGACTGGCTCCGGCTGTAGGAGTTGGTGCCCGCAGTGTGGTGCACGTACAGCGCGTCCAGCCGGCCCGACACCTCGGGCCAGGCCGAGGCGAGCGACTCGTCGGCGCCCCACCCGCTGCGCGGCACCAGCGCGGGCCGGATCTCGTCGCCCGTCGCGGCGCTCGCCGAGCCCGCCGGCCGCGCGGACCGCCCGACGTTCGCGTCGGCCGCCGTCGCGCCCGGGTCCACGACGTCCACCCTGAGACCGGAGGGCGCCCGCCCGCTCACCGTCCGCACGCGCGCCTGGACGGCGTCGGCGCCCGTGGAGAGGAACGGCTCGGTGCCGGCCCGCTCGCCGGGGACCCCCGCGCCGTCGGCCCCGACCTCCTCGACGCCCACCGACTGCCAGGCGCTCCACTCCCGGTCCTCCCGGACCCGCAGGGCCACCTCGGTGACCTCCTCCCCCGTGCCCGCGTCCCACGTGACGCCCGCGACGAGGAACTCCAGCGTCTCGGCGCGGCCGCTCAGCGCCGCGAGGCGGCCGGTCCCGGCGGGCGGATGGGCGTGCCCCTCGGCCTCGCGCAGGGCGCTCGGGTCGCGCCGGGCGGCGGCGTCGATGCCGGGGATCCGCAGCTCGTCGAGCCGCGGCGGAACGGCGGCGGCCTCGGGCAGCGGGAGCTGCGGCGTGGGCAGCAGCACGCCACCGGCGGCGAGCACGACCACCATCGACGTCGTCGCCACGCGCCGCACGAGTGACCGCATGCCCCCGACCGTAGCCACGGGCCCGGGGCGACGCACCAAAAGCCGTATTCATCCATCTCGTCTCACTGTCCCGCCGCCTCGCCACGCCGCCGAACCGCAGGATGACGGTCACCGCGAACGCCCAACCGCAACCTGCGCGTGCATCGGGCGCCTCAACGACGCGCAGGTTTCGGCTCGGCGGGTCGGGGGACCGATAACTTCCTCGGTTCTGGGTGCCGTTCTCGTCTCGATGATGCACAGTGGGACGGGGAAAGAAAGCACCATGAACACTCGATCCGAAGTCCGCCGGTCCGCACGCTCCCGCGAGGGCCGGCACCCGCACCGCTGGGGCCGCCTGCTGGCGCCCCTGGCCCTGGTCGCCGCGACGCTCGTCGCGACGCCCACCACCGCGAGCGCCGCTGACGTGCCCGACAAGTTCCTCATCGACGGGTCGGGCTACGGGCACGGCGTGGGGATGGCGCAGTACGGCGCCTACGAGATGTCCCGCCGCGGTTCGTCCGCCACCGGGATCCTCGCGCACTACTACCGCGGCACGGCCGCGGCGAACCACGGTACTCCGGCGCTGGTCGACGTCCAGGTCTACGGGCCGGATCCCTACGGTTACGACGGGTACGGCGACACCACGGCCACGACCGTCCACGTGCGCGACGGCGGATGGCGGCTGCGCGCGGGCGACGAGACCGTCGTGTCGGGCCCGGCGGGCGACCTCCGGGTCTGGACGTCCGAGGGCGACATCGCCGTCCGCACCCCCAGCGGCCGCATCTTCCGGGACGACCTGCTCGTGCTCCAGTGGGCGGGCACGCCGTACTTCCGGCCGGACGACGACCCGGCGACCGTCACGATCAACCGGGCCCACGGCTCCTACCGGTTCGGGCGGCTCGTGCTCAGCGCGTCAGAGGGCGTGCCCAACATCGTGAACGTCCTGCGGCTCAACACACAGTATCTCTACGGCCTCGCCGAGATGCCCGCGTCGTGGGCTACGACCGGCGGGCAGCAGGCGCTGCGCGCCCAGGCCGTCGTCGCCCGCTCCTACGCCCTGCTCAAGACGGCGGATCGGAACCCGGTCTGCCGGTGCCACCTCGTGGACGACGTGCGCGACCAGCACTTCTCGGGGTGGGAGCACGCGTCGGGCTTCGCCAGCGAGTACTGGCGCCGGGCCGTCAACTCCACCACCACCTCGCTGACCCGCGGGAGCGTGCTGACCTACGACGGCGTGCCCGTCGCGACGCACTACTTCTCGTCGAGCGGGGGCCGCACGGCCAACTCCGAGGACGTGTGGTCGGCGGTCGTGCCGTACGAGCGATCCGAGGCCGACCCGTACTCGATGGCCGCACCCGGCAACGACTACGCGCACTGGCGCCGCGGCATCGGTCAGGCGCAGGCGCAGGCGCTGTTCAACGACGAGCTGCGCCAGATCGCCTCCATCCGGGTGACCGAGCGGTACTCGAGCGGGCAGGCCCGGACCCTGGTGGCGACGTCGCCGAGCGGGCGCACGGCCAGCATCTCTGGCAAGGCCGACGAGATCCGCTCCCTCGTCGGCTCGCGCACGTTCGCCGGGAGCGTGCCGTCGTCCTGGTTCACGGACATCAGCCCGGGCTGACCCGGCCGTCGGTCGATCCTGTCGAGCCCCGGGGACGCCTTGCCCGGACCCGGGCCTCGACAAGCTCGGCCAGCGATCGCACGCTCAACCGACACGCACGTTCACAGCGGGCGGGCGTCCGACTCCAGCAGCACCGGGATGCCGTCCCGCACCGGATAGGCGAGCGGCCGCTCGGGGTCGGTCGAGTGCAGCTCCGGCTCGCCGTCCGGCCCCACGCCGTCCACCAGGGTTGCCCCGGTCACCGGGCAGCGCAGGATCTCGCGCACCCAGGGTTCCAGCGCCTCGGTCTTGTTCGTGCTCACGGTGTCTCTTCTTCCTCCGGCGAAGCGGCCAGGTCGCGCACGAGCGACAGGACGTCGTCGCGCACCTTCTCCATGATGTCCTGGTCGGCGGCCTCGACGTTCAGCCGGAGCAGGGGCTCGGTGTTGGACGCGCGCAGGTTGAACCACCACTGCGGGTGGGACTCCCAGTGCGAGACGGTCACGCCGTCGAGCGTGTCCACCTCGATCCCCGGGTAGGCGGCCCGGTAGGCGTCCAGGACCCGCTCGGTCGCCGCGCCGGCGTCGGCCACCGTCGAGTTGATCTCACCCGAGCCGACGTACGGCTCGAACATCTCCGCGAGCTCCGACATCGTGTGGTCCTGCGTGCCCAGCGCGGCCAGCACGTGCAGGGCCGCGAGCATGCCGGTGTCGGCGAACCAGAAGTCCCTGAAGTAGTAGTGCGCGCTGTGCTCCCCGCCGAACACCGCCCCGTGCTGCGCCATCTGCGCCTTGATGAAGGAGTGGCCCACCCGGGTGCGCACCGTCGTCGCCCCGGCCGCCGCCAGCAGGTCCGGGACCGCGCGCGAGGTGATCAGGTTGTGGATCACCGTGGGCGTCCGGCCCGCCTCCAGCTCCTTGGTCACCTCGGCCAGCCCCACCAGGGCGGTCACGGCCGACGGCGAGACCGCGCCGCCCCGCTCGTCCACGACGAAGCACCGGTCGGCGTCGCCGTCGAACGCCAGTCCCAGGTCCGCCTGGTTCGCCACGACGGCGGCCTGCAGGTCGATCAGGTTGCTCGGCTCCAGCGGGTTGGCCTCGTGGTTCGGGAACGTGCCGTCCAGCTCGAAGAACAGCGGCACGATCTCCAGCGGCAGCCCGGCCAGCCCTGCGGCGTTCCCGAGGACGGCGGGCACGGTGAGCCCGGCCATGCCGTTGCCGGCGTCGACCACGACCTTGAGCGGCCGGACCGCGGACAGGTCCACGAGGGAGCGCAAGAACCCGGCGTAGTCCGCCAGCAGGTCGCGCTCGGTCACCTCGCCGGCGTCGGCGACCGGTTCGGGCAGCTCGCCGTCGAGGTAGCCCTGTGCCAGCTCGCGGACCTCGGCCAGGCCGGTCTCCTGGCCCACGGGGCGCGCTCCCGACCGGCACAGCTTGATCCCGTTGTACCGGGCCGGGTTGTGGCTCGCGGTGAACATGGCGCCCGGCAGGTCGAGCTGCCCGGACGCGAAGTAGAGGCCGTCGGTGGAGCACAGGCCGATCAGCGTGACGTCGACACCCGCAGCGGCGACGCCCCGCGCGAACGCGTCCACCAGGTCGGGGCCCGAATCCCGCATGTCCCGCCCGATCACCATCCCGGGGCGCCCGGCACCCGCCGCCGCGCCGCCGGGCTCAGCCGCGCCGTCGGCCCGTGCCGCGCCGTCGGGCCGCGTGGCGCCGTCGGCGTCGGGCAGGACGACGACGCGTGCGAACGCGGCCCCCAGGGCCTGCGCCACCCGCGGGGAGAGCTGGTCGGGAACAACACCGCGTACGTCGTACGCCTTCACGAGAGAACTCAGGTCGATGGCCACCCGGACAGCCTACGGAGCCCGGCGGGCAGATGCGATCGACCTGTCCCCCGTTTCGGGGTGAGGAAAAACCACCGGCGGGACGCCGAGACCGGCCCGTGCACACGGTTCCCGCACGACGTCCGCCGCAGAAAGTCCAGGAGCAGGCTGTTTCCTAGGGCTATCCTTGCGCGGTGCTAGCAGTCGCCCAATTTCACTCCCCCCTCCCGCTGACCAACACGGTCCAGCGGTACGACTGGGGATCCGTCGAAGCCATCCCGCACCTGCTCCGCACCGAGCCCGACGGCGGGCCGCAGGCGGAGATGTGGCTCGGCGCGCACGTCAGCGCGCCGTCCGTCAGCCAGATCGGGGAGCAGAGCGTCGCGCTCGACCACCTGGTCCGCGAGGCTCCCGTGCAGACGCTCGGCCACCGGGTCGCCGAGCAGTTCGGCCCGCGCCTGCCCTACCTGCTGAAGGTGCTGGCGGCGCGCAAGGCGCTGTCCCTGCAGGTGCACCCCTCGCCACGGCAGGCGCGGGAGGGCTTCGCGCGCGAGAACAAGGCGGGGATGCCGCTGACCTCGGCGAAGCGGTCGTTCAAGGACGACCAGCACAAGCCCGAGATGATCGTCGCGCTCTCCCAGTTCGAGGGCCTGGCGGGCTTCCGCACGCCGCGCACCATCCTGGACGTCCTGGACGGCCTGGCGGGCGACATGGTCGACGGCGTCCGCGCGGCGCTGCTACGCGACCGCAGCCACGGCGGCATGCGCGAGGCGTTCAACCACCTGCTCTCCGCACGCGCCGACGAGGCCTGCGCCGCCGACATCGCGACCACCCTCGACTCGGTGCGGGCCCGCCTGGCGGCCGGCTCCCCGTTCGAGCGCGCCGACCGCACCGTGATCGACCTCGCGGAGCAGCACCCCGGCGACCCGGGCGCCGTCGCGTCCCTCATGCTCAACCGGTTCTCGCTCGAGCCGGGCGAGGCGGCGTTCACGCCGGCGGGCGTGGTGCACGCGTACCTGTCCGGGCTGGGCGTCGAGATCATGGCCAGCTCCGACAACGTGCTGCGCGCGGGCCTGACCACCAAGCTCGTGGACGAGGAGAACCTGGTCGCCTGCACGTCGTTCGCGCCGCAGCAGCCGTCGGCCCCCGAGGTCACCACGGCCGGCAGCCGCGGCCAGGTGCACACCTACCGCGTTCCGGTCACGGAGTTCGCGCTCACCACGGCCGACGTCGACCGGACGGAGCCCGTCACGCTGCCCGCCACGGGCCCCCGGATCCTGCTCTGCCTGGACGGCGAGCTGGAGCTCACCGCCGACCGCGCGGAGGACGGGCCGCACCGCCTGGGCCAGGGCGACTCGGTCTTCGTGCCCCACGACGCCGGCAACCTGGAGCTCTCGGGCGCAGGCCACGCAGTCTGCGCCTGGGTGCCCTGACCCACGCGAGGGGGAGGCTCCCGATCGAGGTGGTCGGTAGAAGGTCAGGTGATCGGCAGCTCGGAATGCCGATGACCTGACTGTGAGGATCGCTTTCGCAGCCTGATGGTGCTGGGCTGTGGGCTGGTGGCTGTGCGTGTGACTCTTCAACTGACTGGCTTCGTGCCCTGAAAAGGACTTGTCCACGCATGGCTGCCGGCCCCGGCCCGGTCGGAGCAGCTGGCCTGATCAGGAGCTTGACCGCCCGGCGTTAGCGGCGCCGGGCGTGTCCCATCACAGTCCTGCCGTGTTCTCCGCCCCGGACCGGAACCCTCGCGTCCCGTCCCAGGCAGGAGAGAACGCATGACCAGTCTTACCGATCTACGTCAAGCCGTCGACGTCGTGATCGGCGTCGACACCCACGTGGACACGCACACCGCCGCCGTCATGGACACCCGCACCGGCCGCGTCCTGGCCGAGCTGGCCGTCCAGACCACCTCGACCGGCTACGCCCGGCTGGTCGAGCTGGCCGACCAGCACAGCGTTCTGCGAGCGTGGGCGATCGAGGGCACCGGCGGCCACGGCGCGGGCCTGGCCCGGGTCCTGGCCGACCGTGGTGAGGTCGTCGTCGAGCTCGACCGCCCCCAGCGGCCCGCCCGCCGCAACGGCGCCAAGTCCGACCCGCTGGACGCAGCCCGCGCCGCCCGAGAGGCCTTGTCCCGGACCCGACTCGGGACCCCGCGTTCTGGCGGGGACCGGCAGGCCCTGTCGGTCCTGCTGGCCGCCCGCCGCTCCGCCGTCGAAGCATCCACTAACGCCCAACGGCAGGTGTTCAGCCTGGTCATCGCCGCTCCCGAGCAGATCCGCGACAAGTTCCGCGGGATGAAGGTCCCGCAGATGCTCACCACCGCCGCCGCTCTGCGCGTCCACTCGTCCTGGGACGTCGAGACCCGCACCACCGTGACCGTGCTGCGGTCCCTGGCCCGCCGCGCCCAGACCCTGACCACCGAGGCCGACCAGCACGCCCAAGCGATCCTGGCCCTGGTCCGTGCCTGGCGGCCGGACCTGCTGGACCTGCCCGGCGTCGGACCGATCACCGCCGCGGTGGTCCTGTGCGCCTGGTCCCACCCGGGCCGCGTCTACTCCGAGGCCGCGTTCGCGATGCTCGCCGGAGCCGCACCGATCCCTGCCAACAGCGGGCACGTGACCACCCGCTACCGCCTGAACCGATACGGCGACCGGCAGCTCAACCGCGCCCTGCACACCATCGCCGTCTCACAGACCCGATACCACCAAACCACCCGCAACTACGTCACCCGCCGCACCAGCGAGGGCAAGACACCCCGCGAGATCAAACGCTGCCTCAAGCGCTACATCGCCCGCGACCTCTACCGCCGCCTCGAACACGCCCCCTCACAGCTTGACCAACCATAGGAGCGTCCTTTTACCGATCACACGGCGGGGTGCGTCATGCCGAGGTGTCGTCGTCTGCGCGGAGGATGCGGAGGTGGCCGCGGCGGGCGGTCTCCGTGACCGTCGGCGGCTCCGCCGGACGGCGCACCCGGCCGGCCTCGCGGACGGCGTCGGCCAGGGCGGACAGGTCGTCCGGGCTGGGTCCGGCGTCCTCGAACTCCGGCATGAGGCGGACCACTTCCCACCCGCGCGGGGCGGTCAGCCGCTCGGCGTGCTCGGCGCACAGGTCGTAGCTGTGGGGCTCGGCCAGGTGCGCCAGCGGACCCAGGACCGCCGTCGAGTCCGCGTACACATACGTGAGCGTCGCTACGGCCGCATTGGTGCAGGCCGAGCGCGAACACTGTCTCACCGATCTCACGCGCCGAGACTACGCCGCTGACCGGGCACGACGCGCCGAACACGCCGGTCGTTCACGGGCGGACAACCGGGTGTGGGCGAGGCGGACAGGCGCCAGCGTGACAACCGGGTGAAGGCGAGCCGGGCAGGCGCCAGCGGGATGACCATGCATCTGCTGCCAGGATCATGCCCGGCGTGGCAGCAACTGCATGGTCATCCTCACGGTCCGTCCTGGGCCGGCAGCCTCCGCCCGTCCTGGGCCGGCAGCCTCCGCGCCAAGAGGAACCCCGCGCCGGCGAGGGCGAGGTCGACGAGCGTCAGGACCACCCGGCTGACGAGCACGGCGAGCCCGGCGGCCGGGCCGGGCAGCGCGCCGGCGAGCACCGCGGCGAGCACCACCTCGCGCACGCCCGCGCCGGCCGGGGCCACGACGAACAGGAACCCGGCGGTCCACGCGAGCGCCCAGCCACCGGTCGCCAGTGCGAACGTGCGGACGGTGAGCGGCAGGCCGAGGCCCGTGCAGAGCACCCAGAGCTGCAGGCCCGCGACCAGCCACCCCACGACCGACCAGGCGGCGGCGCGGCCGAGGCCGCCCCAGGTCATCGGGTGCTCCAGCGTGCCACGCCCGGCGAGCCGCACGGCCAGCCCGATCAGCCGGTTCAGCACGGGCGGCGCGAGCACCACCACGACGGCCGGCGCCGCCCACACCACCCAGGACCACGCGCCGAGCGCGTCGGCCGAGACGAACGGCAGTGCGACGGCGCCCACCGCGGCCCCCGACGCGACCGACACCGCGACCGCGACCAGCATCGAGGCGGCCGACCGGCTGCGCGGCACGCTGTGCCCCGCGCCGACCTCTGCCGCCGCGACCACGTTCCACACGCCGCCCGGCACGTACTTGCCGAGCTGGCTGATCCCGAACACCGCGACGGCCCGGCGCAGCGACAGCGGCGAGCCCAGGTCGGCGAGCACCGCACGCCAGGCCAGCAGGGTGCACCACACGTAGACCACACCGAGCACGACGACGAGCGTCACCTCGCCCGGCGACAGCTCCGCCGCCGCCCGCAGCAGCGGCTCGCGGTTGCCGAGCACGTACCAGACGGCCAGCCCCAGCGCGACGGCGAGGAAGCCCCACCGCACCCACGGCGACCGGAGCACGGCGAGCGCGCCCTGCACCAGCGGACGGCGCGTGCTCGCCGCCGTCGGGCCAGGAGCGCCTGCCGTCACAGCGCTTCCCGACGGCGCAGCTCCGCCGCCAGCGGCTCGGCGACCACCTGCGGGCGGATCCGGTCGCGGCCGTGCGCCGCGCGCGCCCGCGCCTTTGCGAGGGCATCAGGCGCGCAGAGCCGGACGAGCTCTGCCGCGAGCGCCCCCGGGTCCGCAGCGGGGACGAGCTCGACGCTGTCCCCCACGGCGCGGCGCTGCGGCGGGGTGTCCGAGGTGACGACGACGCAGCCCGCCGCGAGCCCCTGGTACACCTTGTTCGGCACCACGCGCAGGCCCTTCGGGGTGTCGCTGAAGATGCCGAGGCACACCTGGTGCTCCGCCACGAGGGCGGGCAGCTCGTCGGGCTCGACCCAGTCCCGCCAGGTCACGCCGGGCGTGCCCGCCAGCACCTCGCGAGCCCGCGGCAGGTCCTGGCCCGCGCCGACCATGGTCACGCGCAGGCGGGCGCCCGCGGCGACGGCGTCACGCACCGCCTCCGCGATGACCGGGGCGCCCTGCAGCGGGGTGTACAGCCCGAAGAAGATCACGGAGAGGTCGGCGACGGCGCCGTCGTCGGCCGCGTCCTGGCCGGCCGCGCCGTCGTCGGCCGCGCCGTCGCTGGCCGCGCGCTCAACCGGCGCGCCCACGTCAACCGCGCGCTCGACCAGCACGCCCGCGTCAGCCCCGCGCTCGACCAGCACGCCCGCGTCAGCCCCGCGCTCAACCGGCACGCCCACGTCAACCCCGCGCTCAACCAGCGCGCCCACGTCAACCCCGCGCTCAACCAGCGCGCCCACGTCAACCGCACGCTCCCCCGCCGAACCGGCCGAACCAGCGAGACCCGCCGGAACCCGCCCCTCGGCCGCCGTATCGCCCGCAGCCCGCCATACGTCCGGCGCGCCGACCAGCACAACCACACCCTTGTCCGGGTCGGACAGCATCTCCCGGTGTTCCTCGGTATCGGTGACCACGACGTCGGCGCACGAGACGGCCAGCCGGTCCAGCCCGGTCAGCAGTCGCACGCGCAGGCCCCTGGCCCCGCGGTCGGCGGCCGTGTCGCCCGCGAAGACCAGGTGGTCGAGCACCACCACCGAGCGCGGGTACAGCAGCCGCGCCAGGATCACGTCGAAGTGGCCGAGATAGCCCACGAGCACGGCGCCCGGCCGACCCTCGGCACGGCGCTGCCGTACCGAGTCGCCCACCAGCCCGGCCCAGCACCACAGCAGGCGGAACGCGAGGGCCGGCAGCCGCCACGGCTGCTGGAGCATCCGCACGCGCTCGGCCGTGGAGAAGCCGAGGGGCCGGTTGAGCTCGGTGACCTTGACCCCGTGGGCGCGCAGCCCGGCGACGAGGACCGCCGTGCGGGGGTGCCGTGCGGCGTCGTACGTGCCGAACGCGATCACGGCACGGCCGCCGGGACCTCCGCGAGGCCGGTGTCCGCCGGGCCGGCCGGCTGGGTCCGGTCGACGGGCCCGGCCTGGTTGCCGCCCGACGACGGCGGGTTCTCCGGCGTGCCGGCGGGCGCCCCAGCCATAGACGTACCGGCGGGCGACCCAGCCATAGACGTGCCAGCGGGCGCCGCAGCCATGCCCGCCGCCGCGGCAAGGTCCGCCGCGGCCGCGAGACCGGACGCGGCAGGCCTACCCGGCGACACCGGCCCGTCGACCCGGCCGTACTGCACCTCCTTGAGGCGCTCCAGCGTCTCCTCCAGCAGCACGCGGTTGGTGCGCTGCAGGTCGGCCAGCACGAGCAGCGCGAAGCTGAGCAGCGCCCCCACCAGCGAGGTCGCCCCGAGCAGGATCGACTGGATGTGCTGGCCGCCGGTGCCCATCGCGAGGAGCACCGCGTACCGGGCGAACGGGATGGCGGCGCCGAGCGCGAACAGCAGCCCGAGCGTGATGAACACCGTGTGCGGCTTGAACATCACGTAGGACCGGCTGATGGCCTGGCCCGACTTGGCGATGTGCTGCCACATGCTCGTGAACAGCCGGGACTCACGGGTCTTCGGGTTGGTCGTGACCGGCAGGCTCGCGATCCGCAGCCGCTTGTGCCCGGCCTGGATGATCGTCTCCATGCAGTAGCTGAACTGCGTGACGACGTTGAGCCGCATGAGCGCAGCGCGCGAGTAGGCGCGGAACCCGCTGGCGGCGTCGGGCAGGTCGGTGCCAGCGGCGAAGTTCACGACCTCGCTGCCCACCTTCTGCAGCGCCTTCTTCAGCGGCGAGAAGTGCTCGATGGTGCCGGTCTGCCGGTCGGCGATCACGATGTCGGCGTCGCCGAGCACCACCGGCATCACCAGGTCGCCGATCCGGTCCTGCGGGTACTGGTTGTCGCCGTCGGTGTTCACCACGATGTCCGCGCCGTGGCGCAGCGCGTAGTCCACGCCGTCACGGAACGACCGCGCCAGGCCCATGTTCCGGGTGTGGTGCACGAAGTGGCGCACGCCAAGGCGGCGCGCGACCTCGACCGTACCGTCGGTGGACCCGTCATCGATGACCAGGATTTCGATCTCGTCGATCCCCGGGATCGTGCGGGGGATCGTGGCAAGCACCAGAGGAAGAGTTTCCTCTTCGTTCAAGCAGGGAATCTGCACGAACAGCTTCATGAGGCCCTGTGCTTTCGAGTAGCAATGGGTGTCGTATCGATCCTAGGCACGGCACATGACGCAGGGGTGAACAACAGGTGCCGCCGGACGACTGTTACCCGGCCGTGACCGCGCGGCAAGGTTGGGCGGACGCCCGCGCGGATACTCTGCACGCGTGACCCGATCCCGCGCGGTTCCGGTCGTCGTGTGGCTGATCGTGCTCCTTCACCTGACCGTCATGCTCGCCCAGACCGCCGTCTTCCCCAACGTCCGCTCACCGGACGAGCGCCAGCACGTGGACCTGATCCTCCAGGTGCGCCAGGGCGACGCCTGGCCGTGGCCCGGGCCGGGCACCGCCTTCGTGACCCAGGGCGTGACGGCGGGCAGCTTCCTCGAACCGGGCAGCCTGGACGGCCCCGAGCACCTGGCCGACCGCGAGGACGTGCCGCCCCGCGGCGAGCGCCCGTCGTACCTCGACGCCGGCGGCTCCGCCACGCTGACGGCCGAGTCGCCCGACGGCGAGCTCGAGCCGGTGTTCAACCAGCTCGTGCAGCACCCGCCGCTGTACTACCTGCTGGGCGCGGCCGTCGTCGGCCTGGTGCCCGACTGGGAGGACGCCCCGCTTGACCAGGTGTGGCTGCTCCTGCGCTGGTCGAACGCCCTGCTCGCGGCGCCCCTGCCGCTGCTCCTGTTCGCGGTCGCCCGCCGCCTGCGGCTCCCGGAGCCGCTGCCCGTGGCCGCGGCGCTCGTGCCGCTGGCGGTCCCCGAGCTGACCCACATCGAGTCCGCCGTCAACAACGACAACCTCCTCGTGATCCTCGGGGCGTGCGCGACACTGCTGGTCACGCGGGTCCTGACCGGCGACCTCACGCGCCGCACCGCGCTGCTGCTCGGCGCCGTCACCACGCTCGCGCTGCTGACCAAGGGCTTCGCGCTGATGTTCCCCGCGTGGATCGCGCTCACCTACGTCGTGGCGGGCTACCGGTACCGCGAGCGCCTCCGCTCCGCCGTCGTCGCGCTGCTGGTGGCCGCAGCGGCGACCGTGCCAGGCATGGCCTGGTGGGTGCGCAACGTCCTGGTGCACGGCATGCTGCAGCCGCACGGCACGCACGCCGTCCCGCCGGACCTCACCCCCGTGCACGGGTGGTCGGACGGCGGCCTCACCTGGCTCGGGCGGTTCGCCGAACGCGTGGTCACACTGTTCTTCATGCAGGACCACGCGCCGGGACGGATCCACACCGCCGAATGGCAGCCCGAGCTGGACGCGTCCTGGTGGATGGCGCGGGTGGCGCTCGTCGTGGTGCTCGCGGGGATCGGCGCGGCGCTGCTGCGGCGCACCGTCCCGCGGCTCGACGTCGTGGTGCTGCTGTTCCCCGTGCCGGCGCTGGCGGGCATCGTCGCCCGCGGCTCGTGGGAGCAGTTCGCCGCCTTCCACGACTTCGGTGCCGCGATGCAGGGCCGCTATCTCTACACGGGCCTGGTGGGGCTGATGGTCGTCGCGCTCGCGGGCGCCGCCGTCCTGCGGCCGGCGTGGCTCCGGACGGTTCCCCTGGCGGTGCTGGTGCTGGCGGGGGCCATGCACCTGGCCTACCAGGTGGACGTGTGGCGCCTGTACTGGATGCCGGCCGCCGGCGGGCCGGGGGCGTTCGGCCGGGCCCTCGCCGCCGTCGGCCACTGGTACGCGTTCGCGGACGCCGTGCCGGTGGTGCTGGCGGTCGCCGGGGTCGCGCTCGCGGGCGCCGTCAGCTACCTCCTGGTCCGGACCGCCGTCGGCCGGACGCCGACGCGACCGCCCGCCGACGTCGGCGCCGACCCCATGCTGGCCGCGTGACGCGCGCGCCGCTCCGGTCCGCCTTCGGGGCGGAGCGTCGTGCGCTCACCCTCGCCGTGGCCACCGGGATGCTCCTGGCCCTGACCGTCGCGCTGACGGACGCGCCCTACGCGACGGGCGACGAGCCCCCGCACGTCGACTACGCCTACCAGGTGTGGCACGGCGAGCTGCCCGTCTTCGAGGAGGGTCTGGAGCTGCGGCCCGACGGCGCCTGGCTCGCCCCCGTGCAGTGGACGGCGCAGCACCCGCCGCTGTACTACCTGCTGGTCGCGCCGCTCGTGGGTCCGCTGGCCGATGCCGGCCACCCCGTCGCGGCCGTCTATGCGGCCCGGGGCGTGAACGTGCTGCTCAGCGGGGTCTTTGTGCTCGCGGTCTGGTGGAGCGCGCGCCGGCTGACCCGGCCGGGCAGCGCGCTGCCGCCGCTCGTCGGGTTTCTGGCGGGCGTCATGCCGGCCGCCGCACACGTGGGCGGCACCGCGTACAACGACCTGCTGGCCGCCACGGGCGTGACCGTCCTGTTCGGGCTCGCGGGGACGGCGGTCCGGCGCGGCCTCGACGCGCGGCTGGTGGCCCTGATCTCCCTGGTCGCGGCGGCGTGTGCGCTGACGCGGCTGTCGGCCGCGCTGATCGCGGCGGTGGTCGCGGCCGTCGCCCTGACGGCGGGGGCGGTGCGCGCCGCGCAGGGCAGGGGCCGGTGGCGGCACGTGGTAGCGCTCGCGCTGGCCGGGCCGACGGCGGTGCTCGCGACCAGCGGCTGGTTCTACCTGCGCAACCTGGAGCTCACGGGGACGATCACCGGGTCGCACTTCGACTGGGCCCTGGAGCACCAGAACCGGCTCGAGCGCCCCGTGTGGGCGGTCCTGGTCGACCCGGTCACCTGGGCGCGCATGCCCGACCTGTTCTGGTGGGCCGGGCGCCTGCCGCCGAGCACGCCGCTGACCGTCACCACGCTCGTGGTCACCGCCCTGCTGCTCGTGTGGACGCCCCTGGTGATCGCGCTGGTCGCGGCCGTACGGCGGCCCGCAGAGCTGGTGGGGCGGGACCTGGTCGGGCCGCTCGGGCCGATCGATGTCCCTGCCCCCGCCGGCTCGACCGCGCGGCCGGCCACGGGGACCCTCGTGGACGCGCTGCTGCTGCGCGCGCTCCCGGTCGCCGCAGCCCTCGTCTCGGTGGCCGTGCAGGTCGTCTACGCCTCCAGCAGCGGCGGCGTCTACCCGCGGTACCTGCTCGTGGTGGCGCTCCCCCTGTGCCTCGGGATCGCGGCGGGCCTGGTACGGCGGCCGCGCCGGCTGGTCCGCGCGTGGACGGCGGTGACCGTGCTCGACCTCGTGGTCTGGCTGTCGGTCGAGCTGGCCACGCCCGCCGAGCCGGGGTACTACGCCGAGCTGCCGGTGCCCGCTGCGTTGGTCGGCGCGGTGGCGGTGGCCGGCGTCGTCGGCTCGTCGGTGCTCGCGCTGC
Source organism: Promicromonospora noduliphila (assembly GCF_056951025.1). Taxonomy (NCBI): domain Bacteria; kingdom Bacillati; phylum Actinomycetota; class Actinomycetes; order Micrococcales; family Promicromonosporaceae; genus Promicromonospora; species Promicromonospora noduliphila. The sequence continues at coordinate 5,122,817 of NZ_CM167806.1, forward strand.
GCGCGGTCGAGGAGATCAGCGTGGCGCGCGCGAACCGGGCCGACGCCACCACCGCGGCGACCCCGACGACCGCCACGACGGACCCGACCAGCACGAGCTGAAGGCCGGTCAGGGGGCTCCACCCGGCCCAGCGCGCCACGCCGTCGGCCACGGACTGCCCGGGCCCCTGGTAGAAACCCCAGAACGCGTAGGCGAGGCCGCTCGCGGCCGCGACGCAGCTGGCGGCGGTCACCCACGGCAGCGCGCCGCGCAGGCGCGGCCCCCGCAGCGCGAGCAGGCCCAGCGCCACCCCGGCCCCGAGCGCCAGGAGCCCCGCGTAGAGGTACCGGCCCTGCACGGCGGAGATCCAGCCGTGCGCGGCGTAGTCGGGCCAGGCGTTGACCACCACACCGCACCACAGCGCCACCGGCTGCAGCAGCAGCACGGCGACGGCCCGCCGCGCCGGTCCCCGCGCCACGGCCACGGCGCACAGCGCCGCCACGACCACGGCGGCCGTCCAGAAGACGACGTCGGGCAGCCGGATCTCCAGCCAGCCGAAGTTGCCGAAGAACGACCGGGTCAGGCTCGTCACCACGGTCCGCACGAAGTACCAGAGGCCGTTCGGGGTCGGGTCGTCGGGGAACCGGTCCGGTATGCCGACCGGCTGCACCGTCCCCAGCACCAGCAGGTTGCGCAGCCACCACCAGCCGCCGACGGCGAAGGCGATACCGCCGGCGAGCAGCGCCCCGAGCGCCCGCCGTCCGCGCGGGCCGGCGGCCATCACGTACGCGGCCGCAACCACCGGCAGCGCGAACACCGCCATCACCTTGGTGAGCAGGCCGACGCCGACGACGACGCCGAGGCCGGCCGCCGTCCACCACCGCAGGTCGCCCGTGAGCACCCGGGCGCACAGGTACCCGATCACCGCGCCGGTGAGCGTGACGAGCGCGTCGTTGGTGACGCTGCCCATGAGGTGCCCCACCTGCGGCACGAACAGCGTGAACGACGCCGCCACCAGCGCCGCCGCGCGCGAGCCGGAGAGCCGCCGGACGGCGCCGGCCGTCAGCAGCGGCAGGGGGAGCAGCAGGAGCAGGTCGAACAGCCGCAGCACCAGGAGCTGCAGGTCCCACCGGGCCTCTGCGGTGCCCGTCGCGTGCAGCACGCCGGCCGCGACCACGTAGTACAGGGGCGGGTGCTGGGTCATCTGGTCCACGACCTCGACGTCCAGCCCACTCGTGTCCGTACCCGGCGGCACCGGTTCGGCGAGGGCGTTCGCGCCGCTGACCGTGATGCGGTCGGCGTCCCTGGTGGGCTCGACGTCGACGAACGGGGGCACGCCGACCCGGTCGAGGTGCCGTCCCGGGACGTCCGTCGCCAGCGCCGCCTGCTCGCGCGCCTCGGTGACCGCCGGTCCCACGAGCGCCTCGCCCGCCGGCGGCCAGCCGCCCCCGTACGCGATGCGGAGCACGCTGTTGACGTGCTGCGGCTCGTCGGGAGCCCGGAACGCCGGGGTCAGCACCGCCCACAGCACACCGACCAGCACGACGAGCGCGGTGGTCAGCGCAAGAGCCCGGCGGTACGCCACCTCGGCAGGATCGTCGCGCACGCTCACAGGATAGGGGTCTGGCGATCGGACCCGCGCCCGCTGCGCCCTGGCAGGTTTGGCGGGATCCAGGAAGATCGGTCTGTTGCATACGCTCGTCTCACTGAGATCGGTCCTCTGCCCGGATATGAGATCGAGTTCGGTCGGTTGTCTTGAGATCGGTCCATCGATGGACCGATCTCGGGGCAACCGACCGAACTCAGGCTCCCCGAGTGGCTGAGCTCGTGGCGGTGGCGAATCGTGACGCCGATCCGACGTATCGTCAGTGGGTGCCCCCGTTCTCTCCTCGTGGCCGGAACCGGCGGTCGGGCCGTGGCCCCGGCGGCGCCCAGACCGGCAGCTCGTCCAGCGGCTCCCCCGGCAGCTCGACCGGCATCCCCAAGGCGTCGCAGGCCGACCTGCTCCGGCTCGCCGCCGCACGCCCGGGCGAACCCGGCGAGGCCACCAACGCCGACGACGGCCCGCGCCGCAGGGACCGGCGCGGCCGCGGCCTGCGCGGCCCGATGTTCCCGCCCGGCACCCCCGCCCACCGCACGCGCGCGCAGCGGTTCGACGACCTGGTGCTCGACGTCGTCGACGACCTCGACCGCACGTGGGCCACGCACCTGCGCGGCACCGAGTTCGCCGTGGAGGACGTGCCGCCGTCGGACCCCGCGCCGTGGGAGGACGGCGGCGTGCTGCTCGGCCGGTTCTTCCCCGCCGAGGCCGGCCGGCCCGGGCGCGTGGTGGTCTACCGCCGCCCCGTCGAGGTGCGCGCGATCGACCTGGAGGACCTCGCCGACCTCGTGCGCGACGTCGTCGTGGAGCAGGTCGCGCACCTGCTGGCCCGCACGCCGGAGGAGATCGACCCGAACTTCGGCGGCCGGGGCTGAACCCGCCGCCGAACCGAAGGTTGTCGGTCACCCGCTGGGTCGAACCGCAAGTAGTCGGTCACCTACCGCCGTCGAACCGCAAGTTGTCGGTCACCCACGGGCCGAACCGCAAGTTGCCGGTCACCTGCTCCGCCGAACCGCAAGACGTACGTGCTACGGGCGCGTGATCGACCCACAACCTTCGGTTCGGCGACGGGGATGACCCGCAACTTTCGGTTCGGCGGGGAGGGCGACGCGCAACCTTCGGTTCGGCCCGCGGGTGACCAGCAACCTGCGGTTCGACGGGGAGGGTGAGCAGCAACCTGCGGTTCGGCGTCAGCCTGCCGCGTCCACCCGGCGCACCCGGACGTCCCCGCCAACTCCGAGCGGCGCCGTGGGGGTCAGCACCGAGAACAGCGACGTGTCGGCGAGGTCGGCCAGGCGCACCGACCACACGACCGGCGGCTCGTCGGCAGGCTGCTCGACGACGACCGCGACGGTGTCGCCGAGCTCCGCGAGCTCGTCCCAGGCCACCTCGACCGTCTCGCCCGTCGGCACGTCGACCGTGCGGGTCCAGGTCTCGTCGCCGTCCGGCCCGACGCCGCGCAGCGTCACCGCCGTGCTGCCATCGGCGTCCTCGATCCGCTCGGGGTCGCGCTCGTTCGGCACACCGCTCAGCGTCACCGCGTAGGCCACGTCGGGCGGGACGGCGACGGCGCCGTCGGCCACCGCTGGGCTGGCGCCTCCCGCAGCGGCGATCTCGCCCGTCGAGCCAGCACCACCCGCAAGGGCCGCCCCACCGACCGAACCCGCACCATCCGCAGAGCCCGCCCCACCCACCGAACCCGCACCACCCCCGGGGACCGCCCCACCCACCGAACCCGCACCACCCCCGGGGACCGCCCCACCCACCGAACCCGCACCACCCCCGGGGACCGCCCCACCCACCGAACCCGCACCACCCCCGGGGACCGCCTGACCCGCCAGCCACGCCCGGTCGTACGGGTCCTCGTCGATCACGGCGTCCTGCGCGGCGGCACCCTCGCGGTCCACGGCGGCGCCGGCGACGACGGGCACGTCGGCGTCGACCACCACGGTGTACGTCCCCTCGGGCAGCCCGCCGAGCGGCAGGGTCGTGACCTGCCCGGGCTCGAGCGCGACCTCCTCGCCGCCGCGCAGCCGGACCGGACCGTCCGGCCCGAGCACGGCGAGCCGTGCGGTACCCGCCTCCGCGCCCGGCGCCAGCAGGTCGAGGCGCGGCGCGTGCGGGTCGTCCACCGCCTCACCCGTGCTGACCACGCCGGACACCGCCGTGGCCGACGACGGCGCGCCGCCCCCCGTGATGAGATCCGCACCAGCGGGCACCAGGCCCTCGATCCGGTGGTGCTGCACGTACGCGCCCACCCGTCCGCCCTCTGCGGTGACGTGCAGCGCGAGCCGGCTCTGGTCGGGGGCGACGGCCTCCAGCATGGTGACCACCTCCTGCCCCGGCGGCACGACGACGAGCGACTGGCTCCCCAGCGCCACCGGCCCGGACGCGCCCCAGGCCTCCAGCGTCACGGTGGCCGGCGTGCCGCCCGGGTTCTGCAGCACCAGTCGGCCGCTCGACCCCACGGCGGTGCTGCCGCCCACCAGCCAGTGCTCGACGGCGGGCTCGGCGCACGGCCCGGCGACCAGGCCGCGCAGATCGCCCTGGGTGGTCACCGACGCCACCGTCCCGGCGGCGTACGTCGAGCCGCCGGGTGTCACCCGGAGCTGGCGGGCGCCCGGCACCGTGCCCTCGCGCACCGCCGCGACGGCGCCCTGGTCGAGCGGGCCCGTGAGCTCCGCCGCCACGTCGTCGAGCGTGGCGAGCGTGGGCTCCTGCCCGGGGGCGCCGTCCAGCACGGCGGCGGTGAGCGACGTGGTGGTCTCGACGGGCGAGGCGCTGAACTGGTCGTCGCCGACGTCCGGCTGCTCCAGCTCCGCCGGCCCCGGGCAGACCAGCCCGGTCTCGGCAGCCGCGACGGGCACGGCCCGCACCTCGTCGACCGAGGTCCCGGCGGGCCCGGCGCCGCGCGGTACCGTCCCACGCGCCGCGGCGCCGCCCGGCGCCGTCCCACCTGCGGCAGCGTCCGAGGCACCAAAGGCACCACCCGTCACGGCGAGCGCGGCCACCGCCGTCGCGCACAGCAGGCCGCCCACCGCTGCCGCCGCGCGCCGGACGGCGTCCGGGACCGTGAGCTTCTTGCGCTTCATCGCACCCTCCTGCGTCCCACCGGCAGGGCCAGCAGGGTGAAGACCACCAGCGTGAACGTCGTGAGCACGAGCCAGGCCGTGCGGTGGGGCGCCTCATAGCGGACGTGGAGGTGCCCGCCGTCCGACCCGAGCGCGAAGGCCTGCAGCCCGGGCGACTCGGCCACGGCCACCGGCTCCAGCCGGCGCCCGTCGAGGGTCGCGTGCCAGCCCGGCCCGACGGCCTCCGCCAGCACGACGGCGCGGCCGGCGCCGCCCGCCTCCACCTCCGCGCGGACGTCCGTACCGCCCGACGGCAGCACCCGCAGCGTGCTGCCCGCCTCCTCGAGGCGGGCCCAGCCGGGCGCCGGCTCCCCCGCCGGCGCCACCCGCCACACGGAGACCGCCTGACCCTCGGTCACGCGGCTCAGGCCGGGCACCATGTCGAGCGTCGCCGCGAGGTCGCCGACGGCGGGCGCGGCGCCCGGCCCGGAACCGCCGCCTGGTCCGGAAACGCTGTCGGACGGCGCGCCGTCGCCGCCGGTCGGCGTGCTCCCGTCGCCGGCCGGTGCTGTGCCGGTCCGGACCTGCACCGCACCGATCCCAAGGTCCGCGAGCTGCTGCGGCACGTCATCGGTAGCACCAGAGACCAGCGCCGCGACGGCCGCATCCAGCCGAGCGGTCGGCTCCTGCTCCGCCGTCGGATCCTGCTCCGTCGCCAGGCCCTGCCCTTCCGCCAGGCCCTGCCCTTCCGCCAGGCCCTGCTCTTGCGCTGAGTCCTGTCCGCTGGTCAGGCCTTTCGCAGTCGGATCGCCCGCTGCGGCCGGTTCCCCCACTGCCGTCGAGCCGCCCTGGTCACCCTCGGGCCCGCCGTCCCCCACCCGCGCCGCGACCGAGGCGTCCGTGAGCTGCGAGCCGTCCGCCCGCAGCAGCGCGTACTCCACCACGCCGTCCGCGGAGAAGCCGACCTCCAGCACGCGCGCCTGCCGCGGCGGCGCCTGCATCTGCTGGCCGACGGCGGGCACAACGGGCTCGGTCGTCACGTGCAGCAGCCCCGCACGCCCGTCGCTCGCCACGCTCCCGGAGCCGGCCAGCCACGCGGCCGCCTGCGCCACGGGCAGCAGCAGCGCGACCACCACCAGCCCGCCGACGGCGACCGTGCGCGCCGACCCGCGAACGCCACCCAGCGACGCCCCGCGGCGGGCCAGCACCCCGGCCCCCGCCAGCGCGGCGGCGCCGAGGCCGAGGAGCAGCAGCGACAGGCCCGGGCCCGACCACCGGCCGTCGCCCTGGGCCAGCACCGCCACGGCGAGGCCCGCCGCCGCGACGAGCCAGCCCATCAGCGACGTCGCGGGGACCCGGCGCGCGGCCCCCTCGACCCGCCGCCGTCCGATCCCGAGCAGCGCGGCGCCGAGGCCGAGCACCGCGAGCGCGAGCACGAGGCTGCCTGCGGCCCACGGACCGGCCGCGACCAGGGCCCGGACGGCAGCGAGCACCGGGCCGCCGTCCGGCACCTCCCACCAGGGGGCGGGCGTGCCGGGCAGGCCGAGCAGCAGCTCGAGGCCCGACGCCGTGCCGGGCGCCGGGACGCCCGAGCCGGCCAGCGGCTCGGCGGTCAGGAGGCCGCGGTCGCCGTCGCGCAGCGCCGTCCACCACAGCGGTGCGCCCACCACGAGGGCCGGGACGAGCGCGAGCACCAGGTGGATGCGGCGGCTCCGCGCGACGACCACCGCGCCGGCCAGCACCAGGACAGCGGCCGGCAGCAGGGCGGGCGCGCCGGCCACGACGCAGGCCAGCAGCAACCCGGCGGCACCGGCGGCGCCCAGCGACCCGGCGCCCGAGCGATGCAGGTGTGCCGAAGCGTCCGGCGGGTCATCAGCCGCGCCGTCCGGCGACGGGAGCCGGTCGCCGGCAGACCCGTCCGGCGACGGGAGCCGGTCGCCCGCCTGGGCGCCCACCGCGCGGACGAGCGCGACCGCCGTCCACGGCAGCAGCGCGTGCGCGAGGACCGCGCCGAGCAGGCCGCCGTCGAGGGCGCCGAGGAAGGCGGGCGCCGCCGTCCACGCGAGCGCCGCGATGGTCCGCAGCCACACCGAGCGGGTCACCGTGCCGGCTGCGGCCCAGGCGCCGACGGCGGCGAGCGGCAGCGCCAGCAGGAGCAGCGCGTTCACCGCGTGCTGCAGGGAGCCGCCCACCAGGACCGACAGCCCGGACAGCACGAACAGCAGCGGGTCGGCGGGGGCGGCCGCGCCGAGCCCGTCGCGCACCCAGCCGGACGTCGCGGCCGACCACGTGGTCGCCGTCGTACCGCCCGCCGGGAGCAGCGCGCCGCCGACCAGGCGGCCGCCCGAGGCAAGAGCGCCGAGCGCGGGGCCGAACAGCGCGGCAGCCAGGCCCACCGCGGCCGTCACGACGACGGCGAGCCCCGTACGGCGCCGCACGGCCAGCACCCGCAGCTCCGCCTGCTCCAGGTCCGACGGCGCGGCGTGCACCCGGTTGGCCTCGTCCCGGGCGAGCCGCCTGTCGCGCCGCTCGGCGGCGACCTCGCGCCAGGTGCCGAGCAGCGGCCGCAGCACACCGCGGGGAACGGTCGAGGTGCGCGCGATCCGCCGCCGCGCACGCAGCAGCGGACCCAGGCGGAACACTGCCCACAGCGGCGCGACCAGCTCGTCGCGCGCCCGGTCGGGATGTTTCATGGCGAGCCGGTAGCCCGCGGCGACCGGTGCCCACACCAGCATCGCGAGCATCACGAACGACAGCGCCCACGGCGCCACCGACGTCAGCCGCAGGTAGAGCTGGCTGCGCCGCCGCGCACCGGACGAGCCGGGGGCGCGCAGGGCGACCTGCGCGTGCCGCACCACGGCGTCGGGCACGACGACGACGCGGTGGCCCGCGAGCCGCACGCGGCGGCAGAAGTCCGTCGAGTCGCCGAACGGGCCGTACGCCGGGTCGGTCCCCCCGACCTCGTGCCACACCGAGGCCCGCACCAGCGCCCCGGCGAGCCCGACGGCCAGGACGTCCTCGCGCGAGTCGTGCTGCCCCTGGTCGATCTCGGTGTCGTCGATGCCGGTCATGCGCCGGCCGAGCGGCGAGAGGGTGTGTCCCACCTCGACGAGCACGCCGCGGTCGGACAGCTCGGGGTCGAGCGGCACGCCGTCCGGACCCGTGGCCCAGCGCCGCTGCTTGCAGCCGGCCACCGCCACCGCGTTCGAGTGCTCCACCGCACGCGTCAGCGCGGCGAGCGCGCCGCGGGCCGGGGCGGAGTCGTCGTGCAGGAGCCAGAGCCAGCCGTGCTCCGGCACGCCGACCGCCGCGAGCGCGGCCTGGACCGCCTCCCCGAAGGTGCGCGCACCCGCGCCCGCGACGTACCGCGCGCCGCCGAGCTGCAGGTCCTGGTGGCCGGACGTCGCGGGGGCGGTGTCGACGTCGACGACCACGACGTCGTCGGGGGTGCGCGACTGCTCGCGCAGCGCCGCGAGCGTCGCGGCAAGGTATGGGCTGCTGCCGCGCGTCACCACGACGGCGGTCACCGTGACCGCTACCGGCGGCTGGGTGGAGGGCTGGACCGGGACCTTTGCCCACACCGGCCCCGCAGTGGCCTCGTGGGAGCCCCGGTCCGGGCTGGGAGCCGACAGGCTGTCGGTGTGTGGAGCGCTCATCTCGCTTCACATCATGCGGCGCGTCGCCGCCGACACGCCGCAGACGCGCCGGGGGCAGCGGCATGCGGCCCGCTTCGGCGCGGGCCCGTCAACCGGCCGGCGGTCCGCTTCGGGCGGGCACCTCGGCCCCCACCCTGCGCCTCACCTCCGGCTCAGACCGAGCTCGTCGGCCGTCCGAGCCTCCGGCTCAGACGGCGCGGCGCTTCAGCTTGCGGCGCTCACGCTCCGAGAGCCCGCCCCAGATGCCGAACCGCTCGTCGTTCTCCAGCGCGTAGTCCAGGCACTCAGCGCGCACCTCGCAGCCGGAGCAGACCTTCTTGGCCTCGCGGGTGGACCCGCCCTTCTCCGGGAAGAAGGCCTCCGGGTCGGTCTGTGCGCACAGCGCACGCTCCTGCCAGCCGAGCAGCGACTCGTCGGGCTCGGTCAGCGCGTACAGCTCGCCGAAAAGCGGCAGGACCGGCGCCACCGGTTCCACCTCGCTTTCCGCATCAGTCGGGAACTCCACGTCCGATTCCAGAATGTTCCACATGACGTGCCCCTCCATGCCGTGTCCGTGCTCCGAGGCCCTGCCCGCCGACCCTCTCGGTCGCCGTGCTCTCAGGCCTGACTGGCCAGACCCGCAGTTTCAGGCCCCGTTGCGTATGCGCTACGAAAACTGCATACATGGAATTACACGCGTGTCGCCTGGAGTCGTCAAGCGGAATTGTGCTAACGCCCCCGGGTTCCACGGGTAATTCACCAGTCCTTCCGCAGGTCGTGGCGTACGTCTCACTCGCGGCCCCGCCTTTCAGCTCCGCACCCGCCTCGGCGCGGCGACACGCCGGAGCCCGGCGACCATAGGCTGACGCCATGCAGATCGCGCCCCGCGGCGGCGGCCCCGTGCCCGACGTCGCCTCGCTCCTCGCCCGTCTCGCCGCCGACGGCGGCCGTCCGCGCCTCACCTGGTACGGCGACGACGGCGAACGCGTCGAGCTCTCCGGCGCCGTCCTGGCCAACTGGGCCAGCAAGACGGTCAACCTGCTCGTCGAGGAGTTCGACGCCGGCCCGGGCACGCGCGTCGTCGTCGACCTGCCCGTGCACTGGCGCACCGCCGTGTGGGCGCTGGCGGCCTGGCGCGCCGGCACCACCGTGGTGCTGCCCGATGCCGGCGAGGCGCGGCCCGACGTCGTCGTCACCGACGGCCCGGACCGGTGGGCCGACGCAGGGGCGGACCTCGTCGTCGTCTCCCTGCCCGCGCTCGCCCGCCGGTACGACGGCGACCTGCCGCCCGGCGCCATCGACGCGGCCTCCGCCGTGATGACCTACGGCGATGCGATCGGCTGGGTGCCGGAGGTCGACCCGGACCAGGACGCGCTGGTGACCGCCGACGGCGCCGTCGGGCACAAGGGGCTGGTTCCCGAGCCCGGCGACGGGGCGCGCGTGCTCGTCGACGGGCGGGCCGCCGTCGCGGACGTGCTGCGCGACCTGCTCGGCGTCTGGGCCGGCGGCGGCTCCGTGGTCCTCACCTCGCGGGCGACGGCGGCGGAGCTGGAGTCGGACGAGCCGCGGCTGACCCGGCTGCTGAGCACCGAGCAGGCCCGGCGGCGGTCGGATCTCGGCTAGCCACCGCCGTCCCACCTACCGCCCGAAAAAGGCCCTATGGGGGCCGATACGGGAGTGGCCGCGCCCCGTCTTCGGGCTTCTCCACGAACCCTCTACGGTCCAACCGCTGCGGGTGCGCCGCCGTGCAACAGCCAGCCCCTATGCTCTGAGGCCGTGACATTTCCTGACCTCAGCGCCCCCGGTGCGACGACTCCCGTCAAGGGGCCGTCGCATGCCCGGACGCTGACCACCCTGGGCGGCGCATCGCGCGCGGTCGGGATGGCGGTCGTCGCGGTGCTCTCGCTCGCGGTGGCGGGGGGTGCGGCGGCCGTGACCCAGCTCACCGGAAACATCGACACCGCGGGGATGACGGCGCTCGGTTCGGACCGCCCCGAGCAGGTGCTGCCGGAGGACCCGAACGCGGGCACCCCCCTGAACATCGTGGTGATGGGGAGCGACTCGCGCGGCGGGGAGAACGGGAACCTGGCGGGCGGCGACGACGCCGGCGCCCGGTCGGACACCACCATCGTCATGCACATCTCCGGCGACCGGTCGCGGGTCGAGATGATCTCGATCCCCCGCGACTCGACCGTCGACGTCCCGAGCTGCACGACCGAGGACGGCGCGACGACGCCCGAGCTGTACGGCACCAAGTTCAACTCCGCGTTCTCCCAGGGCGTGCAGTACGGCGGCGCCGTCGCCGACGGCGCCCTGTGCACGGTCAAGACGATCGAGCAGCTCACCGGCGTGTTCATCAACGGCTTCATCGTGGTCGACTTCGCGGGCTTCTCCTCGATGATCGACGCCGTCGGCGGCGTCGAGGTCTGCGTCGAGGAGGAGATCTACGCGCCCAAGGCGAACAACCTGGCCCTGGCCCCCGGCACGCACACGCTCCAGGGCGTCAAGGCGCTCGACTACGCCCGCGCCCGCACGGGCACCGGGCTGGGCGACGGGTCCGACCTGGGCCGCATCGGCCGGCAGCAGGAGGTCATGGCCTCGCTCGCGCGCAAGGTGCTGAGCCAGGAGGTGCTGACCAACCCGGCCAAGACCCTCAACTTCCTCAATGCGGTGACTTCTTCTCTCACCATGAACGAGGAGCTCGCCAGCATCGACGGACTCGCCGGGTTGGCCTACTCCATGCGCAACGTCCGGCCTGACACGATCACGTTCATGACCGTGCCCAACGAGTACGACCCCACCAACGCGGCCAACGTCGTGTGGACGGAGGAGGCCGTACAGCTCTGGGACAACGTCAAGCACGACCGCGCGCTCGACTACGACCCGAACCAGCCGTCGCCGGACCCCTCGGCGTCCGCGAGCACAGGCAACTCGGCCGGCGACGGCGCGGGGAACAACGAGGACGACGGAAGCACGGAGGGCGGCGCAGGGAACGGAACCGGGACCGACGGCGGGTCCGGGGCCGAGCCCACGCCGACCTCCACCGAGATCAAGCAGGCTGGTGAAGAGGCCTTCACCGGCGCCGACACCACCAAGGTCTGCGGCTGAGCCCATGTCAGATCCCAGAACGTCGGACAGATCGGCCCCACAGGCCGACGACGACGTCACGCGCGTCCGGATACCGCCGAGCTTCACGCCCCAGGGCGTGAGCGGGCGACCGGGCGCCGACGACGCGATCCCGGTGGGTGACACCGGCGAGCGTCCGCGGATCGTGCCGGGCGCCGCGTCGAGCAAGGAGAAGGGCGGACCCGCGAACGCGGAGACGCCCGGCGTCGGGGTTCCCGGCGTCGGTGGTGCCCATCGCATCGGTCGGCCGGAAGGCTCCGACGAAGCGCGCCACGAACCACGTGTCCGTAGACAGTCTTCCCGGGAGGTACCGGTGTCCGGCCAGCGCAATCCCCCGCCCGTCCCACCACGGCGGTCGGGGCTGCCCTCGCGCAACGAGTCCGTCGGGCAGCCGCCCCGGTCCATCCCGCCGCGGTCCGTGCCGCCGAGCCACGGCCAGCCGCCGCAGTCCATCCCGCCGGGCCGTCCGGTCCGGGCGAGCGCCGGCCCGGTCCGTCCGACGCCAGTGCGCCAGACTCCCCGGCCCGGACCGGCCGGCGGCGGACGCGGGACCGGCTACCCCGCCGGAGCCCTCGCCTCGGGCGGGCGCGGCGGCCGGGACGGCAGCAACATCCGCATCCGCAAGGGCCGCGTGGTCGGCGTCGTCGTGGTGCTCGTGCTGCTCGCCGTCCTCGCCTGGCCGATCGGGCTGCTGATCTGGGCCAACGGCAAGATCCAGCACGTCGAGGCCCTGTCCGGGGCGGAGAACACCCCCGGCACCACCTACCTGCTCGCGGGCTCCGACGCCCGCGGCAGCGGCGGCATCAACGACTCGACCAGCGGTGCCCGCACCGACACGATCATGCTGCTGCACCGGCCCACCTCCGGCCCGGTGGCGCTCATCTCGATCCCGCGTGACGTCTACGCGGAGATCCCCGACGTCGGCGGCGACAAGATCAACGCCGCGTACTCCTACGGCGGCGCGCCGCTGCTGGTGCAGACCGTCGAGGCGCTCAGCGGGCTCACGGTGGACCACTACGTCGAGGTGGGCTTCGGCGGCGTCCAAGGCGTCGTCAACGCCGTCGGCGGCGTGCGGCTGTGCCTGGACTACGACGTGCACGACGTGAAGTCGAAGCTCGACTGGAAGGCCGGCTGCCACACCGTCATGGGCAAGACCGCCATCGCGTTCTCCCGCATGCGGTACTCCGACCCGACGGGCGACATCGGCCGCGCCCAGCGCCAGCAGCAGGTCATCGCGCAGGTGGGCAAGAAGATCGCGGACCCCGCTGTCTTCCTCAACCCCGCCACGCAGGTCGCGCTCGCCGACGCCGGCCTGGCCGCCGTCGTGACCGACACCGACTCGGGCATCATCGACCTCGCGATGCTGGGGCTGGCGTTCCGGTCCGCGAACGGGAAGGACGGCGTGACCGGCACCCCGCCGATCGCGACGATCAACTACACGACGCCGTCGGGCGCCTCTGCGGTGCTGCTCGACGAGAACCAGACGGACGAGTTCTGGGCCAAGGTCCGCGACGGCGAGTACAAGGCGGGCCAGAAGATCGGCGGTATGCCGGGGTCCTGATCCGGGACGCCCCGGAGCCCTACCCCGAAGACCCGGGCCGAAGCGCTGGGCCGGGGCTCCTGGCCGCGAGGCGTGACCGCGGGCCTGACTGGGCCACGAACCAGGGCTGGACTGGTACCGGACCGGCGGGGGACGAACTTCGCTCCCGAGGATGTGTTGCTGTGAGTAGAAGGCTTCTACTCACAGCAACACATCCTCGGGAGCGATTGTCTTCCCGGCAGTCTCTCTTCGTGGCGTTCGCCGCCGGAGTGAGCTCAGCCGCCCGAGTGGGCTCAGCCGCGGACCTGTGCCCGCAGCTTCTCGCCCTTGGCGTGCGCCACCGCGCTCAGCTCCGCCTGGAACGCCGCCATGCGCTCCCGCAGGGCCGCCGCCTCGGGGCCGGCGCCCGACGCCAGGATCCGTGCGGCGAGCAGGCCCGCGTTCCGCGCCCCGCCGATCGACACCGTCGCGACGGGCACACCGGCCGGCATCTGCACGATCGACAGCAGGGAGTCCATGCCGTCCAGGTACTTGAGCGGTACGGGCACCCCGATCACGGGCAGCGGCGTCACCGACGCCAGCATGCCGGGCAGGTGCGCGGCGCCGCCCGCGCCCGCGATGATCACGCGCAGCCCGCGGCCCGCGGCCTGGCGCCCGTAGTCGATCATCTCGGTGGGCATGCGGTGCGCCGAGACGACGTCGACCTCGACCGGCACGTCGAACTCGCCCAGCGCCTCGGCGGCGGCCTGCATGACGGGCCAGTCGGAGTCCGACCCCATCACGATGCCGACCTGCGGGGTGGTGCTCATGCCTCTGCCTCTTCCTCTGTGGTCCCGTGCGCAGCGGCGCTCTCCCCAGGCGCCGCAGCATTCGCCCCCTGCGGCACGACGGCGCCCGCCTCTGGAGCCTCACCTCGCAGCAGCGCCGCCGCCGCGACGGCCCGCCGCCGCACCGACTCGAGGTCGTCGCCGCTCACGTTCACGTGACCCAGCTTGCGGCCCGGCCGGATGCCCTTGCCGTACAGGTTGACGCGCGCCTCGGGGTACGCGGCGAGCACCGCCGGCAGCGCGTCGGTGAGCTCGCCCAGCGTGGAGCCAAGCACGTTCGCCATGACGGTCCACGTCGCCGTCGGCTCGGTGGCGCCGAGCGGCAGGTCCAGCACCGCGCGGAGGTGCTGCTCGAACTGGCTGGTCACGGCGCCGTCGATGGTCCAGTGACCGCTGTTGTGGGGACGCATCGCGAGCTCGTTGACGAGCACCGTCGGCGCACCGTCCGGACCGGCGACCTCGAACAGCTCGACGGCCAGCACGCCGGTCACGTCCAGGCCCTCAGCCACGGTGGTCGCGATCTCGCGGGCGCGGGCGTCGAGCTCCGCGGACAGGCCGGGCGCCGGCGCGATCACCTCGGAGCAGACGCCGTCGCGCTGGATCGACTCGACGACGGGCCACGCCCGCACCTCGCCCGACGGCCGCCGGGCCACCAGCGCGGCCAGTTCCCGCGTGAACGGCACCTTCTCCTCGACCAGCAGCGCCGGTCCGCCGTCGGCCACGGCCGCGAACCAGTCCGCGACGTCGTCCGGGGACGAGACCACGCGCACGCCCTTGCCGTCGTACCCGCCGCGCGAGGTCTTCACGACGGCGGCGCCACCCACCTCGCGCAGGAAGTCCGCGAGCGCCGCGGCCCCGTCCGCAGGGGACGACGCCGGAAGCGGCGCCCAGCGCGGGCACGGCACGCCCAGCTCGGTGAGCCGCCGCCGCATCACGATCTTGTCCTGCGCCTGCACGAGCGCGTGCGGACCGGGGCGCACGGGCGTCCCGTGCTCGATGAGGTCGGTGAGCAGGGCGTTCGGTACGTGCTCGTGCTCGAACGTGAGCACCTCCGCCGGCGCGCCGTCGGCGGGCGCGATGAGCGAGCGGATCGCTGCCTCGTCCGATGCCACCCCTACCGGAGCGTCCGTCACGACCTGCGCGGCGGACGACGCCGGGTCCTCGACCAGCACCCGTAGCCGGATCCCCAGCTCACCGGCGGCCGGGGCCATCATCCGGGCGAGCTGCCCGCCACCGACCACAGCCACCACGGGCGGGCCCACGGGCCGGCGCTCGGTGGGTGACGACGCGTCCCCGGAGGATGCGGGAGCCGAGGACGGCCGGTCGGCGGGGAGGGAATCCGTTGGTGCACTCACGTCGGTGAAGCCTACCGGCGGCCGCGGCCCTTCTTCTGACCGAGGGTGGAGATCTTCGACCCCACCGGCAGCACCTGGTGCGGGTCGAGCGTCTTGGGCACCCCCGAGAGGAACACCGAGAACACCGGCGGGGTGCGCTGGGTGAGCTGGAGGTTGCCGCCGTCGGCCGCCACGAGGTCGCGGGCGAGGGCGAGGCCGAGGCCGGTCCCCTCGCCGGAGGTGACGCCGCGCTCGAAGATCTTGCCCTGCATGTCCTCCGGCACGCCCTCGCCCTCGTCGGTGACCTCGATGGCCATGGCGCCCCGCTGACCCTCGCGGATCCGGAGGCTGGTGGTGCCGTCGCCGTGCTTGAGCGAGTTCTCCAGCAGCGTGGACAGCACCTGCGCGAGCGCGCCCGGGGTGGCCAGGACGCGGGCGCCGCCCGAGTCCTCGACCTTCAGGTGGCGGCCCGCCCGCTCGAAGGACTCGCGCCACTCCTCCTCCTGCTGGAGGAAGATGACCGCGACGTCGACGGACTCCGTGGTACCGCCCTGCGCGCGCCGCGAGCGGGCCAGCAGGTCGTCCACCACGCCGACCAGGCGCTCCACCTGTTCGAGCGAGATCCGGGCCTCCTCCTGCACCTCCGGCTCGGTGGAGGTGAGCGTGATCTCCTCCAGGCGCATCGTCAGCGCCGTCAGCGGCGTGCGGAGCTGGTGGGAGGCGTCGGACGTGAACTGCCGCTCCACCGCGAGCCGGGCCGCGAGCCGGTCGGAGCTGCGTGCCAGCTCAGCCGCGACCAGGTCGATCTCCTCGACGCCCGACGGGTCCAGCCGCGGGCGCACCTGTCCCGCACCGAGCTGTTCCGCCGACGCCGCGAGGTACACGAACGGCTGCGCCAGCCGGTTGGCCTGCCACGCGGCCGTCACCGCGCCGGCGGCGAACGCCCCCACGCTGCCGAACACGACGAGCACCACGACGTTGATCGCCTTGATGTACGCGGGCCAGGCCGAGACGGAGACCACCACGCCCATGACGGGCTGCTCCTCCGAGGTGAGCCCCCTGTCGATGGTGGCGCCGGCCACGGGGTCGCCGGAGGTGAGCTGCTCACCGTTCGGCTGGTTCACCGTCACGTAGGCGACGATGTCGTTGCCCTGTGGCTGCACCGCGCGGTCGACGACCGACTGGTCGACGAACCCGGCCTCTGCGGCCGAGCGGTTGCGCTCGTAGGAGTTGACGGAGGAGGCCAGGAGATCCTGCGCCCGGGTCTCGACCCGCTGGACCTCCTGGCCGTAGATGTACCGGGCGCCGAAGATCGCGAGCGGGATGCCCAGGAGCAGGACGGCGACCGCAACCGCTGCGATCGTCGCCTGCAGCACGCGGGCGCGCATGCGGCTAGCTCGCCCCGATCTCGAAGCGGAACCCGAGACCGCGCACGGTGGAGACGTAGCGCGGCGCGTTCGCGTCGTCGCCCAGCTTGCGGCGCAGCCACGACACGTGCATGTCCAGCGTCTTGGTCGAGCCGACCGGGTCCGACCCCCAGACGTCGCGCATCAGGGTGTCCCGGACCACCACGGAGCCCGCGTTCTGCACGAGGACACGCAGCAGGTCGAACTCCTTGGTGGTCAGGTGGAGCTCACGGTCGCCCTGGAAGGCGCGGTGCGCCGAGACGTCCACGCGCACGTCCTGCGCGTGCAGCTCCTCCTCCTCGCCGGTCTCGCCGTGCGAGCGACGCAGCAGCGCCCGGACGCGCGCGAGCAGCTCGGCCAGGCGGAAGGGCTTGGTGACGTAGTCGTCGGCGCCGGCGTCGAGGCCCACGACGAGATCGACCTCGTCGGCACGGGCGGTCAGCACCAGAACGGGCACGGTGAGGCCATTGGCCCTGATCTCGCGCGCGACATCGAGCCCGTCCATGTCCGGCAGGCCCAGGTCCAGAACTACGATGTCCGCACCGGTCGAGCTCTCGATCGCACCTTTGCCGGTTCCTTGCACGACGACGTCGTATCCCTCACGGGAGAGCGCTCGTGCCAACGGCTCGGCAATGGCCGGGTCGTCCTCGGCTAGGAGTACGTGAGTCATTTCGCCATCGTAGGGCATAACCGGCGCTCTGGCGCCACCCGGGCACCCACGTGGAAGCTGCCCCACCGAATCCTTTCGGCAGAGGAGGGTCTGGGGCAAGTGCTACCACGGTATGACGCGCCGTGCAACGGTTACACCTACTCTGACCTGCATGGGTTGGTACGAGTGGTGGGCGCAGTGGTCCGAACGGTACCGATTCGTCGTCGACCTCGCCCTCACCGTGCTCGCGGGCCTCGTCGCGGTGCCCGGCGCGCTGGCCGTCTACCGGGACCGCTACGACGACGCCTCGATCATCCTGGCCTCTGTCCTCGTGCTCGCACCGCTCGCCTGGTGCCGCACCCGCCCGTTCGCCTCGGCCAGCGCGGTCTTCGTGGCCTGCATGCTGCAGCTCTGGGTGTTCGGCCTGCCGGTCATCGCCGCCGACCTCGCCGTCGTTGTGTCGCTCTACTGCGTCACCGTCTACGGCTCGCGGTGGGCCTACCGGGCGGCCTGCGCCATGGCGGTGTTCGGCTCGGTGGCGGTGGGTCTCGCGCTCGTACCGGGTCTCTCGTCGGACAGCCTGCTCATGATCGTCCCGACGGGGGCGGTCCTCGCCTGCTCCTTCGCGTTCGGCCTGCTCCGCCGGTCGCGGCGCGCCATGATCGTCGCCATGCGCGACCGTGCCCGACGCCTGGAGATCGAGCGCGACCAGCAGGCGCAGATCGCCACGGCCGCAGAGCGGGCCCGCATCGCGCGCGAGATGCACGACATCGTGGCCCACTCCCTGTCGGTGGTCATCGCGCAGGCCGACGGCGGGCGGTACGCGGCGGCCGCCGACCCCGCCGCCGCCGAGCGCTCCCTCGGCACGATCGCCGAGACCGGGCGTGCGGCGCTGGCCGACATGCGCCGTCTGCTGGGCGTGCTGCGCGAGGGGCCGGACGTCGGCACCACCCCGCTGGGCCTGGTCGCGCCGGACGACGGCCGCGCAGCGCCCGCGCGGCGGACGCCGGGCGCGGGCCGGGGCACGAGGCTGGGGACGGCCCCGGCGGCAAGCACCGACCCCGCGGCCGGCGGACCCGCCGCCGGACCGGGACCCGGCAGCCCGGCGGCAGCCCCAGGCGTCCAGGCACCGCTGCGGCCCCAGCCCGACGTCACCGACCTCCGCGACCTCGTGGAGCAGGCCCGCGACGACGGCCTCCGGGTCTCCTGGGCCCGCGTGGGCGTCGAGCGGCGCCTGCCGCCCGGCGTCGGGCTCACGCTGTTCCGGATCTGCCAGGAGGCCCTGACCAACGTGCGCAAGCACGCGGGCCCGTCCCCCGCCGTCACGATCCTGCTGCGCTGGGGCGAGAGCGAGGTGGAGCTGCGCGTGGAGGACGACGGCCGCGGCCTGGCGGCCGCCGGCTCCGCCGGTCCCGAGGACTCCGTGCCCGCGGCCGGATACGGTCTGCTGGGCATGCGCGAGCGCGCCGAGATGTTCGGCGGCACCCTCGCGGCCGGCCCGCGCCGGGGCGGCGGGTTCTCGGTGCGGTTCGTCGTCCCCATCCCCCGGCTGTCCGACGGCGCGGGTGCGCCCGACGCCGTGGGCGGCGCGCCGCCCGCTGCCCTGACTGTCACCCTGCCCGACGACGCGCCCCGCGCCGAGCCCGCGCCCGGCGAACCGACCGCGCCCACCGCACCGGCAGGGCGGGTCGCCGGGCCGGGCACCACGCCGAAGGAGAACGATGACTGACCCCCTCGACGCACCCGTGCGGGTCGCGCTCGTCGACGACCAGCCGCTCGTGCGCGCGGGCCTGCGCATGGTGATCGACTCCCAGCCCGACCTGCGGGTGGTCGGCGAGGCCGACGACGGCAGGGACGCGCTGCGCCTGCTCGCCACCACGGCGTCCGACGTGGTGCTGATGGACGTGCGCATGCCCGGGATGGACGGCCTGTCCGCGACCCGGGCGCTGCTGGGCGGCGGGGCCGCGGCGGCGGGTGACCCCCGCGTCGTCGTGCTGACGACGTTCGACCTGGACGAGTACGTGCTCGACGCGATCCGGGCCGGGGCCAGCGGCTTCCTGCTCAAGGACGCCCAGCCGGAGGAGCTGCTCAGCGCGATCCGCACGGTGCACAAGGGCGACGCGGTGATCGCGCCGTCGTCCACGCGGCGGCTGATGGAGCGCCTGGTCACGACGCTGCCGCCCGAGGAGGCGGCGGGTCCGCACGAGGCCCTGGCCGGCCTCACGGGGCGCGAGCGCGAGGTGCTGGTGCTCATGGCGCGCGGGCGGTCCAACACGGAGATCGCGGCCGACCTGTTCGTCGCCGAGGCGACCGTCAAGACGCACGTGGGCCGCATCCTGGCGAAGCTCAACGCGCGGGACCGCGTCCAGGCGGTGGTCACCGCCTACGAGACGGGCCTGGTCCGCCCGGGCTCCTGACGCCCGCTCCAGCTACTCCGCCGCGAGCGCCGCCACCGGAGGCGTGCGGACGGCGGCGCGGGCCGGCGCCACCGAGGCGACGAGCCCGGCGAGCAGAGCGACCACGGCGACCGCCAGCACGTCGGCCCACGGGACCACGAGGGGCACCTCGCCGAGGGCGGACAGCGCGGTCGTGGCGCCGGCCCACCCGTAGACCAGGCCGAGCGCGATGCCGAGCACCGCACCCACCCCCGCGATGAGCATGCCCTCGATGGCGAGGGTCGTCCGGAGCTGCGCCGTGGAGAGCCCGATGGCCCGCAGCACGGCGTTCTCGCGGGTGCGCTCGATGACGGACAGGGACAGCGTGTTGGCCACGCCGATCAGGGCGATGAGCACGGCGACGGCGAGCAGGCCGACCACTATCGCGAGGATCACGTCGATGATCCGCTGGTAGGCGTCCCGCTCGACGACGATCCCCGCGACCGAGACGGCCTGGCCGGTCGCGGAGACGGCCTCCTGCGCCGCTGCGACGACGGCGGCGGCGTCCCGGTCGTCGTCGACCCCTGCCCAGACCTCGTTGGCCGCGAGGCCGGGGGCGAAGGCCGCGAGGTCCTGGGGGGTCAGGTACGTCCGGTCGGACAGCGAGTCGGTGTGCACGACGTCGAGGGTCACCGTGCCGCCCGGCCCGGTCAGCTCGAGGGCGTCGAGGCCCGTCAGGCCGTACGACGTCGCCGCGCGCTCCGGCACCACGATGGTCCCGGGCCGCAGCCGCGCGGCGTCGGCGGGGGTGTTGAGCACGGACCGCAGCGCCTCCCGGTCGACGGCGGCGACCGGCACGGACCGGCCGCCGTCGGCCCGCGCGGCGGTCACGGCCGTCACCTCGGTCACGGCGTCCAGCCCGTCGACGTCGGCCAGGGCGGCCGTGACCCGCGCGGGCACCGCGGCGGCCACGCCGTTGCCGTCGTAGGTGACCCCGGCGACCTGGAGGTCCACGGGGAAGCGCGAGTCGAGCTGGTGTTCCATGGTGACCCGGGCGCTGGCGGCGCCCGCCGTCATCATCGAGACGAGGGTGACGCCGATGAGCAGCGCGGTGGACGTCGCCGCCGTCCGACGCGGGTTGCGCAGCGTGTTGGCCGACGCGAGGCGGGCCGCCGGGCCCGCGGCGTCCACGAGGCGGCCGAAGCCGGCGGCGACCTTGGGCAGCCAGAAGACCGAACCGACGATGACGCCCACCAGCGACACCGACCCGCCGAACACCGCGGCGAACAGGCCGGCGTCGATGCGGCCGGAGATGCCGAGGGCGACTCCCCCGGCCAGGAGCGCGAGCCCGCCGAAGGTGGCGATCCCCGCGAACGCCGACCGGGCGCGGCCGCTCCCGCGCAGGTCGGGCGCGGCGGCCGGACGCAGGGCCACGAGCGGGGCCACGCGGGACGCGGCCCGGGCCGGGGCGAGCGCGGCGAGCAGCGTCACCAGCACACCGGCGGCCAGCGGCACCAGGAGCACGGGGACGTCAAGGGCGATCGTCCGCGGGAGCGCCACCGGGAGGTCGAAGGCCGGCGCGGCCAGGAGCGCGACCTGCACGAACAGGGCCCCGGCGACAAGGCCGACGGCGGAAGCGACCAGGCCGAGGACCGCGGCCTCCAGCAGCACGCTGCGGTAGAGCTGACCGGTGCTCGCCCCGACGCAGCGCAGCAGCGCGAGAGTGCGCGCCCGCTGGGCCACCAGCACCTGGAAGGTGTTCGCGATGACGAGCCCCGCGACCACGAGCGACACCCCGGCCAGCGCCAGGACGAACACGAGGAACACGATGTTCTGGCCGTCCGACAGCCCCGCGACGACGTCCTCCGCGTACTCCTGCGGCGTGGTGACGCCGGTGGCCGCTGGGACGGCCGCGGCGAGCGCGGTCCGTGCCGCCTCGACGGCCGCGGCGTCGGCGGGCCGGTCCAGGGCGACGACCACGGTCCGCAGGCCGGGCGCCCCGGCGGCGCCGGCCTCGTCGGCGAGCCGCCGCTCCAGCGCCCCCGGGGTGACGACGGCGACGCCGCCGCTCGCGGCGTACGCGCGCTGCGGGTCCTCGACGAGGCCCGACACCGTCAGCCGCTCGGCGCCCGCCCGGCCGCCGTCGTGCTGGGGGCCGTTCTCGTCCATGGCGGGCTTGGCGCCCGGCAGCCAGCGGGTCGAGGAGACGGTGTCGCCCACACCGACCCCGAACAGCCGCGCGACGTCCACGGGGAGCGCGATGCTGCCGGGGCCGGCCGGCCACGCGCCGTCGGCCAGCACCAGGGGCGACAGCCGCCGGTCGGACGGCGCCGCGAGGAGCGACTGGTACACCGTCCGGCCGCCGTGGTTGAGCTCGGCGTAGGTGCCGCGCAGGCCATCGGCCGCCGCCACCCCGTCGACGGCCCGCACCGCGTCGACGTCGGCGGCGGTCATGGTGCCTGCGCGGTCGAAGACGACGAGGTCCGAGTCGGCGTACTGCGCGGCCACCTGGTCGTACGTGGTGCGGGTGACGATGCCGCCGGCCAGCAGCGTGGCGGTCACGAACGCGGTGCCGATCACGATGGCGGTACCGGCTGCGGCGAGCCGGCCCGCGCTGCGGCGCAGCTGGCCGAGGGCGAGGCGGACGGTCGGGTCGGTGGTGGCCACGGTTGCGCTCCGCCCTACTCCGCCGCGAGCGCCGCGACCGGACGGGTACGGACGGCGGCACGGGCCGGCACCACCGAGGCGACAAGCCCTGCGACGACGGCGACGCCGAAGACCACCGCGATCTCGACCCACGGGACCGCGAGCGGCACGCTGCCCACCGACGACAGGGCCGCGGTGGCGCCCGCCCAGCCGTACCCGAGGCCCAGCACGATCCCGAGCACCGCGCCCACGCCGGCGATCAGCATGCCCTCGACGGCGAGCGTGGTCCGGAGCTGTGCCGTGGAGAGCCCGATCGCGCGGAGCATGGCGTTCTCGCGGGTTCGTTCGATCACGGACAGCGACAGCGTGTTGGCCACGCCGATCAGCGCGATGACGACGGCCACCGCGAGCAGGCCGACGACGATCCCGAGGATCACGTCGATGACCTGCTGGTAGGCCTGCCGCTCCGCGACGGCGCCGGTGATCTCCACCGCCTCGTCGGTAGCGGCGACCGCGTCCTGCACCGCGGTGACGGCCGCCGCCGGGTCGCTGCCCTCTGCGACGCCGGCCCACAGGGCGTTCGGGATCACGTTCGTGGTGAACCCGGCCAGGTCGAGGGGCGTCAGGTAGGCGGAGGGTGTCCGCAGGTCGCTGGCGACCACGTCGAGCGTCACCTCGCCGGCCGGTCCGGTGAGCGTGAGGGTGTCGCGGCCCGCCAGGCCGTAGTCCTCGGCGACCCGGTCGGGCAGGAGCAGCGTCCCGTGCCGCAGCGCCGCGACGTCGTCCGGCGTGTTCAGCACCGGACGCAGGGCCTCGGGGGTCGCGGCGACGACCGGCAGGATCGACCCGGCGCCGTCGGCGACGTCCGCGGTGAGCGTGGTCACCTCTGCCACGGCGCGCAGGTCGTCGACCTCCCGCACCGCGTCGGTCACCGTGCCCGAGAGGCCGACCGGGTTGCCGTCCGCGTCGGACGCCGTGGCATCGACCTGCAGGTCGACGGGGAACTGCGCGGCGAGCTCGTCGTCCATCGCGACCCGGGCGCTGGCGGCGCCCGTCGTCATCATGGAGACGAGCGTGACGCCGATCAGCAGCGCGGTGGAGGTCGCCGCCGTGCGGCGCGGGTTGCGCAGCGTGTTGGCCGCCGCGAGGCGGGCCGCCGGGCCGGCCGAGCCGATCAGGCGGCCGAAGCCCGCGGCGACCTTGGGCAGCCAGAAGACCGCGCCGACGATGACGCCCACGAGCGAGACGGAGCCGCCGAGCACCGCGGCCAGCACGCCGATGTCCGTACTGCCGGACATCCCGAGCGCCACCCCGCCGGCGAGGAGGGCGAGCCCACCGAGGGTGGCGAGTGCGGCCAGGATGGCCCGGGGCCGGCCGGCTCCGCGCAGCGTCGGCGCCTCCGCCGGGCGGAGGGCGGCGAGCGGGGCCACGCGGGAGGCGGCACGGGCCGGGGCGAGCGCGGCGGCGAGCGTCACGAGCACACCGACGGCCAGCGGCACGAGGACGACGGGCGCGCTCAGGGTGATGGTCTGCGGGAGCGGCACCGGGAGGTCGAAGGCCGGCACGATCAACAGGCCCGCCTGCACCAGCAGGGACCCGAGCAGCACGCCGGCCAGCGAGGAGAGGAGGCCGAGGACCGCCGCCTCCAGCAGCACGCTGCGGTAGAGCTGGCCGGTGCTCGCCCCGACGCACCGCAGCAGGGCAAGGGTCCGGGACCGCTGGGCCACCAGCACCTGGAAGGTGTTGGCGATCACCAGTCCCGCCACGACGAGGGCCACACCCGCGAAGGCCAGCACGAACACCAGGAACACGATGTTCTCGCCGCCCGACAGCTTCGCCACGACGCTCTCCGCGTACTCCTGCGTGGTCACGACGCCGGTGGCCGCGGGAACCGCAGCGGCGAGCGCGTCCCTGGCCGCCTCGACGGCCGCCTGGTCGCCGGGCTGGTCCAGCGCCACGACGATCGCCGGATAGGCCGCCGACGCACCGGGTCCCTGCTCGTCCGCGAGCCGCCGGGCCATGGCCTCCGGCGTGATGACTCCCGCTCCGCCGCTCATCGCGTAGGCCTGGTACGGATCGTCGACCAGGCCGGAGACCGTCAGCTTCTCGGTGACCTCCCGGCCGTCGTACCGCTCGGTGCCGTCGGGGTCGACGGTGGGCTCGCCCTGCACCCACCGGGTGGAGGAGACGGTGTCGCCCACGCCGACGCCGAGCCGCTCGGCGACGTCCGCCGGCAGCGCGATGTCACCGACGCCGGCGGGCCAGGCGCCGTCCGCCAGCACGAGCGGGGAGAGGCGCGGGTCGGAGGCCCGGGCGACGAGCGACTGGTAGATCGTCCGGCCGCCGTGGTTGAGCTCGGCGAACATGGTCTGGAGCCCGTCGGCCGCCGCGACGCCGTCGATGGACCGCGCGGCCTCGACGTCGGCCTGGGTCAGGGTCGCCGCGTCGTCGGACACCACGAGGTCGGAGTCGGCGTACTGGGCGGACACCTGGTCGTAGGTGGTGCCCGTGATGATGTTGCCCACCAGGAGGGTGGCCGCGACGAAGGCGGTGCCGATGGTGATCGCGATGCCCGCGGCCATCAGCCGTCCGGTGCTGCGGCGCATCTGACCGAAGGTCAGGCGCGCGGTGGGGTACTTGGCGGCCATCACACGTCCGTCCCGGTGGTGATGGCGGGTTCGAGGGTGCGTAGGGCGTCCAGGCCGGCCATGGCGGACTCGGGGGTGGGGTCGCTGATGTCGCCGGCGATGCGCCCGTCGGCGATCAGCACCACCCGGTCCGCGTACGCCGCCGCCGACGGGTCGTGGGTGACCATGATGATGGTCCGGCCCAGCTCCCGCACCGAACGACGCAAGAAACTGAGGACTTCGGCGCCGGAGCGGGAGTCCAGGTTCCCGGTCGGCTCGTCCGCGAACACCACGTCCGGCTGTGCGATCAACGCCCGCGCGATCGTGACGCGCTGCTGCTGCCCCCCGGACAGCTCCCCCGGACGGTGGGTCAACCGGCCGGAAAGGCCCAGGGTGTCGACCAGGGTGCCCAACCACGCCCGGTCCACGGTGCCTCCGGCGAGTTCGACGGGCAGGGTGATGTTCTGCTCGGCGGTGAACATGGGCAGCAGGTTGAACTGCTGGAACACGAACCCCACCCGGTCCCTGCGCAGCAACGTCAGGGCCTTGTCGTTCAGGCCGGTGATCTGCGTGTCCCCCAGGAACGCCTGCCCACTAGTGGCCGAGTCGAGACCGGCCAGCAGGTGCATCAGCGTCGACTTCCCGGAGCCCGAGGGGCCCATGATCGCGGTGAACCGGCCCTGCTCGAAGTCCACATCCACCCCGTCCAACGCCCGCACCACCGCCTCACCCTTGCCATAAACCTTCGTCAGGTTGCGGGCCCGGACGGCGCGGCCTGCGCCGCCCGAGCCAGGGACCTGCCGGTCCGCCGGGACGTACACGGTGGTGTCCACGAGATTCTCCTCGAGTCGTTGAGGCTGGGGATGTTCGTCGGGCTGGGGTGTTCGTTGGGCTGCTGGGCGTTGCGGCTGCCGGTATTTGTTGACGCTGCCGGGTGGCGCGGAGGTCGGACGGCGGTGCGGGCGAATGCCCTGCGTGCCGCCCGGAAGTGGTCCGGCCTTCCCGGGGTGGGCCCCGGTACGGCCGGCAGTGACGAACCTACGGAGCCGGGTCCGATCTGGGCATCGGGCGTCGGCCTGATCCTTCCCTGGTTCTGTCATCCCCCGGTCGTACCTTCCGTCAGCCCCTGGTAGGGGCACTCCCCCAGGGGTCATTCCCCAGGGAGCGCGACGCCGGCCCTGTGGAAACCGTGGTTCTGCACAGGAACGCCGGCCGGGGCCGCGACCAGGGCGGACCAGCAGCGAGCCTGGATGCCATGACCCTGACGCCGTCTCCCGAACTGTCCCCTGGCCTGACTCCTTGCCTGTCTCCTGGCGTGTCTCCGGACGGCGCCGTGCGCGTGACCCTGCACCCCGGCGAGGACCTGCTCCTGCGCCCGGGCGTGCGCTTCGGCGACGTGCGCGCGCCCCTCGCGGCGCTCACCCGCCGCCCGGAGCTGCGGCACGCGCCGTTCACCGCCGACGGCGTCCGCCTGACCGACGACCGTGTGACCGGCGAGCGCCCACTGCTGGCTGGTGCCGTCTTGCGTGCGGAGCTCCCTGGGGCCGTCGAGCGCGTGGGGCTTCCCGGCGCCGTCGTGCACGTGGAGCGACTCGGTGCTCCAAGCCGGACGCCATCACTTGGCCGGGCGCCGTCGACTGGCCGCACGCCGTGGCCTGGCCGGACGCCATGGCCTGGCCGGACGCCATGGCCTGGTCCGATGTCGTCGGCCGGTCCGCGTTCCGCCCTCGACAGCCCGTGGCTCGTCGCCCGCGTCACCGGGCCCGACGCCGGCACGATCGTGGGTGCCGACGGGCCGTGGACCGCCTTGCGCACCTGGCTCCGCCTGCGCCGCGGTGGGCGCCCAGAATCGGGCCGGTGGCGGCGATCGGGCGGAGGTTCACGATCGGGCGGGCCGCTGCGATCGAGCGGAAACCCGGGGTTGGGCAGGGACCCGGGATCGGCCGGACACCTCCGATCGGACGATGACCCACGACCCGGCGGGCGCCTCGTGATCCGCCGGTCGAGAGGGTCGGCGGAGTGGCTCGTCCCTCGCACAGAACCCTCACCCGGCGGCCCCTCCTGGGTGCTCGGGCTGCTCCCCGCCGTCGCGTCCCTGGCCCTCGCCGCAGCGCTCCGTCAGCCGATGCTGGCGATGTTTGCGCTGGTAGGCCTGGTTGTGGCCGCGCCGCAGCTCCGTGCGGCCCTGCGCCGGTCCACGACCACCAACGCCACGCTGACCCGCCCTCGCGAGCTGCCGGGCCCGGCCCGCCTCCTGGCCTTCGCGCACGCGGCGGCCCAGGTCTCGCCGGGCGCCTGGGCGGCGGCGCAGCACGCGCTCGCCACGGTCCGGAGCACCGGCCCGACCACTGCCGCGCCGTACCTCCGGTTCGTGCCGGACAACCCCTGGGACCACCTCCTGCACGACGGCGCGGTCGCCGTACTCGGCCCCGACGACCTGGCCCGCTCAGTCGCCCGCGCGATCGTCGCCGGACTCGCCGTCCGCGGAGCCACGGTGCGGGTCCGCGGGAACACCACGGGCTGGTCCTGGACCCGCTGGCTCCCTGGCCACAGACCGCCCGTCCTGGTGATCGACGACGCGGCCGGCCGCCTGGTGGTGTCCGTCGAGACCGTCCCCTCCGGCTACCGCACGGTCGTGCAGGTGCTCGACGCCCGCCGGGTCCGGATCACCGGGCCGGACGGCGCCGCCCGTGTGGTGCCGCTCGTCGGCGTCACCGCCGAGTGGGCCGAGCACCTGGCCCGTCTGCTCGCGGGCGCCGCCGGGCTCGGCCGGACCGCGGCCGCTCTCCAAGGAGACAGCCACTGGAGCCCCGGCAGCGGCCTGGGCGGCAGCACTCTCGACAGTGCCGCTGTTGGCGGAGGCGTCCTCAACGGTCGCCACCTCAGCAGCGTCCTTGGCGGCAGCGGTCGTGGGGGTGATCTCGGCGGCGGTCCAAGCGGCACACCCGGCACCACCGCCGTCGGGCAGCCGGAGGATCCTCGCCTGCCCGGCGGCGTGTCCCTGACCAGGGCGCACGGCCTCACCAAGGTTCCGGGGCCGGACCTGGTCGCCGCACGGTGGGCGGCCGCCGACGGCTGGGCCGTGCCGCTCGGTATCGGCACCGACGGCGCGCCCGTGCGCCTCGACCTGGTCCGCGACGGACCGCACCTGCTCGTCGCCGGCACCACCGGATCGGGCAAGTCCGAGCTGCTGCAGACGCTCGTGCTCGGTCTCGCGCTGACCAGGTCGCCCGCCGACGTCGCGCTGGTGCTGGTCGACTTCAAGGGCGGCGCGACCTTCGGCGCGTGCCGACGGCTGCCGCACGTCGTCGGCCAGGTCACCGACCTCGAACCGGGCCTGGCGGCGCGGGCGCTCGCCGGCCTGCGCGCCGAGCTGCGCCGTCGCGAGCGCGTCCTGGCCGAGCGCGGCGTACCCGATATCGCGGCGCTCCCACCCGGCGCTCTCCCCCGGCTGGTCGTGGTGATCGACGAGTTCCGCGCCCTGGCGGACGACCTGCCCGAGTTCCTGCCCGCCCTGCTGCGCATCGCCGCCCAAGGCCGGTCGCTCGGCGTGCACCTGGTGTTCGCGACGCAGCGGCCGGGCGGCGCCGTCGGCCCCGACCTACGGGCCAATGTCAGCGCTCGCCTCGCGCTCCGCGTCACCGACCCCCTGGAGTCGCGCGACGTGCTCGACGATCCCGCCGCCGCGCGCATCCCCGCGACGACGCCGGGGCGGGCCGTGCTGCGCCTGGGATCGGCCCCTCCGGTACTGCTGCAGTGCGCGCACGCCGGGGCTGTGCCCGAGGCCCCAATCCCGCTGGTGCGCCGCGCCCCGGCCTGGCCGGGAGGCCCGGCGGGGCCTGTCCCGAGGGTTCCCAACGCGATCGAGGGGCCCGACATCGCCGCACTCGTGGTCGACGCCGCCCGCCGCGCGGCGCTGGCGCGAGGCGACATACCCGGCTCCCCGCCGTGGCTGCCGCCACTCCCCTTCCGGGTCACCCGCGCGGACCTCCCGTCGGCCACCCGACGTGACCGGGCCGGCCTGATGCTCGCCCTCGGCGACGACCCCGACCAACAGCGCCGCACGACCGTCACCTGGCACCCGGAGGACGGCCACCTCGCGATCCTCGGGCGGGCCCGCTCGGGCCGCACCACCGCGCTCGTCACGCTCGCACTCGCTGCCCTACGACAAGGCTGGGCGGTACACGCGATCACCCGCGACCCCGCCGCACTCGCGCCCCTGCGACACGAGCCGGGCTACGGCCGAACGATCCACCCGGACGACGCCCGCGCCGTCGCGAGCCTCCTGTCCGACACGGACATCGGCCCAACTCGCACGCTGATGCTGGTAGACGGCGCAGAAGACGCACGCGCCACGCTCCCACCAGCAACCCTGCGCTCGGGTATCGCGTTCGCCGTCACCGCCGACGGCCCGTCGGTCGGCGGCCTGGCGGCACGGATGGGACCGCGCCTGGTCTTGCTGAGCACCGACCGCGCGGCCGACGTCGTGCTCGGGGCGCCCGCCCGGTTCGCGGGCTCGGGCGGCCCGCCGGGCCGGGCCGTGTGGTGCGGCCGGGACGATCCGGTGCTGTGCCAGGTCCTGGAGCCCGACACGAACGAGCCCAGTCCTACGAGCCCGCTCAGTCCTCCGAACCGGTCGCCGACGTCGCCGCAACCACGGACGGCGTCATGAGCAGCGCGCCAACCGCCACGGCGACCACGAGCGCCGCCCACCCACCCAGGACGACGAGCCCCGTGCCGCTGCCGATCGCGGCGACGGACCCGAGGATCTGGAAGAGCTGCCAGGTCACGACGGGTCCGCGCCCCGAACGACGACCCGCGAGCAGTGCCCGGCAGGACAGCACGAGTACCAAGGCGACACCCAGGAGGAAGAGCACCAGAAAGAGACTCACGCCCACGGACGTGGAACGGCCCGTAACAAGCTCGGCAAGCAACACCACGGCGAATGCCACGAGCCCGATCACTTCGGCCACGACGCCGATCACCAGGGCACGAAGAAACGCCGGAACACGGGGCGCGAAAAAGGCTTCCAGTACGGGCACGACGGACTAGGATACTGGTGAGCGGGGTATTCACAATAGTGTGACCGATCCCTCAGGGTTCACGGCCGAGAAACTTCACCGTAACCCCTTGTGCGAGCGTTCACGAGCGTGTGAACCTAGACGCAGCAATCCCACACACCCCCGAACAAACCCCCGTCGGTCGCCGCCTGGCGCACAGGGATCGAGACAACGATCCAGCACACCAGACCTGCGCGCCCCAGACGCACGACGACGATGCTCCCTCGTGGCGAGCCGGACGGTGGGTAGTTCCTGCCAAGGAGTACGTGACCATGGACTGGCGCCACCGCGCAGCATGCCTCGAAGAGGACCCAGAGCTGTTCTTCCCCATCGGCAACACGGGCCCCGCCCTGCTGCAGATCGAGGAGGCCAAGGCCGTGTGCCGTCGCTGCGACGTCGTCGACACCTGCCTCAAGTGGGCCATCGAGTCCGGCCAGGATGCCGGCGTCTGGGGCGGTATGAGCGAGGACGAGCGCCGTGCGCTCAAGCGCCGCACCGCGCGCGCTCGTCGCGCCGGCTGACCTGACGGCAACGAGCTGACCCGACAGCACAGCACCACCCGCACCACGTTTTCCGCGAGCCGCGCCTGAGCACTCCCCCTCCGCCCGGGCGCGGCTCGTGCTTTTCCTCGACGCGTCAGGACCGTGCGGGCTCTGCCACCCGCAGCACGAGCTGCAGCACCACCTCGGTACCGCCGCCCTCACGGGCCGACCACTCGATGGTCCCGCCCAGCTCGTTGGTGACGAGCGTCCGCACGATCTGGGTCCCGAGGCCGCTGCCCGGGCCCCGTCCGCCGGCCCCGCCGTTCTCGGGGATCCCGATGCCGTCGTCGGCCACGACGACCCGCAGGTCGGAGTTCTGCCGCTCCACCACGATCTCCACCGTGCCCGCCGAGCGTCCCACGAACCCGTGCTCCACCGCGTTGGTGACCAGCTCCGTGAGCACGAGCGCGAGCGGCGTCGCGTCCTGTGCCGGGACCATGCCGAACGAGCCGGTGCGCACGGTCCGCACCGAGGTCGACGCCGACGCGACGTCGGCCGTGAGCCGCAGCGCCCTGCCCACCATGTCGTCGAGCTCGACCTGCTCGTCCAGGGTCTGCGAGAGGCTCTCGTGCACCAAGGCGATGGTCGACACGCGCCGCATGGCCTCCTCCAGTGCCTCCTTCGCCGCGGGCACGTCCATCCGCCGGGCCTGGAGCCGCAGCAGCGCGGCGACGGTCTGCAGGTTGTTCTTCACGCGGTGGTGGATCTCGCGGATCGTCGCGTCCTTGGTGATCAGCTCCCGCTCGCGCCGGCGCAGCTCGGACACGTCGCGGCACAGCAGCACGGCACCGATCCGCTGACCGCGGTCGGTCAGCGGCATCGCCCGCAGCGACAGCGACACCCCGTGCGCCTCGATGTCGGTGCGCCACGGCGCGCGGCCCATCACCACGAGCGGCAGCGACTCGTCGACGGGCTTGAGCTGCTCGACCATGTCGGCCGTGACCTCGACGAGCGACTGCCCCACGAGCGGCCCGATCACCCCGAGCCGGTGGAAGCACGACAGGGCGTTCGGGCTCGCGTACAGCACCTCGCCCTCGGAGTTGAGCCGGATCAGGCCGTCGCCCACACGCGGGGCGCCGCGGCGCGAACCGGTCGCCGCGTTCGGCAGGGGGAACTCGCCGCGCGGGATCATCGCCACGAGGTCGTCCGCCGCCTCGACGTAGTTCAGCTCCAGGCGCGACGGCGTCCGGCCCGAACCCAGGTTGGTCTGCCGCGCGATCACCGCTATCGCCGCGTCCTTGTGGACAACGGGGATCGCCTCCTCGCGCACCGCGTACGCCCCGAACCAGCGCGGCTCCCGTGCGCGCTGCGCCTTGGCCTCCGCCATCGCCCTGGCGAGCTGCGGGCGCTGCCCCTCGGGCGCGAACGAACCGACGACGTCGTCGTAGTGCACCGTGGCGCCCGTCGACGGACGGCACTGCGCGATGGCCACGAACCGCCCGTCGTCGGTGGGCAGCCACAGCACGAGGTCCGCGAACGCGAGGTCCGAGACCACCTGCCAGTCGCCGACCAGGAGGTGCAGCCACTCGACGTCGGCCGGCTCGAGGTCGGCGTGCTCAAGGATCAGGTCACTCATCGCGGACACGCGCCCAGCCTATGCCGGAACCGCGCACGACCCGATGAGTGCACACCACGTGACCTGCGCCGAACGAGTCCCCCTGCACCTCCGGTGCACACCATGTGTCAGTTAGAGTTCCATCACCGGCACGCCCCGTCGGCGCGAGGAGGAAGCCCGTGCACCTGACAGTGGACCTGACGTTCCCCGCCACCATCGACGAGGTCTCCGCCATGCTCGCCGACGAGTCGTTCGTGCGGTGGCGGGCCCAGCGCTCCACGGGTTCGGCGAACGGTGTGGTCGAGCAGGCGGACGTGACGGGCTCCGCCGTCGAGGGGTTCACCGTGGTGGTGCGCCGCACCCTGCCCACCGACATCATCCCCGTGCAGGCCCGCCCGCTCGTGGGCGCGCACCTCGAGATCCGTCAGGCCGAGGCCTGGGAGGCGGCCGCGGAGGGCCGCCGCACGGGCACGGTGGCGGTCGAGATCATGGGCGCACCGGTGCGCGTCACCGCCACCGCCGCCCTGACCGCTCTGCCCGACGGCGGCACGCGCCTCACCTACGCGGGCGACGTACGGGCCACGGTGCCGCTGTTCGGCGCGGTGATCGAGGAGGCGGCGGTCAGCGCTGTCCGCACCACGCTCGAGACCGAGGCGGAGGCGGGCCGCGACTGGCTCGCCGACAAGCGCGCCGGGACCACCTGAACCCAGCGTGTCCCGGCCCCGCCCACGGGACGACCCCGGCGGGGACACGCCCGGCCGCCACGCCGAAGGCCCGTGCGGGCCGTCTCCTGACGAACCGTTTCACCCCGCAGGGCGATAGTGGCATTTCGGACAGCAATGTACCAATGACGGTTCATGCTTGTTCCAGATTTGCCCATTTTGAACGACAAGGCACCAGAAACTCGGCGAAGATCTGTGTCGGATGTGGGCAAGTTTGTGCTCTGATATCGCTTTCACGCAGCGACATCCGCGCGCTCAACCTGAGGAGTACCAGTGCCGAGCAAGAACAGACCGGTCCGAAGTCGGGCCGTCGCCCCCCGTCGTGCAGCCCTCGCCGCGCTCACGGTCCTCGCCCTGCCGCTCGCCGGCTGCGGCTCGCTCCTGGGCCAGAGCCCG
Source organism: Promicromonospora noduliphila (assembly GCF_056951025.1). NCBI lineage: Bacteria > Bacillati > Actinomycetota > Actinomycetes > Micrococcales > Promicromonosporaceae > Promicromonospora > Promicromonospora noduliphila. Next base: position 5,155,907 of record NZ_CM167806.1, read on the forward strand.
GCCGGCCCGGCGGACGGCGAGCAGATCACGCTCACCGTGTCCACGTTCAACGACTTCGGGTACACCGAGGAGATGCTCGCGGCGTACACGGAGGAGCACCCGAACGTGACCGTCAAGCACATCGTCGCGCCCACCTCCGACGAGGCGCGGCTGCAGATGCTCAAGGCCTTCACCACGGGCGACGGCTCAGAGCTTGCGGACGTCGCGGCCGTCGAGGTCGACTGGCTGCCCGAGCTGATGCGGCATCCCGAGCTCTTCCTCGACATGACCGATCCGGAGGTCACCGAGCGCTGGGTGGACTGGAAGGTCCAGCAGGCGACGGCGCCGGACGGCAAGCTGCTCGGCTACGGCACCGACATCGGCCCCGAGGCCATCTGCTACCGCGCCGACCTGTTCGAGGCGGCCGGCCTGCCGTCCGGCCGCGAGGAGGTGGCGGAGCTGCTGGGTGGCGCGAACGCCACCTGGGAGCGCTACTTCGAGGTGGGCAAGCGGTTCGTGGCGGAGTCCGACGCCGCGTGGTTCGACGGCGCCACCGGCACGTTCCAGGGCATGATCAACCAGCTCCCCGCGGCGTTCGAGGACCCGGCGACCGCGCTGCCGACCGACCTCGCGATCAACACGGAGGTCCGCGCCGTCTACGACCAGATCATCGGAGCCATCGACGACGGTCTCTCGGCCGGCCTCGCGCAGTGGTCCCCCGAGTGGACGGCGGCGTTCCAGCAGGACGCCTTCGCGACGATGCTGTGCCCCGGCTGGATGATGGGGCCGATCCAGTCGTACTCCGAGGGTGTGCAGGGCTGGGACGTGGCCAACGTCTTTCCCGGCGGCGGCGGCAACTGGGGCGGCTCGTTCCTGACCGTGCCGGCCGCGGGCAACTACCCGGAGGAGGCGAAGAAGCTGGCCGCGTGGCTCACCGCCCCCGAGCAGCAGACGCGGGCCTTCACCACAGCAGGCACGTTCCCGTCGCAGCTCGAGGCGCAGGACTCGCAGGCCGTGCAGGCCTACGTCAACCCGTTCTTCAACGACGCCCCGGTGGGCAAGATCTTCACGGCCCGGGCCCAGTCCATCGTCGGCGCGCCGTACAAGGGACCGCACTACTTCCGGATCCGCGACGAGCTGACCAATGCGCTGACCGCGGTCGACACGGGGCACGTGGGCCCCGAGATCGCCTGGAACCGGGCCGTTCAGACGGTCGAGGACATGCGGCTCCAGTCCTGACGCGGGGCGCCCTCGCCATGGGCTTCCCTTGACACGGCACGGTGTACGGCGCAACGATCTGTCGCGTGGTAGCGCTTCCACACCTTGGGTGTGGAAGCGCTCCCAGCGGTACAGCGACGTGCCACAACGCGTCGCGCGACCGCAGCCGTGTCCGTAACGCCCCAGACCGCACGACAAGGGAGTCCCCAGTGCTCAGCAGTACCCGACCCACGCGGCGCGCCGCCGCCCGTACCCTCCAGGCGACCGCCGGTGTCGCCGCCGTCGCCCTCGCGCTCACCGCCTGCGGTGGGTCCGAGGAGCCCGAAGGTGGATCCGCCGACGACGGCCCCATCACCCTGAAGGTCGCGACGTTCAACAACTTCGGCTACACGGACGAGGTGCTCGCCGAGTACACCGAGGAGCACCCGAACGTCACCGTCGAGCACGTCACGGCCGCCACCAGCGACGACGCTCGTACCAACCTGACGACCAAGCTCGCCGCCGGTGGCGAGGGCCTGGCCGACATCGAGGCCATCGAGGTCGACTGGCTGCCGGAGCTCACGCAGTACCCGGACCTGTTCACCGACCTGGCCGACCCCGAGCTCGACGGCCGCTGGGTGGACTGGAAGGTCCAGCAGGCCACCACGCCCGACGGCAAGGTCATCGGCTACGGCACCGACATCGGCCCCGAGGCCATCTGCTACCGGTCCGACCTGTTCGAGGAGGCTGGCCTGCCGACCGACCGCGAGGAGGTCGCCGAGTTCCTCGGCGGCGAGGACGCCACGTGGGAGGACTACTTCGCCGCGGGCCGCGAGTTCGTGAAGGAGTCCGACGCCGCCTGGTACGACAGCGTCGGCGGCACCTTCCAGGGCATGGTCAACCAGCTCCCCGAGGCGTTCGAGGACGCCGAGACGGGCGAGCCCAAGGACCTCGCGGACAACACCGAGGTCAAGGACATCTACGACCAGATCATCGGCTCCGTCGAGGACGGGCTGTCGGCCGGCCTCGTGCAGTGGGAGGGTGACTGGGACGCCGGTTTCCAGAACGACGCCTTCGCCACGATGATCTGCCCCGCCTGGATGACCGGCCCGGTCGAGGAGCGCGCCGGCGGCGTCGAGGGCTGGGACGTCGCCAACGTCTTCCCCGGCGGCGGCGGCAACTGGGGCGGCTCGTTCCTGACCGTCCCCGCCTCCGGTGAGAACACCGAGGCGGCGAAGGAGCTCGCCGCGTGGCTGACCGCACCCGAGCAGCAGACCCGGTTCTTCGAGTCGGCGGGCACCTTCCCGTCGCAGGTCGAGGCGCAGGACTCCGAGGCCGTCCAGAGCTTCACCAACCCGTTCTTCAACGACGCGCCCGTGGGCGAGATCTTCGCCACCCGCGCCCAGACCATCGACAGCGCCCCCTACAAGGGCGCGAACTACTTCGCCATCCTTGACGAGGTCACCAACGCCCTCAACCGTGTGGACGTCACGAAGTCGCAGGACGCCGACGAGGCCTGGGACGAGGCCGTCCAGAAGGCCTCGGCCCTCGGCTGAGCCTGAGCCCGGTCCCGAGCCGGGCAGAGGCTGATGTGATCCGGTGGTCGAGCTTGTCGAGACCTCAGGTCTCGACAAGCTCGACCACCGATCCGTATCCAAGTGACCACCCGACGATGACGCGGCGGAAGATGAAATGGCTGTCCTGACACCTGAACGATCGGCACCGGGCCCCGGTGCGCCCCAGCGCGAGTCGCGCAGAATCGGCTTCTCCCAGCGGCTCGGCCGCTGGGACGTGAAGCTCTCCCCGTACCTCTACATCTCGCCGTTCTTCATCCTGTTCGCGGTGACCGGCCTGTTCCCGCTCGCGTACACCGCGTTCGTCTCGGTGCACGAGTGGAGCCTGCTCGGCGGGCAGGGCGACTTCGTCGGCCTGGAGAACTTCACGTTCGTGCTGGCCCAGCCCACCTTCTGGAAGGCTCTGGTCAACACGCTCTCGATCTTCCTGTTCTCCTCGGTCCCGCAGGTGATCATCGCGATCATCATCGCGGCCCTGCTGGACCAGAACCTGCGGGCGGCCACCTTCTGGCGCATGGGCGTCCTGGTCCCGTACGTGGTCGCGCCCGTCGCGGTCTCGATGATCTTCGGCCGACTGTTCGCCGACCAGTACGGCCTGATCAACGCCCTGCTCAACGGGATAGGGCTGGACTCGATCGCCTGGCACGGCGACCGGATCGCGAGCCACATCGCCATCGCCACGATGGTCAACTACCGCTGGATGGGCTACAACGCCCTCATCTTCCTCGCCGCGATGCAGGCGGTACCGCGCGACCTCTACGAGGCCGCCGTGATCGACGGCGCCGGACGCGTGCGCCAGTTCTTCTCCGTCACGGTGCCCCAGATCCGCGCCACCATCATCTTCGTCGTCATCACCTCGACCATCGGCGGCCTGCAGATCTTCGACGAGGTCCGCCTCTACGACGCCTACGAGCTCGGCGGTCCGGACCAGAACTGGATGACCACCGTCGTGTACCTGTACGACCTCGCCTGGGGCGACCAGCACAGCCTCGGCCGGGCGTCCGCCGTCGCGTGGATGCTGTTCCTCCTCATCGTCGCGATCGGCCTCGTGAACTTCCTGGTCACGCGGCGTATCTCGTCGTCGGGTACGGCAGTCAAGAAGTCGAGGCGCAAGAGCACCACCGGAGGTAACGCATGAGCTCCGTCGCTGTCACCGCCCAGACCGCGGGTGAGGGTGCCGCCAGGGCCGCCGCCCGCCGTCGGGCCCGGAAGGCCTCCGGGAGCGCCACGCACCGCGCCGGCTGGATCGTCTACACGCTGCTCGGGATCACCCTGCTGATCTCGGCCTTCCCGCTGTACTTCACGCTGCTCCTGGGCTCGTCGGACCCGGTCGCGATCTCGCAGAGCCCCGTGCCGCAGTGGCTGCCGGACCTGTCGCTGTTCACCCAGTTCCAGACGGTCATCGAGTCCACGCAGATCAACTTCTGGCTGGCGCTGACGAACTCGGTGATCATCGCGGTCGTCGTCTCGCTGGCCGTCGTGATGTTCTCGACGCTCGCCGGGTACTCGTTCGCGAAGCTGCGCTTCCGCGGCCGCGGCCCGCTGCTCGTGTTCGTCATCGCCACGATGGCGGTGCCCACCCAGCTCGGCGTGATCCCGCTGTACATCCTCATGTCGGACCTCGGCTGGATCAACCAGCTGCAGGCGGTCATCGTGCCGGTGCTGGTCAGCGCGTTCGGCGTCTTCTGGATGACGCAGTACCTGTCCGAGGCGCTGCCCTACGAGCTGATCGAGGCCGCCCGCGTGGACGGCGCCTCGATGATCCGCACGTTCTGGAGCATCGCGCTGCCCGCCGCCCGCCCGGCCGCGGCCATGCTCGGCCTGTTCACGTTCGTCCAGCAGTGGACGAACTTCTTCTGGCCGTCGATCGTGCTCAGCTCGAGCAACCCCACGCTGCCACTCGTCGTAAAGTCGCTGCAGGCCAACTACTTCGTGGACTACTCGTTGGTCATGGGCGGTGTGTTCCTCGTGACGCTCCCGCTGCTGGTGATCTTCGCCTTCGTCGGCAAGCAGCTCGTGGCGGGCATCATGCAGGGAGCTGTGAAGGGATGACGCACGAGATGACGCTGAACGTCAAGACTCCGGCGGGCACGCGACGCGAGCCCGCCCCGGGCGTCGTGCTGCCGTACACGCCGTCGGTCCCGCGCACGGAGCCGACGGCGAACACGACGGGCGCCGTCGCCTTCCCCGACGGCTTCCTGTGGGGCGCCGCGACCGCCGCCTACCAGGTGGAGGGCGCCGCGCACACCGACGGCCGTGAGGACTCCGTCTGGGACGTGTTCACGCGGATCCCCGGCGCCGTCGTCAACCAGGAGGACGGCGAGGTCGCCTGCGACCAGTACCACCGCTACCCGGCCGACGTCGCGCTCATGAAGGAGCTCGGCATCCAGGCGTACCGGTTCTCGACGTCGTGGGCGCGGGTGGTCCCCGGCGGGCGCGCGGTGAACCCGGCCGGCCTTGCCTACTACGACCGGCTCGTGGACGAGCTGCTGGGCGCGGGCATCCTGCCCTGGCTCACGCTCTACCACTGGGACCTGCCGCAGGCGATCGAGGCCGAGTCCAACGGCTGGGTGAACCGCGACACCGCATACCGGTTCCGCGACTACGCCGTGACGATGCACGAGGCCATCGGCGACCGGGTGGACGTGTGGACCACGCTCAACGAGCCGTGGTGCGCCGCGTTCCTCGGCTACACCGGCGGCCAGCACGCGCCCGGCCGGCAGTCCCGCGAGGACGGCCTGGCGGCCGCGCACCACCTCTCGCTGGCCCACGGCCTTGCCGTGCAGGCGCTGCGGGAACGGGCGCCGGACGCGAACCTCGGCATCACGCTCAACTTCGAGGTCGAGGACCCGCTGGACCCGGACGACCCCGCCGACGTCGACGCCGCACGCCGGCTCGACGGCGGGTTCACGCGCATCTTCGCCGACCCGATCCTGCGCGGCGCCTACCCCGCCGACGTGCTGGAGGACGTGCGCGAGTACGGGCTCGAACGGCACATCCAGGACGGCGACCTGGAGATCATCTCGACGCCGATCGACTCGCTGGGCGTGAACTACTACCACGGCAATGCCGTCTCGGCCCGGCCCGCCGAGCACCCCCTGGACGGCGGCGCCCCGGTGAGCCGGCCGACGTCGTCCCCGTTCCCAGGCGGCGACGGCGCGTACACGCACCCGCGCGGACTGCCCGTGACCGACCAGAACTGGGAGGTGCAGCCCGAGGGGCTGACCCGGCTCCTGCTGCGGCTGCAGCGGGACTACACCGGGCCGCGCGGCATCGCGCTGTACGTGACGGAGAACGGCAGCGCGTACGAGGACGTCGTCGGGCCCGACGGGTTCGTGGACGACCAGGAGCGCCTGGAGTTCGTCGACGTGCACCTGCGCGCCGTCAAGGACGCGATCGACGAGGGCGCCGACGTCCGGGGCTACTTCGGCTGGTCGCTGCTCGACAACTACGAGTGGGCGTGGGGCTACGGCAAGCGCTTCGGGCTCGTGCGCGTCGACTTCGAGACGCAGGAGCGCACGGTCAAGGCGTCGGGCCGCTGGTACGGTCAGGTCGCACGGGCCAACGCCGTTCCCGAGCGACCGGCTGCGCCCCAGCCGCGCCCCGGCGACGACGGCGGCAGCGACGACAACGGCAGCGACGGCGCAGACAAGGCGGTTCCGCAGGCGTGACGACCTCAGGCCCACCCACCCTGGACGACGTGGCACAGGCGGCCGGGGTGTCCCGGTCGACGGCGTCGCGTGCCATCAACGGTGGCCTGCGCGTCTCCCCCGAGGCGCAGGCCGCGGTGGACGACGCCGTCGCCCGCCTCGGGTACGCGCCCAACCGGGCCGCCCGCTCCCTGGTGACGCGGCGGACCGACTCGATAGCCCTCGTGGTGCCGGAGCCGGACCAGCGCATCCTCACCGACCCGTTCCTGTCCGGCACCCTCGCCGGCGTCAGCGAGGGGCTGGCCGGGACGGACCTCCAGCTCGTGCTGCTGCTCGCCCGCCCGGGCGAGCAGCGCGGCCGCGTGGGCCGCTACCTGCGCAGCGGGCACGTGGACGGCGTCATCGTGGCCTCGCACCACCGGGGCGACCACCTGGAGACGGAGCTCGGCCCGGCCGGGCTGCCCGCGGTCTTCGTCGGGCGGCTGTTCGAGCCCGACCCGTCCTTCTCGCGCGGCCTGCGCTACGTGGACGTCGACAACGTCACGGGCGGGCGCATCGCCACGCAGCGGATGATCGACAGGGGACGTCGGCGCATCGGCACCATCACCGGGCCGCTCGACATGCCGGCGGGCGTGGACCGGATGATCGGCTGGCGGGACGCGCTGCGCGACGCCGGCCTGTCCGACGACGCCGTCGTCGAGGGCGACTTCACCGTCGCCGGGGCCCTCGTCGCGGCCGCCCGGCTGCTGGACGCGCACCCCGACCTCGACGGGATCTTTGCCGCCTCCGACCTGATGGCAGAGGCCACGCTCCGCGTGCTCGCCGAGCGCGGACGGTCCGTGCCGGGGGATGTCTCGGTCGTCGGGTTCGACGACCTCGGCATCGCCGAGACGACGTCACCCCGGCTCACCACCGTGCACAACCCGGTGGTGCAGATGGTCGGCGCCGCGACGAGCATGCTCGTCGACCTGGTCGCGGGCCGTCCGGTGCGCGACGAGCGCCGGGTCTTCGCCCCCCGCCTGGTCGAGGGCGAATCGGCCTGAAGCCGCCGGCGCTCCTCCCCGGAACACCCGCCGGGCGGAGGAGAGCCCACCTCCGGAAAGCCTGCCGCGAGGGCCGGCGCGTCGGCCTCGGGAAACTTCTCCTCGCGGAGGTGTGTTGCGTCGAGTAGACGGTGTCTACTGCACGCAACACACCTCCGCGAGGAGAAGCTTCCCGTCGCCCACGCGGTACGCAGGCCGCCCGCGCAGTGCCGGAGTGCCGGACGCCTACGCGGTACGCAGGTGCCCGTAGCGGTGCATCGTGCGGCTCACGGCCTGCTCGCGCAGCATCGTGAGCAGCTCGCGGCGGCCGCTGGCGAGCACCGGCCCGTCCAGCACGGTCACCGAGCCGAGGCGGCTCGCCGCGGCCTCGCGTAGCCCCGGGGCCGCGCCCACCACGCGGATCCGGCCGGTCACCTTGCCGTCGGCGACGGCGTCGGCGAACGCCTCGTCCGTCGTCTCGCGTCCGACGACGGTCGCCGGTACGCCCGCCCGCGTGGCCGCGGCCAGCACGCGCCGCACCTCGACGTCCGGGGCGTCGGCGCCGACCCGCACGGTGATGCCGGGCACGGGCCGGTAGCGGAACACGTTCGACTCGACGCCGAGCCCCGACGGGTCGTGCGCGCGGGTGAACTCGGTGACCCAGGCGCGGTCGTCGTCGGCGCGGGCCCAGGCGAGCCAGCCCGCCGGGTCCGCCGTGCGCGAGGGCACGCCGGGCGCGTCCTCCCAGCGGCCGAGCTGTGCCACGTAGTTGGGGCCGCCGGCCTTGGCGCCCGGCCCCACCGAGGACGCCTTCCAGCCGCCGAACGACTGCCGCTGCACGATCGCGCCGGTGATGTGCCGGTTCACGTACGCGTTGCCGACCTCGACCCGATCGAGCCAGTGCTCCACCTCGGCGTCGTCCAGGGAGTGGATGCCGCCCGTGAGGCCGAACGAGACCGCGTTCTGCAGCTCGATCGCCTCGTCCAGGGTGCGGGCCGTCATGATGCCCAGCACCGGGCCGAAGGCCTCGGTGAGGTGGAAGAACGAGCCGGGGCGGACGCCGTCGCGCACGCCGGGGGTCCACAGGCGGCCGCGGCCGAGGCCCGCCTCCTGCGCCGCGGCGTCGAGCCGGCGCGGGCGCACGAGCCACGACTCGCCCGGCTCCAGCGTGGTCAGGGCGCGCAGCAGCTTGCCCTGGGCCGGCTCGGTGAGCGGGCCCATCACGGTGGCGAGGTCGGTGGCTGGTCCGACGGCGAGCGACCCCACCGCGTCCACGAGCTGCCGCCGGAACCGCTCGCCCGTCGCGGTACGCGGGTCGCCCACCGAGCCCACGAGGATCACGAGCGAGGCGGCCGAGCACTTCTGCCCGGCGTGCCCGAAGGCCGAGCGCACGACGTCGGCGACGGCCAGGTCGAGGTCCGCGGACGGCGTCACGACTATCGCGTTCTTGCCGGAGGTCTCCGCGAGCACCGCCAGCTCGGGCCGCCAGGACGCGAACATCTCGGCGGTCTCGATGGCGCCCGTCAGGATCACCCGGGACACGCCGTCGTGGGTGACGAGGCGGCGGCCCAGGTCGCCGTCGGGCACACGGACGAACTGCGCGACGTCGCGCGCGAGCGCCGAGTCGAGCCCGATCTCGTGCGCCACCTCATCGAGGGCGGCGTGCACCGCCTCGACGGCGATCTCCAGGCAGCGCGGCGTGGGCGGCGCGGGCTTGGCGATCACCGCGGACCCGGCCGCGAGCCCCGCGAGCACACCGCCGACGGGGATGGCGACGGGGAAGTTCCACGGCGGGGTGACCAGGGTGACGCCCTCTGGCATGAAGTGGGCGCCCGGCCAGGCCTCCGACGTCGGGTCGAGCGCCTCGGCCGCCTGCGCGTAGTACGCGGCGAAGTCGACCGCCTCGCTGACCTCCGGATCGGCCTCGGCCACGGTCTTTCCTGCCTCGTGCACCATGGCCGCGACGAGGTCCGTGCGAGCGGCCTCGAGGTGCTTGGCCGCCGCGCGCAGCACGCGGCCACGGTCGCCCGCGGAGACCTTCGACCACGCGGCCCCGGCGCGGCGGGCGAGCGCGACGACGTCGTCCACCTGGGCCGGCGTCGACAGCGGCTCGGCGAGCGCCGGCACGTAGCCGGACCGTGTGCTCGTCACCAGCTGCGCCCAGGCGCGGCTCGCGGCGACGGCTGGGTCGGTGTCGGCGGCGTTGTGGAACGGCCCGGCCACCGGCTGCGGCGCGGGGCGCGGACGGCGGCGCGGCGTGACGTCGTCCGGCGCGTAGTGGACGCCCAGCTCGACCGAGGCGCGGAACGCGGCCTCCTGCCGGTCCATCGCGGAACCTTCCGACGCGGCGGTGGCGGCCGAGGCCGGCGGGGCGAACGCGGCGTGCAGGAAGTTCTGCTCCGCGGCGTTCTCCTCCAGCCGGCGCACGAGGTAGGAGATCGCGACGTCGAAGTCCTCGTCGCGGACCACGGGGGTGTAGAGCACCACCCGGCCGTCGTCCTTGGCGACCTCGTCGCGGACCGCCGCCGCCTCGGTGGGCGCCATGCCCTGGAGCATCTCGATGTCGAGCGCCTCGGACACACCCCGCGCCCGGCCGAGCAGGATCGCGAGCGCCACGTGGAACAGGTTGTGCGACGCCGCGCCGATGCGGACCGCCTGGGCGCGCTCCGGGCGCAGCGCGTGGTCGAGCATGCGCACGTAGTTGGCGTCGACGTCCGGCTTGGACGGGTACGGCGCCTGCGGCCAGCCGTGCAGGGTGGCCTCGACGTGCTCCATCGCGAGGTTCGCGCCCTTGACGATGCGCACCTTGATGCGGGCGCCGCCGTCGGCGACCCGCTGGGTGGCGAACTCGGTGAGGCCGTCCAGGGCGCCGAGCGCGTCCGGCAGGTAGGCCTGCAGCACGATGCCCGCCTCCAGGCCGCGAAACTCGTCGCGCCCCAGGATCTCGGTGAACACCGCGGTGGTCAGGGCGAGGTCGCGGTACTCCTCCATGTCGAGGTTGAGGAAGACGCCGTGGTCGCGCGCGGCGCGGTACAGCGGCAGCAGGCGCTCGACGACGCGGTCGCGCGAGCCGTCGAGGTCCCACGTGACGAGCTGCGCGGCGACGCTGGAGACCTTGATCGACACGTAGTCGACGTCGGGGCGCTCCACGAGCGCGATGGTGCGGGCCAGCCGGCCCGCGGCCTCCTCCTCGCCGAGCACCGCCTCGCCGAGCAGGTTCACGTTGAGGGTGTAGCCCTCGGCCCGGGTGCGGGCGAGGTGGGCGGTGAGCCCGGTGCCGGCGTCGGCCACGAGGTGGCCCACGAGCTGGCGGAGGCGGGCGCGGGCGGCGGGCACCACGATGCCGGGGAACGCGGGCGCGGCCAGCGCGCCGGCCCGGAACAGGGCGCGGTCGCTCGCGCTGAGGAACGTGGCGCTGCCGGCCTTCTTGCCCAGCCGGGCCAGGGCCTTGGCGGCGACGCGGGCGTCCTGCGGGCGGGCGACGTCGTCGACGAACCCGACGGCGAGCTCCAGGCCCGCCGGGTCGGACACGAGCGCGCCCAGCGCCGCTGAGGCGCGGGCCACGGCCTTGTCGGTCTTCGAGCGGGACGCGGCGGGGGTGCCTGCGCCCTCGGTGGCGGCGGCTCCGGTGGCGCTTCCGACCCAGGTCCGGGCGAGGGCTACGGCGTCCTCGACCAGGGTGTCGGCGGCGGACTCGGCGGGCGGCTCGGTCGGAGCCTGCGGCGCGCCGCTGTCCGGTGCGCCTGCGCCCCCGGTCGGGACATCGGCGGTGACGGCGCTCTCGCGCCGGGCAGAGGTCTTCATGACACCAGGGTGCACCCGGTGCGCTACGCCTGTATTGGCAGGATCACTCGCGATCCGCACCGGTTTCGGCCAAGCGGCCGGCGCCGCGCCGCGTAGCATCGGGACCCGATGAGCAACCCGTCGAACGGTGCCGCTCGGCCTGAGGCGCGGGCCCTGCTGGCCGCACTGCACCCCGCCATGGTCGCCCTGATGGACGAGCTGTCCGGGGTCATGTTCTGCGCCAAGGACGCCGACGGCCGGTACGTGCTGGTCAACCAGGTCTTCGTGGGACGCACCAGGGAGCGGTCGCGGCGCGACGTCATCGGCAAGCGCGCCGCCGACCTGTTCGTGCCCGAGCTCGCCGAGCGCTACGAGAGCCAGGACGAGCTGGTCCGCACCACCGACAAGCCGCTGCGGGGCGAGCTGGAGCTGATCCGGCACGTCGGCGGGGCGCCGGGCTGGTTCCTCACCTCCAAGCTGCCGCTGCACGACGAGTCCGGCGCTTACGTGGGGCTCGTGTCCGTGTCACAGGACCTGCGCTCCGGCGACGCCGACGACGCGACGATCCAGGCCATGGCCCGACTGCGTGGCGACATCGAGCGCCTGCTGGAGCAAGGCGAGGTGCCCTCCGTGGCGGACCTCGCGGTCCTGGCCGACTGCACGCCCGCGTCCCTGGACCGGCGGGTGCGGCGGGTCTTCGGGCTCTCGCCCCGGCAGCTCGTGCTGCGGCTCCGGGTGGACCGCGCGGCGCACCTCCTCACGTCGAGCACCGTGCCGCTGGCCGACGTCGCGACCGCCGCGGGCTTCTACGACCAGCCCTCGTTCACCCGGACGTTCGCGCGGCTGACGGGCGAGACGCCGTCGTCGTTCCGGAGCCGGTCGAGGCGCGCGACCAGCAGGGCCTGAACCGCGCGCCCGCACCCGGCGCCGCCGCGCAGGCAGCGCCGGGTGCGGGCGCCGCCCGGGCGTCAGCGGGACAGCCCCCGGTAGGCGCGCGCGGTCAGCGGCACGAACACCAGCGTCAGCACGGCCGGCCACAGCACCGCGAGCAGCACGGCGTGGTCGGCCAGGACGCCGCCGGTGATCCCGGTCGGGTTGCCGAACAGCTCGCGGCACGCGGCCGCCGTCGCGGAGATCGGGTTCCACTGGGCCACCGCGCCCAGCCATGCGGGCATGGTCTCCGGGGCGACCAGTACGTTGGACAGGAACCCGATGGGCCACACCAGCACCTGCACCGCCGTCACGCCGCCCTCGCCGCGGAACGCGAGCCCGAGGAACACCCCGACCACCAGCATCGCGAACCGCAGCCACAGCAGCAGCACGACGGCGAGCACGGTGGCGCCGACGCTGCCCGACGCCCGCCACCCGATGAGCAGGCCGCCGACCATGAGCACGGCCAGCTCGACGGCCGAGTTCATCAGGTCGGCCCCCGCCCGGCCGAGCGGCACCGCCGCCCCGCTGATCGGCAGCGACCGGAACCGGTCGGTGACGCCCTTCTTCGAGTCGTTGGCGATGGCGCTCATCGTGGCCTCGATGCCGAACATCATCGAGAGCGCGAAGATGCCCGGCAGCAGGTACGGCAGGTAGTCCCCGCCCCCGGGCAGGCCGATCGCCCCGCCCAGGAGGAAGCCGAACATCAGCACGAGCATCACGGAGAACGCGATCCCGAAGACCGGGCCCCAGGGTTCACGCTGCCAGTGCTTGAGGTCGCGCAGGGTGATCACCCAGCTCTGGCGCAGGGTGGCGGCGACGGCGTTCATCGGTGGGCTCCTTCGGGTCGTGGGGTCTCGGCGGACGGGGTGGTCGGGGCCTCGGCGGCCGGCTCAGCGACCGTCGCTCCGGCCGTGTCCGCGCCGCCGTCGGCGCCCGTGAGGTGCAGGAACACCTCGTCGAGGGTCGGCCGGCGCAGCAGGATGTCGTCGACCACCAGGCCCGCGGCGTCCAGCGCCCGGACGACGGCGGTCAGCGCCGCGGCCCCGCCGTCGGGCCCCGCCTCGACGGTGACCTGCCGGAGCTCCGGGTCCGCCGCGCCGCCGAGCACGGTGGCCAGCCGGTCCAGGTCGGCGTGCGCCGGCGCCGTGACGAGCACCCGGTCGCCGCCGAGACGCCGCTTGAGCTGCTGGGCGGTGCCCTCGGCCACCACGCGGCCGGTGTTCATCACCGTGATCCGGTCGGCGAGCTGGTCCGCCTCGTCGAGGTACTGCGTGGTGAGCAGCACGGTGGTCCCGGCGTCCACGATCTGGCGCACGGTCTGCCAGACCTCGTTGCGGGCGCGCGGGTCCAGCCCGGTGGTGGGCTCGTCGAGGAACAGCAGCGCCGGACGGCGGATGAGGCCCGCGGCGATGTCCAGCCGGCGCCGCATCCCGCCGGAGTAGGTGGACACCTTGCGGTCGGCGGCGTCACGCAGGCCGAAGGTGTCGAGCAGCTCGGCGGCCCGCTCGCGCGCCGCCGCCTTCGACAGGCCGTGCAGCCGGCCGAACATCACGAGGTTCTCGCTGCCGAACAGGATCTCGTCGAGCGCGGCGTGCTGGCCCACCAGCCCGACGGCGGCACGAACCGCAGCGGGCTCGCGGCGCACGTCGTGGCCGGCGACGCGCACCTCGCCGTCGTCGCAGCGGGTGAGGGTGGCGAAGGTGTTGACGGCGGTGCTCTTGCCCGCGCCGTTGGGGCCGAGCAGCGCGTGGACGGAACCGGGTTCGACCTCGAGGTCGAACCCGTCGAGCGCACGGGTGTCGCCGTACCGCTTGCGCAGTCCGCGGGCGACCAGGGGTGGGACGGGCACGGTGGGGCTCCTTTTTCGTACGGTGTACGGATAAGAACTCGATCAGCGTAGCATCTATTCCGTACACCGTACGAAAAAGTTACGGTGAAGCCATGTCGGACCACCCGGACCCCGTCCTGCGCCTCCTGTGGCGCGCCGACGTCGGCGAGCCCTCCGGGCCCCGGCGCGGCCGCAAGCAGCGCCTGAGCGTGGACGACGTCGTCGACGCGGCGATCCGAATCGCCGACCGCGACGGCCTGGCCGGCCTCTCCATGCGCCTGCTCGCCACCGACCTCGGGCTCGGCGCCATGAGCCTGTACACCTACGTGCCCGGCCGGGACGAGCTCCTCGCGCTGATGCTGGACCGGGTGCTCGGCCGCCGGAAGCTGCCCGAGATGCCGGACGACCTGGCCGACCGCATGGCCCTGATCGCCCGGGTCCAGTACGAGGACTGCCAGGCGCACCCGTGGCTGCTCGAGATCTCAGGGCTGCGGGCCTGGGTGGGGCCCGGCGCGTCCGACCGCTACGAGTGGCAGCTCTCCGGGATCGAGGGCGTCGGCCTCGACGACATCGAGATGGACCAGACCGTCGCCCTGCTGGTCGGCTTCGCCACGAGCGTGGTGCAGGCGCAGCAGCGCATGCGGCAGGAGGAGCGCGCGTCGGGGCTGACCCAGGCCGAGTGGTGGGCGGCGAACGCCGACGAGCTCGGCGTGGTGATGGCCGGGCGCGAGTACCCGCTGGCCGGACGGGTCGGCGCCGCGGCGGGCGAGGCCTACCAGGCGGCCACCGACCCCGCGCGGGAGATGGAGTTCGGGCTCGCGCGCATCATCGAGGGCCTGCTCTCGTACATCGGGGCCAAGCAGCAGTCGCGGAGCTAGCCGGCCGCGCTGTTCGAGCGGCACAAAAGTGTCTACATCTGTACCATCGTCTACATGAACACGGTGAGCATTGCCGAGCTCCGGCAGAACCCCACGCCCGTGCTCGACGCCGTCGAGCACGGCGAGACGTACGTCGTCACGCGATACCGCAAGGAGATCGCACGGCTGGTGCCGCCCGTCGATCGTCAGCCGGTCTCCGGCCGGGCGGTCATGGCAGCGCTCCACCGAACCCCGCTCGAGGACAGCTCCTGGGCCGACGAGGTCGCGGCAGACCGTGCCGCCTTCGACGCCGAGTGGGTAGACCCATGGGGCGACGAGTGAACGCGCTGCTGGACACGAACATCCTCGTCTCGATCGCGGCCTCCGACGAGACCACACCGGACCTCGCCGACTTCGACAACCTCTTCGTCAGCTCGCTCACATGGAACGAACTGACGCTGGGGACGCACCAAGTCAAGTCGCTGCAGGAGTACAAGCGCCGCGCCGCCCGCATCCAAGCCCTCAAGAAGACGCTCGGCCGGGGCCTCCCGTTCGACGACGACTGTGACGAGATGTACGACGAACTGCTCGTCCGTGTCGGGCAGCGCAGCGGAACCCCGAAGGCCAACCGCTTCGACCGCATGATCGCGGCCACAGCGATGGCACACGAACTCGTCCTGGTCACGCGCAACAGGGACGACTTCAAGATGTTCGAGGGGATGCTCGATGTCGAGGAGCGTTAGCCACCGTCCGGCGTCCGGCGCGAATCGTTCCTTGCGCGATCCCGACAACGAACGCAACGGATCACAGGTGAGCCGGGACCACGACGATGCGCACCCCGGCCGCTTAACCTCGACGTCATGACGACCATCGCGTTCCCCCTGGTCCCGCGCTCCAACCCGCGTCGCGTGCTGGCCGACCTGCTGCCGGGCGCCGTCGTGCGCGACATCGCGCTCGTCGTGGGCGTCGCCGCGCTCACCGCCCTCGCGGCGCAGCTCCGCATCCCGATCCCCGGCCTGCCCGTCCCGGTCACCGGCCAGACCTTCGCCGTGCTCCTCGGCGCCGCCGCCATCGGCCCGGTGCGGGGCGCGCTCGCGCAGGCGCTGTATCTGGCGCTCGGCCTGGTGGGCCTGCCCGTCTTCACCGGCGGCGCCTCGGGCGTCGAGGTGGTCTTCGGCGCCTCCGGCGGTTACGTCGTCGGCTTCGTCGTGGCGAGCTTCGTCGTGGGGGCGCTGGCCCGGCGCGGCCTCGACCGCGGCGTGCTCGGCACCGTCCTCGCGTTCGCCGCGGGCACCGCGATCATCTACGCGGTCGGCGTGCCGTGGCTCGCGGTCACCACGGGCATGGCACCGGGCGAGGCCCTGGTCGCCGGCGCCGGCGTGTTCCTGGTGGGCGACGCGATCAAGGCAGCCCTGGCCGGCGTCCTCCTCCCGGGCGCGTGGAAGCTCACCGAGCGCTGAGCAACTCGGCCTCCGCGGCGCCGTCCGCTGCGGCGCCGTCGCGGGGGCCGGGCCGGGCGGGCACAAAGGCCCGCCCGGCCGCCGTCGGACACCGCTCACCGGAAGTTCTCCGGTCGCACACACCGCCGTCGGGCATTCACCCGCATCGAAGCGATACGGTTGATGACGAGGCGCAAACCCCGCGCCGCGCAACCCGCGTCCGGCCCGACTGAGGCCGGCGCCGTTCTCCACGGAGGACCCACGTGACGACGACAACGACGTCCACCACCTCACCGCCC
Organism: Promicromonospora noduliphila; assembly: GCF_056951025.1. NCBI lineage: Bacteria > Bacillati > Actinomycetota > Actinomycetes > Micrococcales > Promicromonosporaceae > Promicromonospora > Promicromonospora noduliphila. The sequence goes on from NZ_CM167806.1 coordinate 5,172,468, forward strand.
ACCTTCGCTCCGTCGGAATCTCCCGCCGAGGGCTCCGCGCTCGCCACCGCGCACGCGCAGCTCGCCACGGCCGCGGAGATCCTCGGCTACGACGAGGGCCTGCACCGCATGCTGGCCACGCCGCGGCGCGAGATCCACGTCGCGGTGCCGCTCCGCCGCGACTCGGGCGAGACCGTCCTGTTCCACGGCTTCCGCGTGCAGCACAACGTGAGCCTCGGCCCGGGCAAGGGCGGCCTGCGCTACCACCCCTCCGTCGACGTCGACGAGGTGCGGGCGCTGGCCATGTGGATGACCTGGAAGTGTGCGGTGGTCAACCTGCCGTACGGCGGCGCCAAGGGCGGCGTCGCGATCGACCCCCGCGGCTACTCGCAGTCCGAGCTGGAGCGGGTGACCCGGCGGTACACGTCGGAGATCATGCCGATGATCGGCCCCGACACCGACATCATGGCCCCCGACATGGGCACCGACGCCCAGACGATGGCGTGGGTCATGGACACGTACTCGGTCAACCGCGGCTACACCATCCCTGCCGTGGTGACGGGTAAGCCGCTCGCCGTCGGCGGCTCGCTGGGCCGCGGCACCGCGACGTCGGCGGGCATCGTGCACGTCACGAGCGCCGCGCTCGCCGAGGCGGGCGTCAAGCTCGGCGACATCTCCGTGGCCATCCAGGGCTTCGGCAAGGTCGGCTCGCACGCGGCGGAGATCTTCGCCGCGCGCGGCGCACGCGTGGTCGCCGTCAGCGACCAGTACGGCGGCGTCCGGGCCGACGACGGCCTCGACGTGCCCCGCCTCATGGAGCACGTGCGGCGCACGGGCTCGGTGGTGGGCTTCGAGGACGCCGACCCGGTGTCCAACACCGAGCTGCTCGCGCTCGACGTCGACGTGCTGGTCCCGGCCGCGATCGAGGGTGTGCTCGACGAGACCACGGCGGGCGACGTCAAGGCCCGCTGGGTGGTCGAGGGCGCCAACGGGCCCACGACGGCGGCCGGCGACGTGCTGCTCGCCAAGAACGACGTCACGGTGGTCCCGGACGTGCTCGCGAACGCCGGTGGCGTGGTCGTGTCCTACTTCGAGTGGGTCCAGGCGAACCAGACCTACTGGTGGACCGAGGAGGAGATCGCGGACAAGCTGGAGCACCGCATGACCACGGCGTACGCCGAGGTGTCGGCGCTGGCCCGGCGGGAGGGTCTGTCCCTGCGGGATGCCGCCCTGGTCATCGGGGTCAAGCGCGTGGCGGAGGCGCACCAGATCCGGGGGCTGTACCCCTGATTTCGCGCTGAGCTGGCCGGGCCGGGCGCTGGCCGGGCCGGGCCGCCGCCGGGCACTGGCCGCGCCGGGCGCCGATCAGGCCGGGGCCGCCGCCGAGCGGCGCGCGGTGCGGCCAGTGCCCGGCCCGCGGCGCGCGGCGCGCGGCGGAGTCCGCTTCGAGAATGTCTTTGGGCACCGATTCGACGCTGAATTGGTGTCCAAAGACATTCTCGAAGCGGACCAACGCGGTGGGACGGGTCGAGCGGTGCTGGGCGGCGACGGCCCGCTCGGAGTGGGCCCGCTCGGAGTGGGCCCGCTCGGAGTGGGCCTGCTCGGAGTGGGCCTGCTCGGAGTGGGCCGCCGGGAGTTACGGACGTCGAGAGTTACGGACGTCGGGAGTTCCAGACGTCGAGAGTTCCAGACGTCGGGAGTTGCGGACGTCAGGAGTTGCGGACGTCAGGAGTTGCGGGCGCCCGGGGTCCGGTCCGGGCCCCCGGGAAAACGTGCGCCCGTACGGGACGCTCCCGCTTACGCTCGCGGGATGGATGAACTCGTCGCGCGCCTGCGTGCCGCCGGCTGCGTCTTCGCCGAGGACGAGGCCCGGATTCTCACCGAGGCCGCCGACGGCGACGCGGCCCGCCTCGAGGAACTGGTCACGGCGCGCGTCGGCGGGCTCCCGCTGGAGCAGCTCGTCGGCTGGGCCGAGCTCGACGGACGCCGCTGGACCGTGACGCCAGGGGTGTTCGTACCCCGGCGGCGGTCGGAGCTGCTGGTCCGAGAGGCGGCCGCCCGGGCGGCAACCGGCGCGGCGCCCAGGGCGGCGGGCATCTCCGATACGCCGAACGCGGCGGCAGCGCCCGCAGACGTGTTCGGTACAGCAGCCGCGCGCGGGGCCTCCTCGCCCGGCCGGGTCCTCCTGGTTGATCTGTGCTGCGGCTGCGGAGCGCTCGGCGGGGCGGTCGCGGCCCGGCTTCTCGCGACGGGGTACGACGTCGAGCTGCACGCCGCCGACATCGACCCCACCGCCGTGGCCTGCGCCCACGACAACCTCAAGGCACTGGCCGAGGACTTCTCCGACGTTCCCGCACGGCCGCACGACCCTGCCGCACCGCAGCACAACGCCGCGACACCACGCCACGACTCCACCGCACGGCAGCGCGATCCCGCCGCACCGCACCATGACCCCGTGACACCTGGGCACAGCGCGGAGGCCACGGGCCGGCTCACCCCGCACACGTACACGGGCGACCTCGCCGAGCCGCTGCCTCCCGAGGTGCGGGGTCGCGTCGACGTCCTCGTCGCGAACGCGCCGTACGTGCCGACCGCAGCGATCGGCATGATGCCGCCGGAGGCCCGCGAGCACGAGCCGCATACCGCGCTCGACGGCGGCGACGACGGCCTGGCGATCCTGCGCCGCGTGATCGACCTGGCCCCCGCGCTGCTGCGCCCGGGTGGCCACCTGCTCATCGAGACGGGCGAGGCCCAGGTGAGCGCCGCCGTCGGACACCTGACAGCGGCAGGCCTGACGCCGACCGTGCTCACGGACGACGATCTGGGTGCGACCGCCCTGGCCGCCAGCCTGCCGGAGTAGTCGGGCGCCGTCCTGCCGGAGTGGTCGGCCACCGCGAGAGAGTGCGGTCATCGTCTCTCTCGGAGGAGCTCTACGAATTCAAGGTGTGTTGCTCCGTGTACACACTGTCTACGCGGAGCAACGCACTCTCTCGGGGATTCACTTCCGACCAGGGCGCACCGCCACCACACGCCGAGCCTGTCGCCCCTGGACGCGAGATCGTCGACCCTCCTGGCGCGCTTGCCTGCCCGCTCCTGACCAGGCGTGGGGTCAGCTCAAGGGCTGGCGGTCCGCCCAGTCCGTCAGGGTCGTGCGCGGGCCCGTGAAGAACGGGACCTCCTCGCGCACGTGCCGGCGGGCCTCCGTGGCGCGCAGGTCGCGCATCAGGTCGACGATGCGGTGCAGCTCGTCGGCCTCGAACGCGAGGATCCACTCGTAGTCGCCGAGCGCGAACGCCGAGACGGTGTTGGCCCGCACGTCCTTGTAGCCCGCTGCCGCCATGCCGTGGTCGCGCAGCATGGTGCGGCGCTCGTCCTCGGGCAGCAGGTACCAGTCGTAGGACCGCACGAACGGGTAGACGCACAGGTAGTCGCGCGGCGCCTCGCCTGCGAGGAACGCGGGCACGTGCCCGCGGTTGAACTCGGCCGGGCGGTGCAGCGCGGCGACCGACCACACCGGCTCCAGGGAGCGGCCCAGCTCCGAGGCGCGCAGCCGCTGGTAGGCGCCCTGCACCGCCTCGATCGACGGGCCGTGCGTCCAGAGCATGAGGTCGGCGTCCGAGCGCAGGCCGCCGACGTCGTACCACCCGCGGGTGACGAGGTCGCCCGAGGTCGCGGCCGGGTCGGCACCCCCGCCGACGGCGGTCTCGGCCTCGGCCACGACGGCCTTCCGCTCGCCCTCGTCGGCCGGGAGCGTCTCGGTCAGGGAGAAGACCGAGAACATCGTGTACCGGATGCCCTCGTTGATGGCGGTGGTGTCGATCTCCTGCCCGGTGTCCCCGTGCACGTGGCCCCGGGGTGCTTCGCTGCTCATCGGTGCATGTCCTCGCTGCAGAGTGCCGGGATGCCGCTCGGCTCCTCGTGCCGCCGCAGGCAGCACAGGGGCGGGGTGACGGACGGGAACGCGGGCAGGGCGCCCACGGTGGCCTCGTCGACCTGCTCGCCACGAGCGAGGCCGGCCCGCTCGACGACCAGGTCCACCAGGCCCTGCACGAACGGCGCCCGCGTGCCCACGGTGCCGGCGCGCACCGCCGTCATGCCGAGCTCGGCCGCGGTGGCCAGGGCCTCGGTGTCGAGGTCGTAGACGACCTCCATGTGGTCGCTCACAAAGCCGATGGGAGAGATCACGACGTTCTTCAGCCCGGCGGCGGCACGCTCGGTGAGCAGGTCGTTCACGTCGGGCTCCAGCCACGGCTGGCTCGGCGGGCCGGAACGCGAGCAGTACGCCAGCTCCCACTCCACCGCGTGCCCCAGCTTCTCGCCGACGGCGGCCGCGACCAGCGCGGCGACGTCCAGGTGCTGCTCGGAGTAGGTGGCGTGCCCGACGCCGGACGCCGCCTCCATGGTGTCGGGGATCGAGTGGGTCACGAAGACCAGCTTCGCATCGGCCCCCGAGCCGCCCTTGGCTGCGAGCTCCGCGTACGCCTCGACGACGGCGTCGACGTTGGCCTGCACGAAGCCCGGGTGGTTGAAGTAGGCGCGGATCTTGTCGAACTGCACGCCTGTGGACCCGTCGGGGCCGAGCTGCCCGCGCTTGTCCAGCGTGACGGCGAGGTCCTCGCGGTACTGGCGGCAGCCGGAGTACGACGCGTAGGCGCTGGTCACGAGCGCGACGGCGCGCTGGGCACCCAGCTTCTCCAGCTCGTCGACGGCGTCGTTGGTGTACGGCTCCCAGTTGCGGTTGCCCCACACGACGGGCAGGTCGATGCCGCGCGCGGCGAGCTCGGCCTCGAGCGCGGCCTTGAGCGCGAGGTTCTGCTCGTTGATGGGGCTCTTGCCGCCGAACCCGTAGTAGTGCTCGCCCACCTCCTCGAGCCGCTCGTCCGGGATGCCCTTGCCCGCCGTGACGTTGCGCAGGAACGGCACCACGTCCTCGGGTTTGTTCGGACCACCGAAGGAGTAGAGCAGGAGGGCGTCGTACGGCGCGGCGACGTGCGCCGCGGGCTGGGGGGCGTTGGCGGGCATGCGGACATCCTTCCACTGTCCGGAGGTCCGGCACGCCCGCAGGGGGACGAACGGGACGTGACATGGATGCGACGTCCTGTCAGAACGTCTCAGGCGTGCACGTTGCCCGTCCGGAGCCGCTCCCGCAGGCCCGGGAGGGCATCCAGCAGGAGCGCCGGCGCCGGGCTCCGCGTCACCATCGACAGCGTCACCCGCCCGCGGGTCGGCGCGGGCGCCGTCCGGTCGCCGGGCGCGGCGTACCAGCTCGCCACCATGTCGGGCACGACGACGGCGCAGCGCCGCTCCCGCGCCGTCCGGACCGCCGCCTCCGCCGTCGCCGAGGGCCGGGCGTGCGCGCCGAGTTCGGTGAGCCGCCGGTGCAGGGCGTCGCCGCTGAGGTCGAGCGCGCAGTAGACCACGGTCTGCCCCGCGTACGGACGGCGGCCCGAGCCGGGCTCGGGGGCGCCGTCGGGCAGGAGCGTGACCAGGTCGTGCCGTCCCACCTCGGTGACCACCAGCCCGCGGGCGATCGGCACCTGCGTCGCGATGCCCGTGAACGCGGCGTCAAGGGTGCCGCGCTCGACCCACTCCAGCAGCCGGGGGCCGTGGTCCACGACCGGCTGCACCACGACGTCGTCGAGCAGCACGTCGAGCGCCGCGAACAGCGTGCCCGCGATGCTCGGGAACGCCCCGACGGAGACGGTGCGCGACTGCGCGGCCGAGAGGGTGCGCTCGACGATCGCCGCCAGGTGGTCGAGCACGTGCGTGGCCTGGTCGCAGAACTCGCGCCCCGCCGCCGTCGGCCGGGCGCCGGTGGTATCACGGTCGAAGAGCGTGACCCCCACGCGCCGCTCCAGCGCGGCGAGCCGCTGGCTCGCCGACGGCTGGCTCACCAGCAGCTCGCGGGCCGCCGCCCCGAGCGAACCGTGCCGCGCGACGGCGTCGACCAGGCGGAGGTCCTCGACCGTGGGGTATGAGCTCATAGCCTCAGCCTATGCTCCGTCATGCCGGGTCGCCGTCTACCGGCGGCCACACGACGGTCGCAGGATGACGGCGTGCGCCATCCTCACCTCGTCACGCTGACCGCCACGACCTTCGTCACCTGGACCGGGCAGCGCATCACCGCCGTCGCGCTGCCGCTGGTCGCGCTCGACCAGACGGGCGACGCCTGGACCACGGGCCTCGTCGGCGGCTTCGCCGGCCTGCCGCTGCTCACCTCCGCGTGGTGGGGGCGGCGGCTCCGCTCGCGCCTGACGTCGGGACGCGCGCTGGCGGTGGTGCTTGCCGTCCAAGCGCTCGGGCTGACGCTGGTGCCGGTCGCCGCGGTCACCGTCGGCGTGGGCGCGGTGGTGCTGTGCGCGACCGGCCTGGTCACGGGGGCGACGTCGGCCATGCTCGCGCCGGCGCAGCGCGCCCTGACCGCGGACCTGGCCGAGCTGCCCGGCAACGCGCCCGGCGTGGGTCCAAGGGCGCTGGCCTGGCAGGACCTCGCGCACCGCGTGTCCATGATCTTCGCGCCGGCGCTCGGCGCGTGGCTGCTGGTCGCGTGGGGTGCGGAGCCGCTGCTGTGGTGGGAGGCGGGGGCGGTCGCGCTGAGCGCGTTGGCGATGCTCACTGTTCCGGCGGTGCGGGCGGACGGCGTCCCGGGGGCGGACGGCGTTGGGGCCGACGGCGAGTGGGCGGACGGCGGACGGGGGGCCGACGGCGAGCGGGCCGGCGACGCCGTCCATGGAACTGACGCCGGGCAAGCGGGCGAGACCGGGGGCGCGAGAAATCGCAGGCGCGCGGTCGACGCCGGGCGCGATGCCGACCGTGATGCCGAGCCCAGTCCGTCCGTCCGCTCCGTGCTGCGCGCACACCCCGACCTCGCCGTCGGTCTCGGCCTCGCGGGCGTCGGCGGGATCACGTGGTTCGGGTTCGCGCTGGGCCTGGCCCTGCTCGGGGCCGAGCTCGGCCGGCCCGGCGAGCTGATCGCCGCGGGCATGGCGGGCTACGGCGCCGCAACGGTTGGCGCTTCGTTCGTCGCACCGCTCGTGGTGAACCGGGTGCCGCGCATCCCGGCGATCGTGGTGTCGTGGGTGATGTTCGGCGTCGCGTACCTGGTGCTGCCCGTCGCCGCGCCCGACCTGCTCGCGGTCGGCCTGGTGTCCGCGCTGGGCGGCATCACCATGCCGTTCGGGATCGCGGCGCTCAACGCGCTCATCGTGGACCGGACCACGGGCGCCGAGCGTCGGACGGCGTTCACCGCGGAGACCGTGCTGCACAACGGCGGCGCCTCGGCCGGGCTCCTGGTGGGCGGCGCACTGATCGGCGCGTTCGGCGCCGGCCCGGTCCTGGTGGTCGCCGGCCTGATCCAGGTGGTCGCGGCGGTCGGGGCGGCGGCATGGCTACACACCCGGCGAGGCGCCAGGACACCCGTCACCGGACCCGACGGGCTCGTCCGACGTCGTCCCCCCGCCGCCGAACCGAAAGTTGATCGTGACCCGCTCCGCCGAGCCGAAACTTGATCGTCGATCCCCGGACGGATCGACCAGCAGGTTTCGCCTCGGCGGAGCGGGTCACGACTACTTTGCGGTTCGACGGCGTCGATGACAGGCGACTTGCGGTTCGGCGACACCGATGACGGGCCGCTGCCGGTTCGGCGACACCGATCATGACTACCTTGCGGTTCGACGACGTCGGTGACAGGCGACTTGCGGTTCGACGCCGCAGGTCACAACCCACCCTGCGGTTCGACCGCTCCGCCGCGACCCGGCTCTTGGGGCCGGCTGCGGTCGGCAGTCTCCTGCGAAGTCGGCAGTTGGCATCGAGATCGGTCCAGGCCTGTGCCGATCTCGATGCCAACTGCCGACCTCACCAAGCAAACTGCCGACCCGCCGAGCGGACGACCGGCCCACAGAGCGAACTGCCGACCCCGCCGAGCAGACTGCCGCCTCACAGGCCCAAACTGCCAACCTCCCAGAGCACACCCCCAGCTCCGCGGGAACAGGCTCCCGGCCCCGACGCCAACTGCCGACGCCGCACAAGCCCGGCGGCCAAACAGGACTACCCCCGTCCCGCACCAACCAAACTCGTCACAGCAGCCGCGAGGTCGCGCAGCCGCGGCGTCGTGCGGGCGATCAGGTCGTCCAGCTCGATCGGGCCCGGCGCTATCGAGAAGGCCGCCGCGATCCCCGCCGCCCGGGCCTGCGCCTCCGGGAGCAGCACCTGACCGGCCACCACAACGACCGGCGGCCGGGTGGGCGACGCGGCGGCGAGGCGCGCGACGCCGTCGGCCACCTTGCCGTTGACCGACTGCGAGTCGAAGGACCCCTCCCCCGTGATCACCAGGTCGGCGTCCGCGAGCGCGGCGGGCAGGCCCACGGCCTCGGCCACGAGCTCGGCACCCGGCGTCGTCTCGGCCCCGAGCATCGCGACCAGCCCGGCGGGCACACCGCCGGCGGCGCCGGCCCCCGGCAGCTCGGCGACAGCAGTCCCCGTCTCCCGCGCCAGCACCTCTGCCCAGTGCCGCAGCGCGCCGTCGAGAAAATCGGCCACGGCGCCGCGGGCACCCTTCTGCGGCCCGAACACCTGCGCGGCGCCGTGCTCGCCCACCAGCGGGTTGGTCACGTCGACGGCCAGCCGCCAGCGCACCTCGCGCGCCCGCGGGTGCAGCCCGGACAGGTCGAGGGACGCCACAGAGGCGAGCCCTTCCCCGCCGTCGGGCACCTGCCGCCCGGACGCGTCGAGGAGGCGGGCACCCAGGCCGGTGAGGATGCCCGAACCGCCGTCGGTGGAGGCGGAGCCGCCCAGGCAGACGAGGATCTCCTCCACGCCGACGTCGAGCGCCGCACGCGCGACGTCGCCCGTCCCGCGCGTGCTCGCGTGCAGCGGCTGCGCGGGCACGTCGGCGACGCCGGGCAGGCCGCTGGCCTCCGCGAGCTCGACGACGGCGGTGCGCCCGTCGGGCGACACGGCCCACCGCGCCGTGGTGGGCCGCCCGATGGCGTCCACCGTGGCGACCGTCAGCGGTTCCCCGCCCCAGACGGCGAGCAGGACGTCGAGGGTGCCCTCGCCGCCGTCGGCCATGGGCAGGCGCGTCACGACGGCGTCGGGTGCGGCGTCCAGCACGCCGTCGCCGACGGCGGACGCGACCTCGGACGCGGACAGGCTGCCTTTGAACGAGTCGGGGCAGACGACGACACGCAGCGGATTCACGCGCCGATCGTAGGCCGTCCGCGGGTTCAGCCCGCCAGGATCTCGGCCACCGGAACCGCCTCGGCGCCGAACGCCTCGGCGACCCCTGCGTTGGTGATGTGCCCGGCGTGCGTGCTCAGGCCGCGGGCGAGCGCCGGGTCGGCGCGCAGCGCCGCGCGCCACCCCCGGTCGGCGAGCGCCGCGACGTACGGCAGGGTCGCATTCGTCAGGGCCCGGGTGGACGTCGCGGGCACCGCTCCGGGCATGTTCGCCACGCAGTAGTAGAGGGTGTCGTGCACGGCGAAGGTCGGCTCGTCGTGCGTGGTGGGGCGCGAGTGCTCGAAGCAGCCGCCCTGGTCGATGGCGATGTCGACGAGCACTGCGCCGTGCTTCATCGACTTGACCATCGCGTCGGTCACGAGCTTGGGCGCCGCGGCGCCCGGCACCAGGACCGACCCGATCACCAGGTCGGCGGTCTCGACCTGCTCCGCGATCTCGTACGTCGTCGACGCGCGGGTGGCCACCGCCCCGCCGAACCGCAGCTCGAGCCGGCGCAGCGCGGGCAGGGACACGTCCAGGACGGTGACGTCGGCGCCCATGCCGAGCGCGTTCGCCGCCGCGTGCTCGCCGGCCACCCCGCCGCCGATCACCACGACCTTGGCCTTCGGGGTGCCGGGCACCCCGCCCATCAGCACGCCGGTGCCGCCGTGCGGCCGCATCAGGTGGTAGGCCCCCACCTGCGCGGACAGCCGCCCGGCGACCTCGCTCATCGGACTCAGCAGCGGCAGCGAGCGGTCCGGGAGCTGCACGGTCTCGTACGCGATGGCCGTGGTGCCCGCGGCGAGCAGTGCGTCGGTGCAGGGCTTCGACGCCGCGAGGTGCAGGTAGGTGAACAGGGTCAGGTCCGGGCGCATGAGCGCGTACTCGGGGCCGATCGGCTCCTTGACCTTGACCAGCAGGTCGGCCGAGGCCCAGACCTCCTCGGCGGTGTCGACGGTGCGCGCGCCGGCGAGCCGGTACGCGTCGTCGGTGAAGCCGGAGCCCTGCCCCGCGCCGGACTGCACCAGCACGTCGTGCCCACGGCGGACCAGCTCGTGGGCGCCGGCAGGGGTGAGCGCGACCCGGCTCTCGTTGTTCTTGATCTCCGTGGGAACGCCGATGTTCATGTGCTGACGGTAAGCACGCTTTTGTGTGCGGGTCCAGGTCACGTTCCCGAATAGAATGTTCGGCGTTCCTGCACAAAAATAGGCCCATGCTCAACCCCTGGCGCCTCCGCCTCCTGCACCAGCTCCACCTGCTCGGCACGGTACGCGCCGTGGCCTCCGCAGCCCACATGAGCCCGTCCAGCGTCTCGCAGCAGCTCGCCACGCTGGAGGCCGAGTCGAAGGCCCAGCTCTTCGAACGGGCCGGACGGCGCCTGCGGCTCACCCCCGCCGGCGTCACCCTCGCGGCCCACGCCGCCGAGATCCTCGACCGGATCGAGGCCGCGGAGGCCGACATCGCGGGCCTACGCTCCGAGCCGACGGGCGTGGTGCGGCTGGCCGCGTTCACCAGCGCGTTCCACGGCATCGTGGTGCCGGCCGTCGCGGCCCTCGCCGAGGAGCACCCCCGGATCTCGGTCCAGCTCACCGAGGCGGAACCCCTGGTCAGCCGGGTTGCGCTGCAGCGGGGCGAGGTGGACCTCGCCGTCTGCGCCGACTTTCCCGACGCTCCCGTGCCGCCCGACGCCGACCTCACCCGCCTGCCGCTCTCGGGCGACCGCGTGGTACTCGTGACGGCACGCGACACGGCCACCGGCGAGCGCTCCAGCCGCGTCGACCTTGCCACGCTCGCGAACGAGCCGTGGGCCTTCGAGCACCCCGGCGCGCACCTCGCCGACCTCGCCGAACGCCTCTGCCGGCGCGCCGGTTTCACGCCGAGGACGGTGGCGAGGTTCGAGAGCCACGGCACCCTGCTGCGCCACGTCGAGGCCGGGCTGTCGATCACGCTGCTGCCGCTGCTCGCCGTCCACGACCGCTACGCCGTGCGCACGCTCGACCTCGTCGACCCGCCGCGCCGCGACATCCATCTCCTGGCGCGCCGCACCACGATGGACCGGGCCGCCGTGCGCGTGGTGGTGGAAGCGCTCCGCGACCGGGCACGCTCCGTATGACCGGGCCACAGCCCGCCTGACCAGCCCAGACGCGCGCGACCAGGTGCGACAGGTCAGAAGTCGTCGATGTCGACCTGGGCGCCGCGCAGCGTGTCCGCGAGCGTCCGCAGCCGGGCGAGGTCCTCGGCGTCCATGGCGGGCGCCACGTAGTGCGCGATGGACCGCACGTGCCTGCGCCCGAGCTCCTTCTGGATCGAGGAGCCCTCCTCGGTGAGGCTCACCAGCACGCCGCGGCCGTCGTCGGGCGCGGGGTGCCTGCGCACCAGGCCGCGCTTCTCGAGGCGCTCCACCATGCGTGACAGGGAGGACTGCGCCATCAGGATGTTCTCGTTGAGCTCACGCAGCCGGAGCGTCCCCTCGGGGGCGACGGCGAGCGTGAACAGCACGTCGTACTCACGCATGCTCAGGTCACCCCAGATGTCGTCGGCCAGCAGCCGACGCATCACCGTCACCTGAGCGCGGAACAGCGACTCCCATGCCTCGGCGGCCTCACGTGCCGACGGCGCACGGCGCTCGGTCATCAGCGCGCCCTCCCTCGTCATCTTTGGCACGCTACCTGACTGAACTTTCACGCACCTACCTGGGCGGGTGGTGATGAATTTCGCCATACGAATAACCGGTTTCCGACCCGCTCCGAGCACCCGCGGACGGCGTGTCGTCAGCGCCCCAGACGGCGTTCCCGGAGAGAGAAGTCGCGCAGCGCGCGCAGGAAGTCCACGCGCCGGAACGCGGGCCAGTAGGCCTCGCAGAAGTAGAACTCGCTGTGCTGGCTCTGCCACATCAGGAACCCGCCGATGCGCTGCTCGCCCGAGGTCCGGATGACCAGCTCCGGGTCCGGCTGACCCTTCGTGTACAGGTGCTCCGCGATGTGCTCGACGTCGATCGACTCGGCGAGGTCAGCGAGCGTCGCCCCGTCCTTCGCGCGCTCGGTGAGGTAGGAGCGGACGGCGTCGGCGATCTCGGTGCGGCCGCCGTACCCGATCGCGACGTTGACCTGCAGCCCCTTCACGCCCGCGGTCCGGTCGGCCGCCGCGCGCAGGGCGGCGGCCAGGCGCGCGGGGAGCAGGTCGAGCCGGCCGATCACGCGCAGACGCCAGCGGCCGGACTCGGCGAGGTCCGAGACGGCGTCCTCGATGATGTCCAGGAGGTCGCTCAGCTCGTCGGCCGACCGGCTGAGGTTGTCCGTCGAGAGCATCCACAGCGTGACCACCTCGATGCCCAGCGACTCGGCCCAGCCGAGGAACTCGGCGATCTTGTCGGCCCCGCGCCGGTGGCCCGTCGCCGCCGTCTCGCCGAACGAGCGTGCCCAGCGGCGATTTCCGTCGAGCATCACGCCGATGTGCCGGGGCAGCGTGGCGCCGTGCAAGCTGGATGCCAGACGTCGCTCGTAGAGGCGGTACAGCGGGCTGGGCAGGCGCACGGATACCTCAGGGGGTCGGGCCGTGGGAGCCGCAGGGCGCGGTCCGCACGACAGCTCTGGCGCTGGGTCGAGTACCCGGCGGGACGTGGACAAAGGTACCCCTCGAACATAGGCGTTCCGGCTCACCCCGGCCGGTCGTGGGCGCTTGGCGGCCGACTCCCGCCAACCCGGCGCAGGATCTTCACAAGGCCCCTGTCCGGCCTGCGTTCCCCTAACCTACGCTGGAGTAACTTACGCAACCGTAGGTAGCGCCCGGCACCGAGTGGGCGCCGGTTGCCGGAGGTGAGGAGACCAGCGTGGTAGCTCAAGCAGACGGGCCCGACCGCTCGGCCGGCCGCCTGGACGAGGTCACGAGCAAGGTCGCTGACACGTTCGACGACGTGCGCGACAAGGCCACCGACGTCGTGCAGGTGATCTCCACCTCCGTGTCCACGACCGTGGACCAGAAGATCAAGCCCCGGCTGCGCGGCTGGATCCACGCGGGCACGTTCCCGTTCGCCCTCGCCGCGAGCATCGTGCTGATCGCGCTGGCCCCCACCATGGCGGGCAAGGTGTCCGCCTCGGTGTTCGGCCTGACCGCCTGCCTCCTGTTCGGCACCTCAGCGGTGTACCACCGCGGCAACTGGTCGGCCCGCACCGACGCCGTGCTGCGGCGGCTCGACCACACCAACATCTTCCTGATCATCGCGGGCACCTACACGCCGCTCGCGGTGCTGCTCCTGCCCCCGAGCCAGGCGACGGTGCTGCTCGCGCTGGTCTGGGGCGGCGGCCTGGTGGGGATGCTGGCCCGGATCTTCTGGCTGAACGCGCCCCGCTGGGTCTACGTGCCGGTCTACGTTGCCCTCGGCTGGGTGGCCGTGGCCTACATGGGCCAGTTCTGGGCCGTCGGCGGTCCCGCCGTCGTGTGGCTGATCCTGGCGGGCGGCGTCGCCTACACGGCGGGCGCCGTCGTCTACGGCACCAAGAAGCCCGACCCCAGCCCGGCCTGGTTCGGCTTCCACGAGATCTTCCACGTGTTCACCGTGGTCGGGTTCGCGTGCCACGTGGTCGCGATCTACCTGGCCAACCTGGCGATCTGACGGCGCCCGCCCTCACCCTCCGTTGAGGCCGGTGAGGAACAGGTTCTCGAACAGCGCGCCGTCCGCCGTCGTGCTCACGTGCTGCGGCGTGCCTCCCGCCACGTCCACCGTGCGGCCGGACGACGGCCCGTCCAGCACGACGTCGACCGGGCGCACCCGGTACTCGACGGCGTCGCCCGTCACCAGCGACACGGCCGCCAGCGCGTCCCACCAGAACATGACGCCCTGCCCGATCAACTCCGGCATGCCCGGCTGCGTCACGATCGCGTGCACCGTCCGCGCCTCGTACGTGGTGGCCTGCGCGCCCAGCCGGTCCACGTAGGCGGGCGTGATGGGCGCGTGGTTGGTCGCGTCCAGCGCGACGATGCGCACGCGGGCGCGGGGAACGGTGGCGAACACGTGGTCGGCCGCCGCCGGGTCGATCCACATGTTGACCTCCTGGGTGTTGTCGAAGCCCCCGGTGGTCGAGCCGAACAGGTTGCCGCCGACGTCGAACGCCCCGCCCATGACGACGACCCGGCCCAGGCGGTCGCTGATCGTGCGCGGGCTCATCCGGTCCAGCGCCGCGGACAGGTTGCTCAGCGGCCCCGTGGTCAGGACGGTCACGGGGGTCCGCGACGCGCGGACCGTGGTGGCGATGAGCTCGGCCGCCGACGTCTCCCCCGGCTCGTCCGGCACGCCGGCGTCGCCCAGCGCACCGCTGAGCACCTGCTCGAACAGCTCACGCGCCTCGGGCGGCGGCTCGTTGACCCACTCCTCGGAACCGTCCGCGACCGGCACGTGGGGCAGGCCGCAGCCCGCCAGGATGGTCCGCGCGTGCGTGAGCGAACGGCCCGGCGTGCCCACCCCGTTGTTGACGACGGTGACGGCACGCAGGTCGATCAGGCCACGCTTGTCCGCCTGGCAGAGGTACAGGAGGGTTGCGGCGTCGTCGAAGTCGAGGTCGGAGTCGTAGACGACTGGTACCGGGCCGTGCGCGGCCTGGGCTGTGGCTTCCGCACCTTCCGGCTGCCCGACGGCGGAGGCCTGCGCCATCACCGTCGCAGCCAACCCCACGGCGAGCACCGCTGACGCAAGTGCCCGCACGCTCGACCTGAACCCTCGGCTGCCCACCATGGCGCGCTCCCTCCGACGACGGATGGAGCCATCTTGCCCGCGCGGCGAGCGCCTGGACACGACCTTCGACCGTGCCCGAAACCCGGCGGGCACTTGGTCACGGTGACGCGCCGGGCGATCCCTGCTCCAGCGCGAACGCCACTGCGTCCGCCGGGGTGGCGACGTTGGGCGGCGCATCGGGAACCGGGTGCCCGTCGGCGTCGACGAGCTGCCAGCCGCCGATGCTGATGACCGGCACGTTCCGACGCCGGGCGAGCGCGAGCTCGGAAAGCGTGCCCCACGATCCGCCGACGACGATCACGGCGTCGGCCGACGAGATCAGGATCGCGTTGCGCGCTTCTCCCATGTTGGTGGTCAGGACCACATCGAGGTCGGGGTTAGCGCCGGCGCGGGTTGCGCCGGGCAGAACCCCGATGACCAGACCGCCGGCAGCGCGGGCCCCTGCGGAGACCGCCGCCATCACCCCGGTGCCGCCGCCATTGAGGACGACGGCGTCGGCCCGGGCCAGGAGGCGGCCGATCTCGCGCGCGTTCTCCTCGTCCTGGTCGGTGCAGTCGCGGGGACCGCAGACGGCTACCTGGATCGACACGGGTGCTCCCTTCCTACCCGGCACGCAAATATTGTCGCTGCTGCATGGACGGCGAGCACCGATGCTCGTACCGTCGAAGCGCACGAGGGGGTCGAGGTGTGTGGAGATCCCGAGATCGGCGCTGAGGGAGGTTACGCGTGCTCTTGGATGGTGAGGCGTGGGACGCCAAGTTTCTGGATTTCCGCAGCGAAGCATGGCGCCTTGAAACGCTGCCGGAGTATCGCGTGTCGCAGGAAGATGACGAGTTTCGTGCGTTTCTTGCGGGCGAGCGTATCGACCCGTACGCCTACTCGAACGAGTACACCGACGACCTGAAGCGGGTGCGCGCCGAGGGGAAGTCGAAGGGGCGGGTCCATGTCGTGACAAGTGTTCGAGGGCGACGTTTCTCGGTTCATCGAGTACCAGCGGATTGCGCTGGCCGAGTCGGTGCCCTTCGAGGAGTACGTGAAGGGTCTTGATGCCTGAGGCGGAAGGCCGGGTCGGAGCGTGCGAGCAGGGCGCTACTCACTAGCGTCGATCCGGGACGAACCCTTCGGTGGTTCGCTTGAGCGGTGCAAAGGTGCCGTCGGCAATACGCCGGCGGCTTTCCTGCCATTCGCGGACGACGCGTCGTCGTCCGTCAGGGTGCTCAGGCCAGGTGTCCCGGGTGATCGGAGCACCAGAGTAGACCGGCTCGTAGCTCAGCCCGTACAACGGCACCGCGGTGGGGTGCACGGCGGCAAGGATCTGGATGGAGCGCCGGTGGTACCACTTGGACACCGCCGTGACCGGCAGACCGCGCCGGACGGCCTCGTCGAGGAACGCGGCGGAATTCTGGACGTTCCGCCAGGTGTCTGACGACTCCGCTTCGACACGGATCACGTCCTCGGCCACGCCTCGTTCGATGAGCAGGTCGCGCAGGACGTGCCCTTCGACGATGCCGTTGTGCCGGTTGATGCCGCCGGTCACGATGATCAGCGGGGCCAGCCCCTGCCTGTAGCGGTCAGCGACAAGGTCGGCGGGCAGCGTCTGGTTGGTGCCGAACACGAAGTAGGCCGACGGGCCGGTCGGCGGTGCCTCGATGTCCACGAAGGCGGTGATCTGCGGAACCTGCTCGGGGCTGATCTCGGCGACGCTGAAGTCGATGCCGGCGTACGCGGGTGCCGCGTCGCCGGGTCGAGGTGTTTCACGCCGATCGGTCACCTCTGGCTCCCTGCTGCTGCGAGGTCGCGTGCGGCGTCACGGTACAGACCAGCGAACTCGGAGACCTCGGCCACGTCGTGGTCACCGGCACCAGTGAGAGCACGATCGAGCTTTCCGGCCAGGACGATGGTGGGCCACACAGTACCGGGCACACTCAGGGCAGCTGTGCCGGTCACTGCGGCCTGATCCATTTTCCCGAGCCCAGCCTGCGCCAGGGCCAGTACAAGAAGAGTCCGGGCGTAGCTGGAGGTCTTGCGGGCACGACCCTCGGGATAGGCCGTGGCGATCAGGTCCTCGGTGATGGTCGAGGCCTCCGCATGCTCTCCGACCAGTAGTAAGGAGGCTGCCATGTACGGCGGCTCGGCGGCGCGCGCGATCGAGTGCACGCCAGCGTTGCTGCTGTCATCGAGAGCAGCGGTCGCGGACTGCGCGCGGCGGCGAGCAGATTGCATGCCGTCGGTGTCGCCCAGCGAGGCGTGTGAGCGCATCTGCTGACAGGTCAGTTTGGCGAATGCCACCGTCCCTGCTGGTGCCACGGCTGCGCCCTGACGAGCCAGATCCAGGGAACGAGCGGCGTGACCTTGATAGTGGGAGATCGTGGCGCGGGTCAGCAAGGCCCACCCGGAGATCACCGGGTGCCGCGCCAATTGACCGCGATTCTGGGCGTCCAGCGCCCAGACGAGGGCAGAGACGTGGTCACCTGCGTAGGACGATGCGACGGCTAGGAGACTGGACAACCAGGCCGCTGCCGCTTGGATGTCCGCGGCCTGTGCCCCGACCGGCTTGTACTTGTCGAATAGCGAGCGAGCGAACCGGCGGGCCGTAAGCAGGTCTGCCTGGACTGAGGCCGGACCAGCGGTCGCAAGCCGGTCAGAGCCGAAGGCGATGACCTCGTCCAGCGCATCGATTGCTATACCGAGGCCGTCGGGCTGCCCGGACTCCACCATGCCCAGTGCGTACGCCAAGCTCGACGTGTCAGTCTCAGCCGCAGCGCCGCCCTGGGCGCCGGTGGCGTTCGTGCTAAGCGAGTTGGCACGTGCCCGGGCCCGTGCGAGTCGGGTTCGCTGTTCGTGCTGTTCGTGGGCTTGCTTGGCGGCCATCAGTCCGTGAAAGCCCGTCAGAAGGACGCCGTTGGCCTCGACCGTGTCGTCGCATACTCGCCAGAACCGTTCGTCGGCGCGGGCACGTCCGTTCTCGATGTGGGTGACTGTTGAGCGATCACGGAACGTGGCGTTGGCGAGTTGTTCTTGGGTCAGGTTGGCGGCCTTGCGAAACGCAGCGAGCATCTGCCCCAGGGCTCGACGCTGCTGGGCAATGCTCTCGGGTTCACGGGCCATGCCGTTCACTCTTCCGACTGTCCAGGGGACTGGCCGGTTCAGCGTAACGGCTGGTGGCTGCGATGTGGCAGTTGCGCACACATGGTGACGCACATCCCGACCGATCCGGTTCCCTGATTTCGGGCGGCGATTAGTCCGCCACGCGCAGGTTCTCGAACCTCGATCGACCCGGAGCACAAGATGCTGACTACCCCGCACCAGTCCACACCGCCGCGCCCGGTAAAGACGGCGTCCCATCATCCCGCGGCCGATGAACCCGAGGCGAGAAACACCGGCGCGTGGATGGTCGCACTGGACATCGACGGCACTCTGACCAACAGCGGCAGCGTGGACGTGCCCGACCTCACTGCGGCAGCCGTCGCCGCGGCACTCGAAGCCGGTCACCACATCGTGCTGGCCTCTGGGCGTTCCCTAGCCGGGGTGCTGCCGATCGCTCGCTCCCTCCACCTGGTCGGCGGGTGGGCGGTGGCGTCGAACGGCGCAGTCATCACGCACCTCACGCCCAGTGGCCACCACTTCGATCTCTCCGACGTGCGGGTGGTGGACGCGCGCCAGGTAGTGGCTGCCGCCCTCAACGCCCGCCAGCACGACATGGCGATAGCCGTCGAGGAGATCGGAGTCGGCTACTACGTGAGTGAGCCCTTCCCGGCCGGCCTGCTGCGGGGTGAGCAGACCATGCTGCCGGTCCACGAGCTCGGCGAGGTCACCACGCCACGGGTCGTCCTGCGCGCCTCGGAGGTACGGCACCTGATCGGTCCGCTCCGTCGTGCCGGACTCACCGCGACGCCCGGCGCCGACGTCGGCCTGATTGACGTCACCGCAGGGGGCGTCTCCAAGGCCACTGCCCTGGAGGCCGTCCGGCGCCGGCTCGGCGTCCCACCTGAGCGCACCGTGGCCGTGGGCGACTCCACCAACGACATCGAGGCCCTGACCTGGGCCGCCCGCGGCATCGCCATGGCCGACGCATCGGAAGAGGTCCGCGCCGCAGCCGACGAGATCACCGGAACCCTCCACCAGCACGGCGTGGTCGACGTGCTGCGCTCCCTGGCGGTCACGCCATGAGCGGTGCCGTCGTCGGGCAGCCGGCGCAAAAGGACCAGGCGCACGAGGACCAGGCGCACGAGGACCAGGCGCACGAGGACTTCGCCTCCGAAGCCCTCACCACCGTGACCCCACCCCCGCCCCCATCCGCAACCGAACCTCCATCGGCAATCGAACCTTCGGCGGCGCCGGAACCAACCGAGGCGCAGATCCCGCACGGAATGTGCGTGAACTGCGGGCGCCCAGTCACGCTACGCCGCGTCGGCACCGACCAGAACCGCCACACCTACCAATGGGTACCCGACGACGAACCCGCCCGACCAGGCCGCCACTGTTACGAAGGGTTCCTCCCCGCCTACCACTGGGCCGACGGCGCCACCGCCGCCGTCTACCACTTCACCACCTGACCATCCGACTCCTGACTACCGCTGAGCATGCACTTAATGCCAGTTCCGGCGCCCTTCTGGCAGCAAGTACATGCTCAACGAGAGTCGGCCGCAGGCCGGGCCGTGGGCGCCAGCCACGGCTCCGCGCCATGGGCGTCGGCCGCAGGCCGCAACCCACGGGGCAGCAGCCGCACGCCGCAACCACGGAAGGTCAGGCGCCGGTCGGCACCACCGTGTAGCGGCGGTTCGCCAGCGACGGGTTGGTCTTGCGGACCGCCGCCAGCGGCGCCGGGTCCAGGTCGACCGTGCGGTAGGCCGCCTCCTCGCCCAGCTCCAGGCCGACGACGCCGTCCGGCCCCACGAGCAGCGTGCGCCCCGTGACGCCATTGCCCGTCATGCCGACGCCGAGCACCACCGCAGTGTTCTCGATCGCCCGCGCCCGGAGCAGCGTGCGCCAGTGGTCGGCCTTGAGCGGGCCGGCGACCCACGCGGCCGGGTAGACCAGGACGTCGGCGCCGACGTCGACCAGCCGGCGGGCCGACTCGGGGAACCGCAGGTCGTAGCAGGTCAGGACGCCGAAGGTAAGCCCGCCCAGGGGCAGCACGACCGGGTCGGCGTCGGCGGGGCCCGGTTCGAGCAGCTCGGACTCCTGGTACCCGAACGCGTCGTACAGGTGCACCTTGCGGTAGACGCCGGCGAGCCCACCACCGCCGTCGGCCACCACGAGCGCGTTCACGCCGCGGACGCCGTCCGTGCCGGGCAGCGTGACGCCGGCGATCGCGGCGATGCCGGTCTTGCGCGCCCGCTCCCGCAGGAGCGTGACGAACGGCCCGTCGAGCGGCTCCGCGTGCTCCGGGCCCACGCCGTGGCGGTCGTAGGCGGACGCGTACTCGGGCAGCACCAGGAGGTTCGCCTCGACCCGCTCCGCTGCCTTGAACGCATCCAGCATCGTCTCGCGGTTGGCGGCGTGGTCGTCGGAGACGGCCACCTGGGCGACCGTCACCCGCACCACGCCGCTCGCACCGCCCGCGGCGCCCGGCTGGGCCATCTCAGCCACCCGAGCTGCCGCCGTCGGAGCCGCCGGAGGAGCTGTCGCCGCCGAAACCACTGAAGCCGCTGAAGAAGCCACCACCGGACGACCCACCACCAGAGGCGCCACTCCCGGACGAGCTGCTGCCAGAGGAACCGCTGTCGGAGGAACCACTACCGGACGACGATCCCCCGCCCTCGCTGGGCGACGGGCTGTGGTCCGGCGTGCCGCCGGATCCAGAGCCACCCGAACCAGGGCCATCGGAGCCGCGGCCGTCGGACCCAGGCCCATCGCCGTCCTCCCGGCGGAAGCCGATGACGTCCGGAGTGGCGACCGGAAGGCCCTGCTCACGGGCGTTGTGGCCGGCCCGGCGCAGGTGCTTGGTCATGTTCAGGAACAGGAGCACGCACGCGACCGCGAGCGCGAAGGTGACCAGGAAGCCGATCAGGCCCGGCGAGACCTGCCACTCCTCCAGGCCCGGGCGGAGCTGGTTCTCCGTGGGGTTCGGCGACGGTTCGGTCGTCAGGGCGACGGCGCCGGCGATCAGCGGGTTCATGCCGGGACCTCCGACCGGACGCCCTCGAACAGGTCCTCCTCGTACTCGCCGTCCGCGCGCTCGGGCAGCGGCACCCGGGACTCGGCGAGCTCGTACTCGTCCCACGGCCACACGTCGACCTCAAGGTCGCGCGGCACCGCGAAGAAGAACCCCTCCGGGTCGATCTGCGAGGCGTGCGCCATGAGGGCGGCGTCGCGGTTCGGGAAGTAGTCGGCCACCGGGACCAGCGTCGTCACCTGGCGCTCCGGGACCTCGTGTGCGTCCCGCGACTCGACCCAGTCGCCGAACGGCGACTCCAGCCCCGCGCCGACGATCGCCTCGTGCACCGCACGGATGCGCTTCATCGAGAAGCCGTGGTTGTAGTACAGCTTGAGCGGCTGCCACGGCTCGCCCGTGCCGGGGTAGCGGTCCGGGTCGCCCGCTGCGTGGAACGCCTCGAACGACACCTCGTGGCACTTGATGTGGTCCGGGTGCGGGTAGCCGCCCGACGGGTCGTACGTCGTCATCACGTGCGGCCGGAACTCGCGCACCGCCTGTACCAGCGGCGCAGCGGCCTCCTCCAGCGGCACCAGCGCGAAGCAGCCCTCCGGGAGCGGCGGCAGCGGGTCGCCCTCCGGCAGGCCCGAGTCGACGAAGCCCAGCCACCGCTGGCGCACGCCCATAGCCTCGGCCGCGCGGTCCATCTCCAGCCGGCGCACGGCGCGCCGTCCCTCGATCGACTCGAACTCGTGCCCTTCCGGCACCTCGTACGACGGGTTGAGGATGTCGCCCCGCTCGCCCCCCGTGCACGTCACGATGAGGACCTCCACCCCCTCCGCGGCATAGCGGGCCGTCGTGGCGGCGCCCTTGCTCGACTCGTCGTCAGGGTGCGCGTGCACCGCCATCAGACGGAGCGGCTCGCGCTCGGGTACGGACACTAGGTCCTCCTGTGTGGGACGGGACTGGGACAATCTCTCGCATGGACCATGATGGTCCACGGACAATCTTGCTACGAACCACCGACACCCAGATCCGAGCGAGCCTGATGACCGACCAAGACCCCGCCGCACCGGCCGGCAGCGCGGCACCGACCGGCGGCGCCGTACCGGCTGGCAGCCCGACCTCGCCGGCACCGAGCCTGGCCGAACGCTACGGCCGTGCACGGACCGGAGCGCAGGCACCGGCCGCGCGACCAGGTCAGGACGACCGACCCGGGCAGGACGACCCGTGGGACGAGTCGGACGGCGTCCTGCCGCGGCCCAAGCTCTCGGTGGGCGCCCGGATCGCCGTCGGCCTGGCCCTGGCGGCGGGCGTGGCCATCGCGGCGTGGTTCACCATCGTCGACACGCAGCGCGACCCCGTGACCTTCACCGACGTCGGCTTCTCCGTGGTGGGTCCCGAGCAGGTGGACGTGACGTTCGACGTCAGCATGCCGCCGGGCACGGAGGCCGTGTGCACGGTGACCGCGCTGAGCAGGACCTTCGCCGAGGTCGGCGCGATCGACGTCGAGGTGGGCCCGGAGGCCGAACGCACCACCCGGCACACCGTGACGATCGCCACGACGGAGCTGGCCACCACCGGCGTCGTCGACCACTGTGACCTGCGCTGAGACCCTGCGGTGACGAACGGCCGGCGCGTCCGCTCAGAGCGGAACCCGGCAATGGCTTGGCCGTTGTTTCCAGGCGCTTGATATTCTAGTCGTTTCACACGCTGAGTTGTCCGGCTGACGCGCGTGCCCGATCGGCTCCGTCGGCCGGGACCCGCGCGCTGCCGGAACTGTGGCTCGATCGAGCAACGACGAAAGGAGAGCCCCCGTGGCCGATGTCTCTGTCACCTGGCTCACCCAGGAAGCGCACGACAAGCTCAAGGCTGAGCTGGAGCACCTCTCCGGCCCTTACCGGTCGGAGATCACCGAGCGTATCGCCGCTGCCCGAGACGAGGGCGACCTCAAGGAGAACGGCGGGTACCACGCCGCCCGCGAGGAGCAGGCGAAGAACGAGGCGCGCATCCTCGAGCTCACCGAGAAGCTCCGCAACGTCCAGGTCGGCACCCCGGCGGACGACGGCAAGGTGGAGCCGGGCATGGTCGTGACCGCTGTCGTGGCGGGCGACGAGATGAACTTCCTCTTCGGCTCGCGCGAGATGGCCGGGTCCACGGACCTCGACGTCTACTCGCCGACGTCGCCGCTGGGCGCCGCCATCGCCGGGAAGTCGATCGGTGCCAAGACGAGCTACACGGCCCCCAACGGGCGCGACATCCCCGTGGAGATCACGGGCGCGAAGCCCTTCCAGGGCTGACCAGGTCTCGCGAGGTAGGTTCCGCGAAGCAGAGCGCCTGTCCGAGTCTTTCCCGGCCCAGCCGGGAGGGGCCGGACGGGCGCTCTACTACTTGGCGACCTGCGTCGCGCACCTACGTCGCTGTCCCCAGCGCGGCGAGCCGACGGCGCAGGATCCGCCGGTCGCCCTCCCGGTCCACCTGGTCGAGGGCCCGCCGGTACTCCGCCGCGGCCTCGGCCGTCCGGCCCGCGCGCCGCAGCAGGTCGGCCCGCATCGCCGGGAGCAGGTGGTAGGCCGCCAGCTCGGGCGCGGACGCCACCTCGTCGAGCGCGGCCAGTCCCGCCTCAGGACCCCGGGACATCCCCACCGCGACCGCCCGGTTGAGGGCCACCACGGGTGAACTGGTCATCCCGACCAGGACGTCGTAGAGGGCCGCGATCTCGACCCAGTCCGTCTCCTGCGCCGACGGCGCCCGCGCGTGCAGCGCCGCGATCGCCGCCTGCACCTGATAGGGCCCGGCGCGACGCTCCGCGAGCACGTCGTCGAGCACCGCCAGCCCTTCCGCGATCTCGTCGCGGTGCCAGAGCGACCGGTCCTGCTCCTCCAGCGTGCGCGGCACGCCCTCGGGCGCGGGGCCCAGGCGGGCCCGCCGTCGTGCGTGCTGGAGCAGGAGCAGCGCGAGCAGCCCGCGCGCCTCGGGCTCGTCGGGCAGGAGGCGCGCGACCAGCCGGGCGACGCGGATCGCGTCGTCCGCCAGGGCACGGCGGTCCGCCGCGCCGGCGACGTCGTCGTCCGGCTCCGCCCACGCGTCGTAGCCCTCGGTGAACAGCACGTACAGGACGGCCAGCACCGCGGAGACGCGCTCGTGCAGCAGCTCCGGCGGGGGCACGCGGAACGTGATGCCGGTACTGCGGATCTTGCGCTTCGCCCGGGTCAGCCGCTGGGCCATCGTCGCCTCCGGCACCAGGAAGGCCCGCGCCACCTGCGCCGTCGTCATACCGGTGAGGGACCGCAGCGTGAGCGCCACCCGGCCCTCCAGCGGCAGGGCCGGGTGGCAGCAGGTGAAGACCAGGCGCAGGAGGTCGCCGTCGGCGTCCTCCTGCTCGACGCCGGCCCAGGCGGCGCCGTCGTCCAGCCCGGCCGCGACCTCGGCGGCCGGGTCGATGACCTCCGGGTCGAGCCGCTCGGTCAGCCGCGCCGAGACCGCCACCTTCTCGACCTCGACCTTGCGCCGCCGCAGCCGGTCGAGCGCACGGTTGCGCGCCGTGGTGGTGAGCCACGCGCCCGGGCGGTCGGGCACGCCGTCGCGCGGCCAGGTGCGCAGCGCGACCGCGAACGCCTCCTGGGCACAGTCCTCCGCGAGGTCGAGGTCACCGGTGCTGCGCGCGACGGCGGCGAGCACACGGCCCCACTCGTCGCGGAAGGCCGCGGTGACGGCCTGCCCGACGTCGGTCACGGTTCCGTCGGCCAGAACGGGTGCACCTCGACCATCGCGTCCCGGGCGCCCGGGGAGGCGGCCGCTATCGCGAGCGCCTCCTGGAGGCTCGCCGCCTCGATGATGTCGAAGCCGCCGATGACCTCCTTGGACTCCGAGAAGGGCCCGTCCGTCACGACCGTCTCGCCGTCGCGCACCGTCACGCGGCGGACGTCCGCGGCCGGTCGCAGGCGCGAGCCCATGACTCGCGCGCCCGAGGCGTCCTGCCGTGCGACCCAGGTCTCGGTCTCCGGTGTCGGCGCGCGGTCGGGTGTGTCCGGCTCGATGACGAGCATGAGGTAACGCATCAGCGGGCCTCCGCCTCGGGGGCCGCGGCGCCGTCGAGCTCCAGGGGCCAGAAGGGGCGCAGCTCCAGCGCGCCCGTGTACGCCATCGGGTGGGCGGCGGCGATCCGGATGGCCTCGTCGAGGTCGGGCGCCTCCAGGATGTCGAAGCCCGCGATCACCTCTTTGGTCTCCGAGAACGGGCCGTCGGTGACGACCACCTCGCCGCCGCGGACCTGCACGCCGACGGCGTCGGCGGGCGGGCGCAGGCGGTCGCCGATGATCGCGTGGCCGGTGCCGTAGGTGTCGCGGACCCAGTCCTCGATCGCGGGCACGTCGCCGGGCTCTGCGGGGACGTCGGGAGTGGACAGGACGAGCATGAGATAGCGCATGGTGTGTGCTCCTTCCGGGGCAGGTCCCGGTCGTCATGGTCGCGCGGCCGGGGCGGCCGCGTCATCCTGACGACGAACGGGAACCGGCCCGCACGACACTCAGAACGCCGTCACGTCGTAGCCCTCGGACTCCAGCCGCTCCACGAGGGCGGACCGGTGGTCGGCGCCCTTGGTCTCGAGCTGCAGGTTGACGGACACCTCGGACACCGAGAGCGAGATGTCGGTGCGCGTGTGGTCCACGGCCACGATGTTGGCCCCGACGGCGGCGATGGTCTCGACGAGCCGGGCGAGCGCACCGGGCCGGTCCATGAGCCGCACCTGGAGCTTC
This sequence comes from Promicromonospora noduliphila, assembly GCF_056951025.1. Lineage (NCBI taxonomy): Bacteria > Bacillati > Actinomycetota > Actinomycetes > Micrococcales > Promicromonosporaceae > Promicromonospora > Promicromonospora noduliphila. The sequence continues at coordinate 5,198,245 of NZ_CM167806.1, forward strand.
AGGTACCGCCCGGCCGCCACGAGACCGTGCTGCACCACGCGGAGCAGCACGAGCGGGTCGATGTTCCCGCCCGACAGCACCACGACCACCGGGCCGGCGAAGACGCCGGGACCCGCGGCCATGACCGCGGCGACCCCCGCGGCACCGGCGGGCTCGACCATCAGCTTCGAGCGCTCCAGCACCGCGAGCAGCGCGCGCGAGAGCTGGTCCTCCGTGACGGTGCGGACCTCGACGCCCTGCTTCTGCACGATCCCGAACGGCACGTCGCCGGGCAGGCCCACCGCGATGCCGTCGGCCATGGTGGCGCCCAGCGCGCTCGGCAGCGGCTTGCCCGCCTTGAGCGAGCCCGGGTACGCGGCGGCCGACGCCGCCTGCACGCCCACGACCTTGACGTGCGGCGCGGCCTCGGCCAGCACGGCGGCGATCCCCGCCACCAGCCCGCCGCCGCCCAGCGGCACGACGACGGTGGCGACGTCCGGCACCTGCTCCAGGATCTCCAGGGCCACGGTGCCCTGGCCCGCGACGACGTCCACGTGGTCGAAGGGGTGGATGAGCACCCGGCCGGACCGCGCCGCCTCGACGCGGGCCGCGGCGAGGGCCTCGTCCACCGACGAGCCCACCATGCGCACCTCTGCGCCGTACCCGCGGGTCGCCGCGACCTTGGGCAGCGCGGCGTCGACCGGCATGTAGACCACGGTGTCGATGCCGAGCATCCCGGCGGCGAGCGCGACACCCTGCGCGTGGTTCCCGGCCGAGGCCGCCACGATGCCGCGCTCCCGCTCGGCCGGCGACAGCCGCGCGAGCCGGACGTAGGCGCCGCGCACCTTGAAGGACCCGGCCCGCTGCAGGTTCTCGCACTTGAGCAGCACCTTCGTGCCCGCGATCGTGGAGAGCGCGCGGCTCTCGGTGATCGGGGTGCGCGTGATGACGCCGTCGAGCAGCTCGGCGGCAGCCCGGGCGTCGTCGGCGGTCACGGTGAGGTGGCCGCCGTAGGACTCCAGGTCGAACGGATCCAGTGGCACAGCGGGCATGCTGCCCGACTACGGCCCCAGATGCACGTTCAGCGGTTCTGTTCACCCTCCGGCACGGCGTCGCCGTCGGCCGACGGGCCGTCCACGACGGCCGTCTCGGCCGCCGTGCCGGTCTCGGCCACCGCCGCGCTCTCGACCGCTCCGCGGCGCAGCCGGATCGGTGGCGCGTCCACGGCGCGCCACCGGATGGGCAGCGCGTCCTCCTCGCCGAGCTCCGGGAACTTGTCGTGCCCGTTGAGGTACAGGATCACGGTGTTCAGCAGGGCGACGAGGGGCACGGCGAACAGGGCGCCCACGATGCCGGCAGCGAACGAGCCGGCGGCGACGGCGAGGATCACCGCGACCGGGTGCAGGGAGACGGCCTGGCCCATGAGGAACGGCTGGAGCGCGTGCGCCTCCACCTGCTGCACCAGCAGCACCACGCCGAGCATGATGAGGGCCGCGATCCAGCCGTTCGACACGAGCACCACGACGACGGCGATGGCGCCCGTGACGACGGCACCGACCATCGGCACGAACGAACCGACGAACACGAGGATGCCGATCGGCAGTGCGAGCGACGGCACGAAGAACGCCGCACCGATCCCGATGCCGACGGCGTCGACCGCGGCGACGAGGATCTGCGTGCGGGTGTAGGCCGCCAGGGTGACGGCGCCGCGCCGGCCGGCCTGGTTCACGCGCTCGCGCGCGGACCGCGGGAGCAGGCCGACCACCCAGCCCCAGATCCCGCGCGGGTCGTGCAGGAAGAAGAACGTGCAGAACAGCGCGATCAGGGCCCCGACGAGCACGTTGCCTGCGGTGGCGGCGGCACCGAGGGCACCGCTCACGATCGCGCTCTGCTGGGCCTCGAGCTGGTCGAGGATGTCCTGGCTGTAGCTCTCCAGCTCGTTCTCCAGCCCGAACGTGGCCGAGACCTGGGCCCACAGCTCGTTGAAGCCGTTGACGGCCTGGGTCCGCAGGTCGGCGAACCCGCTGGCGATCGACTGCCCGGCCAGGGTGATCAGGCCGGCGACGACCACGATCAGGCCGACCAGCGCGATCCCTGCCGACAGCCCGCGCGGCACGCGCAGGCGCTCGTTCAGGAGCCGCCGCACGGGCGTCAGCATGATCGTGAGCAGCAGGGCGATGGCCACCGGCACGACGATCGTCTTGAGCAGCGCCAGGAGCCACAGGGCCGCCGCGATGAACGCGCCGATCAGGAGCATGCGCCACGACCAGGCGGCCGCGGCACGGATGGCCGGCGGGACCGCCCCGGACTCGTCGGTGGGCTGCGCGGTGGTCTGGGTGGACGTCACGCTCGTCTCCTCGGTCTGCGACACGGACAACACCCTAGGGGAGCACACCGACACCCCACCGGCATGCGCACGCGCCGCACGGAAGGTGCACGCGGCGCACACGGATCCGACAGATGTCGGAACGAACGCCCGACACCTGACCGATGACGCGGCGGGCTGACGCTCGTAGCCTCACGGCACGGCCCGCTGCGGCCGCGTCACGGACGATCCCGGAGGTGTCCCATGAGGCTCCGATCAGGCTCACGACCGGCACGACGACCCGTAGCCACCCGACGGGCGGCCCGGCGCACGGCGGCCGTCGCCGCCGCGGCGGCGCTCGCCGTCCCGCTCACTCTTCCACTGGTAGGGGCGACGTCGACCGCCGAGGCGACCCATCCGCCGTCGGGCAGCCCGGTCGCGGCGCCGGACCCGCAGGACTGGACGGACCAGGCGGAGATGACCTGGGACGACTACACGCCGGTGCGGCCGGCGGCGTGGGACTCGGCGGAGACCTCGCAGGGCAGCGACGTGCAGTACCGGACGGCGGTGGTCCTGCTGGAGTTCGAGGACCAGCCGTTCCTCATCACGCAGGACCCGCAGTCGCACCCGTTCGGCAACCCGCAGAGCGGGTTCCAGCCGGTGGCGCCGGACGACGTCGACGAGTGGTTCTACGACTACTACGCCACCCCGAACGAGTACAACGGCGGCCAGACCCTGCACGGGTACTGGATGGAGGACAGCCACGGCCGCATCGGCGTGGACGTCGAGGTGTTCGGCCCGTACGAGCTGCCGGGCAAGCTGCACGAGTACGGCTACGACGGGGCGTTCAACGCGCCGGTCGAGGAGTACTGCCCGCAGGGCGACGAGTGCGGCAAGGACATCCGCGAGGCCGGCTTCGCCGCCTGGTACGAGGACCTTGGCGGCTGCGACGACCGGCTCTGCGGCTTCGACAACGCCTTCTGGGTGACGGCGGGACACGACGAGACGTCCACGTGGGAGGAGTTCGGGCGGATGATGTTCGAGTCCCCCGAGGACGTCCCGGACGCGCTGGGCCCGCCGCGCGACGAGAACGGCGAGCCGCCGCTCAACCAGAACGGTGAGCCGATGCCGAACTGGGCGCCCACGCGCTACGTGGACTGGACGTCGTGGCGGTCGGCGGCCAACCACTGGCCCAACGCCGGCGGCGGCACGTCGACCCAGGCGGAGAGCTCAGGGCTGAGCGTGTTCGCGCACGAGTTCAGCCACCTGCGCGACCTGCCGGACAACTACCACAACCCGTTCGCCGACAACACCCGCGCCTACACCGGCTACTGGGAGATGATGAGCCGCGGCTCCTTCAACGGGCCCGGCGGCACCCACAACCGGTGGCAGATCCCGAACGCGGGCGGCTCCGCCCTCGGGCCGCACCACATGCTGCACTACAAGCAGGACCTCGGCGTGCTCGCCGAGGACGACCAGGTGCTGCTGACCCGGTCCGAGCTGGCGGAGCAGGGCCTGGCGGTCACGACCCTGAAGGCCCGGTCATCGGTGCCCGGCGATGACAAGGTCGGCCTGGAGGTCGCGCTCGACGGCGGGTACACGGCCGGCCAGTGCGCCGCCGACGTGCCGGAGGACAGCGACTTCTGGTGCCCGGACGGGACGGGCTGGACAGACTTCACGATGGAGGTCGTGGACCGGGTGGGCAACGACTCGTTCACCGCCGGCCACGGCGTGCTCGTGGCGCAGAACCAGCCCTCCGGCACGCCCCGCGAGTGGCTCGTGGACGCCAACCCCGACGACATCAACCGGATCGACTACTACCGTCCCGACGGCACGCCCGTGCCCGTGGTGCGCGGCGACCCCCGCCAGCTCGACGACGCGACGTTCCACGCGGGCACCGGGTCGGGCAGCTCGTACGAGTACGTGGACGAGCCCAACGACCTGCACCTGTACGTGCTCGACGCGTCGCGCGACGCCGAGGGTGCGCTGACCTACGACGTCGCCGTGCGCAACCTGCGGGCCTCCGGACCGTTCGAGCGCGGGGCACGGCTCGGCCGGGCCCAGCAGCATCCGGTGGGCGACGGCACGACGCTCGTGAACGTGCCGCTGCGGAACACGGGCGAGGCCGGCGACGGCGTCTTCGGCTCGGACGTGTACCGGATCTCGGCCTCCGTCAGAGGCCGGGGCTGGGACGTGTCGCTCCCGTACGAGGTCACGGCGGTCGAGGCGGGCGAGACGCTGCCCGTCTCCGCCTATGCGACGGCGTCCGACGGCGCGGCGCGGACCGCGGTACTGACCCTGACCGTCACGAGCGAGTCGGACCCCGGTGTCTCGACGACGGTGCGGGTGCCGCTGCGGGCGAAGGCGCCGAGCGTGCGCTCGCTGTTCGACCTGGTGGGCGACTACCGGGAGCGTGGAGTGCTCAGCGGCGGGGAGGCGCGGCGGTTGCAGGGGTATCTGCGGGGCTCGGTGTCCGGCGGCTCGGCGTCCGGCGGTGGAGCATCTGGTGATGGGGTGCCCGGCGGCGGACTGTCGGGTGGCGGGCTGTCGGGTGGCGGAGCCGATGCGGCCCTGGCCCGGTTCGCGCAGGAAGCGGCGAGCCTGGCCGACGTCGGACAGCGCAACCTTGCCGCCGCAGCACTCTCCGCCGCGGCCGGCGACCTGCGAGACCGCGAGTGAACCTGGCGCCCAATATCCTGGCGCGCGAAGTCGGTCCGTTGCTGGCGCCGCGCGCCGAGATCGGTCTGTTGCATCGAGATCGGTCCAGCGGTGGACCGATCTCGATGCAAAGAGCCGAACTCACGAGATCGGCCGGGCAACAGACCGAACTCGTGGGGCCAGGAGCCGGGCGTCGGGGCGCCGAGCCGGCACCAGGCGCCAAGCCCGCACCAGGCGCCAAGCCCGCAGCGGGCGTCCAGCGCGCGGTCGTCGGCGTCGTGGCGAGCGTCCTTCTTGGTGGCGGGCTCGCTGGCGCGCTCGCCGGGTGCTCCGGGTCGGCAGCGAGCGCCGGGGACACGCAGGCCGTGCGACTCGTCGTGCCCGACGCGAACCTCCGCGAACCGTCCGACCCCTGCTCCGGCGCACGTGCCTTCCGGTACGCGCACCCGCAGGCGGCGTACCAGATCGTGGCCGACGGCGACGTGCTCGCCGCCGGCGCGCTGCCGGAGGGGCGGGCCGAGAAGGCCTTCTCCGTCGACCTGGGCGCCGAGCGGCAGCCCACGGTGTGCGTCATGTCGCTGGAGGTCCCGGCCTCGGTCGACCTGTCCGGCGCCGAGCTGATGATCGGAGACCGCGGCCCCGTGCCCATCCAGCCCAACCCCGCCCTCGACGACGCGCCCGAGGCGGTGCTGCGATGAGGGGCGCGATCACGGCGGTGCTCGTGGCCGGGCTCGTCGTCGGCTCCCTCGCGGGCTGTGCCGGGCCGCCGCGCGGCCGGCTGCCGGGTCCGGTCCCCCCGGACGTCGAGTTCCGGAGCGCGCCCGCCGACGCGCCGCCCGCACCTCCGCTCACCCTGGAGCTGACCGACGGCACCACGCTGGACCTGGCCGAGCAGTGGGCGAAGCGGCCGGTCGTGCTCGTGTTCTTCGAGACCTGGTGCACGCGGTGCGAAGGTCAGCAGGGCCCGATCAACGACGTGGTCGACGAGTACGAGGACGAGGTGCTGTTCGTCGGCGTCGCCAACCTCTCCGATCCCGACGACGTCGCGGGCTACGTCGAGCGGAACGACATCACGTACCCCGTCGCCGTGGACCCGACCGGCGACGCGTGGCTCATGTACGCCGTCGCCGAGGCGCCGCTCGTCGCCCTGATCAGCAAGGACGGCAGTCTGCTGCGCGGCTGGCCGGAGGGCGTGGCCGGCCGGGAGCTCAGCACGACGATCGCCGAGCTGGCGGTGCGCTGAGTCGTTCCGGCCGAGCCCGCCGAGGCACCAATCTCGTCGGCGAGCCCTTCGGGACCCGGTCGGCCGCGGTGCCGCCCGGCCCGGGCGCCCCGGTGGCGCGCGGAGCCGTCCGGCCGGATCAGGCCAGCCGCCCCGCCGCCCGGGCCACCTTGAGGGCCAGGTGCAGGGCGAGCCGCTCGGTGCCGTCCTTGAGGTCCGTCCCGGCGAGCAGCTCGACGCGCTGCAGCCGGTAGTACAGCGAGGTGCGGTGCAGGTGCAGCGCCTCGGCGGTGGCCTGCGCGCTGCCCGCACGTTCGAGGTACGTCTCAAGGGTGCGCAGCAGCGGGGCGGCCTCGGGCAGGTCGAGGAGCGCCTCCAGGCCGGGGTGCACGGGCACGCCGTCGGCGGCCAGCCGGGCGGCGACGGCGTCTAGCGGATCGGTCGTCGCCTCGCGAGCCGATGCCGCGACAGGCGCGGCGGCGGAGACCGGCGGGTCGGCCGGCGGGATGCTGGGCCCGGCCGAGCGGGCGACGTCGGACAGCGGGGCCGGGGTGGTGGGAACGAACGTGACCAGCACGTCGCCCGACTCGAGCCGCAGTACGACCTCGCTGTCCACGGCCCTCCCCGGTCTCGGCGACGCCTGGGACCCTATTGGAGTTTTCGAGTGAATCTCAAGGGCGATTCCTGGGCAACTCGTGGGCCGGACTCAGTCGTCCAGCTTCCGCTTCTGCGGGTAGACGGTCTCGCCGCGCTCCAGCATGCCGACGAACTTGGTGATGTTCCGCGCCCGCGTCTCCGGCTTCTTGACGCCCGTGATCCGGAACAGGATCGCGAACCTGTTCTGCGCCGTGAGGATCTCGAACATCTGCGTCGCGCGCGGGCTGGCCGCGAGCGCCTCGGCCAGGTCGGCCGGCACCTCGATGTTCTTGCTGCCCTCGTAGGCGGCGTCCCAGCGCCCGTCGGCCTTCGCCTTCTCGATCTCCTCCTGGCCGCGGGGCCGCATGCGCCCCTCCGCGATCAGGCGGTCGACGATCCGCACGTTCCGCGCCGACCAGCGGCTGCGCGACCTGCGCGGGCAGAACCGCTGCAGGGTGGTCGTGTCGTCGCGGCCGCGCCCCTGCGCGTCGATCCAGCCGCTGCACAACGCCTCGTCGAGCGCGGTGTCGTACGTCAGCGTCGTCGGGGCGTCCTTGCCCTTCCGCGCCAGCACCAGCCACACGCCGTCCGACGTCGTCTCGTGCTCGTCGAGCCAGGCCCGCCACGCGGCGGGGTCGGTGAACAGGACTTCGGGGTTGGTGTCGGCCATGGAGGGAACGCTACGCGGAGCCACTGACAGTGACGGTTCAGGTCACCCGCCGAAGCCGTCCATGAGCTCGTCGACACGCCCCGTCAGCCCGTGCTGCCGCAGGCGTCCCTTCATCTTCGACCGCCCGTCCCTGGGCCCGAACACCCGCAGCGCGTCGGCGTCGCTGTTGGCGGAGGTCACGTACTCTCGCGCCCACCCCTCCGCGTCCGGGTAGGCACTCCCGGCGACGACGGCGGCCACGGCCGCCTCGACGTCGACCGGCGTGTGCCGCAGCTCGACCTGGCCGTCCCGCAGGAGCGCCCACGACCCGCCTGCGCGGCCGTACGGCATGCCGACGCTGCCGGGGTTCACACACAGGCGCCGGTCGACGAGCCGGGCGAACGGCATGTGGGTGTGGCCAAGGACCACCGTGGTGACGTCGGAGTCGAGACCGCCTAGCACCTCGGCCCAGCGCTCCAGGGAGGAGTCGACGAGCACCACCTCCTCGTCGTCGCGCGGGGTGGCGTGGCAGAACACGACGCGGCCGAACCCGCGCACCGTCAGCTCGGCGGGGTACGGCAGGCCGGCGAGCAGCGCGACGTCGTCGGGCCGAAGCTGGGCCGCTGCCCACGGAGCGACGGGATCCGGGATGTCGGTGGCGCCGCCGCGGGCGAGCGACACCAGCTCGCGGTCCGCGTTGCCGCGCACCAGCAGCGCCCGCTCCCCCAGGGAGCGCAGGCGGTCCAGCACCTCGACCGGCTGCGGGCCGGCGGCATGGTCGCCGGTGACGACGACGCGGTCGGCCGCGGCGACGTCGGGCTCCGCCAGCACCGCCTCCAGGACGGGGAGCACTCCGTGGATGTCCGACAGGACTGCTACCGAACCGGTCTCGTGGCTCATGACCCGACAATGGCCCGCAACGCCTGGCACCGCCACCAGATCCGCCCTTGGAAGAACGGGCAACCAACCGCACGTCTCGCACTAGCCACAGAGGCGGCTAAGATATAAGCATTAGACGGGAAGGGGGTCTGATGCTTATCACCGAACCCTGGTCCGCGATTGCTGACCAGTTGGGTGTGGTCGCCTCCACACCCCCACCGGACAGCGGTGCTGACATCGTGCTTGCGGGCGCCGGTTGGCCGTCAACCGCCTACCGCACGATGGTCTTCCCTGCGCCGATCCGTCCGGCAGCGGTACGCAATCACGCCGCAGCGGCACGAGATCTGGGCGTCTGGCTCCTGGTCATAGTGCCGTCCGCGAGCGCTGGAGTCAGCCAGGCCGCGCTGGACGAGAGCGTGTCGCTGCTTGTCGTGCCCGATACCGCGGGCGAACCGATCACGGGCTTCCTGTTCTCTTCGGACGGACGGCGAGACCTGACAGGTCCTGTTGCCCGATCCGAACCGAGCAGACGTCCAGGGCGCATTCCCTGGGCGACGTACGCTCTGGCCTTCGAACTGCTCGAGACGCCGGGCGTATCACAGCGCACGCTGGCCCAGCGGATCGGAGTAACTCAGCCGCGGATCAGCCAGGCGTTGCACGACATCGGCGACGTCGTGCAACGCACCCGAGCAGGGTGGGTACCAAGGTCGCACGACCGACTCGCCGATTGGATCCTGGTCAGGTATCCATGGCGGCCGAAGATGGCCACCTCGTGGCTCACCCTCGACGAGCCCGTGGCCGCCGTTCGTCGCGTCATGGCGCATCTGCGGGACCGGGAAATCGAACACGCAGTCGGTGGCGACGTCGCGGCCGACGCGATCGCACCCTGGGCCCGGCCGTCTACCGCCTGGGTCTGGGCAGCAGCACCGGTCGACCTCCAACAGATCGACGCCACGCCGACAGCCGCGAGGGCGGCCAACCTGTTCCTCGCCGTCTCCGCCGATCCGTATCTCCTCACGTCGACCAGGCGCGCCGAGAATGGTGATCCCATTCTCTCTCCGTGGCGAATATGGGTCGACCTCGTACATCAGGGGCACGACGACGGTGCGGACGGCCTCCGAGACCACCTCATGACGCAGGAACCCTCACATGACCACTCTTGAACTGGCCTCACCATCGGCCGCAACCGACAGCGCGTGGCTCGCGGCGGCCGACATAGCCGCGATCAGTATGTCGCTCGACATTGAGTACCGCTTGGTCGGCGGCATCGCCACAACACTCCTGACGCATGTTCATGGCGTTGCCGACCGGGTTCCCGCCCGGGAGACGGCGGATGCGGACATGGGCGTGCCCGTGCCCGTGTGCGCCGATCCGCGGTTACCCGAGGCCTTGTCGAGACTCGGCTACACGCAGGAAGACGGCAGCCGCTTCGTCTGTGCTGATCCCAGCGGACGGCGTGTCATCGATGTCCTCGTCCCTTCGTACGTCGGCAAGCACGAGGCAAACCAAGAGCACGGCGCTCTGGTCGTCGATGCCGTACCCGGTCTGTCACTCGCTCTCGCTCTACCCGCGACCGAGGTGGTTCTTGCTGCTCGCCTGAGCACAGGCAGCACCCTTGACCTGTCCCTCCTGCTTCCCGACGTCCGCGCTGCGCTCGTACTCAAGTCGTACGCGTACCGAGAACGCCTTACGGACAGAGACGCCGTCGACGTCTGGAGGCTTCTGGAGTCAGCCGATGGCGCCGGTCTCGAAGCCCATGACTGGCCGAAGCGCTCCAGCGGGCAGGACGCTGCGGTGTACCTACACAAGTTCTTCGGCACTCCCGGTGCGCCAGGCGCACGTCGCGCTTCTCCGGCACCTGCCACACAGGCACGAGTTCGCCTTCTTGTGCGCAAGCTCATACCGACGCCACAGTGAGGGCGGCGGAACACCGTCACGCCCGTCCGTGTTGCTGTAGACAAGCGTGCCACCGCACGTAGCAGACCCTAAGGATGTGTCCGGATGACGTTCTTCAACTCGCTCTTCGGCTCCGGTTCCACCAAGACCACGATGGTCGCCCCTGAGGACGCCCTGCCCGGCCGTTCCGCGCCGGTGCTGCAGACCCCGCGGCCGCACACGGTGCTCGGCTCGTCGATCACGGGTCCGTGGGAGCAGGGCACCCGCGTGCTGTACCTGGCGATGGGCTGTTTCTGGGGCGCGGAGGAGATCTACTGGCAGGTTCCCGGCGTGGTGAGCACCGCCGTCGGCTACATGGGCGGGACCACGCCCAACCCGACGTACGAGGAGGTCTGCACCGCCCGGACCGGCCACACGGAGACCGCGCTCGTCGCGTACGACCCGACCAAGGTCACCGAGGCAGAGCTGCTCAAGATCTTCTGGGAGCGGCACGACCCCACGCAGGGCTTCCGGCAGGGGAACGACGTCGGCACGCAGTACCGCTCGGCGATCTACTGGACGACGCCGGAGCAGGCGGAGGCCGCGCAGGAGACGGCGAAGCGCTACGCCGAGGTGCTGAGCGCGAAGGGGTACGACGCGATCACCACGGAGATCGCCCCCGCCGCCGAGGCCGGGCCGTTCTTCTACGCAGAGGACTACCACCAGCAGTACCTGAGCCCCAGCAAGAACCCGAACGGCTACCGCTGCCACGCGACCACAGGGGTCCCTTTCCCCGACGCCGCCTGACCCCGGACGACCCGGCTGCTGCCGCCCGCGAGTGACAGCCCTTCGCGGGCGGCGACGCCTTTGTCAGTGGCACCCCGTAGTGTCGACGGCATGATCCGGCTACCCCCTACCGAGCTCACCGTCTCCGGCGAGGACTGGTACGCCCGCGACCTGTCCGGCGAGGACCACCTGGCCACGCTGTTCGCCGACATCGATCTGACGGAGGCCTCGGGAACGGGCGCCACGTTCGACTCGTGCGTGTTCCGCGGCGTGCGCTTCAACAGCGCCCACCTCACGGAGTTCGCGTTCACGTCGTGCGTGTTCGACGCGTGCGTCTTCTTCGACGCGAAGCTGGAGCGCTGCAAGCTCGTGGGCGCGCAGTTCAACGACTGCCGGTTCGACCTGCTCAAGGTCGAGGGCGGCAACTGGTCGTTCGCCAACCTCCACCGGGCCGCGCTTGCAGGCGCACAGTTCGACGGCGTCCGCCTCCGCGAGGCCGACCTCGGTGCGGTCACGGCGGCCGGCGTCGTGCTGGTGGGCTGCGACCTGTCGGGCGCTGACCTCGACCATGCGGACCTCACCAACGCCGACCTGCGCGGCAGCGACCTGTCGGCGCTCGACCCGCGCGCGGCGACCCTCACCGGCGCGGTGGTCGGCGAGGCCCAGGCGGTCATGCTGGCCGAGTCGCTCGGCCTGGTGGTCCGGCCGGGCTGAACGGCCACCTCAGCGGGTTTGCGCGCCTGGTGATATCGGTTCGATCGGAGGCTGCGCGCACCCTATGCTCGGGTCGCTCGCACACGTACTGGGCGCCACCGCTCTGGGAGGACGAGGATCGATGAAGATCAGCCGCGACCTGACCGACTGGACCGTGACCGCGACGGGTGGCCCCGTCCCGGAAGACCTCGCCGGGGTCCCGGTCCCCGCGACCGTCCCGGGCACGAGCCACACGGCCCTCCTGGAGCAGGGGCTCATCCCCGACCCTTACCTCGGCACCAACGAGACCTCCGTCGCCTGGATGAAGCGCGCCACCTGGCGGTACGCGACGGTCCTCGACGAGCCGGCCGCTGCGCCCGACGAGCGCGTCGACCTGCTCTTCGAGGGCATCGACACGGTGGCCACCGTCGTCGTCGACACGGATGTGGAGCGGACCGGCGTCGCGCAGGGCCGCACCGAGCTGGGCCGCACGGCCAACATGCACCGGTCCTACCGGTACGACGTGCGCGAGCTCGTCGGGACGCCCGCCAACCTGGTGGTCGACCTCGACTCCGCGCTCGAGACCGCCGAGGCGGAGGCGCGGCGCATCGGCGCGCGCCCCATGGCCTACGGCCAGCCGTTCAACATGGTCCGCAAGATGGCCTGCTCCTTCGGCTGGGACTGGGGCCCGGACCTGCAGACCGCCGGCCTGTGGAAGCCCGTGCGCGTGCAGCGCTGGCGCGTGGCCCGCCTGGCCCGGGTGACGCCGCGGGTCACCGTGGTCCCTGGCGACGTCGCCCTGGCCGACGACGACGTGGTCACTCCGGGCACACAGGTCACCGACGCCGAGGGCCGCAGCACCGGCATCGTGGACGTGCGCGTGGAGATCGAGCTGTCGGGGCTGGGCGAGCCCGGGCCGCTGATCCTCGACGTCTCCGTGGGCGGGGAGGGCGGACGCGGCGTCAGCGCGCTCCTCCCGGGCGGGTGGTCCGGCACGACGGACGCGCGCGTGCACCTGCCCGACCCCGAGCTCTGGTGGCCGGCGGGCCACGGTGAGCAGCCCCTCTACCCGGTCGAGGTGACCCTCTACGCCGGGAACGGCGAGGACCGCTCCGACCCGCTCGACACCTGGGAGGGCCGGGTCGGCTTCCGCAACGTCGTCGTCGACACCACGCCCGACGAGCACGGCACGCCGTTCACCCTCCTGGTCAACGGCAAGCCCGTCTTCGCGCGCGGGGCCAACTGGATCCCCGACGACCACCTGCTGACGCGCATCACGCGTGAGCGCCTCGAACGGCGGGTCGACCAGGCCCGCGGCGCGAACCTGAACCTGTTGCGGGTGTGGGGCGGCGGCATCTACGAGTCGGACGACTTCTACGACGTCTGCGACGAGCAGGGCGTCATGGTCTGGCAGGACATCCTGCTGGCCTGCGCCGCCTACCCCGAGGAGGCCCCGCACCGGGCCGAGTTCGAGGCGGAGCTGCGCGAGAACGCCGCCCGCCTGGCGCCGCACCCGTCCCTCGTGCTGTGGAACGGCGGCAACGAGAACATCTGGGGCCACGAGGACTGGGACTGGAAGGCGCCCCTGGGCGACCTCACGTGGGGCGCCGGGTACTACTACGAGCTCTTCCCGAAGGTCCTGGCCGAGGTGGACCCGACCCGGCCCTACGCGAACGGCTCGCCCTACTCCCCCGGCGCCACGCCCGAGGAGACGCACCCCAACGACCCGAACCACGGCACGCACCACCAGTGGGACGTCTGGAACCGGGTCGACTACACGCACTACCGCGACGACGTACCGCGCTTCGTCTCGGAGTTCGGGTTCCAGGGTCCGGCGACGTGGGCGACGACCCGCCGCGCCATCCTCCCGGACGGCGCTGACGTGCCGCCGGGGTTCAAGGAGTCCGAGGTCTTCCTGCTGCACCAGAAGGCGGAGCACGGCAACCGCAAGCTCGACGGCGGGCTCGCCGCGCACCTGGACGTCCCCGACGACTTCACCGACTGGCACTGGGCCACCCAGCTCAACCAGGCGCGGGCTGTCCGGTACGCCGTCGAGCACTACCGGTCGTGGTGGCCGCGGACCACTGGCGCGATCGTGTGGCAGCTCAACGACTGCTGGCCGGTCACGTCGTGGGCGGCCGTGGACGGCGACGGCCGGCGCAAGCCCCTCTGGTACGCGCTGCGGCACGCGTTCGCCGACCGGATGGTGACCGTGCAGCCGCGCGGCGCCGAGCTGGTCGCCGCGCTCGTCAACGACACCGACGAGCCGTGGACCGGGCAGGTGGCAGCGGCCAGGACCACGCTGGGTGGCGAGGTGCTGGCGACGTCGGACGGGCCGGGCCCCGAGGCGGTGACCGTCGGGCCGCGGTCGGTGACCCTGGTCCCGCTGCGCGGCGACGTCGCCGCCGTCGCCGAGGCCGCGCACGAGGTGCTCGTGGTCACGTTCGGCGAGGCACGCGGGCTGCACCGGTGGGCGGAGAGCAAGGATCTCGCGCTCTCCGCTGCCCCCGTGCGTACGACGGTGACCGCGGAGGGCGCCGGCTACCGCGTGGACGTGACGGCGACGTCGCTGGCGCTGGGCGTGACGCTGCTGGTCGACCGGCTCGACCCGGACGCTCAGGTGGACGACCAGGTGGTCGACCTCCCGGCGGGTGCGACGGCGGTGTTCCACGTGACGACGAGCCGCCGGCTGGACCCGGATGCGCTGGTCTCCCTGCCGGTGCTGCGCACGGAGAACGACCTGGTCGCCCGGACGGCGGACTAGGGTCGAGCCGGCTGGTTCGTGAGCGACAACATCTCGATGTCAGTGACCGCGCGTACGGTGTGGTCCGAGGGGGAGGACGACACCATGAACAGGATCGACGCGGGTTCTCGCTGGTCGGTGCTCAGACGCGACGGCGTGGCCCTCGTCGTGGCGCACCCTGACGAGGGGCTGCCGCTGGTCCTCCACTGGGGTGGCGATCTGGGCGAGCTCTCGTCGGCCGACCTGCAGGGCCTCGACTCCGCGACCAGCCGCCAGACGGCGCCCGGTACGCTCGACGCCGCCTGGCGGCCGTCGCTGCTGCCGCAGGAGTCGGACGGCTGGGCGGGCCGGCCCGGCCTGCTCGTGGTGGCGGACGGCGTACCGCTGTTCCCCCGCTGGACCGTCGAGGAGGCGGAGCGGGACACGGCGGCGCTGTCGGTCCTGGCCAGGGACGCCGACCTCGCGCTGACGCTGCGGTCGCACCTGGAGATCGGCGCGGGCGGGCTGGTGCTGCTGTGGCACGAGCTGACGAACGAGGGCGCCCGCCCGGTCGACGTGCACTGGCTCGAGGCGACCCTGCCCGTCCCGAGGTCGGCGGACCACCTGACCCAGTTCACCGGCCGCTGGTCCCGCGAGAAGGCGCCCGTCACCACGGCCATGCCGGGTGGCAGCACGGCCCGCCAGACCCGTCGTGGGCGGTCGGGACACGATGCGCCCTGGGTGACCGTGGCGTCGTCGGGCACGCCGCGCAACCGGACCGGCGAGGTGTGGGCCACCCACCTGGGGTGGAGCGCCGACGTGACCCACCGCGTGGACCACCTCACCGAGCACGCCACGCTCCTCGGGGCGGGCGAGCTGGTGCGGCCGGGCGAGGTCCGGCTGACGCCGGGCGAGGCCTACCGCACGCCGGTCGCGTACTTCGCGTGGTCGCCGGCGGGCCTGGACGGCGTAGCCGACCGGTTCCACACCTGGATGCGGGCACGCCCGCATCACGTCACGGGCCCGCGGCCGCTCGTGCTGAACACCTGGGAGGCCGTGTACTTCGACCACTCGCCGAGCAAGCTGGAGCGGCTCGCCCGCCGCGCCGCCGCGGTGGGCGTCGAACGCTTCGTGCTCGACGACGGCTGGTTCCACTCCCGGCGGGACGACACCGCCGGGCTGGGCGACTGGGTGGTGGACCGCGACGTCTGGCCGGACGGGCTGGGCCCGCTGGCCGACCTGGTGCACGAGCTGGGGATGGAGTTCGGGCTGTGGTTCGAGCCCGAGATGGTCAACCTCGACTCGGACCTGGCGCGCGCCCACCCGGACTGGATCCTGTCCAACCCGGCCGCCGTGCCGTCGCCCGACGGGCTGTCGTTCCGCACGCAGTACGTGCTGGACCTCGCGAACCGCGAGGCGTGGGAGCACGTGCGCGCCCAGATCTCGGCCCTGGTGACGGAGCTGGGGATCGACTTCATCAAGTGGGACCACAACCGCGACCTCGTCGAGCCCGTCCACAAGGGGCCGGACGGCGTCGCGCGGCCCGGCACCCACGTGCAGACCGTCGCCGCGTACGCCATGATCGCGCGGCTCAAGGCGGACCACCCGGGGCTGGAGATCGAGTCCTGCTCGTCGGGCGGCGCACGGACCGACCTGGGGATCCTCGACGTGACCGACCGGGTGTGGGCCTCGGACTCCAACGATCCCGTGGAGCGCCAGGACATCCAGCGGTGGACGTCGCTCGTGCTGCCGCCCGAGCTGATCGGGGCGCACGTGGGCCCCTCGCCGTCCCACTCGTCGGGGCGGACCACCGAGCTGTCCTACCGGGTGGCCACGGCCCTCCAGGGCCACGCCGGGTTCGAGTGGGACCTGCTGGCCTGCACCGACGACGAGCTGGTCGCCGTGGCGGCCTACGCGGCGCTCTACAAGGAGCTCCGGTCCCTCGTGCACACCGGCACCGTGGTGCACGCCGACACGGTGGACCCCGCGCTGCGGGTCACGGGCTTCGTGTCCCCCGACCGGACGGCGGGGGTGTGGACCGTCGCCAGCGTGGCCTCGCCGCACGACGCGCTGACCGAGCGGGTCCAGCTCGACGGGTTGGACCCCGCTCGGCGGTACAGCGTGCGCGTCCGGGACGAGGTGGGCTCCGCCAGGTGGCTCGGCGGGATCACCCCCGGCTGGCTGGGCAAGGACGCGATGGACGTGCCCGGCTCGGTGCTGACCGGCGTGGGCCTGCAGCTACCCACGCTGTGGCCGATGCAGGCGCTGATCATCCAGGTGACGGCCGCGCCGGCCGCGTAGTGCTCAGGCCAGCCGGCGGCGGGCCAGCACGATGAGCGCCGTTCCACCTCCCACCATCGAGAGCGCCAGCATGGCGTAGCCGATCGCCTCGGCCGGACCCGTCGAGGCGAGCTCGGACGGCGGGGCCGGTGGCTGGTCGGCGGGCGGGCCCTTCGGCTGCTCCGGCGTGGGCGGCACGTCGGGCTTGTCGCTCGGCTTCGGCGTCGGTTCCTCGCTGGGCTCCGGCGTCGGTGTCGGAGTCGGCGTAGGT
This sequence comes from Promicromonospora noduliphila, assembly GCF_056951025.1. Classification (NCBI taxonomy): domain Bacteria; kingdom Bacillati; phylum Actinomycetota; class Actinomycetes; order Micrococcales; family Promicromonosporaceae; genus Promicromonospora; species Promicromonospora noduliphila. Next base: position 5,215,200 of record NZ_CM167806.1, read on the forward strand.
GTCGGCGTCGGCTCCTCGCTCGGGGTCGGCGTCGGCGTGGGTTCCTCTGAAGGAGTCGGCGTCGGTGTCGGCTCTTCCGAGGGCGTGGGGGTCGGCGTCGGCGTGGGCGTTGGAGTCGGTGTGGGTGTCGGCGTCGGTGCCGGCTCGTAGAACACCGTGTAGTGGCTGATGGCCTTGCCCGAGCTGTGGGTGATCGTCACCTCGGTGACCGGCGGGTCCAAGGTCACGAACTCGGGACCGTCGCCCTGGTTCGCGGAGCCGGCCTTGACGCAGTACCCGACGATGACCATGCCCTCCGGCGCGGTGACGGTGACGGAGGTCGGTTCCCCCGCCGGCTCGACCTTGCCGTCCTCCGGGCAGACCTCGGACTCGGCGGTTGCCACGGGGGCGGCGTTCGCCATCGCGGAGGCCGTGGCATAGAGCCCCAGCGCCAGGAGCGCAGCCGCTCCCAGCGCAGATAAGCGTCTCATTGTGGTGGTCCTTTGTTTCTGGTGGGAGCGCCTCATCAGGGGGTGCGACGCGTCTGTCAATGTGACCGTAAATCCGCGATCTCAGTCCATGCAATGGCATCAAAACGGACATTTAAATCGACGTACCAAACCCCGGGACCAGGAAAGAAATATCGCGGCGATGCGGTCGACGGCGCCGCGGGCAGGAGCCATCGACACGCGGGGCGCAGCGTCGGGCCGCCAAGCCATTTCACCCGCCTCACCAGGATTTTCACCCCGACGCATCCGCGACCAGGATGCATACGCATATGTATCGCGCGGATACGTATCAGACGGCGCGGCATTGCATGGTTTCAACCGGAAATAAACCGGGAAGGACCGCACAGAAAATAATCTCCGCCGCCCGCTCGTACCACGCGGTGGCGGCTCGTAGAAATCGGTTGAGAACACCTTCGAACGACGCGCCGCCGCGTTCACCAATTCACCCCGCTCGCGCACAATTCACCCTCGACAGGGTCGAAAAAAGAGCGGGCGCCCGGCAGAACCGGCCCCGAGCATCAAGCTCGAGGACGGCGCCTGCCGGGCGCCCGCTCTACGTCGCGGTCGCACCGTGCGGCGAGGTCAGCTCCCCAGCACGCCCTTGCGGCGGAGCACGATCAGGGTCACGCCGCCGCCCACGAGGGCGAGCGCGATGAGCGTGAAGCCGACCGCGGTGCTGGCGCCGGTCGCGGCGAGCTCCTCGGGCTCCTCGCCGGCCGGAGCGGCCGAGTCGTCCACGGCCGGCTCGGTCGAGTCGTCGGTCGGCACGTCGGCAGGCTCCGACGGGGCGCCGCTGCTCGGCTCGACGCTCGGCTCCTCGCCCGGCACGCTCGGCTCCTCGCCCGGCTCGGACGGCTCCGGCTCGGGCTCCGTCGGAACGAGCTCCAGCGTGTAGTGGCTGATCTCCTTGCCGGACGAGTGCGAGATCGTCACCTCGGCGGCCGGCGGATCGACCGTCACGAACTCGGGGCCGTCGCCCTGGTTGGCCGAGCCGGCCTTCACGCAGTAGCCGCTGATGAGGTAGCCCTCGGGAGCGGTGACGACGAGGGTGGTGTGCCCGCCACCGGTGTCGACCTTGCCCTCCTTCGGGCAGGTCTCTTCGTCACCGGTGATGGCAACGGGAGCACCTGCGATCGGTGCGGCGAACGCGGCGGCCGGCGCGGTCACGAGGCCGGCGAGGAGGAGCGCGGTGGCTCCCAAGGCGGTCATCTTGCGCACTGGGCGCTCCTTACGAAACGGGGGTTCGTCCCGTGCCCGACGTCGGACACGACACCCAGATCGTAGCCACAATGGCGCAGATCGCCAATATCCCGTTATCCCCGCAAAATCTTGTACATAGCTTTGAATCTTGCCCTACCGGCCTTTGCCCTTCTTCTTCCTGTTCGACGCCGGACGCGCGCCCTTGCCCCGCTGAACACCCCCGCGACTGCCTGCCTTGGTACTGCCGCGCCCCGCGCCGGAGCGGCCAGAGGCCCCGCCGCGCGCGCCCTTCGGCGGTTTCTTCACCCCGGTTTGTGCGGCCGGCGCGGCAGTCGCGCCGGCCGAACCGCCGTCCTGAGCCTCGCGCGCGGACGGGCCGCCCCGCCCGCGCGAGCTGTTGACCGTGCGCCCCCGGACGATGCCGATGAGCTCCTCGACCAGGTCCGTGGTGCGGTCGGTCGGCCAGACCAGACCCACCGGCGCCGTCGGGCCGTCGGACAGCACGCGGTAGCCCACGTCCTTGCGGCGGTGCAGCCGCGCGAGCGACATCGGCAGCACCGCGACCCCCACGTTCGCCGCGACGGTCGCGACCACGTCCGCCGTGGTCGGGACCCGCTCCAGCGGGTTGCCGTCGGGATCGGCGGGCAGTACGCCGGGGACCGGGTAGCCGGCGAAGAGGACGTCGTCGGCCGGGACCCAGACGACCTCGCCGGCGATGTCCGCGCTGGACACGGCCTCGTCGTCGGCGAGGGCCGCCAGCAGGTGGTCGCGGGAGAAGCACACGACCGGCAGCTCGTCGTAGAGCGGGATCGCGGAGAACACGTCCTTGTCCACCGGGAGGCGGCCGATAGCGGCGTCGGCATCGCCGGCCTCCAGCGCCGGCCCGACGGCGGCCGCTTCGACCTGCACGAGCTCCAGTGGCACGTCCGGGAGCCGCTCGCGCCAGACGCCCGCCCACTTCCCCGGCGTCGCGCCCGGCACGTAGGCGAGGCGGAAGCGCGGCCGGTCGAGGTCGTCGTCTCCGGCGTCGAGTGCGGGCTGGCTCACACCCCAAGGCTACGGGCCGGACGGCGGCCGGACGCCGTCCGGCCAGGTGCCGAGCGGCCGACGCGAGAAGCATCACGCCCACCCCGGAGACCCCGGCGGGCGCGCGCCGATACCCTGGGGACATGAGCTCCTCCTTCGCCTCGCAGCGGTTCAAGCCGTCTAACGCCGCCAAGCGACTCGGCGTCTACCTGCCCGCCACGCCGCAGGAGTTCCAGGAGACCCCGATCACGCGCGCGGAGCTCGAGGAGCTGGAGACCAACCCGCCCGAGTGGCTCGCCGACCTGCGCCGCAACGGCCCGCACCCGCGGCCCGTCGTGGCAGGCCGGCTCGGCATCTCGATCGCCGGCCTGGCCCGCGGCGGCATCACCGACCCGCTGACCACCGAGCAGATCAACGAGCTGCGCGAGGACCCGCCGGAGTGGCTGGTCCACGAGCGCGAGGTCGCCGCACAGGTGCGCGCCGAGGAGGCGCGGGTCGAGGAGGCCCGCAAGGCCGCGGAGAAGAAGGCCCGCTCCGCGCGATGAGCGTCGCCCGGTGAGCCCAGAGGCCGACGCCGTCCTGGCGCTGCTGCGTCCCCATCCCGAGGACGGCTCGCGCGCCGACGGGCCCGTCGCCGTCGATGCGACGGACCGGCTCCTGCTCGACGAGGCCGCCCCGCTGATCCGGCAGCATCCGGAACAGGTGGTCGTGATCAGTGACCGGTTCGGCGCCCTCACGCTGGGCGCCCTGGCGCTCGGCGCCCACCACGTCCACGTGCACACGGACGCCGTCACGGCCGAGGCGGCGCTCGACGCCAACCTCAGAGCCACCCACCGGACCCTCTGGGCCGGGCACGCACGGGCCGCCACCAACGCGCCCGCCCCGCACGAGCCGGGCGGGCTGGAGCTGATCCGGCACGACAAGCTCGAACCCGGTCTGCTCCGGGACGCGCGGCTCGTGCTGCTCCAACTCCCGACGTCGCTGGCGGAGCTGACCGAGATCGCCGAGCACGTGGCCCGGTACGCCGACCCGTCCGTGACACTGCTCGCGGGCGGCCGGGTCAAGCACATGACGCACGCGATGAACGACGTGCTCGGCGCATCGTTCGCGCAGGTCAGCGCGTCGCTCGCGCGGCAGAAGTCCCGGCTGCTGATCGCGCGCGGGCCGCGGTCCGACGTCGGGCCGCTCACCTACCCGGTCACGGCCCGGCTCACCGACCCGGAGATCGTCGCCGCGCTCGCCCCGTCGCACGACGGCGCCACCACCGAGCCCGGCACCACCCGCACCGACGGGCTCACCGTCGTCGCGCACGGCGCCGCCTTCGCGGGCGCCGCGCTGGACCACGGCACCCGGTTCCTGCTGGCGCAGGCCCACCGCTGGCCCGACCTGTCGGACCCGCTGACCTCCCCCGTCGCCGTCGACCTCGGATGCGGTACCGGCATCCTCGGCACCGTGCTGGCGCTGCGGTACCCCGCCGCGCGCGTCATCGCCACCGACCGGAGCGCCGCGGCCTGTGCCTCGGCTCGCGCGACGCTCGCGGCGAACGGCGCCGAGGCCATGGTCCAGCAGGACGACGCCGGCGCCTCGCTCCCCGACGGCTGGGCCCACCTCGTGCTGCTCAACCCCCCGTTCCACGACCGTGCCGCGCTGAGCACCGACGCGGCGCACCGCATGTTCGCCGCCGCGGGCCGCATCCTGCGCGACGGCGGCGAGCTGTGGACCGTGTTCAACACGGGGCTGCACTACCGGCCCGCGCTGGAGCGCACCGTCGGGCCGACCGAGCACGTGGCCCAGAACCCCCGGTTCACCGTGACCCGGAGCCTGCGGAAATCACTTACCGACAGGTCAGTGACTCGCGGCTAGCCTGGCTGGGGCGCTCACCCGGGCGCCTCAGCACGGCAGCACGCCCGGTCCCGCCGGCCTGCCCCGAGCACGAAGGAACTGTCGATGAGGACACTTCGCACCACCCTGCGCGGCGCCGCCGTCGCAGCGGTCGCGGCATCGCTCGCCGCGGGAGCCGCGGTCGTGGCGCTGCCGGCCATCGCAGCGCCGTCCGCCGCCGAAGAGGGCAGGACCATGGCAAAGGCCTCCGCGACGAAGCCCACCAAGCCCGTCAAGCCCACCAAGCCGACGAAGCCCAAGACCCCGAAGCCGAAGAAGGCCGCCGACCCCGACTTCGGCCCGAACGTCACCTTCATCGACGAGACCTGGACCGCCGACCGGATCAACCAGTTCCTCGACACGGTGAACGACGAGGCGGAGTTCAGCCTCGACCGGCACCAGGTGTTCTTCGAGCCCGGCACCTACGGCAGCGCCGCGGGCCAGGACGACCCGGCGACGGCGACCGGCATCGTGAACGCCCACGTGGGCTACTACGAGTCGATAGCCGGCCTCGGCGCGCAGCCGGGCGACGTGCTGATCAACGGCGCCCTGCACGTCGAGCCGGTCGTCGGCTGCCCGAACAGCCCGTGGGCGTGCGCCGACCCCGGCTCGCTGACCAGGTTCTGGCGCTCCATGTCGAACCTCGCGATCAACCCGATCCAGCGCCCCGTCGGCGACGACGCGAACCTGCCGTACCCCGCGGGCGTCACCGAGCCGCACCAGATGCGCTGGGCCGTGTCGCAGGCCGCCCCGATGCGCCGCGTCGACCTCCGGGGCAACCTGACCGTGTTCGGCCGGTACGGCGAGTTCGCCTCGGGCGGCTACCTCGCCAACTCGCGCGTGTCCGGCACCATCGCCACCGGCTCCCAGCAGCAGTGGTACACCCGGAACACCGAGGTGGGCGGCTGGGACGGCGGCGTGTGGAACATGGTGTTCTCCGGCGTCCAGGGCGCCCCGGCCACGGACTTCGGACCGCGGCCGGACGGCACGACGGGCGTCAAGACCACCCTCGACAGCACGCCCGTGAGCCGCGAGGCCCCGTTCCTCTACCGCGGCACCGACGGGGAGCTCAAGGTCTTCGTGCCCAACGCGAAGACGAACAGCCGGGGCGTGGACTGGAGCACCGACGCCGCCGCGGGCCGCTCGATCCCGATCGGCGACGTGTACGTGGCCCGCTCGGGCACGGACACCGCGGCCACCATCAACGCGGCGCTGTCGTCGGGCAAGCACCTGCTGCTCACCCCCGGCGTCTACGAGCTGGACGCGCCGATCCGGGTCGACCGGGCGCGGACCGTCGTGCTGGGCCTCGGCTACGCGTCGCTGACCCCGACCACGGGCAACGCCGCCATCGAGATCGGGGACGTCCCCGGCGTCGTCGTCGCGGGGATCACGGTGGACGCGAACGTGCCGGAGTCGGAGACGCTCGTGCGCGTGGGCACGCCCGGCAACGGCGCAGGCGACGCCGCCGACCCGACCACGCTGAGCGACGTCTTCGTCCGCGTGGGCGGACCCTGGGCCGGCAAGGCCGTCACCTCGATCGAGGTGAACAGCGACCACACGCTGCTCGACCACCTCTGGGCCTGGCGCGGCGACCACGGCCAGGGCATCGGCTGGGGCAACAACACCGGCGCCCACGGCGTGGTGGTCAACGGCGACGACGTCACGGCGACCGGCCTCTTCGTCGAGCACTACCAGGAGAACCAGACGGTCTGGAACGGGGAGCGCGGGCGCACGGTCTTCTACCAGAGCGAGCTGCCGTACGACCCGCCGTCGCAGGCGGCGTGGACCGACGGCACGCGCCTCGGCTACGCGTCCTACCGCGTGGCGGACGGCGTGACCAGCCACGAGGCGACCGGCCTCGGCGTGTACTCGTTCTTCAACCAGGGTGTGGACATCCGGGCCGAGTCCGGGATCCAGGCGCCGAACGCCGCCGGCGTGCGCTTCCGCTCGATGACGAGCGTGTTCCTCAACGGCTCCGGCGGCATCAACCACGTCATCAACGACACGGGCGCACCCGCGGTCGGCAGCTTCGCGTCCCCGCAGGTGGTCGCTTATCCCTGACGGCCCTGCCACGTGGGGCGCCTGTCCTTCGAGACCGAGGTTCCTTGGCTCTGAGCGGCTTCAGAGCCAAGGAACCTCGGTCTCGAAGGACGGGCCGAGCCTCACTTGACGTCGACGACGTCCACCACGAAGACCAGCGTGTCGTCCCCGCCGATGCCGGCCTGCGGCACGCCGCGCGCGCCGTAGCCGTGCTCCGGCGGGATCGACAGCAGCAGGCGCGAGCCGACGTTCTGGCCCACCATGCCCTTGTCCCAGCCACCGATGACGGCGCCGACGCCGATCGGGAAGTCGATGGTCGTGCCGCGGTCGTACGAGTTGTCGAAGACGTGGCCGCCCCAGGTCTGGCCCAGGTAGTTCACCACGATGGTGCGCCCGGCCTCGACGACCGGACCGTTGCCCTCTGCGAGCACCTGCACCTGCAGGCCGGCGGGCGCGCCGCCCTCGGGGAAGGTGAGCTCCGGCTTGTCGCCGAAGGCGCCGGAAGCGGTAGGAAGCGTGGTCACGAGGATTGCCTCTCGATCGGGATGACGCCGGAGGCTCCGGCGTCGGTACCCGCACCACCCTATGCGGCCGCCACGGCTGCCCGCGAAGCGACGGCGGCCCGGCGCAGCGCCTCCAGCGCCGCCACGGCGGGCGGGGTGTGCGCGACGGCGTCCTGCAGCACCGCGTAGATCGACCGCACCGGGGCGGGGCGCACCACGGGCACGGCGACGGTGCCGCGCGGGAGCTGGACGGCGCCGAGCTTCGGCAGGACGGTCATGCCGATCCCCGCCTCGACGAACGCGACGGCCGTCGGGTAGTCGTGCGCCTCGACGTGGAACGTGGGGCTGAACCCCGCTGCCGTGCACGCTTCCAGGAGGTTGCGGCGGCACCAGCCGCGCGCGAAGTCGTTGTCCACCCAGGACTCGTCGGCGAGCTCGGCCAGCTCGATCTCGTCCCGCTCGGCGAACCGGTGCCCGCGCGGCAGCACGGCGACGTACGGGTCGTCCAAGAGGTGGTGCGCCACGAAGCCCGTCCCGGCGTCGAACTCGCGGTGCGCGACGAGGACCTGCAGGTCGGCCCGGTCCTCGGTCTTGTCGGGGACGTACTCGGCCAGCTCGAGGTCCAGGCGGACGCCGGGGAACTCCGTGGTGAGCACGCGCACGACGTCGGGCAACCAGGCCGAGCCGACGGACGCGAAGTACGCGATGGAGAGCGAGCCGGTGCGGCCGGCGCGCAGGTCGGCGACCATGGACTCCGCCTCGCCGAGCCGTTCGAGCACGCCGTCGGCCTGCGCGGCGAGGGCCCGCCCCGCCGCGGTGGGCCGGATGCCGCGGCCGTGCCGGGCCAGGAGCTTGAGCCCCGTCTCGCGCTGGAGCGCCGAGACGTGCTGGCTGACGGCGGACGGCGTGTAGCCGAGGTTGGCCGCGGCGGCGCCGATGGAGCCGGACGCGACGACGGAGCGGAAGACGCGGAGGCGGTGGACGTCGAGCATGGGCCTACTGTACAGCGAGACTGAATCCAGATGTAGGAACAGTCGCTGGTGCTTCATGGTGCTCCGGCCGCAGGATCGGACCATGACGAACGCCACGGCCGATAACCGCCAGACCTCGCCCGCCGGACCGGGCAGTGTTGCGAACGTGACCGTGACCGCCCCGCCCACTGCGACCGACACCACCGTGCGCGCGACCGCCCGGCGCCTCCTCGTCCCGGCCGCGGCCGCGGTGACCGTCGTGCTCTGGGGGTCGGCGTTCATCGGCATCCGGTCCGCCGGCTTCGACTACTCGCCGGGCGCCCTCGCCCTGGGCCGGATCCTCGTGGGCACGCTCGCGCTCACCGTCATCGCCGGCCTGGCCGGCAAGCTGCGGCTGCCGCGCGGCCGGACGCTGGCCGGGGTGGCCGTCTGGGGCGTGCTCTGGTTCGGGCTGTACAACCTCGCCCTCAACGCGGCGGAGCGCACCCTCGACGCGGGCACCGCCTCCCTGCTGGTGGGCCTCGCGCCCATCCTCATCGCGGTGTTCGCAGGGATCTCGCTCGGCGAGGGCTTCCCCGCGCGGCTCCTTGCGGGCATCGGCATCGCGTTCGCCGGCGTCGCCGGGATCGCGCTGGCCACCTCGAGCGGTGCCTCCGACGCGTTCAGTGTCGTGCTCGGGCTGGTCGCCGCCGTCGTCTACGCGGGGAGCACCATCCTGCAGAAGCGCCTGCTGCCGCAGGTCGACTCGCTGACCATGACCTGGCTCGGCTGCCTGGCCGGCACCGTGGCCTGCCTCCCGTTCGCCCCGGTGCTCTTCGCGGAGGTCGCGGCGGCACCGGCGTCGGCCACGCTGAGCGTGGTCTACCTGGGCGTCTTCCCCACGGCCATCGCGTTCGTCACCTGGGGTTACGCCCTCACCCGCACGACGGCGGGGCGGCTCGGCGCCGCGACCTACGCCGCCGCGCCGCTCGCCGTGCTCATGTCGTGGGCGTTCCTCGGCGAGGTCCCGGCCCCGGTCGCGCTGGTCGGCGGCGCCCTGTGCCTGACGGGCGTGCTGGTGGCGACGCTCCGCCTGCGCTGAGGCCGGTGGTGCACCGATTGACCACGTAGAATTGCGCTCGAGATGAGCGCCCGATGACAGCACCGAGAACACCCCAGAAGCAGCGGGGCAGCGGCCGCCCGACGATCAGCGACGTGGCGGCCCTCGCCGGGGTCTCACCAGGTGCGGTCTCGAAGGTCTTCAACGGCACCGGCCGTATCTCGGAGGCGACGGCGGAGCGCATCCGCGACGCCGCCCGTATGCTCAACTGGCGGCCCAGCGCCGCCGCGATCGCCCTGCGCACGGCCCGTGCCCAGGCGATCGGCCTGGTGCTGAGCAGCGACTCCAAGGTGCCGGGCGTCGGCGCGGGGAACATGGACTTCATCTCGGGCATCGAGTCGGTGCTCAGCCCCCGCGAGTACGGGCTGCTGCTCAACGTGTTCATCACCGGGCAGCACGACGAGGCGCACTTCTACCGCACGCTCGCCGAGCGGCAGCGCATGGACGGGATCATCCTCACCAACTCGATGGTGGGCGACACCCGGCCCGAGCTCATGTCCCAGCTCGGCCTCCCGGCGGTGCTCGTGGGCGCGCCGTGGAAGCCCGGAGCCATCGAGTACGTGGACGCCGACCCGCCGAGCGCCGGGATCGCCGAGACGGTCGACCACCTCGTGGCGCTGGGCCACGAGCGCATCGCCTTCATCAGCGGCCCCAAGGACTTCGTGCTGCCGGTCCTGCGGCGCGAGGCGTTCGTGCAGCGCCTCGCCGACCACGGCCTGCGGCCGCACACCGTCGCCGCCGTCGAGTACTCCCCCGCCCGCGCGGCCGAGGAGACCACGGCGCTCCTGGCCGACCCGGTGCGCCCGACGGCGATCCTCTACGGCACCGACACCATGGCGATCGCCGGGATGCGCACCATCCAGGCCGCGGGCCTGCGCGTGCCCGACGACATCTCCGTGGTCGGCTTCGAGGGCCTCACCCTGGGCGAGTGGGTCGACCCCCCGCTGACGACGGTCCAGCGGTTCGCCTTCCAGCGGGGGCGCGCGGCCGCCGCCAAGGTGCTGACGCTGCTGGGCGAGACCGTCGAGGAGCCGGTGCCGCTGGAACGCCCGGCGCTGGTGGTCCGCGGCTCGACGGCTCCGCCGCCCCTGCCCGCCCCCTGAGCGAGGCGGTTTCGGCCGGCTGGACCCGCCCGGCACACGGCGGCGGGCGGAGCGATTCCTCCTGCCGCAGGTGCCGGTAGAGCCGAATCGCGTTCGGCTCAGGCACGCCTAGTTCAGCCAGGCTGAACTCTCTCGCTCAGCGAGATCAGCCGTGCTTCAGCCGAACGTGGTTCGGCTCTACCGGCACCTGCTCCAGAGACGAGGGATGCCCGGGGAGAGACCCGGCGCTCCGCCGCCGCCCAGGTGGCTGAGCGGCCCCCCGCGCGTCCGACCCCGTTACCAGGTCAGCCGGACGGCGGCCAGCTCCCGGATCGGCGGCAGCACGAACTCGACCCGGCCGTCGGAGTCCGACGCGTGCGCGCGCGCCCAGACCCCGCCGTCCAGGATCTCCGCGCGCACGGCGGCCTCGGTGAGACCCTCCGGCACCGGACCGCCCGCGAGCGCCGCCGCCCGGTCGAGGTCCACGGCCAGCCGTACACCATCGAGCGGCGACACCCGCCTGCGCTGGCCGCGCATCATCATCGGATCGGTGAGGTTGGCGGCGAGCACGGTGACGGATCGGTCGCCGGCCCACGTCGCGACGTCGAGCACGCCCGGGCCGTGCACCTCGACCGCCGCGGCCCCACCCAGCCCACGGCGCACCGCGTTGCCCAGGAGGGTCAGGTGGTCGGCCTGGAGCGCCTGCCAGTACAGCTCGGCGACGTTGAAGCCGATGACGTCGACCCGGCCCGCGCCGAGCCGGGCGCCGAACACCGCGGGCTCGGTCGGCTCCGACCGGGGGTACACCTCCTCCATCGGCAGGTCCGGGTGGTCCGGCACGAACCGCCAGGAGACGTCGAACCCGACGGCCCTCGCACCTGCCGGATCCGAACCACCCGGACCACCCGCAGTCGCCGCGACCTCCCCGAAGCGGACCAGGCGCGTGCCGCCCACGATGCGGCGGGCGTCCCCGAACCCCTCCTGGAGCGCACCGCCCGGCTCCCGCTGCACGTAGTTGTTGCGCACGACGCCGTCCCGCCGCTCCGCGACGTCCACGCCCAGCAGCTCGGTCACCAGGGCCTGCCGCCCGGTGACGTCCGGGCCGCCGCCGGTGAGCAGCAGCGACCCGCCGGCCTCGACGAATGTCCGCAGGGCGGCCGCCACCTCGGCACCGATCACCGGCACCTCGGGGACCACGACGAGCCGCACCCCGGGCCGGGTCAGCGCTGTCAGCGACCCGGGTCCGACGTACTCGAACGGCACCCCCAGCTCGACCAGCGCCTGGTAGACGCCCGAGGCCGCGTCCCGCACCCGCGCCGACGCCGTGTGCGTGTCCGCGTCCCACACAAGCACCTCCGCGACCGGCCGCTCGCCGGCCCGCACGTCCGCGACCGCCCGGTGCAGCTCGAACGCCCGCTCGACGGCGGGGATCCACCGTGGGTCGTGGATGCGCGCCGCGAACTTGGTGAACCAGGGGAAAGCCCCGTGGACGAACCCGTCGACGATCCACCCGGTGGTCTCGACCGCCGCGTTGACGGAGTCCTTCCAGCGGAAGTCGTGCGACTCGGGCCCCACCGAGGTGATCAGCCCCACCGGCTTGTCCGGATGCAGCGCGCGGACCCGCTTCGCGTCCCGGCCCGCCGCCCAGAGGGCCTCACCGTCGCCGCGCGCCTGGTGGTCGACCAGCAGGAACGGCACGGCCCGGGCGACACGCGGCTCCAGGTCGGCGGCCGTGAACGAACCGAGGTTCGGCACGAACCGCACGGCCGGCGCCACCTCCTGCACGGCCTGGTCCCAGTGTGCCACCAGGTCGCTGAGCCGGGACCGGCGCCAGGCGCGGTAGGCGGCCCACGCCTCGCCGTCCGCGGGGTCGGCCGCACGCGGCAGGTCGCGACCGGTCGCCGCCCGGAACTCCGCGGCCGTCGACTCGGTGTACCCGGGACCGTGCCCCTGCCACCGGTTGGCGAACAGCGCGTCGACGTCGTAGTCGCGCGCGATCTCCCGCAGCACCTCGGTCGTCAGCTCCCAGCTGTACCCGCCGAACGCGTCGGTCAGGTAGATGCCGGGCATCGCCCAGTGCTCCAGCAGCTCGCCGTCCTCGGTACGGGCGATCCAGTCCGGCCGCTGCTCGACCACGTCGCGGTGCACGGCGTGCGGGTCCACCCGGGCCATGACCGCCATGCCGCGCGAGCGGGCCAGGTCGACCACCTCGCCCAGCAGGTCCCTGTCGCCCAGATGGACGCTGCGGTGGTGCAGCGGCACCTTCGTCGGGTAGTAGGCGATGTAGCCGCCCGCGCTGATGCACACCGCCGTCGACGCCGTCCGCTCCATAACGTCGGCCCACGCGTCGAGGTCGAAGTCGAGCGGGTCGTTCTCCACGAAGGTGAGCTGGGTCCAGCGGTGCTCGCCGTCCAGCCGTCCGCGCGCTGCCGTCATTTGATTCCCGTCGTCGCGATGCCCTTGATGATGTAGCGCTGAGCGAAGATGAAGAACAGGACGATCGGCACCAGCGAGACGAGCGACATCGCGAACATCGTGCCGATGCCGCTCTGGGTCTCGGTGTCGACCAGCGACTTCAGCGCCACCGGGACCGTGTACAGCTCGGTACGGGTCAGGTACAGCAGCGGGCCGAAGTAGTCGTTCCACGTCCAGATGAAGGTGAAGATCGTCGTGGTGATCAGCGCGGGCTGCATCAGTGGCAGGATCACCGACCAGAAGATGCGGAACGGCCCGGCGCCGTCGATCATCGCCGCCTGGTCCAGCTCGCGCGGCAGCGCCCGGATGAACTGCACCATGAGGAAGATGAACACCGCGTCCGTGGCCAGGAACTTGGGCAGCAGCAGCGGGATGTAGGTGTTGATCCACCCCAGCTCCGCGAACAGGATGTACTGCGGGATCACGAGCACGTGGAACGGCAGCATGATCGTCATCAGCGTGAGCGCCAGGTAGACCTTGTTCATCCGGAAGTTCAGCCGCGCCAGGGCGTAGGCCGTGAGCGAGCACGAGAACAGGTTTCCCAGCACCGACCCGACGCCGATGAGCAGCGAGTTGCCGAGGAACAACGTGAACGGCGAGCCGAGCGCGTCCCACCCGTCGCTGTAGTTGCCGAGCGTGACCTCGGTCGGGATCAGTCCCGTCTGCGACAGGATCAGGTTGCTCGGCTTGAACGAGCTCACCACCATCCACAGCAGCGGGTAGATCATGAGCAGCACGAACACCACGAGCACGGCGTGCCGCACCACGCGGCTCGCGGTCGAGGCACGGGCGGTAGCAGCCATCATTCGTCTCCGTAGTAGACCCAGCGCCGCGACACGACGAAGTTCGCTGCGGTGGCGGCGGCGATGACCAGGAGCAGCACCCACGCCATCGCGGACGCGTACCCCATGTCGAAGTTCACGAAGCCGCGCTGGTAGATGTAGAGGGTGTAGAAGAGCGTCGAGTCGAGCGGGCCGCCGCTGCCGCCGCTGACCACGTGCGCCTGCGTGAACGCCTGGAAGGCGCTGATCATCTGCAGGATCAAGTTCAGGAAGATGATCGGCGTGAGCAGCGGGACGGTGATCGACCAGAACCGCCGCAGGCGCCCGGCGCCGTCGATCATCGAGGCCTCGTAGAGCTCCTCGGGGATCTGCCGCAGCCCCGCCAGGAAGATCACCATCGGGGAGCCGAAGGTCCAGACGTTGAGCACCACGAGGGTGGACAGCGCCAGCGACGGGTCCTGCAGCCACGAGCCGAGCTCCAGGCCGAACCAGCCCAGGACGTGGTTGACCAGGCCGTCCTCCCCGAAGATCTGCCGCCACAGGATCGCGATGGCCACGCTGCCGCCGAGCAGCGAGGGCAGGTAGAAGGCGCTGCGGTAGAGCGACAGGCCGCGCAGGCCCTTGTCGAGCACCACCGCGAGGAACAGCGCGAACCCGAGCTGCAGCGGCACCGACACCAGCACGTAGACCAGCGTCACGCGGACGGCGGCCCAGAACCGCTCGTCACCCGCCATCCGCGTGAAGTTGTCCAGCCCGATGAACTGCGGCGAGCTCAGCAGGTCGTAGTCGGTGAACGCCAGCACGGCCGAGGCGATCAGCGGGCCGGCCGTCACACCGACCATGCCGATCATCCACGGCAGCAGGAAGAGGTGCGCCACCAGCCCCTGGCCGCGCCGTCCACCCGACGGCTGCGCGGCGGCACGCGGCGTCCCGGCGGCGCCAGGCGCTCCCCGCGCCCGGCGCCCGGTGTCCTTCGACGACGTGAGAGCCATCATGCGCCCGCGATCTCACCCTCGACGACCTCGACGAAGGCCGCCGCGGCATCGGGCACGGTCTTCTGGCCGAGCGTCACCTCCTCGAGCTCGCGGATCATGAGGTCACGCCAGCTCCCCGACCCGGCGGGGGCCTCGAACCGCTGGCGCTGCTCGGTCTCGGCGATCTCCCGGGTGATCGCGATGACCTTCTGCTCGTCCGGCGTCGCGTCGGGCTCGTACGCGTCGAGGAGCTGCGCGTTCGGCGGCGCCCCTGCCGACAGGCCGACCAGGCTCAGCAGCTCGGGCGAGTTGAGGTTGAAGCTCATCAGCGCGGCGGCCGCCGCGACCCGGTCGTCCGGGACCCCGGAGTACATCGCGAACCGGCTGTAGTAGGTGAAGTGGTAGCCCGCTGCGGCGTCCTCGGCGGCCGGCACGTCCCGCTGGTCGAACGAGTAGTCCGGGAAGGCCTGCGCATCGTCGACGATGTGGTTGGAGTTGGCGAAGGTGAGCAGCACCCTGTCCCCGACCTGCGCCCAGTCCGGTTCGATGCCGTCCTGCTCGCTCACGCTCGTCGTGGCGCCGGCGAGCCGCAGCCTCTCCCACCAGTCGATCCACGCGGCGACGCCGTCCACGCTGGCCCCGAGTGTGCCGTCCTCTGTCCACAGGTCCTCACCGCGCTGGCGCAGGAACGACTCGAACGGCATGTCGTGGTACGCGCCGTAGGTGGTGCCCACGCGCCCGCCCGCGTTGTCGTTCGAGTAGTCGATCAGGAACTCGGCGAGGCTGTCCCAGGTCAGCCGGTCGGGCAGCGCCACGCCGTCCTCCTCGGCGAAGGTGGTGTTGTAGCGCACCACGGGGCTGAAGACCGACTTGGGCAGCGTGTCGAGCCTGCCGTCCAGCCGGAAGGACTCGATCTGCTCGGCGTCGAACGCGCCGAGGTCCAGGCCGTCGATGCCGTCGAGGTCCCGGTACAGGCCCGCGTCGCGGTAGGTCAGCACGGCGGGCGACGGGATCCAGAAGACGTCCGGCACGTCGCGCGCCGCCATCTGCGTGGTCATGCGCTCCTGGTAGGCGTCGTAGTCGCCGAACTCCGGCGAGACCCTGATGTCGGGGTGCTCCGCGGTGAACGCGTCCAGCGCCTCCAGGTAGGCGCGCTGCCGGTCGGAGCCGCCCCACCAGGCGAACCGGACCGCCCCGTCCCCTCCGGAGCCGGAGGGTCCGCAGCCGGCGAGAGACATGGCGGCGATCGAGAGCGCCCCCACTCCGGTCCAGGTCAGGAACGACCGTCGGGTGAGATCTGACATGGTTTTCCTTCTTTCGGTACGTCGTTGTACGGATTTCTGCGGCGTCGCCGGAGCGCGAGGCCAGGTGTCAGGGCAGGCGCCCGACGTCGACGACGTTGCGCAGCGGCCGCCGCGCGAGCCATCGGTCCAGGTTGTCGAGGAAGATCGCCGTGCCGCGGTCCGCGGTCGAGGGCGTCGTCGCCCCGTTGTGCGGGGTGACGATCGTGCGGGGCAGGTCCCACAGGGGTGAGTCGGGGGGCAAGGGCTCGGTGGCGTGCGCGTCCAGGCCCGCGCCGGCGACGACGCCGTCGCGGACGGCGGCCACCAGGTCGTCCTCCCGCACGATCCCGCCGCGCGAGACCACCACGAGGTGGCCCTCCGGGCCCAGCGCACGCAGGGTGCGCAGCCCGATCGCCCCGGCGGTCTCGTTCGTGAGCGGCGCGGCGACGACCAGGAAGTCGCTCGCGGCGGCCAGCTCGTCCACCGCGCCCGGCGGCAGCATCCGGTCCACGGGGTCGCCGGGCTCGGCGGGCCGACGGCGCAGCCCCACCACGCGCATGCCGAACGCCCGGGCCCGCACGGCGAGCTCGCGTCCGACGTTGCCGTACCCGTAGATGCCCACCGTCCGGCCGTACAGCTCGTCGTGCGTGAACCGCTCCCAGCGGTGCTCCCGCTGTGCGGCGGCCCAGCGCGGGGCCTGCCGGCCCAGCATCATCATGAGCATGAGCGCCTGCTCGGCGAGCGGGACCGCCCCGTTGCCCGCCGACGACGTCACGGTCACGGCGCCCGGCTCCGGCGCCGTCGCGCGCCGGCGCAGCGCGGGCCCGACGTCGCCCTCCACGCCGGCCGCCCACGAGTGCACCCAGGCGAGGTGCGGCATGCGCGCGACCTCGTCGTCGGTGAGTCGTCCGGCGGCGACGGTCGCGCGCGCCAGCGCGTCGGCGTCGTCGGCCGAGGCGATGACGACCCCCGGGTGTGCCGCACGCACCGCGTCCACGACCCGGTCGCCCTGCCCGCCGCGGACGACGATCACGTCAGCCACGGGAGCCTCCCTGGTCCTCGACGACAACCACCTCGAGCTCGGCCACCGTAGCGAGCCGCACGACCAGGTCGTCGCCGTCGTCCACGACCACGGCCTCGCCGGCGAGGGCGCGCGCGGGCGAGCCCGCCAGGCCCGCCAGCCGCAGCACGACGTCGTGCAACGGCACCGCCGGGCCGTAGCCGTTGCCCCGCTGCCCGGAGTGGTTGAGCAGGTGCACCACGAGCCCGGCCGCCGACCGCCCGACGACCACCTCGAGCTGCTCCGGCCCGTCGAGGACGACGGGCAGGCTGCGGCTCCCGCCTGCCCGCGCCTCACCGAGCCGGGCCTCGCCCGGCCCCGCGAGCAGCCGCTCGACCACGAGGTCGACCACCAGGTCGCGCAGCGCGGTGAGCCCCGTGTCCCGGTACGCCGTGCCGACCACCCAGGGAAGCTGGACCACCGTGCCCGCCCCGTGCCCGCGCGACCCGCAGACGAGCTCGTGGCCCGGCACGTGGCCGTACGCCTTCTCCGGCGGCCCGTAGGGTGCGCTCTCGACGAGGCGGTGCCGCAGCGTCACGTCGGGGCGCCAGGCCAGCCGGTGGTGGCGGCCGTGCCGCGGCACGACGCGCGTGCCCTCGACGCCGCTGGCCCCGGCACCGTCCGCCCCGGCACCCTCCGCCCCAGCGCCGTCGGCCGTGTCGATCTGGACGTAGCTCGACCTGAGGGTGTCCCGGTCGCTGTCCACGGCGGTCACCCGCAGCCCGGGAAACCAGTCGAGCACCGAGCCGTCCGGGCCGATGCCGCTGCGCCCCGTCGCCACCACCGAGCCACCGGCCAGGACGAACCGCTCCAGCGCCTCGGCCGCGCCGTCGGGCAGGGACGGCAGGTCGGGCAGCACGAGCACCCGGAACCGGTCGGCGGCCAGGCCGGGCAGGGCCCCGACGGGCACGACGTCGAAGGGCACGTGGCGTTCGACCAGCCCGGTCAGCAGGCCGCGGTGCTCGGCGACGCCGGTGCCGAACCGGCCGTCGTCGTCCAGGGGGTCGGGACGGACCAGGCCCACCGCTGCCGCCGGGACGAGCCCCGTGTACACGTCGCTGTGGTCCCGGTGGAACCGGGTGACCGCGGCCGCGGCGGACAGCCCGCCGTACACGATGCCGCGGGCCGGACCCATCACGTAGGTCGAGGGGTTGGCGCCGCGTGCGACGGCCTGGGCCAGGTACTGGCCGAGCATCTCGGGCTGCTCGCCGGCGAGCCGGTACGGCATGTCCCAGAAGGCGACAGCGTTGACGAGCACCGGCTTGCCGGGCTGCACTGTCCGCAGCGCGCTGACGGCCTCCCCCGTGGCGTACGGCCACAGCGTGCGCCCGATCGCGTTGTTCGCCTCGTGGAACAGCACGTCGGCGGCGGTGCCGAGGATGAGCCCGGCGTCGGGCCGGCGGGCGGCGATGTGTGCCCGCACGCGTGCGGTCAGCGCGTCGATGGTGGCCGCGGCGTAACCGCGCCACTCCCGGTAGTGCTCGTCGCCCGCGCGGTCGGGCAGGCGGTCGAGCCCGGTGTGCTCGCGGAACCCGGTGACGCAGGCGGCACAGTGGCAGACGCCGTGCACCCGGCCCGCGTAGTCGGTCTCGTTGAAGCCGAACCAGTTGAAGAAGAACCCGTCCACCTCGTAGCGGTCGAGCACCTCGTCGAGCACGTCGAAGATCCGCCGCTGGTAGTACCCGGCACTGGGGCAGACGCTGACCAGCCCCTCGAACTCCTGGCGCTCACCCGACGGCGACACGAAGAGCCACTCCGGGTGCGCGTCGGCGATCGCGGGGGCGACCTTCGAGAAGTCCATCCGCGCCAGCAGCCGCACGCCACGCCGTCGCGCCGCCGCAAGGGCGTCGCCAACCAGGTCGCCGCCAGGCCGTTCGGCCAGGTGCGGGTTGCGGGTCTGGAAGTCGAGCCCCGTCGGGTAGTGCGAGAGGATGCCACCCACGTTGAGCAGCCACACGTTCGCGCCGTGCTCCTGGACCGCGTCGAGCGTGCGCTCGACGTCGAGCCCCGCGTCGATCTCGCGCAGGTTGGTCTGGAAGACCTGGAACGGCTCGTCCCACCAGCCGGGGCGCACCTGTTCCTCGACGCCCACGTGCTGCGCGGTGAGGCTCATCGCGCCCCCGCCCCGTCCGGCGTCGCCCGGCCCGGCGTCACCCCGTTGAGCTCGCGGGCGAGCGCCACCAGCGCCGAGTGGTCGAGCCCGCCGTCGCCGCGCTGCACGAGCGACTGGACCAGCCGGCCCACCAGACCAGTCACGGGCAGCACGGCCCCGCGAGCCCGCGCGGCACCCTCGACGATGCCGAGGTCCTTGTGGTGCAGCTCCAGGCGGAACCCCGGGGTGAAGTCGCCGGCGAGCACACCGGCCGCCTTGCGGTCGAGGACCGTGCTCCCGCCGAGACCGCCGGCGATCACCGACAGGCCCGCGGCGACGTCGGCGTCGTGCGCCTCCAGGAACACGACCGCCTCCGCGAGCGCCTGCAGGTGGGTGGCGACGACGAGCTGGTTGGCCGCCTTGACGACCTGGCCGTCGCCCGCCTCGCCCACGCGGACCACGGTGGTGCCCAGCGCGCCGAGCAGACCCCGCCAGCGTTCGGCCACGGCCTCCGGCCCGCCGACCATGATCGACAGGGTTCCCTCGCGGGCCCCCGCCTCACCACCGGAGACCGGGGCGTCGAGCGCGTCGTGGCCGGCCCGCGTGAACCGCCCGGCGATCTCCCGGGCCGTCCCCGGTTCGATGGTGCTCATGTCGATGTAGGCGCCCGACGGCCCGAGGTGCTCGAGCACGCCGCCCGGGCCGAGGGCGACGGCGCGGACGTCCGGGGTGTCGGGCAGCATGGTGATCACGACGTCGGCGCCGTCGACGGCCTCCGCGAGGCCCGCCACGACCGGCACCCCCAGCTCCGCCGCGCGCTCCCGACCCGCCGCACCGCGGCTGAACGCCCGCACCGTGTGCCCGGCGCGCACGAGGTTCGCCGCCATCGGCCGCCCCATCACACCGAGCCCGACAAAGCCCACGACTGCCATCCGACCGAACTCCCTCGTTGCAGATCTATCGATTGATCACTACAGCACCGCCAGCGAATAAGCACTGGCACGACGAAGGGTATTTCGATATACCTGTGCGGGTCAATGCCGACGATCGGAGTTCGTGATGCCAAGGTTCGCCGCCAACGTGTCCCTGCTGTTCAGCGAGGTGCCGCTGCTGGACCGGTTCCGCCAGGCCCGTGCCGCCGGGTTCGAGGCCGTCGAGTGCTGGTGGCCGTTCGCCACCCCGGACCCTGACGCCGCGGAGGTCCGCACCTTCCTCGACGCCCTCGACGCCGCGGAGGTGCGCCTCACCGGCATCAACCTCTTCGCCGGGGACATGCCGGCCGGCGAGCGCGGCATCGTCTCGCACCCGGACCGGGGCCAGGAGCTGCGGCGGAACCTCGGCGTGGTGCGGACGATCGTCGAGGCGACGGGCTGCGACCGGGTGAACGCGCTGTACGGGCAGCGCCAGGCCGGCGTCCCGGCCGCGGTGCAGGACGAGACGGCGACGCGCAGCCTCCGGCTCGCCGTCGACGTCCTCGCCGACAGCGGCGTGACGGTCCTGGTCGAGCCGCTGACCCGCGGCGAGAACGGCGACTACCCCGTGCGGACGCTCGACGACGCGCTCGCCGTCGTCGACCGGGTGGGCGACGGCACGGCCGTGCTCTTCGACGCCTACCACCTGCACAACAACGGCGCCCGGGTGGCAGAGGACGTGGCGCGGCACATGGGGTCGGTGGGGCACGTGCAGGTCGCCGACTCACCGGGACGCGGCGAGCCGGGCACGGGGACCATCGACTTCGGCGCGTTCTTCCGCGCGCTCGACGAAGCCGGGTACGGCGGCTGGGTCGGCTGCGAGTACCGCCCGACGGGCCCGACGGCGGGGACGCTGGGCTGGCTGCACGACCTATCGGCCTGACCTGCGCCGGCTCACGACCCGACCGTGCGGGCCTTGCGCTCCAGCACCGACCGCTCGGCAGCGTTCCCGCACAGCTCGGCCGCGCGCAGGTACTCGCCGCGGGCCTCCACGGCGCGGCCGAGCCGCGCGAGCAGCTCGCCCCGCACGCCGGGCAGCAGGTGCGACCCGGTCAGCTCGTCCCGGGCGGCCAGCTCGTCGACCAGCCGCAGCCCGAGCTCGGGCCCGTGCGCCATCGCGACGGCCACCGCCCGGTTCAGGTCCACGACGGGTGAGGGGGCGATGCGGCCGAGCGCCTCGTAGAGCACCACGATCCGCTCCCAGTCCGTCTCCGGTACCGACCGCGCCACCGCGTGGCACTCCGCGATGGCAGCCTGGAGGGCGTAGGCGCCCATGCCCGCCGGGCCGACGGCCCGCCGCAGCGCAGCGCGCCCCCGGAGGATCGCCGCCCGGTCCCAGCGGCGCCGGTCCTGGTCCTCCAGGAGCACCGGCTCCCCCGACGGCCCGGTCCGGGCCGGGAACCGCGCCGCCGTCAGCTCCAGCAGCGCGAGCAGGCCGAACGTCTCCGGCTCCGGCGCGAGACGGGCCAGCACGCGCGCCAGGCGCACGGCCTCGCGGGCGAGGTCGTGCCGGATCCAGTCGTCGCCCGACGTCGCCGACGAGCCCTCCGTGAAGATCACGTACAGCACGCCCCGCACCGAGGAGAGCCGGGCGGCCCGGTCCGCGCCGTCGGGCACCTCGAAGGGGACCTGCGCCGCCGCGATCGTCTTCTTGGCGCGCGTGATGCGCGCCTGCACCGTCGCGACAGGCACGAGGAAGGCGCGGGCGATCTCGTCGCTGCTCAGGCCGCCCACGACGCGCAGCGTCAGGGCGATCCGCGCCTCCCGCGACAGCACGGGGTGGCAGGACACGAACATGAGGGCGAGCACGTCGTCGTCGATCCGGTCGGGATCGAACGCACCCGGGTCAGAACCCAGTTCACCTGCGGAGATACCCGTGCCCGACGCCGAAGGCGGCGTCCGGGCGCCCGAGGTCGCCTCCCCCTCGGCCAGGCCCTGCGCGAGCGCCGCGTACCGCTCGTCGCGCCCGGCCCGGCGCCGGTAGGCGTCGATCGCCCGGCGCCGGGCCGTCGCGATGAGCCAGCCCGCCGGGTCACGCGGCGCGCCGTCGCGTGGCCAGGAGACGAGCGCCGCGGCGAGCGCCTCCTGGGCCACGTCCTCGGCGAGCTCGAAGTCGCGCGTGTACCGCGTGAGCGCGCCGACGATGCGCGCCGACTCGATCCGCCAGACCGCCTCGACGGCCCGCCGGGCGGCGTTCTCGCTCACGTGCGTGTCCTGCCCGGTGGTCAGAGCTGGCCGGTGGACTCGCGCCAGGCGCGCTCCTTCTGGATCCACTCGTTGTCCTGCGGGAACTCGTCGATCTGGGTGACCCGGCGGATCTCCGCCTTGCTGCCCGGCCCGGCCAGGGGCGCGCGCTTGGCCCACTCGACGGCCTCCTCCTTCGAGGCGACGTCCAGGATCCAGAAGCCGCCGAACAGCTCCTTGGTCTCGCCGTACGGGCCGTCGGTCACGGCCGGCGGCTCGGACGAGTAGTCGACGACGACGCCCTGCGCCGCGTCGTCGAGGCCCTCGGCCGCCACGAGCACGCCGGCCTGGATCAGCTCGTCGTTGAACTTGCCCATCTGGTTCATGATCTGCTCGAAGTCGACGTCCGCGAAGGCGGCCCAGGTCTCGTCGGTCGCGCGCATGATCAGCATGTACTTCGCCATGGTTCCTTCTCCTGTGGATGCTCCGGGTCCCTGGTGGGACCTTCTCATCCACTGGTCGAACGGGAAAGCAGTGGATCGACACGGCCCGAGAATTTCTTCGCGCACGTCTTCACGCGCGGTGCCGGGTGGGTTCCGCGCGTCACACCGACCTGGCTTGCCACGCGCGCGGGGCGTGCGGAACCCTTGATCTTCATGACGCTCGAATCGATTGAGCCGGTGGAGGCCGACGCCGAGGCCCCCACGGCATCCGGCAGGTCCCGTCGACGCCGTGACACGCCGGAGAAGCCCGCGATCCCGGGCCCGGTGAAAGGACCGTCGAGCGACGGCGCCTCCCCGCGTGCATGGGACGGGCGCAGCAAGTTCCCGCAGATCGCGGACTACGGCTTCCTGTCCGACTGCGAGACCAACGCGCTGATCGCGCCGTCGGGCAGCGTGGAGTGGATGTGCATCCCCCGCCCCGACTCGCCCAGCATCTTCGCGAAGATCCTCGACCGCGGGGCCGGCTACTTCCGCGTCGGGCCGCACGGGGTGCGCGTGCCCGTCGCGCGGCGCTACCTGCCCGGCACCCTCATCCTCGAGACCACCTGGCAGACCTCGACGGGGTGGCTCGTGGTGCGCGACGCCATGCTGATGGGCCCGTGGCACGACGTCGAGTCGCGCTCCGGCACGCACCGCCGCACCCCGACGGACGACGACGCCGAGCACATCCTGATGCGCACCATCAAGTGCGTCTCCGGCACGGTGGACCTCGAGGTCGTGTGCGAGCCCCGGCCCGACTACGCGCGGGAAGAGGTCGAGTGGGAGTACGAGAACTCCGGCTACTCGAAGGTCATCGCGCGCGGCAGTGACGCGAACCCGGACCTGCACATGACGTCCAGCCTGCGGTTCGGCCTGGAGAGCAAGCGGGCCATCGCGCGCACCCGGATGACGCAGGACACCACGCACTTCGTCGCGATGTCGTGGGGGTCCCAGTCCGCACCGGACACCTACGCGGAGGCGCTCGACGCCATGTGGCGCACCGAGCGGTTCTGGCGGGACTGGATCACGCAGGGCCAGTTCCCCGACCACCCGTGGCGCGCCTACCTGCAGCGGTCGGCGCTCACCCTGAAGGGCCTCACCTACTCCCCGACGGGCGCGCTGATCGCCGCCGCGACGACGTCGCTGCCCGAGACGCCGGGCGGGGAGCGCAACTGGGACTACCGGTACGCCTGGATCCGGGACTCGACGTTCGCGCTCTGGGGCCTGTACACCCTCGGCCTGGACCGTGAGGCCGACGACTTCTTCTCGTTCATCCAGGACGTCTGCCGCGACAACCGGCAGCTCCAGATCATGTACGGCGTGGGCGGCGAGGAGACGCTCGACGAGTTCGAGCTGTCTCAGATGTCCGGCTACGAGGGGGCGCAGCCCGTCCGGGTCGGCAACGCCGCGTACAACCAGAGCCAGCACGACGTGTGGGGCGCCGTGCTGGACTCGGTGTGGCTGCACGCCAAGTCGCGCGACCAGCTCCCCGAGTCGCTCTGGCAGATCCTCAAGCGCCAGGTCGAGGAGGCGGCCAAGCACTGGCACAAGCCCGACCGGGGCATCTGGGAGGTGCGCGGCGAGCCGCAGCACTTCACCAGCTCCAAGCTCATGTGCTGGGTGGCGATGGACCGCGGCGCGAAGCTCGCCCGGCTGTACGACGAGCTCGACTACGCGAAGGCCTGGCAGAAGGTCGCCGACGAGATCGCCGACGACATCTGCACCAAGGGCGTCGACGAGCGCGGCGTCTTCACCCAGCGCTACGGCGCCCCGGCGCTCGACGCGTCGCTGCTGCTCGTGCCGCTGCTGCGGTTCCTGCCGCCGGACGACCCGCGCGTGCGCGCCACGGTGCTGGCCATCGCGGACGAGCTCACCGAGGACGGCCTGGTGCTGCGGTACCGCACGGACGAGACGGACGACGGGCTGCGCGGCGAGGAGGGCACGTTCACCATCTGCTCGTTCTGGCTGGTGTCCGCGCTCGTGGAGATCGGCGAGGTCGACCGCGCCAGGGCGCTGTGCGAGCGGCTGCTCGGCTACGCCTCGTCGCTCAACCTCTATGCGGAGGAGATCGACCCGCGCAGCGGCAGGCACCTGGGCAACTTCCCGCAGGCGTTCACGCACCTCGCGCTGATCAACGCCGTGATGCACGTGATCAGGGCCGAGAGCGGCGAGGCGGAGCACGGCTACTTCGGGGCGCCCCGCCAGGTCTGACCTACTCTGGTCCGCGTCAGGCCCTCAGGTCACCCGGGTGACCTGAGGGCCTGACGCATGGGGCCTTGTCACTTCCTGGCTAATGAGAGTAGCTTTATGGCTATGTCAACCAGCCAGAGCGATCGGGTCACCTTCCTATCCACCGCCGAGGGCCGCATCGCCTACACCGACACGGGCTCCGGCCCGCTCGTCGTCGCCGTCCCCGGCATGGGCGACCTGCGGTCCACCTACGACGACCTCGCGCCGGCGCTCGTCGACGCCGGCTACCGCGTCGTCGTCGCCGACCTGCGTGGTCACGGCGACTCCGACACCACGTTCCGCACGCACGGCGACGAGGCCACCGGCGGGGACCTCCTCGCTCTCGTCGAGCATCTCGACGCCGGCCCGGCGGTGCTGCTCGGCAACTCGATGGGTGCGTCGTCGGCCGCGTGGGCCGCCGCCGAGCGTCCGGACCTGGTGCGCGGCCTGGTCCTGCTCAGCCCCCTGCTGCGCAACCCGGAGCTGTCCCCGACAGCGCAGTGGGCGCTGCGGCTGGGCTACCGGGTCCTGCTCACCCGGCCGTGGGGCGCCGCGTTCTGGGGGTCCTACTACTCGTCGATCACGAAGGGCCGCCGCTCGCCCCGGCACGCCGAGCACGTCGCGGCGGTCCGGCGGGCCCTGGGCGAGCCGGGGCACCTGCGCTCCTTCCGCGAGCTCGCCCTGGCGCTCGACCACTCGGTGGTCGAGGCACGGCTGGCCGCCGTCACGGCTCCCGCCCTGGTCGTGGCCGGGTCGCTCGACCCCGACTTCGCCGACCCGGCGGCCGAGCTGGACTGGATGACCGAGACGATCGGCGCGCGCGGCCTCCTGGTCGACGAGGTGGGCCACTACCCGCAGCACCAGGCGCCCGACGTCGTCGTGCCCGCGGTGCTCGACTTCCTCGCCGGGCTCCCGCGGCTGCCGGAGGCACCGGACTCCCCCGCCGCCCGGGCCCAGGACGGCGACCAGCGTGCCTAGGGCCGGCCTGTCCCAGGACGCCGTCGTGCGCCTGGCCGTCCAGGTGGTCGACGACGGCGAGTCGCGCGGGTTCGCCGAGCTCAGCCTGGCGAAGGTCGCCGCGAAGGCCGGCGTCGCGGCCCCGAGCCTCTACAAGCACGTCGGCTCGCTCGCGGACCTGCGCCGCGAGGTCGCGCTGATCTGCATCCGGGAGCTCACCGCCGCCGGAACCTCCGCGACGGTCGGCCGCGCCGGGCCGGATGCGCTCCGCGCGCTGGCGCGCGCCTGGCGCACCTACGCCCACGAGCACCCCGGGCGGTACGCGGCGGGGCAGATCGGCCCCGACCCCGAGGACCCGGCCGACGCCCGGCTCCGCTCCGCCGCCGCCGACGGCGTTCAGGTGGTCGTCGCCGTGCTGCAGGGCTTCGACCTCCCGGAGAACCGCGTGATCGACGCCGTCCGCGCCGTCCGGTCCGGTCTGCACGGCTTCGTGACGCTCGAGCTCGGCGGCGGCTTCCGCATGCGGGAGGACGTCGACCAGAGCTTCGCCGTGCTGCTCGACATGCTCGTCGCGGGCGTCACGGCGCTCGCCGCGACGGACGCTCCCGCGCGGACGAAGGCGGCCGGCTGACCAAACGGCGCTGCGCACGCTCGACGGCCCGCGCACGACAGAGGCGTGGATCCGAACCGGATCCACGCCTCTGTCGTGTCTGGCGACCGGCCCACCCGCGGCAGCGGGCGAGCCGGGCGGCGTCAGTCGCTGCTCTGGAAGATCGCCAGCAGGCGCAGGATCTCCAGGTACAGCCAGATCAGCGTCACCAGCAGGCCGAAGGCCGCCGCCCACGCCATCCTGGCCGGCGCACCGGCCTCGACACCCCGCTTGATGGAGTCGAAGTCCACGATCAGCGAGGCAGCCGCCAGACCGACGGCGATGAGGCCGACGACGATGCCGACGATGCCGCCGCCCCACGAGCGCATGCCGAACTCACCGAGCACACCCGTCCACATCAGGATGACGTTGAGCAGGGAGAACACCAGGTAGCCGACCATGGCGATCATCAGCCAGCGCGTGAACTTGGGCGTCACGCGGACCCGGCCGCTCCGGAACAGGAACAGGCTCACCGCGAACACGGAGACCGTGCCGAGGACGGCCTGCAGCACCACGCCGTCGTAGAGCGTGTTGTAGTTCAGCGAGATCGCGCCGAGGAACGCGCCCTGGAACACCGTGTAGATCACGATGAGCGCGGGGCTCGGGTTCCGCTTGAACGCGTTGACCAGGCCAAGGACCAGGCCGCCGAGCGCGCCCACGATCATGACCGTGAACAGCATCTCCCGCGGCACCAGCGTCCACGTCGCCGCCGCCACCACGACCAGGAGGGCGAGCAGCCCACCGGTCTTGATGATCACGTCGTCGTAGGTCAGCCGTTTGGTGTCCGCCGTGGTGGCGGACGGCGACTGGTACATCGCGTCGAGCTCCGACGCGTCCATCGCCTGCTGTCCCGCCGCGCCGTACTGACCGTACTGGCCAGGCTGCGGCGGAGTGCCGTATGCGGGACTCTGGTTGGGGTAGGTGGCGGTGCCGCCGCGGCGTGCACCGGCAGCACCGGTGCGACGGGGCTCACCGAAGACGTCGCTTCTCGAAAAGACGGGGTTGCTCATCTGCTCCTCCTGGTCTGTCTGACCATCCTAGGGAACGCAGCGGACGGTTCAGGAGTTCCCGGGTCATACCAATGGATGAAGTGGGTCCGTCCACGGGATGATCAGGGCTGTTTATGGGTGCGGCGGTCGCCGTCGGCTCCATAGTCTCGTGGCAACCACCCCGGCGTACCAGATGGAAGGGCAAGTGATGATCGAGGCCAGAGGCCTGACGAAGAGGTACGGCGCGAAGACGGCGGTGAACGACGTCTCGTTCACCGTACAGCCGGGCCAGGTGACGGGCTTCCTGGGCCCGAACGGTGCCGGCAAGTCCACCACGATGCGCATGATCGTGGGGCTGGACCGGCCCACGTCCGGCTCGGTGACCGTGAACGGCAAGCCGTACGGGGCGCACCGCCGTCCGCTCGCGGAAGTGGGTGCCCTGCTCGACGCGAAGGCCGTGCACACCGGCCGCTCCGCGCGCAACCACCTGCTCGCCATGGCCGCGACGCACGGGATCGCGACCAAGCGGGTCGACGAGGTGATCGAGCTCACCGGCCTGCAGTCCGTGGCGGGCAAGCGCGTGGGCGGCTTCTCGCTCGGCATGGGCCAGCGCCTCGGCATCGCGGCGGCCCTGCTCGGCGACCCGCGCACGCTCATCCTCGACGAGCCCGTCAACGGGCTCGACCCCGAGGGCGTGCTCTGGGTGCGCAACATCGCGAAGTTCCTGGCGTCCGAGGGGCGCACGGTCTTCCTGTCCAGCCACCTGATGAGCGAGGTCGCCCTCACGGCCGACCACGTGATCGTGATCGGCAAGGGCCGCATCCTCGCCGACGCCCCGGTCGCGGAGTTCGTCGACGGCGCGGCGCGCAAGGTCGTGCGCGTCCGGTCGCCGCAGGCCACCGTGCTCGTCGAGCTCCTGAAGGGCACCGACGCCGAGGTGGACGACGTCGAGCCGGGCCTGCTGGAGATCCGGGGCACCGACGCCGCCACCGTGGGCGAGCTCGCCGCCTCGGCGCGCGTGGTGCTGCACGAGCTCACGACCGTCGCCTCCACGCTCGAGGAGGCCTACATGTCCCTCACCGCCGACGCGGTGGAGTACCAGTCAGAGGACCTCGCCGCCGTCGCCGCGGCGACGTCCCACCTCGAGGGGAGCAAGGCATGAGCGCGACGGCCACCGCCGCGGCAGGCGGTCCGGTGTCAGGCGGTCCGGTGTCAGGCACGACGGCGGAGCACACCCCGGTGCACAACGTCACCTTCTGGCGCGTGCTGCACTCGGAGTGGGTCAAGCTGTGGACGCTACGTTCGACCTGGTGGACGCTGGGGTCGACCGTCGTGGTGATGGTCGGCTTCGCGCTGATGCTGGCGTTCGTGGTGCAGCTCGTCGGGAACGAGATGGAGGGCGCCGCGCCGGAGGAACAGGCCGCCGCGGCGGGCGGCTTCCTCGGCGGGACGACGGTCGTGACCTCCGGCTACGAGATGGCGGCCCTCGTGGTCGCGGTGCTCGGCGCGCTCATGATCACCGGCGAGTACTCCACGGGGATGATCCGGTCCACGTTCGCCGCCGTGCCGAAGCGCCTCCCGGCCTTCTTCGGCAAGGCGGTGGTGCTCGTGCTGGTGACGGCGCTGCTCACGGCCGTGTCCCTCGCGCTGAGCTGGCTGGTGACCTACCCGCTGCTGAACGCCAACGACGCGACCGTCGACTTCGGCGACGGCACGCAGGTGCGGTCGCTGTTCGGCACCGTGCTGTACGTGACCCTCGTGGCCCTGTTCGCCCTGGGCGTCGGCACGCTGCTGCGGCACACGGCCGGCGCGATCTTCACGGTGGTCGCGATCTTCCTCGTGATCCCGACGATCTTCCAGATCGCCACCTTCGCGGCCGACCAGCTCGAGTGGGTCGGGGTCGTGAACAAGATGCTGCCGAGCGTGGCGGGTGCGCAGATCACGCCGTCGGCGGGCGCGTTCCCCGACGTGCTCGAACCGTGGGTGGGCATCAGCGTGCTGGCCGGCTACACGGCGCTGGCGCTGGCGGGCGCGGCGACGCGCCTGAAGCTGCAGGACGCCTGAGCGGCTCGCGGAACGTTGCCTCGCGGGGATGGGTTTCGGAGAGTAGACAGTGTCTACTCTCCGAAACCCATCCCCGCGAGACATTTCTCCTAGTCAGCCGAAGGGTCACACACCAGCCCACGGCCCAGCACCATCAGGCTGCGCAAGCGATCCGCACAGTCAGTCGAGCGGGTCGAGCGGGTGGGGCCAGACCGGGGGCGGCGCCTGCTCCCAGTCCGGCAGCTCGTCACGTTCGGGCTCCGACTGCCATTCGGACGGCGCATAGCTCGGCGCCGACCGCGGCGGGTTCGGCCACTGCTGTCCGGCCGGCGCCCGCTGGGCCGGCGGGGGCGCCGGTTGCTGCCGCGGCATCTGCTCACGTGGCACCTGCTGACGCCGCGGCTGCCTGCGGGTTGACTGCCGTTGCGGTGACTCCTGCTGCGGCAGTGGCTGCTGCGAAGGGTCCTGCCGCTGCGCCGCCGAAGGCCGCGGAGGCCAGGCCTGCGGTGCCTCTGACTGGCGGCCGTACTGGTCGGGAGCCCGGTGAGCCGACCCGTCGTAAGCCGACCCGTCGTAATGGGCCGCATGCTGGAGCGGTATCTCGACCGACGGCGCACGGGCGGGCGGAATCTCTGTGGGCGGTGCCTGGTTGGGCACGCCCTGAGCTGGCGGGACGTGTGCTGGCGGGACCTGGCCCGGCGGAACCTGCGTCGGTGGGACCGTCGGTGGGACCTGAGCCGGCGTCGGCTTGCTGTGCCGGGCCCGCCGCGTTCGCTCCGGCCCCATCCAGGCGCCGGACGAGACAGGTGCTTCCTCCCTGACCGGCGGCCAGCCGTCGCGCGCCGGACCACCCTGCAACGCCCCGGCACCCTCCGGCACCGGACCACCTTGCGACAGCGAACCGCCCTGCGGCATCGAACCACCCAGTGACACCGCCGCACCCTGCGACACCAGAGCCCCTTGCGGCACCAGCCCGGCCGCCGCAGGCCTCGCCGTCGTCCGGCCGACGATCTGGAACGCGCCCGTCGGCGGCCTGCGCGCGGCGCGGCCCGCCGCCTCGTCCTCGGCCCGGCGCCGGTCGGCCCGGCGCTCGAAGATCGTGTAGATCACCGGCACCACGTAGAGCGTGAGCAGCGTCGAGGACACGAGCCCGCCGATCACCACCAGCGCCAGCGGCTGCGAGATGAACGCGCCGCCGCCGGTCAGCCCGACCCCCATGGGCGTCAGCGCGAAGACCGTGGCCAGGGCCGTCATCACGATGGGCCGCAGCCGCTTGCGGGCGCCCTCGCGCACCGCCTCGTCGAGCCCCATGCCGTCGTGGCGGTACTGGTTGATCAGGTCGATGAGCACGATCGCGTTGGACACCACGATGCCCACCAGCAGCAGCGTGCCGATGAGCGCGGGCACCCCCAGCGGCGTGTTCGTGGCGACCAGCGCGACCAGGGCACCCACCGCCGCGAACGGGACAGAGACCAGCAGGATGAAGGGCTGCGCCAGGCTCCGGAACGTCGCCACCATGACCACGAACACGAGGGCGATCGCCGCCACCAGCGCCAGGCCCAGGTCGCTGAAGGCCTCCGCCTGGTCGGCGGCCGCGCCACCCACCGACACCGTGGCGCCGGCCGGCAGGTCGATCGAGTCGATCTCGGTGTTCACCGCGTCGGTGACGGCGCCGAGGTCGTCACCGGCCGGCGTCACGGACACCGTCGCGGACCGTTCGCCGTCGATCCGGCTGATCGACGTCGGCGAGTCGGCGACCTCCACGTTCGCGACCTCGCTCAGCGGCACCGGGCCGGCAGGAGTCGGGACCGGGATCTCGCCGATCTCCGACATGGTGGTCGGCACGGCACCCGCGTAGAGCGTCACACCGAGCGGTCCCTCTGCGGTCTGCAGCTCCCCCATGTCCTGCGAGCCGGTCATCGCGGCGGACGCGATCCCGGAGACCTGCGTCTCGGTGAGCCCGTACTGGGCAGCGGCCTTGCGGTCGACGGTCACCTCGACGATCTCCTGCGCCGCTGCCAGGTCGTTGCTCACCTCGGCGACGCCGTCCAGGCCGCTCATCGCGTCGTGGAGCTGGCTGGTGGCCTCGGCCAGCGTCGCGTCGTCGTGCGCGCGGACCACCAGGTCGATGGACGACGTGCCGACGGAGTCGCCTGCGGACACCGAGACCTCCGTCGCGGGCGCCTCGGTCAGCCCCTCGACGGCCGCGCGGATGTCGGCGGCGGCCGTCGCGCCGGCGGCGTCCTCGTCGAGGGTGACCGCGAACGATGCCTTGAGGTCCGCGCTGGCGCCGCCGAACGCCGCCATCGACATGTCGCCGCCGCTGCCGACGGTGGTCTGCACGCTGTCGACGGCGCCGACGTCGGCCAGCGCGGCCTCGACCTGCTTCGCAGCCTCGTCCTGACCCTTGAGCGACGTGCCGGGCGCGTAGCGCTGCGTGACGGTGACGGTGTCCTGGCCGCTGTCCCCGAGAAAGCTGGTCTCCATGTTCGGGACCAGGGCGACCGTGCCGCCGAGGATCGCGACGGCCACCCCGATGGTGACCACGGGCCGGGCGAGCGCGGCGCCCAGCGACGGCACGTACAGCCGCTGCCAGACGCCGCGGCTCTCCTTGCGCTCGGCCTCCGCACGCGCTTGCACCGCATCACGGCCCGCGTCCTTCGGGGGGCGGATGAACCAGTAGGCGAGCACCGGAACGATGGTCAGGGCCACGACGAGCGATGCGAGCATCGCTATCGACACGGTCAGGGCGAACGGCCGGAACAGCTCGCCGACCATGCCACCGACCAGGGCGATCGGCAGGAACACCGCGACGGTGCAGATCGTGGACGCGGCGATGGCCCCGCCCACCTCCCGCACGGCCGCGAGGATGGCCGCGGTCCGCTCCTCGCCGTAGGACATGTGCCGCTTGATGTTCTCGATCACGACGATCGCGTCGTCGACCACGCGGCCGATCGAGATGGTGAGCGCGCCCAGCGTGAGGATGTTCAGCGTGTAGCCGCCGGCGTTCATCGCGATGAACGTCACCGCGAGCGACAGCGGGATCGAGATCGCCGACACCAGCGTGGACCGCATCGACATGAGGAACACGAGGATGACGACCACCGCGAACAGCAGGCCGAGGCCGCCCTCCGTGGCCAGGCCGTGGATCGAGTCCTCGATGAACGGGGCCTGGTCGAACACGACCGCCGTCTCGATGCCGCGCTCCGACAGCGTGTCGGCCACGTCGGGCTCCGCGAGCGCCTCCTCGATCGCGTGCGACACCTCGACGGTGTTGGCGTCGGGCGTCTTGGTCATGGCCAGGCCGAGCGACGGCGAGCCGTCGAGGCGGGAGTACGACGTCGCCTCGACCGGTTTGAGCTGCACGGACGCGACCTGGCCCACCAGCGCCGGGGTGGTCGGGGCGTCCGGTTCGGTCGGGAGCGTGCCCGTCGCGTCCGGCGTCGCCGTGCCGCCCGCCGCGCCTGCATCGCCGCCTGCCGCGCCCGTCCCGCCCGTCCCGCCTGGGATGACGGGGAGCTGCTTGAGCTGGTCGATCATGTCGACCGGCTTGCCGAGCTGGACGGACCAGGCACGACCGCCCTCCGTGATCTCCCCCGCCGGCATGACCACGCCGTTGTCCTGCAGCACGGTGGTCAGGTCCTCCGGCGTGAGACCGGCCGCAGCGAGCTTCTCCTGGTCCGGCACGATGCGGACCTCGGTCTCGCTCTGCCCGGTGACCGAGACGGAGCGGACGCCGTCGACCTCCTCCAGCGCGGGCACCAGCACGGTCTCGACGGTGTCCGCGAGGGCGTTGGGGCTCTCGTCCCCGGACACGGCCATCTGGACCACGGGCACGTCGTCGACGGAGCCGGTGGTGACCTGCGGCTCGACGTCCTCGGGGAGGGCAGGCTGGACGCCGGCCACCGCCGTCTGGAGGCGCTGGGTGGCGGCCTCCATGTCGGTGCCGTACGTGAACTCGACGGTGGTCAGCGAGATGCCGGTGGACGCCGTCGAGCGGACGGAGGCGACGTCGTCGACCGAGGCGATCGCCTCCTCGATCACGTCGGTGACCTGCTCCTCCATGACCTCGGGCGACGAGCCCTGGTACTGCGCGCTCACGATGCCCGTCGGGAGCTGGAGGGACGGGATCAGCTCCTGCTTGAGCGAGGTCATGCTCAGCACCCCGAACGCGGCTATCGCGATGGTCACCAGCGCCACGACGGCTCGGTTCGCGAGGGACAGCCGGGCGAGATGGAACACGAAGACTCCACGGTACGGACGAGGTTCGGACATGGGCGCGACGCCGCCGTCGTGACCTGGACGGACCAACGGGGTGAAACCGACCGAAGTTACAGAGTAGGGCAGGGGCCGCCGGTGGCGGCAAGCCCGGGCTGTGGTGCTCCCGGGACGGCGCGGCGGGCAGACCCGCTCCGACCTCGGCCTCTGCCGTGAGCAGATCTGCGGCGGGCAGAGACCGCTACCTGGCGAGCAGGGGCCGGGTCATCGTGGAGGCATGACCGAGACCACCCAGCTCCAGCCCTTCGACGACCACCTCGCCGCGCGCCTGCTGCACCAGCGGATCGTGCTGATCGGCAGCGAGATCGACGACGCCGTCGCCAACCGCGTGACCTCGCAGCTCCTGCTGCTCTCCGCCGAGGACTCGGCGGCCGACATCAGCCTCTACCTCAACTCCCCCGGCGGCTCCATCAGCGCGGGCCTCGCCGTCTACGACACGATGAAGCTCCTGCCCAACGCCGTCTCGACGGTCGCGGTCGGGTTCGCGGGCAGCATGGGCCAGTTCCTGCTCACCGCGGGCACCAAGGGCAAGCGGTACGCGCTGCCGCACGCGCGGATCATGATGCACCAGCCCGCCGGCGGGGTGGGCGGTACGACGAGCGACGTCGTGATCCAGGCCGAGAACATCCGGCACGTCAAGGAGGTCGTGACCCGCCTGCAGTCGGAGCACACCGGCCAGCCCGTCGAGACGATCGCGGCGGACTCCGAGCGCGACCGCTGGTTCACCGCAGAGCAGGCGCTGGCCTACGGCATGATCGACAAGATCGTCGACCGCGTGAACGACGTCCGCCCTGGCGGAAAGCGGCGCGCGGGCCTCTGAGCCGCCCTCATGCCGCCAGCAGCACGGCCTCTCCCCGCCGTCCGACGGCGGAGGTGCTGCTCGGCGCGGCTGGCTCCGGCTGGAGGGGGTGCCGCGAGGACGAGAAGCCCGCCGTACGGCGGGCGGACGACGACAGGACGCGGACCCGGCGGCCCTCCTCCTGCGCCGCGAGCGCGATGGCGAGCTCCGCCCACGCGCGCTCCACGAGGTCGACGAGGCGCATGCCGAGCGCCTCGCACACGGCGGCGAGCACCTCGGAGGAGGCCTCCTTGCGCCCCCGCTCCACCTCGGACAGGTAGGCGGTCGAGACCCGGGCGTCCGACGCGACGTCGGCCAGGGTGCGCCGCTGCTCGCGGCGCGCGCGCCGGAGGATGCCACCCACCAGGTCGCGCAGCAGCGGCTCGCGGGTGTGCTCGAGCGTCCCGGGTCTGGTGCCCGGTGCGCCGTCGTCGGTGGTGCCGAGCCCAGCAGTGCCTGCGGTGCCTATCGAGATCATCGTCATCTGCCCACTCCCGCCGTTGGTACCCGTCACGCTACCCAACCCCACTGACACCGTGGGTCGTTCCGGCGTCTGCTACCGGCGTAACGCCGCGGGGGCCCGGTGAGTGTCAGTGCCTCCTGGCACCATGGGACCACCGACCAGGAAAGGACAGTGGTGTTCGGATCAATCGAGGTGCGCGGAGCCCGCGAGAACAACCTGCAGAGTGTCTCGATCGACATCCCCAAGCGGAAGCTCACGGTGTTCACGGGCGTCTCCGGCTCGGGTAAGAGCTCGCTCGTTTTCGGCACCGTCGCGGCCGAGTCCCGGCGCCTGATCGACGAGACCTACTCGGCTTTCCTCCAGGGGTTCATGCCGTCGCGCCCGCGGCCCGACGTCGACACGCTGTCGAACCTGTCGGCGGCGATCGTCGTCGACCAGGAGCCCATGGGGGCCAACGCCCGCTCGACCGTCGGCACGGCGACCGACGCCTACACGATGCTGCGCGTCATCTGGTCGCGGCTCGGGCAGCCGCACATCGGCGGGTCCAACCTCTTCTCGTTCAACGACCCGCAGGGCATGTGCGCCAACTGCGAGGGCCTCGGCCGGGTCTCGACGATCGACACCGAGGCCCTCGTGGACCGCAGCAAGTCCCTGGCCGAGGGCGCCATCACGTTCCCCAACTTCGGCGTCGGCACCTGGTACTGGAAGGTGTACGCCGACTCCGGACTGTTCGACGTGAACAAACCGCTGGCGGACTACACGGACACCGAGTGGCACGACCTGATGTACGGCGCCGAGCGCAAGATCGTCTCCGGCGGCATCAACGTCACCTACGAGTCGCTGGTCCCCAAGATCACGCGGCTCTACCTGGTCAAGGACGTCGAGTCGATGAAGGGGGCGATGCGTGCCGCCGTCGACCGGCTCGCGACGTTCGCGTCGTGCCCGGAGTGCGGCGGCACACGCCTCAACGACCGTGCGCGGTCGTCACTGGTCAAGGGGAAGCACATCGGCGAAGCCGCCGCGATGCAGCTCACCGACCTGGCCGACCTGGTGCGCGACCTCGCCGACCCGCACGTCCAGCCCATCCTGGACGGGCTCAACGACCTGCTCGCGACGTTCGAGCAGATCGGGCTGGGCTACCTGTCGCTGGACCGCGAGTCGTCATCGCTGTCGGGTGGCGAGGCACAGCGGACCAAGATGGTGCGGCACATGGGCTCGGCGCTGACGGACATGACCTACGTGTTCGACGAGCCGACCATCGGCCTGCACCCGCACGACGTACGGCAGATGAACGCCCTGCTCCAGCGCCTGCGGGACAAGGGGAACACGGTGCTCGTCGTAGAGCACAAGCCGGAGGTCATGGCGGCGGCGGACCACCTCGTCGACATGGGTCCCGGCGCGGGGACCCACGGCGGCACCGTCGTCTACCAGGGCGACCTCGCGGGGCTGCGCACCTCGGGGACCGCCACCGGCAAGCACCTGGACCAGGCGGTCACGGTCAAGGCCGCGCCGCGCACCCCGACCGGAGCGCTGCGGATCGAGCACGCGAACCTGCACAACCTCCGGGACGTCTCGGTCGACGTCCCGCTCGGGGTGCTGGTCGCGGTGACCGGCGTCGCCGGGTCGGGCAAGAGCTCGCTCATCCACGGCTGCCTGCCCCGCGACGGCGTCACGTTCGTGGACCAGTCGGTGATCCGCGGATCGCGGCGGTCCAACCCGGCCACCTACACCGGGATCCTCGAGCCGATCCGCAAGCAGTACGCCCGCGCGAACGGCGTCAAGCCGGCCCTGTTCAGCGCCAACTCGGCGGGCGCGTGCCCGGAGTGCAAGGGCGTGGGCCTCATCTACACCGACCTCGCCTTCATGGCCGGCGTCGCCAGCGTGTGCGAGGCGTGCGAGGGCAAGCGGTTCACCGACGAGGTGCTCGGCTACACCCTGCGCGGCAAGAACATCGCCGACGTGCTCGACATGTCCGTCGAGGAGGCCCTGGGCTTCTTCACGGAGAAGGCCGTGCTGCCGATGCTCTCCCGCCTCTCCGACGTCGGCCTGGGCTACATCTCCCTCGGGCAGCACCTCAACACCCTGTCCGGCGGCGAGCGGCAGCGCCTCAAGCTCGCGATCGAGATGGGCGGCGACACCCCGACGTTCGTGCTCGACGAGCCCACCGCCGGCCTGCACATGCAGGACGTCGACAACCTGGCCGGCCTGCTCGACCGCCTCGTCGACTCCGGCCGGTCGGTCATCGTGGTGGAGCACAACCTGTCGATCGTCGCCCGGGCCGACTGGGTGATCGACATGGGCCCGGGCGGCGGGCGCGACGGCGGCCGCGTCGTCTTCGAGGGGACACCCGCCGACCTGGCGCGGCACGAGACCTCGCTGACGGGCCGCCACCTCGCAGAGCTGATCGCCTGACCGGCCTCGCCGACGTGCCCCCACCCGGATTCGAACCGGGACTGTGCCGGGTTTAAGCCGGCTGCCTCTGCCAGTTGGGCTATGGGGGCGCACCCCAGAGCCTACCGAGGGCGCATCTCCGGAGGAGAGTGTTCGCGCGACCGACTTCGGCCCCTTGCACGGACTCCGGCGCCGAGTTTGGTCCCTTGCACGGACCACAACGCTGAGTTCGGTCCTTTGCACGAACCTCAA
Organism: Promicromonospora noduliphila; assembly: GCF_056951025.1. NCBI lineage: Bacteria > Bacillati > Actinomycetota > Actinomycetes > Micrococcales > Promicromonosporaceae > Promicromonospora > Promicromonospora noduliphila. Next base: position 5,252,882 of record NZ_CM167806.1, read on the forward strand.
CACTGAGTTCGGTCGCTTGCCTCGAGATCGGTCAATCGATTGACCGATCTCGAGGCAAGCGACCGAACTCACCGCCCACCGCGCAGCAAGCGACCAAACTGGACAGCAGCGCGCCCGGCGCCAGCCAGTCGTCAGGCCTTCGCGCCCGACTCCGCCCGCGCGGCGGACGACTCCGCCTTCTGCTCGACCTTCTCGCCCACGGCCTTCGGCGGGACCGACGCGTTGCGGAACTCCTGCCGCGGGTCGTGCAGCGAGCCCAGCGAGACCAGCTCGCGGCCCATGAGGAACTGGCCGATCCAGCCCACCAGGATGCGGGCCTTGCGGTTGCCGGTCGGCATGGCCATCACGTGGTAGCCGCGGTGGGCCACCCAGGCGAGGAACCCGCGCAGCTTGATGAACCCGAACAGCTCGGCGACACCCTTGTAGAGACCCAGCGAGGCGACCACACCGACGTTCTTGTGGTTGTAGTCGACGGCGGGCCGGTGCTTGTAGAGCGCCACGATGTTGTCGGCCAGCCGCACGGCCTCGCGGATCGCGTGCTGCGCGTTCGGCGGGCAGAACTTGCCGGGGTTGAGCACGTCCGGCACGGCGGCGCAGTCGCCAGCGGCCCAGGCGCCCTCGACGATCTCGCCGTCCTCCGTGGCCACCTGCAGCGTTGGGAGCACGATGACGCGGCCCAGCTTGTCGAACGGGAGGTCGGACGCCTCCTTGATGACCGGGTTCGCCTTGACGCCTGCGGTCCACACGATGGTCTCGGTATCGAACTCGACGCCCGTCGAGGTCACGACGTGCCCGTCCACGCAGGACGAGAGGAACGTGTTGAGGTGGAACTCGATGCCGCGCTTCTTCAGCTCGGCCAGGGCGTACTCGCCCATCGGCTCCGTGACCTCCGGCAGGATGCGGCTGGCGCCCTCGATCATGACGAACCGCAGGTCGGACGCCTCGATCGTGTTGTACTGCCGCGTCGCGTAGCGCGCCATGTCCTCGATCTCGGCGAGCGCCTCGATGCCGGCGAACCCGCCGCCCACGAAGGTGAACGTGAGCATGCGCTTGCGCAGGTCGGCGTCCCACGTGGACGACGCGACGTCCATCCGGTTGATGACGTGGTTCCGGACCGCGATGGCCTCCTCCACGTTCTTGAAGCCGATCGCGTTCTCCGCGAGGCCCGGGATGGGCAGCGTGCGCGACACCGAGCCGAGGCCGACGACGAGCTGGTCGTACGTCACCTCGTACTCGTCGCCCTCCTCGGGCTGGATCTTCACGGCCTTGCGCCCGTGCTCGATGGTGGTGACCTTGCCCTGCAGCACGTCGATGCCCTTGAGGGCCCTCCGGTGCGGTGCCACCACGTCACGCGCGTCGATGGAGCCGGCGCCCGCCTCGGGCAGGAAGGGCGCGTACGTCATGTACGGGCGCGGGTCGACGACGACGATGGCCGCCTCCCGCTTCTTCAGCTTCTTGCGCAGGCGGCGCGCCACGTAGAGGCCGACGGACCCGCCGCCGAGGACCACGATGCGCGGCACCTTCCGGGGGCGCGGCGTGCTCGCCGTGTCGGAGGCATGACTGACCGAGGTCAGGTCGTTCTGAGGCATGATTCCCAGGGTACCGCGCGACCCACCACTCGCCGGACACGACGACGAGCGACGTGTGGTGATGCCCGCCACGCCGCTTCGATGCGCCTCGTCGCCCGGTCAACGGACGACCTCGGGGCCGGGTTCCCGGAAGCCGGAACCAGCTCGGACCAACCGCGCGACCCCGGCGTCAGCCCATCGACAGCGCGATCCCGTCGAGGATGTCGTGCTCACTGGTCACCACGGTGGTCAGCGACCCGCCGGCCGCCGCGACGTCGGTCGCGACGCGCGTGATCACCTCCGACCACACGAGCGCCCCGGCCCCGATCACGTCGACCCGTCCCGGGTGCAGGAAGCCCATGGCGGTCCGCTCGGCGCGTGGCGCCGCCAGCAGCGCCGCGCAGGACGCCAGCACCGTCGGGACCGGCAGCTCCGCCTGGTCCACGCGCTCGCGCTGGTACTCGGCCAGCCCGAGGGCGTGCGCCGTCACGGTGGTGATCGACCCGGCCAGCCCCACCAGGGTGGCGGCCTTCCCGAGCGGGACCACGCGGGCGGCGTCGTCCAGGTGGGCCCGCACGTCCGCGCGGGCCGCCGCCACCTCGCCGTCCGACGGCGGATCGCTGCGCAGGTGCCGCTCCGCCATACGGACCGAGCCGACGTCCATCGAGAAGCTCGCGTCCACCGAGCTCGCCCCGAGGACCAGCTCGGTGGACCCTCCGCCGAGGTCGACCACGAGGAACGGGCCGGCGTGCGCGGCGGCCACCGCACTGGTCGCGCCGCGGAAGGACAGCTCAGCCTCCTCGGCGCCGCTGATCACCTCGACCTCGACGCCGAGCGCGTCGCGCACGCCGTCGAAGAAGGCGTCCCGGTTCCGGGCGTCGCGGGTGGCCGACGTCGCCACGAACCGCACCCGCTCCGCGCCCGCCGACTCGACGACCGCCGCGTACTCGCGGGTGGCCGCGAGCGTCCGCTCCAGCGCCTCCGGCGCGAACTCGCCCGTGCGGTCGACGCCCTGGCCCAGCCGCACCACCTCCATGCGGCGGTCGAGCTCGGTGAGGTTTCCGGCGGCGTCGACGTCCGCGACGAGCAGGCGGATCGAGTTGGTGCCGCAGTCGACCGCGGCCACGCGAGAGGAAGTCACGTGGTGATTCTCCCAGGCTCAGCAGGTGCAGCGGTCGGGACGCCACAGGTCCCGGGCCAGCGCGAGCGCCTCGTCGCCGAGGGGGTTCACGCCCGGGCCCGCCGCGAGCGAGTGCGCGAAGAGGACGTGCAGGCACTTGACGCGCGTCGGCATGCCGCCGGCCGAGATGCCGTCGATCTCGTCGACGTGGCCGATCGCCTCGCGCTCGGCGAGGTAGTGCTCGTGCGCCGTGCGGTAGGCCGCGGCGAGCTCGTCGTCCGACTCGAGCCGCGCCGTCATCTCCTTCATCACCCCGTTCGCCTCCAGCGTCGAGGCGGCGGCGACCGCACCCGGATGCGTCAGGTAGAACACGGTGGGGAACGGCGTGCCGTCGGGCAGGCGGGGCGCCGTGCGCACCACCGTCGGACGGCCGCACACGCAGCGCGCCGCGATACCCACCACGCCGCGCGGTTCCCTGCCGAGCTGTTCGGCCAGGACGCGCAGGTCGTCGTCGGACACGGTCTCGCTCACGCTCATCACCCGCCCATTGTCCCTCAGGACACGTGCGCCGCGGCGCGAGCGATCACTCGCCGCCCGCGATCCGCACCGAGTCCCACACGCTCGTGTACCAGGGCGTGTCCGCATCCTCCGCGGGGCTCGGCGACGGCTCGACGACCCCGGGCTCCGGCTCCTCCTGCGGCACGGAGTCGGTGTCGAGCGTGCGCCACACCTTGTCCCCCGGCATCACGAAGCTCAGGCGCGAGCGCGCCTGCTCGATCACGTACGACGGGTCGTCCCAGCGGGCCAGCTCCGTCTCGAGCTCCGCCTTCTGGTCCTGCTGCTCGCTCAGCTCGGAACGCAGCTCGCGCAGCTCCGCCTGCTGCGTCACGACGGCACGCACCGTCGGCAGCAGCAGCACCACCGCCAGGAGCGCCACGACGGACAGCACCATCGCGCGGACCGTGAGCACCTCCGGCACCACGAGCCCGTAGCTGCCACGCCTGCGGTCGGCACGCGGCGGCCGGGTCGGCGGCGCGACGCTGCCGGTGGCCGTGCTCCGCCGGCGCGGCTGCGTGGGTCGCTTCGCCCCGCCGCCCGGCGCCGGACGCGTGCCCCGCGACGTAGCCCCACCCGAGCGCGCGGCCGGCCGGGCCGGGGCGCTCCGGGGTGCGGCAGTGCGGGATGCGGTGGTGCGGCGACCCGCCGACGGCGATGCGGGCTTCCGGGCGGCCGATGCCCACGAGGAGGACCGAGACGCTGAGGAGAACCGAGCCGACGACGAGGACCGAGCCGCCGAGGACCCGCCCGCCGTCGTGCGCGGCTGCTTGGCCGCTGCACCCTTGGCGCCCTTCGCGGTCGAGCCCTTGGCGGCAGAACCCTTCGACGCGGCACCGTTCGCCGCGCCAGCCTTCGCGCCGGAACCCCTCGACGTCGAACCGTTCGCCGCACCACGCTTGGCGGCCGAGCTCCCCGCCGACCCGGACGGCTTCTTCGCCACGCCCTTGCCCCCCGCCGGCGTCGTCCCCTTGCCGCCCTTCGAAACGCCACCCTTCGAGGCACCCTGCGCACCCGAAGACCCCGCGCCAGACCCCCCGCGCGAGGTCGACGACGGGCGTGCGCCCGAGCCCCGGGCCGAACCCGAGGGCCGCGCCGGGCGACGTGAGGAAGGCATGCGTCGATTGTGCCGATTCGCCGGGCCTTTGTACCGGCATTACCTCCGGCGCGCCGTGTGTCGAATCTGTGAAACGACGAAGTGCGCTTCTACCCTGCGATTTTGCCCAAAACTCGCTGGGTTTTTGGGCACGATCGCTGGGTAGAAGCGCACTCTCTGGCCGCCTGACCGCGCGGGGCTCAGCCCTGGAAGCGCGGGAACGCCGACCGCCCGGCGTAGGTGCCGGCCTCGTCCAGCGCCTCCTCGATGCGCAGGAGCTGGTTGTACTTGGCGATGCGCTCGCCGCGGGCCGGGGCGCCGGTCTTGATCTGGCCGGCGTTGGTCGCCACGGACAGGTCCGCGATGGTGGTGTCCTCGGTCTCGCCGGAGCGGTGCGAGGTCATCGTGGTGAAGCCGTTGCGCTGCGCCAGCGTCACGGCGTCGAGCGTCTCGGTGAGCGTGCCGATCTGGTTGAGCTTGACCAGCAGCGAGTTCGCCGACTTGAGCTCGATGCCCTTGGCGAGGCGCTCCGGGTTGGTGACGAACAGGTCGTCGCCCACGATCTGCACCTTGTCGCCGACCTTGCCCATGAGCTCGGCCCACGAGTCCCACTCGTCCTCCGACAGCGGGTCCTCGATCGAGACCAGCGGGTAGTCGGTCACGAGCTGCTCGTAGTAGGCGATCATCTCGTCCGGCGTCTTCTTGCCGCCCTCGAAGGCGTACACGCCGTCGGCGAAGAACTCGGTGGAGGCGACGTCGAGCGCGAGCGCGACGTCGGTGCCCGGCTTGAGGCCCGCCCGCTCGATGGCGACCAGGATCAGGTCCAGCGCCTCACGGTTGCTGCCGAGGTTCGGCGCGAAGCCGCCCTCGTCGCCCAGGCCGGTGGCCAGGCCCTTCTCCTTCAGCACGGACTTGAGGGAGTGGTACACCTCGGTACCGGTGCGCAGCGCCTCGCGGAACGTCGGGGCGCCGATCGGGGCGACCATGAACTCCTGGATGTCCACGTTCGAGTCCGCGTGGGACCCGCCGTTCAGGATGTTCATCATCGGCACGGGCAGTACGTGCGCGTTCGGGCCGCCCACGTAGCGGAACAGGTCGAGGCCCGCGCTCTTGGCGGCGGCCTTCGCGACGGCCAGCGACACGCCAAGGATCGCGTTCGCGCCCAGCTTGCCCTTGTTGGGGGTGCCGTCCAGGTCCAGCAGCGCCTGGTCGACGATGCGCTGCTCCTCTGCGTCGTACCCGACCAGCTCGGGGGCGATCTCGTCGTTGACGGCCGCGACGGCCTTCTCGACGCCCTTGCCCAGGTAACGGCCCTTGTCGCCGTCACGCAGCTCGACCGCCTCGAACGCGCCGGTCGACGCGCCGGACGGGACGGCAGCACGGGCGAAGGTGTCGTCGTCCAGGACGATCTCTACCTCCACGGTGGGGTTGCCGCGCGAGTCGAGGATCTCGCGTGCTCCAACGGCTTCGATGCTAGCCACGGGGACTCCTTCTCAGGATGTTGCTCGGAGGTTACGGCCCCAGCCTAGGACGTCCGGCGACAGGGCGGGCAACCGTCCACAGGGGCGCGGTTCACAGGCTCACCACAGGTCGGCAACAGGGCCACCACAGCCGGCGCGCCTAGCGTCCGGAGCGTCCGGCGCAGACCGCCCCACGGCGCGAACCGCACGCCCGCTCGCCCTACCCCCCTGGGCGTGGCGCTACAGCCCGCGCGGTGGTCTGCGCGGACACCAACCCTTCCCGCACGCCCCCGGACCCCAGGCAGGAGCCCATGTTCTTCACCTATCTGCGCAGAGAGCTGCGCAACCGGCGCAAGCAGACCGTCGTGGTAGCGATCGGTCTCGCGGTGGCCATCGCGCTGGTCATCGTCGTCAACGCGGTCTCGACCGGCGTCAAGGACGCCCAGTCCGAGGTGCTCGAGTCCGTCTACGGCGTCGGCACCGACATCACCGTCAACCAGCCCAGCGAAGGGCCGGGCGCCGGCGGCGGGCCCGGCCGCTTCGACTTCGGCGAGGGGGAGGGTGAGGCGAACGAGGACGGCACCCGCAGCCTCGACCAGGACCGCCTCAGCACGGCCATGGGGTCGACGTCGTTCGACGCCACGGCCCTGGACACCGTCGCGGGCCTGGACCACGTGTCCGGCGTCGCCGCGACGCTCGAGCTGCAGAACATGTCCTTCTCCGGCGAGATGCCGGACTTCGAGGCCATGCAGGAGGGCGACGGCCCGGTCAACCTGCAGATGGGTCCCGACGGCTCGGGCGAGGGGACGGCCGGCGGGTCGTCGTTCGAGATCGACCAGTTCACGGTCACCGGCGTCGACCCGGACGCCGCCGCCGTCGGGCCGCTGACCACCGCTGAGGTGGCCGACGGCCGGACGCTGGAGGCGGACGACGAGAACGTCGCCGTCCTGGACGCCACGTACGCCCAGCAGCAGGAGCTCGCCGTCGGCGACACGATCACCGTGGGCGGCGAGAAGCTGGAGATCGTCGGCACGGTCACCTCGACAACGGGTGAGGGCGTCGCGACGGCGTCCGACGTCTACGTGCCGCTCGCCACCGCCCAGACCCTCGCCGACCTGGCCGACCAGGTCACCGACGTCTACGTGCAGGTCGACTCGGCCGAGAACGTCGACGCCGTCGCCGCGGCGATCGAGAGCGAGCTCCCTGACGCCTCGGTGAGCACCCAGTCGGACCTCGCCGAGGGCGTCACGGGATCCCTCTCCACGGCGTCCGACCTGATCGGCACGCTCGGCATGTGGCTGAGCATCATCGTGCTCGCAGCGGCCTTCGGCCTCGCGATCCTGTTCACCGTCTCGGGCGTGAACCGCCGGACGCGCGAGCTGGGCACCCTCAAGGCGCTCGGCTGGAGCAAGGGCCGCGTGGTGGGCCAGGTCGCCGGCGAGTCCGTGGTGCAGGGCCTGATCGGCGGCGTCGCGGGCCTCGCGGTCGGCGCGCTGGCCGTGTGGGCGGTGAACCTGGCGGGCTTCACGCTCAGCGGCTCCTCGGGCGGGGGCGGCTTCATGATGGGCGGCCCGGCCGGCGCGCTGCCGGCGGGCGCGGCGCCCGGCGGTGACACAGCACCGGCCGACGGCGCCCAGCGCACCTTCGGCGGTCCCGCCGGCGACGTCGCCGACGCCGCGGGCAACGCCGTCGACATCGTGCTCCAGGCACCCATCAGCCTGTGGATAGTCCTGGCCGCCATCGGGCTGGCGGTGCTCGGCGGGCTGCTCGCCGGCGTCGTCGGCGGACAGCGCGCCGCGAAGCTGCGCCCCGCCGAAGCCCTCCGCTCGCTCGCCTGAGCCAGAGCCCTGACCAAGAAGAGGTAGACCCATGTACCAGATCGACGACCTGACCAAGACGTACCAGCAGGGCAAGCGCGTGGTCCGCGCGCTGAGGAACGTGTCCCTGACCATCGGCGACGGCGAGCTCGTCGCCGTCCAGGGGCCGACGGGCGGCGGCAAGTCCACCCTGCTGCAGATGCTGGGCGGCCTGGACCGCCCGACGTCGGGCACCGTCAAGCTCGACGAGACGGACCTCGCCGCCATGAGCGACGCCCAGCTCACCGCCGCGCGGGCCGAGACCATCGGCTTCGTGTTCCAGAACTTCAACCTCATCCCCACGCTCACCGCGCTGGAGAACGTGGAGACGGCGCTCGTGCCGGCGAAGATCCCGGCCCAGACCCGGGCGGCGCGCGCGACGGCCGCGCTGGAGCAGGTGGGGCTCGGCGACCGGGGCGACCACCTGCCGGGCGAGCTGTCCGGCGGTCAGCAGCAGCGCGTCGCCATCGCGCGGGCCCTGGTGAAGAACCCGAAGGTGCTGCTGGCCGACGAGCCCACCGGCAACCTCGACGAGGAGACCCGCGACGAGATCGTCGACCTCATGGTGGGCCTGTGGAAGGAGCAGGGGCTGACGATCGTGCTGGTCACGCACGACTCGGTGGTCGCGAAGCGGACGCCCCGCCGGCTGCGCATCGCGAAGGGCGCGGTGAAGGACCTGACGGCGGCCTGAGCCGTCGGTCCGTCAGGTCCCCTTCCAACCCATGGAAGGGGACCTGACGAATCGTTACAGACGGTTTACACGAGTTTCCAAGCGACCCCGGTCCCGTGGCGATATGGTCCAAACCTCCCCGTCCCTCAGCCCGGGGAGACGAACTGGGGAGGCAATCTGTGAGGCAAGCACGCATCGCCACCTTCGCCGCAGGGGCGGCCGTGGTGGCCCTGACCGTAGCCGGGTGCAGCCCGAGCGACACCGCCGACGACGACGGACCGGTCACCGTGAACCTAGCCCTCGGCCAGGACATGGAGACCCTGCTGCCCGGTGACTCGGGCATCGCGGACAACATCTCCGTGCTCGACGTCGTCTACGACGGCCTGGTCCGCTACGACCCGGAGACCACCGAGCCCTACAACTACGTGGCCGAGTCGATCGAGTCGGACGACAACACCGTCTGGACCATCAAGATCAAGCCTGACCTCACGTTCCAGAACGGCGAGCCCGTCGACGCCGAGGCGTTCGCCCGCTCCTGGAACTACACCGCCGACGGTGACAACGCCCTGTACAGCAACTACTTCTTCGAGCGGTTCGAGGGCTACGACAAGATGCAGCCCACCACCGACGACGCGGGCGAGATCACCGCGCCCGGTGAGGCCGACGAGCTCTCGGGCCTGAAGGTCGTCGACGACCTCACGCTCGAGGTGACGCTCACGGCGCCGTTCGCGGGCTTCGCGACGATGCTCGGCTACACGGGCTTCTACCCGATCGCGCAGGAGTGCCTCGACGACATCGAGGCGTGCTCGGTCGCGCCGATCGGCAACGGCCCGTTCCAGATCACCGAATGGGACCAGGGCGTGAGCCTCACCGCCGAGCGGTGGGCCGACTACCCCCTGGACGAGACCCCCGGGTACGACCGGATCGAGTGGACCGAGTACTCGGGCGGCACGTCCTGGGCCGACTTCGAGGCGGGCAACCTCGACGTCAGCTACCCGCCGCCCGCCGACCTCGCCGCAGCGCAGGAGGACCCCGAGCTGTCGGAGCGCTACGTCGAGGTCCCTGGCGCCGCCCTCACCTACATCGCGTTCCCGCTGTACAAGGACGGCCCGTGGCAGGACATCGAGTTCCGCAAGGCGATCTCGATGGCCATCGACCGCGAGTCGATCCTGGAGGAGCTGTCGGGCGGCCTGGCCACGCCCGCCGACTCGTGGGTGGTGCCGGACGGTGTGCCCGGCGGCGAGGCCGGCACGTGCGAGTGGTGCACCTTCGACCCGGAGGCCGCGCAGGCGGCCCTGGAGGAGGCGGGCGGCTGGCCCGACGGCGAGACCCTGTCGATCGGCCTGACCGACGACGAGGTGGAGGCCGAGTACTTCAAGGCGATCGGCGACTCGATCGAGGCGACCCTCGGCATCCCGTACGAGCTCGAGCCGAACCCGGACTTCTACACGATCCGCGCGGAGCAGGGCTTCGACGGCATCTTCCGGAACAACTGGTTCCCCGACTACCCGCTGAACGAGAACTACCTCGCGTTCTACTCGACGGAGGCGGACGGCGAGGGCCAGTTCGGGTGGCACGACGACGCCTTCGAGGAGGCGCTCGACGCCGGCGACCAGGCCGCCGACCTCGAGGAGGCGGTGACCCACTACCAGGAGGCCGAGCGGATCCTCGCCGAGGACTTCCCGACCATCCCGTTCCGGTTCAACGTCGGCGCCGCGTACTACAGCGAGCGGCTGGACAACGTGGTGCTCGACCCGTTCAGCGCGGCGGTGAAGCTGCGGCTGCTGACCGTCTCCGAGTAGCCAACGGGACCCCATGGGCCGCTACGTCATCCGCCGCATCGCCCAGGCGATCGGCATGCTCTTCGTCGTGCTGTTCGTGCTGCACCTGCTCACGACGCTCGCGATCCAGCTCAACGGCAACCCCGCGCTCGCGTTCTTCGGCGACAAGGTCCCGTCGTCGGCGCAGCTCGCCGCCGTCGAGCAGCGGTACGGGCTGGACGACCCCTGCTACGACACGCCGGGGAACCCGTGCCTCGGGCCGTTCGTCGAGCGTCTGGGCCAGTACGCGCAGGGCGACTTCGGCACCAACCTGCGCGGCCGCGAGGTGACCGACATCGTGGCCAGCGCAGCGCCCAACACGCTGCGGCTGTTCGTCGTGGTGACGATCACCTGGCTGGTGCTGGGCATGCTGCTCGGCTCGGTGGCCGCCCGCTGGCGCGGGACGCCGTCGGACCACGGCATCCGGTTCTCCTCCGTCCTGATCGACGCGCTGCCCGTCTTCGTGCTCCTGCTGGTCTACAAGGAGATCGTGACGGTGCCGCTGTCGAACTGGTCGGAGGAGACCTTCGGCGAGGACAGCTGGCCGCCGTACTGGTTCCGGCCGTCGTTCGACCCCGACCACCCGTGGGCGACGATCGCCGTGCCGGGCATCCTGCTCGGGCTCGCGGGCTCGGCCGCCTTCATCCGGCTGGTCCGCGCGAGCCAGCTCGAGTCCTACGGCGGCGACCACGTGCGGACCGCCCGGTCCAAGGGGCTCACCGAGGGGCGCGTCGTGCTGCACCACGTGGTGCGCAACTCCTCGATCCCCGTGGTGACGGCGGTGGGCCTCACCTTCGCGGAGGCCCTTGGCGGCGCCGTCATCACAGAGGGGCTCATGAACATCTACGGTATGGGCGGCGTGCTGTGGACGGCCGTGCAGGACAGCGACGTCGGGCTCGTGCTCGGCATCGTCACCATCCTGACGGCGGTGACCGTCGCGGTGATGATCGTCGTGGACATCGCCTACGCCGCGCTCGACCCGAGGATCCGCTATGAGTGAAGCAGCAGCCCGGTCGGTCGACACCGCGTCCCGCACGCTGGCCTCCGACGTCTGGCGCAGCTTGCGCCGCAGGCCCGACGTCATCGTCGCGTCGCTGATCATCGTCTTCTTCGCGGTGGTCGCCGCGTTCCCCACGCTGTTCACCCCGGTGAGCCCGCGCCACTGCCTCATCGGGGACGCCAAGACCCCGCCCCAGGGGTTCGGCAACGAGTTCCCGCTCGGCACCGACTCGTTCGGGTGCGACATGCTGGCCCAGCTCGCGCACGGCGCCCGCCCGTCGCTGCTGCTCGCGTTCGTGGTGGTGGGCGCGGCGCTCGTCATCGGGGTGACCCTCGGCCTGCTCGCCGGGTACTACCTGGGCTGGGTCGACTTCCTGGTGTCCCGCGCGGTCGAGGTGTTCCTCGTGATCCCGTACCTGCTCGCGGCGCTGCTGCTGCTGAGCCTGTTCAAGAACGTCGAGGTCGGCTCGGGCACGTTCACCACGATCATGCTGCCCGCGATCGTGCTCACGCTGTTCGGCTGGATGGGCTACGCCCGGTACGTCCGGGCCAGCACGCTGGAGGCGAAGAACCTCGACTACGTCACGGCCGCCCGCGCGCTGGGCGCCTCCGACCTGCGGATCATGTTCCGGCACGTGCTGCCCAACGCGATCGGCCCGGTCACAGCACTCATCCCGACGGCGATCGCCGGGGTGATCGGCGCGGAGGCCGTGCTGGCGTTCCTCGGGATCGGGGTGCGGCCGCCCGCCATCTCCTGGGGAATCATGATCTCGAACGGCTCGTCGTGGGTGCTCGGCGGCTACCCGCACATGCTGCTGCTGCCGCTGGGCTGCCTGCTCGCGACGGTGCTGTCCCTCGTGGTGCTCGGCGACGCCCTGCGCGACGCCCTCGACCCTCGGCTCGCCGCATGAGCGCCCTCCTTGAGGTCACCGACCTCGCCGTCGAGTTCCGCACCCCCGACGGCGTGGTGCGCGCCGTCGACGGCCTGTCCTACCGCGTGGAGGCCGGCCGCACGCTGGCCATCGTGGGCGAGTCCGGCTCGGGCAAGTCCGTGTCGTCGCTGGCGGTGATGGGCCTGCTGCCGGACACCGCCCGCGTGACGCGCGGGACCGTGCGCCTGGCCGGCACCGACCTGCTCGCCCTGAGCCGCAAGGAGCACCGCGCGCGCTGCGGCGACCAGGTGGCGATGGTGTTCCAGGACGCGCTGGCCGCGCTCAACCCCGTGCACACCGTGGGCTACCAGCTCACCGAGGCGCTGCGGGCGCGGCGCGGGCTGTCCCGCGGCGAGGCCCGCAAGCGGGCGGTCGAGCTGCTGGACCTCGTCAAGGTGCCGAACGCCAAGGCCCGCGTCACGGAGTACCCGCACCAGTTCTCCGGCGGCATGCGCCAGCGCGTCATGATCGCCTCGGCGCTGGCCATGGACCCCGACGTCCTCATCGCCGACGAGCCCACCACGGCCCTCGACGTCACCGTCCAGGCGCAGGTGCTGCGCCTGCTCGCGGAGATCCAGGCGGAGCGGCAGATGGGCCTCGTGCTCATCACGCACGACCTGGGCGTCGTGGCCGGCGTCGCCGACGACGTCACGGTGATGTACGCGGGCCGCGCCGTCGAGCAGGCACCGGTGGTGCCCGCCTACACGGCGCCCGCGCACCCGTACACGCGAGCGCTCCTGCGCTCCATCCCCTCCGCGGCCGGGACGGGGCGCCTGCCCGTGATCCCCGGCCGCCCGCCCAGCCCCGCCGCCATGCCGGCGGGCTGCCCGTTCCACCCGCGCTGCGACGCCGTCCGCGACGTGTGCCGTACCGAGGTGCCGCCGCTGGCCACGCCGGCCGAGGGCCGGACGTCGGCCTGCCACTTCGCCGCGGACATCATGGCCGGGCGGGAGCCCGCCGGCGTCGCGCCGACGGGAGGACACGATGACTGAGCCCGTGCTGGAGGTCCGCGACCTCGTCAAGCACTACCCCGTACGCAACGGTCTGCTGCGCCGTCCCGCGGGCGCGGTGAAGGCGGTCGACGGCGTCTCGCTCACCCTCGGCCGCGGCCGCACCCTCGGGCTGGTGGGCGAGTCCGGGTCGGGCAAGTCGACGCTCGCGCGCGTGCTGGTGGGCATCGAGCGGCCGACCAGCGGCCAGGTGCTCGTGGACGGCCAGGACGTGACGCGCCTGTCGCGGGCGGGCCGCAAGCAGCTCCGCCGCGACGTGCAGATGGTGTTCCAGGACCCGTACACGTCGCTGAACCCGCGGATGTCGGTGAACGAGATAGTGGGCGAGCCGTTCGCCATCCACGGCATCGACCCGGCAGGCGGACGGCGGGCCGCGGTGGGCGAGCTGCTGGAACTCGTCGGCCTGGACCCCGACCACGCGAACCGGTACCCGCACCAGTTCTCCGGCGGGCAGCGGCAGCGCGTCGGGATCGCCCGCGCGCTCGCGCTGCGGCCCAAGATCCTGGTCTGCGACGAGCCGGTCTCCGCGCTCGACGTGTCGGTCCAGGGCCAGGTCATCAACCTCCTGGAGGACCTCCAGGAGGAGCTGGGTTTGTCCTACCTCTTCGTGGCGCACGACCTCGGCGTCGTGCGCCACATCGCCCACGACGTCGCCGTGATGTACCTGGGCCGCATCGTCGAGCAGGGTCCGGAGGCCGAGGTGTACGACGGCGCCCAGCACCCGTACACCGAGGCGCTGCTGTCGGCGGTGCCCGTGCCGGACCCGGCGGTGCGGCTGGCCGCGGGGCAGGACGCGCTGGTGCTGGAGGGCGACCCGCCCTCGCCGGTGGACCCGCCGCCGGGCTGCCCGTTCCACACGCGCTGCTGGCTCGCGCCCACGCTGCCCGAGGCCGGCACCGCCGCGGGCCGGGTCCCCGCGGTGTGCGAGACCGAGGTGCCCGCCCTGGTCGCCCGGTCCGACGCGGCGGCCCACCTCGCCGCCTGCCACTTCGCACGCGAGCTGACCGTCCATGGGGTCGAGGCATGACGCGCGTCCTGGTGGTCCTGAACTCGTCCGGCAGCTCGATGGGCCGGCTCGAACAGCTCCTCCCCGAGGCGGGCCTCGACCCCGTCCTGGTCCCCGGCGCCGAGCTGCCCGAGACGCTCGACGGCTTCGCGGGCATGGTCCTGCTGGGCGGCGGCTTCATGCCGGACGCCGACGCCGAGCACCCGTTCCTGGCCCGCGAGCGGGCGCTGGCCGCCGCGGCGCTGGACCAGGGCGTGCCGCTGCTCGGCCTGTGCCTCGGCGGCCAGCTCCTCGCGCAGGTCGCCGGCGGCGGCGTGACGGCGCGGTCGGGCGAGACGGAGCGCGGCATGTGTCCCCTCTCGGTGCTGCCCGCCGCCGCGGACGACCCGGTCTTCGGTGACCTGCCCGGCGTCCCGGACGGGCCGCTGTGGATGATCGAGAACCACGAGGACTCGGTGACCGGCCTGCCGCCGTCGGCCACGCTGCTGGTGACGAGCGCGGCCTGCCGCGTGCAGGCCTTCCGGGTGGGCGAGGCGGCCTGGGGCCTGCAGTTCCACCCGGAGGCGCGGCCCGAGCGGGTGGCGACCTGGGACGAGGCGGCGCTCTCGGCGCAGGGCATCGACCGGGCCGCGCTGGCCGAGGCGGCGCTGGTCCACGCGGCCGAGAACGAGGCGCAGTCGCGCGCCCTGGTCCGCGCCTGGGCCGACGTCGTGCACACGACGGCGAAGCAAGCGGCGAAGTAGCGAGAGGACGGCCGGGAACCATGGTGTCGACAGGGACGCACAGCGACGGCGTGCCGGTGGTGGCCTACCGGATCGCCCGGGCCTCCGGCGAGGTGCTCGCCGCGCGGAACGACGGCCTGGACTTCTACGCGGCGTCCACCGTGAAGCTCGCTGTACTCGTCGCGGCGGCGCGCGAGCTCGACGCCCGGACCGCGCGCCTCGACGAGACCTGCACGGTCACCCGGACCTTCGTCTCGCAGGTGCCCGGCGCGGGCGAGTACACGATCGAGCCCGACGACGTCGACACCGGCCTCCCGCCCGACGGCACCCCGATGCCGCTGGGCGACGTGGTCGGCCGGATGATCACCGTGTCCTCCAACGAGGCCACCAACATCGTGGCCGAGCGCGTCGGCCTGCCCGCCGTCAACCAGGCCCTCGCCGACGCCGGCGCGACGAGCTCGGTGTTCGGCCGCAAGTACTCGGACCTGGCCGCCGAGCGGGCCGGCGCCTCGCACCGCACGACGGCGGCCGACCTGTGCCTGCTGATGTCGGCCGTGGTCACGGGCCGGCTCGCGAGCCCTGAGCGCACCGCGTGGATGTGCGAGCTGCTCGGCCGCCAGACCGACCGGCAGCTCACGGCCGGGCTCCCCGGCCCCGGCGAGCCCGGCGCCGTCCCCTTCGGCTCCAAGTCCGGCTGGGTGGACGGCATCCGGCACGACGTCGCGTTCGTGGGCGAGCCGGGACCGGACGCGCTGGTGGTCGCCGTCTGCACCCGCGGCTACGACGGGCCGGCCGCCGAGGAGACCCTCAAGGCCCTGGGCGCGCTGGCGGTCGCGCTGGCCTGACGAGACCGACCCAGAGGTTCTGAATCAGCCCAGCAGCTCCCGGATCGTCCACAGGCCGGCCGCTACCTCCGCGAAGGACGTGCTCAGCGGCGACAGCCCCACGCGCAGCCCCTGTGGCGGCCGGAAGTCGGGCACCACGCCCCGCTCCCAGGCCTGGGCGACGACCCGCCGGAAGTCCGGGTGGTCGAGCATGACGTGGCTCCCCCGCCGCTCCGGGTCCCGCGGCGAGGCCACGCGCACCCCGGGCAGGTGCGCGTCGGCGATCTGGATCGCGAACCCGGTCAGCGCGAGCGACTTCGCACGCACGGCCGGCATGCCCGCCTCCTCGATCAGGGCGAGCATGTCGCGCATCGGCAGCATCCCGACCACGGGCGGCGTGCCGCTGATGAGCTGCCGGATCCCGGCGGCGGGCTCGTACTCGGGCCCCATCGCGAACGGGTCGGCGGCCCCCATCCAGCCCTGGACCGGCTGGCGCACCACGTCGTGCAGCCCGGCGGCCAGGTAGGCGAAGGCCGGCGAGCCGGGCCCGCCGTTCAGGTACTTGTAGGTGCAGCCGACGGCGAGGTCCACGCCGTCGGCGTCGAGGCTCAGCGGGACGGAGCCCACCGAGTGGCACAGGTCCCACAGGACGAGCGTCCCCGCATCGTGCACGACCCGCGTGATCGCGGGCAGGTCCGCGATGTACCCGGACTTGTAGGCGATGTGGCTGAGCAGCACGAGCGCGGTGTCCGGTCCGACGGCGGCGGCCACCTCCCCCGGCGTCACACCGGCCTCGGGGTCGGGCGTGATCCAGCGGAGCTCCATCCCGCGCTCCGCCGCGATGCCCTGCAGCACGAACCGGTCGGTCGGGAAGTTCTCGGTGTCGGCGACGATCACGCGGCGACCCGGCCGCGCGTCGACCGCGGCGCGGGCCAGCTTGTACAGCAGCACGGTCGTGGAGTCGGCGACGACGGTCTGCCCGGGCGCCGCGCCCAGCACCACCCGGCCGAGCGTGTCGCCGAGCTCGGTCGGCGCGTCCATCCAGCCCTCGTCCCACGACCGGATCAGGCACGCGGCCCACGGCCCGTCGACGAACGACGCCAGCCGCTCGCGCGTCGCGGTCAGCGGCCGGCCCAGCGAGTTGCCGTCGAGGTAGGCGACCAGGCCCTCGCTCGGGGCGAAGCAGTCGCGGTAGCGGGCCAGCGGGTCGGCGGCGTCGAGCGCGGCGGCCCGCTCGCGCAGGTCGGCGGGGAGGTCGGGTGCGGGATCGGTCACCGCCCGAGCGTGCGTCGCGCGCCGGACCGCTCGGCACGAACCCTTGACGCCCCAGCCGCGGCGTCAGTAAAGTCCGAGCGCCATGCACGCAAGAAATCGACAATAGTATGCGTCTTTCTGTACAGTGCCATGGCAACTACCCAAGGTCAATCCTGGTGACGACACCCGTCGACGACGACGGGAGATCGGGGACGATGATGTTCCGCTCCGCCACACGCCACGCGTCCAGACCGGGACTCGCTCCCGGCCTCCTGTCCGTGCTCACCGCCGCCGCGCTCACCGCAGTGGTCCTCGTGCCCGCGCCGGCCGCAGCGGCCCCCGTGGTCCTCTCCGCCGGCGCGCCCGCGGCGGCCAGCAGCAGCAACGCGCCCTACCTCGCCGACAACCTGACGGACGGCAACCAGGCCACCTACTGGGAGTCGACCAACGGCAGCTTCCCGCAGTGGGCCCAGGTGGACCTCGGCGCGGGGGCCACGGTCGAGGAGGTCGTGCTCAAGCTTCCCGCCTCCTGGGAGGCACGCACGCAGACCCTGTCGGTGCAGGCCGGCGCCGACGGCGCGTCCTTCACCACCCTCGCCGCGAGCGCCCAGCGGCGGTTCGACCCGGCGTCGGGCAACACGGTGACCATCGACGTGCCGAACACGGAGGCGCGCTACCTGCGGGTAGCGATCACGGCGAACACGGGCTGGCCGGCCGGCCAGCTCTCCGAGCTGGAGGTGCGCGGCACGCGGGCCGCTCCCGACCCGGACGACCCGCCCGCAGGGATCGACCTCGCCCCGGGCCGCCCGATCCAGGCGTCGTCGACCGAGTGGACGTACGTCGCGGCCAACGCCAACGACGGCGACACGTCGACCTACTGGGAGGGCGCGAACGGCCAGTACCCGAGCACGCTCGCGGTGACGCTGGAGTCGGCGGCCGAGCTGAGCGGCGTCGTCGTGAAGCTGCCGCCGGCCGCGGCCTGGGGGCCGCGCACCCAGACCTTCGAGGTGCAGGGCCGCACGGGGTCCGGTGACGCGTGGGCGACGCTCGCGCCGTCGGCCGGCCGTGCCTTCTCCCCCGCGACGGGTAACACCGTGACCGTCCCGGTCACGGGCACCGCGCGTGAGGTGCGGCTGCGGTTCACCGGCAACACCGGGGCCGGCAACGGCCAGGTGGCCGAGCTGCAGGTGTTCGGCACGCCCGCCGCGAACCCGAACCTCACGGTCACGGGCGTCTCGGCGAACCCGGCGTCGCCCACGGAGTCGGACGCCGTGACGCTGTCCGCCGTCGTGAAGAACATCGGGACCCTCGCCTCCGCGGCGACGGACGTCTCGTTCACGCTCGACGGCGACGAGGTGGCGACCGGCCAGGTGGGCGCGCTCGCCGCCGGCGCGCAGGCCACGGTCACCGCGCAAGTGGGGCCGCGGACGGCGGGATCGTACGAGCTCGGCGCGGTGGCCGACCTGTCGGGCGCCGTCGCCGAGCAGTCCGAGGGCGACAACGGCTACACGCGGCCGGACCCGCTGGTGGTGACGGAGGTGGCCAGCTCGGACCTGGTGCCGACCGTGTCGTGGACGCCGAGCACCCCGGCGGCGGGCGAGACCGTCACCTTCTCGGCGACGATCGCGAACCGGGGCACCATCGCCTCCTCCTCCGGCGCGCACGGCCTCACCGTCGTGGTGCGCAACGGCGCGGGCACGGTGGTGCGCACGCTGACGGGCTCGGTCTCTGGCGCCATCGCGGCCGGTGCGACCAGCCAGAGCGTGAACCTCGGCACCTGGCCGGCCGCCGACGGCTCGTACGACGTCACCGTCACGGCGGCCCCCGACCCGACGGAGGTCGCGGCCAAGCGAGCGAACAACGAGGTCACGCGGTCGCTGTTCATCGGCCGCGGCGCGAACCTGCCGTTCGACACGTACGAGGCGGAGGACGGCGTGACCGGCGGCGGGGCGGTCGCCGTCGGCCCGAACCGGGTGGTGGGTGACCTGGCGGGCGAGGCGTCCGGGCGCAAGGCCGTCACGCTCGGCCAGACCGGCTCGTACGTCGAGTGGACCACGCGGGCGCCCACCAACTCGCTGGTCGTGCGGTTCTCCATGCCCGACGCGGCGGGCGGCGGCGGGACGAACTCCACGCTCGCCGTCTACGTGGACGGGCAGTTCCTCAAGAACATCGACCTGACCTCGCGGTACGCGTGGCTGTACGGCGACGAGGCCAGCCCGGGCAACCAGCCCGGCCAGGGCGCCCCGCGGCACATCTACGACGAGGCGAACACCCTGCTCGGCACCACGGTCCAGGCGGGGCACACCATCCGCCTGCAGAAGACGGCGAGCAACACCAGCACCTACACGGTCGACTTCGTGGACCTGGAGCAGGTGTCGCCGCAGGCCAACCCGGACCCGGCCCGCTACATCCAGCCCACGGGCTTCACGCACCAGGACGTGCAGAACGCGCTCGACCGGTTCCGGATGGACACCACCGGCAACCTGGCCGGCGTCTACCTGCCCGCCGGCGACTACCAGACCGCGAGCAAGTTCCAGGTCTACGGCAAGGCCGTCGACATCGTGGGCGCCGGACCGTGGTTCACCCGGTTCCACGCGCCGGCCACGCAGGAGAACACCGACGTCGGCTTCCGGGCGGAGGGCAGCGCGAACGGCTCGACGTTCCGCGACTTCGCGTACTTCGGCAACTACACGTCGCGGATCGACGGGCCGGGCAAGGTCTTCGACTTCGCCAACGTCTCGAACATGACCATCGACAACATCTGGGTCGAGCACATGATCTGCATGTTCTGGGCGGCCAACATGGACGGCTCGGAGATCAAGGACTCGCGGATCCGTAACACGTTCGCCGACGCGCTGAACATGACCAACGGCAGCGCGAACAACCACGTGCACAACAACCAGGCGCGCGGCACGGGCGACGACTCGTTCGCCCTGTTCGCGGCGACCGACACCGGGGGCAGCGGCCAGCGGGGCAACGTGTACGAGAACCTGACGTCCACGAACACCTGGCGGGCCGCGGGTCTGGCCGTCTACGGCGGGCAGGACAACACGTTCCGCAACATCTACATCGCGGACACGCTCGTGTACTCGGGCGTGACGATCAGCTCGCTGGACTTCGGGTACCCGATGGAGGCGTTCGGCCCGGCGCCGACCCGCTTCGAGGGCATCTCGGTGGTGCGGTCCGGCGGGCACTTCTGGGGCGCGCAGGTGTTCCCGGCGGTGTGGCTGTTCTCGGCGTCGAAGACGTTCACGGCGATCCGGGTGAACGACCTCGACATCGTGGACCCGACGTACTCCGGGATCATGTTCCAGACCCAGTACCTCGGCGGGCAGCCGGTCAACCCGGTCCAGGACACCGTGTTCACCGACACGTCCATCACGGGCGCGCAGCGCAGCGGCGACCAGTACAACGACCGGTCGGGCTACGGCATCTGGGCGAACCCGATGCCGGAGGCCGGGCAGGGTCCGGCGGTCGGTTCGGCGACGTTCAACGGGCTGACGTTCTCGAACAACTTCCGGGACATCGAGAACGCGACGTCGACGTTCACGATCAACCGGAACTGAGCCGGCCGCACGGTCCTCGCCGAAAGAGCACTCTGGCGAGATAGAACCGTGGCGACGTAGGGCCCTTTCGTCGGGGCTCTACGTCGCCACAGTTCTATTTCGTTCGCTGCGGTTCTAGCTCCGCGGAGGGAGGGGACGGGAGGCGCGGAGCCAGGCAATGAGGTCGCGCGCCGTCTCCGGCAGGGGCAGCGGAGCCGTCAGCGCAGGGGCTCCCGGCGGGCCGAGCACCGCCCGCCGCAGCGGCTCGCCCGCCAGCCCGGTATCGCCGAGCAGCTCGATCTCGCGCTCGTTCACCCCGACCGGCGTCGGCCCGTTGCCCAGGTCCGTGCCGTAGACGAGCGTGCCGCCGGCCGCGACGAACCGGCTGGCGTTGTCCAGTGCCCGGTCGAGGTCCCCGCCCGGCCCGTCGTGAATGGCGAGGGTCGAGATCCAGGTCATGTGCGTGGCCCGGGCGATCACCGCCGGCGCCAGCGTCTCCGTCCAGGGCACGTGCACCAGCGTGTCGGCGCCGACGTCGATCGCCCGCTCGGCCTGGCCCGCACCCTCGGCGTGCACGAACACCGGCAGGCCCGCCGAGTGCGCCTCGTCGACCAGCACACGCAGGACGTCGTCGGACAGGAGGGCCATGCCCGTGTGCAGGGCGACCTTGACGGCGAACCCGCCCACCGCGACGACGTCGGCCACCGCGCGGGCGGCCGCGTGCGGCGAGGCGACGGGCCGCACGGCGGCGTCCGGCGCCCACGAGCGGCCGATCGGGTACCCGCCGGGTGCGGTGTGGAACGGCCCCGCGAAACGTATCCGGACGCCGGACGGCGGCACGGCCGCCCACGCGGCTGTCTCGCGCGGGTCCCAGCCCAGGTCGTGCACCTCGGTCACCGCCGACCCGGCGAGGAGCTCCCGGTCGACCAGGCCCAGGTGCACGTGGTGGTCGATCACGCCGGGGAGCGTCGTCGCCGTCGTGCCGGCGTCCTCGCCGGCGGAAGCCGGGCGGGCGCTCTCAGGCAACGGGCGGGCCGTCGATCTCGGTGCGTACGGAGATCAGCTCGGGGAAGAACGTCAGGTCAAGGGCGCGCTTCAGGAAGCCGACGCCGCTCGAGCCGCCCGTGCCGGTCTTGAAGCCGATGGTGCGCTGCACCGTGCGCAGGTGGCGGAACCGCCAGAGCTGGAACGCGTCCTCGATGTCGACCAGGTCCTCGCACGCCTCGTACAGCTCCCAGTAGGCGTGCGGGTCCTCGTAGATCGTCTTGAAGACGGCGATCAGCGCCGGGTGCTCGGTCCAGGCCTTGGTGACGTCGCGGTCCAGGATCTCCGCCGGGACCGCGTGCCCGCGCCGGGCGAGCAGGCGCAGGAACGCGTCGTAGACGGTCGGCTCCTCCAGCAGCCGTTCGAGCTGCGCGTGCACCTCGGGCTTGTCCCGAAAGACCTGGAGCATCCCGGCGTTCTTGTTGCCGAGCAGGAACTCCACCGCCCGGTACTGGTGCGACTGGAAGCCGGAGGACTGTCCCAGCGAGCCCCGGAACTCCGCGTACTCGCTGGGGGTGAGGGTCGCCAGCACCGACCACTGCTCGGTGATCGTGCGCTGGATGTGCTTCACCCGGGCCATGCCCTTGAGGGCGCGCGACAGGTCGTCGGCGTCGAGGAACCGCCGCACGGCGCGCAGCTCGTGCACCACCAGCTTGAGCCACAGCTCGGTGGTCTGGTGCTGGATGATGAACAGCAGCTCGTCGTGGTGCGGCGGGTCGCTCACCGGGTGCTGCGCCGACAGGAGCTCGTCCAGCCCGAGGTAGGAGCCGTAGTCCATCTCGTCACGGAAGTCCGTGCGGATGGAGGGCTCGATGGGCCGGGTGTTGCTGTCCACCTGCTGAGCGTATCCCCCTCTGCGCGGCCTCTGAGCGGCCGGGTGGTGCGGCCGGTCAGGCGGCCTGGCCGGCCGGTCAGGCCGCCTGGGCCTCGTCCCGGTTCGGGTTCTCGAACGCCTCGGCCATCAGCGCGATCTCCTCGGGCGGCAGCGACATGTCGCGCGCGATACGCGTCCAGTTCGACGTCGCCTCCGCCACCTCGGCGAGCACGCGCCGGGCGTCGTCCTGCCGCAGGCCGTAGGAGTCCGCGGTGGCCAGCAGCACCCGCACGTCCCGGTCGATGCGGCTGCCGCCGGGCCGCAGCGGCGTCGACTCCACGACGGCGAACGGGTTCGGGTTCACGTCGAACAGCGGGGACAGCGACCAGCCGTCGGCGCGGCGCAGGAACCCGTGGTTCTTCATGTGGTCGTCCACGTTGCGCACGAGCAGCGTGAACGCCACGCGGCGGAACAGGTCGTGCCCGTCCGTGGCCGGCCTGCCCGAGTGGTCCGCGAGGGTCTCCGCGAGGGTGCGGTAGTCGATGACCTCGAAGAACGCCTTCTGCGTGAGGCTGTCCGCGGACAGGAAGCCGACGCGGCCGCCGTTGCTGTTCTGCTCGGCGCCCTCGGCTCGGTCGGCTGTGTTGGCCCGGGAGACGGGGAGCCGGTCGAACCGGCGCGTGAGCAGGATGGACCTGCCGGGACCGATGCGGTGCAGCCGCGCCACCGGCACCTCGATGCCCGCGTCAGAGGCCAGCCGCAGCGTCAGGTACTCCCAGGCCTGCACGTCCCACCGGTCGCCGCTCTCGGGCAGCTTGGCCATCCACAGGTCGCCCGCGCTGTCCTTCACGGTCACCTTGGGCCGGGCACCGCCCATCGAGGTTCCGGCCGCGACCAGCAGGCGCACGTCGCGGTCGGTCTCCCGGTGCTGCGCTACGGCGTCCGCCGCGTCGGTCAGCGACGGCAGGTCCACCAGGTCCGGGACCTCCGACCGCGGCGGACCCAGGAAGGTCCTGCCGTCGTCGAGCGACAGGCGGAGCGCGCCGAGGCGCGTCTCGTCCTGCACCCCGAGCAGGAAGTCCACCTCGGTGAGGGTCATGAACGCGCGGCCCTCCGCGCGGGCCGCGCGCCGCTCCGCGTTGAACAGCAGCGTGCGGCCCCACTGGTCGGGCTGGCAGTCCGCGAGGACGCCGAACAGCGGCCGGTCGCCGGACGACGGGATGTTCCCCGGCGTCAGCGGCAGCTCCGGGCACAGGGCGTATGCCCGCGGGTTGCGCAGGTACGCGGCGGCGTAGCGGAACGTGCAGCCCACCAGGGCGCCGCCCCGGTTGAGATGCATGTCGAGGTCACCGGCGCGGACCTGTCCCCCGCCGGGCAGCTCGACCTCGACCTGTATCGACAACTCCGCCCACTTTCTAACTGGGGACTCGTACCCGTTGCGGCAGGGCCCGTTCCGCGTGGAACCTGCCCATCTCGGTGGTGAGCGGGTCGCTGGCGCCGACCACGGCATCGGCCATGCCGAGCACCCGCAGTACTGCGAACGTGTTCTCCAGGCTGACGGTTCCGGTGCCGGTCTCGATGGCCCGCAGGGTGGTGCGGGTGATGCCCGCACGGTCGGCGACGAGCTGGGCCGTGAGGCCGTGGATCTTGCGCCAGGTGCGGACGTGGTCACCGAGCGAGGTGAGGTCGCGCCGGGTGCGTAGGGATGTTCTGGCCATGACTGCTCCTTTCGGTTACCAGATTAACCGACGAGCCTGGTAACGGTCACTATGGTGACCGTTACAAATTCCGGCCAGGTTGGGCCGTCTTGCGTGGGCGCGCTGAGTGGTTGGTTATCCACAGATTTTCGGTTCGGGTTGCGGGGCCAGTATATCGAACATAGATTCTATCTAAAGGCATGCGGATATGACGAGGGGGGCGGATGGCAGAGCACGGCGGTCGTGTCATGGTTGTCGAGGAGCTCCTCGCTTCTGCTTTCGGGTCGCCCTCGGCGTCTTGTATGACGGCGGTGTCGCTTGCGCTGCACTGGGGCGTACTGTCCTTCGACCGTGGGGGTGTGCTGCCCGGGGCCAGTGTGACGTGGACGGGTCATGGGTATGGTGCGCGCGGTGCGACCGGCGGATCCGGTAGGACGGTCGGCACCTCTACTGCTGCCGCTGGCTCTGGCGCTGCCGACGTGGCTGCCGCCTTTCGCGCTGCCTCCGGTCCCGGCACGGCCGATGCCATCGATGCTGCTACCACCATCAGCCCTGCCACCGGCCCTGAACCGGTCACCGACACAGCGCCCACGGTCGAGCCGGCCCGTGTCATCGACGCTGCCACCGGCCCCGAGACGCCCGTGGGTGACGCGCCCGTTGGCGTGGATCTGGCCGATCTGCTGGCGGGCCTGCCCATGGGTGCTGGGCTGGTCGATGCCCTAGCCGGTATCGAGGTCGCCGACACCGATATCAGTGATGGTGAGCTGATCGATGTGGCGGCCCGGTGGCAGGAGATCATCTCCTGGGCCACCGCGATGCAGTCCCGGGCCCTGGGCCAGCTCGCCCGCCGTAGGGGGTGGACCGCCGAGCACAACGCCGCGGCTGCCGAGATCAGCGCCCGCCTGCGCATCCCCCAGGGCGAGGCCAACAAGCTCATGGCCCGCGGGGCAGGCCTGGCCGAGCACCCCCAGGTCATGACCGCCCTGCACGACGGCACCATCGATACGGCCAAGGCCGACATCCTGCTGCGCTCCGGTAACCCCCTGACTACCGAGGAGCGCGAGCGGGCCATCACCCGGTACCTGCCCCAGGCACCTGATCGCACCCGCCGGTGGCTGCGCGAGCAGATGAACGACTTCGCCACCGACCTCAACGGCACCATCGAGACCACGAAGCACGCCACCAGCCGCCGCGCGGTCTACCTCGACCCCGCCGACCACTCCATGGCGTGGATCAGCGCCCACCTACCCGCCACCGACGCCGCAGCCGTCTGGGACGCTGTCGAGCAAGCCGCCCACACCCTCCGCCGGGCCCCCGGGGCCACTCGTACTCTGACCCAAGCCCGCGCCGACGCCCTGGTCGCCATCACCACCGGCCGCATCATCGTCCCACCAAGCCCCCACTGCGCACCCGAACCACCACCCGACACGACAGGCCCCAACGCGACAGGCACCAACGCGACAGGCACCACCGAGACGGGCACCGTGGCCACCGGCACGGGCACAAGCACCGGCACGACTGCGAGCACGGGCACGGGCGTGAGCAACGGCGTAGACCGAGGCAACAGCACACACCTGGACGACAGCGTCAAGGAAACCGACAACTCCGGTGTGGACAACGTCCAGACCGGGACCCCGCACGTGTCCGCCTTGCCGCGCACCACCGTGCCCGCCACCGGATGCACCTGCGGCGGATGCACCTGCGACGGCACCACCATCCAAGTCATCCCCGTCCGGCCACAAGTGCGCGTCACGGTGCCGGCGACCATGCTCCTGGGCCTGGACAACACCCCCGCCCACCTCGACGGGTACGGGCCCATCCCCGCCGAGACCGCCGCGCGCATCGCCACCGACGCCACCTGGCAACGCCTGATCACCGACCCGACCACCGGCATCCTGACCGACTACTCCACCACCACCTACCAACCCGGCCGGGTCCTGCGCCAAGCCGTGGTCGCCCGGGACCAGACCTGCTGCTTCCCCCAATGCGACCGCCCCGCCCGCTGGACCGACCTCGACCACATCCAACCCTTCGACCACCACCACGACCCCCGCAGCCAACCACCCGGCACTCCCAGACAGACGCGCGCCCAGAACCTGCAACCCCTGTGCCGGTCCCACCACCTGGCCAAGACGCACCACGGCTGGGCCGTGAGCCGCGACCCCGACACCGGGGTCACCGTCTGGACCGCACCCACCGGACACACCTACACCCGACCCGCCAGCACCGTCGGACACGTCAGCAACGACATCACCAGCCTGGCCGACGACACCCGACAACGCCTCGGACAACAACCGACCAGCCCGGGCAATCGGCTTCTCACGCACGACCGAACCGCGACGAGCCAGACCGCGGGCCCGAAAGGCATCGCACGGTCCAACACGCAACTATCCACCACCGAACAACAGCTACGAACCTTCCCTGACAAACCGCCCTTCTGACCACCTACCAGGAAACACAAGAGGGCCGCCCCACGGTGTGGGACGGCCCGTCGTGCGAACTGTTCAGCGGCGCACTACCGCTCCTGGTTGTTGACCGTCGCCTTCTTCAGAGCACCTACGGAGAGGTCGTGCTTCTCGAGGATGTCGGCATAGGTTCCGTCGTCGATCAAGCTCTGCAACGCGGCCTGGTAGGCGCGCACCATCTCGACGTCGCCCTTGAGGAACCGGAACCCCAGTGGCGAAGGGTTGATGATCTCCGTGTTCGCCACCTCGAAGATGTCGCCTGAGCCGACCTGCTTCGCGTTGTACGTGCCGGTCGACCACTGCGTGAGCTCGGCGTCCGCTTTCCCAGCCTGGACCTGGGCGAGCGCATCGGCGTCGGTCTCGAACGTGAGCACCTTGACCGGCGAGGCCTGGCACTGGGCTGCGTTCAGCGCGGCGAGCGCATCGGCCTGCGTGGTCTCGACCAGGACAGCGACCGTGCGACCGCACAGATCCTTGAGGGTCTTGATGCCCTCTGGGTTGCCTGCCGGGACCATGATCGCATCACTGTCGTTGTAGTAGTCGACGAAGTCGGAGTCGGCCTGCCGCTCCGCGGTGTCCGACATGGCCGCAGCGACGACGTCGACGTTGCTCGCGTACAGCTCGTCGACCAGCGTGTCCCACGGCATGTCCCGGAAGGTGTACTTCAAGCCGAGACGCTTCGAGGCTGCGTCGAACAGATCGATCTCGAACCCGACGATCCGGCCAGCCTGGTTCGTGTACTGGAAGGGCGGATAGCCCGACTCGGTACCGACCGTGATGCGCGTGGACTCAGCCCGCAGCTCGCCAGGAAGCAGGGCGCGCAGTTCCTCGCGCACCTCCACCTCCTGCTCGGCGCCCTCCGCCGGCTCGGCGGGAGCATAGATCGAGCAGCCGGTCAGCAGCGCGCCAAGCACGGCTGTGGCCGCGATCGAGCTGATGACCGCACGCACGCGACGTCCGCGTGCGCGATGTCCGAGTGCCATGCGGTGTCCTCCACGAAAGACAAGATGAGCGGGTTACGCGGGTGGAGCCTATACGGTCCGGCTCAGTTGCCGTGAATCCGAGTTTCACCAACGACCACCGGACGCGCCCGGGTTCAGGCGCCGGTACCGACCCTAGCCGCAGCCCCCACGTCCGCCAGAATCACCGCATCGATGAGGCCCCGCGCCCACTCCAGCACCTCGGTCCCGCGCAGCGGCCGGCCGCCGATCCGGGCGGTGGTGGGGAACGGCACGAGGAACGCCCGGATCGCGGGCTTGAGGATGGTCCCCGGGTAGAGCCGCTTGAGCCGTAGCTGCGCCGACTCGGGCAGGTTCACCGGCGCGAACCGGATGTACTTGCCCTGCGCGGTGACGTCGGTGAGCCCGGCCTCGCGGGCATGGTTGCGGAAGTTCGCGACGTCGAAGAGCGCGCCCGCGACGTCGGGCAGCGCGCCGTACCGGTCCACGAGCTCGGCCCGCACCTCGTCGAGCGCCGAGGCGTCGGTCGCAGAGGCGATCTTCTTGTACGCCTCCAGCCGCAGCCGCTCGGTGGCGATGTACGACTCGGGCAGGTGGGCGTCCACGGGCAGCTCGATGGTGACCTCCGGCGCCTCCTCCTCGCGGTCGCCGCGGAACGCGGAGACGGCCTCGCCCACCATGCGCACGTAGAGGTCGAACCCGACGCCCGCGATGTGGCCCGACTGCTCGCCGCCGAGCAGGTTGCCCGCACCACGGATCTCCAGGTCCTTCATCGCGATCTGCATGCCCGCGCCGAGGTCGGTGTGCGCGGCCATGGTGGCGAGCCGGTCGTGGGCGGTCTCGGTCAGGGGCCGCTCCGGCGGGTAGAGGAAGTACGCGTACGCGCGCTCGCGCCCGCGCCCCACACGACCGCGGAGCTGGTGAAGCTGGGACAGGCCCAGCATGTCGGAGCGCTCCAGGATCAGGGTGTTGGCGTTGGAGATGTCCAGGCCGGTCTCGATGATTGTGGTGCACACCAGCACGTCGAGCTCCTTCTCCCAGAAGGCCCGGATGACCTGGTCGAGCTGGTGCTCGCTCATCTTGCCGTGGGCCACGCCGATGCGGGCCTCCGGGACGAGCTCGCTGAGCCGGGTGGCCGTGCGCTGGATGGTCTCCACCTTGTTGTGCACGTAGAAGACCTGGCCCTCGCGCAGCAGCTCGCGCCGCAGGGCGGCCGCGATCTGCTTCTCCTCGTAGGCGCCCACGTAGGTGAGCACGGGGTGCCGCTCCTCCGGCGGCGTGGCCAGCGTGGACATCTCGCGGATGCCCGTCACCGCCATCTCCAGCGTGCGCGGGATCGGGGTCGCCGACATCGCCAGCACGTCCACGTTGGTGCGGAGCTGCTTGAGCGTCTCCTTGTGCTCGACGCCGAACCGCTGCTCCTCGTCGATGATCACCAGGCCCAGGTCCTTGAACCCGACCGACCCGGTGATGAGGCGGTGCGTGCCGATCACGACGTCGACGCTGCCGTCCTTGAGGCCCGCGAGCGTCTCCTCCGACTCCTTGGCCGACTGGAAGCGGCTCAGCGCCCGCACGTTCACGGGGAACCCGGTGTACCGCTCGGAGAAGGTCTCGAAGTGCTGCTGCACCAGCAGTGTGGTCGGCACCAGCACGGCCACCTGCTTGCCGTCCTGCACCGCCTTGAACGCGGCCCGGATCGCGATCTCGGTCTTGCCGTAGCCGACGTCGCCGCACACCAGGCGGTCCATCGGCACGGACTTCTCCATGTCGGCCTTGACCTCGTCGATGGTGGCGAGCTGGTCGGGCGTCTCGACGTACGCGAAGGCGTCCTCCAGCTCGCGCTGCCACGGGGTGTCCGGGCCGTAGGCGTGACCCTGCGTGGCCATGCGCGCGCTGTAGAGCCGGATCAGCTCGCTCGCGATCTCGCGCACGTGCTTGCGCGCCTTGGCCTTGGTGTTCTTCCAGTCGGCGCCGCCCATCTTGGACAGCGACGGCGACTCACCGCCCGTGTACTTGGTGACCTGGTCGAGCTGGTCGGTGGGCACGAACAGCCGGTCGCCCGGCTGGCCGCGCTTGCTGCTCGCGTACTCGATCACGAGGTACTCGCGTGTGGCCCGGTTGCCGCCGGTGCCCATGGTGCGCTGCGCCATCTCGACGAACCGGCCCACGCCGTGCTGCTCGTGCACTACGAAGTCGCCCGCCTTGAGCTGCAGCGGGTCCACGACGTTGCGCCGCCGGCTCGGCATCCGGCGCATGTCGCGCGTGTTCGCGCCGGCCCGGCCGGTCAGGTCCTGCTCCGAGAACACCGCGAGCTGCAGGTCGGGCGCCACGAACCCCTTGCCGGCGCCACCCGCCAGCACGTGCACGACGCCGGGCTCCGGCTCGTCGTCGAGCGAGACCGCCAGCCGCGCGGCCGTACCAGCGGCCGAGAGCTGCTCGGTCATGCGCTTCGCCGGCCCGTGGCCCTCCGTGGTGAGTACGAGCCGCCACCCGGCGACCTGCAGCCCGTGCACGTCGTCCAGGGCGCGCGCGAGGTCGCCGCGGTAGGACTCCACGTCCCGCGCGCTGACGGTGAACACGGTCTCGCCGCCGGCCCCCGCCTCGTCGTCCGACGCGGCGAGCTCGGCGTCCTGCGTGAACGCCGAGAGCGTCCACCAGCCGAGGCCGCGCCGGGCCGCGATCTCGCGGACCTCCGCGAAGGTCGCGAAGGAGGCGGCGGACAGGTCGATCGGCGCCGCGGCGCCCGCCACGGCGCTCGTCCAGGCGGCGGCGAGGAACTCCTCGGTGGTCGCCACCAGGTCGTGCGCACGACGGCGCACGCGCTCGGGCTCGTTGACCACGAGCAGCGCGTCGTCGGGCACGAGCTCCAGGACCGGCACCATCCGGTCCACCAGCACCGGCGCGAGCGACTCCATACCCTCGACGGCGACGCCGGCGGCGAGCTTGTCGAGCATCTCGACCGCGCCCGGCAGGCTTTCCACCAGGTCCGCCGCACGCTGCCGGACGGCGTCCGTCAGCAGGATCTCGCGGCACGGCGGCGCCCAGAGTCCGTGCTCGGCGATCTCGAGGCTGCGCTGGTCGGCCACGGCGAACCAGCGGATCTCCGTGACCTCGTCGCCCCAGAACTCGCACCGCAGCGGGTGGTCCTCGGTGGGCGGGAAGATGTCGAGGATGCCGCCGCGCACCGCGAACTCGCCGCGCCGCTCCACCATGTCCACGCGCGTGTACGCAGCGGCCGTGAGCCGCTCGGCGATCTCCGTCAGGTCCGCGGTGCTGCCCGTGGCGAGCTGGACCGGCTCCAGCTCCCCGAGCCCCTCGACCACGGGCTGCAGCAGGGCGCGCACCGGCATCACCAGGAGCTGCACCGGACCCGCCTGGCCGTGCTCCGCCGTGGGATGGGCCAGCCGGCGGAACACCGCGAGGCGCCTGGCCACCGTGTCGGCGCGCGGGCTGAGCCGCTCGTGCGGCAGGGTCTCCCAGGCGGGCAGGACCGCCACGGAGTCGCCCTCGCCCTCCGGGAGGTAGCCCCGCAGGCTCGCGGCCAGGTCGTCCGCCTCGCGGCCCGTCGCGGTGACCACCACGAGCGGACGCTGCTGCGCGGCGGCCACCAGCAGGGGCGGGCGCACGCCGACCGGGCCCACCACGTCCGCGAAACCGCGGACCCGCACGTGCTCCACGGCGGCGGACGCGCCGGGATCACGCAGCAGAGCGGGAAGCAGACCGGTGAGGTTCATGGAAATCTGTCCTTCGAGGGCGCACGACAACGGGCCCACCACACGGCTTACCAGGGTAGGGGTCATCGAGTGAGGGGCTGGATCCAAGGCTACTCCCGGCCACCGACACTGCCGTCGGCACTGCCGTTCGGTCACCCTTGGCACGTACGATGACCGGCGATGTTCACCCCTCATCGGTCCCCGCGGCACGCCGTCGCGCACGTGGGACACGACACCGCCGTCGTGCGGCACGCCGCTGCGCGCCTCGCCTGGCCCGACGCCGCGCGCGGCCTCGCGATCGGCCTCGTGGTGCTCTACCACGCGACCAACTGGACCTGGTCCACCGGGTACGAGGTGAGCGTCCTGCGCGACGTCAACGAGGCGCTGCGCAGCCTGCGCATGCCCCTGTTCTTCGCGGTCTCCGGCATGTTCGCCGCGAAGTGGATGACCGTGCCGTGGTCCCGGCTGGCCCGCGGCAAGCTGCTGTACTTCGCCTGGGTGTTCGTGCTGTGGGAGCCCATCTCCCTGGTGGTCCGCCTGGTCACGGGCTATTACCAGGTGCCGGACGCCGACTGGGGCAACCTGCTCCACGACCTCGCCTGGTCGCTGCTGATCCCCCGGTCCGAGCTGTGGTTCATCTGGACGCTGGCGGCATTCTTCGTGATCGCGCGGGCGCTGCACCGCGTGCCCGTGCCGATTCAGCTCCTGGCCGCCGCCGCGGTGAGCGGGTGGGCCCTGGCCGGCTGGGAGCCGGAGAGCATCGCCTGGCGGGGCACCGCGCAGTTCGTGGTGTTCTTCCTGGCCGGGCTGCACCTGCGGCGGCCGCTCGAACGGTTCGCCGAGCGGGTCGTCCACGGGCTCGGCTGGCTCTGGGCGGTGGGCGCCGTCGGCGTCTGGCTGGGGGTGCAGACGGCGGTGCCCGACCTGGGGCTCGCCGACGTCCCCGGGTTCTACCTGCTCGCCAACCTCGCGGGCGTGCCGGCCGGCGTCGCCGTGAGTGCCCTGATCGCTCGGGTGCCCGGTACCCGGCACCTGCCCGACTCCCTCGGGCTGCGCTGGCTCGGCGCCCGGACGCTGCCCGTGTTCGTCACGCACACGCCGGTGGTGCACTGCCTGCTGTTCCTGCTGTACAGCAACGCCGTGTGGGTCCCGGCGCCGCAGTCGCAGTGGATGCCGGTGGCGCTCACGGCGGTGGCGGTCGCCGTCGGGCTGGGGCTGGGCGCCCTGGCGCCGCGGATCGGCGCCCGCTGGCTGTTCACCCCACCCCGGACGCTGACCGGCTCGACATCCTGACTTGACCGATATCTACCCCTTACGTGACCCGTCCTGTTACTGTGTCGCAGTCAGCAACGGCACCGACGCCGTTGCGGCTGGGCGGGCCGTCGGCCACGCCCCGGCTCCGCGGGAGGTCTCGTGCGACGCATCAGAGGGACGGCAGTTCTCGGGACGGCGGTGGCGGTCGCCTGCCTCAGCGCGACGGCGCTGGTGGCACCGGCGTCGGCCGAACCGGCGCTCCCCAGCCCCGAGTCCGAGGTCAACGTGACGGGCACGCCGTTCACCGGCACGCGGCCCGACGGGACCGTCTACGGCCTCATCGACGCGCACAGCCACCTGTTCATGCAGGACGGCATGGGCGGCGCCGCCCTGTGCGGCAAGGTGTTCTCGGAGCAGGGGATCGAGACGGCGCTGCGTGACTGCCTGTCGCACGAGCCGCACGGCCTCGGCGCGCTGCTGGAGAACCTGACCAGGGACGGCTCGCCGATCGGCACGCACGACACCACCGGCTGGCCCACCTTCGCCGACTGGCCCGCCCACGACTCCCTCACCCACCAGCAGATGTACTACCGCTGGGTCGAGCGGGCCTGGCGCGGCGGGCAGCGCGTGCTCGTGAACGACCTGGTCACCAACGGCCTGCTGTGCTCCATCAACCCCGGCACGCACCAGCCCTGCGACGAGATGACGGCGATCCGCCGTCAGGCACAGGACACCTACGACCTCCAGGCCTACGTCGACGCGCAGTACGGCGGGCAGGGCCGCGGCTGGTTCCGGATCGTCACCAGCAGCGCGCAGGCGCGGCAGGTGATCGAGGAGGGCAAGCTCGCCGTCGTGCTCGGGGTGGAGACGTCGGAGCCGTTCGGGTGCAAGCAGAGCCTGCGCATCCCGCGCTGCTCGCGGGACGACATCGACGCGGGCCTCGACGAGCTGTACGACCTCGGCGTGCGCTCGATGTACCTGTGCCACAAGTTCGACAACGCGCTGTGCGGCGTGCGGTTCGACGAGGGGAGCATGGGCACGGTCATCAACGCCGGCCAGTTCCTCTCCACCGGCACCTGGTGGGACGCCCGCTCCTGCCCGGCCGACCAGCCGCACGACAACAACCCGGGCAACGGCGAGCTCCCGCCCGCCCTGGAGGACGACCTCCCGCCGGTCCTGCCCCTCTACCCGCCGGGCACGCTGTGCAACACCCACGGGCTGAGCCGGCTCG
The DNA here is from genome assembly GCF_056951025.1 of Promicromonospora noduliphila. NCBI lineage: Bacteria > Bacillati > Actinomycetota > Actinomycetes > Micrococcales > Promicromonosporaceae > Promicromonospora > Promicromonospora noduliphila. The sequence goes on from NZ_CM167806.1 coordinate 5,286,496, forward strand.
GCGAGTACGCCGTCCGGGGCATGGTCGAGCGGAACATGATGATCGAGATCGACCACATGAGCGCCAAGGCCGCCGACCAGACCCTCGACCTCCTGGAGGCCGAGGGCTACCCCGGCGTCCTGTCGACGCACTCCTGGATGGACGAGCGCTACCTCGACCGGCTCTACGCGCTGGGCGGGTTCGCCACGATCTACGGACACGCGGCCCACGAGTTCGTCGCGGAGTACGAGCGCACGGCGCCCGTCCGCGACCGGTACGGCGCGGGGATCGGGTTCGGCTTTGACATGAACGGGTTCGGCGGCACGCCGCCGCCCCGGGCCGACGCCGCGGCGAACCCCGTCCGGTACCCGTTCCGGTCGTTCGACGGCGGATCGCTGCTCGACCGGCAGACGACCGGCCAGCGGACCTGGGACGTCAACGTCGACGGCGTCGCGCACTACGGCCTGGTGCCCGACTACGTCGAGGACCTGCGCCTGGTGGGCGGCCAGGGCCTCATCGACGACCTGTCGCGCGGCCCCGAGAGCTATCTGCGGACGTGGGCAGGGGCCGAGGCGCACTGAGCGGGTGAGAACCGAGCGGGTGAGAAAGGCAGTTCACCCGTCCCCGACCGGACGGAACCGGACGTCCCGGCCGTAATCTGATCGGGCTTCGTTCCGCCTGCATCAAGTCCGCTGGAGCCGTATGTCTGCTCTCGTCCGTGCCGCGCCGGCGGAGACCGGCCCGCTGGCCGACGACCGGCGGAGCGCCGCGCGCCGTCGTGCCGGGCGGGTCCCGTCCACGGTGGTGACGCTCGGTGTGGTGAGCTTCCTGACGGACGTCTCGTCGGAGGCCGTGACGGCGGTCCTGCCGTTGTACGTGACGGCGGCCCTCGGCCTGTCGGTGGTCGCGTACGGCGTGGTCGACGGGCTCGTGCAGGGTGCGGGCGCCCTCGTGCGGGTGGCGGGCGGCTGGGCCGCCGACCGGACCGACCGGCCCAAGTGGGTGGCCGCGGCGGGCTACGGCCTGTCGGCCCTGACCCGCGTGGGCCTGCTGTTCGCCGCGGGCCTGCCCGCCGTCGCGAGCCTCGTGGTGACGGACCGGATCGGCAAGGGGATCCGCACGGCGCCACGCGACGCCCTGATCGCCGCGTCCGCGAACCCGCGCAACCTCGGCCGCTCCTTCGGGGTGCACCGGGCGCTGGACACCGCGGGCGCCGCGCTGGGACCGCTGCTCGCGTTCGCGGTGCTCTGGGCCATCCCGGACGGCTGGTCCACGATCTTCGTCATCTCGCTCGGCGCCGCCGTGCTCGGCGTCGGCGCCCTCGTGCTCCTCGTCCCGGACCTGCGGCCGCGGCAGGCGGCCTGGCTGCGGGCTCACCGCAGCCGGCAGGACCGCGGCCTGCCCAAGTGCAAGGGGTGCACGTGCGACGCGCCGGGGGCGCTGCGCCCCGCGGGGCGCCCGTTCTCGTGGAGCTTCCTGCGCGGGGGCGCGACGGTGCGGCTGCTGCTCGTCGCGGGGCTCCTCGGCCTGCTGACCGTCGGCGACGGGTTCGTCTACCTCGCGCTGCAGGACCGCGACGGCTTCGCCACGCAGTGGTTCCCGCTGCTCTACGTCGGGACGAACGCCGTCTACATGCTGCTCGCCGCGCCGGTCGGGCGGCTGGCGGACCGGCTGGGCCGGGCGCGCGTGCTGGTCTGGGGGCACGCCCTGCTCGCGGCGGCCTACGCCTGTGCGGCGGCCCCGTTCGCCGGAGCGGCCACCACCATCGCCGCCCTGGTGCTGCTGGGCACCTTCTACGCCATGACCGACGGCGTCCTGGCCGCCCTGACCAGTGCCATGGTGCCCGCCGCCGTCCGCGGGACCGCCATCGGCACCGCGCAGACGGTCACCGCCGTCGCGCGGATGGCCGCCTCCGCCGGGTTCGGCGTGCTGTGGTACGCGACCGGCCGCGTGGACGCGCTGTGGATAGCGGTGGCCGCGCTGGCGGTCGCGGTCCCCGTCTGCGCGTACCTGGTGCGGGGCGGTCGCCTGGAGCGGGCCGCCGAACCGGCCGAGGAGGCCGTGACATGAGCCAGGAACGGGGCTCCGCCGTCCGGCGCCGGACCGCGTTCGCCGTGCTGACCCTCGTGGTGGTGGCCGGCACCACCTGGTACGCCGTGGCGGAGCTCCAGCGCGCCCGGGCCGAGCAGGCCGCGCCGTCCCAGGTTCAGGTGGCGGACGGCGTGCTGGACGGCCCCCACGTCCTGTTCCGCGGCACCGCGCCGGGCGAGCTGTACGGGCGGGTGGCCGCCGTCGCCCTGGACGACCTGTCCGGACCCCGCGAGGTCACGCCCGCCGTGTGCGACCGGGTGGACTCCGACGGCGAGACGACGGTCTGCCTGCGCACCGACCGCGGCGTCGTCACCACGTACGAGGCGCAGGTGCTCGACGCCGACTGGCGCACCACGGCGAGCTGGCCGCTGCCCGGCCTGCCGAGCCGGGCCCGGCTGTCGCCGGACGGCCTGGTCGCCACCACCTCGTTCGTGACGGGCCACTCCTACGCCACCACGGGCTTCTCCACGGAGACGACGGTGCACGACGCCGACGGCGCCGAGGTGTCCGGCAACCTCGAGGACTTCACGCTCGCCGCCGACGGCGAGCGGGTGGCCCCCGTCGACCGGAACGTGTGGGGCGTGACCTTCGTCGACGCGCGGTACTTCTACGCGACGGTCCAGTCGCAGTCGCTCGGCCACACCTGGCTCGTGCGCGGCGACCTGACCGAGCGCACCCTCGTCACGCTGCTCGACGGCGTGGAGTGCCCATCGCTGTCCCCGGACGGCACCCGGCTCGCCTTCAAGCACGACGCCCGCCAGCCCGGCGCGGCGACCCCCCACTGGACGCCGGCGGTGCTCGACCTGGCCACGATGGCGGTCACCGTACTCGACGCCGAGGAGCGGAACGTGGACGACCAGATCGCCTGGCTCGACGACTCGACGCTCCTGTACGGGCTCGCCCGCGCCGACGAGCCGGGGACCACCGACGTCTGGTCACTGGCCGCCGACGGCGCGTCCGGCCCGGCGGTCGCTATTCCGCAGGCCTGGTCGCCGAGTGTGGTACGGGGGTGATGGTGTGCGCCACGGCGTGTCGTCTCTGGGTGTTCCGCCCCTGGGTGCTCGGCTGCTGGCTCTTCCCCTGGCCGCGACCCTGGTGCTGACCGGCTGCACGCCCGTGCAGCAGCGCGCAGCAGGAGACGGGACGGGCCAGACGCCGAGCCCCAGCGCGGTACTGACCAGGCCGTCGGCCGGGCCGGGCGGCTCAGGCGGTGCAGACGAGCCCGACTCCCTTGACGCCGATGCCGACGCTGAGACCGATGCCGACGCGGACGGGCAAGACGCCGTCGAGCGCGGCCCGGCCGGGACGACAGCCCCGACATCGAGCAACCGCAGCGGCGGGCAGAGCGGGGCCGAGGGCAGCGAACTCGCCCCGCCCGAGGCGGACCGGTCAGCGGACGGCGCCCTGGACACGTCTTCGATCCCGTCGGCCGGCCGGCTGAGCCCGAGGCAGGAGACCGGCAGCGGCGCGGGACTGGTCAGCGGCTTCCCCGACGACGTCGTCCTCGTGCCGGCCGGTGCCACGGTGACGTCCAGCTCCGTGACCGGCGCGGACGGCCGCTACCAGGTGACACTCGACGTGACGATGGACCGCGCCTGCGACGCCGCCATCCTCGACTACCGCGCCTGGTTCACGAGCGGAGGCTTCAGGGAGACCGGCGCGACCGCGGGACCAGACCGCACCACCGTCGAGCTCACCCGCGACGACGGCACCGTGGTGCTCGGCGCGGCCCTGGACGGTGGCAGGTGCGACGTCTCGGTGTTCGCCGCTCTGTCGGCGCGGTGATGCCTGCGGCCCTGCCCCACCTGGCATCCGCCCGTCGTCACCCGTCCGTGAACACGGGATCCACCCAGTACCCGGTGCTCTGCCACGAGTACTGCGGGAACCCGCCGCCGTAGGCGTACCGGCCGGCGTCCACCGCCGTCGTCAGCGGGCCGACGGTGCGCGGCTGCGCGAAGTAGCCCGCCCCCGCCGCGTAGTGGCCGTGCGGCGCGAGATAGGACACGACGTACGTGGTGCCGGCGGTGATCTCCACCGGGTCCGGCAGGTGGACCGTCTGCCAGCCCTCGCCGCCCTCCGACGGCGCCTGGGCGGTCGCCAGCGGTGCGCCGTCGGCCGACCACACGGTCACCGTGTGCGGGCCGGTGTTCCCGGCGCCCCGGTAGAACCGCACCGCGCCGACCACGCCGTCGCGGGTCGCGGAGAACCGGGTGCCGAGCTCGACGGCCGCGCCGTCGTCCGCGGCCGGGACGGGCGGTACGTCGCCGCCGAAGAGCAGGCACGGGCACTGGCCGTCGGCCGCCCGTGTGGTGAACGACCACGTGGTCGGCCCGACCGTCGACCCGTCGGCGGTGGTTCCGGAGAACCTCGCCGAGTAGGTGGTGCCCGGTGCGAGGTCCGGGAGGGTCAGGGTCGCCGTCGCGCCGTCGACCGCGAGGCTGCCCGGCACCGACTGGCCGCCGGGGCCCGTCAGGGTCAGGGTCGTGCCCGCGGCGAGCTGCTGCGACACCGTGACCGACACGTCGGTGCCGACCGGCACGTCGACGGCGCCGGCCGACGGCGTCCGCGACACGACCGTCGGGGCCACCGGGTCGGGCCGGTACTGCACGTCGACCAGATAGGACGTCGAGGTCGCCGTAGTCGGCCGCCCCGTGCCGTACACGTAGACGCCGGCGTTCTGCGACGTGCTCAGGTTCCCGACCGTGCGGGGCTCGCCGAGGGCGCCGAGCGTGGCCGGGTACTCGCCGGTCGGCGCGCGGTAGCTCACCGTGTACTCCTCCCCCGCCGTCACGTCGGCGGGGGTGTCGAACTCGACGTCCTGCCAGCCCCGCGCCACCGGGTGCGTGATGGTCGCCTGGGCGAGCAGCGCGCCGTCGCCGCTCCGCCACAGGGAGGCCACGAAGGGGCCCTCGATCTCGGTCGACTTCCAGAACTGCATCCCGGTGACCGTGCCGTCCAGCCGCGGCGAGAAGCGCAAGCCCAGCACGACGGCGTCGTGGTCGGCCGCTGCGGCGAGGTCCGGCACGGTGGCCTCGTCGTAGATACCGCACGGGCACGCCGACGACGGCGGGCGAAGCGTCCGGAAGCTCCAGGTGCCGCCCTCGGAGAGCTGGGTGCCCTCGACGGACCGGGCGGTCACCGCGACCGTGTACTCGACGAACCCGGCCAGCGGGGCCGACGGCGTGAACGTCGCCGTGCGCGAGGGGGCGTCGTAGGCCACGCTGCCCGCCACCGCCGTCCCCGCCTCGTCGGTCACGGTGAAGCCGATGGTGGACGGGGTCACGTTCTTGGAGAACGTGATGCGCACCGGGCTGTTCAGGGGCGCGCTGACCTCGCCGGGGACGGGGGCGTGCGCGATCGCGACCAGCGGGGAGTCGTCGGTGAGCGTGAACACGGGGTCCACGTAGTAGGCGGCGTTGTCCCAGGACTGCGTCGGCACGGTGCCCGCGGCGCCGTACACGCCGGCCGGCGCGGCGTCGAACCCGCCCTGGACGGTCAGCGGCCCGGCGTCGCGCCCCCGGGTCTGGAACGCCCAGGGGGTGGCGGTGTAGCCGCCGGACGGCGCGGTGTAGGACACCACGTACGCCTGTCCCGCGACGACGGGGACCGGCCGGGTGAACGGTGCCGTCTGCCACCCGGTCGCCGACTCGCCCGTGAACTGCACGCGGGCCAGCGGCTCGCCCGCCGCGCTCCACAGCGTCCCGTGGTGCACGCCCGTGTTGGCGGCGGACTTGTAGAACCGGACGCCGCTGATGTAGCCGTCAGCCGCCGCGACGAACCGCAGGCCCAGCTCGACCGCCGACGAGTCGTCCGCCGGGGCGGTGGCAGGGGGCGTGTCGCCGTAGACCGTGCACGGGCAGGCCACCTGGACCCCCACGGTCGCCGCGCTGCCGATGTTCGCCGAGTCGTCGATCGCGCGTGCCCGGAGCTGGACCGGCCCGGTCCCGAAGACCTGCCCGGTGTACCGCCAGCTCCCGCGCCCCTCGGCGGGGTGCCAGGTCTTGCCGCCGTCGAGCGACACCTCGACGCCCGCCACCTTGCCCAGCACGTCGGTGGCCGTGCCGGTGACCGTGACGCTCGCCCCGCCGCGGTACGACGTCTGCGCGGCCGGGCTCTGGATGATGGTGGTCGGCCCGATGGTGTCCGCCGTCTGCGTCGCGGGGAGGATGCCGGACGCCAGGGTGCCGGGCTGGATGCCCATGTCCGCGAACAGGTTGACCGTCGCCTGGCGCATCCGGGAGTCGGCGGGGGCGCCGTCGCCGTCGTGCTCCTGGTCCAGGCCCCACGACCACTGCACCGTGCCGGCGGAGAACACCAGTGCGCCGCTCGCGGCCTTGTACAGCGTGATGTTGTGCCGGGTGACGCCGGGCGCCACCGTGTTGCCGAAGTCCTGCAGGTACTCGGGCACGTCGCCGACGGTCGTCGACAGCCGGACCAGGCCCGCCGGGCGGAACCCGTTGTCGACGTCCTCGTTCGACTCGTACCCGACCGTGTGCTGCGCGAGCGCCTGGGAGGTTCCAGTGGGCAGGGCGGTCAGCGTGGTGTTCCGCCAGATCCGCAGGTCGCCCTCCTCGGCAGAGACCGTGACCGGCAGGTCCGAGTAGTTGACCATGTACTGGGTGCCGATGATCCCGTTCTCCGGCCGGCCCGCCCCGGCGGCGGTGCTCGCGTACCGGGGGTCGCGCCACGTCCCGGTCCACTGGCTGGACGGGTCGACCTTGGCGCGGCTCCAGGTCTCCTTGTACGACACGAGCGTGCGGTAGTCGGCCGGCGTGCCGGCCACCGACGGCTCCCAGCGCGTGCGCCAGTACATCTCGTTGCCCGCGAAGAAGGCCAGGTGCACCCCGGCGTCGCGAGCCTGCTCGACGGCGGCGCGCTGCGGGCCGGACCAGTACTCGTCGTGCCCCACGGACAGGAACAGCTCGTGGTTCAGCAGCCGGGCACCGTCGCGGTGGGTGTCGGCCCCGGCGATGTAGGTGACGTCGTAGCCGTTCTGCTCCAGGAACCGCACCATCGCGTACTCGGCGCTGAAGTAGAAGTCGCGGCCGCTCGCCAGGCCACGAGTGTTGAACGGGCGGTTGTAGCTGAGCTTGTAGGCCCGCCCGTTGGCGCCGCCGGAGTAGAAGCTGGACCCGCCGTAGGTGTTGTAGGCCTGCCAGGTGGTGTCCGCCGTCTGGAACACCATGTCCGAGGTGGAGCCGTCGTCGCGCACGACGAACGTGATGTGGCTCTGGCCGCCGGTGTCCGGCCGGGTCAAGAGCGCGACGTACACGCCGGACACCGCGGTGGCCGGGACGTCCCAGAAGGCCGAGGTGGCCCAGCTCCCGCAGTCGACCAGCTCGGTGGTCACGTCGAAGGCGCACTCCGGCTGCGTCTGCGGCAGCGAGACGCTCGGCCGGACGGCGTCGACCTTGCGCGCGCCGAGGCCCTGGTACCAGCCCGTGCGGTAGATGTCGATCGTGTACGCGCGCGCGTTGGTGTCGATCTTGAACGAGACCCGGCTGCCCGCGTCGACGCTCATCGCGGTGGCGAAGCCCTGGATGCTGGGGTCGCCAGCGCCCTCGATGTCCCACACCTGGGGCGACGTGCCGGGCTTGGAGTTCTCGCACACGATGGGGTTGCCGCCCGGCGCGCACGGATCGGTCTCCGCCGTCGCCGTCGGCACCACCGACAGCAGGGCCGACGAGAGCGTCAGGGCGGCCACGACGAAACCCGCCACGGGGCGGAGGCCGCGGCGGGACCTGGGCGACGGGAGCTCGGAGGTGCTGCGCACAGCGCAACTCTAGAAGCGCCGGTACCGCCGCGGCCGTGCGGGGAGCCGATGATCACCCCCGGTTCACCCGCTTGCATGGAGTCCCGGACGAACCGCCCCGAACCGCTCGGTCAGGCCCTGGCCGTGTGGTACTTGCCCTGCGCCGCGAGCAGACCCTCGGTGAGCAGCAGCTCGACGGCGTCGGCGGCGTCGTCCACCAGGATCGGCAGGTCCTTGCGCTCCGTGCCGGAGAAGTCGCGCAGCACGTAGTCGGCGGTGTCCATGCGGCCCGGCGGGCGGCCGACGCCGACGCGCACCCGGTGGTAGTCCTTGGTGCCGAGCGCCTTGGTGGTGTCGCGCAGCCCGTTGTGGCCGCCCTCGCCCCCGCCGATCTTGAGCTTGATCGTGTCGAAGGGGATGTCCACCTCGTCGTGCACCATGACCACCTGGTCGGCGGGCACGTCGTAGTACTTGGCGAGCGCGCTGACCGGGCCGCCCGAGACGTTCATGTACGTGGTCGGCTTGGCGAGGACCACGCGCGGGCCCGGGGCCCCGCCGGGCAGCACCCCGAGCCGCGCCTCGGCGACGACGGCCTGCGCGCGGGGGTGCTTGGAGAAGCGCGCGCCGGTGCGCTCGGCCAGCAGGTCCAACACCATCTGCCCCACGTTGTGCCGGTTACCGGCGTACTTGGCCCCAGGATTCCCGAGCCCGACAACAAGCCAGGGCCGCTCGCTCATCTCACCTCCCAGGTAGGGGATCAGTGTGGTCGGCAGAATGTCAGGTGATCGGTATTCAGAGCTACCGATCACCTGACATTCTGCCGACCATTCAGGCTTGCTGGGCTCAGCTCTCCGCGGGGGCCTCGGACGGGGACTCCGCCGACTCCGCCGACTCGTCCGCCTCGTCCGGGCTGGCCTCGCCGCGCGGCTCGGTGACGAGCACGACGACGTGGCTGGGGTCGGTGAGCAGCGTCGAGCCGGCCGGGAGCTTGACCTCGCCGGCGTGGACCTGCGCGCCCGCCTCGAGGCCCTCGATGGAGACCTCGACGGACTCGGGCAGGTGCGTGGCCTCCGCCTCGACCGACAGGGTCTGCGCCTCGACCAGGTGGATGGTGCCAGGGGCCGACTCGCCCACGATGTTCACGGTCACGTCGACCGTGATCTTCTCGCCGGCGCGCACGACCTGCAGGTCGATGTGCTCGATGACGTTGCGGACCGGGTCGCGCTGGATGTCCTTGGCCACGGCGAGCTGGCCCTTGCCGTTCAGCTCGATGGAGAGCAGCACGTTGGTCTGGCGCAGCGCCAGCATCGACTCGTGGCCCGGGAGGGTCACGTGCACCGGGTCGGTGCCGTGCCCGTACAGGACAGCGGGGATCTTGTTGTCGCGGCGGATGCGGCGGGCCGCACCCTTGCCGAACTCGGTGCGGGGCTCGGCGGCGAGCTTGATCTCGGCCATGGGAATTCACTCCTGGAAGGTCTGTGTGCAACTCGAAGTAGGCGGCTGCGTCGGCGCGGGACACGTGACGGACGCGCGAGCTGGCACGTGGTGCGGAGTGCTGGAGGGGTACTCCGCCCAGGGCCGCCGACGGCCGCCCAGTCGATCACGGACGCCGGCCGGTGGTTCGCGGGATCAGCTCCCGCCGCGGCCGTCAGGCGTCCCTCGCCGAGGCAACCTGACTACTGTACCCGCTCGTCGGCGACCTCCGCACCGACGGGCGGTGTGACGCCGATCTTCGGCTGCGTGCGGCGGGGCCGGTAGACCACCTGCACGTGGAACACGAACCGGAGCAGGAACGCGACCACGATGGTCACCGCCTGCACGAGCACGGGCCACAGGCCCGTGACCTCGACGAGCCACCACAGCACGGGCAGGCGGATCGCGGCCTCTGTGCCGTTGAACGCGAACGAGTGCGCGAACCGCGACCAGACGCCGCGGCCCTCGTTGCGCAGGTCGCGGAACACGAACCGCTCCTGCAGCAGGAAGTTGCCGATGATCGTCACGACGGCGGAGATCACCGCCGCCTCCACGTAGTGCGCGCCCAGCTCGGTCAGCGCCCAGAGGATGAGCACGTTGAGCACCGCGCCGAAGCCGCCGATGATGGCGAACCGCGACATCCGGCCGAACCGCAGCGCCGCGAGCTGCTCCAGGTAGCGCAGGCCGTTCTGGAACGTGGCCTTGGAGTGCCCGGCGTACCGCTCGCCGAACACGAACGGCTCCTCGCCGACGGCGAGCCGGTTGCGGGCGAGGATCTCGAGCAGGATCTTGAAGCCGCGCGGGCGCAGCGCGTCGAGGTCCAGCCGGTCCACCCGGGCGGCGAAGAACCCGGTGAGCGGGTCGGTCACGTTGCGCAGCCGCGTGGGGAACATCGACCGCGCCAGCAGCGCGGAGCCGACCGAGACGCCGTGCCGCCACCAGCCGTCCAGGCCGCCGGCGTCGCCGTCGCCGGTGTACCGGGACGCGACCACGACGTCGAGCCCCGACTCCCGCCCGCGCGTGACGAGGGCGGGCACGAGCTCCGGCGGGTGCTGCAGGTCGCCGTCCATCACCACCGCCCACTCGGTGGTCACGGTCCGCAGCCCGGCCACGACGGCGCCGCTGAGGCCGCCCTCGGCCTTCTCCCGGTGCAGCAGTCGGACCGGGACGGGCGTGGTGGCCGCGACCTCGCGGATCCGGTCGGGGGTGTCGTCGGTGGAGTCGTCGACGAACAGGATCTCGGCCAGCCCTGGCGCCCCCACCGGGGCCGGGCCGCCCTCTGGACCCTGCGGCACGCCGGAGCGGCGACCGTCGTCGGGCAGCACCCCGAACGCGGCGCAGAGCCGCTCGGTGAGCGCGGCGACGTTGGGTCCCTCGTTGAACGTCGGGACCACGACGGTGACGGTCACTGACCCTCCCAGATCGATGTCAAGACACGGTCCTCCGCTGACCGTGTCCGAGTCAAGTGCCCGTCGTGGTTCGGCGGCGGATCAGGAGTTGCCGTCGAACAACGAGGTCACCGACCCGTCCGAGTGCACCTCGTTGATCGCCGACGCGAGCAGCGGGGCGATCGAGAGCACCTTGAGCGTGTCGAAGCGGCGGGACGCCTCGATCGGCAGGGTGTCGGTGACGACCACCTCACGTGCGCCGCACTCGGTGAGCCGCTGCTTCGCCGGGCCGGACAGTACACCGTGCGTGGCCGCCACCGTGACGGACTTCGCGCCGGCCGCCATGATCACCTTGACGGCCTCGGCGATGGTGCCGCCGGTGTCGATGAGGTCGTCCACCAGCACGCAGTCCCGGCCCTTGACGTCGCCCACCACGCGGTTGGCCACGGACTGGTTGGGCCGCGTGACGTCCCGGGTCTTGTGCACGAACGCCAGCGGGCCGCCGCCCAGCTTGGAGGCCCAGATCTCGGCGACCCGGATGCGGCCGGCGTCGGGCGAGACCACGGTGACGTTGCCGACGTCCACACGGGTGCGCACGTAGTCGACGAGGATCGGCATGGCCCACAGGTGGTCCACCGGGCCGTCGAAGAAGCCCTGGATCTGCGCGGTGTGCAGGTCGACGCTCATCAGGCGGTCGGCACCCGCCGTCTGGAACAGGTCGGCGACGAGACGGGCCGAGATGGGCTCGCGGCCGCGGCTCTTCTTGTCCTGGCGCGCGTAGCCGAAGAACGGCGCGACCACGGTGACGGAGTGCGCGGAGGCCCGCTTGGCGGCGTCGACCATGAGGAGCTGCTCCATGATCCACTGGTTGACGGGCATGGTGTGCGACTGCAGCAGGAACAGGTCCATGCCGCGCACGGACTCGCTGAAGCGCACGTAGGTCTCGCTGTTGGCGAAGTCGTAGGCGGACACGCCCAGGAGGTCGATGCCCAGCTCCTTCGCGACGTCCTTCGCGAGCTCGGGGTGTGCACGGCCGGACGCGAGAACGAGCGGGTGACGGTTGGGGCCGGGGGTGATGCTCGACATCAGTGGGACTTTCCTTCCTTGTCGGCCCCCGGGACGGGGACCTGGTCGGCCGGCTCGGCCTGAGCGGCCGCGGCCTGCGGGACCGCTGCGGCCCCTGCTGCATTCTGCTGGGCGAGCTGCCGCTGCGCCTGGTCACCGAGGACGGCCGGCCCGCCCTGGGCGCGCCCGGCGGCCTCAGCGGCCGCCGTGCCCGGCCGGCGCCGGGCGACCCAGCCGTCGATGTTCCGCTGCTGCCCCGCGGTGACCCCGAGCGCGCCGGCCGGCACGTCCCTGCGGATCACCGACCCGGCGGCGGTGTACGCGCCGTCGCCCACCGTCACGGGCGCGACGAACATGTTGTCGGCGCCCGTGCGCGCGTGCGAGCCGATCACGGTGCGGTGCTTGTGCACGCCGTCGTAGTTCACGGTCACCGACGCGGCGCCGATGTTGGTGTGCTCGCCGATCGTGGCGTCACCCACGTAGGACAGGTGCGGCACCTTGGTGCCCTCCCCGATCTCGGCGTTCTTGGTCTCGACGAACGTGCCGATCTTGCCCTTGCGCCCCAGGTTGGTGCCCGGCCGCAGGTAGGCGAACGGGCCCACGGAGGCGCCCTCGCCGACGACGGCGAGCGACCCGTGCGTGCGGACCACCGTGGCGCCGACCCCCACCTCGACGTCGGTCAGTGTCGTGTCCGGGCCGATGGTCGCGCCCGTCGCGACCACCGTGGCGCCCTTGAGCTGCGTGTTCGGCAGGAGCGTGACGTCGGGGGCCAGCTCGACGTCGACGTCGATCCAGGTCGTCGCCGGGTCCTGCACCGTGACGCCGGCGCGCTGCCACTCCTCGACGATGCGCCGGTTCATCTCGCGCGCCAGGACCGAGAGGGCCACCCGGTCGTTGACGCCCTCAACCAGCATCGGGTCGTCCGTGAGCAGCGCCCGCACGTGCAGGCCCTCGCCCCGCGCGTACGCCACGACGTCGGTCAGGTAGACCTCGCCCTGCGCGTTCTTGCTGCCGAGGCCGCCCAGGCCGCGGCGCAGCGTGGCGGCGTCGAACACGTAGACCGAGGAGTTGATCTCGCGGATCTCGAGCTGGTCGGCGCTCGCGTCCTTGTGCTCCACGATCTCCAGCACGTCGCCGGTGCCCTTCTCGCGGACGATCCGGCCGTAGCCCGTCGCGTCGGCCACCTCGGTGGTGAGGATCGTGACGGCGTTGCCGTCGGCGTGGTGAGCCGCGAGGAGCTGGCCGAGCGTCGCGCCGTCGAGCAGCGGGACGTCGCCGGCCACGACCACGACGGGGCCGTCCACGCCGTCGCCCACGACCTCGCCGTCGGCGATCCCCGCCGCGGCGGCCGCCGCCTGGGCCCTGGAGTCGAGCGCGCTCATGGCGCACTGCACCGCGCGGCCCGTTCCGGGGATCTCGTCCTGGTCCACCAGCATCGCCTCGGGATCGAGCCGCCCGACGGCGTCAGCGACCAGCTCGCGCTCGTGCCGGACCACCACGGCGACCTGCGCCGGCTCGAGCTCGCGGGCTGCGGCCAGCGCGTGCCCCACCATCGGCTTGCCGCCGAGCGGGTGCAGCACCTTCGGCAGCGCGGACTTCATGCGGGTGCCCTGGCCGGCGGCGAGGACGATGACTGCTGCCGGCTGAGGTGTCTCGGTCACGAGTGCTCCGATCGGTGGGTTCGTCAGATCCGGATGGCTCCGCCCCCAGGATTCGAACCTGGACTAAAGGCACCAAAAACCTCTGTGCTGCCGATTACACCAAGGCGGAACGGGCGCGCGGGGGTGCCCTCTGGACCCGATGCGGGCGTGTGCCACCGTCGCACGTCCATGAACAGTCTGCCAGGTCCGCGGGCATGCCCCTGCCCCGAACCGGGGCTCGGGCACAATGAGGACCATGGCCGCCGACAACCGACGTACGCACCGACCTCGCATGACGGCCAGCCAGCGACGTGAGCAGCTCCTCACGGTCAGCCGCGGGCTGTTCGCCGAGAAGGGCTTCGAGGGCACCAGCGTGGAGGAGATCGCGGCCCGCGCCGAGGTCTCCAAGCCCGTGGTGTACGAGCACTTCGGTGGCAAGGAGGGTATCTACGCCGTGGTGGTCGACCGCGAGGTGCAGGCGCTCACCACCGCCCTGACCGGAGCGCTCGGCTCGGGCGGCCACCCGAAGGTGCTCCTGGAGCGCACGGCGCTCGCCCTCCTCGACTACATCGAGTCGTCGGAGGACGGCTTCCGCATCCTCGTGCGCGACTCCCCGGTCGCCCAGGCGACCGGCACCTTCTCCAGCCTGATCGGCGACGTCGCCACCCAGGTCGAGGCGATCCTCGAGCCCCAGTTCAGGTCGAACGGGCTCGAGACCAAGGCCGCGCCGCTCTACGCGCAGATGCTGGTCGGGATGATCGCGCTCACCGGCCAGTACTGGCTCGACGCCCGCAGCCCCCGGAAGACCGAGGTCGCGGCCCACCTGGTGAACCTGGCGTGGAACGGCCTGCACAACATGGAGAAAAAGCCGGCGCTGACGAAGTTCTCGCGCTGAGCCGGCACGCCCCGGGCGCACTGATGGTGCGTCAATAAAAGCGGCGGAATGCCAGGTCACCGGTGAAATGTCCAGAGCCCGCGACCATTCTTGCACTGACGCAACAAAGTCTGCGCGCACGCAGAAAACGAACACCTCCTGCGGAGTTCCCGCAGGAGGTGTTCGCGATGCTGGGGATGGAACCAGCGCAGCTATTGAATGTTCCGGACGACGTCTTCCCTGGTCAGATGCCCAGGATCGCGCGGATCTGCGCCAGGGTGATGCCGAGGGAGTCGAGCAGCGTGGAGAGAACGTCAACGACGGTCATGGTGCTATTCCTTCCGGAAAACGGGAATCACAGGATGATCACCTGCGAGCGGAACAGTGTTCGCGTTCCATACGCTAAGCAGACGAGCCGGACTCTGCAACGGGAATTGGATATTCGGCTTTAATGAGCACCCACTTTCACCCTGTGATATTGGGGGTGAAAGTGAGCCACACAACACCACGAAGCGGACATCCTCACCAGGCGGCGAGCAGCAGTTCCTCCACGCCGTCGGCGGTCACGGTCCGCGGGTTCGGGTAGGGGTCCGCCGCCACCCGTTCTGCCACCTCGCGCAGCGCGGTGCGGGGCACGCCGAGCGCGCCGAGCGTCGTCGGCCCCTCGTGCTGCGCCGCGAGAGCGGCGACGGCGAGCGTCGGGTCACCGCCCGCGACGCGCGCCAGCCGCGTGGCCGCGTCGGGCGCCGCGACTAGGTTGAACCGCATCACGTGCGCGAGCAGCAGGGCGTGCAGCTCGGCATGCGGCAGGCCGAACGTCCCGCCGAGCACGTGCGCGAGCTGGTGGTGCAGGCCCATCCGCGCCTGCGCGAGACACGCGCCCGCGAGCCACGCCGCCTCCTGGAGCCGGCCGCGCGCCGCGACGTCGGACGGACGGTCCAGCAGCACGGGGAGCGCCGACAGGACGCCGTCCGCCGCCTCCACCCCGTACGCGCGGGTCGCGGCGCTCGCCTCGGTGTCCCACAGCGCCTCGACGGCGTGCGCCAGCGCGTTGAGGGCTGAGGTCAGCGTCAGGCCGCGGGGCATGGACAGCGTGAGCTCCGGGTCGTACACGACGGTGCCCGGCGCGAACGCGGGGTCGCGCCGCGTCGTCTTCGCACCGTTCTCGGTCTCCCCGAGCACCGGCGTCGCCTCAGAGCCCGCGTACGTGGTCGGTACCGCGACCTGCGGCATGCCGGTCCGGACGGCGAGCGCCTTCGAGAGCCCGATCGCCGAGCCGCCGCCGATCGCGACCAGCGCGTCCGCCCGTACCTCCCGGGCCAGGGCGAGCGCCTTGGCAGTCACCTCGACTGGTGTGTGCTGGGCCGGGCGCCCGAAGGTCGCGGCGTGTCGCTCCCCCAGCGCGGTGGCCAGCTCCTGCGCCACCTCCGCCGACGACGGCGCCGCCACCATCAGCACGCGCCGCGCGCCGAGCCGCTCGATCTCGTCCGGCACGAGCGCCCGGGCGCCGGCCCCCTGCAGCACCCGGCCCGCGTACACCTGATGCACCGTGATGTCTGTTCCCACGAGGTCTGAGCCTACGGGCGCGGGGACATCTCGGACGACGGCGGTCCGGCGGCGCGCGCCGCCGCCTGACGTCGCACGGGCCCGATCGAGATTCTTGATGTCGAGACATCCGGTAGCCTCTCGCCATGGAGCACACAGGTCCCGCCGACGAGGTCGACCGCATCGTCGCCGCGTGGCACCACGTGCGCCCGGACCTCGAGCTCGAACCGCTCACGGTGTTCAGCCGGGTGTCCCGGCTGGCGCGGCACCTCGATCTCGCGCGCCGCACGGCCTTCGCCCGGCACAGCCTGGAGACCTGGGAGTTCGACGTGCTCTCCGCGCTGCGCCGCGCGGGTGAGCCCTACCGGCTGTCGCCCGGCACGCTCGTCACGCAGACGCTGGTCACCAGCGGCACCATGACCAACCGGATCGACCGCCTGGAGTCGCGCGGGTTCGTGCAGCGGCACCGTTCCCCCGACGACCGCCGCGGTGTCCTGGTCCAGCTCACCGACGAGGGGCTCGCGCGCGTGGACGCCGCGATGAGCGACCTGCTCGACGTCGAGGCGAAGGTGCTCACGGCCCTGTCCCCGGTCGAGCGCCCGCAGCTCGCGGCGCTGCTGCGCACGGTGACCGCCCAGTTCGACGACTAGCAGCGCCGACTAGCGGGTGCGGGTCACCATGACCTTCTCGCGGCCGAGCTGGTCGGGCAGGAAGAAGAGGTCGTCGACGTCCACGACGTACAGCGGCACCTCGCCCAGCTTGGCCGGCATGCCGTCGGCGTCGGTCACGGTGAGCTCCACGTGGTCCGCCGCGTTCTTCGAGACGTACTTCCAGGTGCCCTCGATCTCGGCGGGGAGGTCGCCGGAGGCGCCGTCGACCACGCCGTCGAGCACCTCGTCCGGGACGCCGACCGCCGTGAACGTGCGGTCCTCGCCGAGCGCGACCACGGTGGCCTCGCCGTCCCCCACGTAGGAGCCCACGAACTCGGTCTCCGTGTAGTCGAACTTGCCGAGGTTGAGGCCGCAGCCCGACAGCATGAGTACGCCGACGAGTGCTCCCGCGCCGCGGAAGACCTGCCGCTGGTTCATCGCAAGACCCCTGTTGTTCCAGACCTGGCCGGGCGCCCAATGTAACGGGAAAGCGCCGATCCCTCCTGGGGAGCCGGAACCTGCGCACCCCCATCACATCTCCCGCCGGTCGCGCGGTCGGCTACAGGAACTTTTCCATACTCGTTGAAAGTTGGCAGGATCATTGCCTACCTTGCCGCTATGACGACATCTCTTGGGCCCACCGCAGTGCTCCCCACCCTTCGCGAGCACCTCCTGGTCGACGGTTTCGACCTCGTCCTCGACCTCACCCGGTCGCACGGCTCCACGCTCGTCGACGCGCGGGACGGTCGCGAGTGGCTCGACCTGTTCACCTTCTTCGCCTCCTCACCGCTCGGCATGAACCACCCGGCCCTGGCCGACGACGCCGCGTTCCGCGCGGAGCTGGCCACCGCCGCGATCAACAAGCCGTCGAACTCCGACATCTACACGGTCGAGATGGCCCGCTTCACCGACACGTTCGCGCGTGTGCTCGGCGACCCCGCGCTGCCGCACCTGTTCTTCATCGACGGCGGCGCGCTCGCCGTCGAGAACGCGCTCAAGGTCGCGTTCGACTGGAAGTCCCGGCACAACGAGGCCAACGGCCGCTCGCCCGAGCTCGGCACGCAGGTGATGCACCTGGAGCACGCGTTCCACGGCCGCTCCGGGTACACGATGTCGCTCACCAACACCGAGCCGGGCAAGGTGGCCCGGTTCCCCAAGTTCGACTGGCCGCGCATCCCCTCCCCGTACCTCGCCGAGGGCCGCGACATGGACGCCGTGGAGGCCGCCGCGCTCGACGCAGCGCGTGCCGCGTTCGAGGCCAACCCGCACGACATCGCGGCCTTCATCATGGAGCCCGTCCAGGGCGAGGGCGGCGACCACCACTTCCGGCCCTCGTTCCTGCAGGGCATGCAGACGCTGTGCCGCGAGTTCGACGCGCTGTTCATCCTGGACGAGGTGCAGACCGGCGCGGGCATCACCGGCACCGCGTGGGCCTACCAGCAGCTCGGCGTCACGCCCGACGTCGTCGCGTTCGGCAAGAAGACGCAGGTCTGCGGCGTCATGGCGGGCGGCCGGGTCGACGAGGTGCCGGACAACGTGTTCGCCGTCTCGTCCCGCATCAACTCCACGTGGGGCGGCAACCTCACCGACATGGTGCGCTCGCGCCGCATCCTGGAGACCTACGAGGCCGAGGGTCTGGTGGACCGGGCACGGACCATGGGCAAGCGGCTCCAGGACGCGCTCGCCGAGCTGGCCACGCGGCACGACGGCGTGACCGACGTCCGCGGCCGGGGCCTGATGTGCGCGCTGACGCTGCCGTCGCGCGAGGTCCGCGACCGGGTGCTGGCCGCGCTCGCCGGGCGGAGCGTGCTGCTACTGGGCTGCGGTGAGCGCTCGGTCCGGTTCCGCCCGGCGCTGACCGTGCCCGCCGAGGCGCTGGAGGCCGGCGTGCGGGCGCTGGACGAGGTGCTGGCCGAGACCCTCTGATCCCGTCCGGTCACTCGTCGTCGGCAGCGACGCTGTCCGCGACCCTGATCAGCTCCGCCACCGTCGGCCCCGCGTTCCCCGTGGACGTGCGGCCGAGGGTGGCGAGCAGCAGGTAGGAGCCGACGTCGTCGGTCCACTCGACCCGCACCGGGCCGAACCCGTTGTTGTCCACGCGGGTGACCCGGGCCTCGCGGCCCGAGTCGGGCAGGTCGCGCCACTCGACCGTGACGTTGTCGCCGGACAGCTCGTCGGACAGCTCCGTCGACGCCTGGTACATCACGTAGGTGATGGCCGACGCCGGGTGGTACGCGCCCGAGCGGACCTCCTCCTCCGGCCAGGCCAGGCCCGGGCCGCCGCGGAACGTCTCCGCGTTCTGGGCCCCGTCCAGGGTGTACGTGATCCAGGTGCCGAGGTGGTCCTCCGCCGTCGTGCGGCCGATCCCGGCCGAGATGTCGGCGGGGCACTCGGCCACGGCGCGCCGCACGTCCTCCGGCACCCAGTGCGGCTGGCGCAGGTCGGCCGCGCACGTGCCGGCCGTCAGCTCCGTCGCGTCGGCAGGGGTGACGACGGGTTCCTCCTCCTCGCCGCCCAGCACCAGCGTGACCACGATGATGATGATCGCGCCGAGCAGGGTCACGGCCCCGCCGAGCAGCCACTCGGGCCGGATCCTCGGCTCCTCGATGGTGGTGACCACGTCAGCCCCCGCACTCGATCTCGGTGACGGCGTCCCGCGAGACGGCGATCACCTTGTTCGACGTGACGGGGCTCCGCGCCACCCCCGGCAGCACGTAGGAGCCCCAGTCGCAGTCGTTCTGCGCGAAGTAGGCCTCGCGTGAGCCGCCCGGCGCGGCGTAGCGGACGCGGTGGTCCGGACCCTGGCACTCGTACTCCGGGTCGCAGACCGGGACCAGGTACGCGCGCATGGTGACCCACGTGCTCTCGTCGACGCAGCCGGTCACGGGCAGGCCGTTGTACGCCTGGAACGCCCTGGTGGCCACCTCCGACTCGCTGTCCCACGACCCGTCGACGGGCTCCAGCCCGGTGCCCGCCCACAACACGTTCTGGGCCGCCACCACCTCGCCGCCCGACGTCTTGCCGCACTCGCCGACCGGGTCGTTCGACACCCACGTCGCGCTCGAGTGCACCGCCTGCACCACTGCGGCGATGATCAGGGCAGCGACCACGGTGCCACCGCCCGCCTGCAGCCAGGTTCGGGTGGTGGGCATTCCCTCGGCGCTCCTTTGTCAGCCCGAAGCCGGGCGATGTGCTAACCCTGGGGAGCGTAACAATCCGCCCTTAAAAGACGGAAGCGACGCACCGGGAGAAACCGCAGCCCGTGGGTCCGCGCATCCTTGCGGTCGGGCGGCACAGATTTTTCACCATGGTGCAAAGAGCGCCGGGCCGGCGGGGCACCACGCGGGGTGAAAGGTAATCTCGGCGGCATGCTGCGGCCAATGACCAGCCCGCCGCGACTACGCCCCGGCGACACCGTGGCGGTCGTCGCCCCGTCCGGCCCCGTGCCGGCCGACCGGCTCGACGACGGCATGGCCCACCTCCGGGACTGGGGGCTCGACGTCCAGGTGATGCCGCACGTCCGGGACACGCACCCCGACCACGAGTACCTGGCCGGCTCTGACGAGGCGCGCGCCGCCGACTTCGAGGAGGCCTGGCTGGATCCCGACGTCCGCGCCGTCGTGGCGGTGCGCGGCGGGTACGGGGCCACGCGGATGATCGACCTCGTCGACTGGGACGCGCTCGCCGCCACCGACCCGAAGGTGCTCGTGGGGTACAGCGACTGCACGGCACTGCACCAGGCGGTCGCCCTCCACCTCGGGCTGGTGTCGCTGCACGGCCCGATGCTCGGCACACTCTCCTTCCTCAAGTCCGAGCCCGCGCGCGAGCACCTGCGGCGCACCCTGTTCGAGCCGGAGGCCGCGCAGACGGTCAGCAGCCCGCAGGCGTACACCCTGGTCGGCGGCCGGGCACGCGGCGTGACGACCGGCGGCAACCTCTCGCTCCTGACCACGTCCGTGGGGGCCGGCGCCACGCTGCCCTCCGCGGCGGGCGCGATAGTGCTGCTGGAGGACGTCGCCGAGAAGGCCTACCGCATCGACTCGTTCCTCACGCACCTGCTGCGCGCCGGCTGGTTCGACGGCGCCGTCGGCGTCGCGCTGGGCTCGTGGCAGGACTGCGAACCCGTCGAGCCGATCGTCCGGGACCTGCTGGCCCCGCTCGGCATCCCGATGGTGGGCGAGCTCGGGTTCGGCCACGGGCCCGACCCGCTCACCGTGCCGCTCGGCGTGCCGGCCGAGCTGGACGCCGACACCGGCACGCTCACCCTGGAGCGCCCGGCGCTCGCCCCGCGCTGAGCGGCGGGCCCGGCACCGACGCCCCGCTCAGGAGGGCTCGCTCGTCTGCCCCTCGAAGTACGTCTGCAGCACCACCGTCGTCCGCGTCGAGACCTTCGCCGTGCGGCGGATCCGCCCGAGCAGCTCCTCCAGCGCCCGGGGCGACGCCACACGCGCGGTGAGCAGGTAGTTGGCGTTGCCGGCCACGGAGTAGCAGGACTCGATGCCCGCCATGCCGCGCAGCCGCTCGGGCGCGTCGTCCTCCTGGGCCTGGTCCAGCGGCGTGATCTCGATGAACGCCGACAGCGGGAGCCCGACGGCCTCCGGGTTCACCACCGCCCGGTAGCCCGTGATGACGCCCCGCGCCTCCAGCTTGCGCACCCGGACCTGCACCGCGGACAGGGAGAGCCCCGAGATCTCGGACAGCACCGCGAGCGTGGTGCGCCCGTCCTTGCGCAGCGCGTCCACGAGCGCCCGGTCCACCCCGTCGAGCGGTGTCAGATCGTTGTCGGTCATCCCGCCACCTCCGCCGCTTCCAGCCAGGCCGCCTCGAGCTCGTCCCGTTCGCTCGCCAGGTCGCGAAGCTCCGCGTCGAGCCGTGCGACAGCCTGGTAGTCCGTTGCCTGCTGCGCGATGGTCTCGTGCAGCTCGGCCTCCTTCTCCGCAATCTTTGCAAGTCGGCGCTCGATGCGGGAGACCTCTTTCTGCGCGGCGCGGATGTCCCGCTGGGAGAATTCCTCCGCCGGCGCGGCCGGCGCGCCCGCCGCCGGGGCGCCGCCGGACCCCGAAGCCTTCGCCGCCGCCCGCAGCCGCAGGTACTCCTCCACCCCGCCCGGCAGGTCCCGGACGGTCCCGTCGCCGAGCAGCGCGACCTGCCGGTCCGCCACCCGCTCCAGCAGGTACCGGTCGTGCGAGACCACGATCAGCGTGCCCGTCCACCCGTCCAGCAGGTCCTCGACGGCGGCCAGGGTGTCGGTGTCAAGGTCGTTGGTGGGCTCGTCGAGCAGCAGCAGGTTGGGCTCGGCCACGAGCAGCCGCAGGAGCTGGAGCCGGCGCCGCTCGCCGCCGGACAGGTCCCGCACCGGCGTGTAGGCGCGCTCGCGCGTGAAGCCGAGCCGCTCGGTGAGCTGCGCCGCGGTGAGCTCCTTGCCGTCGACGACGACGCGGCCCTTCTCCCGCTCGATCACCTCGACGGCCGTAAGGCCCCCCACCTCGTCCAGCTCGGCCACGTCCTGCGAGAGCTCCGCCACGTGGATGGTCTTGCCGCGCTTGACCCGCCCCGCGTCCGGTTCGCGCCGGCCGGCCAGCAGCGCGAGCAGTGTCGTCTTGCCCGCCCCGTTGACGCCGACGACGCCGTACCGGTCGCCGGGGCCGAGCCGCCAGGTCACGTCGTCGAACAGGACCTTGCCCGGGACGGCCAGGCTGACCGACTCCAGGTCGAGCACGTCCTTGCCGAGCCGCCGGGTCGCCATCCGGGTCAGCTCCATCGTGTCGCGCGGCGGCGGCTCGTCGGCGATGAGCGCCGCGGCGGCGTCCAGCCGGAACTTCGGCTTGGACGTGCGGGCCGGCGCCCCGCGGCGCAGCCAGGCCAGCTCCTTGCGCAGCAGGTTGTCCCGCTTCTCGGCGGCGGTGGCCGCCATCCGCGCCCGCTCGGCGCGCGCCAGGATGTAGGCGGCGTAGCCGCCGTCGTACCCGTCGACGGCGCCGGTCCCGTCGCCGCGCACCTCCCACATCCGGGAGCAGACCTCGTCGAGGAACCAGCGGTCGTGCGTCACGACCACGAGCGCGCCGCTCGCGCCGTTGCGCCCGTACCGCTCGCGCAGGTGGGCCGCGAGCCACGCGACGCCCTCGACGTCGAGATGGTTGGTGGGCTCGTCGAGCAGCAGCACGTCCGGGTCGCGCACGAGCAGGGCCGCGAGCGCCACGCGGCGGCGCTGCCCGCCCGACAGCGTGGCGACCGGGGCGTCCCAGGCGAGGTCGGCGAGCAGGCCGTCGTGCACCTCGCGGATGCGCGCGTCCGACGCCCAGACGTGCGTCTCGGCGTCGCCGTGCACGATGTCGAGCACGGTGGCGCCGTCGGCCAGTTCGTCCCGCTGGTCCAGCATGCCGAGGGTGGAGCCGCCCACCCGGGTGACGCGTCCGCCGTCGGGCAGGGCGGTGCCGGCGAGGATGCGCAGCAGGGTCGACTTGCCCGCGCCGTTGGGGCCGACCACCCCGATGCGGTCGCCGTCGTCGAGGCCGAGGGAGACGTCGGCCAGGAGGGTGCGAGTACCGATGGTCAGCGCTATGCCGTCCGCGCCGAGAAGATGTGCCACCCACAAAGGGTAGTCGGGCGCTACGCTCACCCGGGTCGACGACGACCCGGGCCGGGGGACCCGGCCGTCGACCCAGCAACGACGATGACGCCGAGGAGCACAAGAGTGGCCCAGTTCGACATGCCCCTGCCCGATCTCGAGAAGTACACGCCCGAGATCGACGAACCCGCCGACTTCGACGAGTTCTGGTCCGCGACCCTCGCCGAGGCCCGCGCGTTCGACACCGCGCCGACGGTGGTGCGCATCGACGTCGGGCTGACCCAGGTCCTGGTCGACGACGTGACCTTCCCCGGGTTCGGCGGGCACCCCGTCAAGGCCTGGCTCACCCGGCCCGCGCACTCCGACGGCGACCTGCCCGTCGTGGTCGAGTACCAGGGCTACGGCGGCGGGCGGGGCCTGCCGCACGAGCGCATCCAGTGGGCGGCGGCCGGCTATGCGCACCTCATGATGGACACGCGCGGCCAGGGTTCGGGCTGGGGCGCCGGCGGGAGCACGCCGGACCCGGTGGGCTCGGGGCCGGCGTCGCCGGGGTTCATGACGCGCGGTGTGCTCGACCCGCACGACCACTACTACCGGCGCGTCTTCACCGACGGCGTCCGCGCCGTGGACGCCGTGCGCGCCATCGGCGGCCTCGACCCGGCGCGCGTGGCGGTGCACGGCGGCAGCCAGGGCGGCGGCATCACCATCGCCGTGGCGGGGCTGGTGCCCGACGTCGTGGCGGCGATGCCCGACGTGCCGTTCCTGAGCCACTACCGCCGGGCGGTGGCGATCACCGACGCCTTCCCGTACGGCGAGATCACGAAGTATCTCTCCGTGTACCGCGACCCGGCGGTCGAGGCGCAGGTGTGGCGCACGTTCTCCTACCTGGACGGGGTGTCGTTCGCGCGGCGCGCCCGCTCGGCCGGGCTGTTCTCGGTGGCACTCATGGACACCGTCTGCCCGCCGTCGACCGTGTACGCGGCGTACAACAGCTGGGGGCCCGGGCACTCCGGGGCGGTCACCAAGGAGATCGACGTCTACCCGTACAACAACCACGAGGGCGGCGGCGACTACCGGTTCCCGCGCAAGCTCGCGTGGCTGAACAAGATCATGTGACGAACAGGTGGGCGAGATTTACCCGTTATATACGGACGGTAGGCTCCCAGCGCACGCCATCTCACGGGAGGTCACCCCTGTGTCCGAGTACGACCTGCCGCTCGTCGCGGTGGCACCGGCAGCGCCGCCCGCCACCGACGAGCCGGCCGACTTCGACCGGTTCTGGTCGCAGACGCTCACCGCGCACCGCGGCATCGAGGTAGCACCCGTCCTGACCACCACCCCCACCGACGCCCCGGACCTCACGGCCCAGGCAGTGACGTTCGCCGGGTTCGAGGGCCGCCCCGTCGCGGGCCGGCTCGTCACGCCGGCCGGGGCGGGCACCGCCCTGCCCAGCCTGGTCGAGCTGCGGCTCGCCGGCCACGGCGCGACCGACGACCCGGCGTGGCTCGCGTCCGCCGGGTTCGCGCACCTCGTGGTCGAGCTGCCGCCCGACGACCTCGGCGACCCGTACAACCGGGGCGTCTTCACCGACGCCGTCCGCGCGGTGCAGGCTCTGCGTACCCTCGGGTTCGTGGATCCGTCGCGCGTGGCGGTGCTCGGCACGGGCCCCGTGGCCGCTGCCGCCGTCGCGACGGCCGGGCTGCTGCCCGACCTGGCGTGCGCCCTGGTCGAGGGCGACATCTCCGCCGCGCACAAGGACTCCCTCGTCGCGTTCGCGCGCCGCGCGAGCACCCCGCTGCAGCTCACGGAGGGTGCTGGCGCACAGGTGCTGGTGGAGGAGTGGGGCGTCGGGGCCGCGCTGGCGTTCGGCGCGATGACGGGCTCGGCCGAGCGGGTGGTCGAGTGCGTCCTGAGCACCGAGAGCGATCTCGTGGCGCGCCGCACCCGCTGGATCACGCGGCACACGCACCTGTCGAACGTCTTCGTCCCGCGGATCGCCTACTGACTCCTGCGGGCTCCAGGGGCGTCAGCGGGCGACCGACGTGATGATCTGGGTCCCGGGGGCCGGTCCGGTGGCGCACCAGACGGCGTCCACGACGTCGGCCGCCGTCCACGCGGCGCCCAGCGCGAGCGCGTGCTGCCTCGACCGGCCCAGCGCGGCGACCGTCGGCCCGGACCCGGACACGATCACGCCCAGCGCCCCGGAGTCGGCGGCGACGTCGAGCACCGCGGCGAGCTCGGGCCGCAGATCGAGCGCCGGCGTCTCCAGGTCGTTGTGCAGCGCCTTGCCGAGCGCCACCGGGTCGCCCGCGCGCAGTGCGTGCATGATCGCGGTGTCGTCCGTCGGGGTCACGCGCGGCGTCACCGGGCCGGCCAGCTCGTCGAACCGGCGGAACACGCTGGGCGTCGACAGGCCCTGGCGCTGCGTGGCGAAGCACCAGTGGAACTCGCCGCGGGTCATCGCGGGCGTGAGCAGGTCGCCCCGTCCCGTGCCGACGGCGGTGTGCCCCAGCAGCGAGAACGGCACGTCCGCCCCGAGCTCCGCCGCCATCTCGACCAGCTCAGGGCGCGGCACGCCCGCGTCCCAGAGCGCGTCGCAGGCCACGAGCGTGGCCGCCGCGTCGGCCGAGCCGCCGGCCATCCCCCCGGCGACGGGCACACCCTTGGTGATGTGCAGCCTGACGTCGGCCGCCAGGCCCGTGCGGTCGGCCAGCAGGGCGGCGGCCCGCCAGGCGAGGTTGGTCTCGTCGGTCGGCACGGCGTCGGCCTGCGGGCCCGAGACCGTCAGCGAGATGCCGGAGCCCTGCGGCACGTGCGTGGCCGTCACCTCCTCGTACAGGGACACGGCCTGGAAGATCGTCGCGAGCGGGTGGTAGCCGTCCTCGCCGACGGGGCCGACGCGCAGCGCGAGGTTGACCTTGCCAGGCGCACGGACCCGGACCGACGGCGGCGGGGCCGCGGCGAGCCGCGGGATCACGCGGCCCCCTCCGGCGCGGCTGGGTCCGCGGGCTCGTCCGCGGGGAGATCCGGAAGCTGTTCGGCGATCCGCGCGAACTGCTCCACCGTGAGCGTCTCGCCGCGCGCGCCCGGGTCCACACCCGCCGCGCGCAGGCCGGCCTCTGCCGAAGCCCCCGAGCCGAACAGTCCCGACAGTGCGGCGCGCAGCGTCTTGCGGCGCTGCGCGAACGCGGCGTCCACCACCACGAAGACCCGCTCACGCGAGGCTGTGGTCGACGGCGGCTCCCGGCGCTCCAGGTAGACCAGCGCCGAGTCCACGTTGGGGGCGGGCCAGAAGACGTTGCGGCCGATGGTCGCGGCGCGGCGGGCCGACGCGTACCACGCGGCCTTGACCGACGGGACGCCGTAGATCTTGGAGCCCGGCGCGGCGGCTATCCGGTCGGCCACCTCGGCCTGGACCATGACGAGCACCCGCTCGATCGAGCCGAACCGCCGCAGCATCGTCAGCAGCACGGGCACGGCCACGTTGTACGGGAGGTTCGCCACGAGCGCCGTCGGCGGCTCGCCGGGCAGGGCGGTGACGTCCATCGCGTCGGAGAGCACCACCTCGAAGTCCGCGTCCGGGAACCGCGCCTTGACGGTGTCGGTGATCTGGCCGGCCAGCACCGGGTCGATCTCGATCGCCACGACCGAGGCGCCGGCCTCCGCCAGGCCGAGGGTCAGCGAGCCGAGACCCGGCCCGACCTCCACGACCCGCTCGCCGCGCCGCAGGCCGGCGGTGCGCACGATCTTGCGGACCGTGCCGCCGTCGTGCAGGAAGTTCTGGCCCAGCGTCTTGGTGGGCCGAACGCCCAGGCGCCCTGCCAGGTCGCGGATCTCCGCGGGACCGAGCAGGGCGCCTGAGGTGTTGTTCATGCAGGTGAGCCTAACTGGATCAGTACCAGCCCACCGACTCCGAGTGGCCCCACGCGTTGCACGGGGTGCCGTAGCGGTCGGCGATGTAGCCGAGACCCCACTCGATCTGGGTGGCCGGGTTGGTCGCCCAGTCCGCGCCGGCCGTGGCCATCTTGGAGCCCGGCAGCGCCTGCGGGACGCCGTAGGCGCCCGAGGACGGGTTGGCGGCCTGAGGGTTCCAGCCCGACTCGCGCTGCCACAGGAGGTCGAGGCAGGTCCACTCCGAGCCGGTCCAGCCGCGGGCGGCGGCCATCTGCTGGCCGATCTCCCGGGCCGAGCCCGACGGGACCGGGGTGCTGGACTCCGGCGTGCTCTCGACGGTGGTCTCCTCGACGACCGGGCGCTCCTTGGTGCCCTCGACGACCACCCGGTCGACCGGCTTCCGCGTCACCTTGTTGGTGAGCTCCTTGCGGGCCACGACCTCGCCGTCGACCGTGCGCAGCAGGACGACGCGCGTGCGCACGCCCTCCTCGCCCTCGGTCCGGACGAGGTCGCCCTCGTCCACGTAGCGGTCGCCGTCCTGCACGGTCCGCGTGTCGAAGTCCAGGTCGAACTTCTGGGTGACCTTCTCGGTCTCGACGCGCTGCACCTGGAGGGCGACGTCCGCGCCCGCCTGCCTGGCGGACTTCGCCGCCTTGGCGCCGATCGTCCTGTCCCGGGCCAGGTCGGTGACCGGCACGATGTTCACCAGGTCGTCCTTGTCGAGCTCGACCTTGACGCGGTCGAGCACGCTGTCGACGCTCGCCGCGTGGTCCTCGACCACCCGGGCCGAGCCGTCCGCCACGACGGCGACGGGGCCGTCGTCGTTCAGGCGGAGCGGGAGCGAGGCGCGGTCGCCGGAGCGGGACGCCACCAGGGCGACGTCGCCGCCGCGCTCGGCGAGCGTGGTGAGGGCCTCGGCCGCGTCGGTGACGGTGACCCAGACGTCGCGCTGCGCCTCGCCGTCGGTCATGGTGACCTGGCGGGCGTAGCGGACGACCACCTGGTCGCCGTCGGCGAGCTCGGTGTCGGTGCCGGGGGCGACGACGTCGCGCTCACCCAGGCGGATGCCCTGCGACTCGAGCATCCCCTCGACGGAGCCGGAGTAGGTGGTGATGGTCCGCTTCGTGCCGTCGACGTCGAGCGTGACGGTCTTGCGTGCCTCCGCGAAGGCGATGGTCCCCGAGGCGACGACAGCGATGGCTGCCAGGCCGGCCACGAGCGGCCAGCGACGACGCTTCGAGGGGGCGGTCGCAGACGCTACGGCCTGCGACCTTGAGTTGGTGCTGGGGATGGAGCCAGAACTCTGCTGCTCAAAACGGGGGTTCACTCGTGTCCAGTCGTCGGACGTCCCGGGCACGGGCGGCGAGCCGGGACGTGCCCCGCGCACGCGCGAGAGTCCCTACCACGAGTCGGCCTGGGGGCCTGGCGGCTCTGACGAGCCGTCGCGGTCTCGACCGGCCGATCCGGCGGTCTCACGCCGGCCGCGGAGGTTCCGCGTCCGGCGCCATCCTGCCGCCGTGGGGGTGGAGTGGCTTACACCACATCGCACCCCCACGCCAGCGAGGACAACCGAACGTAACTGATCTGTTACCGATCGGACAAACCATCTCGGTGGTTCTGACTGTGTTCTCGGTCACTCGTCCAGGACGAGCGTCCAATTGGTCGCCCGCCTAGTACAGGCCGAGCTCCGCCGCGCACGCGGGCCACTGGCCCCAGCCGGACTGCTGCTGGAGCGCCTGGGCGCGCATCGTCTGCTCGGCGGCCGAGGCGTCCGACGGGAGGCCGGAGCCGCCCATCGCCTGCCAGGTGGGCAGCGAGAACTGGTACAGCCCGTAGTACCCGTTGCCGGTGTTGGTCGTCGGGTCGCCGCCCGACTCGCACTCGGCCAGCGCGGCCCAGACGTCGCCGACGGGCGCCGCCGTGACCTCTGGCTCCGGCGCGGCCTCCACGGCCGGCTCGGGTTCGGGCTCCGGCTCGGGCTCGGGGCGGGCCTTGGTGCCGTACATGACCACCTCGTCGACGGGTTGGCGCGCGACGACGGACGCCCGCTTCTCCCGGTCCACCACGCGGCCGTCGACCCGGGTGACGTCCCAGGCCGTGACGCGCTTGCCCACGGCGCCCTCGGTCGCCACGTACGGGTCGAGGTCCTCGTAGCGGTCCGGGTCCTCGCCCGTCACCGTGTCGAACGAGAGGCGCGTGAACGTCCGCTCGACCGTCGTGGTGACCTGCTTGACGACGACGGTCAGCGTCGGCGCGCCCGGGCTGACCGGCAGCCCGCGCTCGACGGTGACCCGGTCGTCGGCGTCGACCGTGACGTGCTGCTCGGCGAGCAGGTCGTCGAGCGACGCCGCGCCGTCGGCCACGCGCCGCGTCTCCCCGCCGACCACCAGGTTGACCGGGCCGTCGGCGTCGAGCCGCATCGGGAGCGTGACGCGCCCGGCGGAGCGGGACGGGACCAGGGCCACGGCGCCCGACCGCTCGGAGAGCGTCGCGAGCGCCTGGTCGGCGTCGAGTGCGGCCACCCAGGCGGTGCGGCGTTCGCCGTCGGCCTGGAGGGTGACCTGGTGGCCGTAGCGGACCACGACCATGCCGCCGTCGCGCAGGGCGCCGTCGGCGGCGGGGGTCACGGCGTCCCGGCCGGTGACCTCGACGCCCTGGTCGGCCAGGAGGTCGGCGACGTCGCCCTGGAAGGTCTCGACGGTGGTGACCTTGCCGTCCACGTCGAGCGTGACGGTCTTGTGGGCCGCGGCGTACGCCGTGATGCCGCCGGCTCCGACGACCGCGAGGGCCGCGGCCCCGGCGAGGAAGGCGGCCCGGCGGTGGCGCCGGGGCGGCGGGGCGGACGACGGCGGCGGGGGCTGCGCCGGGAGGGGCTGTGTTGCCGGGGACTGCTGGGGTGGTGAGCCGAAGAGCTCGGTGATGCCGACGCTGCCGTCGGCCTCTGGGGTGGTGGGCGGATAACTGGGGATGCCCTGAGACGGGTGGGGAGATGACACGCGGGTCCAGTCCTCGCGCGGTCCGGGCACGGAGGCCGGGGCGGCACGAGTCTCACGTGCCTCCCGCGCGGGGCGCGGGCCCGACCGGCCGATCCGGCGGTCCCAGCGACCGTAACCCTACCGTTATCAAATGCAAGCTTATCGAGCGATTTAGCTTGCAAAACGCGAATAAAAGCCCTCTATGTCCAAAATATTCTGGGGTGAAAACCGGCCTCAGTACCAGCCGATCTCGACCGAGTGCGCCCATGCATTGCATGGCGTGCCGTACCGCCCGGAGATGTAGCCGAGACCCCACTCGATCTGGGTGGCCGGGTTGGTCAGCCAGTCGCTGCCGACGGTGGCCATCTTGGAGCCCGGGTTGGCCTGCGCGATGCCGTAGGCCTCGCTGCTGGGGTTGTCCGCGTTCCAGCGCCAGCCGCTCTCCTTCTGCCAGAGCTGGTCCAGGCACGCGAACTCGTCGGCGCCCCAGCCGCGCTCTGCGGCCATCGCCTGGCCGAGCGCCCGGGCCGAGCCCGGGTCCACGGGCGCGGTGGCGACGTCCATGGTCCCCACCACGAGCACCTCGTTCACGGGCTCGCGCACGACCTTCCGGTCCACCTCCCTGCGCTCGACGACGGCGCCGCCGACCGTCTTCACCGCGTACGTCACCTTGGCCTCGCCCGCCACGCCCGGCGTGCGGATGGACTCGTAGCCCTCCGGCAGGCTCGGGTCCTCGACCGTCTCGGTCTCGAACGGCACCACCTCGGTCACCGTGCGCGACGACGAGGCGTCGCGGCTGACCATGATGATCATGCCGTCCACCGCGGCGGCGTCGAGCGGCACGGACGTCACGTCGCCGTCGGCCAGCGCGATGCCGGCCTCCTCGAACACGGAGCGCACGGTGGACTGGGTGGTGCTGAACTCCAGCACGGAGCCGTCCACGGCGATGTTGACCTTCTTGACGGTGGAGAACCGGATGGCGTCGCGGTCCAGCCGCGTGGTCCGGGAGGCCGTGGCCAGGGCGCCGTCGCCGCGCGGGCCGAGGGCGGCGAGCAGCTCGCCGACCGTGCCCGCGGTGGTGCGGAGCGTGATGAGCTGGCCGTCGAGCTCGACCGTGACGTTGCGGCTGGTGCGGACCACGACGGTGCCACCGGGGCCGACCTGGGACGTGGCGGCGGGCTGCACGATGTCGTCGCGGCCCAGGTCGATGTGCTGCGACGCGAGCGCCTCTGCGACCGTGTCGCCGTAGACGCCGACCGTGCGGACGTCGCCGTTGTAGTCGATGGTCAGCGTGGTCGCGTTGGCGACGTACATGCCGCTCACGCCGGCGAGCGCGCCGACGACGGCACCACGGACCAGCCACCGGGCCGGTCTGCTCACGAGCCACGGCCGTGCGTACCTCACCACGAGCACCAGACCGTAACGGAACAAACTGTGCGGGAAAAGCCGTGAGCGTATGAAATCAAATGCCGCATTCTTCGCGGCAATGCGCCGTTCTTACCAGGTGCCGTAGACGCGCTCCGAGTTCGCCGCGATGTGGGCGCACAGCGTGGCGAGGTCTTCGCCGAGGTGGGCCGCCATCGCCCGGACCGTGTGTGCCGCCGCGAACGGGGCGTTCGGCTGCCCCCGGTACGGGTGCGGCGTGAGGTACGGGGCATCGGTCTCCAGGAGGATCAGCTCGCGCGGCGCCACGGCGAGGGCGGCACGCAGGCCGTCGTTGGCCTTGAACGTGACGGGCCCCGCGAACGACAGGTACCAGCCGTGCTCGGCGCACACGCGCGCCATCTCGGCGTCGCCGCTGTAGCAGTGGAAGACGGTGCGCTCGGGGGCGCCGTCGGCCAGCAGGACCTCGATGACCTGGGCGTGCGCGTCCCGGTCGTGGATCTGCAGCGCGAGGCCCAGCTCCTTGGCCAGGGCGATGTGCGCGCGGAAGCTGTCGCGCTGCGCCTGCTCGCCGCGCGGGCCGGTGCGGAACAGGTCCATGCCGGTCTCGCCGATCGCGCGGACGCGGTCGTTGCCCTTGGCCAGGTCGGCGATCTCGGCGACCGCCTCGGCCAGGCTCACCGCGTGCCGCTCCTCGGGCTGCGGGACGAGCCCGTCAGGGCCCACCTCGTGGATGCCCGCGTGCAGGGTGGCCTCGTTGGGATGGATGGCGACCGCCCCGACGGCCCGCGCCTCGCTGCGGACGAGGGTGTCCGTCCACCGGGCCGACGGCAGGTCGTAGCCCACCTGGACCACGCGGTCGACGCCGGCGGCGGCCGCCCGCGCCAGGTGGTCGGCGACGGACGGCGGCCAGGCCTGGCCGCCCGGCTCGCCGTCGGGTGCCGTGCCGGGCAGCACGGCCGCGATGTGGTCGAGGTGGGTGTGGTTGTCCACGACCGGGACGGGCAGCGGCTCCGGGTCTGCCGGGAAGCCGCGCTCACGGGTGCGCTTCGCCATCGCCGGGCCGCTCAGCCCGCCTGCTCGTCGAGGCGCGGGAACAGGGCGGCACCCTTGGTCACGGTGGTACCCGCGGGCAGGACGCCGAACGACGCCGCGCTCGTGAGGGGCTGGGCGTCGAGCGCCCCGAGCGCCGCCTCCGCGCCGAGCAGCTCCCACAGCCCGGCCGCGGCCTTGGGGGTGATCGGGTTGAGCAGCACCGCGAGCGAGCGCAGCGCCTCCGTGGCCGTGACCAGCGACGTGGCGAGGCGGCCGCCGTCGACCCCCGCACCGGTGTCGTCGGTCTCGCCGGGCTCCTTGGCGAGCTTCCACGGCTGGGTGTCGGCGAGGTAGGCGTTCGTGGCGTCCACGAGCGTCCAGACCGCCGACACCGCGTCGTGGATCGCCAGCCGGTCGATCGCGGCCTCGGCGTCGGCCACGGCCTGGGCCGCTACCCGGGCGAGGCCGGTCTCGGCGTCGGTGGGCGCGCCCGCCGTCGGCAGGGCGCCGCCGAAGTACTTGCCGATCATCGCGGCGGTGCGCGAGGCGAGGTTGCCGAACCCGTTGGCGAGCTCGCCGTTGTAGCGCGCGGTCATGTCCTCCCAGGAGAACGAGCCGTCGCCGCCGAACGCGATGGTCCGCATGAAGTAGTAGCGGAACGCGTCCGAGCCGAAGGTGTCGATGATGTCCGCCGGCGCGATGCCCGTGAGCTTCGACTTGCTCATCTTCTCGCCGCCCACCAGGAGCCAGCCGTGCGCGAAGACGGTCCTCGGCAGCGGCAGGCCCGCGGCCATGAGCATCGCGGGCCAGATCACCGCGTGGAACCGCAGGATGTCCTTGCCCACCAGGTGCACGTCGGCCGGCCAGGTGCGCGCGAACTGCTCCTTGCGCTCGGGGTCGCTGGAGTCCAGGCCGACGGCGGTGGCGTAGTTGAGCAGCGCGTCGAACCACACGTACAGCACGTGCGAGGTGTCCCACGGGATCGGCACGCCCCAGTCGAACGTCGAGCGCGAGATCGACAGGTCCTGCAGGCCCTGCTTGACGAAGCTGACCACCTCGTTGCGCGCCGACGCCGGCTGCACGAACTCGGGGTGCTCCTCGTACAGCGCGAGCAGCCGGTCGGCGTACGCGCTCATCTTGAAGAAGTAGTTCTGCTCGGAGAGCATCTCGACCGGCCTGCCGTGGATGGCGCACACCTTCTGTCCCACGTAGTCGCCCGTGCCGTCGACGAGCTCGCCCGGGAGCTTGTACTCCTCGCAGCCCACGCAGTACGGGCCCTCGTAGGAGCCCTCGTAGATCTCGCCCTTGTCGTACAGGCCCCGGAGGAACGCCTGCACGGCGGTCTCGTGCCGCTCCTGGGTGGTGCGGATGAAGTCGTCGTTGCGCACGTCGAGCGTCTCCAGCACGGGCTTCCATGCTGTCTCGACCAGCCGGTCGGCCCAGTCCCGCGGGGTCACGCCGTTCGCCTCGGCGGTGCGCAGCACCTTCTCGCCGTGCTCGTCCGTACCGGTGAGGAACCAGACGTCCTCCTGCCGCTGCCGGTGCCAGCGCGTCACGACGTCGGCGGCGACCGTCGTGTACGCGTGCCCGATGTGCGGGGCGTCGTTCACGTAGTAGATCGGCGTCGTGAGGTAGAAGGTCGTCTGAGCTTCCGGCATGGCGCCAATGGTAGTTGGGTCGGGACGAGGAGCCGCGCGTTCTCCACAGCGCCTGCCAGACGGCGGTGGCCCCACGGTTGCCCGGACCGGTCAGTGGCCGACGGCGGAGTCGATCTCGTCGGCCCAGTCGCGGAAGCGCTCGACAATCTCGTGCCGGTACTCCGGACCGATCCCGTATGCCGCGAAGGATTCTGGGCTCTTCCTGGCGACCGAGCGAAACCGCTCGGCGAGCATCGGCCGGTCGAACGGCAGCGCCTCCTGTTGGTCGCCGATCACCAGTACCTCGTCGCGCGTGAACCTCCCGGACCCGACCACGGCGTCGATGTCGATGTAGTCGCGCGTCTCGCCCCGAGACCAGAGTGCGCTCATCTTTCCCGCTACGGCATCACGGACGTCCAGCACGGGTCCGATCGCCAGCTGCGACGGCTCGAACGCTCGGTAGTTAGCACCGATCTGGATATCGCTCGACTCGCCGGTCCTGGGATCCGACACATTGATATCTGCGAAGGTCCGACCCACCAGGTTGTCGTGGACGTCGAGGCCTGCCGCGATGAATGCGTTGCGAAGCTTGGCGACCGAGACGACGAAGACATCGGGCTCGAACACGTTCGTGAACAGGTCCACATCATTCGACGGCCGATTCCCGATGCCGTTGGCGGAGATCGCGTAGCCACCAGCCAGTGCGAAGCCATAGTTCCCCAGCGCCTCCAGCCCGATCCTGGCGAGGCGCTCGTGGAATGGGAGCATCAGGCGGCCCGCGTCCTTCGAGTCCGCGCCGCGAGCTCGGGAAACTTCGCCTCCCAGATCGCACGGCACCGGGTGGGAAGGTTCAGGTCCGGCCAGAGCCGAATCAGCAGCGACCGGTTCAGGATCCTGATGTGATCCGGAACGAACCCGTCACGAACCGTCGCGCTGTACAGCTCCAGCCTCCGGGCAGTGCGACCGAGGTCGTACGTCGGGTCCATGCTCGTGTCGATGTGCGGCCCTACGGTGACGGCGCCCTTCGTCGGACCGCACAGGTCGTCGAGCGAATCGGGCGTGACGTAGGGGATGTGATCGGCGTAGCGGTACCCACGCGGCACCGTTCGATATCCGTGTTCGGTAGCCAACCCACTCACCCCTCTCTCGACTGGTCGATCTCCTGCTATCGAGCCTACGACGTGGCTCGCGCCCGCCTACCAAGATATCCACAGACCTAGAGTTCCGCCAGGTTTCACCTCGCAGGCGTCAGCGTCACCCGCAGCAGCCGGTCGTCATTCTCGCCCGGCGTCCCCCGGCCGTCCGTGTTGTTCGTCAGCACGTACAGCTCGCCGTCGGGCCCCGCATGGACCGCGCGCAGCCGCCCGTACTCCCCCTCCAGCAGCGCCTGCGGCTCCCCGAAGCCCGGGCTCTCGCCGTCCGCGACCTGCTCCGGCGTGCCGAGCAGGGGCACGCGCCACAGGCGCTCCCCGCGCAGCGACGCCAGGTACACGGCCTCCTCGGTCACCGCTATGCCGGACGGCGACGCCTCCGACGTCGGCCACCACGCCACCGGGTCGGTGAACCCCGCCTGGTCCCCCGGGCCCTCGACGTCGGGCCAGCCGTAGTTGCCGCCCGGCTCGATCACGTTGAGCTCGTCGAGCCGGTCCTGCCCGAACTCGCTCGCGAACATCCGGCCGCCCGCGTCCCAGCCCAGGCCCTGCACGTTGCGGTGCCCCATGGACCACACGGGCGAGCCCGGGTCCGGGTTGCCGGGCGCCGGGTCGCCGTCGGGCGTGATGCGCAGGATCTTGCCGCCCAGCGACTCCGGGTCCTGCGCGTTCGCGGTGTCCGCCGCGTCGCCCGTCGCGACGTAGAGGTAGCCGTCCGAGCCCAGCGCCAGCCGTCCGCCGTCGTGGTTGGACGCGCGCGGGATGCCGTCGAGGACGGTCGTGAGGCCGCTCAGCGCCATGCTGTCGAGGTCCAGCTCCGCGCGCAGCACGGCGTTGTCCAGCTCCCCCGTGCGGTACAGGAAGACGGTGAACGTCGGCCCGACGTCGTCCGGATCCACGGCCACGCCGAGCAGGCCGCCCTCGCCGTCCGGCACGGTCTGGTCAGCGAGCTCCCGCATGCCGCCGGTCCGGTCCAGCGTCTCGACGTCGCCGCTCGGGTGCACCACGGCGAGCTCGACCGAGTCCCGCATCGTCACGAGGAACCGCCCGCCGGGCAGCGGGGCCATCCCCCACGGGACCGGCAGCCCCTCGGCGACCACCTCCGTCTCGGCGGTCACGGGGCCGTCCCAGGGATCCTCGGCCCCTCCCACCTCTCCGCCCGACGGCGGTTCCCCGCCCGACGCAGCTCCGTCCGACGGCGACGCGCTCGCCGCGGCGGTCGGGCTCGGCGAGGCGACGCCCGGGTCGGGCGATCCGGTGCAGCCGGCGAGGGCCACGGCAAGGACGAGACCGAGGGTGGGCAGACCGAGGGTGGGCAGACCACGGGCCGGCAGGCCCAGGGCCGGCGCGAGACCGGCGCGTGCGAGACCGGCGGGAGCGAGCGGGGACCGTCGGGCGGCGTGTGTGTCCACCGGTCCATCCTGTCGTCTACCAGGGCAAAAGTCCCGAGGGACAACGTGCCTCGCGGGGGTGTGTTGCCGCAGGTAGACACTGTCGACCCAGCGCAACACACCTCCGCGAGGCAGGTTTCTCCCCGAGGAGGATTGTCCGGATCGCCCCCCGCCGCCGAAGCCGGACCGTGGCAGAGTGGAAGACATGAGCCTCATCGAGTCCGAGCCCGAGCGACGGGCCCTCATCGTCGTCGACGTGCAGCCCACGTTCTGCGAGGGAGGCGAGCTCGCCACGGAGGGCGGGAACGAGATCGCCCACCGTGTCGCGGCCTACGCGGCGGCGCACCGCGACCGGTACACGACGGTGGTGACCACGCAGGACTGGCACATCGACCCGGGCGAGCACTTCAGCGAGAACCCCGACTTCGTCGACTCCTGGCCCCCGCACGGCATCGCGGGCACCCCCAACGCCGAGCTGCACCCGGCGCTCGCCGACCTCGGCCCCGACGTCCGCCTCAAGAAGGGCCAGTACTCGCACGGGTACTCCGGCTTCGACGGCGCGGACGAGCGCGGCCGCAGCCTCGCGACCGTCCTGGAGGACGCCCGGATCACGGCGGTCGACGTCGTGGGCCTCGTGGAGTCGCACTGCGTGAAGCACACCGCCCTGGACGCCCGCCGCGCGGGCCTGCCGGCCCGGGTGCTGACGGACCTCACCATCCCGGTGTCGGCGGCGCAGGGCGAGACCGCCGAGCAGGAGCTGACAGCGGCGGGCGTGGAGCTGCGCGACTCCTCGGCGCTCTGACGCCGCGCCGGGGCCGAGGTCGCGCAGGGGGCGGAGGCCGCGCCGGAGACTCCGCGCTAGATCCAGCTCGGGAGCAGCATCAGCCGCTGCCAGTAGTCGTAGGGCACCGGCATCGCCGTCCAGATCGGGTAGTAGAGCACGCTCACGCCCACGATCAGCAGCACCAGCACGGCGGCCAGCCAGCTCACGATCCGCCGGTCCGCGCTCCCGCGCGGTGTCCGTTCGAACCCGATCGCCAACAGGTACACGAGCGTCAGGATCACGAACGGCGTGAACACGATCGTGTAGAACGTGAAGATGGTGCGGTCCGCGAGCGGCCAGGAGTACAGGAACCAGGGCAGCCAGCCGGCCGCGATCCCCGCGAGGGCCGCCGTGCCGCGCCAGTCCCGGAACCGGATCACGAGCACCAGCGCCACCGGGATCGCGAGCGCGCCCAGCCACCACAGCACCGGGTTGCCGAGGGACGTGATCGCCTGGGCGCAGTCGCCGGCGGAGTCGGCGGGGCACGGCCCCTGGCCGGGGGCGTACTTCTCCCAGAAGAACGACGTCGGACGCCACTGCACGATCCACCCCAGCGGGTGCGACGCGTAGTTGTGCTCCGAGTCCAGTCCCGTGTGGAAGTCCCACATCATGCGGTGGTACTCCCACAGCGACCGCCCGGCCTCCCAGGCGCTCTGCGCCCAGCCCCAGTCGGGCCACCACCCCGGCGCGGCCACGCCGTTCACCTCGGCCCAGTTGCGCAGGTACGACATCGGGTGCGCGAACCAGGCCGACCACGACGCGACGTACACCACGACCACGGTGGGCAGCATGACCAGGGCGGCCGGGACGGCGTCGACCACCAGGGCGTCCTCCCACCAGCGCCCGATGCCGGCCGTGCGGCGCGCCGTCAGGTCCCACACCACGGTGAGCAGGCCGAACGCGGCCACGAACCAGAGTCCGGACCACTTGACCCCGCACGCGAGGCCCAGCGACACCGCCGCTGCCAGCCGCCACCAGCGGAACCCGAGCCGCGGCCCGTACTGCCCGATCGCCCCGCCCGCCTCGACGATGTGCGCCACCCGGTCCGCGAGCCGCCGTCGCGCCCACTCGCGGTCGATCACCAGACAGCCGAACGCCACGAGCACCCAGAACATGAGGAACTGGTCCAGCAGGCCGGTGCGCGAGTGCACTATCGCCTCGCCGTCGACCGCGAGCAGCAGGCCCGCGACCAGGCCGAGCAGGGTCGAGGAGAACAGGCGCCGCGCGATCCGCACCAGCAGCCACACGGCGAGCACGCCGACCACGGCGCTCGCGATGCGCCAGGCCATCGGGTTGTCGGCCCCGCCCATGAGGCGCATCCCGAGGGCGATCATCCACTTGCCCACGGGCGGGTGGACCACGTACTCGGCCTCGTCCGTGATGTACGAGCTGACGTCGCCGGCCTCGAACGCCGGGTTGGGCTCCTCCGGCCACGCGGCCTCGAAGCCGAGGCTGGCCAGCGACCAGCCCTCCTTGACGTAGTACGTCTCGTCGAAGACCAGCTTGCCCGGCCGGCCCAGCTCCCACAGCCGTGCGCCCGCGGCGATCGCCGTCACGACGAGCGCGCCGAACAGGCCCAAGAACCGGTCCGAGGCACGCCGGCCGAGCGCGAGCCGGCGCTCACCCAGGAGGTCGCGCAGCAGGCGGTCGCGCAGGGGCGGCTCCGCCGGCTCGACGGCGCGGACCGGCCCGGTGGGCGTCACGTCGCCGCCGACGGCCTCGCGGCGCAGGTGCGCCCCGTAGGTTCCGGGCAGAGCCTGCCGCGTCGCGGGAAAGTGTGCTCCTGTGGCGTCAGGCTGCTGGGACACCGGGCCAGCATAGAGCGTGGGACCCTGTGGTTCATGACCGACCAGTCCCCGGTTCCCGGGCCGGCGCCCGAGGCCGGCTCCCTCGTCCTGGCCGCCACCCCCATCGGCAACGCGGAGGACGCCTCACCCCGGCTGGTCCGCCTCCTGGCCGACGCCGACGTCGTCGCCGCCGAGGACACCCGCCGGCTGCACGCGCTCGCCGGGCGGCTCGACGTCGAGGTGCGCGGCAAGGTCGTCAGCTACCACGAGCACAACGAGACGGCCCGTGCCGACGAGCTGCTCGACGTCGTCGCCGACGGCGGCACGGTGGTGGTCGTGACGGA
Organism: Promicromonospora noduliphila; assembly: GCF_056951025.1. Lineage (NCBI taxonomy): Bacteria > Bacillati > Actinomycetota > Actinomycetes > Micrococcales > Promicromonosporaceae > Promicromonospora > Promicromonospora noduliphila. The sequence goes on from NZ_CM167806.1 coordinate 5,325,941, forward strand.
CGCCGGGATGCCGTCGGTGTCCGACCCCGGGTACCGCGTGGTGGAGCGCGCGATCGAGCGCGACCTGCGCGTCACCGCAGCCCCCGGGCCGAGCGCAGTGCTGACGGCGCTGGCGCTCTCCGGCCTGCCCACCGACCGGTTCACGTTCGAAGGCTTCGTGCCGCGCAAGGCCGGGGACCGCTCGCGCACGCTCGCCGCGCTGGCCGCGGAGCCGCGCACCATGGTGTTCTTCGAGGCGCCGCACCGGATCGCCGAGACGCTGGCGGCGATGGCCTCGGCGTTCGGCGGCACCCGCCCGGCCGCCGTCGCGCGCGAGCTCACCAAGACCTACGAGGAGGTGCTGCGCGGCCCGCTCGCGGACCTCGCCGAGCGTGCGGCGGCCGAGCAGCTCCGCGGCGAGATCTGCGTCGTCGTGGGCGGGGCGCCGCCGGCCCGGGCCAGCGTGGACGACGTCGTGGGCGAGGTGCTCGAACGGGTCGCAGCGGGCGAGCGGCTCAAGGCCGCCGTCGCCGAGGTGGCCGACGCCACGGGCGTGGCCAAGCGCGACCTCTACGCGGCGGCCCTGGCGGCCCGCCCCGCGAAGTAGTCACCAGTCGATCTGCGGGGTCGGGTGGTAGCTGGCGCCGTCGCGGCGCCAGGCGCCCGCCTCGACCGCTATCCGGACCCGGAACGACTCCCAGTCCTTGGCGTCGGGCCGCGACCAGGCGGCCTCCGCCACCGCAGCGAGCCGGGGCAGCAGCATCGAGAACAGGTCGTCGCGGCTGGCCAGGGTCTCGGTCCAGACCGCAGCCGACACTCCCTCGACGGCCGACTCGGGCAGCCCCTCGATGACGGCGGCCGGGTCCCAGTCGTAGGAGTCGTGCAGCTCGACGAACGCGGCCCACTGCTGGCCCAGCGGGTGCTCAGGCGTGTACTTCATGTCGAGGTAGGTCCGGTCGGCCGGGGACAGCACGAACCTCGCCCCGGCCTCCGCGGCCCGCAGGAACGGCGCCGGGTCGGGCCGGGTGTCCCAGTACTGCAGCACCGTGCCGGGCCGGACCGGGACGGGCGCCTCGCCGTCCGGCACATCACCGTCGGACGGCGCCTCGCCGTCCGACGGCGCACCGGCCTCGGCCGCCGCCCCGCCCAGCGCGGCGACCGCCGACTGGTCGCCGTGCGCCGAGCCCGCCGCCTCCTGCCACGCGACGGGCGTCTTGCCGGCGCCCGCGATGATCTCCTGGCACAGCCCCACGAACCGCCCGAACTCCTCCGGCCGCATCAGCAGCACCTCGTCGCCGCCGAAGTGCACCCACGGCCCCAGCGTCATGCGTGCGACGTCGGTGAGCACGTCCCGCAGGAACGGCTCGGTGCCGGGCAGGTCGAAGTGCAGCCGCGAGAACCCGACCTCGATCCCGTCGTAGGGGTCGGTCGGCTCGCCCGACGGCGTCAGCTCGCCGTAGGCGTGGGTGGCGGCGTTGACGTGCCCGGGCACGTCGATCTCCGGCACGATCACGATCTCCCGCTCGGCCGCGTACTCCTGCAGCGCGCGGTACTCGTCGGCGCTGAGGAACCCGCCGGGCGCGCCCGCCACCGCGCCCTGCGAGGACTTCTCCGTCAGCGCGGGCCGGGACGGGATCTCCAGCCGCCAGCCCTGGTCGTCGGTCAGGTGCAGGTGCAGGCGGTTCAGCTTGTACGAGCCCACGAGGTCCACGACGGCCCGCAGGTCCGCCGGGCCGAACCAGTGCCGCACCACGTCGAGCGACAGCCCGCGCCACGGGTACCGCGGCTCGTCCCGCACGACGACGGCGCCCACCTCGAGCGGCACGCCCGTCTCCCCGCGGCCTTCCCCGCCCCGGCCCGCGTTGACGAGCTGCCGCAGCGTCCGCACGCCGTGCAGCAGCCCGGCGCGCTCGGCGGCCGCGACGGTCACGCCGTCGGCGGCCACGGTCAGGGTGTAGCGCTCGGGGTTCCGCGAGCCCTCCGGTCCGGCGGCCGGGTCAATGGTCAGGGTCACCGGCACGCCGCCGCCTGATGCTCCCGGCACCACCGAGACACCCGCCGTGGCCAGCAGCTCGCCCGCCAGGCGCGCGAGCGCGTCGTCCGGGGCCTGGACGGTGACGGTCGTGAGGTCCAGCACCCCCTCGCCCCGCTCGAGCTCGACGGGTGCGGGGATGACGGCATCGGCGACGACGCCCGCGCCGCTGCTCACGGTGGTCACGATTGTTAGGGCCCCTTCGCTCCGATGGTTGCCCCGAAGTGTGACAGGTTCAGCCCGCGGAGACCAGGCCCAGGAGCGGTTCGGTGGGCAGGATGCTCGTGGGGTCGGCGGGCACGGAGCTCGGCGCCGACCAGCCGAGGAACGTGTGGGCGGGGATACCGCCGGCGACGTCGGCCCACACGCCGTCCGCCGTGGCCTGGCCCTCGCTCGGGCCCGCCGCCGTGAAGACCACGGCCACCTGCGGCGGGACCACCAGGTCCGCCCGGCCGACGACGGAGGCCGCCGTCGACTGGTGCACCTCAAGCATGATCTGCGGCAGCCCGTGCGCCGTGGCGAGCGCCGCGAGCCGGTCGACGACCGCCTGCAGCTCCGCGACGGGGACGGCGCCCGCCTCCGCGCCGTTGCCCGCCGCCCGGAACTCCGGGTGCACCGACAGGCCGACACCCGGCCGGGTCAGCAGCGGCTCCAGGTCGTCGAGCTGCGCCGCCAACGGCTGGTTGCCGGGCGCCACGTCGAGCAGCACGAGCTGGCCGGCGCCGCGGATCGCCTCGACGGCGGGTGTGATCAGCTCCAGCGGCTGCTCGTCGACGTAGTCGCCGTCGTCGCCCGGCGTGGTGGACCGCACGCTCGCGACCACGGTGACGAGCGGCGCACCGCCCAGCACGTCGCCGTTCAGCGCGGCGGCGTCCACGGCCCGGGCGGCGTCGGCGGCCGGGTCAGCCACCCCGACGGGCACCGTGTACGACGTCGACACGTACCGGCCGGGGAACAGCCGCAGCGAGCCGTCGGGCAGCGTCGAGCCCGACGTCGCCACCGCCACCTGCCAGCCCAGGCCCTCGGCCGAGCCGAACTCGCCGCCGATGCCGACCACACCGAGCGGCTTCAGCGCGCGGATCGCCTCGACGGTCTCCGGGTGGGCGGCGACGTCGCCGCCGGGCACCTCAACCGGAACCGCGCCGGCGGCCAGCGCCGTGCCGATGGCCGCCTCCTGCCCCAGCTTCGGGTCCACCGCCACGAGGATCTCCTGCAGCAGGTGCGGGTCGGCGACGTCGGGGATCTGCGCGCGCAGGTCGTCGATGTCCTGCTCGTCGAGCTGGTCGGCGCTCGGCATCTCGGCCTTGGCGCCGTCCTGCTCCTCGTCGCCCGGCTCCTCGTCGTCGCCACCACCGGGTCCGGCGGAGGCGGCGGCCTCGGCGGCCGCGCTCAGCGCGCCGGGGTCGAACGGGACGACGTCCGCCTCGCCGACGGCGTCGCCCACCTCGGCCACGGCCTGCTCGTCACCGATGACGACGACGGTGCCCGCGCCGAGCCGCTCCAGCTCGGCGACGACGTTGGTGTCCGAGACGCCGCCGTCGGTGAGCAGCACGGGGGCGGCGACGGCGGTGCCGGTGGCCGCGGCGGTCGAGCGCGCGTCGGCGTCGTCGGCCGGGGCGAGCACCGCTACCGGGGAGGCGTGGAAGAAGGCCTGGCTCGCGGTCAGCGCGAGCTCCGCCGGATCCGTCGAGTCGAGCACCAGCGCGGGGCCGGAGAGTTCACGAACCTGGAACTTCTCCCCCGTCTTGCCGTCGACGCCCTCCGCCGTCGGCACCGTGCAGCCGGCGAGGACGAGCGCGGAGGCCACGAGCAGGGCCGCGGCGGACGCGGGTCGGTGGTGCGGGACGAATCGGGCGTTCCGGATAACCACGCGTCACATTCTCCCCCACCCGGCGACGAAGTGGAAACCCCGTGGTGACGGCGGGCCGAACACGCGGTGACCGGGCGACGCCCGGTAGACGAACTCGTCACTACACCGCGGCCTAAACTGGGTGCGGACGACCGATCCAGCACGGGAGCAGGTGGCACCGGATGAGCACCACGACGGCGGGCGGCCCTACGGGGCCGGCCACGGCGAGCACGGACGACGACGCGCCGCGCTCGACCAGGGACCGCATCCTCGACGCGGCGTCCGACCTGTTCTACGCGCACGGGATCCGCGCGATCAGCGCCGACAAGGTCATCGAGCGCGCGCACATCACGAAGGTCACCTTCTACCGGCACTTCCGCACCAAGGACGACCTGGTGGTGGCCTACCTCGAACGGCGGGCGGCCTGGGAGCGCGCGGCGTTCGCCGAGGTGCGCGCGGCCGCAGGGGACGACGGCGCGGAGACCCTGCGCCTCTTCGCGCGCGGCTTCGGCGCCGCGAGCTGCAGCCCGGGTTTCCGCGGCTGCCCGTTCCTCAACGCGGCGGCCGAGTACGCCGACCCGGACAGCCCCGTGCGCCAGGTCGTCGCGACGCACCGCGCCTGGTTCCGCGGCGTGCTCGGCGAGGCGGCCGCCGCGGCCGGCGCGCCCGACGCCGAGGCGGCGGCCGAGGAGCTGATGATGCTGCGCGACGGCGCGGCGATGGCCGCGTACCTCGACGACCCCGCCCGGGTGGGTGCGGCCCTGGAGCGCGCGATGCTCGCGGTGGTCCGGTCCTCGTCTCGGTGAGATCTGATCACCCGCCTTGCATCGGGTGGTCGCGCCTCCCTATGGTAGACGTACTAGTTCGTCTACATAGCCGGGCGTTGGTGCGCCCGGCCGCATCGAGGAGGAGCAGACATGGCGGAGAGCGTCTACACGGCGATCGCGACGTCCACCGGGGACGGCCGCGCCGGAGGCCAGGTCGTGACCGACGACAGCATGCTGGATCTCAAGCTGGCCATCCCCACCTCGATGGGCGGGCCTGGCGGGGGCACCAACCCCGAGCAGATGTTCGCCGCCGGCTGGGCCGCGTGCTTCCACAGCGCGCTGAAGGGCGTCGCCGCCGCGCAGAAGATCACGTTCACCGACTCCGCGGTGGTCGCGGAGGTGAGCCTGAACTCGCTGGACGGCGGCCGGTACGGCCTGAGCGCGGCGCTGCACGTCGAGCTCGCCGGCGTGGACCAGGCCACGGCCGACCATCTGGTCGAGACCGCGCACACCGTGTGCCCGTACTCGAACGCGACCCGCGGCAACATCCCGGTGACGATCGACGCAACGGTCGCCTGACAGCCTGACCCCGGCCGCGGACACCGAAGGTCCGCTTCGAGAACGGCCTTGGGCACGGATTCCGGCCGGAACCGGTGCCCAAGGCCGTTCTCGAGGCGGGCCTTTCGCGCGCGGTCAGCGCAGCGACGTGCGGACGAGGCCGGCGACCACGTCGGCGAGGTCCGCCGGGATCGGCTGGTCCCCGCTCAGGTACCGCCGCACCGCGGCGTAGGGCAGGTCGACGACGACGAGGAGGATCTCCGTGGTCGTCACGGACGTCGCGGCGCGGAGCCGGCGGGTCAGCCCGCGGATCGCCTCGTTCCAGCGCGCGCTCTCGGCCTTCTCCACCGCGCGGGCGGCCTCGGGCCAGGCCGCGGCATCGAACCGGGAGCGCCCGGCGAGCAGCACGTGCGCGTGGGCGGGCTCGGCCTGGCACCACCGCACGGTGTGGGTGGCGAGCGCGGCGGCCGCCTCGACGGGGTCGCCGTCGAACAGCGGGTACGCGTCGCGGTGGTAGCTCTCGATCGCGCGGTTCCACAGGGCGGCGAGCAGGGCCGGACGGTCGGGGAACCGGTAGTAGAGCGAGCCGCTCGGTACGCCGGCCTCGCGGATGACCGCCGCCATCGTGACCTTCGCGAGCCCGCCCGAGCCGAGGATCCGGCCCGCGGCGTCGAGGATCGCCGAGGTGTCGTGGGTCGGGCGGGGCATGCGTTGACGGTACTCCAGGGCCTCGCTAGATTCCTCTCTCTAGAGAGTCGTCTCTACAACGAGGAGAAGGGCCCTCATGACACTGACCCCGGACGAGGTCTACGCGGCGGCGCCGTTCGTCAGGACGCTCGGCGTCGAGCTCGACAGGATCGCGCCGGAGGCCGTCGTCGGACGGCTGCCCTTCGCGCCGGGTCTGTCGACGGTCGGTGGCGGGCTGCACGGCGGCGCCCTGATGGGGCTGGCCGACGGCACGGCCGCCGTCTGCGCCGCGATCAACGGTGAGCCCGGCGCCCTGCCCGCCACCGTCGACTCGACCACCCACTTCCTGCGCCCCGTCGTGGGGCAGGCCACCGCGACCGCCGTGCCGGTCAGGTCGAGCGGCCGGCAGGTCCTGGTCGAGGTCCGGGTGACCGACGAGTCCGGCGAGCTGTGCGTGCACGTGGTGCAGACCGTGCGGCTGGTTCGCCCGGCGGCATAGCACCCGAGAGCCGGGACCCCTCCCGAAACCGGGTTCACCCCCTGTTCTCCCGGGAAACGGTGCATTAGCGTCGGTCCGGGACAGGCACAGGGCGGGCCTGCCGGTCGACAGGGGGACGACAGCGTGCACACCGGGCAGGTGATCGACGGCCGGTACCGGCTTGAGGAGCGGCTCGGGTCCGGCGGCCACGGAGAGGTGTGGCGCGCCGCCGACCTGCGGCTGCACGAGCGGCCGGTGGCCCTCAAGCGCACGCGGTACGAGGGCGACGACGGGGGCGCCGAACGGGTCCGCCGCGAGGCCCGGACGCTCGCGCGGATCAACCACCCGCACGTGGTCTCCGTGCACGACGTGGTCGACGACGACGGCGAGGTCTGGGTGGTCATGGAGTACGTGGCCGGCCGGCCGCTCTCCGAGATCGGCTGGCTGCCGGTCGCGGAGGCGGCCCGCTACGGCGCCCAGCTCGCGGGCGGCCTCGAGGCGGTGCACGCGCACGGGGTGCTGCACAGGGACGTCAAGCCCGCGAACGTCCTGGTGACCGACGACGGGTTCGCCAAGCTCGCCGACTTCGGCATCTCCCGCCCGCTGCACGCCGAGGAGACCGTCACCGCCACCGGCGCGCTCACCGGGACGCCCGGCTACCTCGCGCCCGAGGTGGCGAAGGGCGGACGGTTCACCGAGGCAGCCGACGTCTGGTCGCTCGGCGCCACCCTCTACTTCGCGGTCGAGGGCACCACGCCGTTCGGCGACGACAACGCGCACGCCCTGCTGTGGAAGACGGTCTCGGAGGAGGTGCGGCCACCCACCCGCGCCGGCGGCCTGGGGCCCGTCATGCTGCGGATGCTGGCCAAGAAGCCCGGCGACCGGCCGCGCCTGCGGCACGCCAGGCAGGAGCTGGCGGTCCTGGCCGGCGACCCGACGGCGGGCGTCGGGCCGGAGCCGACCGGGCCACGACGACGTCCGAGGTGGGTGCTCGCCGCGGCGGGCGCCGCCGTCGTCCTGGTGGCGGCGGTCTCGACCGCCGTCTGGTTCGCCCTGGACGGCGGGTCCACGCAGGGCGGCGAGACGCCCGTCGCGGGAACGAGCGCCGGCGGCGCGACCGGCTCCCCCGAGGACGACGGCCCGGAGATCGCCGACGCCGGGAGCACCGCCGTCGTCGGCGACCCGGCCACGGCCGACCCGTGCGCGCTGCTGGACGTCGAGGCGCTCGGCGCGTTCGGCCTGACCCGGGTCCGCACCGACCACGCGGAGCTCAACCGGTGCGACGTCGTGGTGACCGACGACGACGGCGCCGTGACCGCCGTCAGCGCCACGATGTGGCACAACAGCGAGGAGCCGGCCGAGCCGAACCGGCGGGTCGGCCGGATCACCGTGGTGGACGACGAGAGCGACCTGCCGGACGAGTGCAGCCGCGAGCTGTTCCTGCCCGGCGGCGACTACAACATCTCGCTGAACGCCGAGCAGGAGTCGGGCGACGGCGCCGACACGTGCGCCCTCGCCGACGCGACCCTGAACCACGCCACGACGCTGCTCAACGGGGGCGAGCTGCCCCGCCGCGAGCGGGCGCCCGCCGCGGGCTCGCTCTACGCGGAGAGCGCGTGCGACCTGCTCGCCGGGGAGCCCCTGGACCGCCTGCCGGGCGTCGACGCGGCCCGCCGCATCGTGGGCTTCGCCGAGTGGGACTGCCGGTGGGAGGCGGACGACGGCAAGGACCTGCGGGTGCTGTTCCAGCACAGCGACCCGCTCTCCGCGGACGACGGCGAGCGCCTCGTCCTCAGCGGGCACGAGGTGTTCGTCGAAGGCGACTCGTGGTCCGCCGACTCGTGCCTGGTGTCGATGGTGAACCGCGTGGCGGTCAGCGTGGACGGCGACGGCGACATCGTCGCGGAGCTGGTCCGGTTCCAGCTCACGGCGGGCGACGACGAGCCGGTCGACGAGCTGTGCGACCTGCTCCTCGACGTGGCCGAGCCGGTGGCCGCGCGGCTCCCGGCCGTGTCCTGACCGGACGACGTCGGGAGGGGTCCCCGCGATGACGTGCCAGGCTGGCGACGACTGGACCACTTGGAGGTCGCCATGACGGACATCCCGCAGATGGAGGGCACAGAACCGCTCTCCGCCAGCCACGCGAGCCTGGCGTTCGGCGTCCCGACATCGGAGCCGGGCACGATCTACGCCCTCTCCGTGTCCGGCGGCATCCGGCTCGGCGCCCGTGAGGAGCGGTCGGTGGTGTTCGGACGCAACCGTCCGGAGGTGCACGTGTGCGTCGGCGAGGACGATCTGCGGGTCAGCCGGAACCAGGGCACCGTGACGTTCCGGGGCGGCCGGTGGTGGCTCACGAACATCGGGCACCGGGCGCTCCAGCTCCCCCGCTCGATGACGCTGTTCCCCGAGGACGACCCCTACCCGGTCGACCCCGGGTACACCCCCGTCTTCGTCAACGGCACGGCCCGCCGCAGGCACCTGCTCGAGCTGTACGTCGCCGGCGACGACGGGCGTCTGCCTCGCCCGGCGCCCGAGGCGGCGACGCTGCACGACAAGCCGTGGAAGCTCCGGGCCAACGAGCGGCTGGCCCTGGTCTCGCTCGCGCAGAAGTACCTGCTGCACGAGGCCTACCCGCAGCCCTGCACCTGGCACCAGGTCGCCGTCGACCTCAAGGCGCTGCAGCCCGGCGAGAAGTGGAGCAGCAAGCGCGTGGAGCACCTCGTCTCAGGGGTCCGACGGCGGCTCTCGCGCGCCGGCGTGCCGGGGCTGACCCGTGAGGAGGTCGGCGAGCCGGTGGGCAACATGCTCAACCACAACCTGATCACCGAGCTGCTGCAGACCCGCACCCTGGTGCCGCCGGACGTGCTGCTCCTTGAGGAGTTCTGACGGGTCAGCTCTGGTAGACCTCGAACATCCCGCGGACCTCCGCCGAGGTGAACGAGGAGCGCTTCGTCTCGGGCGGCACGAAGAAGCTCGTGTACGACTCGACCAGGATGCTCGGCGGGCACGGTTCGCCGAACTCGTCCGTGAACGCGGCGACCTGGCGGCCGGTGCGGACCTCGTAGAGCTGCACGTCGAACCGGCTCGCGTAGAACCGGACGTCGGACCCCCACGGGCTCAGGTCGCTCTCGTACGTGCAGGTCTCCTGGTACGAGCCCTCCTTCGGCCCGTCGACGCAGGCCACGAGCACCATGTCGTCCAGGCTGTGCGCGCGCCACGAGCGCGGGAACGCGTGCGCCACCGGGTCGATGCCGAACACCCGCATCGGGTTGCCGCCGCTGCGCCGGTACGGGGCGGCGCCCCGGTACGGCTCGGGGTTGGCGCAGTAGCGGTCGGCGGCCAGCAGGCTCCGGACGTTCTTGCGCTGGATGCCGGTGATCACGTCGTACAGCTCGTCGGACGCCGCGTCCGCCCTGCGGTCCGACCGGAAGTCGTGCAGGAACGCCTCGTAGGTGTGGCGCGACGCCGTCAGGTCGTCCGCGGCGGCCAGCGTGCGGGCGCACTCCAGGATGCGCCGCGGCACCTCGTCCGACGCCGCCTCGACCGGCTCGGCCAGCGCGGGCTCGGCCCAGTCCTGGCCGTCCACCCACTCGACGACGTCTCGGGCCGCGCAGTCGTCCGGGTCCTCGGCGAGGTCGGCCAGGAAGGTCTCGACGGTGTCCGCCACCTGGTCACCCAGGTCGGGATGGGCGTCGAGCGTCGTGGTGAGCTCGGCGAAGCCGGCCTCCAGCGCCCGCTGGTCGATGTCGCCGGCGTCGTACGCCGCGTCCAGCAGCAGGTCGGCGCGCCGGATCCCCGCGCCCGTCCAGAGCGCCCGCGGGTCGTCCAGGTACCCGCGCAGCGCGGCGGCGGCCTCGCGGAGCTGGGGCGGGTCCTGCTCGGCGAGGTCGAGGGCGGCGAGCAGCGACCCGCAGGTCTCCAGGTCCGCCTCGCCGTCGAGCGCCGCCGAGGCGTGCACGATGCGGTCCGTTGGGCCGATCTTCTCCAGGAGCTCGGTCGCCCGCTCGCAGTCACCGGCGGCGTGGGCGTCGGCGGCGTCCCGCACCGTCCGTTCCGTGTCGATCCGCAGCCCGACGACGGTGGCGACCAGCGCCACCACGACGACGCCCGCCACGATGCGCTGGGGCCAGGACTGCGTCTGCTTCTCGCGGACGAGCCACCAGCCGTGCCCGATCATCGCCGCCCACCAGAGCGCGAGCAGCGTCAGCACGACCGGCGAGCCCGGGTAGACCGCGAGCAGGCCGACCAGCAGCACCGACCCGGCCACCGCCAGGACGAACAGGCCCCACCGCCGCAGGAACGCGTAACCGAGGCCCAGCAGGGTCGCGTTGCCGAGCAGCACCGCGATCAGGTCGGCAGGGGGCCGTGGCCGCTCGGGCGGCGGTACGGGGGCGGAGCTCCAGGGGTTCTCGGGCGGTCCAGCCGGGGACGCACCGCGCGGATCCTCGGTCGGGCGCGGATCCTCGGCCGGACGCACGATGTAGGGCGAGCCCGCGTCGTCGCCTGCCGGGGGCGCGCTCTCGGGAACCATGGGGTGCTCCTTCTGTCGGGTAGACGCCCAGTGAAGCGTAGACCGTCGGGGACCCCTCCCGGGAGATGGAAACCCAGGTCAGAAGGCATGTCGCTTCAGCAGCGCTCGTACGCGTACGCCTCGTCGTCTGGGCCCACCAGGTCCCGGTCCCGCAGGATCGTCAGCGGCGCGCGGTCCGGATCGGCGCAGACGGCGTCGAACCCGTCCGGGAGGTTGTCCGTGTACTCGATCTGGAGCACGTGATCCCCGTAGACGCCGGTGTAGGCGGCACACTCGGCATAGGCAGCGCACTCCTCGGTGACGGCGAAGTCGAACCCGAGCTCACGCCCCGCCGTCGTCGCCTCGGCGGCGTTCTTCTGCCCGACGGCGAGACCCGCCTCGTGGGCCGTGTCGATGTAGGCGCCGGCGAGCGCCAGGGCGTCCGCCCGCTCGATCAGGCCCGTGCCCGGTTCGGTGAACCGCGTCCAGGTGTCGAGGTTGTCGATCTCGACCGCCGCGAAGCCCGCCTCGGCGCACCCGGTGATCACAGGGCCGAGCAGACCGAGGATGCGGCCGCGCTGCTCCTCGGTCGACGGGTCCAGCACGTACTCGTCGGGCCAGTCCGGGTCCACGACGAGCTCGCCGTCCGCATCGTGCAGCAGCAGGTCCTCGTTGCCGTCGAGCCAGAGGTCGGCCTGGCCGGGCTGGGTCTGGAACCCGTTGACGTAGCAGACGTTGTAGGCGCCTGCCGCCGGCTCGGCGGTCGCGTCGCGCACCACGACGTCGAGCCCGCCGTCGAGCACGTAGGCGGTGCCGAGCTGGTAGTCGAACCGCCCGGACGTGGGCGGGAGGGTCACGTCGGCGGTGGTGGCGGTCGCGGAGGTGCCGGTCGCGCTCGTGCCGGCGTCCGGACCGGCCTGACAGCCGGCGAGCGCAAGGAGGGCGACAAGGACGGTCACGATCCGCTGGGCCACCCGCTGATCGTAGGTGCAGGCGAGTGCCGGACGAACCGCGCGAGTTGAACGAGCCCGCAGCAGCCGTCAAAGGGCGGGAGCAGACCCAGGGAGAAAGTGCCGCTCGCGGGGTTGTGTTGCTGTGCGTAGACCTTGTCGACTCACAGCAACACAGCCCCGCGAGGGAACTTCCCCGGCCAGACATCGACCGGGCCGGGTGCCGACCTTCGGCCGGGCGCCGAGAACCCCGCGCAGGTCACGCCCCGGCAACCGCCTCCGCGATCGGCGTCGCGCCGTTGCCGAACGCGATGGTGCGCCGCACGGTGCCGTCGTCGGCCAGAACTGTGGCGATCACCCTGGCGACGTCGGCACGCGTGACCCGGCCGTCGCCGGGGTTCGCCACCTCGATACGGCCGGTCGGGTCGTCCAGCGTGAGCGGGCCGGGCTGGAGGATCGTGTAGTCCAGCCCGGAGGCGCGCAGGTGCTCGTCGGCGGCGGCCTTGGCCTCCGCGTACGGGAAGAACGAACTGCCCTCGGGAACCCCGTGGTCGGGGCGCGCGCCGAGGTAGGACACCATGACGTAGCGCGCGACGCCCGCGGCCTCGGCGGCATCCATCGAGCGGACGGCGGCGTCCCGGTCGACGGCGTAGGTGCGCGGCGGGTTCCCGCCGCCGGCGCCCGCCGACCAGACCACGGCGTCCTGTCCCCGCAGCAGCTCGGTGAGCCCTGCGGTGTCCAGGTGCTCGACGTCGGCGACCCGCGGCGTCGCGCCCGTCGCCGCGACCTCCTGCTCGTGGCCGGGGTTGCGGAAGACGCTGGTGACGTCGTCGCCCCGCTCGACGAGCAGAGGGGCGAGCCGGAGCGCGATCTTGCCGTGGCCGCCGATGATCAGAACACGGGACATGGTGCTTCCTTCCGTCAGGTTCGGCTCCAGGCTATGCCCGGCTCCCTCCGACGCTGTGGTCACGCGTCCCGTCGCCGCAGCACCCAGACCGCCGCGGCGACCGCGGCCCCTGCCCACGCCACGAGCGCGAGCCCGGCGGCCCAGTCACCCTCCATCAGCCGCCACCCGATCGGGCTGGGCGTCCAGTCGCCGACCGTGTTGATCCAGGGCGCCGCCAGCCGCTCGGACAGCATGCGCAGCAGTTCCGGCACCATGAGCAGGAGCAGCACCACGATCGAGAGCGCCCCCGCCGTCCGGCGCACCAGCGTCGCGAGCCCCATCGAGAGCACGGCGAGCAGCGCCAGGTAGACGGACGCCCCGAGCACGGTCTCGGCCTGCGTCCCGTCGGCGAGCGCGAGCTCGCCCAGCCGGGCCGCGGTGAGCAGCAGCCCTCCGGCGGTCATCACCAGCGACGCCCCGAACGTGACGACGCCGACGACGAGCGCCTTCGCCACCATGATCCAGGTGCGGCGCGGCGTGCACGCCATGGTGACGGTGATCGACCGGGTGGCGAACTCGCCGGTGATCGCGACGATCCCGAACGCCGCCAGGATGTACTGCACGAAGTACGACACCGCCGCCAGCACGGGGGCCACGGCGTCGGGTGTGGTGGGGTCGCCGTCGCCGGGCTCGAGGATGCCCGTCAGCACGACGACCGCTGCGGCCCCGCCGAGGTACCACCAGGTGGAGCGCAGGCTCCACAATTTGATCCGCTCTGCGGCGACCGCGTCGCCGAGCCGGGTCCGGACCGCGGCCGCCGGCCCGCCGCGCACCGGGTCCAGGCCTGCCGACGGCGTCGGTGCGGTGGTCGCGCTCATGCCGCACCACCCGCGGTGTACTCGACGGCGTCGGCGGTCAGGCTCATGTAGGACTCCTCCAGCGTCGGTTCGGTCGCCTCGAGCCGGTGCAGCAGGAGGCCGAGCTCGTGGGCGAGCGCGCCGACCTCCTCCGGCCGCACGCCCGGGACGGTCAGCTCGTCGGCGGCGGTCCACCGCGCGCCGTCGAGCCGTTCGGCGAGCGGCCCCAGCCCGGGCCCGTGCACCCGCGAGCCGGTGGCGGTGAGCAGGTTCGCCATGGGCTCGTCGGCGATGACGCGCCCTTTGCCGAGCACGACGAGCCGGTCCGCCGTCTGCTGCATCTCGCTCATCAGGTGCGAGGACACGAACACGGTGCGCCCCTCGGCCGCGAGGCCGCGCAGCAGGGTGCGGATCCAGGTGACGCCGTCGGGGTCCAGGCCGTTGACGGGCTCGTCGAGCATGAGCACCCGGGGGTCGCCCAGCAGCGCCCCTGCGATGCCGAGCCGCTGGCTCATGCCCAGGGAGTAGGTACCGGCGCGGCGCCGGGCGGCGTCGGTCATGCCGGTGCGCTCCAGCACCTCGTCGACCCGGCGGGCGGGGAGGCGCTGGCTGCGCGCCATGGCACGCAGGTGGTCGCGGCCGCTGCGGCCGGGGTGCACCGCCCTGGCGTCGAGCAGCGCCCCGATGGTGGTCAGCGGGCGTTCGAGGGCGGCGTACGGGCGCCCGTCGACCAGCGCCGTGCCCGACGTCGGCGCGTCCAGGCCGAGGATCAGGCGCATCGTGGTGGACTTCCCGGCGCCGTTCGGACCCAGGAACCCGGTGACGCTGCCGGGTTCGAGGCGCAGGGTGACGTCGTCGACCGCCGTCTTGTCGCCGTAGCGTTTGGTGAGGTTCTTCAGCTCGATCACCCGGCGAACGTACGGCGGGCGGCGGGCGCGCCGCGTCCGCCGATCGGCACCCGCACTACTGTCGTTCGTCAGGTCTTCGCCCCGCGCGGCCCGACTGCGGCCGCGCGCCGCCGCCGCCCGGGTACCGTCGGTGCGTGAGCGAGATCCGCGTCCTCCTGGCCGACGACGAGGCCATGATCCGCGCGGGCCTGCGCACCATCCTCACGTCGGCCGACGGCGTGGACGTGGTCGCGGAGGCCCCGGACGGGCTCGCCGCCGTCGCCCTCGCCCGCACGCACCGGCCCGACGTCGCGGTGCTGGACATCCGCATGCCCCACCTGGACGGACTGGCCACCGCCGAGGAGATCCGCCGCACCGTCCCTGGAACCAGGGTGCTGATGCTGACCACGTTCGGCGAGGACGAGTACATCACCGCGGCCCTGGCCGCCGGGGTGAGCGGGTTCCTGCTCAAGTCGGGCGACCCGGCCGAGCTGGTCGCCGCGGTCCGGGCCGCGCACGACGGCGCGGCGTACCTCTCCCCGCGCGTCGCCGCCCGCGTGATCCGCCTCCTGGACGACGACGGCCGTGGGCCCGTCGGGTCGGCCGCGGCGGACCGCCGTCGGACCCGGGCCCGCGACCTGGTGACGGGCCTGTCCCCGCGGGAGCGCGACGTGCTGGCGCTGCTGGGCGCCGGCCTGTCGAACGCGGAGATCGGAGCCCGGCTGTACCTCGTGGAGGGGACCGTCAAGGCGTACGTCAGCTCCGCGCTGGCGCGGCTCGGGGTGCGCAACCGCGTGCAGGCGGCGGTGCTGGCGCACGAGGCGGGGCTCGTGGAGCCGGGTGCGGAGCCTGCCGCCGGTCCGGGGCCGGGCGCCGGTCCGGGGCCGGGCGCCAGTCCGGGGCCAGGCGCCAGTCCGGGGCCCGGCGCGGCCGGGAGCGCGGGTGCTTAGCCTGGTCCCCGTGGGACGGCCGGGCGCGATCGGCCGCCAACCCTGGCTCCTCCGGCTCGCGGTGGACGTCGGGCTGCTCGGCGTACTGGTTGCGTTCGCCCTGATCGGCAACGGGCCGGACAACCCCGGCGCGTGGGCGAGCACAGACCTGGTGGCGGCGGCCCTGCCGACCCTGGTCGTCGCGGTCCTCGTCGCACGCCGCTGGCCCGTCGTGGCCGCCGTGCTGCCGGGTGCGCTGTCGCTCGTCGCCAGCGGGAATCTCTACACGAGCCAGCTCGTCGTCGCGCAGTTCGCCTTCTCGTTCCTGCTCGGCCGCCGGACCGACGGGCGCAGGGCCCTGCTGGGCCTCGGCACCGCCGTTGCCGGCCTGCTGACGGTGTTCGCGCTGGTCATCGCCGCGGGCGGTGCACCGGGGACGGCGGACGACTGGTTCGAGATGCTCACCGGGCTCGTGCTCCAGGTGCTGGTCCCGTGGGCGGGCGGGCAGTATGTGCACCAGCACGGCGAGCTGGTCCGCGCCGGGTGGGACCTGGCGGAGCGGCTGGAGCGGGAGCAGGACCGCGCCGTCGGACAGGCCCGCCTGCGGGAGCGCGCCCGCATCGCCGGCGACATGCACGACTCCCTCGGCCACGACCTCAGCCTCGTCGCGGTCCAGGCCGGGGCGCTGGAGGCGACCGCAACCGACCCGGAGCAGCGAACCGCCGCGGCCCGGCTGCGCGAGTCGGCGGCCGCCGTCACCGTGCGCCTGCACGAGGTGGTGACGATGCTGCGCGACGACGCCGAGCCCGCGCCGCGCAACGCACCACCCGGCCCGGCCGCGCACCCGGCCGACTCGATAGCGGCGCTCGTGGAGCGGGCCGCGGCGTCGGGGATGCGGGTGGCTCTCGACGCGGGGTCTGGTCGGGAGCCGGGGCCGGACCGGGAGCCGACTCCGGCGGGCGCGTCGGCTCCGGCCGCTGCGCAGGCAGGCGAGATCGCCCCCGACGCGGCCCGCGCCGCCCACCGCGTGGTGCAGGAGGCGCTCGACCAACGCCGCCAAGCACGCGCCCGGCGCCGCCGTCCGGGTCACCCTGGCGCACGAGGCCGGGGCCGACGGCGTCCTGGTCGTCACCGTGACCAACGATGCGCCACCCCGCCCGCCGTCCGGCAACGGCACCGGCTACGGGCTGATCGGGCTGGACGAACGGGTCCGGCTGGCGGGCGGCGTCCTGACTGCCGGCCCCGCGCCCGACGGCGGCTTCACTGTCACCGCACGCCTCCCGGTCCGGGGCGCGAGCCCTCATGAGGCGGACACCGGGGCGCCGGACTCGCCCCGCTCCGGGCGCGCCGTCCTGCCCGCACGCCGGGAGGGCACTGCCCACGCTGAGCTCGCCGCCGCCCGGGCCCGGCTCCGGCGCGGCATGCTCGTCACGTTCTGGACGCCGACGCTCGCCGGCGCCGCGCTGGTCGCTGCCTACCTGCTCGGCGGCGGGCGGGTGTGAGCCCACCCGGGACGCCGGCGCGCCCTGGACGGCCGTGACCCGGCTCGCTCACACGCGCTCCCGCTCCGCCCGGGCCCGGATCAGCTCCTCGACCGCGCTCGGCAGCGTCGTCTCGAAGTCGATCAGCTTGGCCCACGTCGGGGTCACGACCACGCGGACCATGCCGTCGACGTAGAGCGAACGCACCTCCTTCTCCCACTCGACGCGCTGCTCGGCGGTCATCTCGTAGGAGGTGTTGGCCTCGAGGTACTCGTCGGGGATGCCGTCCACGTAGTCCAGCTCGGCCGAACCGCGCAGGAGCAGGATCTTGGGCGGGTGCACCTCGGTGTCGATCGTCAGGGCGACCATCGGGTTCCGGCGCAGGCTCGCGAGCTTCGGGGCGTTCTTCGTGGTGCACATGACGACCTCCGCGCCGTTCCAGGTGAACCCGATCGGGACGTTGCGCGGTGTGCCGTCCTTGGCCACGTAGGCGAGGCGGGTGATGTCGCGGCCCAGCAGCTCCTGGCTCAGCGGGCGGTTCAGCACCTCGGCGATCTCGTCCGGGTGCATGGCTGTCTCGTTCATGACTGGTCTCCTCGGCGGTCTCGGCGGCCCCTTCTGGCCGCCGCTACCCCTGGGACGGAGCGGGCAGCACGTTCTCGACATCCGGGCCTCGGCAGACGTCCGCCGTCGGCCCGTGGCACGACGAACCCCCTCCGTCCCGTGGGACGGAGGGGGTTCGTCGACTCGCCTCAGGTGCCGCCTCAGGTGCTGCCTCAGGCGATCTTGCGCCGGTAGGCGTTCATCGCGAAGACATAGGCGACGACGAGGATGCCGACGCACCAGGCCAGGGCGACCCAGATGTCGGACCCGACCGGCTGCTGCGCGAGCAGGTCGCGGACCGTGTTGACGATGGACGTGACCGGCTGGTTCTCGGCGAACCACCGCACCGGGCCGGGCATGGTGTCGGTGGGCACGAACGCCGAGCTGATGAACGGCAGGAAGATCAGCGGGTAGGAGAACGCGCTGGCGCCGTCGACGGTCTTGGCGGTCAGGCCGGCGATGACGGCCAGCCAGGTCAGGGCGAGGGTGAACAGGACGAGGATGCCGGTCACGGCGAGCCAGTCCAGCACTCCCGCGCCGGAGCGGAAGCCCATCAGGAGGGCGACGCCCACGACCACGGCCACCGAGATCAGGTTCGCGACCAGCGAGGTCAGCACGTGCGCCCACAGCACGGAGGACCGGGAGATCGGCATGGAGTTGAACCGCTCGAAGATGCCGCCCTGCAGGTCGAGGAACAGCCGGTAGGCGGTGTACGCGATGCCCGACGCGATCGTGATGAGCAGGATGCCGGGCAGCAGGTAGTTGACATAGCTGTCGACGTCGGCCTGGATCGCGCCGCCGAAGACGTAGACGAACAGCAGCATCAGCGCGATCGGCGTGACCGCCGTGGTGACGATGGTGTCGGGGCTGCGGGCGATGTGGGTCAGGGACCGCCCGGTCAGGACGGCGGTGTCGCCGAAGAAGTGGGTTCTCATGACTGGTCCTTACTGGTCTCGACCTTGCTCGACTGGTCCTTGCTCGGCTGCGTGCTGCCGTTGCCCCCGATGAGGGCGAGGAAGACGTCCTCGAGGGACGGCTGCTTCTCGACGTACTCGACCTTCGCCGGCGGCAGCAGCCGCTTCAGCTCGTCGAGGGTGCCGTTGGCGATGATCCGGCCCTGGTGCAGGACGGCGATCCGGTCGGCGAGCTGCTCTGCCTCGTCGAGGTACTGCGTGGTCAGCAGCACCGTCGTACCCGAGTCGGCGAGCTCCTTGACGACCTGCCAGACCTCGAGGCGCGCCTCGGGGTCCAGGCCCGTGGTGGGCTCGTCGAGGAAGATCACCTTCGGGCTGCCGATCAGGCTCATCGCGATGTCCAGCCGACGCCGCATACCGCCCGAGTAGGTGGCCGCCTTCCGCGCTCCCGCCTCGGTCAGGTCGAAGCGGGCCAGCAGGTCGTCCGCGATCCGGCCCGGGTCCTTGAGGTGCCGGAGCCTGGCCACCAGCACCAGGTTCTCGCGACCCGACAGGACCTCGTCCACCGCGGCGAACTGTCCCGTCAGGCTGATCGACTCCCGGACCCGAAGCGGTTCGGTCGCCACGTCGAACCCCTGCACCGTCGCGGTGCCGGCGTCGTGCCGCAGCAGCGTCGACAGGATCCGCACCATCGTGGTCTTGCCGGCCCCGTTGGAACCCAGCAGCGCGAAGATGCTGCCCGGCGCCACCTCGAAGTCGACGCCGCGCAGGACGTGCAGCTCCTTGTAGGACTTCTCGATTCCCTGCACACGGATCGCGGGCTCACGACCCTGTCTGTCGATACTCATTCCGTTCCCTCTTCTCTGGTGAGGCTCTGAAAGATGTGGGCCCAGCCGCCCCCGGCCCCGGCGGACCCAGGCGGTCCGCCGAGCAGGTTTGCGTCATCAGCGACATCACTGTGACACCATTCTGGTGTCACCGCAAGGGCATAGTGGTGCCGAGTTGTGTTCTTGCTGGTCAGTGCGGTTCCGGCCCGGTGCCGGTGGCCGTCCGGGCCGGCCGCCGTGGCGGCCGGGCCGGACGCGTGTCGCTCAGAGGCTGCGAGCGGTGATGTCGCCCTGCATCGTCGTGGCGCGGATGTCGAGGTCGGCCGCGCCGGTGTTCTTCAGCGCGTTCTGGATCCGGCCCATGCTGGTGCCGGCGTCGAGCGTGGCCGAGACGCCGGCGGCGGCCACGACCGACACGTTGCCGGCCTGGGTGCTCAGCACGACCTTGCCGCGAACGGCCTCGGCGATGCTGATGTCACCCTGCATGGTGCTGATCTCGCCGGGGCCGGTGAGGCGCCCGACCGAGACGTCGCCGGCCTGCGCGGCGAGGCGGACGTTCGCCGCCTCGTCGAGCTTGATCGCGCCATGGGACTCGTAGGCGACCTCGCCGAGCCGGCCGACGCCGCGGAGCTCGGCACCGGCCGACTTCCCCTCGACGCCGGAGCCGGCGGGAAGCTGGACCGTCACCTCGACGGCGCCGGAGGCCCCGAGGATCTCGTGCTTGACCGGGGTGACGATCCGCAGGACGCCGTCGGCGCACTCGGCGGTGGTGCGCTCCGCGGCGTCCACGTCGCGTCCCTTGGTGGCGTCAGCGGGCCGGACCTCCACGACAGTGTCGGTCCGGTCGGCCGCGATGAGTTGGACGCGTGCGGCGGGGGTGTCGATGACGGCGGAGATGGGGTTCGGGGTGTCGAAGGTGTGCATGGCGTTCAGCTCCTGTGCTCGGTGGTGCTCTCGGTTTCTGATGTCGGAAACGCTACGTTGCGTTCGAGATCTGAGCAAGATACTTGTTGCACATGTGCGACATATACGCAGGTCAGAGCCGCTAAATCAGTGCAATGGGTTGAGAACTAAAGCAACGACCCAGCTCATCGCGCGTTGCAATGGAGGGCGACCAACGCTACCCTGGACCACACCGGAGCACGAAGGAGGACCACCATGCCCGGGGGCAGGCTCACCCAGCAGGAACGCCAGCAGATCGCGCTCGGCCTGGCCGACGACCTCCCTTACGCGGAGATCGCCAGACGGCTCGACCGCCCGACGTCGACGATCACGCGCGAGGTGACGCGCAACGGCGGCCCGGTCGGCTACCGCGCCGACCTGGCCCAGCGCGCCACCGCGCGCCGCGCCCACCGCCGCAGCAGGCCGACGGCGGCGCGCGGTCCGCAGGCAGTCCCGGAGCAGGCGTACGGGCGCGACGCCGAGGCCGTGCACGAGTTCGAGGAGACGTTCACCACCCTCCTCATGGTGTCGGGCGTGCCTCGCATCTCGGCCGGCATCCTGACCTGCCTCTTCACCACCGACGCCGGCAGCGTCACGGCGGCAGAGATCGCGCAGCGCCTCGACGTCAGCCCTGCGTCCGTCTCCAAGGCGATCTCGTTCCTGGAGAGCCAGGGCCTCGTCCGCCGCGAGCGCGGGGAGGGTCGCCGCGAGCGCTACGTGGCCGACAACGACGTCTGGTACCAGTCAGTCGTCTCGACCGCCCAGTCCAACGCCGAGCTCGCCAAGACCGCGCGGCAGGGCGTCGCCGTGCTCGGGCACGACACCCCCGCCGGCGTCCGGCTGGAGAACATCGCCCGCTTCACGGACTTCATCAGCGAGAGCCTCACCCGCGCCGCGGTGCAGGCGCGCGAGATCCTCCACACCAAGGGCGAGACGGCTTCAGAGGACGGCGACGCGGAGCGCGCATAGGCCGGGCGCCGCTCAGTCCCTCTCGTCGAACCGCGCCCGCGCCCGCTCGACGTCGGGCATGTTCTGCCTGCTCCAGTAGAACAGCGCGTCGAGCAGGTCCTGGATGGTCCGCCCGAGCGACGAGATGCGGTACTCGACCGCGACGGGGCGCGAGCTCACGACGACGCGGTCGACCATCCCGTTGCGCTCGAGGCGCCGCAGGGTCGCCGTCAGCGACTTCTGCGTGACGACCGGGATCGCGCGGCGCAGCTCGTTGAAGCGCAGCGGCCGCTCGCACAGCTCGTCGAGCACCTGCAGCGACCACTTGTCGAGCACCTGGTCCAGCAGTTCGCGGTGCTCCGCGGCGATCTGGACGCGCTCGCCTGGTTGGGCGGTATCCGGCATGAAACCTGGTCTCGTTGAAGTTCCCTGTGGGCACCTAGTACACATTGGATACCGGGCGGAGCGCAAGTGCCCGCCCACCGACGAAGGGATGCCCGATGACCGTCCAGCTTCTCACCCCGGAGGGCATGTTCCAGCCCGTTCCCTACCACCACGTCTCGATCGGCACCGGCAGCCGGCAGGTGCACGTCGCCGGCCAGATCGCGCGCGACGGCGACGCCAACCGCTTCGCGACCGGCGACCTCACGGGCCAGGTCGAGCAGGCCCTGCGCAACACAGCTCGCGGCCTGGCCGGCGCGGGGGCGACCTTCTCCGACGTCGTGCGGCTGAGGTTCTTCGTGACGCACTGGAGCCCGGAGAAGATGGACGACTTCATGGCGGGCATCGACGCGGTGACGGACGAGCTCGGGATCCCGCGGCCGTTCCCGCCGGTGTCGCTCATCGGCGTCGACTACCTGTTCGAGCCCGACGTGCTGGTCGAGGTCGAGGCGTTCGCCGTCCTCGACTGAGCCGACCGGGCCGTGCCCGGGCCCCGCGACCGCGATCTTGACGCACCGTTCAAGTTCGCCTACGTTCTTGACCATGACGTCAAGTAATGCGGTCGCGGAGCCGGCCCTGGGGGCCGACGCCCCGGCAGACGAGACCCTGACAGCGCAGGCCCCTGAACTGGTCGACGGCGGCGCGGCCGCCCGGTCGCCGTTCCAGCTCCTCCCGGTGGGCGAGGCGTTCGGCGTCTGCGACGTGGACGGGGTGTGCCACTGATGGCCGGCGAGGCGTTCGGCCGGGCCGCGGACCGGCTCGTCGTCGACGTGTGGAGCGACGTCGTATGCCCGTTCTGCTACATGGGCGACACCCTTCTCGACCAGGCGCTGAGCACGTTCCCGCACGCGTCCGGCGTCGAGGTGCGGTACCACAGCTTCCTGCTCATGCCGGAGGTCGCCGACGGCGACGCCCCGGTCAACACCGCGGACCTGCTGGCGGCCAAGTACCGCATCCCGCGCGAGCAGGCGGTCGCGATGAACGACCAGGTCTCGGCCCGCGCCGCGCAGCTCGGGCTGGACTACCGGCTCGACCGCGCCCTGGCCGTGAGCACCCGCACCGCGCACCAGCTCAGCCACTTCGCCGCCACCCACGGCAAGCAGCACGAGATGGTCCGGCGGCTGTTCCAGGCGTACTTCACCGACGGGCTGAACGTCGCCGACCACGACGTCCTGGTGGACCTGGCCGCTGAGGTCGGCCTGGACCGCGACGCCGCCCGCGCCGCCCTGGCGAGCGGGGAGTTCGCCGACGCCGTCGAGGCGGACCTGCGGCAGTCCCGCCAGTACGGCATCACGGGCGTGCCGTTCTTCGTGTTCGCCGGCAAGTACGCCGTCTCCGGCGCGCAGCCGGTCGAGGCGTTCCTCCAGGCCCTCGAGACGAGCTGGAACGAGACCGTCGGCTCGCCCGCCGCCGCGGCAGCCGGAGCCGGTGGATGACCAAGGACACCCCGCGGCTGCGGGCCGACGCGCAGCGCAACGTCGAGGGCATCCGCACGGCCGCCCTCGACGTGTTCCGCGCGCACGGGCTGAACAGTCCCCTCGACGAGGTGGCGCGCGCCGCCGGCGTCAGCAAGGGCACCATCTACCACCGCTTCGGGGGCCGGCAGGGGCTGATCGACGCGGTGGTAGAGGAGCTCGTGGCCGAGCGCATCCGCGGCATCGTCACCTCGGTCGACGCCGTGGCCGACCCCGTCGAACGGTTCGAGAGCTATCTCAGCCAGATCTGGCTGCTCCAGTACGACGAGCCCGCCGCGAACGACGTCCTGCTGCGGGCCATGCCCGGCTCCGAACCGCTGACCGCCCTGTGCGAGCACGCCAGCAAGACCGCCGCCCGCCTGCTCGGCGACGCCCAGGCGACCGGCCTGATCCGGGACGATCTCACGCCGGCCGACGTCCACCTCCTCATCTGGGAGCGCGGCATCATCGCGCGGGCGTGTGACCAGCAGAACCGCGACGGCTACCGCCGGAGCTTCGAGCACACGCTCCGCGGGCTGCGCGGCGACCGGTAGCCGCCGTCGGGTAGCCGGACCCCCTTTACGGGGCGGTGGCCTCGTTCGATACGGTGGGACGCATGCAGCCTGCGCCGATGGGGCCAGCCCGTCCGACTCTTGTGTTCGACGTCCTCGGCACCCTGGTCGACCAGGCAGGGAGTCTCGGGCAGCGGGTCTCCGAGGTGACGGGGATCAAGAGCGGCGCCGCCGGGTACGTGGCCCGCCGGTGGCTTGAGCACATCGCGGCGCAGGAGCGCGAGATCGTGGAGCACCGTCGTGCGTTCGTGCCGAGTCACGAGCTGGACCGCGAGGCCCTGGAGGCGCTGGTCCGCGACCGCCTCCTGCCGCCTGGTTCGGTCGACGGGCTCGCCGACGCGTCGGAGCGGCTGCGGCCCTGGCCGGACAGCGTCGCGGGCCTGGACCTCCTCGCGGGCGACCTCGCGGTGCTCGGCCTCTCGAACGCGAGCCGCCGCGTGCTGGCCGGACTCAGCGCGGGCGGCGGCCTGCGGTGGCACCAGGTGCTCTCCGCCGAGGACGCCGGCACGTACAAGCCCGGTCCCGAGATCTACGAGCTGGCGGTGGCCAGCTCACCCGCCGGCTCGGGCCCGCCGTTCCTGGTGGCCGCGCACGCCTGGGACCTGCGGGCCGCCGCGGCGGCGGGGATGCGCACGGCGTACGTGCCCCGCCCCGACGGCGACCTGCCGCGCCCGGACGACCGGTTCGACGTGCACGCCGCGAGCCTCGCGGACCTGCACGCGCGGCTGCTCGCCCTGCCTGAGAACGCGTGAGGTCACCTGGCGGCTGGGGTCACCTGGTGGCTGGGGTCACCTGGCGGCGCCGAACCGCACGTTACGTGTGGCCAGCGCCGCCCAACCGCAAGATGAGGGTGTTCCAGCCGACTGATCCACGCACAGGTTTCGGTTCGGCGAGTCGGGTCACACGTAACCTTCGGGTCGGCGGCTCCTCTCGGGTGGGACGGCGTCGTGTCAGCCTCCCGGACTGTACGCGGAGCGAACCATCGTGGATCAGTACAGTGATCTCATGACGATCGAGCGGACGGCGGCACCCGCCCCGGGCGAGGACTGCGCCGTCGGTGCCGACGGCTTCAGCCCGCTGCACCCCCTGGGGCAGCTCTCCGTGATCGTGACCGCCCGCGCGGGTGCCGTGGCCGAGCGTAACGGGCTCACCCCCATGCAGGCGCGGATGCTGGGCCTGCTCGTGCACGGGCCGCGCCGCATGGTCGAGCTCGCCCAGAACCTGGGCGTGGAGAAGGCGGCACTGACCGGACTGGTCGACCGCGCGGAGTCCCGCGGCCTGGTCGCCCGCGAGGCCGTGCCCGGCGACCGCCGCTCGGTGCACGTCGTCGTCACCGAGGCGGGCGCCACGGCGTCGGCCGCGTTCTACGCCCAGCTCGCGAAGGCGCTGGACGACATGATCGCGGCTCTACCCTTTTCGGACCGCGACGCGTACGCGGCCTGGACCCGCGACATCGTCGCGGCCCAGGTGGTGGACAGCCGGCCCGGATCGGTCGTCTGCTGACGGCGTGCGTCGGGTGCTGACGGCGTCCGGCGGGCCCGCGCTCACCCCGCCCGCATCCAGCGCACCGGCTGACCGAGCAGCGCCCCGAGGTACCAGCGGTCCCCCGCGGGGAGCACGCTCGTGGCGGCCGGCGCGAGCCCGGTACGGTGCGCGGTGACGACGCCGTCGTCGTCGGCCACGAGGATGCTGCCGGTGAGCGGGTCCTCCTCGTTGACGAACAGGCCGCCGGGCAGGCGGATCATGACCTGGCGCGCCAGGTCGCTGGGCAGCACGAGGGCGTCGAGCGCTGCGGTGCGGTCGTAGATCGCGACCAGCATCCTGCCGTCGGGGTCGCGGTCGAGGTTGTCGGGTGTGCCCGGCAGGTCGTCGAGCACGGTCCGGGTGCCGCCGCCGAGCGTGTGCTCCAGGATCCGGTAGCGGTTGGACTCCGCGACCCAGACCCGGGCGCCGTCCTGGGTGACGGCCACCCCGTTCGGGAAGTAGAGGCCGTCCAGGAGCACCGCGGCCTCGCCCGTGCGCAGGTCGTAGCTCAGCAGGCGGCCGGACGCGCGCCCGTCGAGCATGTCGGGCAGCAGGTAGGAGGGCACGTCGCCGAGCGTGGTGGTGTTGTAGCGGCGGCTGGAGTCGCTGACGTAGACGACGCCGTCGGGCCCGACGTCGAGGTCGTTCGCGAACAGGACGGGCGCGCCGTCGACCGTGTCGGTGAGCACCTCCACCCGGCCGGCCCGGTCGACGGCCTGGAGGCCGAGGCCGTGGTTGGCGACGAGGAGCCGGCCGTCGGGCGCGAAGGCGAGGCCGAGGGGACGCCCGCCCACCTGGGCGAAGACCTCGGCCGAGCCGTCGGCGGGGTCCAGCCGCCAGATCGTGCCGTCCCTGTCGCCGGTGTAGAGCAGGCCGTCGGCGTCCATCGCGATGTCCTCCGGGCCGTAGATCGGCTCGTCGGTGAGCTGCTCGACGACGGCGGGGGCCGTGAGCTCGTCGGCGAACGATGCCCCGGGGCCGGGGCGCCACGACTCGGGAGCGAAGCCGTCGACCGGTGTGGGGACTGCCAGGACGAAGGCGCCCACTGCGAGCACCGGGATCGCGACGATCGCCGCGACCGCGACGGCCAGGGGGCGCCAGGGCCGGCGCTTCCGCGCGCTGTCGGGCGAGCCCGCGCCGTCGCCGCCCGCGCCCTCGCCGTGCGCATCTCCGCCGTCCGGCACGCCTTCGCCGTCGCGCACGTTTGTACCGTCGCGTAGGTTCGCGGTGCCGCTCATGCCGCGACGCTCTCGCGTGCCCGACGGCGGCGTCCGACGGCGGTGTCGACGAGCAGGGCCGTCAGGAGCACTATGCAGATGGGGTCGAAGATCATCGCAACGGTGCTGGACTCGGCGAGGACCTCCGGGCGGGACACCGTGAGCGTGAGCGCGATGCCCTTCGAGGTGATGGCGCCGATCGCGACCGGCACGCGGACGTCGGGCCGGAACGCCGACCAGATGAGCGCGCTGCCCAGCAGGAGCTGGTACACGCCCCGGTGCTGCAGGAGCGTCAGGACTATCGGGCCCGGGTCCACCACGCCGTAGGACTCGAGCTGGGTCGGGTCCACGAGGGCGAGCGCCGGGACGGTGGTCAGGGCGCCCATCGTGACGAGCGCCGTGCGGATGATGACTTCGCGCGGGGAGGTCTGTCGTCGGTCAGCCATGCCTCGATTATGCAGAGTGTACTACGCATATTCAAGTACGCATAATGCAGGACGCGTGATGGGTAGCATCGGACGGCGAGGAGGTGACGGGCCATGAAGATGGCGGAGCTCAGTGCGCGGACCGGTGTCGCCGCGCCGACGATCCGGTACTACATCCGCGAGGGCCTGGTGCCGCAGGGCAAGCTGACCAGCCCCAACCAGGCGGTGTACGACGAGTCGCACGTGCGCGCGCTGCGCCTGACGCGGGCCCTGGTCGGCGTCGGCGGGCTCGCGGTGGAGCAGGCCCGGCGGGTGCTCGCGCACCTCGCGGAGAAGGAGGGCAACACCTACGCCGTGCTCGGCAGCGCGCAGTACGCCCTCACTTCCGCCCCCGCGCCGCGCGACGACGAGGCCGGACGGCGGGCGGCCGAGCGGGTCGAGAGCCTGATAGCCGAGCACGGTTGGTCGGTCCGGCCCGACAACCCCGCCCGGGCCACACTCGCCGACGCGCTCGTCTCGCTCGAGGCGCTCGGCGTCACGGCGGTCACCGACATGCTCGACACCTACGCCGCAGCGGCGGAGGGGCTCGCGCACGACGAGATCGCGCGGCTCCTGGAGACCACCGCCGACGAGTCGCGGGTGGTCGGCGTCATCGCGTTCGACATCCTCGGCGACCGGGTGCTGTCGGCGCTGCGGCGGCTCGCGCAGGAGCATGCGGTGGTCGCGCATCTGGAGGGGGAGGGCGGCAAGGGCTGAGCCCCTTGTGCAGGCCACTGTCTGTTGTTGTCACGGCGGCTGTTGTCGCGGTGGCTGCGCGATTCTCGCTGCCGTCCCCGACGCCTGCGCGGCTGTCGCGGTGGGCTACGGCGTCGTCGCGTTACAGATCGGATCCCGCCAGCGCGTCGCCGCGGCGGCGTCGGACCGCGCGGCTATCAGCGCCGCCATGAGCGACCGCTCCTGGTCCACCGGTTCGGCGGCCGGGACGGGGCAGACCGCGCGGCCAACGATCGCCGCGGTGGGGATCTGCTCCAGGGCGCCGTCGTCGCGCAGGAGCAGCAGGCTGACGTCATCCACGTTCACGACCATGCCGTCGTGGTACCTGGCGCCGGTCGCGTTGGCGACCGTGGCGCCGTCGACCACTACACGCTCGTTCGGCAGCCAGCGCGAGGACGCGACCGGTTCCCACAGCGACCACAGCAGGAGGAGGACGAGCAGCAGGGCGGGGTAGGTCCGGTCGGCGAGCCGGATCCAGGCGGGCGCCTCGCGGGTGCGCGCCAGCACGAAGAACGTGACCGTCACCGCGCCGGCGAGCTGGTAGGAGAGCAGCAGCAGGTCGCGGCTGACCGCTGCGGAGATCAGGCCGACGACGAACGCGAGGGCGGCGAAGACCGCGAGGGCCGCGCCCGTCCACAGGCTGGTTCCGGCCGCGCGGCTCTTGGCGGTCAGCTCGTCGACCGCTAGGGCGTGTCTCCCATATGGCGTGCCCAGATGGTGCAGGCGGATAGGACGACGGCGGCGCGGTAGGTGATGGCGAGCTTGTCGTAGCGGGTCGCCAGGGCGCGCCATTGCTTGGTCAGGGCGAAGGAGCGTTCCACGACGTTGCGTCGCTTGTAGGTCCGGGCGTCCAGGGCTGGTGGTCGTCCTCCGGCTGAGCCTTTGTGTTTGCGGGCAGCGATCTCGTCCTTCTTCTGCGGGATCACGGTCTGGATGTGCCGGGCCGCGAGCATCCTGCGGTTGACGCCGCTGGTGTAGGCGCGGTCGGCGATCACCGCATCAGGGGTGGTGCGCGGGCGGCCCGGTCCCTGGCGCGGGACGCGGATGTCGGCTAGGACCTCGGCCAGCATGGCCCCGTCGTTACGCTGCCCGCCCGTGACGATCGCGGCCAGCGGGCGTCCATGACCGTCCACCGCGTGATGGATCTTGCTGGTCAGGCCGCCACGTGACTTACCGATGCCATGACCTGCCGGTTCACGTTCCCCGCCGAGCGGGCTGGGGACGAACCCCTCAGGGAGTTTCGTGTGATTCGCTCTCGCCCCCTGTGTCCCGCTCGGGACGCGTGGTGTTCGTGCCGTGCTGATGAGCACGGTTGATCGTGGCGTCCACGCTCACGTTCCAGTCGATCTTCCCGTCCGCGTCCGCCGCGGCCAGCAGCCCGGCCAGGACCTTGTCCCAGGTGCCGTCGTCGGCGTAGCGGCGGTGCCGCTTCCAGACCGTCCTCCACGACCCGAAGTGCTCACGAGGCAGGTCCCGCCACGGGATCCCGGCCCGGTAGCGGTAGATGATCCCTTCCACTACCCGCCGGTTGTCCCAGAACGGATGCCCGCGCCGGCCCGCGTTCGAGGGCAGCAACGG
Organism: Promicromonospora noduliphila; assembly: GCF_056951025.1. Lineage (NCBI taxonomy): Bacteria > Bacillati > Actinomycetota > Actinomycetes > Micrococcales > Promicromonosporaceae > Promicromonospora > Promicromonospora noduliphila. The sequence continues at coordinate 5,355,010 of NZ_CM167806.1, forward strand.
CTCGATCCGCCCCCACTGCTCATCCGACAACACCCGATACCGCGAAGAAGTCACCCGACCAGGCTGCCGCACACCTCAGCCCACATATGGGAGACACGCCCTAGCTGGTCGAGGTGGCCGCTGACCTGGTAGTCGAGCCGCCGCATCCACGCCACCCAGGCGTAGAACGCGAAGATCGCCACGGAGGCGACGGGAAGGCACAGGATGCCCGCCAGGACGAGGACGACAAGCGGGTCGACCCGGCCGGGCCGGTACCAGATACGGCGCTGCAGCACGACGGCGAGGACGGCGACCGTCGCGACGAGGTCGGTCCACGTCGCCAGGATCAGGCTGAGCGGGCTGACGTGCTGGATGACGGCGAGCATCGCGTTCGCGTCGCCGCGCGTGATGGACCAGACGTTGAACGCGATGAGCACGAACGGCGCGATGGGCACGACGGCGAGGAACAGGGGGTCCTTGACCATGGCGCCTAGGCCGGTCTCGCGCTCGTCAGGCATGGCGATGAAGATAGTGGGTGCCTGACGCGCGCTTGCGCTCACTGTCACTATTGCCGGCAGTTACTGCCAATATCGGCGCTGCCTCCACGTCCGCCGCGCTCCCCCGCACAGAAGGCTCCCCACGTCCGACCTTTCGACCGTCCCCACGGCCGAGCTCACAGTCCCGTGAGGTCGGTTCTCACGAGTCCGTGACGAACGTTACTCAGAGCACGATTTCGTCGGCTCGGACCTCTTCCGTAGCCCAGAGAACACCGACACCATCGAGACCCACGTATCGCCGGTCCGCTCCGCGGCGATCAGACGTACCACGTCGACGAACATCGACTCCCAACGGCACTCGATCCAACACGCGGTGAGAGTCGCGCGGTCCGGGGGCTGGCGTCCCTCCGCACGAATCCTGGTGGGTCTCGCACGGAGGTCTGCCTCAAACTCGTCCACGTCGCCGAAACACCGTCAGAAGCCGACCGCTCTCATCAACGAGCTGAACCGTCGCGTCAGGCGCGGCCGCAGCCCCGTGCTTAACAAGGATCCGTTCAACCTGTGCGTAGAGGCCGGAGTCGTCCGCCAGAAGAAATGCGCCCTTCATCCGATCTCCTTGATGACGGTCAATTTGTATGGCACCGCATTCGCAAGATCACTCGATGTCGGCCGCAGTTCCGTCGAGTAGAGCGGCAACGTCGACAACCACGGCTTCGAGGCCGTCGTCTTCGAGGGACGAATAGAACGCCTCGAAAGTGGCGCGGATAGCCTTGTCCTCTCGGTCTCGCATCACGAATGCCTGGCCGTTCTTCCGAATGAGAAACTCGTGAAGCCCGTCCGAGAGCCGCTCGGTCGCATCCTCGGTCAAAGCACCCCGCGTCAACGCGCGACCAGTCTCTCCGACGATCGCAGCCGGAACGTCGGTCAGAAATCCACCGGCGAGCGCACGCTCCACGATCGCAAGAGCCAGTCGGCGCCGCGCTTCCGCCTCACCGTCTTGGAGGCCGTGCCGATACTCGGCGACGAGATGTCCAAGGATGTCGTTCACGAGCCACCAACCCACCTGATCCATGACGGACTGGCGCACTCCGCACTGCGGCTTGAGTGCAGCCCTTGCCATCAACCAAGGTCGCCTGGCTTTAGGACGCTCACGGCTGCAGACATGTATTCATGTGCCACCCGCTTGACCACCACAACTCGGTTCAGCACTATCGCCCGACCCGACTCCATTTCCTCCATAATGTCCTGTGCCAGCCGCTCAGCGTCGTAGAACGTCACGGGAATGAGACGTCTTTCATCGTACACATTCGCATCCCAGAATACGCCTTTCGATTCGACTTCCCACGCGTACTCCGCAAAATCCTCCGGCAATCTGAGTTCGTATGCCATGAGACTCCTTGAAAGCAACAGCGACCAGAATCGCCTCAGATACCCGCCAGCGCGCTACGGCACCAGTTCTAGGACATCGACGTGGGCCGGCCGGATCGCACCGAAGTGGCGGCGGTCCGTCGTCGCTATACGACGCACGCCGTAGCGTTCCGCGATGGCGACGACCGAGGCGTCTACGCCGCCAAGCGGAAAGTCTTGGTACTTCAAGACAAGTTCACTCATGCGAACCAGGTCGCCCGATGTTGGGGTAATCAATTCGAACGCTCCCTCTGCGACAACCTGAAGGAACCGCGCCTCCACTGTCGGCGCGCGCTCAAGCAGCCAGCAGACTTCCGTCAGGACCGGGCTTGGCAGCAGCACGGGGCCGTCGAGCGTCGCGAACAGCGAGCGTGCGGCATCGTGGAACGAGTCGTTGGCGTCGAAGAACGCGTAGAGCGGACCGGTGTCCAGGACCGTGGCGATCACTCGTCGTGACCGAACCGACCGCGCAGGTGCTGCCGAATGTAGTCGTCATGGCGTTCGGCGACGTCCCCTGGCCCGTGGATGCTGCCAGCGAGTGCCAGGAAGTCCGCGGGAAGGTGGGACGACGGCGTGGCCGCATGAAGAGTTCGGGAGGTTGCCGCCTCGGACAGCTCCGAGTCGTGCGAGACAAGCAGCCGAAGATGACGCACCTGCGCCGGCGTCAGCCGGTCGAGGAAGTGGCGCATGTCCTCGCGGTCGTCGGGGATGCTCATACGGCAACGGTAGTGGACGATCCCCAGCAAGTCATGGCAGGCGCCAGGGCGCCTCCCAGTGGGGCACAGATTCAGCCCGTACCACCGCGCACCCAGCCACCCCACCGCAATACCCTGTTCCCACCATCACCGACCAGACCCGGACGCCCGGGCCCGCGGTCACCCGGATTGGAGCCAGCATGTCCTTCACCACCCGTGGGTTCTCCGGCCGCAGACGTGAACCGGACACGCGCCTCCCTCCCGGCCAGACGCTGGTCCAGGACTGGCCGGTGCTCAGCGCCGGGCCCACCCCGCGGATCGACACCGCGGACTGGGAGTTCACCATCCAGGACGAGACCGGCGCCGACCACCGGTGGAGCTGGGACGAGCTCCTCGCGCTCGGCGCCGAGGACGTCACCGTGGACATCCACTGCGTCACCCACTGGTCCAAGCTCGGCATGGGCTGGCGCGGCGTCAGCCTCGACAAGCTCTTCGAGAACGTCGAGTCCGAGCACGAGTACGTCATGGCGCACTCCTACGGCGGCTACACCACCAACGTGCCCCTGGAGGACCTGCTGGACGGCAAGGCCTGGATCGCCACCGAGGCCGAGGGCGAGCCCCTCGACCCGGAGCACGGCGGGCCAGCCCGGCTGCTCGTGCCGCACCTCTACTTCTGGAAGAGCGCGAAGTGGATCCGCGGCCTGACGATGATGCCGACCAACGACCCGGGCTTCTGGGAGCAGTACGGCTACCACCTCTACGGCGACCCGTGGAAGGAGGAGCGGTACTGGTGAGCGCGCAGCCCATGACCCCGGTCGGCCGGCCGCGGACGCGTCCCGCCTGGCACATCGCGACCGTCGTCGAGAACCGCCGCGAGACCCCCACGGCCGCGCGGCTCGTGCTCGACGTGCCCACCTGGCCGGGCAGCGAGGCCGGCACCCACGTCGACGTCCGCCTCACCGCCCCGGACGGCTACCAGGCGAGCCGGTCCTACTCGATCGCCTCGTCCACCCCCGCGGGGCCGACGGCGGGCGGGCAGGTGGTTCTCGCCATCGACGAGCTGCCCGACGGCGAGGTCTCCCCCTTCCTGGTCAACGAGGTTCGGCCGGGCGACCAGCTCGAGCTCCACGGCCCGCTTGGCGCGTTCTTCGTCTGGCGCCCCGGCGAGAGCGACCGTCCCGTACAGCTCATCGCCGGCGGCTCCGGCGTCGTCCCGCTGTACGCGATGGCGGCAGCGCACGGCGCCGACGGCGACGCGTCGCCCTTCCGGCTGCTGTACTCGGTCCGCACGCCGGCCGACATGTTCTTCGCCGACGAGCTCGCCGCGCTCGCCGGGTCGGCCTTCGAGCTGGACCTCGTCTACACACGCGAGGCGCCGGACGGCTGGCCGGACCCGGTCGGGCGGCTCACCCTGGACACGCTCGCCGCCCGCACCATCCCGGCAGCAGAGCGGCCACGCCTCTACGTCTGCGGCTCGACGGGCTTCGTCGAGGCCGTCGCCCGCTGGCTGCAGGAGCTGGGCCACTCCGCGACGGACATCCACACCGAGCGCTTCGGAGGTCTTTAGATGACACACCACCTCGACGGCAACGTTCTCGCGGGCGCACTCTCCGAGGTGTTCACGCCCGACGTCACCGCAGCACGCGGACGGTGCGACGGCTGCGGCCGCCTCTCCCCGATCGCGGAGGCGATGGTGTACACCGACGCACCGGGCCTGGTGGCCCGGTGCGCGGGGTGCGACCAGGTGCTCGCGACGTTCGTCGACGCCGGCGACCGCGTGATCCTCAGCCTCGCGGGGCTGAGCGCCATCGAGCTGCGCCGCTGACGTCGGCCGCCTCGGCCGGGGCGACCTACCGGGCCAAGGCGACCAAACGCGCCGGACCGACCTACCGTGCCGGGCCGTCGACCATCTGTGCCGGGCCGACCTCCTGGCTGTGCACCACGACGTCGTACCAGTCCTCGGGCGTGCTCCCGGTCATGGTCGAGGCAGGGCCCGCCGTCGGATCGCCGCGGGTGAGCATCGGCGCCTCCAGCCAGTCCCGCACCTCCTCCGGCGCGCGCTGGTCCAGGTCGACGAGGTACCGGGCACTGGGCACGTCGCCGAGCGGCGCCTCGAACCAGTCGGGTAGCGCCGGCGGCATGGTCACCGGATCGCCCTGCTCACTCGACGCGACTCCTCGGTCGAAGGTGTAGCCGACCCTGACGTACCGGTCGCCGTACCAGTCCGCGACGAACGACCCCACGCTGGCCAGCCGCATCGCCCCGCCACCCGGGAAGGTGACGGCCAGGTCCGGCGCGTCGGCGGTGTGCGCAGCGGCGGCCCAGTAGATCACCTTGTCACCCGAGTACCGCTGCCACCACCGCAGGTTCTCGGCCGCACGGGCGTCGCGGTACGCGGGGATCTCGTCCCACGGCAGCGCGAACGCCGTGTACCACGAGCGGATCTGCCGCGCGTGCTGCAACGCCAGCGCGTACTCGCGGTCGCCGGCCCGGTGCGGCGCCTCGGCGACGATGCGGTACACGGCCTCCGCGCTGCTCACGTAGGGTGCCTGGTCCTCCACCTCCTGCATGTACCAGTCCAGGTGGGCCTTCGCGTCCTTGGTCTTCGGGCTGATCAGCTCCAGGTGCGGAGTCAGCTCTCCCAGGAGCTCCGGAGCGCGTGCGGCCACGTAGGCCCGCACGGCGTCGTAGGCCAGTTGCCTCGTGGCGAAGTACTCCACCCCCACGAACCGGACGTCGTCCCGGTGCGTCCGGTTGTACTCCCGCAGCCAGGACAGCAGGTCCGCGACCTCACGGGTGCGGTGCGCGTGGCTCAGCTGCGCGACCAGGGCGTCGCGGTCGTCGCGCCTACCCTGGAGGTAGTCGTTGATCATCAGGCCGAGGGTCCAGTCGTCCTCCCAGGCCAGGGACCGAAACCCGCGCTCCTCGACCAGATACTCCACCGCCCGGCGCTTCAGCGCGGTCACCTCGCGCAGCGCATGCGCGGACTCGCCAAGGCCGACGATCTGGGCGCCCTTCGTCGCTCGCCCGAGCGCGGCGAGATCGGGGCCGGGACGCGTGAGGTCCCGAACCGGGACCGCATGCTCGCCCACCCAGGACACCACTGGGTCGGGCTCCGCGGCCTCCGACGGCGGCCGGGCCGCCGCCGTCGGCACCATCGCCGCGGGGATCATCGTGAGCGCCGTCACCCCCGCGAGGGCGGTCATCGTGAGGGCTCGTACTCGCTTGGGCCTGCTCTGGGCTGCGCACATGGGTCGTCTCCCGTGCCGAGAACTTGCGGACACCCCCGAGGATCGCCCCCGAGCCGCGGGGTCACGTCCGGTCCACGGCGACACCTGTCGTACGCCAAGCGACGTACCAGTCCTCCGTTCGGTCGACGACGCCCCGCGGCTACGGCGTCGTACTTGAGCCGACGGCGCCCGCAGCTACAGCGCCCGCGTTCGGCCGACGGCGTCCGCGGCTGGGCCGACGACGGCGCCCGCACCCTCCCGCCGACGCCGGCCGACCCACGTCCCGCCGTCAGACCGCTCAGATCCACCCGTGCTCTGCCGCGATGCGCGCCGCCTCGTGCCGGTTGGCCGCGCCGAGCTTCGCGATGGCGGCCGCCAGGTAGTTCCGCACCGTCCCGCGGGTGAGCGAGACGCGCTGCGCGATCTCGTCCACGGGGGCGCCGTCGCGCGCGAGGGCGAGCACGTCGGTCTCGCGCGGGGTGAGCGGGGAGTCGCCGGCGCCGATCGCCTCGGCGGCGAGCTCCGGGTCGACGTGCCGGCCGCCGTCCGCGACCTTCCGCACGACGTCCGCCAGCGTGCGGGAGGACACGGTCTTGGGCAGGAAGCCGCGCGCCCCCGCCGCGAGTGCCGCCTTGAGGTACCCGGGGCGGCCGTAGGACGTCACGACGATGCAGCGGCAGTCCGGCAGCTCGGTCGCGAGCCGGCGGGTCACCTCGATGCCGTCGGGCGCGGGCATCTGGAGGTCGAGCAGGGCCACGTCGGGCCTCAGCCGGACGGCGGTCGCTATCGCCTCCTCGCCCGACGCCGCCTGGCCGACCACCTCGAAGTCGTCCTGGAGATCGAGCAGCCCGGCGATGGCGTCGCGGATGAGGTGTTCGTCGTCGGCGACGAGGATGCGGGTCATGCGCGGTCCCTCTCCGGGATCGGGATGGTGGCCTCGAGCAGGAACCAGTCTCCGTCGCGGTGGGTCGCGATGCGCCCGCCGAGCGCCCGGATCCGCTCGGACATCGCGGCCAGGCCCGTTCCGCCGTCGGGCCGCGGCGCGACCTGGCCGTCGGCCGCGAGACGGCCCGCCACGACGGCGCCCGCCGGGACCGGCGCCGTCACTCCCGAGGCCGATACCGGTCGGCCGATCGCCGCGCCCGCGCGGCTCGCGCCGTCGTTCGCGATCGTGAGCAGCACCTCGCCGTCCTCGTGGGTGGTCGTGAGCGTGACCTGCTTGGCCGCCGAGTGGCGCAGCACGTTCGTCACACCCTCGCGGACCACCCAGGCCAGCCCTTCAGCGGACCCCTCCGGCACCGGGTCGCCGGCCACCGTGCAGCGGATGCCCGCGGAGTCGAGCAGCGACCGCGCGCCGGACACCTCGCCGTCCCATGTCACACGGGCCTCGCCCCGCACCACGCGGCGGACCTCGGTTCCTGCCTCTCCGGCGAGCCGCCGGACGCCGGCCAGCTCGACGGCCGCCCGCTCGCCGCTGCCGTGGCGCACCAGCTCGGACGCGAGCTCGCTCTTGACGGCGATGGTGGTGAGCGTGCGGCCGAGCACGTCGTGGAGGTCGCGCGAGATGCGCAGGCGCTCGTTCGCGAGGGTGAGGGCGGCGCGGTCCTCGTGCGCCTGCTGCAGCTCGCGCAGCACCCGGAGCAGCCACGCGCCGAACCAGCAGCTCCACAGCACGAGGCTGATCAGCGCCAGCCCGAGGACGACGAACCAGACCTCGGCGACCGCGGCGAGCGGCGCGGCCACGACGACGAACGCCGCGTTGAGGTAGAGCGTGCGTCGCGTGTCGAGCACCGGCACGAGGCTGGCGGCTGCCGATCCGGCGGCCACGGCCGCCGTCATCCTCAGGTCCGGGGCGGGGAAGGCGAGCGTCGCCGCGACGAGCGCCACGAGGGCCAGCAGCCACGCGACGACGACGCCGGTGGCGAGCCGTCGCGGGCGGTCGAGCACGTGGTCGAGGCTCCAGCGGGTGACCAGGACGTTCCCTGCGGAGAGCGCGAGCGCCAGCACGACGACGGCGGCGAACGGAGCCAGGTCTTCTCCGCCGACCACCCACCCAGGGGGCAGTGCCGCGCTGACGGGAGAGAGGGCCGGCGCCGTCGCCACGCCGTACGCGGTCCAGCGCACGTAGGCCTCGTACCGGCGGGTGCTCACCGTCGACCGATCAACCATGGGTCTCATTCAACGGTCAGCCCGCCGCGCTGTCGAACAGCCAGCTGTAGCGCAGCCGTGTCGCCCGCTCCGTGCGTCCTTGAACGTGTTCATGGTCGGTCCTCGTGTCTCGACAGGTGCCCGGGAGCCGAGTTCGGCTCCCGGGCACCTGGGGCGGACGCCCTACCGCTCGCGGGCGGAGGCGCCGCGCCCTCCGATGGGTCGGCTACGGGTCAGGACGCCCGGCAGGACACGTCCCGCACGGGCATCGTGCCGTGCACGAGATAGTTCGTCGTGACGTTCAGCGCGCACGGGTTGTCGCCGAGGACGTACACCCCGTGCCCGCTCGCGTCGACGGTCACGAGCCGGGACCGATCGCCGAACTTCTCGTGCAGCAGCTCGCCGCCGCGGAGCGGCGTGGCCGGGTCGCGCCGGTTCTGCACGATCAGGACATCGGCCGGGCCTTCGTCGTCGATCGCCACCGGCGGCTCGGCCGGCTCGTACGGCCAGTACGCGCAGGGCACGATGTTGGCCGCCGCCGCGCCGAACATCGGGTACCGCTCGCGGTCCTCGGCGACGGCGCGCTGGTAGTCCGCGAGGTTCTCGGACCAGTCGACGTCGTTGCAGGTCACCGCGAGGAAGACCGACCAGGCGTTGTCGTGGGGCGACAGCTCGCCGTCGTTGGGCGACGGCTCCCCGCCGTCGGCGACGTTGCCAGCCAGCATGCCCAGCGGCTGGTCGACGGCGTCGAGCTGCTTCCGGACCGCCGCGTCGTCGGAGGCGTGCACCGACTGCCAGAGCTGCGCCAGCTTGGGGTACTGCGACGTGCGGTAGAGGTACGCGAAGGTGGTGAACCGGAAGATGCGGCCGTCGGCTCCGCCCACCGGGGTCTCGTCGAGCTGCTCGGCGAGCTCGAAGTAGGTGGCGCGGACCTGCGCCGGCGTGCGGCCCAGCCCGTAGCTGCCGTGGCGCTTCGCCGCCCAGTTCGCGAAGTCCGGGAACGTCTGCTCGACGCCGAGGGCGAACCTGCGCAGGGCGTCGCGGTCGAGGACGGTGTCGCCGAGGTTGCTGTCGAGCACGATCCGGTCGGCGTGCTCGGGGAACATCGAGGCGTACGCGGCGCCGAGCGCCGACCCGTAGGAGTACCCGAGGAAGCTGGTCTTCTCCTCGCCCAGTGCCACCCGGATCCGGTCCAGGTCGCGGGCCATGTTCGCCGTCGTCACGTGGCGCAGACGATCGTCCTGGTCGTTCTCGGCGCACTGCTCGGCCGCCGACCGGGCGACCTTCGCCTGCTCCGCGGCCGCCGCCGCGTCGACGGCGTAGGGCGGCACGTTGGCCTGGTACGGGCCGTCGACGGTAAAGCCGCAGCTCACCGGGGTCGAATAGCCGACGCCGCGGGTGTCCATGCCGATCAGGTCGTAGCTGTCCAGGACGCTGTCGGGCAGGCCCCTGGCCCCCAGGAGCGTGGACAGGTTCAGCCCGGACCCGCCCGGGCCACCCGGGTTGAGCATGAGCACCCCGCGCCGCTTGCTCGGGTTCTCGCTCGCGAGCCGGGAGATCATGAGGTCGATCGTCGGGCTCGCCGGGTCGGAGTAGTCCAGCGGCACGGGCACGGTCGCGCAGGTGAGCTGGTACGGCACGGCGGCGGCCACGACGTCGTCGGGGCAGGTGCCCCAGTCCACCTGCGCCGTGGGCTCGTCGTCCTGGCTCGCGGCGACGGCGGGCACCCCAGCCAGCGAGCCGGCGAGGCCCAGCACGGCCAGGAGGGCGATGCCGCGGCCCGCTCTACGTCGTCGAACGGTGCGTGTGTGGTTTCTCATGGACCCAGCCTCTGGCCGCGCAGGCGTTGCGGGCAGTGCCGCCGGTCATGAGTTCTGCTGTGCTGCGCACGGGTCGGTGCATGACAGATGTCATGGACCGCCGGCTACGCCGGACCACCCGCGCCCTCGGTGCCGCGGTCGATGCCGAGGGTGGCGACGAGGTCCTCGTGGAGCTGGAACCACACGCGGTGACAGGAGTCGAGGTGCGTCTTGTCGACCCAGTCGTGCTGTCCGGCCCGCGCTCGCCGGCATGCCGCCTCGAAGCGGGTGTCGTATCCGCCGAATCTCGCCAGCGCTCCGGAGAGGCGACCGACCAGCGGCGAGAGCGCGCCGCTGAGCGTGGTGAGCTCCGTCAGGATGCGTCCGTCCCAGGCGGTGTCGGTGTGATCGTTGGGTGCGAAGCGGTCCTCGTCGGTCGGTCTGAGCTGCCAGTCGGTGCACGCGCGCAGGAGCCGGGCGTTGAGCGGCAGGAACTCGCGGTAGACCGCCTCGACCGTGTGGTCCGGATCGGCGCTCGCCCGTTCGCGGGCGAGCTGCCGCTCGTTCTCGGCGCGCCCGCCCTCGGTGAGCGACCAGCCCCGGAGGTCGGCGAAGGCGGAGTGCTGCGTCCATCCCCTGCGCTCGGACTCGCGGAGCACCCTCATGGCCTCTTCCGGAGAGGTGCCGGCGCGGTCGGCGATCGCCGCGCCGTCGGCGAAGCCGAGCAGCCGCGTCGCGTGGAGTACCCGCAGACCCAGCGGCGACTGCTGGGTCACGGCTGCTCGCCCTGCCGTGCGCCCAGGCGTGTGTAGTACTGCTGACACGCCTGGGGCGAGCGGAACCCGGTCGCCTCGGCGATCTGGGCCCAGGTGAGTCCCACGTTCCGTGCCGTGAACAGCAGGCCGAGCTCCACGCCCTCCACCTCCGCCCGCGCGGCGGGCACCAGCGCGAGCGCGGTGAGCAGGTCCTCGGGGTCGAGGTCCGCGGAGCGCCAGAGCGCGAACTGCGTCAGGTCGACCGCGGTGGGCGGCACCGGGACCGGACGCCACGGCCGGCGCTCCAGCGCGTCGGCGCCCAGCTCGAGGAGCCGGTCCTGTGCCTCGCGTTCACGCTGCGCCTGCGCGTGGTCGACGCCGCCGGTCTGATCCAGGTCGTGCTTGCGGGCCATGGCGCCCATCCTGCACAATCAACAAAATGTTGTCAACGTTGTGTTGATGTGAGGTCAGAGTGACGACGCTTCTGGATGCGACCCACGAAGCCTGCGGCGGCAAGGCCGCGACGCTCGGCGCACTGCTGCGAGCGGGGCTACCGGTGCCCGAAGGATTCGTGGTGCCGTTCGCCGCGCAGCCCGCCCGTGCCGAACCGGACCGGCGGTTGCCGGCCGCACTCCGGCGCGAGGTGGCGGAAGCGCTCGCCCGGATGGGGAACCCGCCGGTGGCCGTGCGCTCCTCGGCTGCGTACGAGGACGCCGCGGACGCTTCCGCGGCAGGTCAGTACGAGAGCTTCCTCGCCGTCCAGGGTGTGGAGGCCGTCGCTGACGCGATCGGCGGCTGCTGGGCGTCGGCGTCCTCGGCGCGCGTCGCGGCCTACCGGAACCGCGCCGACGACGGCGAGGCGCGGGCGGAGCCGAAGATGGCGGTACTCGTCCAACGGCTCGTCGATGCGGACGTCTCAGGCGTTCTGTTCACGCCCGCTCGGCCCGGCGACCCCACCCGGATCGAGGCGAGCTGGGGGCTCGGCCCGACCGTGGTGGGCGGAACCGTCACGCCCGACGCGTACGAGGTCGCACCGGACGGGACGATCCGGCACACCATCGGACGCAAGACGACCCGCCTGGACCGGGACGCGGACCACACGGGCATCGTGGCCCGCGACGTTCCGGAGGGTCAGCAGAACTCACCAACGCTGGCCGACGCCGACGTCGTGCGACTCGCCGCATTGGGAGCCCGCGTGGCGGAGCTTCTCGGCGGCCCGCAGGACGTCGAGTGGGCGATCGCGGACGGAACGGCCTGGCTGCTCCAAGCCCGGCCCGTCACGGCTCCGCTCCCGCCGACGCCGCACCAGGCCTCGGCCGCGGACGACGGGCGGCTGAGCGGAGTGCCAGGGGCCCATGGCATCGTGACCGGAAGAGCGCGCATCGTCCGCGGCCCGGCCGACTTCGGACGCGTCCGCTCCGGCGACATCATGATCTGCCCGTACACCGACCCGGGATGGACCCCGCTGTTCGCGATCGCCGGCGGCGTGGTGACCGAGACCGGCGGGGTGCTCTCACACGCGGCGATCGTCGCCCGCGAGTACGGGATCCCCGCCGTGCTCGGCGTCGCGCAAGCCACGACGCGTCTTCGCGACGGCGCCCGCGTCACGCTCAGCGGTACGACGGGGACGCTCACACCGCACTGACGACCGACGGCGCGCTGCCCCACGAGACGCGCCTGTTCACACGAGAGGAGAACGGGAGGCCCATCCCCGGTGCGGCCTGCCGACATCCATGGCAACCAGATACCTCTACATCGCGCGACACGGCGACGCCGACGCGTTCGGTGAGCTCACCGACATCGGCCGAGAACAGGCTCGGCTGCTCGGACAACGCCTCGCACATCTGCCCGTCGCCGCCGTCTGGCACTCGCCGCTACCGCGCGCGACGGCGACCGCTCAGGAGATCGACGTCTTCCTGAGCGGAGCCGTCCCCGTGCGCGAGGCGCCGGAACTCATCGACCACGTCCCCTACGTTCCCCCGATCGAGGAGACCCCTCAGCCCTGGGTGCCGTTCTTCGACGGTTACGACGCCGAGGAGGCGGCTGCGGGAAACCGGACCGCCCAGAGCCTCATCGCGCGATTCGCGACGGCGCCCACGCACGGCGACGACGTGCATGAAGTACTCATCACCCACGCCTACCCCATCGCGTGGCTCCTCCGCGACGCGCTCGACGCCCCACCGGTGCGCTGGCTCGGCCTGAGCAGTGCGAACACGGCGCTGACCGTGATCGAGTACCGGCCGGGCATCCCGCCCAGCATCACTATGTTCAACGACATGAGCCACCTGAGCCCCGAGCTGCGCTGGACGGGATTCGGCCGGACCGTCCGCCCCTGACCGTCGGGCGCTCGATGCCGTCGCCTGACGTTCTGCCCGACGTCGACTCCGGCCGCAAGACGGTGCACGAGCTCCGTCAGGAACAGCTACCCACCTCGAAGGTCGCCAAGGCGTTCAGCCACGTCCAGTTCCACGCGCGCAGCCCGATCCGGGTACCCAGCGACGCGCTTCCTGGCCTGGTCCGGCTGGCCAGGCCGGCCGGTGCCCCCGACCGGAAGGCACTGGTCGTCTCGAGCGACCACCCGCAGGCCGTCCAGCTCGTGACCCGGCTCTACGACGACCTCGGGTTCGACACGGTCGACAACAGCCCGCCGTCCCGGCGTCGGCGCTGCCCGTCGTCGAGTGGAACGCAGGGCGTCTCCGGTACGTTGGGATCGGCGGTGCCCCGTTGTGCAGGCACTGCCTTTGACATTCGAGCCCCGCACGAGGCGCCGGGCTCGCGACCCGCGGAAGGACGATGGACGACAGCCGAAGTACCAGTACCCAGGCACGCGCGCAGCTCTTGAGGGGGTGCGCCCGATGACCTGGGTGCTCTCCCTGCTGCTCGGTGTCGTAGTCATCCTGGCCATCACCGCGCTCACGGGATACTTCGTGGCGCAGGAGTTCGCCTACATGGCGGTGGACCGTTCGCGCCTGGCCGCCCGCGCCGAGGCCGGCGACGCCGCCGCCCGCCGCGCCCTGTCGGTCACCCGGCGCACCTCCTTCATGCTGTCCGGCGCGCAGCTCGGCATCACCGTCACGGGCCTCGTCGTCGGCTACGTGGCGGAGCCGCTGGTCGGCACCGCCGTCGGCGACGGGCTGGACGACGTCGGCGTGCCGGCCGGGGTGGGCGTGGCCATCGGCACCGTGGCGGCCCTGCTGCTGTCCACGGTGGTGCAGATGCTGTTCGGCGAGCTGTTCCCCAAGAACCTCGCCATCGCCCGCCCTGAGGCCGTGTCGCTCTGGCTGGCCCGCTCGACCACGGTGTACCTGGCCGGCCTCGGCTGGCTGATCCGCGTGTTCGACGCCGCGTCCAACGGCCTGCTGCGCCTGCTGCGGATCGAGCCGGTGCACGACGTCGAGCACTCCGCCACGGCGCGCGACCTGGAGCACATCGTGGCGGACTCGCGCCAGAGCGGCGACCTGCCGCCGGACCTGTCCAACCTGCTGGACCGCATCCTGGACTTCCCGCGCCAGGACGTGGAGCACGCCATGATCCCGCGCGCCCGCGTGGACACGGTCGAGCCCGGTCTCACGGTCGGCGAGGTCAAGGCCCTCATGGCACGCAGCCACTCCCGCTACCCGGTGGTCACGCACGACGACGCCGTCGGCGTGGTGCACCTGACGGACCTGCTGTCCGGCGACGTGCCCGACGACGCCCCGGTGACCACGATCGCCCGCCCGCCGCTGGTGCTGCCGACCGCGATGGCGCTCCCCGACGCGCTGCGCGAGCTGTCGGCCAGCCGGAACGAGATGGCGTGCGTCGTGGACGAGTACGGCGGTTTCGCGGGTGTGCTGACCCTGGAGGACCTGGCCGAGGAGCTCGTCGGCGAGATCACCGACGAGCACGACGAGCCCGAGCCGCCGCTCCTCGTGGCCGACGACGACGGCATCTGGACGATGGCCGGCGACGTGCACCTGGACGAGGTGGAGCGCGCCGTCGGCCACGACCTGCCCGAGACCGAGCACGAGACGATCGCCGGCCTGGCCGTGGCGACCTACGGGTCGCTGCTCGCGGTGGGCGAGTCGGTGGACATCGACCTGCCCGACGACCCGGCCGACCTGGCCACCAACGAGCCGCCGCCGGACCGGGTGCTGCACGTGGAGGTGCTGGAGGTCGCGCGGCACGTGCCCGCACAGGTGCGCGTCACCGTGCAGGAACGTCCCCGCGGCGCCGCCGCGCCCGAGGACCCCGCCACGCAGGACGGTTCCACCGAGGCCGAGGAGGCCACCCGATGAACGACCCCGTCGTGGTGGCCGTCGCCACCGTCCTCATCATCGCCGCCAGCGCGTTCTTCGTCGCCATCGAGTTCGCGGTGCTCGCGGCCAAGCGACACCGGCTGGAGGACGCCGCGGCGTCCAGCCGGTCGGCGCGGGCCGCGCTGCGCTCCTCGAACGAGCTCACCGTGCTGCTGGCCGGGTCGCAGCTCGGCATCACCGCCGCGACCCTCGCGCTCGGCGCGATCACCAAGCCCGCGGTGCACCACTGGATCACGCCCGTCGTGGAGACGTGGGGCGCGCCGTACTGGGTGGCCGACGTCGCCGGGTTCGTCCTCGCGCTGGTCATCGTCACCTTCTTGCACCTGGTGGTGGGCGAGATGGCGCCGAAGTCGTGGGCGATCGCCCACCCGGAGACCTCCGCGACCCTGCTCGCCCTGCCCATGCGGGGATTCATGTGGCTGACCCGGCCCGCCCTGGTCGCGCTGAACGAGGCCGCGAACTGGTGCCTGCGGCGGGTCGGCGTGGAGCCCACCGGGCAGGTCGCCTCCGGGCGCAGCCCGGAGGACCTGCGGCACCTCGTGGAGCACTCGGCGAACGTCGGCGCGCTGGACGCCGTCTACTCCGACCAGCTTGCCGGCGCGCTCGACCTGCGCCGCCTCACCGTCGCCGACCTCGTGGCGGGGCACGCCCCGCCGGTCACGGTCCCCGCGACGGCGACGGCCGGTGACGTACGCGCCGCCGCCGACCGGTCCGGGCACCTGCGGATCCTGGTGCAGGACGCCGACGGCGCCCCGAGCCAGGTGGTGCACGTGCGGGACGTGCTGCTGGCCCCGGACGACACGCCGGTCGCCGACGTCGCCCGACCCGCCTACACGCTGGCCCTGACCACGCCGCTGCACACCGCTCTGGCGTCGATGCGGGAGACCCGCAACCACCTCGCCGTCGTGCCGGACGAGCAGGGCGGGCACGCCGTGGTCACGCTTGCCGACGTGCTCGCGCGGATCTTCCCGCGCACCATCGCAGCGGTCTGACGCCTGGAGACCTCACGCCTGACGGGTCGGCGGGCTACGGCTCCCGCGCTGCCAGCCGCCGCGCGGCGGCCACGACCGCCGCGCGGCGCTCGGCGGTGTCGCTGCTGTCGGTGCCCGTCGTGATGCGTGCGATCTGCGGGACCGCGTGCCACCAGGACTCCAGGGCCATGATCGAGAAGAGGAGCATCCCCGGCGTGAGCTCGTCGTGGAGCGTCCCGTCAGCCTGCGCCTTGGCGAACCTCTCCTTCTTGGCGGCGTAGCTGGCCGAACGGGCGTCCTCCTCGACCACCTGGCCCGGGGTGGTCAGGCCTTCCCAGAGCAGGAGCCGGACCAGCTCGGGATGTGCCGCGTGGTAGTCGAAGACTCGCCCGGCGTAGTCGCCGACGGGGTCCTCGTGGGTCGGGTCGAAGACGACGGACCCGGCGATGCGCTCGCTCTCGACGGCGAGCACCGTGGCGAACAGGGCGTGCTTGTTGCCGAAGTAGTTGTAGATCCGCTCCTTGTTGACCCCGGCCACCTTGGCGATCCGGTCGATCGTGGTGCCGGTGGGCCCGTGCTGGGCAAACTCGGTCACGGCCGCGTCCAGGATCTTCTGCTTCGTCGCCTCGGTGTCCCACGCCATGGGGATATCGTAATCTCCAACTTGTGCGTTGGAGATTGGCTGTGGCAAGATTCCAACTAATCCGTTGGAATCTCCTCGCTGGAGTATGCCGTGTCAACAGTCGTCGCACCTGCCGTGCGCGGCGTCGCCCAGATCCAGGGCCCGCGCGCCGTAACGGGAGTCTTGCTCGCCGCCGTCCTGCTCGTCGTCTCGCACATCTACGTCACCATCCCGCTCGTGCCCGCGATCACCGATGAGTACGCGACCACCGTCGCGGCAGCCGCCTGGATCGGGAGCGGCTTCGGGTTTGCCTTCGCCGTCGGAAATCTCGTCTTCCCCACGATCTCCGACTACGTCGACCCCCGCCGCGTGATGGCGTTCGGTCTCGTGGCGGTCGCCGCCACCGGGCTCGTCGCGGGCTTCGCGCCGAACCTGCCGATCCTGGTGGGCGCCCGTGTTGTCCAGGGTTTCCTGGCGCCCGCGCTGCCGCCCGTCGCACTGGCCTACCTGCCGCGCGTCCTCCCGGAGCGCATGCGTACGACGGCGCTCGCCGTGCTGTCGAGCACCTTCCTGCTCTCCGGGATCGTCGGCCAGGCGTGGGCCCTGGCGATCGGTTCCACGTACGGCTGGCGCTGGGTGCTGTGGGGGCTCGTGCCCCTGCTGCTCGTGGTCGCCGCACTGGTGGTCCGGCTGCCCGCCGTGCCTCGCCCCGCCGAGACCGGGTCGGTAGCCCAGGTGCTGGGCACGCTCGCGGGCCTGCTGCGCCGGCGCCAGATGCTCGTCGCGTACACCGGTGCGGTCACCATCCTGCTCACGTTCGTCGGGATGTACGTCGCGCTCCAGGCCTCAGCGACCGAGCTCGGCGCGGCCGACCCCGTGACCGGGCTGCTGCTGCGCCTGCCCGGCCTGCCCGGCATCGTCCTCGGCTGGTTCGCCGGGATCTTCATCAGCCGCTGGGGCCCCCATCTGACCGGAGCCGCGGCCTTCGGGATCGCCGCGCTCGGGCTCGGCGTCGAGGCCATCGACGGGCCGTTGTGGCTGACCCTGGTCGGTAGTGCCGTCTTCGTCGCCGGGCTGGCGGTCGCCGTCCCGGCGGCCGTGACGCTCGTGGGTATCACCAGCGGTCCGGCACGAGGTGCCGGCATGGCCGGCTACGCCTTCCTGATCGGCGCCGGTGCGAGCCTCGGGCCGCTGGTCGCCGGCGCGCTCCAGGGCGCGGGCTTCGCCGCGACCTGCGGCGTCCTCGCGGCCGTCCTCCTGGTTCCGGCGACGGCGTTCGCGGTCAGTGGGCGGGGCCGCGGCTAGATCCGGCGCCGGGGCGATCCGGTACCTGGGCGCCGGCCGCGCCCAGGTACCGGAGATCCCACGGCGCCGGATCAGCTTCCGTCGCCCTCGTTCGGCGGCGTCATGTTCGCGTACTCCTCGATTCGGTCGATGAGGCCGCCCTTGAAGCCGAAGTACATCGCCACGGGCAGCTCGGTGCCGGACCCGTCGGGCATGGTGATGTGCAGCACGTGCTGCTGGAGCACCTCGTCGGGCTTCTGGAACTGACGGGTGATCTCGTACCGCAACGCGACGACGCCCCCGCCGCCGCTCGACGTCTGCTCGAGCTGGTCGAGGTTCTCCTCGATCGTCTGCTCGCCCTTGCCGTCGTTGTGCCAGACGGTGGCCGTGTCCGTGCACATCGCCCGCATGCTCGCGAAGTCGAACTGCTCCAGATGGCGCAGGTACTGGACCGCCTGCTCGGTCAGCTTCGGTTCCCTGATTCCGTCTTGTCCTTTCCTGTCAGGTTCTGTCGCCGTGCTCCCGCTCCTCTCGTCGAGCACGGGCGCACGTTCCCCGGCGTCGCGGAGGGATCCCAGACGACCATGCCGTAGGTCCCGCCCCGGCCCGAGACGAAACACACTCGCCCGTCGGCAAGCTCCACCTGGGTGCCCGACCCCACGTCCACCGCACCGGTCACCGCCCACCCGCCGATCGACACGCCGTCCGCGGCGGTAACGGTGAGCGTCAAGACCCCCGACGCGCTCACCTCCCATCGCCCGGGCAGGCCCGGCACGCCCGGTTCGGGATGGGAGAGCATGGCCAGCTTGACGGTGCCCGCCTTGCCGCCCGGGCCGGCGATCTCCGCCCAGCGGTTCTTCCGCCAGACCGTGTACTCCACCGGCACACCCGGATGGCCGGAGTCCTCGGTAGCCATAGATCCTCCTGTTCCTGGTGGACGCCCGAAACGAGCGCCCTTCAGGTGCCACCCTGCGAGGACGGCGGAGAACCGAGCAAATAATGTTGCCGTTCTGGCAAACTCATGTCCATGGACGACGAGAAGCGCGAGGGCCTCGACGCCGTCGGACCCCGGCTGCGCAGGCTGCGCCACGAACGTGAGACCACGCTCGCCGAGCTGTCGGCCGCTACCGGCATCTCCGTCAGCACGCTGTCCCGGCTGGAGTCCGGCTCCCGGCGGCCGACCCTGGAGCTGCTGCTACCACTGGCCAGGGCCCACGGCGTCACGCTCGACGAGTTGGTCGATGCCCCGGCCACCGGCGACCCACGTGTTCACCTGCGCCCCATCCACTGCAAGGGAGGGCAGACGGTCCTGCCGTTGACCCGGCGCCCCGGCGGCATCCAGGCCTACAAGTTCATCCTTCCCGGAGGCCGCCGCTCGGATCAGCCCGCTCCCAAGACCCACGACGGGTACGAGTGGGCCTACGTCCTCAACGGGCAGCTACGGCTCGTGCTCGGTGAGCACGACCTGGTCCTCTCGCCCGGCGAGGCCGCCGAGTTCGACACCCGCACACCACACTGGTTCGGCGCCGCGAGCGCCCAGCCCGTGGAATACCTCTGCCTCATCGGACGGCAGGCAGGGAGTTCCCATGTACGACGACGATCTGTCCGGCCTCCGCGTCGCTCTGTCGGACGGCGTCGCGACCGTGACGCTCGACCACCCGCCCCTCAACCTGATGGACGGCGTCCTCCTGCCCTCGCTGCGCGGGTTCGTCCACCGCGTGCGGAACGACACGAGAACGACGGGCTGATGACGACGATGGGCCCCGAGGTGACGCAGCGGGCGCACGACCTGCTGGCCGCGGGCATCCAGACTCGCGAGGGCGAACTCGACCACGAGCGCATCGTGGCCTCCCTCTGACCGGCAGGCACTCAAGGGGTCACCTCTTAGGTTCAGGCGATCCCTCAGGAACGAAGAAGGTCGCTGATCTGGTGCGATACCAGATGCAGCGACCCTCAATCGGTGGAGCTAGGGGGATTCGAACCCCCGACCTTCTCCCGGTGAAGCGAAACTCTTCGCCATCCGCAGGGCTGTCTGACGTAGCGATCGCAATCGTCCTGGCGAGCGTCAAAAACGGCGGAATCTCGCCGTTTCCGCGCGATGTAGACCCAGCCTCACACGGATGGGCATTCATCGGCAAGCGCGGGCGTTCGTTGGCACAGGACCCGTGTCACGATGCGTGTCACGAGCGGAATCGTGTCACGAACCGTGTCAGGAATCGTGTCAGCCCCAGTTCGCTGGACACCAGGATCTACGGTGGGCATCCCTGGTGGTCCTCTAGCGCTTCACAGCCCCGGCCCCCTCGCTGCTCACTGGCGGCTCGCTCCATGGTCGCCGAATCCGTGTCGCCCAGGTAATAACTGCAGGGCTCGCGACGCCAGCACATGCGAATCCGACCGCAAGCCCGACCCATCCGCCGACCCCGGCACCCAGCGACCAACCGATGAGTGCAGGCCCACCAGCCTTCACTGCACCATCAGACATGAGTTGCCACACGCCTTGGTACTGCCCGAGACGAGACGGCGGCGCCAGATCGTATGAAAGCGTCCAGCCGCCCGCCGCCCCGAGGATCTCGCCCAATGCCAGGACAATGCAGGCCGTAGCGAACAGCAGCCACACGAGGAGATCTTCCTGCTGCAGCGCACTCGCACTCGCCAGGACAAGGCACGCCATGGCCGTGAGAACGCCAGCCGCAAAGAGTGAACGGCGAGTTCCGCCTATGTCCTTGGCGAACCTGCTCAGTGGGACTTGGAGCGAAATCACCATGATCGTGCTGATTATCACGGAGACAGAGACGGCCCAGTTCGGCAGATCAGAGCTGTACACGATCCATATCGGGACGCCGACCGAGACCACAGCCCGATTGATCGCTTGCACGGCATTGAGCAGGCCAGCTCCGAGATACCCGACGTCCGTCAGGGCACTACTAGCAAGACCCACCCTTCGCTCCCCGCGTCCTACCTCTGGGAGACGGCTTGTCGCGAAGGCGCTGAAGCAGAACGTCAGGACGTCCAGGATCAGCACGCCGTGGAGTGCGGGCGCCGTCCCGAGCGAGATCGCGATACCTGAGACAAGTGCACCTAGCGTGAACCCTACGTTCGTTACGGATCTCTGATAGGCGCGCAGAGCCGCTCGGTCCTCCATAGGCACCAAGCGACCGATCAGGGTCGCCCGTGCGGCAGTGTTACCACTGGTTGCGAGCTGACGTATTGCCAGACAGGCCGCGCAAGCCACCGCATCCCCAGCGAAGACCAATGCCGCGGTTGATGCTGCGCATACCAGCTCCGTGAGCAGAGCGACGATACGCGCGCCGTGGCGATCACTTAGTTGACCGACCGGAACAGCACCCAGCACCCCGATGAGGCCGCTCGCCGTCAGGAGAACGGTAGACGTTCCTAGAGGTAGATGCTTGACCGTCGCCAAGTAGACCACCAAAGCGGACATCGTGGCTCCGGTGCCAAACATGTTGATCAAGTTGCCTGCGGCGAGCCAGCGCAAGCTGGGTTCTTTGGGGATCAGGCTCCCACTGATCCGCCTCACGCTGTCGGCCACTTTGCGCTGGATATGCTCGTGACGTGGCGATCTGCCACGACGACGGTCCGCTCGGACTCACCTGCTTCGCGCAACCCGACGACGACGGACCCTCCCGCATGGTGAACCGCGAGCTCAAGTTTGCTCGGGTCATTCGCCCCGAGCAGTGTCGCGACGGCGATCTGACCTGTGAGTGCAAATCCGGGGTGCCAGTCATCAGTGGACAAAGCCCTAACGCCAACTGCACGTTCGGTGAGCCGAAGGAGCAGGGCGGGCTTCGGCAAGACGGTCGACTCGCCAAGCCCGAGCAGTCCAGCGATCTCCCGACGGATGCCAGCAAGCAGCTTCCGGTGCTCCTCGCCCGCGCTGAACAGATCGCGCAAGCTTGAGATCCCGAGCGAACGGGCGTCAGCGAAGACGTAGGGGTTTCCGCTGTCCACGACGGAGACCGACGCTGTCTCGCCATCAACGGCTACGTCGAACGGACCGGGTCCGAACGGAAAGGTGGCGTGCGACAGTTCGACTGGGAACCCGAGACCCGCGCGAAAGGAGCTTGGAGTATTCGCGTCAGGACGGACCTCACAGGTCACGAGCCGATCCTTACCGAACCGGCGTGTCAGCAGCCGCACCCTCGAATCATCCCGGCCGGCGCCGCGGGCGATCATGTGTGTGGCTGTGGCCAGCATCGAGTGACCGCACTCGGGCGTGAGGTCCAGTGCCTGGACGCCGTCCCGCATTACGACTTGCGCGAAGACGTATTCCGCGTCTGCTGCCGGGACGCTCGCAGGTTGAACGAGTGCGACCTTCTGAATCGGTGCGCGGGCTGTCGCGACCGCTGTCTCGAGGATCGGGAATGGGTCGTCGATCCGACGATCGGCCGTCACGACAAGAGTCGGGGCGGCAGCACCGTCGACCATCCAAAGACCCGAACCAACACCGACCGTGCGGACTCCCACAGGAGCAACGGTGCTCATCGACTCTCCCCGATCTGCTGGAACCACAGCTCAAGGATCAAGATGGCCCACAGGGTATGGGCCAGGGCCTCCGAGCCATGCTCGGCAAACTCGGCCAACAACTTCTCGACTTGAGACGGATCGAACAGGCCACGCCGCAATGACGTCGGGTCCGTCAGGACTTCTCGCGCCCAGTTCAGAGCGACTGCATCCTCGTCGAGAAGGTGATCGGCAAGACGGAACGTGAACGGCTGCTTGGGTCGGTCCAGAATCGCTTGTGGTGCCCAGCCGTGCCGCCTGGCGGCTTCGGCCAGGGTCACTTTCACGGTGCCCGACGGGCCGAACCGCTGCCTCAGGTCGAGGGAACCTGCAAGGGCCCTCACGTCGCGTGAGCAGAACGGGACCCTCGCTTCGACTGCGTGGGCCGCGCTCAGGTGATCGACGCGCTGCAGGTGGTAGACGGGCAGACGGTGCCGGAGCTCGAACTCCGCGGCGGAGTTCACCCGCTCGATAACGTTTGAAGGTGTCGCTTCGCGCCACGGCGCGTCGTCACCGCGACGCTCGGCGGCAAGTCGGGCGATCGACTCTCGGCTCGGCAAGGACTTCCGCCAGTGCTCCGGAATGCCCGAAAGGGAGCTCCGATAGTCGGCGGGTGAACCTCCCTGTGCGAGCGCTCGGAATCTGTCGTAGCCGCCGAAGACCTCATCGCTCCCGTCACCGGTCAGAGCGACCCGAAATCCCGCCGATGAGACTGTCTGGAAGAGCCGGTAAGTGCTGACGATGATGGGATCGGAGTTGGGTTGGCCAAGACTGCGGACCACTGAGGGGAGCAGGTCGGGAAGATCGGCGCCGCCCAGAGGAACTTGTTCGAGCGGCAGGCCAAGATCGCGCGCGACCATCTTCGCGTAGGGCAGTTCGTCATAGCGGGAGGCTTTTCTCGGAACAACCGTGAACGCGGTCGTCGGCGTGCCGGTGGCACGAACCGCGAGCGTCGTGGTGACCGTGGAGTCCAGGCCGCCGGAGAGTACCGAGCAGTACGGGACTTCCGTGGGGAGCATCCGGCCAACGACGTCAGGCATCAGCCTGCCGAGGTCCGAGACAGGGTCGCCAGTCGGCGACGTGTCAGGCGATCGCAACGCGCTCACCTGACGACGCCTATCCGCTCGGATTTCGAGGATGTACCCGGGCGGTAAGGTTTCAACGCCTTGGACCAGCGTCGGGTCGCCGATTCGGGACCCCGGACTCAATGACTCACCGGGCGCGGGCCTGCCGGCCGCCCCAAGTACGGCCTTGAACCTCAGGTACCGGTCCAGCGAGTCCATGTCCACGCGGATCTCCGCGCCGCGGATACGAAGCAACGCTGGCAGCTCGGACGCGAAGCCAAATCTCTGGCCGTCGTCGAATACATAGAGCGGCTTCACTCCGGCCTGGTCCCTGGCCAAAAGCAGTTGCCCGGTCTCGTGGATGTAGGCAGCGATCGCGAACATTCCGTCCAGTTGCTGGATCGCCTCACGGCCGTGACGGGCGATCAGAGGCGCCAGCACCTCGCCATCGCACCTCGTCGAGAACGAAGCGCCGTCCTCGATTAGCTCCCGGCGCAACGTGGGAGCGTTGTAGATCTCGCCGTTGTAGAAGACGGTCACTCCGTCTGCTGTGAAGGGCTGCCAACCATCCGCAGGATCCGAGATGGCCAGGCGGGTTCCTCCGATCACGCCACCTCTGATCACACGGTGTGCATGTCCGTCGGGGCCGCCATGGCGCAAGGCCCGCGACGTGTCGCCCGCAAGGCGCGTCAACTGATCACTACTCAGATTGGGGTCGAGAATTCCATAGATGCGACACATAGCTGGGGATCTGCCACTCTCTATTCGGCCTTGCTACGGGTGATCAGTCAGTGCCCGACGAGTTCTGATTGGCCCGTGAGGAACGAGGCCCAATCGGCACTCGCGTCCCAGAGTTCGAGCGTGTCGTCCGCAGGACAACGGCGTTCGTCTGCCAGTTGCTTCAGGCTGTCCAGCGGTGCGGCGTCAAGGCCGCGCTGTTCCAAGGCTCGGGTCGAACGCGCCAGGACGTCATCGACCAGGGCGCCGGCGTCGACACGCTTGAGATGGCGGTCGATGAGGTCCGCCTCGTAGCCGTACAGCGACGCCCGGCGCATGTTCTCGTCAGCGATGGGAGCAACGACGTATTCGAACGGGGTCTGGTCAAGCATCAGGCCAGCGACCAGAGCGCTGTAGCCACGAATGAGGTCAAGTCGATTCGTGATGTCGAAGCAGGTGACCTCTTTACGGAAGAACTGGTCGTCACGGAAGTACAGCGGCCGGCGCGTGAAGCTACGGCGCCAGGACCGTTCGGACTTCCCCACTCGACCATCCCTGGTCCACGGACCATCTCCACGGACGGGGGTGTTCGCGCTCAGCAGGATGAGAGCGGGGGCGAACGAGTCGAACTTGGCCAGAATGGACTCACGGTCGAGGTCCCGTTCGATCTCCACGGGAAAACTCACGTTGACATGGATGCCCCAGGTCATCATTGCTGTCTCGGCGGCAGCCCAGCCCTCAATGCTTCGGTTCCCGCGTGGTCCTTCGTACTCCGTGTCGATGCGGTGGGATCCGTAGGCACTGCCTCGCAGGCCGACCTCGGCCAGCAGAACCTGCATCTCCTCGAAATGACGGACCAGGTGCGACTGCTGCTCAAAGACATCTCCGGCGATCGGCGTGCTGATCTCGATGCCTTTTACATGCAGGTCGATAACCTCACCGCCGTCGTCCGTGAAGTCGTAACCCTCGAGGTAGAAACTGCGTCCGTCTGAACCCGGGTACTTGATCGCCATGTAGTCGTTCCGGGGCGCGTTGGATCGTCCGATTACATCCTTGAGCACCGGAAATGAGAGCTCTTGCCAGTGCATCGGCTTCCCGTCTGCCCCGGTGACTTGGTATTCGAACTCGATGCCCATGCGGTACTCGTCGGGCCGGTATGCGGAAATGGTTACTCCCAGTGACTAGTTGGTGTTGATCGGAAGGTCTCGGGCGCGGTCCAGGACAACCCCCGTACGGAACCATTCGTAAAACTCAAGCAACTTCTTCATCACGTCGTTCATGCTGTCCCCGGTCGTGACGCCGCTGAGTAGGTAAGGGGCGGCGAGGTCCTGCGTCTCGCCGGGCGAACCCTGAAGAGGGAGAACCGTCTCGTAGTGGGTGATGTGGTCCGGAAGGCGATCGACGGGTGCCGTGCCAGAAGCGTGATCCGTGTCGTACACGAGCAGGAAGCCGCCATTCGGCGCCGACCGACGTTCTTGGATCTGGCTGGGATCCGACGGAACTTGGTACCGGGCTGTGAGCTCGACCAGGTCAATACCGCGCAAGCGCCGAATCGCCGGCTGGATTCGGCCACCGCCCACGCGGCTCGCGGCCTCATTGACGACAATCCCGTCCGCGGTGTCGAAGAACTCGACGTGGAAGGCCGTCGCGCCCGGGCTCGGCAGGGCAGTCAGCGTCTGCTGTGCAAGCCTTACGATCTCGGCACGGCGCGGGTCGTCTAGGTCAAGCGTGATCGCTACGGTTGGCACCGATTGGTCCCGCACGTCGAGCATCGTTCTGGACCAGGACCACACCTCGCTGAACATCACGCGGCCTTCTGCGAAAACCCCGTCGCAGTGCAACAACTCGTGCGGCGTGTAGGCCTCCACGAGATGGTCTTCGAGATGCTCACCAGGCAGCGCTCCCTGGGCCGTCGACTCGAACGTTGCGGCATCGCCCGGGCCGTCGATTCGAACGATCCCCCGGGACCCGGTCCCTGTACGAGGCTTTGTGAGGAGCGGATAACCGACTTCTTGAGCGAACGCCGCGATGTCCCCAGCCTCCCGGAGAGCCCCATACCGCACGACCGGGATGTTGGAGGCGGACAGGTGCTGCTTCATCACGAGCTTGTCTCGGAACGCTTCAGCGCTGGAGATGCCCTGTCCGTCGAGGCCGAACTCGTCACGAAGACGCGCCGCACGGAGGATGTCGTACTCGGAAAACGCGACGATCGTGTCGATGTCGTACTCGCGGATCCACTGACGTGCGACCTCCATGACTGCTGGGCTCGTGACGTAGTCTTCCACCTCTTCGATTTGGGTGTACCGATCGCGAATCGCAGGCCCGTCAGGATCATGATCGATCGAACGTGAGGCGGAATTGATGAGGAATAGCTCGTGGTCCGGTGCAAGCCATCGGTGAAAGGCCGCCGATCGCATTCGGTACCGGTTGAGGATCAAGACTCGGCTCATGCGTCGCTCCGGTCCTCGGTGCGTGTCTGGATCCGCACGTTCGATGCAAGTTCAGTTGCCGCGGCGATCGCGTCTGCCCGCTCCTTGGAGAACGCGACGACTGCGGCGCGCATGTCGTTTCCGTTCTCGATCGGGCTCAGGACATCGCCCGGCTTCACGAAGCACCGTGTCAGGAGGTTGAGGTCGCGCGAGACCAGGCTCGCCTGCTCGACCTCTACCGCTTCGACGGTCCCGTAGGGCTCTGCGATGCAGCGACGCACGGCGTACCCGTTGCTAAGCACCTTCAGATCAACCTCATGACCGTGCAGGACGTCGTACCACGCCTGGTAGAGATCAACTCCTGTCACCGCGCGGACCATGTCGCTGATGAACACGCCGCCGATACGCCCGTTCACCTCGACGATCCGAGGGCCTTGCGCTGTCAGCCTGACCTCCGTATGAGCGGGCCCGTCGATCAGACCACAGGCCAGCACGGCGTCCGTCGCGACGCTCGTTACCTGCTTGAGTTCTGGCTCTCCTAGTTGCGCAGGTATCTCGGCGTCCAGCTTTAGGGTCCCGGTTCGTCCACCGATGCCCTTGCTGGTGACCGCGACCGTCGTGACACTGCCGCCGACAACGATTGCCTCGACGCTGAACTCCGGCCCGTCCAGGTACTCCTCGACGATCGCCCCGGACTCCCAGGACTCTTCGACGGCGGCCAGGACGGCAGCGTCCAGCGAAGCGTCATCTCGTACGACGCTGACAGCACAACTTGCCGCACGGTCTGTGGGCTTAACGACCAAGGGCCAGCCGATAGACCTCGCGAGTTCACGTGCCGATGCGACCTCATTGCAGGCGATCCAGCGAGGCTGCGGAACGCCCGCACGGTCCAGGGCTTGCCGCTGGATCCGCTTGTTCGAGCAGGCGAGACCAGAGGCCTCCGTGTGGCCCCGCAAGCCGATCTGTTCGTTGATGCGGCCAACCAGAGGCAGCAAGTAGTCATAATCGGCCATGACCGCCGTGATCGCGTACCGTGCGTGGAACTCCAGGATGCGTTTTTCGATCTCTCCGGTCTCTCCTGCACGGAACGCATCCGGGAGCCGAGGGAGCAACAACTGCCTGTCCGCGAACCCGGAGAGGCTGTTGTCAGGATGATCGGCCACGACGACCTCACAGCCTGTCCGTGCCAAGGTGAGCAGAGCTCTTTCCCGTTCGGCTGAGGGGCGAATTACCAGTGTTCGTTGGTTAACAACCATCAGGCCAGCCCTTTCAACAACGTTCGCTGTGGACTACAGGTGAGGGAAGACTTCGTCGCTGAGCAGGTCCACGGTCTCGATTGCCTCCTCGATGGAACCCCCCGCCCAGTGGACACGGAGCAGAAGGTCGGTTGCACCACTTCGAGATATCGAATCGCGCAGTAGTCGAAGACATCGAGCCGGATCACCGATGATGAAACGGTCTTGTGAGAGTTTGTCGAATTCGAGGTCGAAGCTCTCCTCGTTCGGCAGCACTCGATCCTGCCCCCACGCTCGGTAGGTCGAATACTTGGCGCCGAGATACTTCGTTGCCCGCGCCCGCGCGGCCCCCATGTCCGGCGCGCATATGACCTCACGCATCAGGGGCACCGTTGACGCCTGAGGACGACCTGCTTCGGTCAATGCCCGACGATAGATGTCTTGCTGACGTTCGACCGTTGCCATCGTCGCGTGGGGATTGATCAACCAGGCATCACCCAGAGTCGCAGCTCGTCGCACCGCATTGTCGCTGTTCGCTGCAAGCCAGACCGGTGGTCCCAATTCTTGAATCGGCAAGACAGAGAGTCGCACGTTATCCAGTTGGCACCAGGGCAGGTCAGCGCTCACCTTGTCGCCCGCCCAGAGCCCTCGCACAATCGCCAGGTTCTTGATCAATCGATCAACCCGGCCTCTCCGGCCGATCCCAAAAGCCTCGAACTCGACGTCCCGGTACCCGAGACCCGCACCGAACACGAGCCGACCTTTAGAGAGGACATCCAGTGTCGCAAAGGTCTCCGCGATTTCCACCGGATTCTGCAGCGCGAGCAGGTTTATCCCTGAGCCCAAGCGCATGCCTTCAGCCACACCAGTGAGCAGACCGAGCAGCGGCACTTGCTGAAACTGGGCGAACGGATCGCTGAGATAGTGCTGCGCGACAAAGACAGAATCCCAATCACGCGACCGAACTGCGGCAACCAGGCGAAGCGCCTCGTCCAACGCGCGGGACGGACCTTCACCATGGTCGTACTGCACCGTGAGGTTCAGCCCGAATCGAGCTGATCGATCTACAACGCCGCCTGCGACCATCCTCTCCTGCCCCCCCATCAACCCACAAGAAACCGAAAGTCGACTCGAACTTCCCGTCAACTCCAGCCATACGGCAACCAAGGGGCGCCCACGGTTTCGATAGCAACGGTGGGGGCGCTCCAAGAGGAGGTTAAGACGATGAGCGAGGCACCTGTCCAAACTGTCCGCAATGCGGACTTCAATCCATATGCATCATTCTTCCAAGTTTCGATCTATCGGCCTCGGTGGGCAGTTGCTATGGACTGGCGCCGCCACGCCCCGGCGTTGGAACTTCGCGCCCGGCTCGACTCCTGACCACCACACGCTCGGATATCGCCTGCCCGTCCAGCCGTTCAGACTGCTGATGGGAAACGCGCCAGGGTCGTCGTTCAGTTGCCGATGCCGGAGAGGCGTGACAAGACACCGTCACGCCTGGTTCTGGCGGCGTCGGGCAGCCCGCCCTGACGGCCCGACCAGTTCTACTGGTGCCGCAGGTCGGACGAGGCCTGGTGGCGGACCGTCACCGGCACCCGCCTCGTCCGATTCGGTGCGCGAGGTGGACGCGAGTTGCCCGGTCGAATGCCAGGAGGCTCGCCGCTTGGCTGCTGCGCCGATTATTCTGCGCCCATGACCGACCTGCGTGAGCTGCACACCGTCGCCGATGTCACGAGTGCAGCTGGCAACGATGCCCTGGCGCTGTGGGCCGCCGCCGACCTGGCACATGGCCAGCGCGCCTTTTCTGTAGGCGAGGCCACCGCAGTGGCAGCGCCGAGCCTGTCCGGCCGCGACCGACTCGTCGTCACCGGCCCTGCCAACGACGCTGCAGCTCTGATCCGTGCCGTGCTGCCACATGTCGGTCCCACATTCCGCCCCATCGGCAACGAAGATCTGATCCGGAGCCTGGTGACCATGGTTGCCAACCTTGATTTTGTCGATGCCTTCGGATGGATGCAGACGGAGACCACCACCGGCAGCAAAGGCGGCACAACCACGTGGCTGGCCGCGTCGGATGACGCTGACATCACGGCGCTGCTCGACGAGTCGTTTCCGGACTCCTATGCCCGACCCGGCCGACCGGCCGCGAGTCGCTGGGCAGGCGTACGTGATGAGTCCGGAGCGCTCCTCGGTTGCGCTGCCGATGCTTGGAGCACTCCACGCGTGGGATTCCTTGCCGGCGTCGCGACCGCCAAGCAGGCACGGGGGCAAGGTATCGGTACAGCCGTGTGCAGCTTCGTCCTGGAAAGCCTAGTCGACCGCCACGGCATGGCTGCCCTGATTGCCGACAGTTGGAACACCGCCGCCGTCCATCTCTACCGTGGCCTTGGCCTGTCGTGGCGTCCCATTGCCGCCGCCAGAGTCATAGGCCACTAGCCTCTGGCTCTCATCGGTGAGGTATCCGCAGGCTGGATAATGACGGCGAACGGCGCCACCGGCCCGGGAACTGTGGTCCACGTTCAGTACGGAACCGGCTCCAGAGGGAGCATCGTCGACCCAGCCCTAATTGGTCTCGGAAACGCCGTCGACAGACACGCGCGGCTATCGAAGAAGCCTTCGATGCAGTAGAACGAACCCCCAACCCCCTGCTGGTGGAGCGGGTTTCGACGCTCGCTCACAAGGCTGTCTTGAGTGGGCTGGGTTAGCCCTGTTGGTGGTGCAGAAACGGCTAGATTCCGCCATTCCTGCGCCGCTCGGGTTCAGCCTGACACGGTTGGCATTCGTAGGCAAGCGTCGTCGCCGGTGGTCGCTGGAACCGTGTCATGGTGCGTGTCACGGGCGGCAACCGTGTCAGGAATCGTGTCAGCCTCGGCGGTTGGCTGAACGTGAGAAGGGAGTGGTGGTCTCCGGACGGCGGATCGGCCGAGAGGAGACCACCACTCAGTTCGGCGCTGCTAGGCGGCGGCCTGCCCGCCCTGACCGACGTCGTTCAGGAGCTGGGCGAGGTCGTCCCCGGCCTCGTTCAGCCACTCGTCGTAGACCGACAGGTCGCGCCCACGCGTGGTGTACGTGGTGGTGCGCTCGACGTCGACGAACGTGATCGTCTCGGTCGGGTAGGCCCGCTGCACGATGCGCAGCACACCCAGCACGACGTGCAGGGGCAGCCGGCCGCGGTTGAACCGGACGTAGAGCACCTCAAGCTCACCGTTGGGGTGCCGCTCGGCGCACAGCTTGGGAAGCTTGACCGTCAGGTCGCCGACCTGGACCGAGCGACCGGCCTGCCGCTCATGGTCCAGGCCGTCCCACCAGGGGGCCAACTGGATCCAGTTGCGTGCGGCGGCCGCGTAAGGGCCCTTCTTCTTGGCGTCCGTCGAGGCCGCAGCGGCCATCTCCAGCGCCTGCCCGTCGCGGGTACCGCGACGGTCGGCGAGCAGCGCGTTCTTGAGCGCCAGCCAGAAGTCGGTCCAGTACTGGTACCCGCCTACGTCCCCCGCAAGCTTGCGGCCCACACGCTCGGCCGAGGCCGCGGAAGCGCTCAGGTACTTCGTGAACTGGCTGATGTAGATCTCTGCCATGGGTGGTCGTTACTCCTAGGGTCACGACCGTGCTGCTCTGAGTGACCGTCCGAACCATGCGGCGACTGGGTCAACCGCTCATTGAGTGGTTCACCACATCGCTTATTGGTACACAGCATCACTCAGAGCATGGCAGGATGATCAGAGTTCTCCCAAAGAACCTCTGACGTCCTACCGCACGATCTTCGTGTTGATAGGGCTGTCGCACTCAGGCCGGGCTGCCAGGCCCGGCCTTTGTGTTGCCTGAGCGACTTACACCGATGTGCTTCGCCACCCCGACAGGTAGGAGTCTAGATCGCTTCGCCGACAACACCGGAGAAGCACGGCGACATCAGGTGAGGCGTTGCGCACACGTGTTTCAACAGCGCCCCGAGTCGACGATCCTCTTCCACCTGGATCAAGCCTAGGTGGGTCCGTAACACGACCCTACGCGTGTGGGTCATCTGCGCAGGTCAGAGCACTGTTGGCGTAACAGGACCGTCAGTCGTGCCGGACGTAGCGCGCATCGGCGAGACAGATCTCGCTGTCGAAAGGGCCGAAGTCGTCGCCGATCCCGCGCGAGCGGCTCAAGAGCCACATCTGTTCGCGGGCGTTACCACATATTCGGCAAGGGGTGGCGCTGGCGTAGACGACCCGCACAAGCTGGCGGCCATACCACAACATGCCGGGTGCGTCGAACCCGAAGTCCCAAAGGTTCGACGGGTCGCTTTCCAACTCGCGATGCACCTCCGGCGGCAGGTCAGCATCCTTGCGAGCCCGGTATTCGGCCTGCCGACACGCCCGATTGCAGTACCGCGTGCCCTGGCGCAGAGTCCCGGGCAGGCGTGTGCCGCATCGCAGGCAGCGCCGCGGTACCAGGGGTGCACTCATGGGGTCAATGTGGTCCGCCACGGTCGGCAAGCTGACCGAGCGCGGGCGTGCTCAGATACCGGGCGAGGGACTTCGAGTCGCGATGTACGGAGAAAGCACCGCCGGGGCCGGGGCAGCATCGCTCCTGAGACCTTCTCACCCATGTGGCTGCTCAGCGAAGGGTCCGTCCGTGGCCACGTCAGCCAACATGTCGCGTAGGCCTGTCAGTCGGTCGGGCACGTCGTTGATCGTCCGAGGCGGGCCCAGCGGCGGCGCCGCGGTATCTACCGGTGCAACACCTTCCATCGTCATCGCTGGACCATCTTGCTGTGCCGAGAGATGACCTGTTCGGCGGTCAGCCGGTGGCGCACCAGCGCAGCTGCCACAGCCTCTTCGTCGGACCACGACTCAGAAGTTGTCAGCTCCTTGACAAGCGCCTCCACGGCCTGTCGCAGATCGTGTAGGTGCGTCTTGGTCATGACCCGTGTGCCAGCAGGTACGTGCGCGTCGGTAGCCAGTTCCTCGAACGGATGCACGATTACTGGCGTCGCCTTGAAGGGCGCGGAGTAGCCATTGCCGAACCAGGTCATCGAGTGGACGAGTTGCTCTGCCTCGCTCTTGGTGATCACCGGGTCCTTGCGCGAGACGTCCGTCTTCAGTTCGATGACCGCGTACTGCTTCTTGGACAGCGCCCAGAGGTTGTCTGGGCCACCGTCGCGGTCTTCCTTCTCAGGCCGGCTCGATCCGAATCCGAGGTGAAGGCCGAGAAGGCGGAACTGTTCCTCGGCAAGGTCCGCGGCTTGCTCGACGCCCCAGCTGATGCTGTCGAACATGGAAGCGACCGTAAGTTCCATGGTGCGTGCGTCACTGTAATGCTCACCGAGATATGCCGCTGCCGCCTGGCCCTGCGCAGCGGGGCCAGCGACCTTCTTGCGCGATGGCGGCACGGCCGGCTTCAGGACTGCCGAGTTGAGCTTGCGGGCAGCGGCTAGTGTCTTCTGCGCTGCGGTCGGGTCGACGAAATGCTCATAGGTCGCCAGTTCCTCCAGGCACCACCCCTTCACGAGCGGGTCCGTGACCGTGTCGATGGCGGACCGCAACGCGAGCACGGCACCGTCAGTGTCACCGGCCATGGCTAGGTTGAACGCCTCCCGGCGCCCGGCGGCGAGCGCGGTCACGTTGCCCGTGGCGTCGTAGGTGACATCCGCAGTTGCCTCCAGGCTCTTGCTCACCCACTGGGTCTTGCGCTCTAGGAATGTGTCGAGCAGATTGGAGATTACGTCGATTCCCTCGCCTTCGATCTGCTCGGCGATTTGCTGGCTGAGTTCGATCTGTGCGCGCGTCGCGGGTGAGTAGAATTGCCGTAGTTTCGGGTCGCGAAGTGTGAGCGCGCTGTCGCTGGTCAGGAGAAGTACTGCGCAGTGATCGCCGACGTCGCGGATCCCCCTGCCCATGCCCTGCTCGATGCGTTGCACCTCGCGCGCTTTGAACGACATGGACCCGATCAGTGCCGCTGAGGCACGCTGCTCGTGCGGTGTCAGGGGCGTGGGAATGCCGTCGATGATCAACAGGCGGCATGCGTCTCCTGGCAGGTCGACCCCGTCGTACTTGTTGACGAGCACGACGACGCCGACGTGTTCCCCGTTCTTCATACGTTCGATCACGGGGCGCATGTCTGTGACGTGCAGGGTCTCGTCCGCGACGTGCAACCATCGCCTAGCGGCGTAGTCGCTGGGCACGAGCACCACCACGTTGACCGGCTTCGCAGCAGTCCTGCCGCCGCGGTCACCGTTGGCGAAGTCGCGCGCCAGCTTTCGGATCGCAATGTCGGTGAGCTGAGGGTTTATGGACAGCGGCGCGAGGATGATCCGGTCGCCGAGGTCAGACGCTTGCTTCGGAGTGATCGGCTTGCGCACCGCTTCGGGGTCGGCGTCGAGCTCGGTGACGAGCACGCCCTCATCCTCGAGCGTTGCGGTCAGGTATACCCGCCGCTTCGCCTGCCGGAAGGCCGGGATCAGCGCGACCTCCGGGCATGGGGTCTTGATCTCGACGCTCTCGGACGTCACGGTGATCGTCGCGAACTTCAGCGAGTCGGCCACAAACGGCCACGAATAGAACAGGGACTTGATGTTGTCGTCGTTCGCGTGTGGCCGCACGATCTCCATGACCTCACCGGCGCGGTCCGCGACTGCCTTGGGGGGAACACGGATCGGCGCGCCGAATTCACCAGACTGGATCTCCGCGAATGCCTTCGGGCTCTGATCGCGTAACTCGGCGGCGAAGAGGTTGAGCAACTTGTCGAACGCATTGCACGACGCCGGAACCCTCGCTGCAAACTGCCCGGCCGTCGCGGCGAGAGCTGCGTGCGCGTCGTCGATGACTACGACGCCGAGCGGGACGACCTTCTTCACGCCGCGAACGCCGAAGGTGCTGCGCCCATTAAGGAGCTTGTGGAACGTGGTGACTAGGACTGCCCGTGACGAGCGGAACCGCTCATCGTTCGCATCCATCGTTGCTGCGATCTTTGCGTCGTTCGCCTCATCCACGACTTGCTGGATCAGGAACTTGTCGGGTACGAGGAACACTGCGGGCCCCACGCCATCATGCAGGCTCGACTGCGCGATCAGCAGCCCGGTAAGTGTCTTGCCGCCGCCGGTGTTCTGCTTGAGAACGAGGTCGGAAGCGGGACGCCGGTCATACCAAGCTTCGAGAACCTCGCTCTGTTCTGGACGAAGACGCGGCCATTTGCGGCCCTGCAGTGAGGCGTAGATCTCTCGGGGACGGGTGAGTTTCGCGCCCTTGTTCGGGTTGATCTCGTCCCAGCGGATTGGCATCAGTGCCACCTTGATGATTGGCCGCGCATCACGCGGGCGCTTTGTCGAATAGGCTGACGAGGAATTTGATTCACAGCATCAGTGGCTTGAGTCCCATTGATCGAGCATTGCTACGAATTTGTCCAGGTACTCGGGGCATGCCGTCTCGATAGTGCGATACGCCGTCCACACACCCATCGCGGACGGTTCTGCATTCGGAGATGACACGTCGTCAAGGACGATGCCCCGCAGCCCGCCGCGCTCATCCAGAGTCGCGTTGTCCCGCACATTGGGGCAGACGAGCGCCTCGTAGGCCAGCCAGTAGTCCTTCTCGTCCAGGGCATGGACATAGGACGACAGTTCCCCATAGCGCTCCCACGGGCGCGCGGCGGCTTCGGCTGCCAGGGCTTCCTTCCGCCCTTCGCCGGTAGAGCGCGTCAGAGTCGCCTCCCACTTCGCCATCAGCGGGTGATCCGGGCACAGGGTAATGACGGCTCGCAGTTCCTTGACTTGCTCCGCTGAGAGGATCGTGTCGGACAGCGCGTAGTGGTCGTCCGAGCCGACTGCGAAGCACATGATGTAGAGGACGCCGATGTCAGGTTCGCTGCCGTCACCCGCGTACCCGGATGCTTCGTAAGCGGCAGTCTCGAAGCTGGTCAGCGGTGCTACGGCCCCGTCGTAGTAGTCACAGGACTGGTAGTTGCGATCCCACATGCTGGCAAGGTCAAGGCTCATCCCCTCGCCGGGCAGGGTGACTTCCACGCCCTCGTAGTCGCCGTCAGGGGTTTCACAATCGACCTCGAAGGTTCTCTCGGGTTCCTCGATCTGAGGCGCACCAGGAACAGAGGGAGCAGTGGAGGACTCCTTCTCCGACGGGACGGGGTCAGCTGTTGCGCCATCCGCGGCGCCGCAGCCAGCGGCAAAGCCTGCGACGAGAGCGCCGACGGCGATCGCCCGAAAGATGTCGTTCACACCGATTGAGAGCCTTCACCAGGCAAAACGTGACGCAAGCACCCGGGTGAACTCGGCCCAACGGCCCTCGTAATCTCGGCCGTGTAGCCCACCGGCTCATGGGTGATCTTCCCGGTTCACCCGCCCTTGACGGAGAACCCCGCCAAGCGATGCGGGAACCTCATCCCACCTGTGGGTTCACGTTGCACCCGCCGGCCACCGACTCACCTGTGCCGAATGTGGAGACGCCATGACCGAGCCAGTTCCTCTGCCCCCTTCTACCGCCCCGTCGGCCGACGGCAACAACGCGGCGCCTTGGGCGCGTGCAACGACCATGGTCGAACGCCGACCGGGCGCCTTCCTCGTCGTTGGCGTGTCGCTCATCGCGCTCCTCCTGACCGCCGTGTCGTTCTGGATATCAAACTTCAACTCTGCAGAGACGTGGAAGGCAGCGACCTACGAGGCTCGAGCCGACCGTGACGCAGTTCAGAGCGACCTAGCCAATGCCGAGAGCGAGATCGAGACGCTTTCAGCAGCGTCCGACGATCTGGAGCGGAAAGTCAGCAGCCTCGAAGGCGAGGCGGCTGCGGTCGCGCAGCAGGCGACGGACCTTGAGGAGCAGGCTGCGGAGGTCGCGGAGCGAGAAGCTGCCGTGAGCAAGACCGAGGACCAGATCGCGGCGAACACGATCACCGAGGGCATCTGGACGGTCGGGGTCGACATCGAACCAGGCACTTACCGGACCAAGGAGTCGCCCTACGACTGCTACTGGGCGATCTACACCTCGGGCACGAACCAAGACGACATCATCCAGAACGACATCGTTACTGGCGGCATCCCGACGGTGACCCTCAGCGAGGGACAGGACTTCGAAACGAACGGGTGCGGCGACTGGACCAAGTAATTTCGGCCGAAGGCACGATCGCTAGAACACCCCCGCGCTCCGTTTGCTTCAGTCGAGAAGGGTGACGATGCTCAACAACCGGGAACTCGCGTCCCTCATCCTTCTTGGCGCCATCGTGATCATCTGCGTGGCGGTGCCTGGGGTGCGGAGAACCCTAGCGCCCGGCGTCGCGGACGTGGCCCGGGCGTTATTCGTCTGGCCGATCCTCGTGATCTTCGCCGGGTTCTTGACATGGGTTTCGGGTTGGATAGCACTCGCCACGTGGGCCCACCTCTGGGAGCTTGGGCTCCTCAAAGACTCGATGATCATTGTCGTTACGCTCGGGTTCCCACTCCTGTTCCAGACTGTCACAGCCAAGTCCGGCACCGAGATCTTCCATAAGATCCGCGCGGAGGCACTCTCGATCTCGGCGTTCCTGCTCTTCTACGTCAACCTCGAATCCCTTCCCCTCTGGGGTGAGCTCATCTTGCAGCCACTAGCGGTGTTCGTTCAGCTCCTCGCTATCACAGCCGGGCAGAGGTCCGAGCATCGGGCGGTTCAACGGCTCACCTCGGTGATACTTGTCCTGATCGGAACGGCGATGTTGGCGTGGAGCACCGTGCAGATCGCCACGAACGCCGGTTCCAACGACGTTCTGCTGCTGGCCCAGACTCTCGGGCTGAGCGTCTGGCTACCAATGGTCATGTTTCCGTACTTCTACGGTGCCGCGTTCTACGCCTCTACCGAGTCGATCCTTCGGCGTGTTCAGCGGCTCGGCGGCGAGGCCCAACCGTTCCGCGTCCGTCTCGCAGTCTTCCTCGGGCTGCGGTTCTCCGTGAAGCTCGCGTCTCGCTTCAACGGGCGATACGACAACGTCGCACGGGCCGCGACTCTCAGTGCGGCTCGGCAAGGGATGCGCAACTTCCGCGCGGATGTTCGCCGTCGGGCCGAAGCCGAGAACGAACGTCTCGCGGACCTGGAGCGACATGCGGATGTGACCGGTGTCGACGAGAACGGCGCGCAGCTCGACCGTCGAGAGTTCGACGTCACCAAGGAGCGACTTCACTGGATCTGGACGACGCAGACCGCCTACTACGAGGACAACTGGAACCGGTTCTGGAACGAACTGACCGACATGATGGTCAGCGCGGATCGCCATGGCCTGCCTGAGGACCACGGGTTCGTCACTGAGACGACCAAGGACCACCAGAAGTGGCGCACATGGAGACGACTCCCGAGCGG
Source organism: Promicromonospora noduliphila (assembly GCF_056951025.1). Lineage (NCBI taxonomy): Bacteria > Bacillati > Actinomycetota > Actinomycetes > Micrococcales > Promicromonosporaceae > Promicromonospora > Promicromonospora noduliphila. The sequence goes on from NZ_CM167806.1 coordinate 5,392,971, forward strand.
ATGGGTTCTCGGCATCGGGGGAACCGCTCGAGGTGACAAGTTTCTCTACCAGAGCGCAGACCCGCCGACCTCTTGGCCACCCGACCCGCAGCAGTGGACGGATGCCGCAACGGAGCACTCGCCGAGCGACTGGAAGCGTTCCGACGATTCGCACCTGTGAGGCACGAGTTCGGTCACGGTCTGCAGCCAGTTTCCTGCGCGATACCGGCCCAGCGTCACGCAGGATCACGCCTGGCCTCAGTTCTTGAGTTTCTCCGTCGCGACGAATCTCGCGCCCCACAGCTGGACCCAGTGCCCTCCCCATTCGGGGTCTGCCCGGCCCCTACCCCCGAAATGTCACATGCCGATACCTGGCTTGAGGCGCGTAGCGTCTGGCCGCCGAACCTGCGCGATCTGGGGTCGTGGCGCTCGACGTAGCGCCGCAGCAGCGCGCGCGGCGTCGACAGCCTGGGCATCAGTCGAAACTGGGTCGTTGCCGAGCGGTGCGACGCTGGTGATGCCGTAGCGGTCGCGGTAGGCGGCGATCATGCCGGCGGCGGCCTGCCAGGTGTGTCGGGCTCCGGTGTCGTTGGGTTCGGGGCCGAGCGCGGCGAGCCAGGGTTCATGGTCGCGTGTGGCGCGTTGGACGAGGTCGGTGATGCGTTGCTCGATCAGCGTCGCCCGCTGTTCGAGCGCCAGCCGGTATTCGTCGGTCATGGGTCCGGCGGCTTCGGGGATGAGGCCGGCGATCCGGCGGGGTGGACGTCGTTGGATGGTCAGCCCGTCGTGGCGGGCGGGGTGTGCGGTGGCGGTGGCGAGGCGGTGGTGCAGGACGGCTGCGGGGTCGTCGGTGTCGTCCAGGCCACGCTGAGTGACAAGCTGGGGCAGCACGTGTTCGACGTCGTGGCCGTCGGCTTCGGCTCGACGGAGCTCGGCGGTCAAGGCCCCGAACGCGGGCGCGGTGATGACCTGATCCGCGTCCTGGGCTGAGAGCCCGCTGTTGTGGAGCAGGTTCGTCCAGCGGTCGCGCTGAGCAGCCCCGGCCAACGTTTCGTACTCGGCGGCGAGCTGTGCGACCGATCCCCACCGCTCCGCTTCATCCTTGCCGACCTGGGTGGCGGCCTTTTCGGCTCCGACCGTGCGGACGATTCCGGCCAGGATGCTCCTGGGTGTGGGGTCCTCGTGGTCGTCCGGGGTGATCTCCAGTGGCGTGTCAGTAATGACGTAGGCGGTGTTGCTCTCCCGGCCGCGGGTCAGGCCGACGTACAGGTTCTCCCGGGTCATCCCCGGCCCGGCGATCAGGTGGCCGGTGTCCACGGTGAGGCCCTGGGCACGGTAAGTGGTCACGGCGTAACCGAGGTCGAGGTGCTCCGTAGCGTAGACAGCAGGCAGCACGACCGTGTTGCCGTACTTGGCCTCAGGCCGCCGCACGACGACCGACCCATCCAGGCGGACCTTCACGAGAGTCCACCGGTCACCGTTGCGCACCCACGACCCGTTCCGTGTGCGGAGCCGGCGGTCGTTGCGGCGGGTGATGACGACGTCCCCGGCCGACGCGTCGAGCCCGTCGGCGAGGCGGACGGCCCGGCCGGGATCGGTGGCCCCTGCTCGGAGTCGTTCGCCGCGGGCCCGTTCGTTGACGGCCCGCACGGTCTCGCCGTCCGAGGCCACGAGCACGGAGGCCTTGCCAGCAGCGAGGTCGGCCTGCCAGGCGGCATACGCGGCCTCGACCATGGCCTGGGCGTCGCCGTCGCGAACCCGGCCGTTCTCGAGGTAAGCGGCAATGGCTTCGTCGCGCCCGTGGCGCAGGGCCAGGGAGGCGTGCTTCTCCCACGCGTTGACGAACCGGTGCACCTCATTCAGCTCCGGTGCCCCGTCCTCGGTCTCGCGTGCGGCGGCCAGGAAGGCGAAGGCTCCGCCGGCCTCGACCGCCTGGAGCTGGGCCGGGTCACCGACCAGCAGCACCTTCGCCCCCACCTCGGCCGCGTGTGCTGTGATCCGGTCCAGTGTCAGCGTCCCGGCAAGGGTCGCTTCATCGACGATGACCAACTGCCCCGCGCTGAACGCCGCGCCCTGGTGGATGTGGTCATAGAGCCACTTGGCCGTGTTTTCACACCCGATACCCAGATCCTCGGCCAGGACCGCCGCCGCAACCGCGGACGGCGCAAGCCCGACGACCGACCCTCCCCCGTGCTCGTGCTCCCACGCCGCGCGCAGCGCGTGCATCGTGGTGGTCTTCCCCGTCCCGGCCGGACCGACCAACAGGTCCACCTGCCTCGCGGAGACCGCGACTCGGACGATGGCTTCGGCCTGCTCGGCCGAGACTATCCACGCCCGCTCGCCGGGCCCGCCCTTGGTGATCGCGTAGTCGACCGCGTCCAAAGTGATCGTCGGGCCGGTGCGGGTGCCGGCCCGGTCCAGGAGGCGGGCCTCGGCGTCCAGGAGGGCTTGTGAGGAGTACAGGGCCGAGTCTTTCGGGCGCAGGATGCTGGTCCCGTCCGGACGGCGGAACTCCGCGGGGGTGGCGGCCAGGTCGGGTGGCGTCAGCCGCACCGAACCAGCCTCGGCCCGATCGGTGATCGCGGCGAGCACGGCCATGCGCTCCTCGGCGGTGGCGAACCGGAGGGCCTTGGTCTGCCGGGCGGCCTCGGCGTACAGGTTCCAGCGCCGCCACACCGGCTTCTTCTCCGAGACCGCGATCACGACCGTCTGGGCGAGGCGGTCGATGAGGTCCAGCGGGATGTCGTCGGCCCGCAGCATCCGCGGCGGTGTGTTCGAGACGAGTTCGCTGGCCCACGTTGCGGGGTCGCGACCCAGGATCTCGGCGGTGCGTCGCCGCCACATCGCGGTCAGGTCGGCCAGCGAGTGGTGGATCTTGTCCGGACGGGTCTCCTTGCTGGCCTGCTGCCGGTACTTGTTGATCGTGCTCCGGCCGGGCCGGCGGCCGTACTTCGCGACGTGCTGTGCGATCAGCTCGTCCGCCCGAGGATTGATCTCCTCGGACCGCTGCGAGAACGCCACCACCAGGTCGTCCGGGACGCCCGTGATCGACCAGCCCGGGTTACGGCCCTGACCGGCCCTGGCCCGCAGCTCCCAACCGACGCCCAGGACACGGGTCAGGTCGTCCATCACGATCGCTTCGTGCAGCTCCGACATCGCGACCGACGCGGCATACAACCCGCGCCCGTCCAGGGACCGCCATTTCCCGTCCAGCAGCGTCTTGACCTTCGTGGAGACCACGACGTGGGTGTGCAGGTGCGGGTCATTGGCCCGCGAGTCCCAGTGATCGAAGAACATCGCGATCAAACCGGTGACACCGACCTGCGCGACAGCGCCGCCCTCCCCCGCCTCGCTCGTCGCGTTGCCGGCCACGGCGACGCCGGTCCGGGTGGCGGCCAGCTCGCGTTCCATGAACGCGAACACCTTGACCACCGCTGCCTTGTGGACGGCCGCGATCTGTTCCTGGATCCCGGCGTCGGACACGCCCCACAGGATCGAGGCGGCCTTCGGTAGCGCGAACGTGAAGTCATACCCCGCCACCGCCTTCCGAGACTTGCCACCGTTACCCTTCCCATACACCGGATAGGCCCGGCCGAGCTGCTCCCCGGTGATCGGGTCCAGGCCCTTGCCCGCCAGCCGAGCCATCTGCTCCTCAGTCACCAGATCGCCGACGAGCAGGCGGCCCAGTTCGTCCGAGCCCAGGCTCGCGAGCCCGGCGCCCATCCAACGTCCCAGCGGTGTCCCGGTCTCGGTGTAGTACCGCGTCAGCGGGGTACCCATCGAGCGGTCCCCATCCCCGGCCGCGACCGACTTCATGAAGTACGAGTACCCGTCCCCGGCCGACATCTTCGCGATCGTCACAGCCATACGCCGCACACCTCCTACAGCAGGAGGTGGCCGGGCCGCACCAAGACCGACAGCTGCTCTAGGTGCCTCGACCTGCAAGAGGCGTGACCCGATCTCGGGGCGGATCTGCGGGACCTTGGTTTCTAGATGTTCTGCCTGTTATGCGTTTTCCGCTGTATATGTGCCTTATGGCCGAACTTGGCTTGCTCGGATTGTGGCGTGTGGCTTGTGCGTCCTGTCATGCTGCGTAACGTGTCTGGCGCGGGCTGGAGACGCGGGCGTGGGTCCCCCTCACGACGCCACCCGCCCATGTCCCCCACCGCTCGTGCAGGTCGCTTAGCGTTCCGGCGTTGCTATGCGACGACGGGCGGCTTCGGCACGGTCACCGTCTCGGGCGAGGATGCGTTCGTGGCTTCCGGCCTTGCTCCGAGCAGGTCGTCAAGCAGGTCGAGTGTCACCCCGAGCGCGTTCGCGATCCGTGGCCGGGCCCAGAGCGACGGCATCGTATCGCCGGACTCCCACCGAGCGACCGTTGACCGCTGGACGCCGACTTCCGCGGCGAGGCCTTCTTGCGTCTTGCAGACCTCCCGCCTGCGGCGGGCGAGTGCACCGCGCCGTGGTCTGACCGCCGGGCTCTCCACTTGATCGACTGAGGCGAGGCGAGTCGGTTCGTCGGCGGTTGAAGATTCGTGTTCGGTATTCGCGAGCACGACCACGATCACGGCCGCGCGGTCGTCTCCCGTGGCGAGTTGTTCGAGCGCCTGCGTGTCACCGGCAGCGTGGAGGAAGCGCTGGATGTCGCGCTTCTGGAGAGTCACTGCTTGGGTTGCCATGCGTCCCCCTCGATGGATGGTTCCCGACAGAACCAGACTCCGGGAGTCGCAAGGCTTGAGGTACCCCACGGTGGGGTACCACCGTCCACGGCAATGGTTGACGAAGGACGTCAGGCGGACTCGGGGGTAGCCGACCCCATCCATGCCGCCAGGGCGCGCACCTCTTCGCCTGCCTTGCGGTGCTGACCCGCCAGGACGCGGACGGCCTCCCGCGCCATCGGGTGGTACCGCGTCTGCTGTGGCGCGACGGTACGGGCTTGTTGCAGTGCAGCCAACGCGGCGTCGCGCTCGCCGACGGCGATAAAGGCGCGCGCGGCGTCGATGAGGTGGTGGCCACGACGGGTGCGTGGCATCGAGCCGGGCAGATGGAGTTCGCGGGCCCGTTCGGCGGCGACGTCAGGGTGCTTGAGCTCGATCTGCGCGGCGATGTCATGGACGGCGGTGTTCACGGGCCCGAACGTCAGGTGGTAGTGGATGCGGTCGACGCCGTCGGGCACGTACTCGGTCAAGCGCCGCGCCTCCTCCAGGTAGTGCGCCGTGGCGTCTTCGTCACGAGCACGGGAGGCCTGCGTAACCTGCCGGAGCCGGATGCTGCCCAGCAACGTGACCGCAGCGCCGGACGGGTCGGCGCCGACGGCGTCCTGGAGCTGGTCGTAGGAGAGCTCCAGCAGTCGCAGCCCGGTGTCGTAGTCCTTGGCGACCTGGAACCCGTTGGCGCGGGTCCACTGCGACAGGCCGATCGACAGGGGGTCGTCGGCCAGCGACGACGCCCACTGCAACCGTTCTTCCAGGATCGAGGCCAGGTCGACGTAGCCGAGGCGCGAGGCGAGGCAGTAGGCCATGTAGTAGCAGGAAGCGAGAAGGCGGGCCGCGCGACGGCGGGCCTTGCCGTCCAGGTGGTGCACGCACGCGGTGAGTTCTTCGAGGAGTGCAGGGAGCATCTCCCCCAACGCGGTGTACCGCGCGGCAGCGCGGTAGTTCGTGGCCTGGTCGACGTCCCGGGCGATGGCGTCGAGAGATCGCGGGACGGGGCGCCATTCCGGCGGGAGGTCGTAGGCCCGAGCGATCCCGCGGATGGCGGCGATCGGCGCGTGGACGCGGGCATCGGCTCGTTCCCGGCCGCGGTAGGGCTGACCGGTGAGTTCCTCGACACTGACCGCGAGCGTGCGGGCGGCGGTGTTGAGGAAGCCGTAGGTCGGCAGGCGTTCGCCTTGCTCGACCTTGCGGATCGCGCCGAGCGAGAGGTGGGCGTGGTCCGCGAACTCGCGCTGGGTGTAGCCCGCGAGTTTGCGATAGGTCGCGATGCGCGACCCGACGGTCTCTTCGCCGCTGCCGGTCATCCTGACCTCCCCTCGCCAACAGGCACCTCGCGTCAGGGTACCGGCGCGAGATACCACCAGTCAGCGCCCTGCGGACACCCAGTCGGTGATCGCCTCGATGACCTCGGACTGCCAGGCGCGGGTCTGCGGCTGCTGGTAAGCCTTGTCGTCCGCGACGGCGAAGCCGTGGCCAGCACCTTCGACGACCATGAGCCGAGACTGCTCGTTGAGCTCCTTGATCGCGTCGTAGGACGGTCCGATCGGGACCTGCGTGTCGGCGTCCCCGTGGACCAGCAGGGTCGGGGCAGCGACGTCACCGAGAGCGGTGTGCGGTTGGAGCCAGAAGACCTCGTTGAGGAAGGCGCGCCCGTGCCGAAACGAGGTCGAGTACTGCAGGAACCCGTCCCGGGTCAACAGGTCGGCGTGCTCCTCGTCCAGATGGTCGTCCACCCAGTACGGCCGGCCGTCGATCGTGCGCGCCTTGTAGTCGATCCGCGGGCACAACATCACCAGCCGCTCGACTTCCTCCGGGCGTTTGGCCGCGTAGTACGCGCACACCCCGCCGGCGAACGACTGACCCACCAGCGACGTCGTCGCCACACCCGTCTCGGCACGCAGCACCTCGAACCCGGCCCGGACGTCATTGAGCAGGCCCGCGAGCGTCACATCCTCCTGCGTACCCTCCGACTCCCCGTGCCCACGCAGGTCGAACCGGAACGAGGCGATCCCTGCCACCGCGAGGCCTTCCGCGATTCGGTCGAAAAAGCCGGCCTCGTGGCGGGTCACACCCCGTCCGTGCACCAGAAGGACACCCACGTCCGGTGTGGTGGCGGGCACGACGACGTCACCGACCAAGCGCAGGCCGTCGAGCGAGCGGAACTCGACACGAGACTCCGTGGGCATCACGTTCTCCTGATCGAACCGGGTGCTGACCTGCTCAGTGTGCCCCACAGCTCGCCGGTCAAGGGCCACGATCCGCCACCGATCTCTATCGCGCTACGCAGATGCGACAGGGGTGCAGCAGCCGTGCTCTGTTCTGCCCGTTGACCTGTGGCTTCGATGAGAGACGACAACTATTCACCTCATCGAGAGGCACTCCCATGGCAGAACCGACGGCGGTCCTGGACCGCACCGAGAGCGACCTGGACCGGCTGACGGCCGATCTGTTCGACCTGGATGTCCGCACCCTGGCCGTCCCGATGGCCTGCACCAACCACACGAACGACGGCTGCTCAGCGAGTTGTCCGAGTGTCGGCTGCACGGCTACGTGCAGCTGCAGCAACTGCAACTGCGGGAAGTAGGGGACGGTGGCGATGGCGCGCGAGCGAACGTTCATCCCACACCCGGGGTTCCCGCTCCTGGCACGGACGCCGCTACTTCCGCACGAGCCCAGAAGTCACGCGACGCCGTCGCTCTCGGGCTCGTTCCTCGAGGCGGTGCGCTTCGCCTCGCGCTCCTTCGCCACCATCACCGACCGCGACCTGGACGCCGACGAGCGACTCGCGACCACAGTGCACGCCTACGAGCGTCGTGCTCGTACGCGGGCGACGCCGCGGGGTGCGTTCGCCGGCGTCCAAGTCGCCCAGGCGACCGCCAAAGATGCCCTGTTCAGGGTCGGGAAGAATCACCGTGCCCGGAGCGCGCCGTCGGCTGCCTGGCTGAGCGATGTCGCCGACCAGCTCCTCGACGTCCCCGAGGTGCTCGACGCAGTGCGACTGGCATCCAACGACCTCGCAGCACGTCGCGGCGACCGGTACGAGCACGAATGGGCCACGGGATCGCAGAAGCCCGAGCGGATCACGCTGCGCGCAACACCAGCGGTCGAGCTGATCCTGGAGACGTGCCGCACCCCTGCCCGCCTGGCCCAGGTCAGCGCCACCATCCAGACCCGGTGGCCGAACGTTCCGGCCGAGACCATACGAGCGACGGTGCAGAAGCTGGTCCGAACCGGACTGCTGCTGACCGATCTACTGCCGGACGACATCGCACAGGACCCGCTCAAGCACCTCCTGGCCCTGATCCCAGCACGGCGCGAGATGCTCGGGCCGCTGGTCCAGTTGCGCGACCTGCTCGCCGAGGCAGACAAGTACCCGCCGGGTACTGACGAACGCCTCGCTGCTCTGTCCGAGGCCCGCACGATCTGCGACCGTCTCTCGCCTCACGAGAGCCCGATCACGGTCGACGTCGCGGTCGACGCCGACATCCAGGTTCCGCGTTCGCTCGTCACCGAAGCCGCCGACGCGGCCGGCCTGCTGTGGAGCATCACGCCCTCGTCCGACGTCCTGGGTTTCTACCACTCCCGGTTCGTCGAGCGGTACGGCGTTCGACGTCGGATATCACTGCTGGCTGTCGTCGACCCGGTGACCGGCCTCGGCAGCCCGGACGACGAACGCCCCGAACCTGCCGAGGACCGTGCGCGCGGACGAGTCCTGGCCGGCCTGATCGCTGACGCCGCCGCCCGGCACAGCACCGAGGTCGCGCTTGACGAGGCGACGATCGCCGCGCTTCGCGTAGCGGGCGAGAGCCTGCCGCCGACCAGCGGCGAGCTCTACACGCGCGTCCTGGCCGGGTCGGTCGACGACCTCGCGGCAGGCCGATACTTGCTGGCGGCGTTCCTGGGCAGCACCCAGGATGCGGGATCGACTATCGGTCGGTTCTCATCGCTCCTCGACCTCGTCGGCCCTGTCGTCGATCCTGGGGCGCCGCTCCGCGCCGAGGTGGTGGTGCGTCCACGTCTGGCGGCGCTGACGACCGTGGCACTGCCGTCCGGATTCGCACCACAACGGATCTGCGTCGGCACGGTCCCCGGCCCAGGCGACCTGACGCTGTCCGACCTTGACCTGGCCTCCGATGGGCGCCGCCTCACGCTGTGGTCCCGGAGCGTCGGCCGAGAGATCTCTCCCGTCCTCTTCTCCCGGATCGGGCCCGCGTACGTCACGCCGGCTGTCCGCGTACTTCAGGATCTCGCCAACGCCGGTACACAGCCGTGGCATGCATGGACGTGGGGACCACTGTCTGACGCCCCGTTCCTTCCCCAGGTCCGGTGGCGGCGCACCATCCTGTCACCAGCCCGGTGGCGCCTCCCCCACGCACTCGTGACCGCCCTCGCCGACCAGCACACATGGGACACCGAACTTGCCCTATGGCGTACGGCCACCGTGCCCGAGGTGCCGCGGATGGTGATCGCACAGGACGCCGACCAGCGGCTCGCGCTCGACCTGGACGACCCGCGCGACCGAGAGCTGCTGCGCCGGTACGTCCGCCGTGGCGCCGACGCGGTGACTGCTCCGCCCGGTGGACCGGACGCGGTCCAGGCCGTCGCGGACGGCCCGAACGGCCGGCACGTCCTCGAGCTCGTCGTCCCGCTCCAGGGACACCGGCCGCGCCCCGTCGCGGACGACGACCGCCCGGCGGCCTCGACGCCATCTGTCATCCACCTGCCTGGCGGGCGGTGGCTCTCCCTGACCATCCCTTCACCGCGGGCTCATCACGACGACCTGCTCGCGCAGATCGGCGATCTCGCCACCGCGGTGCGCGCCGATATCGACCACTGGTTCTGGCTCCGCTATGACAACTCGGCCCATGGGCCGCACCTTCGCGTCCGGTTCGGGGGCGAACCCTCAATCTTGAGCACGGTAGTACTGCGCGCCGTGTCCGAGCGGTACGCCACCTGGACGGGCCACGGCCTGGTCGGGCGTATGGTCGTCGAGTCGTACGAACCGGAGATCGACCGCTACGGCGGCCCCGACGCGATCGACGCCGCCGAGCAACTCTTCGACGCCGACAGCGACCTTGCGTTTGAGCCTCCTGACGGAGTCGCCCAAGGACGATGCCCGGCTCCTGCTCGCCGCGCTCTCGGCCGTCGAGATCGCGCGCGGGCTCACCGATGACGCGGCCGCTGCCGTCGGGCGTCCCCGGCTGGACCGCGCCCGACGACGACAGGTCAATGAGCTGCGCGCAACGGCAACGTCTCGTCCAGCCGCGCTGCTCACCTCCCCGACCCGGGAGCGGTGGGACCGGCGCAGCGAAGCACTCGCCGCCTACCGCGACGCGGTGTCGGCCGATCGACGTGCCGACTGCGCCTCTTCGATGATCCACATGCACGCCAACCGGCTGGGCCTCGACCGGGACCACGAACATGTCGCTCGTGCACTGGCGGCGGAACTTCTCGCGCGGGGGCGTCGATGAACGCCGGCGAGGCCGCCATAGCACTGGCTGAGCGCCTGCTGGACCCGGAACGCGTCGTAGCGGCCGCCCCGTCGTACGGGATCGCGACGCTCGCCGACGGGCTGCCGGGAACTGCGCTGCTGCATGCGCGCTTGTCCGCCGTCGACCCGGTCTTCGCCGCCGCTGCCAGCGCGCACTGGGACGCTGCCGCATCACATGCCGCCACCTCCCAAGTCCAGGGGCCTGGGATCTACGGGGCCATCGGAGGGCTGTCGGCTTCGCTGGTTCTCGGCTCCGCCTATCTGCCCGACACCGAGGCCACGGCGACGGCGACGTCCCGGTCGGTCCGCTGGCTCTCCGCTCGCGCCGTCGACATAGCCACCCACTACGCCGAGGCGACCCGCACCGGCGCGTCCGGCACGTCATGGCACATCTACGACACGGTCTCCGGCCTGGCAGGCATCGGCCGCATCCTGCTCGCCGCCCTGGCCGACGGCCACACTTCCGCGGAGCCGGGGCTGGTCGCCGCGCTGACGGCGATGACCACGATGCTGACCGACCACGGAAGGCCCCTGCCCGGATGGTGGGTTCCGACCGAACAGCACCCGGCGGTTGTCGCCGCCCGCCTCGACCGAACCGGGGCAGCAGACACAGGTCTCGCCCACGGCGTCGCCGGCCCTCTCGCCTTCCTGGCGCTGGCGCACGCCACCGGGCACACCGTCGCCGGACAAGCGACCGCGATCCGGGACGCTGCCCGGTGGCTCGAACGCTGGCGGGTCGACGATCAGGGCTGGCCCAACCACGCCACAGGACAAGAGCTCGCCGACGGTTCCCCCACCCGGCACGGACGACGCGTCGCGTGGTGCTACGGCGTGCCCGGAATCGCTCGCAGCCTGCTGCACGCGGCGCACGCGCTCAACGACGGCGCCCTGGCCGCCGCAGCCCGTGCGGACCTCGCGAGTCTTGGCGCCCACCACGTCGCCTGGGACGCCGAAGGACCGACACTCTGCCACGGGTACGCCGGCGTCCTATGCTGCACGACCGGCGTTGACCACGATGTTGCCGAGCGCGCGGCAGCTGGCATCGCGCAGTCAGTGGACCGCGACCGACCGTTCTTCGTGGGGCACGTCGAACACGGAGTCAGCCACGACAACCCTGGATTCCTTACCGGTGCAGCAGGCGTCGCTCTCGCCCTCAGCGAACTCGCCGGGCTTCCCAAACGCTCGGTCACCACGCCCTGGGATGCCCTGCTCCTCACTGCTTGAACGCTGGCCGACGCCCGCCGGTGCTCGCGTACGTCGGTCGTGGCCCTCATCGACCAACGTGCGTGGACGCGGCGACACCCAAAGCTTCCGCGACGCTGGCATGCGCTGATGCGCTGGACGGGCCGCTTGGTTCCCGGGCGGTCGGCAGCCGCTTCACCTGGTAGACAGGGTCTGTGGGCCGGCTCAGCGAACGCCAGCGTGAGGTCTTGAGATGGATCGTCGCGGGCTGCCCGGAGCGGGAGTGGCCCGACTACGCTCATCGCCAGACAGCGCGCGCACTGCATGCGCGAGGGCTGGTGGTGGTCCGTGGACATGGCCCTTCGTGGACGGCACACGCAACTCAGGCTGGACGCGAGGCTCTCGATCGTCCGGCCGACACCGCAACGACCGCGACGAAGAAGAGTCCTGCGAACGCTGGGCGGCGGCCGCAGCGCCAAAGGCCGGTTATCGCGGGTGATGCATTGTTGCGCGACCTGGTCGATGCCGGCGGATCACTTCGCGTTCCGGACCCGAAGCCAGAACTCCGTGCGGCCTACCGGCGGGCGCTTGCCGCAATGCCGCGTGACCGAGTGCCCTCGGGTAAGCGGGTGACGCACCGCGGACGTGACCGCGGCGACCTCGTCATCGAACTCGTTGACGTGCCGCCCGACAGGCCGGCGCTCGCACCGATCTCCATCCCGGACGCCGTGGATCCACGTAATCCAGTGGTTCGTCCGTTCGTGGAGCAGGTGGGCCGCCTTGATGTCGGTGACGCTCACCTTGAGCGGGCACTTCGAATACTTCAAGCCATGGCAGGAGAGTGTGCGCGCCGCGGGCATGAAGTCCGGCCTCGCCCGGATGATTCCGGCATCAGCCTGACGATCGGTCGACGCACTCACGATCTGCGCCTCCAGGAGCAGAAGAGCAGGACCTTCCACTACCCCGAAGAGGAGATCGCCGCACGCCTGTACTCGTGGCAGCGCGTCAGCCCGGTGGTGGTACTGGAAGGGAATGGGCGCATTGAGGTGGTTCTCCGGTCAGGCTGGTACCAACCGCGTCGATGGGGCGACACTTCGCGTTGGACGCTGGAGAGCAGGCTGCCACGGCTCCTGGAGGCCCTTGAGTCGATGTCGTAAACCCGATCGGCGCCGCGGCTCGGTCAGGTTCGGGAGTCGGTGCGGAGCATCTCGACGGTCTTGCCGAGCGCGATCATGAGGTCGTCCGCAGGCCGTTCAGCACCTGTAGCTCGCAGGGCATCGATGGCTCGCTCAGCGATATCACCCACCCGCTTGATCTCCTTGCGGAGTTCGGCCAGTTCGTCCCATCGCTTGGCATGTTCACCGCACCATGCACGCAAGACCTCGCGCCGCGGGCGTGCCCACTCCATGGCGTCCTTCTCGATCTCCCACTCTGCCTCGGTGGCGCGCCAGTTGCCTCGAGACCGCTCATAGGAGCCTCCGTGGATCATGGCGCGCTGCGCCTCGCGTTCTTCCTTGTCCACCTCGGCCAGGATCATGTCCGCGTGTCTTTCCGCGATGCTTCGTGCAACGAGCTTGGTGACCGGCCACGGGACGACGTATCCGCCGTCGGCGTCGAAGGCGAGAGGGTGGTCGAGAACGTTGACCGGTAGGCCGGTGCGCTCAGCCAGCGCAGCCACCTCACGGATCATCAGATACGACGTGGAGCTCGACGAGATTGACGCGATGTCGTGGTCAAGGTAAAGGCTGATGACCTCGTTCGCGGCGTACGCCTCGGCAGTATCACCGCCAGGCCCTTCCGCATAGATGGCCGCCCAGCGCGCTTCCTGCGCACGGAACTCGTCCACTCGCTCCCACAGGACTTTGAGCCTGGCCGGAGGAACCCACTCCTCTCGGCCTTCTTCGTCCATGTCCTCCCAGCGCACGAGCACACGAGCGGGCTTTTTCTTCCCCAGTCGCACGACGCGCACGGGAGCGAGGGCATCGATGCTCCGAGCACGGTAGGCCCAGACGTCGCCAGGTTCCATGGTCCGATTCTCGTTCCAACAGCCTGGCTGCCGGAGAGGCGCGCCCGCGAACCGGTAGAAGCCACGTTCGACAAGCTCGAACCAGTGCAGCTCTCGGGTGTCGGGCGCGCCAGAGGAACCGCGTCATGGGTGGGCGATAGGGTCCGGCGCTGTCGAGGTCTTCTCCGCGTCGTGACCTCCACACCGTGCTAGGCCTCGATGGACGTCGCGGCCCGGACCGCGGTCACGACGAACACGTGGTCCACCTTGTCGACGACCAACAGGGCGCCGTTCTCTCCGTGCAGAGGCGCCGAGGCGGGCGGGCGTGCCTCGATCGTCACCTCGACCCCGGCCGCCGTCTGCTCCTGCCAGGTCTGGACCCGGCCGGTGAGCTGCCGCGCGAGTTCGGCCCCGTCGGGCCCGAAACCACACGCACCGACCTGCAGCATTGGCATCTCATCGGTACCGCCGGTCTGCCGCGCGACCATGTATGCCAGCGAGCCGCCCGAGTAGACACCCCACGCGCCCCACGGGTCCTTCGCGCGGGGAATCCGTCCTGCCGCCACGGCCTCCGCGTTGACGAACACCCGACAGAATCCCGGAAGCGTCGCGAGCCAGAAGTCCTGCTCCGGCGTCCACGCCCACGGCGCGACGACGTCCGTCCACTCCAGCATCGGCTCGCCGTCCAGGGCCTCCAGGAGCGCTGGCTCCACCGGCTGTGCGTCGTCGATCCGCAGCGTCAGGTCTGGGCCCGAACCGATCGGGACGTTCTTCTCCGGCATCGCGCCGATGCCCTTCATCGGGATGAAGCCGTCCTCGACCACCGAAACGCTCCGCAGCCCCGTCCCGGTGCGCTCGAACGCGACCACCCGGGTCAGACCGCGCAGACGCAGCGGCAGCACCACCCGGCCATCAGGAGCGAGCTGCTCAACCCAGGCCGGCGCCACGTCCCACGCCCCAGCCGTCGCCAGGATCCGGTCGAACGGACCGTCCTCGGCCGCACCCAGGGTGCCGTCACCGGTCACGACCCGCACTCGGTCCGCGCCATAGGCGGCCAGGTGGTCCCGCGCCGCATCGGCGACGTCAGCGTCGTACTCGATCGTGGTCACCGAACCCGAAGGACCGACCAGATGGGCCAAGAGGGCGGCGTTGTACCCGGTCCCCGCGCCGACCTCCAGTACCCGCTGCCCCGGTCGGACCTCCGCCTGCTCCAGCATTCCCGCGACCGTGCCAGGCGCCGACGCCGAGCTCGTCGGCACACCCTGCTCGTCCCAGTGGGTAACCACGGCGCCGGACCCGTACGCCTCCGAGAGCGACACGCCCGGCACAAACAGGTGCCGGGGCACCACCGTCATGGCGTCAGCTACATCTTCGGCCAGCGGGCGGTTCCACATGGCTGTCATTCGGTCCAGCATCCCGGACCGCAACGTCACCTCGTCCTCGCGTGTCTCATCCACGCGTCGAGGTTATGGCCCAGAGCGATGCGCGTCTTGGCCTCGGAGGTACGGGCGCGCAGATGCTACGAAGATGCGACGACCGACGCCGAGCCGTGCAGCACACACCGAGAACGTCCGACCACCTGACCTCACGATTCACCAAATCAGCCGCGGCTCGAAGATGCTCTGCCAGATGCAGCCCAAGCGTGGTCTCGACCGGGTTAGCCTCAGAGCCGTGGATCTCACTGCCCTGCTCAGTACCCCTGGGACGGCGGCGCTCGTCACGGTGGCCGGCTCGACGCTCACGCTCTGGTTGGCGAACCGCCAGGCAAGCCGAGTTGCGGAGCGGCAGTTGCGTGAAGGACGAGCGCGGCTTCGCTTCGAAGCAAAAGAGCGTCGATACGAGGACCGCAGGGACGCTGTCATCGAACTCGACGACGTCGCCACGCGCTTGGCGTCGGGAATCCAAGACACCGAGATGGATCCACAAACCGGTCACGTTAGCCCTGGGGAGATCTTCACCGACTACCGGTTCCCTGAACTCAATTCAGCCCACACACGGGTCGTCTTGCTCGCGACGCCAGAGGTGGTGCTCGCGGCGGACAACCTACGCAGCGCGATCGTCGCCACTTTCTTTGGGGAGGAGGGCGGGTGGGGTCAGTACCGGTCCGCTCTTGCTGCGTATCGCGCCGCGTGCAGAGCCATGCTCGCAGACGATTCACACGATGGGACTTGAGCTGCGCCGCGCACTGATGGTCCCTGCGCGTGGCACTGGCCGGGACCGTCCGGGAGCGGTCCCGGCCAGCGGTTCCCGCCGGGCGGGGGCGGGCTCACGTCCGGATCGGGGCAGCCGGACGTGAGTTCATCGCTGCCAGATGGGCAGCTCGTAGAGGGTCGGGCCGTCGTCGGGCTCGGTCTTGGTCCATCGAGCACGAAGGCCCAGGTCCGTGGTTGGGTACATGAGCCCGGCCTGATCGGCGGCGTCGGTGATGGTTTGCATCGTGCCGCCGTCGGTGGCGGGAATCGGGGCGTGGCGCACCCAGGCTCGCGCGACGGCGGAATGGATCTCAGCTCCCGCGAGATCAGCCCCGGGCCCGTGCCAGACCCGAAGTTTGGCCACGCCCGGTGCCGAGTCGACTGCGACGGCAAGCTGGGCGGCCAGGTCGGGCAGGGGCGTCGTGTCGATGTCGGGGAGCAGCGAGTTGAGTGCCGTCGCCGCACCGTGCTCGTCGATGGTGCCGGTGACCTCGTCGGCAGCGGCACGCACTGTCGACGGTGCGTGACCCATGCTGATCCCCCGCCCCGCCCAGACGAGGGCGTCGAGGTCGTTCTCAGAATCGCCGAGCGCGACCGTCGCCTCCGGCGGGATGTCGAGCTTCTCCCGTAGGGCTTCGAGCGCACTCGCCTTCGTGACTTCCGGCCCGGTCACGTCCAGCCACAACTCCCCTGCCGAAGTCACCGTGACCCCGGTTTCCCGCAGCGCATCCAGGTGCCCTCCCAGCCCTGGCGCGGCCAACGCCACGCGTGTCGCGGGGCTGGAGCACAGGTCCGCGACTGATGCGGTCTTCTGTTCACCGTTGACCTGCCCCGGCTCGAACAGCGTGTTTACCCGCCAGCCCCAACCCGGCTCCTCGACCGCGACCCGTGCTGCGGGCTCCAGTTCCAGGACGCGACGGATCACCGCGGTCGCGTCGAACAGCTCGCTGCGGGCGAACCGGTAGCCGCCCGGCGCGCTCGTGTCCAGGCGGATCGTCAGGGCTCCGTTCGAGCACACGATGTACCCGTCGGTCAGGCCGAGGCGCTCGATCACCGGCAGCACACCGGCCAGCGACCGGCCTGTCGCGAGCACAACTCGGTGCCCCGCCGCGCGTACCAGCCCGATCGAACGGTGGACAGGGGTAGCGATGGTGCCATCGGACGACATGATGGTCCCGTCGATGTCCAGCGCGACGAGTAGCCGGGCGTGGCTGCCGGCGGCGATCACGACCGGCCCCCGAGACTGACCAGGACATGTCCGTGGTGGTGGGTCGCCGGACCCGGATCGCCCAGCAGGATGCAGCGCGTGCCGTGCTGCTCCAGCTCATAGGCCAGTCGGGCGTAGGCCTCGGCAAGTCTCGCTTCGGCCGGAACCACAACGACATTCGCGCCGTGACTGCGGGCGGCTTCGGTGACCTGGCTGATCGTGAGCCCGTCACGCGTGTCGTTGAGGACATCCGCGAGCGCAAGGCCCTCCGACTCCGCGTAGGAGGTGACTTCGCGGCGTTGCCGGTCTATCTCGCTGACCGTCCGTGCGGCGACGTATCCCACCGCGACCGGTCGCGGCCCGGTCATCGGGTGGTCCCTGCCAATGTGCGGACGTGGCACTCCAGCCCCGCGACGGTCCCGGACCAGTCGGCGACGGCGGGGGTAGCCAGCCGCTGAACGACGCCTTCGGTCGGTCCGAGTTCACGGGCGATGACCTCGCCGTCGGACAGCCGAGACGGCTCGATCCGTACCGAGCCGCGAAGGATCGTCAGACCGGCGACGCGCTCCTCGCCGAGCGCCTCCAGAATCTCGATGAGGGCGACGAACATGCCGTGCAACGACTCGCCTGCTGGGGGTCTGGTCTGGGCCTGCATGGTTCACGCTCCGGGTCCGGGGCGAGCCCACTGGAACGCGGGCTCTCGTACCTTTCCCATCGAACCCGGAACACCAACTCATCTGTAGCGCACGAGGGACGCGGTGGTGACGCACTCTTGTCGCACTGATACGGAACGCAGAACGGGCTCTGCGCGGATGAGCGTGGTCAGGGGTTGACGACGCTGTCGAGGGCGTCGGTGTACTCTACCGGTTTTCCGGCCTGGTGTGCGTAGCGGATCTCGCGTCGCGTGGACTCCCCGATGTACCCGCCCGGGTTGACCACCATGACGCGGTCGGCGAGGTCGATCTTCGCGAAATGCAGCGCACCGAGCGCAGCCTTCTGCTCGTTGGTGATCTGGTCGCCAGCGTGCTCGAAGACACCGGGCGCGACGACGATTGCCCCGGCGAGGGTCAGGTCACGATTCACCGCGCGGAACTCCTCAGCGAACCGAGTCGAGCCGCACAGGCACACAATCTGCGGACGGGCTTCCATCGAGGCCTCCTCCTTGGGGGCTGGGCAGATGAGCGCTGGTGAGCGTCTTCGCTCGCAGGCCTGTGTGCGCACCCGCGACCGTGTCCTGGTTCAGGGCTGTGAGTCCGACTCCGGGTCCGATCCAGCGTCAGTCTCGGCGTCCGCGGTGGCGATCGCATAGGCGCGTGCCGCGTAGGTGGAACCGATCGCCCGAGCTTCGTCCGCGGCGCTCACGGTGAGATCCGGTGGCTGCCCGGTCGCAGTGAACGCCGTGCGAGAGACTGCAAGTTCGTAGAGTTCTGTGGCCAGCGGCCCATGCTCTCTTATCCCGCGCCCATGCGTGTCTCGAATGACGTCGACCTGCTCGATGTCATCCCGCTCCGCAACGAGGGCTCGCATCGTCAGAGCGAACGCGTCGAAGTATTCGGTCAGGTCCTGCTCGTAGAGTCGACCGACCAGTGAGTACATCGATTCCGCTTCCTCTTCGAGGTCGCGACGGCCGACATAGGCCATTCGGGCGGCAACACTTCCGAACGCCGCCTGGTCCTCTTCCCGTAGCGAACCGAGGCCGACCTGAGCGAGGACGTCCGCAGGGTCGAGGTAGATCGACAGGGTTTGGGGCTCTGACGTGGGCATGGACTGACGGTATCCAATGTCCGCATCTAGTACCGCATCAGTCAACGTTTGCCCCTGTAGTCGTTGGCGCGTCGGTCAAATTCGCTGCGCCGCTGGCGTGACCATGGCAGCCCGCGCGGGCGTGGCCGATCGTGCCCGGGCGACGGGAGATCAACCGGCGCCGAGCATCATCGTCTCCGACCTGGCCGCCCGGATAATTAACTCGCCGCGTCAGCGGGAATACCGATTTAGTCCTGTCATGCGTATGACCTCAGAGACCGTCGTTGACGGCATCCGCGAACAGTTCTTCACTATCGGGGACATCCCCGGGGTGCTCTGGACGCCCGCCGAGGGCTCCGGTCCCCGTCCGCTGGTCCTGATCGGGCACGGCGGCGGCCAGCACAAGAAGGGATGGGAGGTCGTCTCCCGAGCCTTCCCCTACGTCACCTCCTGCGGCTTCGCGGTCGCCGCGATCGACGCGCCCGGTACCGGTGACAGGCCGGAGCACCCGGAGATCCGGCGGCTGGTCGCGATCAACGACGAACGAAAGGCGGCAGGCGAGCCCGCCGGCCCAGAATGGCCCGCCCTCTGCGAAGTCGTAGCGTCGCAGCTCGTACCCGACTGGCAGACCACCCTCGATGCACTCCAGAAACTGGACTCCGTCGGCGACAGCCACCCCGTCGGGTATTACGGCCTGTCCGCTGCCGGTGAGACGGGCATCCGCCTCGTCGCGACCGAACCGCGGATCAAGGCCGCGGTCCTCGGCCTCATCGCAAGCGACTGGCTCACCGACACCGCGGCACGGATCACCGTCCCGGTCGAGTACGTGCTGCAGTGGGACGATGAAGGGCATCCGCGGGACACCGTCATGAAGCTGTTCGACGCACTCGGCTCCGCCGAGAAGACCCTGCACGCCAACCCCGGCGGCCACTTTGCAATCCCGTCCTTCGAAATCGACAGCTCGATCCGGTTCTTCGCCCGGCACCTGGGCAGCCCTGGCACCGCGAGCAGCTCCTGACACCACCGGCGCGACGCCGACGTGCGGTCTGCCGCCAGTGGCTACGAGCCGTGGTCGACAGGGCAAACGTTGCCTGATACGGCACTAGGTGTCGGCACACTCCACGTCCGCGCTCGATATGCGTTTCTACAGTCCAGGTGCGTCCATGCCTCCGCCGTCTCGTCGTCGCGGCGGGCCGGCGGGCGAGGGCCAGGGTTCAGCATGCTTTGGCTGCTCAGGCTTGATCCGACGGTGTCGGTCTTGCGGGGTGGCCTCGAACGCGGTGGCGGGCCGGGTCAGGTCGGGTGGGGTCCAGCGGTTCTCGGGCTCGTCCTGGAGGTAGAAGGGTGTGGCTCCGGGTTCGGGGGCGCCGATGGTCAGCACGCCGTGGACGTAGGGCCGCTCGTACGGGTCCTCGATATACCCCGGCAGTGCGGTCGCGGCAACATGCTCAGCGATCTCACGCTCCTTGTCGCTGACCGCGGGCCTGGTGTCGCCGACCTTGGCTGCGAGCTGCTCGTAGGCGGTGATTGCGTCGATGGCCCAGCGTGCGAGGTCGTAGACCTCCATCCGCAAGACGCTCATGAACTGGCGGGGTGCAGGGGCGCCAACGTCCTGGGCTCTGGCTTGCAGAGTTCCGGCTTTCTCTTCTTCAACGAGCATCGCCAGCAACTGGCCACGGGCTTCGAACCTGCCGTAGGCGGTGATAGCCGCCAGGCGTGCTTCGAGGACTCTCCCGTATCCGCCGGTGAACCAGGCGGCGGCGGTCGGGGCTCGTTCGGTGCGGCCGGGCAGGGTCTGGGTGCTGGTGTTCTTCAGCACGCCACGGCGGACCACGCCGACGGGTGTGGGTGTGGCGGTCGGGACGGTGCTGACCTCCAGCGGGTACAGCACCTCGATGGGTGCGACTCCGAGCGCGGCTGCGAGTACCGCGACGTCTTGCAGGTAGATCTTCTCCCGGGGCCTGGTCTCCAGGTTCGCGATGCTCGCCCTAGCCATCGGGTAGCCCAGTTCTGCGGTTCGTTCGGCGACCTGCTGCGTGGTCAGCCCGGCGGCCCGGCGGGCGGAGCGCAGCCGCTCGCCGATGCCCGCGGTCCAGGAGCTCGACCACGCTTGGCCGCCGCGAACCGTGCCGTCGACGCGCTCGCGAACATAGCGAGGTTGCTGGTCGGATCCAGCGTGCGGGTCGGGGTGCTCGGGCTCGGTGGGGTGTCCCATGCCCATCAGGCTATCTCTGGAGTGCATGATCACAACATCCCAGTCCGTCATGTGTAAGTCTTGCACATTCTGATCTGGCGACCTACCGTAGTGCACAGACGTGGTCCGCCATGTGTGCCACGACTGGGTACTGATGATGAGCGACCAGAGCACGGGCGCAGTCCGGACGGCAGGGCCGGACCGCCACCCCGACCAGCGACCCGCCAAGGTTCTCCCGCGCGCTGACGGCGAAGCACCTCCTCGTTCCGGTCGGACAGGCCCGGACGGTGTCCGGCCGGCGTTCGCCACCCCGGAGGGGCTCCGCGCCCTGCTCGACCGTCTCGCCGGGGGAGGCGATGCGGCGTGGGCGACCGCTCCCGAGGCCACCGAGCTGCTGGCGTACTGCGCCGACCGGTACCGCCACCTAGCACGCAAGCACCACCTCACCGAACATGACGCCGCCGTCGCGGCGTTCGAAGCCCTCCGCAGTCCCGCCGTGCGACGGGCACGAAACCCCTGGGCGGTCGTCACCACGGCGGTGGCCCGGACTCTGCGGGCCGAGGACCGCGCCGATCAGCTGCTGTGCTCGCGGGACCGCGCACGTCGCCTGATGGCCCGCCCCGACCTGCCACCCGCGATGCGCATCGGTG
This sequence comes from Promicromonospora noduliphila, assembly GCF_056951025.1. NCBI lineage: Bacteria > Bacillati > Actinomycetota > Actinomycetes > Micrococcales > Promicromonosporaceae > Promicromonospora > Promicromonospora noduliphila. Next base: position 5,414,329 of record NZ_CM167806.1, read on the forward strand.
ACCCCTCCGCCCCGAGCACGAGCTCGGACGGCGAGGCTGCGCCCTGGCTCGAACTCGCCCTGGCCACCACACGCTCCGACCCCGCGGCTGCCGGCGATGTCGACCCGACCACGGCCGCTGCCGTGCGCCGGGTCCGGGCCGCGACCCGGACGGCTATCGCGGTTCTGGTCGCGGTCGGGTGGCCTGAGGACGTAGCCCGGCGTGGGCTGGAGCACATCGCCACGACTCTGATCACGGCCAGCGGTGTTCCGGCGGCGCGGGACCGGCTCCGCAAGGACCACCACCCGGCAGCCGCGCTGGACGTCGACCAGCCCACCTGGACCCGCCTCGTTTCAGCCGTACTCGGAACACCGAGCCGCGACGGCCTGCTCCACCGCCTCCTAGCCGGCGACACCGCACACTTGGTGATCGAGCAGGACGCGCACGACCTGACCCCGCCACGCCACCTCGACGCCCGGGAGGCTCAGCATGCCGCATGACGACACCGACGGGCTGCGGCTCGACCGCGCCGTCGACTCCATCACCGTCGGGTACCGGCACCGGCGCGATCTCGGCGACCTCCAAGCGCTGTGCGACTCGATCCGTCGTGTCGGGCTGCTCGGCCCCCTGACCGTTACCCCCGACGGCCTACTCCTGTGCGGGTGGCGACGCCTGGAAGCCGTCAAGCTGCTCGGCTGGAAGACCGTGCCGGTGTTCGTCCGCCGTGCCACGGAAGGGCTACGGGACCTGATCGCCGAACACGACGAGAACACCATCCGTGAGCCGCTGCCGCTGGAGACTGCCGAGGAGCTGTACCGCGAGTACAAGGCCGCCGAGACCGAACAAGCCGCCCACCGGCAGCAGGCCACCCGCTTCCACACCACGAAGAACGCGACCAACGCGGGCTGGAAGGACGGCAACACGAACGGCGGGGGCAAAAGGGACAACAACGGCCCCGCCGAATCGGCGGCACCGAACCAGCAGGGCGAGCCCGTTCCGGGCCAGCATGGTGACGCGCGCGCCAAGGCCGCCCGGATGGTCACCGGGACCAAGTCCTACACCCGGCTCGAACACGCCGGACGGATCAAGGACACCCGCGACGACCCCGACATGCCCGACCACATCCGTGCCATGGCCGAGACCGCCTGGAACGACATCACCACCAACGGCGCCTCCCCAGAGAAGGAGTGGAAGCAGATCCGCACGGCGATCACCGAGCACCACGCCACCGACGCCGAACCCCCGGCAGGCGACGGCCAGGACGATCCAGCCGAACTGGCCGCCATCGCGCAAGCAGCCCTCGCCCGAACACGCACACCGCAACCCAAGGCGCCCGCTTCCGACGACGCCAAGCCAACAGTTCCAGGTACGGCGCGACCCCTCGCCGAGGTTGTTGCTGACATTCAGGAGTGGATTGACCACGCCGACGTCGCCGGACTCGCCGCGGGCATGAGCAGCGGCGACCTCGTGCGCCTGCACAGCACAACTGAGCGCCTCGAGCACTTGTGCACCGAGATCCATGCCGCTCGCCACAAGAGGCACCCTGCACTCCGGCGCCAGAAACCCACCGGAGCACAGGATCACCTCGTCAACGAAGAACAGCCTCCGCTCTGGTAACCGAGCCCTACATGCACGGCGTCGTCGCCGCCGAGACAGCATCACGGTTCCGATCTCCCCGAGCCAATGGCCGATCTTGCTCCTCTTCGAACCGGGCGGCTTGCGCGCGGGTCGATAGCATCGCGCGATGGACTCCATGGCAGTGACGACCCATGGCGGTGCGAGGCTCCATGTGGGCGTCTGCGGCACCGGGCCTGACGTCGTTGTGCTGTCAGGCGGACCGGGATGCGTCCACTATTTGGAGTCGGACGAGTTGGCGCCGAAAGGCTTCCGAGCGTGGTTCCCTGAACCCCGCGGCGTCGGCCGGTCCGGAGGCGGACCACACACGATGGCGCAGGCCGTGGCCGACCTTGAGGAGGTGCGCAGCGCAGCCGGCATCGCGAAATGGATCGTGCTCGGTCACTCCTGGGGCAGCGACCTCGCCGTCCGCTACGCGCTCGACCGCCCGGAGTCGGTGGTGCGGGTTGTCGGCATCGCCGGGCACGGGCTGCACAAGGACCGCTCCTGGTCCGTGGAGTACGAGTCGGGACGAGCCACAGATCCCGGCCCCGACATCGCCTGGTCGGCCGAGGTCCACGCCGCGCTCCAGGCCTCGTTCCTCGACTGGATCCACGAGCCGGGTCTCTGGCGCACCCTGGCCGACTCTCAGGTGCCGATGACCTTCTTCGCCGCGGGTGCGGACATCCGCCCGTCGTGGCCGCTCGCCCAGTTGGGTGAGCTCGTCCCGTGCGGTCTCTTTGAGACGGTTCCCGATGTCCCGCACGACTTCTGGCAGACCCATCCAGAACTGTGGCGTGAGGTAGTCACCGCAGCGTGCGGCCGGTACTGACCGGAGGCCGATCGTCAAACGCCAACGGCACGGATCAAGCCCTCGTCCACGGCCGGGATCTCGAACGCGTGAAGGTAGCGAAGAGCCAGTTCAGGCGGCACGACGACGTCGTGAGCACGCTCGCCTCACCGAGGCCGTGTTGAGTCACGAGCCACTAGTTCGGATCAACTGAGTGCCGGCACCTGTGCCAATGTTGGGGCCATGCGACTGCAGCGCGGAGTGACCCTAGCGGGGATCGAGCCGGGCCTCGCGCGCAGCGTTGCGCGGACTTGCCTGCATGGCTGGACGTTCACCGAACGCATCGCATACCTCGTCAAGGTCGACGTTCCTCAGGCCGAACTGCTTCTCCAACAACTTGAGGCCGCGGGATACGTACTACGCCAGACCGGCGAGGGCGACGACGGAGAGCCTGAGACCTTGTGGATCACGACTCTTCTCGGCAGTGCCCTGGCTGGCGCCTCGTTCCTCAAACCGATCTCCCGAACAAAGGCGGAAGCCCTCCTCGCCGACGTCCTCGACCGCGCTGCGGAGTACAACGCAGACCCGGACAAGCCGCTATGGATCGAGAGGATCTCCCTGTTTGGCTCACTGCTGGACGAGACGGCCACCGACTTCGGTGACGTCGACCTCCACGTAGTGCTTGAGGAACGTCCTGACCAGGACACCCCACAGGCGGCGCTGGCCTACGCCCGCGCTTCAGGCAAGACGTTCGCCAACTACATCGACGAGCTCGGCTGGGCCAGGACCGAAGCCAAGCGGCTCCTCAAGAACCGCAGTGGATACCTCAGCATCCACACCGAGGACCTCAGCGACGTCACGGACCAGATGCGAGTCGTGTACGAACGCCAAACCGCCGGAGCGCAGCGTCACGCCGTCAACGAAGAGCAGCCTCCGCTCTGGTAACCATCGGGCTCTCCCGCCGTCCCGCGGCAGCCTGAGTAGCGGCCGTTGCTCGCTTCGCCTTCTTGGCTTCCTCCTTGCCGATGTCGACCATCTCCTGCAGCACGGCCGACGTGTCCGGCGCCAGACGCAGCCGCTCGATGTAGTGCTCCCCGGTCACCCCGGCATCGATCTTGTGCCCCAGCAGTGCTGCCGCGTCCGCCGCCCGCATCCGCCGCGCGACATAGGTCGCCACCGTGGAGCGCAGCAGGTGGGGATGCACCTGACCGGTCATCTTCGCCAGCGCCAGCGCGGATCGGAGAGTGCGGCGCATGTTGGCGGTCGTCTGCTCCTTCGACACAGCCCGCTCGTCCTTGAACCGACGCGACGGAAACACCGGCATCTCCGCGGTCGTCACAGCAGGGCGGATCTGCTCCAGCGACTCCACGACGAACGCCGGGATGATGATGGTCCGCTCCCCCGCGTCGGTCTTCGGTTTCGGTTGCCGCACCGTGCCCTGCCCCTTCACGTCCGCCAGGGTCGCCTCTACGGCGATCGTTGGCAGCCCGTCCGGGGACAGGTTCACCTCGCCCCAGCGCAGCGCCATCACTTCGCCGATGCGCATACCGGTCCCGAGCATCACGTCGATCGCCGCAGGGAGGTGCCCCGTCGGCTTCGGCCCGGGCTTGCCCTGACGGTCCTTCTCCCACGCCCGGACCGCGGCACGCAGCCGGTACACGTCCGTCACCGTCATCGCCCTGGGGTTCGGCTTCTTCCTCGCCGGTGCGATCGTCTTCCGCATTGGGTTGTCCCGGATGGCGTCATGTACGACCGCGCGGTCGAGCACCATGCACAGCGCGGACCGCACCTGCAGCGTTGTGACGACCATCTCCTGCCCCTTGGCCTGCCGGCCTTCGGACTTACCCAGCTTCACGATCCCGTCCAGGAACGCCTGGCAGATGGCGGGGGTCAGCTCGTTCAGGCGGCGCTTGCCCAGCTTGGGCACCACGTGGTTACCCAGCAGCCGCTCGTACTCGTCCACAGTCTGTGGACGGATCGGCGGACGCGGCCACTCCGAACGCACCCGCATCTCGGCGACCCACTGCCGGCACGCAAGCCCGACCTTCGAGTTGGGCTTCAGGTCGTCCGAGCCGCGGGCTGCGCTCAGCCGCTCCACGACGCCCTTCTGGACCTTCAGCCGGGCTGCATCGTCTGTCGACGCGTTGCGGGACACCCACGTCTCCGTACCGTCCCACAGGCACAACCTCGTGCGCCCACGCCATGTCTTCGGGCCGGTCTGCTGAAGGAAGATCTCGCCGTGTTCGCCCGGCTCCAGCTTGTGCTTGCCCACGGCTCACCACCCCGACCCGTCAGCATCAGCAGCGGGACCGTCAGCGGTGTTGTCGGGACCTTCGGCGGCCTCGGCGCACGCCTTCAACCACGCCCGGACATCGGCGTCCGCGAACAGCAGGTGCCGGCCGATCCGGTGCGCCTTCGGCGCCCGCCCGTGCTTGCGCCACGTGTGGACCGTGGCAGGGGTCGTGCGCACGAACGTGCAGAGCTCGTCCAGGGTCCACATCGGGGTGCGGTCCAGTGGTTCCTCGGGCTCGGCGCTCATTCCCCTCATGAGTCCGGCGGCCACCTGGAGCCACGTCGGACCATGGGCACTGAGTGGCACCCGTGGGCGCTCAAACCGTGTCACGAACCGTGTCATCCTCGTTGCACCATTCCTTCTCTAGGTGCCCTGCGAGGAACGTCGAAGGCCGCTGACCTGCTCTTTCGAGCGGATCAGCGGCCTTCACCGGGTGGAGCTAGGGGGATTCGAACCCCCGACCTTCTCATTGCGAACGAGACGCGCTACCAACTGCGCCATAGCCCCTCGGACTGCAGAAGAGTAGCACTTCACATCAGGTCATCCGCAACTTGATGCCGTGTCGCGCGGGTCACCAACCCGGGGCCCGCGTGCCCCGGACCAGCACGATCGCCCGGCCCGACCAGCGAGATCACCCCGCCGCCCGCCGTCGCGCCAGGATCTCCTCCAGCGGCGTGGCAAGCGTCTCGGACTTCATGCGCGGCGGCTCGCCCCGCAGCAGCTCATCCTCCGCGACCGGGTCCACCTCGGCATCGCCCGACGCCGAGGCAGGCGCCCCGGCAGTCACTCCAGCAGCCGCGGCACCAGCCACCCCGGAAGCCCCCGAGCCAGCACCCCCGCCCGCCGTCGGCCCAGCCTCAGCCGCCGCACCCGACGCACCCTGCCGACCGGAGCCGCCCGAACCCGCCGTCGGCCCCGAAGCAGACGACGAAGCGGCCGGGAGCGCCGCCGGCTGGCGCTGCGGCGCCGCCGGCTTGGTCACGTAGGTGGGCAGCGGCACCGGGACCGGGTCCCACGCACCCCCGCTGACCGGCTCTTCCGCCGCGGCGGAAGAGCCGCCGTCCGACGCCTCGACGGGCACCTCGATGACCTTGGGCTCGTCCGGCCCGTCGAGGATCTCGTCGAGCACGTTCTTGCCGCCGACCCGCGGGATCGCCTGGGTCTCCGTGTCCGAGCCGCGGGTGGCCAGGCCGACCACCTGCGCCCGGTTGCGCGGCGCGTACGGGCCGCCGTTCGCGAGCGCACGGGCCTGCGTGGCGCGCTGCCGCGCCTCGCGCACGGTCGCCTGCCACCGGGCGTCCGCCCGCCGGGCGGCACGGGCCGCGCGTCGGCCCAGGAACAGCACGAACAGCAGCATGGCCGACGGCGCGACAGCGGCGCCCCAGTGCAGCCGGTCGAACCCGACGAGCGTCCAGGCGACCACGCTGCACAGGAGCAGGAACACGGAGACGAGGAACCGGCGCCGCGCCCGGGCGGCCCGGCGCGCACGCCGCTCGGCCCGGCGGAGGCGCTCCGCCGTCAGCGGGCGGCCGCGGACCATGATCTGGAGGGGGTGACCCTGCTTCGGGGTCGGGCGGGCGACGCGTGGCAGGCCCTGGCCGGTAGCCCGCGGGTTGCCGTCGGTAACCATCGCCCCTCCCTTCCTACGTGAGCCGCTCATCGCGACGATGCGCAGCCCTCCCGAGAACCGGTCCGTCACCCGCGCCTCGGCAAGCTCTGCCCGACGCCGCACGAGGCTCGGCATCCAGTAGCCCAACCACAGGACGAACAGCGCTACGGCTGTGAGTCCCCCGGTCGCTTCCACAACACGACGTTAGGCGAGCAACACCACGGCCCGCCGCACCACGCGCGGCGTGTCCCACCGTCACAGGGCTTCCCGCGTGCGCTGCCAGCGTGCCAGCAGCCCGTCGGGGACCTCCTCGCTGGTGATGGCGAACGTGCGGTGGTCGCGCCACTGCCCCTGGATGTGCAGGAACCGCTCGCGCACGCCCTCGTCCCGCAGGCCTAGCTTCTCGACCACGCGCAGGCTCGGCTTGTTCTCGGGCCGGATGTTGATCTCGATGCGGTGCAGGCCGAGGAAGAAGGCGTAGTCGGTGGCCATCGCGACACCCGTGGGGATGACGCCCCGCCCCGCCACGCTCTCGCTGACCCAGTACCCGATGCTCGCCGAGCACATCGAGCCCCAGGTGATGGACGCGACCGTGAGCTGCCCCACGAGCGCGCCGTCGAGCTCCACGCCGAACGGGAGCGACGTCCCGGCGCGGGCCTGCGCGGACAGGGAGCGCACGTACTCGCCGAACGTCGAGGCGATGTAGCGGTTGGCGCCGGGCGACGTCGCCTCCCAGCGCTCCAGCCAGGCCGCGTTCTCGGCCCGCAGGCGGGCCCAGTCGGTCGCGTCCCGACGCCGGAGCGGGCGCAGCACTACTGTCCCCGCCGCCGTGTCCTCGCGCAGCGTCACCGGCCATGGCTTGGCCACCGTCCACCCCTTACCAAACAGTCCCGTGGTGCCTTCCGGCACGTCCGACTTACTCGACGGCATCATCGTTCGCCCCTTGCCACGTCCCCTGACGAATCCCGGCGTAGGAGAGGGTCTACCACGCTCGGTGGTCCGTGACCCGTCGAGCAGCCGCTCGGTCATGTTCTCGCCTTCTTGTTGCGCTGTTCGTAACAATCTTGTCTCGGAGTCTTGGCACAATAGCGGTCATGAGCGGCATCTCTGTCCCGACGCCACAGCCTTACCCCGTCCGCCCCGGGATGGAGACAGGTGACGCCAAGGAAGAGCTCCGCCGCGCGATCCGCGCACAACGCGGCCAGCGGTCCGCCCGGCTGAGAGCCCAGGCCGCGGAGTCGTTCGCCGACGTCATCGAGTCCATTCCCCAGGTGCGCGACGCCGGATGCGTCGCCGCGTACGCCGCCCGCACCGCCGAACCCGGCATGCTCCCGCTCCTGGACCGCCTCACGACCCGCGGCGTCCGCGCGCTGCTCCCCGTGCTCGGGGCCGGCCTCGCCCGCGACTGGGCCGAGTACACCGGATCCGACGACCTCCTGGAGCGCGCTCCCGGTCGGCCGCCCGAGCCCGGCGGCCCCACCCTCGGCACGGACGCCATCAAGCTGGCCGACGTCGTCCTGGCGCCGGCTCTCGCCGTCGACACCCGCGGGGTACGGCTCGGCCAGGGCGGCGGCTGGTACGACCGCGCGCTCACCCACCTCCGCCCGGGCGCGAAGGTGGTCGCCGTCGTCTTCCCGGAAGAGGTGTACGACGCCGCGGACCACCCGCTGCCGCGCGAGGAGCACGACATCCTGGTGCACGCCGTCGCGACGACCGACGACTGGCGCTGGTTCACCGCATAGTCCTTCGCGGCACGGCCCCTCGCGGCATGTCCCTTGGCGGCATGTCGCTGGCGCAGGGCGCCGCACGTCACGGCGTGAGGATCTGCTCGTCCTCTTCCGCCGCGTCGACCGCCTCGGGGCTGAACGGCCACGGGAAGGTCTCCCCCGTCGCCCAGGCGCCGAGCTGGTCGTCGTAGTGGGCCGACGCCGGATGCCCCGACGTACCGGTCACGACCACCCAGGTCGAGGCGTCGAGGTCGGCCATGTCGACGACCATGCGCATCGACGGGCCGCTCGTCACCCCGAAGCTGCCGCTGGACGCGTCCCACGACGTGGCGTTGACGATCGAGGAACCGCCGCCCACCTTGACGGGGGCCGGGTTCATGTAGGTGGAGATCGGCGCGGGGATACCCGACCCGCCGAGGATCAGGTGCTCCAGCTTGAGCTGGTGCAGCGTGCCCCACTCCCAGTCGTCCGCGTCCTTGCCGAGCTCGACCGTGAGGTCCTGGCGCGCGCTGAGCAGCGCCTCCGTCAGCACCTGGTCCCGACTCTCGACGACGGCGACGGTGGACTTGTCGTCCCAGAACGCGTCGTTCGGGTTGTCGAGCATGCCCTGGATGACGGCGAGCCAGCGGCTGCCGCCGTCGGGCCACATGGACTCCGGCAGCTCGTCGTTGAACGTGGTCTCCAGGAGGTTGCGCCACACCGCCGAGAAGTAGGCCGCCGCCGCCGAGTCGGCGTCCATGGACCTGTCCCAGTCGGCCAGGAGGGCCTGGCCGTCCGACTCGTAGCCCGCCGGGAGGTCCACCTCCAGCAGCACGGGCACGAGGGTCTCCGCGAACACGCTCCACTGGTCGAGCTGGATCTCGGACATATCGTCGGCCGTGAGCTTGCGCCCCTCGGCGATCCGCTCGCTGAGCAGGGTGCGGATGCGTTCCGAGCGGTACCCGTAGTCCCAGTCGCGCGTGATGAACGGCCCAGAGCCGCCCGGCAGCACGGCCTGGTTCGCCGCGACCACGAAGCCCTCCTGCGGGTCGATCACGCCGGGCATCTGGGCCGGGTCCACGTAGCCGGTCCAGTCGTAGCGGGCGTCCCAGCCGGGGCGGGGCCAGGTGCCGTCGGACTCCACCGCGCCCGGCACGTTGGCGCGCACCGGGATCTTGCCCGGCGCCTGGTAGCCGATGTGCCCGTCGGTCGTGGCGAACACGATGTTCTGCGCGGGGACCTCGAACTTCGCGGCGGCCGCCTTCATGTCCTGCGCGTTCCTCGCGCGGTTCATCTCGAACACGGCGTCGGCCGTGCGGCCGGGCTCCAGCGCGGTCCACTGCAGCGAGATCTCGTACTGGCCCAGCGCGGTGCCGGTCTCGGTGGGCGAGTCGCGCACCGCCTCCATCGCGGCCTCCTCCATGACGGACGAGATGATCGGGCCGTGCACGGTCCGCCGGACCTCCAGGTCGATCGGGCTGCCGCCGTCGACCCGGATCACCTCCGTCTCCTTCTCCATCGGGACCCACTGGTCCTCGCCCCGCAGGTAGGTGTCGTTGCGGACGCGCTCGATGAAGAAGTCGGTGACGTCGGCGCCCATGTTGGTCAGGCCCCAGGAGATGTCGGCGTTGTGCCCGATGATCACGCCGGGGAACCCGGAGAACGAGAACCCGGACACGTCGAAGGGGCACTCGGCGCTCACCTGGTTGCAGTGCAGGCCCACCTGCGCCCAGATGCCGGGGGCGGCGAGGTCGAGGTGCGGGTCGTTGGCCAGCAGCGGCTGGCCCGACTCCGTGTACTGGCCCGACACCGCCCATGAGTTCGAGCCGGTGCCCTCGCCGCGCGCGATCTGCACCGGCACGGCGTCGAGCGCCTGTTGCGCCGCCTCGACGGCGGCGGCGAGGTCCGGGTTCTTGTACAGGTCCGCCGTGGCCGGGTCCGCCGTGGCCTGGTCTTCCGTGGCCGGGTCAACCGTGGCCGACGTCGTCTGGGCGCCCTGGGTGGTCGGCGTCGTCGCCGTGGCGCCCGCCTCGGTGGGATCGAGGATCGTCGCGTTGCCGGTGCCCGAGTACGCGGGGAACAGCTCCGCGACCCGCGCGGCGTCGCCGATGGTGCTGAAGGCGAGCGCCCGGTCGAGCTCGTCCTCGTAGTTGCTGCGCAGGTCCCAGGCCATGGCCTTGAGCCAGGCGAGCGAGTCGATGGGATCCCACGGCTCGGGCTCGTTCACCTCGACGCTGACGTCGAGCACCGTGTACTCCACCGCCGTCTCTGCGGGGCTGCGGTCCGCGAGGTAGGCGTTCACGCCGTCCGCGTACGCCTGGAGGTACTGCCGGGTGGTGTCGTCGAGGATGTTGAACTCCTCCTCCGCGACGTGCCGCCAGCCGAAGGTGCGGATGACCATGTCGGCCGAGATCGCGTCGGCGTTGTTGCCAACGAGCTCGGCCAGCCGGCCTGCGGTCACGTGGCGGCGGTAGTCCATCTCGAAGAAGCGGTCCTGCGCGTGCACGTAGCCCTGCGCGCGGAACAGGTCCTCGGCCGAGTCGGCATAGATCTGCGGCACGCCCTGGGCGTCGCGGCTGACGCGCACGTCCGCGCCGAGGCCCTCGACCTGCACCTCCCCCGAGTGCTCAGGGAGCGGACGGCGGGCGGTGAGCCAGCCGAAGGTCGTCGCGGCGACCAGCGCCAGAACCAGGACGACCGCCGTGCCGACCAGGAACTGGCGGACGCGGGAGGTACGGGTCCGACGCCGACGAGGCTTGGCGGGCCCCGCACCGTCGGAGGAGGCTGTCTCGGCGGGCTCTACGGGCTCGGCGGAAGTGGTCGCGGACACGCAGTGGAGACTACCGCCCGCCCCTGGGCTTCCGTGAACGCGCTCGGGTGAACGGGATCGGGAGATCCTGGGACTATCCCCAGCCTGTTGACCGTTACTATTGGCACTCGGAAACCCCGAGTGCCAGGCCCGGTCCCGGTGAGCGCGCGATGCCCCAGGTCCGCCTGACGTCCCAGAGGAGTGCACGTGCCCACCTACGCGTACCGGTGTGCCGACTGCGGCCACGCGTTCGACATCCACCAGGAGTTCAGTGACGAGTCGCTGACCGTCTGCCCCGAGTGCCAGGGCCGCCTGCGAAAGGTGTTCAGCTCGGTGGGCGTCACCTTCAAGGGTTCCGGCTTCTACCGCACCGACTCGCGAAGCACGTCGACGAGCAGCACGGTGAAGGCTGGGGCGTCGGGGTCGTCGTCGAGCTCGTCGAACGGGTCTTCGGGCTCGTCGTCGGGTGGTTCTTCGTCGTCTTCGAGCTCTTCTGGCTCGTCGGGCTCCTCGTCGAGCGGTTCCAGCTCGGCGAAGGCCGCCTCGGCCTGAGGATCTCGCTCCCTGGCGTGCCGTGGCGCGCTGGGCAGGGCAACTCTTGGACCGCCAGACCTGCCGAGATCGGCAGTTTCGCAGCGGTCCGTGCGCCGAGATCGGCAGTCCACGACGGCTGGGGCGCTGAGGTCGGCAGTCCGCGACGGTCAGGGCGCCGAAATCGGCGGTCCGCGACGGCTGGGAGCCGAGATCGGCAGTCTGCAGCGGTCCGTGCGCTGAAGTCGGCAATTCTCACGGATCCGTACGCCGAGATCGGCAGTCCACGACGGCCAGGGCGCCGAGGTCGGCAGTCCGCATCGAGATCGGTCCAGGGCTGTACCGATCTCGATGCGAATGGCCGACTTCGATGCCACGTGCCGACTTCGCGGGGTACATCCTGGATCCAGGTCGTGCGATGCATCCTGGATCCAAGGTGTCCCCTCCAGAAGATTCGCGACCGGTCCGCGGTCGCTCCCGACCAGTTCCCGGGGATCCGAGCGCGACCACAGGCATCACTTTCCCGGGGTTGTGCACAGCCTGGCCGACGGCGGCACCAGGCTCCGGGCTCGGCCGCCTAACGTCGCGGTCATGGGACTTCTCGACACGCTCGCTGAACCGGCCGTACGTCACGGTTCACCACGGGACTCCGGTTCGCAGATGCCGCTCGGCGGCCCACCGCCCGTCCCGATTGCCGGGATCGCGCACGACGAGCGACGCGCAGGGCTCACCAGCTCCCCGATGGACCCGAGCCGGCAACTGGACGCAAGTCAGCAACTGGACGCGAGCCGGCAACTAGGCCCGAACCGGCAGCGCCTCGACCCGCCCCGTCCGGGCCGGCAGCGCCTAGGTCACCGTCCGGGCCTGCTCGGTCCGGCCACAGTTCGCAAGGTGCGGCGCATCCTGTGGCGCTGGCGTTTCGCCCTCGCGGCCGCCGCGTTCGGCCTCGCCGTCGCCCTGACGGTGCACCTCCTGCGCCCGCCGCCACCCCCGACCGTCGACGTCGCGGTCACGGCCCGCCCCGTCGCGGCCGGAACCCCGCTGAGCAGGGAAGACGTCGTCGTCCGCTCCGTGGCCACCGACGTCGCCCCGCCCGGTGCCGTACATACGGTGCGCGGCCTGCTGGGCCGCGCGGCCGTGGTCGGGCTCCCGGCGGGCGCACCCCTGCACACGGCCCTCGTCTCGGACGACGGCGTCTCCGCCGCCGCCCCGCGCGGCACGGTAGTGGTCCCGGTCCGCCTGTCCGACGACGCCGTGGCCGCCCTCCTGCGTCCCGGCGACCGCGTGGACCTGCTCGCGGGGACGACGTCGGGCAGCGAGCCGGCGACCGCACCGCAGTACCTGGCCCGCGACGCGCTGGTGCTGCCCGTCCCCGCCGGGCGCGAGCCGGAGGCGACCGGCGGGCTGCTCGGTCCGGCGTCGGAGGCGGACCGGCCCGTCACCTTGGTCGCCGTGACCCCACAGGACGCCCCGAAACTGTCGGCGGTCTCGGGCTGGGGATCGGTGACGGCGGTACTAGTGCCATAGGCGGGCAGTGCTGGGATCGGTGACGGCAGTGCCGGTGCCCCGAGCGGCAGTCCCTGGGATCGGTGACGGCGGTGCCGGTGCAACGAGCGGCAGTCCTGGAGCGGGGGCGGCAGTCCTGGAGCGTAGGGGAGCAGTGCCGGTGCTGTAGGAGCGGCGGCTGGTGCCGTGGGCCGAGGCCGGACCTTCTTCCGGCGGCCTGCGGCATCGGGCATAGTGGGGCCAAACGGCGCCGTAATTCGGCGGAATGTGCCGTTCGAGGTGCGGAATCTCCGAACAAACCGGAGAATCCATGACCGGGCCGATCCCGGCGGCCCGAGATCATTCGTGAACAACAGCAGGGGAAACAGAATGCTTCAGGGTTTCAAGGAGTTCATCACGCGCGGCAACGTGCTCGACCTGGCCGTCGCCGTCGTCATCGGCGCTGCCTTCTCCGGGGTCATCAGCGGCCTCGTCGACGGCTTCATCATGCCGCTCATCGGGTGGCTCGTCGGCGCCCCCGACTTCTCCGGTATCGCGTTCAGCATCCCGAACTGGCGCGGCGAGTCCACCGAGTTCCCGATCGGCCTGTTCATCCAGGGCCTGATCATGTTCCTGCTGATCGCGTCGGCGATCTACTTCTTCGTGATCCTCCCCGTCAAGAAGCTCATGGAGCTGCGCAAGACGCCCGAGGAGGAGACCGTCGAGGAGCTCGCGGCGGAGGTCGCACTGCTCACCGAGATCCGCGACCTGCTCCGCACCCAGACCAGCTCCCCCACGCAGTCCAACTAGCCCCGCCCGCCCAGCCCCTCACCGGCACGCCTGGTGTGAGCGGCCCGCCGCGCCCACGCCGGTAAGCCCGAGGGCCCGACGCCAGCCTGGCGCACCTGGCACCCCCATATGCGCCGGCGGAGCACCCCGCGGACCAGTGTGGTCGGTAAAAGGTCAGGTGATCGGCATTCCGAGTTGCCGATCACCTGACCTTTTACCGACCACACGCGCTCAGCCCAGCCCAGCAGATGGTCAGGCCCAGTGCGGCGGGACGTCCTGCCGGAGCTGCTCGTCGTTGGAGCCGTGGCCCGCGTCGGGTTCGGCCTCGCCGTCGGCGCCCTCGCCCCAGCCGGCCGGGCGCTCGTCGGCGCTCACGCCGAGTACCACCTCACGCTCGTTCCCCCGCCGCACGGCCCGCCGAGGACCCCGCCGCCGGGGTGCGCCGCCGCCCCGAATCGGGCCGCCCCTCACATCCTCCGACGCCGTGCTCGAAGACACCGCAGTGCTCTCGGACGACACCGCAGTGCTCTCGGACTCACTCACGACACCATTGTCGCCCAGCAAGCCCCACGCCCAAGCCACCACCCGACGAAGGTCCTCCGCGAAAACGGGGTCTGGCATGCGTCTCGCGTCAAACCCATGCCAGATCCCGTTCTCAAGGCGGACCTTCGATGCCGGCCGGAACCATCACGAGTCGCGGACGGTTCCCGTGCCCGACCACCGCGAGTCACGGACCGCCCCCGCACCCGACCACCGCGAGTCACGAACCGCCCCCGCACCCGACCACCGCAAGTCACGAACCATCCCCGAGCCCGACCAGCGCAAACACTCAGTCGTCCAGCACCTGCGGCACCACCAGCTCCGCCGCCGGGGCCACTCCCCCGGAGACCCCCACCCGGGCGTCCCGCACCGAGAGCACCACGCGCCGCACGCGCTCCGCCTCGGCGTCCGGGTCCAGGAACGCGGCGGCCGACCACACCTGGGCCACCACCCACCCGAGCCGTTCGAGCCGCTCGGCGAGCTGCCGGTCGCGCACGCGGATGGAAGGTTCGGCCACGTAGGCGGCGTCGTCGGTCAGGACGGCCACCAGGAGCTCCCCCGGCAGGTCCGGGTGCCCCACCGCGAGCGGGATCCGGTCCCCGCCGGGCAGGCCGTAGTCGGTCTCGACCACCAGGCCGGACCGCCACAGCCGCTCGCCCAGGTCCACGACCAGGCGGTCGATCGACCGTGCCACGTCCACGCCGTTGCCGATCTCCACCTGGTCCGCGAGCCCGGAGCGCTCCTCGGCGAAGGCCAGCACCTTCGCCAGCATCTGCGGCCCGGGCCCCCGCAGCCGCTCGGCGTCGAGGTCCGCGGCCGGGAAGCACGACACCACGTGCAGCCGCTTGCGCGCCGCCCCGAGCGCGCCGAGCAGCATCGCGTCGCCGCCGCCGTCGCCGAGCACGCCGAACCGGTGCAGCACGCGGCCGTGCGGCGTCCGCCCGAAGCCGAGGGTCAGCACTATCGTGTCGCGCGCGAGCCCGGCCACGCCCGTCACGTCGGCGACCACCACCGGCTCCGGGCGGGACCCCGCGAAGAACGGCGCCAGCGCGGGGTTGGCCCGCACCTCCGCGAGCAGCCGCTCACGGATCCGGTCCGCGTGCGCGGCGGTGACGGTGACGATGCCGAAGGTCTCCTCCGGCCGGGTCAGCGCGTGCTCGATCGCGAGGTCGACCACCCGCTCGACCTCGGCCCGGGTCGACTCGACGGTGCCGGAGACCGGGTCGGGCATCCCGCTCCCGTCCACGAGCGAGAAGTGCACCAGCGCCTCGGTGCGCGGCACGGGCGCCGGGCGCATGATCCCCTCGTACCCGTGCTCGGCGAGCAGTGCGGTGAGCTGCGGGTCCCGCCGCGCGGGCTCCGGCTGCAGCGACACGCGCGGTAGCAGCCGCGCCAGGTCCCGCACCGCCGTGCCCGACGCCGACCGCGGGTCGCCGACCACGACGATCTGCCGGCCACGGGCCAGCGCAGGAACCACCACCTCGACCGGCACGTGCTGCACCGCGTCGAGGATCACCAGGTCGGCGTTGCGCTCCGCCGGCAGCAGGTGCGGCACCAGCGTCGGCGTCGACACCCAGGTCGGCCGCAGCCGACGCACGGTCGAGCGGTGCTCGGCGACGAGGTCCCGCATCGACGTCAGGCCGCCGTCGACCAGCTTCGCGTAGAGCGCCTCGGCGTCCTCGCGCTCGTCGCGCATCGCCGCGCCGAGGTGGGCGCGCACCGCCGCCCGCACGGGCGCGGACAGGGACTCGACGTGCCGCCGGTCGAGCTCACGGAACCGGCCGGCGAGGGCGTCGAGCCCCGCGCCGTCCTGCCCGGCGAGGTCGGGCTCGGTCGCCAGGATCTCCTCGAACACGGACGACCACCACGACAGCTCCAGCTCCGGCCCCACGAGGTCGGCCTCCACGCGGCGCCGCTCGAGGTCGTCGACCAGCTCGCCGAGCCCGGCCTGGCGCAGGCGCCGCAGCACGGCGGTCCGCTCGGGGAGCTGGGCAAGGGCCTCCTCCGTCTCCGACAGGGAGGCGAGCCGCTGCACCAGCGCGAACAGGTCGAGGTCGAGCAGCCCGCCGCCCGCGTGCGACGAACGCAGCACCGGTTCGAGCGCCTCGAGGTCGATGCGCACCGCCTCGTAGGTCTCCTCCACGCCGGCCAGCCCCTCGGGGAGCGTCGGCCAGCCGCCGCGCGGGCACTGCGCCTGCCACACCTCGCGCTGCCGCTGCACCTCGACGAGCGCTGCGTGCATGTCCGGGACGCGCACCCCGGGCCGCACCATCTCGCGGGCACGCCGCTTCAGCCGGCGCCGCTCGAGCCAACCCATCTCGACGCCCTGCTCGGCTCGCTGCCGCCGCGAGGCCGTCGCCTGCACCATGTCGGCGGCCGTGCGCTCGAAGACCATCGGCTGGAACACGTCGAGCGTGCCCCGCATGCCGCCGAGCATCGCGAGCTGCTCGCCCCACTGCCGCGCCGTCGACGCCGTGACCAGGCCGGTCACGCGCGAGACGTACTCGATCTGCTTGCGCAGCTCCGGCAGCGTGTGGTCCGCCAGGCGGTTGACGCGGGCGAGGGCGACGCGCGCGTCGTCGTCGGTCAGGATGTGCGCGCCGAACCACGGGCTCGACGCCGACCGCAGCGTGAACGCACCCAGCTCGGCGGCCCGTTCGAGGTCGGCCGCGAGCTCGGCACGGCGCTCCGTGCCCAGCGCGAGCACCGTCTGGGACTCGAGCCGCACCCGGGTCGCCGGCGCCGGCCGCTCGGACGTGAGCCGGGCCAGCGCCTGCAGGGCGTCGTAGGCGGACACCCGCCACGGGTCGCGCACCCGGTGCAGCGCCTCGATGTAGCCGGAGAGCTGCGCGCGCGCCCCGATCAGCGCGTCCCGCACGCGCGCGACCTCCGCCGCGTCGATGTGCTCCTGCGTCGGCGTCATCGCCTCCAGCAGGCGGCGCGACGCCGACGTGCGCCACGTCGGGACGGGCGCGATGTCGAGCAGCAGCCCGCCCAGGCCCAGCGCGTCCAGCCGCGCGGCCAGCGCGTCCGCAGCCCTGCGGTGCCCCGGCACGTACAGCACGGACCGCCCGCTCGCGTTCGCCTCCGCGACGACGGCGGACAGCGTGCCGGCGACGTCGGACCCCACCGGGGCGTCGACGAACAGGTGGCTGCCCGTCGCAAGGGCGTCCACCACGTGCCGCTGGTGCGGGTCCAGGTCGCCGACGCCGCGCTCGTGCGCCGGGTCGGCGTCCCCCACGCGCGGCTCGGGCAGCTCCAGCCTGCCCAGCCGGGTCACGGACTCGTCCACGCCGCCGAGCGCCGCGACCACCTCGTGCCGCCCGAGCGCCGGGCCGAGCTCGTCGAGGTCGTCCACGAGCACCTGCCCCGGGTGCACGAAGGTGCCCACCAGCACGCGCCGGTCCAGCTCGAAGTCGCCCAGCACCGCCGACCCGAGGCTCGCCACGCGGTCCAGCACGTCCGTCGGGTTGAACCCGGCGAGCGTGAAGGTCGCCTTGGCCAGGGCCACCGGGTCGAGCAGCGCGCCGTTGGCGCGCAGCGTGCGCGCCACCACGGGGTTGAGCTCGGCCGTCGGGTCGAGCGTGATGTCGTAGTCGCCCTCGCCGTCGCTGCGCGGCGTGAGCATGACGGGCCGGAGCAGCACGGGCGCGCGCACCACGCGCGGCTCCTGGTCGTCGTCCGACGACGGCGCCCCGGCGGCCGACGGCAGGGCCAGCGTCACGATCGGGACGGACTCCGTGAGGGGCGGGGCCTCGGCGGGGCTGTCGGCGGAGTCCCCGCCCTGTTCCGACGTCGAGGCGATGCCTGACGCCGACGCGACGCCGGACGCCGAGGCCGCACCGCGCGCAGGCGCCGAGGCGGCACGGGACGCAGGCGCCGGGGTCGCGCCGCGCGCAGGCGGCGAGCCCGCGGGACCCAGCACCCGGGTGATGGCCTCCATGTCGTTGGCGGAGCCGTCGCGGGCCGGCCGCTCGGTCCACGTGGCGACGCCGATCGCGAGGTAGGTGGGCGACACCCCGTAGCGCTGCGCGTGCTCGGCCGAGCGCGCGGCGACCGCCCGTGCCCGACGGCGGGCGGCCGGGCGCGCACCGGCCTCGCGCACCAGGTTGGACAGGCGGGTGGGCCGGCCGGCGAAGAGCTGGGCGACGCCGGACGGGTGCGCGGCCGACAGGTCGATGACCGCCTCGCCGAGCAGTCCGACGTCGGCAAGGGAGGAGCCTCCGGCGAGCCGGACGAGGCTCGCGCGCCAGCGTGCCACCGACTCGGCCATGGGGTCCCCCGCGGACCCCGCAGCCTCCGACGCAGCCAGCTCGGCGGCCCGGTCCACGGTCTCGTCGTTCAGCGCGGCCGAGAGCTCCTCGGACAGGTCGGCCGAGATCCCTGGGGCGGCTGCGGTCTGGCGGCGTGCAGCGTTCACGCCAGCACGCTAACCGCGTGGCGTCCGCAACGGCCGGACGCCACGCCGTGCGACACGCCGGAGCGCCCGACGCCCCGGCGTGTCAGATGTCCGGGCCGCCCGGGCGAGCGAGGCTCTCCGGAGCCGCCGGGCCGACGTCCGCGACGGTATGCGGGCGCCCCGGGCCGCGGCATGCCGAGCCCCGCGCCGGGACATGCAGAAGCCCCTCCGGCAGGGGGTCCGAAGGGGCTCAGCAGACGGGCCGGAGCCCGACAGGGAATGACGATGCGCACCGCGCAGGGGGCGGGCGATGCGCACCGTCCTGTGAGAGTCTGCACCTGTTCCCGGCGGACGTCAACACCGAGTCGGACGATCGTCCAGGTTGGAAGACGTGGGTCACTGAAACGTTATAGAAGGGCAATTTCTGCCCCTTCGACTGGCCCGTTTGATCACGTTCTCTACCGCGATATTCCGCCGTTCCGGCACCCCTCGCCGCGGCGTTCCCGCCGCCGTCGTCCGCACCCGTCCGCGACGGCGCCGAGCCCGTGTTCCGCGCCCACAAGATCACCCGCTCCGGGGCGCCGCCCGAGGGTGGCGAAAAAGCCTCGACACCCCCTCCTAGACTCGATCGCTTGTGAGCACACTCGTCGAGGCTGTCTTTCCCCGCCGGCTCGGCCGGTCGTTCCGCTGGCTCGTCTCGGCATCATGGACCAGCAACGTCGGCGACGGCATCGCGCTCGCCGCCGGACCCCTGCTGGTTGCCTCGCAGACCGACAGCGCCTTCCTCGTCGCGCTCGCCGCCATGCTCGAGCGGCTGCCGTGGCTCCTGTTCGGCCTCTGGGCCGGTGTGCTGGCCGACCGGCTCGACCGCCGCACGGTGGTCATCGTCGCAAACGTCATGCGCGCGGTCGTCGTGGCGGTGCTGTGCGTGTTCATCGCCACCGGGACCGTGTCCATCTGGCTGGTCCTCACCTCGATGTTCCTCTGGGGCACCGCAGAGGTCTTCGCCGACACCACCCAGCAGACCCTGCTGCCCATGCTCGTCGACCCCAAGGACCTCGGCACCGGCAACCAGCGCCTCCAGGCCGGCTTCCTCACGGCGAACCAGTTCGCCGGCCCGCCGCTCGGCGCGTTCCTCTTCGCGGCGGGCATGGTCTGGCCGTTCGTGGTGCAGGTGGTCTGCGTGGCCCTCGCGGTCGTCCTGGTCTCGCGGGTCCGCCTGCCCAGCGCCCCGCCCCGGACCGGCCCGCCGACCCACGTGCGCCAGGACATCGCAGAGGGGCTGCGCTGGATCTGGCACCACGCACCGGTGCGCACCCTGGCGATCGTCATCCTCACCTTCAACATCACGTGGGCCGCGCCGGGCGCCGTACTCGTGAAGTACGCGCTGGACCACTTGCACATGACAGAGATCGGCTACGGCCTGCTCACCACGTCGGCGGCGGTCGGCGGCATCGTGGGCACCGTGGCGTACGGCTGGCTGGAGCGGCACGTGGACCTGGCCACCCTGATGCGCGTGTGCCTCACCCTGGAGGTGCTGTACCACGCGGCGTTCGCCCTGACGACGACGGGCTGGGTGGCGATCATGATCATGGGCGTGTTCGGGGTCTACGCCTTCGTGTGGGGCACGCTCTCCACGACGGTCCGGCAGCGCGCGGTGCCCCGCGAGTTCCAGGGCCGCGTGGGCTCCATCTACATGATCTGCGTGTTCGGCGGCGTCGCACTCGGCCAGCTCCTCGGCGGCATCATCGCCGAGCACTGGGGGCTCGTCGCCCCGTGGTGGTTCGCCTGCGCGGGCGCGGGCCTCACGCTCGCGCTGGTCTGGAAGTCCCTGGGCAACATCGCCCACGCGAGCTCGGCCGACTAGCTGGGCCACCAAGGGACCGAACGCACCGAGTTCGGTCCGTTGCCCTGAGATCGGTCCGGCGATGGACCGATCTCAGGACAAGCGACCGATCTCGGGCCGGCCCAGTGGCCAGAGGACCGATCTCAGCGGGCCGTGACCATCGGGACCGAGCCCGTCTCCGTGAACTCGCGCAGGCGCTTGCGCACGGTCGACTCGCTGACGCCGACCTCCTCCGCGATCTCCCGGACCTTACGGCCCTCCGCGCGCAGGTCGATCATGCGCTCGGCGGCCGCCGTGCCGAGCGCGGTGCTCTGCCGCGGCGTGCGGGGCGCCGGCGTCGCCTCCCGCACGTTCGCGGCGGCCCGGGCCGCAGCGACGGACGGCTCCGCAGGCACCGGCTCGGGCTGGGCCTCGGCCTGGTCGAACACGCCATCGGGCTCGGGCGCGCGCTCGCGCACCCCCTGACGCGGCATCTCGAGGGCGGCGCTGCGCCGTCCGGTCCGGCGCTGCGGCTCACCGTCACGCCCGCCGACGGCGTCGTACCGCCCCGAGGCGCCGTCTCGCGCCCCCACGAGGACGTCACCCGTCTCCACGGCACCGTCGACGTCGGCCGCGCCACCGTCGTACCGCGCCACGGCCCCGTCGCGCGCCCCCGTACCGCCGTCGTACCGCTCCACGGCACGGTCGGCCCCGGCGTCGTACCGCGCCGAGACGGCATCACGCCGCCCGCCGACGCCGTCGTACCGCTCCCCGAACCCGGTGAGCCCGGCGAACTCGGCCGCGACCGCATCGGCGGCGCGGTCCTCGTACTCGGGCGCCCCGAACTCGGCCCGCGCGCCCGACGCCCGCGTACCGGATGCCCGGGCGTCCAGCCGCTCGTCGGTGAGGATGCCGGTCAGCCGCTGGCGGTCGGCGGCGTGCAGGCGGGCGACGTCGGCGGTGCCGTCCCCAACCGCGGCGAGCGCCTCGCACCAGGCCGCCACCTGCGCCCGCATCTCGGTGGGCGGCACGGTGCGCAGCGCCACGGAGCGCGCCCTGCGGCGTCCGGCCTCGGCCCGGTTGAGCCGACGGCGGGCGGCCCGCGAACCGTCGTTGAGGCTCTGGGCCCGGAACAGGTCCTCGGTGGTGAGGAAGAGCGCGTGCATACGGGCCGACTGCCGCATCGCCGACCAGGACGTGCCGGTGGCCAGGTGCCGGTCGCCGATCAGGGCGAGGTGCCACATGAGCGCGGCGAGCAGCGGCACCAGGAACCGGAACAGCACGGCGCCCACGGGGTGGTCGATGTAGGCCTCGTGCCAGGCGGCGAACACCCCGGAGGCCGAGGAGAGTGCCCAGGTCAGGGTGAGCAGGGTGCCGCCGGGCCGGTTGTCCCGCGCGGCCTCGCGGGCCAGCAGCGCGACGGTGACGAGGGAGAGCTCGAAGACGCCCGCCGTCGCGTACGCGGTGCCCTGGTTCATGGCGAGCACGTCGATGCCGAACTGGACCATCGCCAGGTACGCGGAACCGGTCGAGATGAGTGCGACGGATATCGCGCCGGTGAGCACCAGGTTGCGGGAGCGGCGCGTCGGGACGGTCGTACCGGGGGGCATCCGGTCGGCGGGGGCCACGGTGATCTCTCCTTGGTCGAGGTCTGTCGGACGACAGTATCGGACAACAGTTCGAATGCCCAGGGGTTCGGGCGCAGACGAAGATATCGGACAAGTGTGACGAGCCGGTATCGTCCGAGACTCGGCTGCACCGGGATCCGGCCCGGTGCACCATGGAGACGGCGCGGTTCGGCGCGGGAGCACGGAGGGATCACATGTCGGAGCTGCTCAGCGGGTCACCGGCCGACCCAGCCCCGCGTCACCGAGGTGGCGCCGCGTCGGCCCGCCGCGGCCGCCGGCAGACCGACGCACAGGCAAGGCGGCGCCGCGTGGCACGAACCTGGGCGTGGACTGCGGGCGCCGTGGCGGGCGCCGTCCTGGGCGCCGCCGTCTGGATCGGCCTCCAGCCCGACGCCGAACCTGCCCCGGCCGCGGTGGCGAGCCCGTCGCCGTCGGCCAGCCCTAGTCCCAGCCCGAGCCCGACGCTGACGCCAAGCCCCGCCAAGTTCTCCCTCGCGCTCCTGCCCGGCCCCGAGATCGAGAAGATGCTCCCGCGGGCGCTGCCGCTGGCCAAGGCTGACACGCTCCGCGGCCTGCCCGGCTCGGTGGCCGTACCGAAGGCACCCCGCATCCCGGTCTGGGCCCGGCCCGACGTGACCAAGGCGCCAGTGCTCGCCCTCGAGTCCACCTACTACGACGCCAACGCCCGCTGGCTCGTGCTGGAGCGCAGGCCCGGCTGGGTCAAGGTGCTCATCCCGTACGGGCGCGGGTCGCTCCCGTCGCGCGACCCCGAGCGGGTCAACGGCGTCTCGGGCTGGCTGCGCGGCAGCGACGTCACGCTGCAGAAGGAGCAGCGGTCGGTCGTCGTCGACGTATCGGCCCGCACGGTCACCGTGACGCGGGCCGACGGCGACCGCGAGAGCTTCCCCGCCGCCGTCGGCGCCCCCGAGACGCCGACGCCGCTGGGCCTCACCCAGGTCTTCACGGTGACAGAGGCGGTGAACACCGGGCTCTCGGTATTCCTGTCGATGCAGAGCGAGGCCCTCGACGGGTTCTACGGCACCGACTATGCCGCCACCGCCATCCACGTGGGCGTCGACGTCGGCCTGCCGGTCAGCAACGGCTGCGTGCGGCTGACGAGCGCCGACTTCGAGCGGCTCAGCGACCTCGACCCGGGCGTCCCGGTGCTGGTCCGGGCCTGACGGGCTCGTCCGGCTCGGACCGGGCCCGTCGTCCGGCCCGGAGCAAGCCAGTCCGGCCCCGACCGGATCCGTCAGGGCCGGACCGCAGGGCAGTCCTCGTCCGCCGCCAGGCGGAAGCACCCCACGAAGTGGCCCGGCGCGTACTCGACCAGCCCCACGCCGTTCGGCACCTCGCCCGAGCCCGAGCCGTCGGCCTCCGCCGCCTCCTCGCCGAGCGACCGGCCCTGCGCCGCGAGCGCCTCGTGGTACAGGCACCGCCCCGCCAGGCGTTCGGCGCGCTGCGCCTCCGCCGCCTCGACCTCCTCCCACGTGCGGTCCAGGTGCGGCACGGACGCCAGCAGGTCGCGCGTGTAGGGGTGCAGCGGGTCGTCGAAGACGGCGCTCGTGTCGCCCCGCTCCACCACGCGGCCCTTGTAGAGGATGACGACGCGGTCGGAGACGTAGTTGCCGAGCGAGAGGTCGTGCGTGACGAACAGGATGCCGAGGCCGCGCGCCTTGAGCTCGCCGAGCAGGTTGAGCACGTCGATGCGGGTGGAGGCGTCGAGCATGGAGATGATCTCGTCGGCCACCAGCAGCTCGATGTCGAGCAGCAGGGCGCGCGCGATGAGCAGGCGCTGGAGCTGCCCGCCGGAGAGCTGGTGCGGGAACTTGCCGAGGATGTCGCCGGGTTCGAGCGTCACCGCGGCGAGCGCCTCCTCCAGCTTCGTGCGCCAGTCGGAGGACGAGACCCGCGGGAAGTACGAGCGCCGCAGGGTCTCGAACGTCCGGTCCACCTTGAAGATGGGGTTGAACGAGCTGAACGGGTCCTGGAACACGCCCTGGACCTTGCGGTAGTACTCGCGGCGGGCGCGGAACCCGAGCCTGGTGACGTCGCGCCCGTCGAACGTGATGCTGCCGCCCGACGAGTCGAGCAGGTGCAGCACCATCTTGCCGATGGTCGACTTGCCGCTGCCGGACTCCCCGATGAGCGAGACCACCTCGCCGCGCTGCACGTCGAGGCTGACCTGGCGTACGGCGTGCAGGTCGGACGTGCCAAAGGTGCCGGTCTTGTAGACCTTGTCGAGCCTGTCGAGCGTGAGCATCAGCTCACCGCCCAGCACGCGACCTGGTGGCCATCGGCCACCTCCCGGAAGGGCGGGGCCTCGACGCACTTGTCGTGCGCCAGGGGGCACCGGTCGCGGAACCGGCAGCCGGCCGGCGGGTCCAGGAGCGACGGCGGCCGCCCCTCGATGCCGTCGAGCTGCTGCTCCTCGTACCGGTCGCCGACCTTGGGCAGCGCGCCGATCAGCATCTTCGTGTAGGGGTGCAGCGGCTCCTCGATGATCGTCCTGGCCGGCGCCTTCTCGGCGAGGTGCCCCGCGTACATGACGAGGATGGTGTCGGCCACCTGGAACAGCACGGAGATGTCGTGCGTGATGACGATCATCGACCGCACGAACCCGTGGTCGCGGAACTCGACGAGCGCCCGGGCCACGGCCTTCTGCGAGGACACGTCGAGCGCCGAGGTCACCTCGTCGCCGATGAGCAGCGACGGGTTCAGGAGCGTGGACAGCACCAGGACCACGCGCTGCTTCATGCCGCCGGACAGCTCGATCGGGTAGCGCCCCAGCACCTCGGCCTCCAGGCCGACGAGCTTGAGGCGCCGCTCCAGCTCGGGCAGCACGTCGGCGTACCGGACGCCGTGGGCGCCGAGCAGGTCGCGGATCATCCGGCCGATCTTGCGGGTCGGGTTCATCGCCGACATCGCGTACTGCGGGATGAGGGACACCTCGCGGTAACGGTGGCGGCGCATGGCGGCGTCGTCGGCGAGCGGCAGCTCGGTGTCGTCCAGGACCACGGTGCCGCCCACGTGCTGCATGCGGGTGTCGAGGCGGATGAGGGCCTTGCCGAGCGTGGTCTTGCCGCAGCCGGACTCGCCGGCGATGCCCATGATCTCGCCGTCCGCCACCTCGAAGGTGACGCCGTCGAGGGCCTTCACCGGGCCGCGCAGCGTGCGGTAGTGGACCCGCAGGTCGGTCACGGAAAGGGACATCACATCTCCCGCAGCTTGGGGTTGAAGACCTCGTCGAGACCGACGTTCATGATGTACAGCGAGCCCACGATGAGCGTGATCCCCAGCCCCGGCGGGACGAACCACCACCACAGCCCCAGATGGAGCGCGCTCCACTGCACGGCCTGGTTCATCATCAGGCCGAGCGACATCGCGTTGGTGGGCCCGAGACCGATGAAGTCGAGCGACGCCGCCGTGAGGATCGCCCCGCCGAACAGCAGCACGAACGTCATGAACAGGTAGGAGTACATGTTGGGCGCCACCTCGCGCCGCAGGATCGCGCCCACCCCCACGCCCGACATCCGGGCCAGGTCGATGAAGTCCCGCGAGCGCAGCGACAGGGTCTGCGCGCGCACGGCCCGCGCCACCCACGGCCAGGAGAACACCCCGATGTACAGCGCCTGCATGGGCACGCTGCGCACGCCGAGGTAGGCGTTGATGATGATGAGCACCACGAAGCCGGGGATCACGAGCACCACGTTGGTGAGCATGTTCAGCAGCTCGTCGATCAGGCCGCCGCGGTAGCCCGCGACGAACCCGATGGTCATCCCGATGACGGCGGCCACACCGCCGCCGAGCAGGCCGACGAGGAACGTGGACCGCAGGCCGGCCACGAACTGCGCGAACACGTCCTGCCCGAACGTCGTGGTCCCGAGCGGGAAGTCCGCGGACGGCGGCGCCATGGGCGGCCCCGCGTAGTCCATCGGCGCGTACCGCAGGAATCCCGGGCCGATCAACCCCAGCAGCAGGAACGCGAGGACCACCGCCCCGCCCGCCAGCACCTTGGGGTTGCGCAGCGCGAAGTACAGCGTCTCGCGCGCGTCTCCCCCTGGCTTGCGGATGCCCGACGCCGTGGTCGGGCCCGCCGCACCGGGCGGCTCGCTCGCCTCCGGACCTGCCCCGGGGCCCGCCGTCGTCGGTGTCGCCGTCATGCCGTTCTCCTTCCGCGTGAGCCTGCGGCTCCGCTCCGGGCGGGTGCCTCGTACCTCGGCCCCCACCCTCCACTGCGCCTCCGGTTCACGCGGTCGCCCCCTGCAGTCCGGTCCGCGTGCGGGGGTCGACCAGCACGTAGACGATGTCGATCACGAAGTTGGCCACGAGCACGCCGATCACCACGAACAGCAGCGTCCCCTGGAGCAGGAAGAAGTCCTGGTTCTGGATGGCGGACAGCACGAGCTTGCCCAGCCCCGGGTAGGCGAACACGATCTCGGTGACCAGCGCGCCGCCCAGGATGGTGCCGAGCTGGAGCGCGAGACCCGTGATCTGCGGGAGCTGCGCGTTGCGGAACGCGTACCGCCGGATGAGCCGCTTCGGCGCGCCGAGCGCGGCGAGGTAGTTCGCGTAGTCCGACTCCAGCTCGTAGATGATCAGGTTCCGCATGCCGATCGCCCAGCCGCCGAGCGCCACGAGGAACAGCGAGAGGAACGGCAGCACCCAGTGCTCCGCCAGGTCGCCCACGAAGGACCACGACCACTGCGGCACCAGGCCGAAGTCGTAGCCGCCGGCCACGGGGAACCAGCCGAGCACCACGCCGAGGCCCCACGCGAGCAGGATCGCCAGCCACATGTACGGCATGGCCGTGATGAGGTAGCCGACCGGCAGGGCCACGTTGTCGAGCCAGCGGCTGCGCGCCGCCATCGCGCCGACGCTGTTGCCGACCACGAAGCTCAGCAGGATGGCCGGGATCATGATGCCGAGCGTGTACGGCACGGCGTCGAGCACCACCTGGCTCACGGGCGCGGGGAACAGCCACACGCTCGTGCCCAGATCACCGCGCAGCAGTGCGCCCCAGTAGTTCAGGTACTGCTGCCAGAGCGGCAGGTCCAGGCCGAACGTCCGCTCGTAGTACTCGGTCATCGACGCGATCGTCTCGGGGTGCTGGACGGCGGCGCGCGCCACCATCCGCTGGACCGGATCCCCCGGCATGAGCCGGGGGATCAGCCAGTTCAGCGTGACCGCGACCACGAACGTCAGTCCGTAGACCAGGGTCTTGCGAGCGAGGTAACCACCCATACGTCAGGAGGCCGGCTCGAGCGCGAGCAGCGTGTTGATGCCGCCCATCTGCACGTACCCGTTCCACATCACCGGGAAGTACGCATCCTCCCGGCCCTCCGTGGGCCAGTTGGTCCACTGCGACTCGTTGTACTGGGCCCACGCGCCGTTGTACCAGAGCGGGATCAGCGGCATCTCGGTCATGAACCGCTCCTGGACCTGCGACAGCGTGCTCTCGAACTCGGGCGTGCCGCTCTCGGTGCGCGACAGGTCCTCGACGAGCTCCCACGACTCCTGGTCCTCGGCCCGGCCGAAGTTGCCCGCCAGCATCTGCTCCTGGATGGGCTGGTAGAACGCGTAGTTGTAGTAGGTCCACGGCGTGTTGCTCACGCCGGCGTTGCCGTTGATGACCAGGTCGAAGTCGCCGGTGGCCCGCGCGTCGTCGACGGCCCCCGCGTCGGGGAAGTCCGCGGTGACCTTGATACCGGCGGCCGAGGCGTCCTCCGCGATCACGCGTGCCGCCTCCATCCAGTCGGTCCAGCCCGCCGGGACGATCAGCTTGAGGTCGATCGGCTCGCCGTCCGGCGTCTCGACGAACCCGTCGCCGTCGGTGTCCTCGTAGCCGGCGTCGGCCAGGATCGACTTGGCCTCCTCGGCGTCGAAGGTGAAGCCGTGCTCCGCCACGACGTCCTCGTCGTAGTACTCCTCGAACGCCGGCACCAGGCCCGACGGGTGCGCCTTGGCCACCAGGCCGCCGTACGCGTTCGCGACGATCTTGTCGACGTCGATGGACCGCGCCAGCGCCTGCCGGAAGTCGACGTCGTCCATCGGCGGCCGCGTCTGGTTCGGGATCAGGTTGGCCGAGGCGGCCGCCAGCATGTACGGCTCGCCGTCGTAGTAGGTGCTGACCGAACCCTGGTCCACGAGCTGGTTGACGCCGGGCAGGAAGTTGTTGCTCAGGTCCAGGCCGCCGGACAGCATCATGCCGAGCGCCACCTCGTTGGAGGTGTTCACCACGTCGACGATGTACTTCATCGGCATCTCGTAGCCCAGCTCGCTGCGGGCCCACCAGTCGTCGTTGCGCTCCCAGACCATGCGGTCCTGGCCGACGGCGGAGAACTTGAAGGCGCCGGAGCCGACCGGGTCCTCGTTGGGGTTGGACAGCAGCTCCTCGTCCGACCACTCCCCCATGATGTGCTCCGGCACCACCATGGTGCTGTAGAGCCAGTTGTCCCACTCCTGGTAGCGCGGGTCGGAGAAGGTGAACTCGACGGTCGTGTCGCTGGTGGCCTCGACCGTGTCCAGCCACGTCCACAGGTTGCTGTACGGCACGGCGTCGACCTTGCCCAGCTCGGTCGTGAAGACGACGTCGTCGGCGTCGAGCGTCTCGCCGTCCTGCCAGGCCAGGCCCTCACGCAGCGTGAGCTCGTAGGTGTCGTCGTCGGTCCACTCGCCGCCCTCGGCCAGCCACGGCGTGAGCTCGAGCGTGATCGGGTCGAACTGGAACAGCGGCTCGTAGAGCAGGCCGCGCGCGCCCGTCGCGTGCCCGGAGCTGGGGATCGGGTTCCAGGACGACGGCGGGCCCCACTGGGTGCCGCTCGTGAAGAGCGTCTCCTCGCGCGGGTACTCGGCCACGAGCTCGTTCGCCGAGTCCATGCCCTCGGCGGACGCATAGGGGTTGGGCGGCGGCGTGGGCGCGCTTCCACCACCGCCGGAGCAGCCGGCGAGCAGCGCGCCCGCCGCCGTGGCCGCCGCCAGGGCCAGCACGCCCCGGGACCTGGTCTGTCGAAGGAACATCGTCGATCCTCTCTGCCCGCACGGCCGTCGTGCGGACCAGCGCTTCGTCACGCCGAGTTGTGAGCATCGTTCTGCCCCGAGCAGATCGAGTCAAGGTTTGTCACCTATGTTGCGAAATCGACACCTCCTACCGTGCGGCGGCCGCTCCTACCGCGCTGCGGCCGCGGCGACCCGCCGGCGCAGGGCGCGGGCCTGGGGCGCCTCCCACACGTCGACCTCGTCCGCGCCCGCCGCATCGGGCTCGTCGTGCGGCAGCCGAGCCATCGTCTGCTTGGTCACGCGGACGGCCTCCCGGTCCCGGCGGGCGACGCGGCGTGCCAGGCGCTTGGCCTCACCCCACACGTCCTCCGCCGGCACGACGCTGTGCACCAGCCCGCTCTCCAACGCCTGCTCTGCGCCCACGGCGTCGCCGAGCAGCAGCATCGCGCGGGTCCGGCCGGCGCCGATCTCGGCGATCAGACGGTCCAGCACCTCGCTCGGGCCGACCGGTATGCCGACCGTCGTCTCGGGCGCGCGGAAGCGCGTGCCGGCGGCGGCCACCCGCAGGTCGCTCGCGACCGCGAGCCCCAGCCCGGCACCGAGCACACCGCCCTGCAGCGCGGCCACGGTCACCGCCGGGCAGGTGCGCCAGGCGTGCAGCACCCGGTCGCTGAGCGCGACCAGGTCCCGGTAGCCGGCCGGGTCCTCGGTGGCGAGCAGGCCGAGCTCGTCCAGGTCGCCGCCCACGCAGAAGTGGCGCCCCTCGGCGCACAGCACCACGGCGTCGACGTCGTCCGGCAGCGACGTCAGCACGTCGCCGAGGGCGGTCAGCGTCGCGCGGTCGAGCCGGTTGTCGCCGTCGGGCCGCGTGAGGGTCACCACCAGCACCGCGTCCTCGCGCTCCACCACGACGGGTCCGAAGGCATCCGGCGGCGGCGCGTCCGACGGCGCCGCACCCGCGCCGACGGTCACCGGGCCTTCGTCCGCCGTCACCGCGCCCGCTGTCGACGCCGTGCCAGACGCCGCCGGGCCCGGCTCCGCCGTCCGCCCCGTGTCCGTCACGTGCTCGACCGCCGGACGGGGACGCTGCCGCACCGGCACCGACCGGGTACCGCGGAAGGCGAGGGACTCGTCGTAGCCCACCGGACCGGCGAGCTCGAGGTCGAGCCGCCGCAGCAGCTCCGGGAACAGCGTCGTCGCCTCCAGGCGGGCCAGCGGCGCGCCGAGGCAGTAGTGCATGCCCACGCCGAACGCGAGGTTGCGGCGCGGCGGACGCGAGAGGTCCAGGTCGTGCGGCGAGTCGTAGACCTCAGGGTCGTGGTTGGCCGCGGCGATCACCACGTGCACGACCTGCCCCGCCGCCACCGGGACACCGCCCGGCAGCTCCGTGTCCTCCGCCGCGTACCTGGTCAGGAGCTGCGCGGGCGTCACGAGGCGGACCAGCTCCTCCACGGCGCCGTCGACGGACTCCGGGTGCTCCAGGAGCCACGCGACCTGGTCGGGCCGGCGCAGGAGCTGGACCAGGCCCTCGGAGAGCAGGGACGTCGTCGTCTCGAGGCCGGCCTCGATCATGACGTTGAGCTGCGAACCGGCCGCCGCGCGCACCTCCGGGTCGGTCTCCGTGTCGAGCCACCGCACCAGCGGGGAGCCCTCGGGGAGCCGGGACCGCGGCTCGGTCACGAGCTGCTCCCAGTACGCGTTCCACAGCCTGCCGGCACGGTCGGCCTGCGCCAGCCGCTCCCGGCCCGGCGCCAGGTCGTGCACGTTCGACAGCACGCGGCTCATGTCGCACAGCAGCGGGATGTCCTCGGTCGGCAGCCCGAGCACTATGCAGAGCACCGCCATGGGCAGCCGGTCGCCGACCAGTGCCCCGAAGTCGGCCTCGCCGTCGGCGCGCAGCACCGCCTCGAACCGGTCCACGTACTCGTGGACGGTCCGCACGATCTGCGGCGTCAGGTCCGCGATCGTCTGCGGCGAGACGAACGCGCCGAGGCTGCGGCGCAGCGCGGCGTGCCCGGGCGGGTTGGTGCCGAGCGCGGAGTCGTGCAGGAACTTCAGGCCCGGGTGGCGCACCCAGGCCGGCTGACGTTCGGTGCGCCAGGCGGCGTCCATGGTGCGCCAGCCGGGTCCCCTGAGCACCTCGTGGCTCACGCTGTCCGAGGTGACCAGCCAGGCTCCCCACGGCGTGCGCACCGCCGGTCCCATCGCCCGCAGCTCGTCGTAGATCACGTGCGGGTCGGCGCGCCCCTCCGGCGTGGGCAGGCGGCGGATCAGTTGGCGTACGCGGCGCTGGTTCTCGCGTGAGTCATGGTCAGACGGGTCTGCGGCATCGTTCGTCGTCCGGGATCTGCCGGTGCGGTCGGGCACTGGGGATGCTCCTCTTCAGGCAAGACGCGATCTCGTCTTTCGATGAAAATCGTTGAACATAACGCGCATACCGGTCAGGATAATCCGTTCTCGCACCTCATCGTGTGACCATTCCGTAAAACCGTGCCCACGAGATCGCCACGTATGCATCCGCATAGTCCTGCGACGCCGTCTCAGTGCAGTGGGCGGCCGCCGGGCACGTTAGGCTGTGTGCCGCGCCGTGCACCGCGCGTGCGCACGCGCCTGTAGCTCAGTGGATAGAGCACCGCTCTCCTAAAGCGGGTGTCGGCAGTTCGAGTCTGCCCAGGCGCACCGGTCACCGGCCAGACAACGACCTCGGGTACCGGTTCCGCGCGGAACCGGTACCCGAGGTCGTTCTCGGAGCAGACTCGCGGGTCAGAGCACCGCGCGGAGGAACTCCTGGGTCCGCTCGTGGGTCGGCGACGTGAAGATCGTCTCCGGGTCGGCCTCCTCGATGATCTTCCCGCCGTCGAACATCAGCACACGGTTGGAGACCTCCCGCGCGAACTGCATCTCGTGCGTGACGATCAGCATGGTGATGTCCGTGGTCTCGGCGATGTTGCGGAGCACGGCGAGCACGTCGGCCACGAGCTCCGGGTCCAGCGCGGAGGTCACCTCGTCCAGCAGCATGATGTCGGGCTCCATGGCGGTGGCCCGGGCGATCGCCACCCGCTGCTGCTGCCCGCCGGACAGCTCGGTGGTGCGCGCGTCGCGCTTGTCGGCGAGGCCCACCTGCTCGAGCAGCTCCTCCGCCTTGGCGACCGCCTTGGCCTTGGGCCAGCCCAGCACGTGGACGGGCGCCTCGATGATGTTCTCCAGCACCGTCATGTTGGGGAACAGGTTGAACTGCTGGAACACCATCCCGACCCGGCGGCGTACGAGCCCGCGCTGCTTCTCGCTGCGCGCGACGCGCTTGGTGCCGCGCATCTCGTGCGTGTACGGCTCGCCCTCGATGAAGATCAGGCCGCCGTCCGCCTCCTCCAGCGTCATGAGCAGGCGCAGGATGGTGGTCTTGCCGGAGCCGGACGGGCCGATCAGCGTCACGCGGTCGCCCTTGGCGACGGTGAAGTCGAGGCCGTCGAGCACGGTGTTGCCACCGAACTGCTTGACGACGCCGCGGAACTCGATCGCCGGGGCGTCGACGGCGTCCGTCGTGGCGTCCTGGGTGGTGGTACTAGGCAAGGCGGTTCTCCAATCGGCGCACGAGCATCGACGTCGGGTAGCTCACGATGAGGAAGAGCAGGCCGACGAGCGTCAGCGCCTCGATGTACACGAAGTTGGTGCTGCCGTACTCCTGCGCGGCGTTGAACATCTCGACGACCGTGATGACGAACAGGAACGGCGTCTCCTTGAACATCGAGATCGCGTAGTTGCCGAGCCCCGGCAGCGTGTTGCGTACGGCCTGCGGCAGCACGACGGCGCCCCACGTGCGCGAGCGCGGCAGGTCCAGCGCGACGGCGGCCTCCCACTGGCCCTTCGGCACCGCGTCGATCCCGGCGCGGTACACCTCGGACATGTAGGTGGCGTAGTGGATGCCGAGCACCACGCAGCCGATGCCGAGCGGCGGGAACTGCGTGAACACCAGGTAGGCGAAGTAGAGCTGCACCACCAGCGGCGTCGACCGGATGAACTCGACGAGGAAGCCGACCGGCAGGGTGACCACCCGCAGGCTCGACCGGCGCACCAGGGCGACGAACAGGCCGAGCACCGCCGCGATCAGGGTGCCGACCACGGTCGCGAAGATCGTGATCCAGAACCCGTCGATCAGCAGCGGGAAGACCTCGGCGACGCGCTCCCAGCTCCAGGTGAAGCTCATGCGGGGACACCTCCGCCCGGGTTGGCGGGCGCCGGCCCGATCTGCAGCACCTCACGCGGCCGGGGGCCGATGCCGACGCGGCTCTTGGCCCGCGCCTCGATGGCGTTCATGAGGAGCGTGAGCAGGTAGGCGATCGCGAAGTACAGCAGCAGGCCCACGGTGTACGAGAACCACACGTCCTGCGTGCCGCGCCGCATCTGCTCGATGAAGTAGTTGAGGTCGTGCAGCAGGATGTAGGTGGCCAGCGCCGAGCCCTTGACGAGCTGGATGAGCAGGTTGGTGAACAGCGGCATCATCAGCGGCCAGGCCTGCGGCAGGATCACGCGCCGGAGGCGGTGCGCCGGGCTCAGGTCGAGCGCCGTCGCCGCCTCCCACTGGCCCTGCGGTACCGCGTTGATGGAGCCGCGCACCACCTCGGCGCCGTAGGCGCCGTAGTTCAGGCCGAGCGCCAGGATGCCGCAGGCGAGCGACTCGAGCTGGAACCCGAACACGGGCAGCACGTAGAACAGCCAGAAGAGCTGCACGACCAGCGAGGTGCCGCGGAAGAACTCCACGACCACCCGGGACGGCATCCGGACCCACCACCGGCCGCGCGACGCGAGGCCCAGCAGCATGGCCACCAGGAAGCCGAGCGCCGCGCCGCCGAGGGTGAGCTCCAGCGTGACGAGGATGCCCTCGCCGAGCCGGGGCAGCCCACCGACGAGGAACTGAAGATTGTCCGACACGTCGTGCTCGGTCAGCCGTCCAGGCCGAGCTCCGGGGCGAGCTCGGTCGCGAGCGTCTCGAGGTCACCCTCGCAGAGCTTCTCGGTGGTCATGCCCTCGACGGGCCGCTCGGCCGCGGTGAAGCCGAACTCCCCGACGATGTCCAGGTAGCGGTCCTCGTCGGCGACGATCTCGGCGAGCTTCTCGTTGTACGCGTCCCGCAGCTCGGTGTCGTCGGTGCGGAACACGGTGCCGCCGGCGCCGATCTGGGGCACGCCGTCGATCTCGGCCACGAAGGAGTCGGTGACCTCGACGTCGGCGTCGGACTGCTCGGCCAGCGCGTTGAGCGAGATGGCGGTGAGCGCGAACGCGTCGACGCGGCCGGCCGTCAGGGCGTCCAGGCCGTCCTGCGGCGTGCCGACCTCGGTGTTGTCGATGTCCAGCGACGCGGCGTAGTCGCCCTCGATGGCACCGCTCATGGTGGCGAGCGTGATCCCGGCGTCCTTGGCGGACTGCATGTCCGTCAGGTTGTCCGGGTTGCCGGCAGGCACCATGAACGCCGTCGTGTACATGAACTCGGGCTCGCTGAACGACGCCTGCTCGCAGCGGTCCGGGAGGATCGACATGCCGGCGCTCACGGCGTCGAACCGGTTGGCGTTCAGGCCCGGGATGAGCGAGCCGAACTCGGTGTTCACGCCCTCGACGGTGTCGATGCCGAGCTCGGCGAAGATCTCCTTGTGCAGGGCGACGGTGGCTCCGGTGAGCTCGCCGCTCTCGTCCTCGTAGCTGTACGGCTCCTCGCCGGCGAACCCGACGGTGACGGTCCCGGCCTCCCGCAGCCGCTCCAGGGTGCTCCCGCCGTCCTCGGCGCCGCCGGTCTCGACGCGCGAGCACGCGGCCAGCGCGGCGAGGGCGAGCACCGATCCCGCGGCGAGGACGGCTCGGCGAAGCGGACGGTTGCTTGATGTAGACATGGTTCCCTTCACGCCACCAGGCAGTTCTGGCAAAGCCTGGGTGGGCTGGAGTTCACGGACGACTCGCCACCGTAGCGCGGCGCCGACGATCAGACAATCTAGTGTTCGACATTAGGATTGTCTACAATCTGCAAGTTCACCCGGCCGGCACCGCTCCGCGGCCACCGCCGTCGCCGCACAGCGGCCGCGCACCAGGGATGATGGCGTGATCGACGTGCGCTCACGGAAGGAGTACCGATGTCCCACCCGTCACGGGCTGCCCTGGCGACCGCGCCGTCCTTCTCGCGCGTGACGCGCCCCTCGACGGTCGACCTCATCCAGACCGAGCTGCGCAACGCCGTCTACGCGGGCATCCTCGCCGTCGGCTCGCCGATCCGGGAGGTCGAGGTGGCGGCCCAGCTCGGCGTGAGCCGCGGGCCGCTGCGCGAGGCGGCCCAGCGCCTGGTCCAGGAGGGTCTGCTCGTGGCGACGCCGGGGCGCGGGATGCGCGTGGCGACCGTCTCGCGGGAGCGGCTCCCCGACCTCTACGAGGCGCGCAAGTCGGTGGAGACCACGGCGGCCCGGCTGCTCGTGCGGCACGGCGACGACGCGGCGGTCGCGCGCGTCCGCAAGGCGCACGACGACCTCGTCGCCGCCGACCGCACGCGGGACGCGCGCCGGGTGGGCGGCGCCGACCTCAACCTGCACTGGGCGCTCGTCGCCGCGGCGGGCAACCCGTGGCTCACCCGCTGGATGACCACCCTCATCGTCGAGGTGCGGATGGCCACGTTCTCCGTGAGCGACGAGTACGTGGTCCGCAAGGACACCGCCGAGGCGCACGCCGTGCTCGTCGAGCGCCTGGAGGCGCGGGACGAGGCAGGCCTGGTCACGGCCATCACGGAGATGCTCGACG
Source organism: Promicromonospora noduliphila (assembly GCF_056951025.1). Lineage (NCBI taxonomy): Bacteria > Bacillati > Actinomycetota > Actinomycetes > Micrococcales > Promicromonosporaceae > Promicromonospora > Promicromonospora noduliphila. Next base: position 5,450,099 of record NZ_CM167806.1, read on the forward strand.
GCGCCGTCGCCCGGCTGCTCGGCAAGGAGGACGAGCCCGTCGAGACGCTCGAGGAGCCGGCCGACGCGCCGGAGATCACGCTGGGGCCGATCGACGCTCCCGACGAGTAGGGCCGCCGGGGCCGGGCCGGACGACCGGTCGCGGGCGGGGGCAGGCCGGACGACCGGTCGCGGGCGGGGCCGGGCCGAACGGGCGGGCCGGGCGGGCCGCCAGGCCGAACGGGCGGGCCGGGCCGGGGGTCGGTCAGACCCAGGCCGCCGGGTCGGCGAGCACGGCCTGGAGCACCTCGCGGGCCCCGCCGGTGAGCGCCGCCTGCGGACCGGCCTGCGCGGCCCTGACCCGCAGGTCGACGAAGGGTGCGGCGAGTACGCGGTCGGCGAGCACGGCCTCGACGTCGGCGCGGAGCCACGGCAGCAGCTCGGTGTAGGCGCCGCCCAGCACGATGGTGGACACGTCCAGCAGGTTCACGAAGTCGGCGAGAGCCGAGCCGAGGGCGCGGCCGGCGGGCAGGGCGGCGGGACGGTCGTCGGGCGCGGCAGCGGAGCCACCGTCGGGCGCAGGGCCGCCCGGCGCGGCGGCGTCACGCCCGGTCAGGAGGGTGACGAGCGCCTCCAGCGGGGCGTCCGGCGGCAGGCCCGCCGCGCGCATCATCGCCTCCTTGCCCGCGTACTGCTCCAGGCAGCCGAACGCGCCGCACGAGCAGCGCGGCCCGGACGGGTCGACGACGACGTGCCCGATCTCGCCGTTCCACCCGCGCTCCCCGAGGAAGAGCTCGCGGTCGACGACGATCGCCGCCCCGATGCCGACGTCGCCCGACACGAAGATGAACGAGTCGGGCGCCGCGCCGTCCGAACCGCCGTCCGAACCGCCGTCTGATCCGCCGTTCGAGCCGCCGGCCAGCTCCGCGAGCGCCGCGAGCTTGGCCTCGTTGGCGATGCGGACGGGGAGCTCGCCGAGCCCCAGCAGCGGGACCGGCTCGAGCGACGACCAGCCCAGGTTGGGCGCCACCTCCAGGAGCCCGGTGCGCGGGTCGACCAGGCCGGGCAGCGCGAGCCGCACGCCGGCGACCCGCATGCCGGAGGCCGCGACGCCGTCGGACACCTCGCGGGCGAGGCGGCCGAGCCGGCGCAGCACAACCGCGGGATCGCTGTCGTGGAACGCACCGGGGACCACACGCTCGGCCACGACGTCGCCGGTGAGATCGAGCACACGGACGCCCAGGTAGTCCACGTTCACCTCGAGGCCGAGGCCGACGACGGAGCGCGGCGCGGGGACCAGCGGGACCGCCGGCCGCCCCGCGCGTCCGCCGGTCACCGCGGGCAGCTCGCGCACCAGGCCGGCGGCCACGAGCTGGTCGACCAGGGTCGACACCGTCGCCCGGGCCAGGCCGGTCGCGGCGGCGACACCGGCGCGCGACAGTGGTTCTGACACCTCGAAGACCGCGCGCGCGACCAGCTCCAGGTTGTGCTCGCGCAGCGTGTGCTGACGGGCCGCACCAGGGCCCGTCCGCGTGGTGGTCTCGCGTGCGGTCCCTGCGGTGGTCACGCCTTGACTGTAGCCGAGGCCCACGCAATAGTTCATCCGTACAACAAATGCGGCGCCGTATGTCGCGCCGCCCTCGATGAGGAGACCCCCGTGAGCGACATCAAGTACTCGTTCGGCCTGTGGACCGTCGGCTGGCCCGCCAACGACCCGTTCGGCACGGCGACTCGCCCCGACCTCGACCCCGCAGACACGATCCGCAAGCTCGCGGACCTCGGCGCGGCAGGCTTCACGTTCCACGACAACGACGTGTTCCCGTTCGGGTCCGACGACGCCACCCGCCAGAAGCACATCGACTCCGTCAAGAAGGCCGCCGCCGAGACCGGCATGGTCTGCACCACGGTGACGACCAACACGTTCACGCACCCCGTCTTCAAGGACGGCGCGCTCACCTCCAACAACCGCGAGGTGCGCCGGTTCGGCCTGCGCAAGGTGCTGCGCAACGTGGACCTGGCCGCCGACATGGGCGCCTCGACCTTCGTGATGTGGGGCGGCCGCGAGGGCGCCGAGTACGACAACTCGAAGGACCTGCACGCCGCGCACGCGCGCTACGCCGAGGGGATCGACACCGTCGCCGCGTACATCAAGGAGAAGGGCTACGGGCTGAAGATCGCCCTGGAGCCCAAGCCGAACGAGCCGCGCGGCGACATCTTCCTGCCGACGATCGGCCACGCCATCGCGCTGATCAACTCGCTCGACAACGGCGACATCGTGGGCCTCAACCCGGAGACGGGCCACGAGCAGATGGCCGGCCTGAACTACACGCACGGGCTCGCGCTGGCCCTGTACGTCGGCAAGCTGTTCCACATCGACCTGAACGGTCAGCACGGTCCCAAGTACGACCAGGACCTCGTGTTCGGCCACGGCGACCTGCTGTCGGCGTTCTTCACGGTGGACCTGCTGGAGAACGGCTTCCCGAACGGCGGCCCGCGCTTCGAGGGTTACCGTCACTTCGACTACAAGCCGTCGCGCACCGAGTACCTCGACGGCGTGTGGGAGTCGGCCAAGGCCAACATGGAGACCTACGACATGCTGGCGGCCAAGGCCGCGCAGTACCGGGCCGACGCCGAGGTGCAGGCGGCCTTCGAGCACGCCGGGATCTTCGAGCTGGGCCAGCCGACCCTCGCGGAGGGCGAGTCGTTCGACTCCTTCCTCGCCGAGGCCGACCCCGACGTCGACGCCCTCGCCGAGCGGGACTACGGCCTGGTCAAGCTGCACCAGCTCGCGCTGAAGCACCTCATCGGCTGACCCTCTCCCGACCGGCCGCCCCCCGCTCCCTTCGAGACCGAGGTTCCTTGACTTTGAACCGCCGCAAAGCCAAGGAACCTCGGTCTCGAAGGGAGCGTTCGGCGGGCGGACCGACGTTGTAGCGTGTCAGTCGCTTTCTCCCCACAAGACTTTCTGGAGCATCGATGCCCCTCGTCGCCGGCGTGGACACATCCACGCAGTCCTGCAAGATCGTCGTGCGCGACGCCGAGACCGGCGCGCTGGTCCGGAGCGGTTCCGCCAAGCACCCGGACGGCACGGAGGTGGACCCGCAGCACTGGTGGGACGCCTTTCAGGAGGCGGCAGCAGCGGCCGGCGGCCTGGCCGACGTCGCGGCGCTCTCGGTGGGTGGCCAGCAGCACGGCATGGTCGTCCTCGACGCCGAGGGGCGCGTGATCCGCGATGCGCTGCTGTGGAACGACACCCGCTCCGCGCCGTCGGCCGAGGCCCTGATCACCGAGCTGGGCGACGGCGACCGCGCCGCGGGCGCCCAGGCCTGGGCCGACGCCGTCGGCTCGGTGCTGGTGGCCTCCCTCACCGTCACCAAGCTGCGCTGGCTGCACGACAACGAGCCGGAGAACGCGGCGCGCGTCGCCGCGGTGGCGCTCCCCCACGACTGGCTGTCGTGGCGCATCGCGGGCTACGGGCCCGCGGGCGACCCGACCGCTCCGCTCGGGCCGCAGCTCGACAAGCTGTTCACCGACCGCTCGGATGCCTCGGGTACCGGGTACTACGACGCCTCGGCCGGCCAGTACCGCGCTGACCTGCTCGAACGTGCGCTGGGCCGGGCCGACGTCGTGCTGCCGCGCATGGTGGGCGCGGCAGAGGCGGGCGCCGTCGCGCACCCCGGCGTGGCCGGCTCGGAGGTCGACGGCGGGGCCCTCATCGGGCCGGGCGCCGGGGACAACGCGGGCGCCTCGCTCGGGCTCGGCATGACGCCCGGCGACATCGCCATCTCGATCGGCACCTCTGGCGTGGTCTCCGCCGTCGCACCGCAGCGCACGGCGGACGGGTCGGGGGCGATCAACGGCTTCGCCGACGCGACCGGGAACGCGCTCATGCTCGCCGTCACGCTCAACGCGGCACGCGTGCTGGACGCGGCGCGCGAGGTGCTCGACGTCGACTTCGACGGGCTGGCCGAGCTCGCGCTGCAGGCCCCGCCCGGGTCCGACGGCCTCGTGCTCGTGCCCTACCTGGAGGGCGAGCGCACGCCCAACCGCCCCGATGCGACCGGAACGCTGCACGGCATCCGCCTCGCCACCTCCACCCGCCCGCACCTGGCGCGCGCCTACATCGAGGGCATGCTGTGCGGGCTCGCCGACGGCCTCGACGCCCTCCGCGCGCAGGGCGTCTCGGTCGAGCGCGTCATGCTGATCGGCGGGGCGGCCCAGTCGCCGGCCGTGCAGCAGATCGCCCCGCAGGTCTTCGGCCTGCCCATCGGCATCCCCGAGCCCGGCGAGTACGTGGCCGACGGCGCCGCGCGCCAGGCGGCGTGGACCCTCGCCGCGGCGTCGGCCGCCTCGGGCGCTACCGGTGCTGACCCCGCAGGTGCCGCGGCCAGCGCGGGTGCTGACGCCGCAGATGCCGGGACGGACGCGACAGACACCACCGTCGCGCCGCCCGTGTGGTCCACGACGATCGCGACCACGCTGGACGCCGACCCGAAGCCCGTGATCCGCGAGCAGTACGCGGCGGTCCGCGACCTCGTCTGAACGGGCCTCATGGCCGTCGGGCTTCGTCCGAACCGATCGGGCTCTGGTCCCCGGCCGCCGATCGGCTCTGGCGCTCGACCGCCGAGTGGGCTCTGACCCTCAGCCGCCGAGCGGGCAGGAGGACTTTCGCCTCTCGGGGATGTGTTGCTCTGCGTCGTCATCGTCTACGCAGAGCAACACATCCTCGGGCGGAACGAGTTGTCCCCGAGTCCTCCGGTCGTCCCGGGGTCAGGACCGTCCGTAACGCCGGGGTCAGGACCGTCCGTAGCGCAAGTGGCGGTAGCGCAGGCCGGAGGCGGACGTCGTCCAGTCCGTCGACGACTGGATCGCCCACTCCGGGCCGATCTCCGGGGCGAACGTGTCGCCCTCGACCTCGGCGTTGATCTCGGTCACCTCGAGCACGTCGGCGATGGGCATCGCCTCGCCGTAGACCTGGGAGCCGCCGATGATCCAGGTCTCCTCTCCGCCCGGCGCGTCCGAAGCGAGTTCCAGCGCCTCGCCGATCGATCCCGCCGGCACGGCGCCCTCGTCCGGCACGCCGTGCGACGAGACCACGATGTTGGTGCGGCCGGGCAGCGGACGCTTCGGCAGCGACTCCCAGGTGAGGCGGCCCATCACGACCGGGTGCCCGGCCGTGGTCTTCTTGAAGTGGGCGAAGTCCTCCGGGACGCGCCACGGGATGTCGCCGCCCGCGCCGATCACGGGCCGGCCGGCGGCGTCGCGCGCCTGCCCCCAGATGAGCCCGATCATCAGACCGCTATCGGTGCCTTGATGGTCGGGTGCGAGACGTACCCGAGCACCTCGATGTCCTCGAACTCGTAGTCGAAGATCGAGTCCCGCGGCGCGAGCCGCAGCGAGGGGTAGGGGTACGGGTCGCGCGCGAGCTGCGTCTTGACCTGTTCCACGTGGTTGTCGTAGATGTGCACGTCGCCGCCCGTCCAGACGAACTCGCCGACGTCGAGCCCGGTCTGCGCCGCGACCATGTGCGTGAGCAGGGCGTAGGAGGCGATGTTGAACGGCACGCCGAGGAACAGGTCCGCCGAGCGCTGGTAGAGCTGGCAGCTCAACTTGCCGTCCGCGACGTAGAACTGGAACAGGGCGTGGCACGGCGGCAGCGCCATGTCGTCCACCTCTGCCGGGTTCCACGCCGTCACGACGTGCCGCCGGGAGTCCGGGTTGGTGCGGATCTGCTCGACCACCTTGGCGATCTGGTCCACGTGCCCGCCGTCGGGCGTGGGCCAGGAGCGCCACTGGACGCCGTACACGGGGCCCAGCTCGCCGGACTCGTCGGCCCAGTCGTCCCAGATCTTGACGCCGCGCTCCTGGAGCCAGCGCACGTTGGAGTCGCCGCGCAGGAACCACAGCAGCTCGTACACGACCGACTTGAGGTGCACGCGCTTGGTGGTGATCAGCGGGAATCCCTGCGCCAGGTCGTACCGGATCTGCCGCCCGAACACGCTGCGCGTGCCCGTGCCGGTCCGGTCGCCCTTGGGGGTTCCGGTGGCGAGCACGTCACGGAGCAGGTCCTCGTACGGGGTGTCGATCTCGGTCATGCGGCAAGCCTATGCCTCACCACCGACAGAGCCCCGGCAGCGGGGCCGAGCCGGGCCCGAGGCAGGCCCTCACCCCTGCTGCCGTTCTCTCAGCTCCTTGAGCCGGGCCCCGCGCCTGCGGTACAGCACGCTCATCGTCACGATCACGAGCGCCACCACGCCGCCTGCCACGGCGCCCCACGCCGACCCGCCGCGGAACGCGGGCCCGTCGACGTCGAGGATCCGCTCGCCGGCGTGCGCCGCGGACCCCGTGCCCAGCACGATCCCGAGCGTCAGCAGGTTCGGCACCGCGAACAGCGCGGCCAGCACCAGGTACGCGGAGCGCACCTGCCAGGACCGCCGGGTGAGCACCGCCTGCGCCAGGAACAGCACCGGGATCGCCGTGAACACCGCGCCGACCATCAGCCCCCACCACGCGCCGGCCGCGAACGAACCGTCCACCGCGTTGCCGATCACCTGCGCCCACCAGCGCGGCAGGAACGCCGAGAGGAACAGGTAGACCAGCCACACCACGAGGATCACGGCGGCCACACCGATCAGGCGCTTGACGAGGTCGCGCCAGTCCGGCCTCCACCGCGCACCACCCGCCGTCGGACCACCCGCCGTCGGACCCGCCGACGCCGGCTCACCCGCCGCCGAACCCTCCGGCGTCGTGCTGCCTGGTCTCGTGCTGCCCGACGTCGAACCGGTCCCCTCCGGTCCGTCGCTCCCGTTCTGCGCCATGAGCACGATCGTGGCAGCGCGCAGGCGAGCCTGCGCGGCGAACGGGAACGTCGCGGACGCCGTCCGCGTTCACTACTGGGTCGAGCCGACCGGGACGCGCTGGACCGAACTTCGTGACCGTGTCGGTGACCAGTGGAAGGATCACCCTCATGACGGAGCAGACGACCACCCCCGGGGCCACGAGCATGGACGACGCCGTGACCCCGTCACCCACGGACCCGCTGTGGGTGGAGCGCAACGGCACCCGCACGTACACGGGCTTCTCGGCCCGCGGTGCCCGCGTCGAGATCGGGCCGGCGAGCGCCGGCGCGGTGTTCACGCCGGGCGAGCTGCTGAAGGTAGCGCTCGCGGCGTGCGCGGGGATGAGCAGCGACAGGGCGTTCGCGCGCCGTCTGGGTGACGACTACAAGACCACCATCCGCGTCGAGGACCCGAAGGACATGGCGGAGGACCGCTACCCGGTGCTCACGGAGAAGTTCGAGATCGACCTGTCCGCCCTCGACGACGAGGACCGGGCGAAGCTCCTCACGATCGCCCAGCGGTCGATCGACAAGACCTGCACCGTGGGCCGCACGCTCAAGGCGGGCGCCGAGATCCCGGACGCGCAGTTCGACCAGCCGGCGGAGGGCTGACATGACCGATGACAAGCAGAAGCTGACCGCGCCGGAGTCCACCGGCCAGGCGCCACCGGGCGACGCGATCATCAAGCCGGACAACTCGGTGGAGGTCACGCCGGCGGACTGGGTCAACTACAAGCCCGACGGCCCACTGGACTACCTGGTCGACAAGGCGGTGACCATCCCGTCGGCGACCATCCACAGGCATGTGGACAAGGTGCGCGCCCGCAATCCCAACGCCACCCCCGCCGAGATCATCAAGCTCCTGGAGAAGGAGTACCTGCGGGTCATCCAGACCACCGGCAGCGCCGTCGGCGCGGCGGCCGCCATCCCCGCGGTGGGTACCGCAGCGAGCGTCGCGCTGTCGACGAGCGACGTGGCGACGTTCTTCGCCTCGTCGGCGGCGTTCTCCCTCGCCGTGGCGGACGTGCACGGGATCGACGTGCAGGACGTGCCGCGGCGTCGGGCACTGCTGCTCGCCACCGTGCTCGGTGACCAGGGCGCCAAGGACGTCGAGAACGCCATCGGCGGGTCCGGCGTCGCGTGGGGCAAGGTGCTGCTCACGAGCATGCCGCGCACCACGCTGCACCGGGTGAACAAGGCGCTGACGCACCGGTTCATCCAGCGGCAGATCGCCAAGCAGGGCAGCCTGCTGCTGGGCCGCATCCTGCCGTTCGGCATCGGCGCGGTCGTCGGCTGGGTCGGGGCGCGGGCCCTCGGGCACACGGTGATCGGCCAGTCCCGCGTCGCGTTCGGCGCTCCCCCGGAGCGGTTCCCGCGCGTCATCGAGCAGAAGTAGTCCGGGACCCGCCGGTCCGGGGAACCCGCTGGTCGGGGACCCGGCGTCGGGCGGGCCGATATCTGCTACCTGCTCGGCAAGATGCCGGGTCCCGACCTAGGCTGCGGGGCATGGCGGACACGACGCACGGCGCACTCGCCCCGACGTACCATCCACTCCCGGTCACGATCGCGCGGGCGCACGGTACACACGTATGGGACACGGACGGCAACGAGTTCCTCGACTTCCTGTCGGGGTACTCGGCCCTGAACTTCGGGCACCTGCACCAAGGCCTGCTGGCCGCTGCGATGGCGCAGCTCCGCCAGGTCACGCTCACGTCCCGCGCGTTCGACCATGACCGGCTCGAGGAGTTCGCCCAGCGGCTCGTCGACGTGGTGGGTCCGCTGACGACCGGCGGCGAGGACAGCCTCGTCGTGCCGATGAACACGGGTGCCGAGGCCGTGGAGACCGCGATCAAGGCGGTCCGCAAGTGGGGCTACGACGTGCGCGGCGTGCCGGAGGACAAGGCGACGGTCGTGGTCGCCGACGGGAACTTCCACGGCCGCACCACCACGCTCGTCGGCCTCTCGGACGACCCGGCCGCCCGCGGCGGGTTCGGCCCCTTCGCCCCCGGGTTCGTCCGGGTCCCCTTCGGCGACCTGGCCGCCGTGGCCGACGCCGTGGACGACACCACGGTGGCCGTCCTCATGGAGCCGGTGCAGGGCGAGGCCGGTGTGGTGCTGCCGCCCGACGAGTTCTGGCCGGGCCTGCGCGAGCTCACCGCGGAGAAGAACATCGCCCTCGTCGCCGACGAGATCCAGTCGGGCCTCGGCCGCACCGGCACGACGCTCGCCTGCGAGCTGTGGGACGTGCGGCCGGACCTGGTCTGCCTGGGCAAGGCGCTGGGCGGCGGGATCGTCCCGGTCTCGGCGGTGGTCGGCAGGCCGGAGATCCTCGGCGTCCTGACGCCGGGCACGCACGGCTCGACGTTCGGCGGCAACCCGCTGGCGTGCGCGGTCGGCATCGCCGCGCTCGACCTCCTCTCGACGGGGCAGTACCAGGCGCGCGCCGCGGCGTCGGGCACGGTGCTCAAGGAACGGCTCGACGCGCTCGTGGAGCGCGGCATGCTGACCGGGGCGCGCAGCATCGGCCTGTGGGCCGGGATCGACGTGGACCCCACGCTCGGCACGGGACGGGAGCTGTGCGAGGCCCTGCTGGAGCGCGGCGTGCTCGCCAAGGACACGCGCGAGTCGACGATCCGGCTGTCCCCGCCCCTGTCGATCGTGCAGCCGGAGCTGGAGATGGCGCTGGACATCCTCGAGGAATCTCTGGTGGCGCTCGGGAGCGAGGGCGCGTCGGAGGGCACGGCCACGGCGGACGAGGCAGACGCGGACTCCGAGGTGACCGAGACGGCGGACGAGGCCGAGACGTCCGACGAGGCCGGAACAGCTGAGACCGCCGAGCCGGCTGCCGAGGCCGACAGCAGCAGCACCGAGGCCGATACTCCCAAGAACGCCGAGGCAACCGGCAAGACCGAGGCTGCCGAAGGCACCGAAGCGCCCGATGCCGAGCAGCCTGGCAACACGGACACCGAGCAGCCCGAGGAAGACGACAAGCCCGCCGAAGGCAGCGCCGACGACAAGAAGCCTGCTGGCGCGGACGCCGTCGTCAAGAAGCCCGCCGACACCAAGACCGCCGACGGCGACACAGACGCGAACAGCCCCAAGGACGACGCGGCCGGCGACACCCCCACCGGCAAGGGCGAGCGCTCCGAACTGTCACCGACCGCCGGCTGAGCGTAGGCTCCGGGAGGTGACCACTACGACGTCGTCCCCCACGACCGCAACGTTCCCGGACCTCGCCGAGCTCCAGCAGGCCTACGCCGAGCTCCAGGCCAAGGGCCTGAAGCTGGACCTCACGCGCGGCAAGCCGTCGGCGGAGCAGCTCGACCTCGCCGAGCCGATGCTGGCCCTGCCCGGCGTGGGCGTGCACACCGACGACACCGGCACAGACACGCGCAACTACGGCGGGCTCGACGGCGGCCTCGCCGTGCGGCGCATCTTCGCCGAGCTCCTCGACGTGCCCGTGGAACAGCTCCTCGCGGGCGGCAACGCGTCGCTGACCGTCATGCACGACATCGTCACGTTCGCCGAGCTGTTCGGCTTCCCCGACTCCCCGAAGCCGTGGGCGCGCGAAGAAACCGTGCGCTGGATCTGCCCGGTCCCCGGCTACGACCGCCACTTCACGATCTGCGAGGCCATGGGCATCGAGATGGTCCCGGTCCCGATGACGCCGGACGGTCCGGACGCCGAGGCCGTTGCCGCCCTCGTCGCCGAGGACCCCACGATCAAGGGCATGTGGGTGGTCCCCACCTACTCCAACCCGGACGGCGCGGTCATCACGGAGGACGTCGCCCGCGCGCTGGTCTCGATGCCCACGGCCGCGCCGGACTTACGCATCCTGTGGGACAACGCGTACGCGGTGCACCACCTGACCGATGACGAGGTGACCAGCCCGAACGCCATCGCGCTGGCGGCGGAGGCCGGCCACCCGGACCGCGTGCTCCTGTTCGCCTCGACGTCGAAGATCACGTTCGCGGGATCGGGCGTCGCGTTCCTCGGGAGCTCGCCGGCCAACATCGCCTGGTACAAGAAGCACCTGTCGGCCGCGTCCATCGGCCCGGACAAGATCAACCACCTGCGGCACGCGATGTTCTTCGGCTCGGCCGACGGCGTACGCGAGCACATGCGCAAGCACCGCGAGATCCTGGCGCCCAAGTTCCAGGCCGTCGTCGACATCCTGGCGCAGCGCCTCGGCGGGTACGGCATCGCCTCGTGGACCGAGCCGAAGGGCGGCTACTTCGTGTCGCTCGACGTCGCGCCGGGCACGGCGTCGCGCGTGGTGGAGCTGGCCAAGGGGGCGGGCATCGCCCTCACGCCCGCCGGTGCCACGCACCCGTACGGCAAGGACCCGGAGAACAAGAACGTGCGCCTCGCGCCGTCGATGCCCCCGCTGGACGAGGTCCGCACGGCGATGGACGGCGTGGCGACCTGCGTGCTCCTGGCGGCGGCCGAGGCCGCGGCGGCGCGCGACTGACCTGCCCTGCCAGAACCCAGGCCCTCAGGTCACCGGAGTGACCTGAGGGCCTGACACGTTGTGGACGGCGCCCCTCAGTCCGCGCAGTGCTTGTTGACCACGAGCACCGGGCACGCCGAGTGGTGCAGCACGGCCTGGCTCGTGGAGCCGAGCAGCAGCCCGCGGAACCCGCCGCGGCCGCGCGAGCCCACCACCACGAGGTCCGACGCCGTGGAGAACTCCGTGAGCAGCTCGGCGCCCGTGCCGTCGAGCACGATCCGCCGGATCCGCAGGCCGGGGTTCTCGGCCTCGTAGCGGTCGATCAGCACGTCCATGCCGGCCCCGATGTCCGCCAGCACCTGCTCGCGGTCGATCGACGACGGTAGCCACGCCAGCATCCCGGCATTGCCGACGGGCACCCCGGTGACGGCGGTCAGCTCCGCACCCCACGCGTTGGCCTGCTCTATCGCGTGCTGCAGCGCCCGCTCGGCCTGCGGAGACCCGTCCACGCCGACGACGATGCGGCGCACGTCCCGGATCTCGCCCGGGCCGGCCGCCACGGCGGCCTCCGTCGCGGCCTCGCCCGACTCGGCCGGCTCGGCGTCCGGCGCCTTCCACTGGACGCCGCGGTTGGTCTCGGCGCGCAGCGGCACCACGACCACCGGGCACCGCGCGTGGGCGGGCAGCGCGGACGACACCGTGCCCAGCAGGCGTTCCGTGAACCCGCCCTTGCCGCGCGTGCCCACGACGGCGAGCCCGTAGTCGCCGGACAGCTCCACGAGCACACCCGCTGCATCACCCGTCGCCACCTCGGTGGTGGCGCGCACCCCGGCGTCGGCCACGCGGGCCTCGGCCTCCGCGAGGACCGACTTGGCGCCCTCCTGGATGGTCGTGTCGTCGAGGGCGGCATAGCCACCGTCGAGTGACGCGGCCGTAAAGGACGGCAATGAATAGCTGCACACGATGTGCAGCGCCCACCCCACGCGATGTGCGTACGCGGTGGCCCAGTCCAGCGCGTGCAGGCTCGCGGCCGATCCGTCCACACCGACCAGTACGACCTCGGATCGTGTCATCGCCAGCCCTTTCCCTTGGCAGTGCACCTTTGCACTCCAACGCTACCGGCGGGGCACAGGTTGTGGGTATCCGGTAGCAAAAAGAATGCCGAAGGATGGCAAAGCAGAGCGCCCGCCAGTGTCCACCCGGTCATCGGGCGGGGCACTGACAGGCGCTCTGCTCGGGTCCTGCGCGGCTGGGCTCAGCCCATGCGGACGAACGTGGGGTTCGACTGCCAGATGGGGCGGAAGTCGACGACGGTGCCGGGCTTGGACGCGTCGATCATCGTGTTGCCACCGGCGTAGATCGAGACGTGGCCGGGCGTCCACATCAGGTCGCCGGGCTGGGCCTCCGAGGCCGGCACGATGGTGCCGTAACCGGGCTGCGCGGACGACGAGTGCGGCAGCGCGATCCCGAGCTGACCGTAGACGTACGCAGTAAAGCCCGAGCAGTCGAAACCACTCGGGCTGGAACCACCGGAGACGTACGGGACGCCGACGTAGCGGCTGGCGATCGAGATCACGGAGTTGCCGATCGCCGAGTCGGGGATGTCGACCGAGGTGGCGACCATGCTGGCGGCCTCGGCAGCCTCCTCGGCGGCGGCCTCGGCAGCCTCTGCCGCTTCCTCGGCGGCGAGCTCGGCCTGGTACTCCTCGTTCTCGGCGGCGGAGACCACGGACACCGCGGCCTTCTCGACGTTGAGCTCGGCGTCGGGGGCGACGGTCACCACGGGAGCGTTGGACAGCGACTCCCGCGCCTGCGCCGTCAGCGCGTTGAGGTCGACCGAGTTCATCTTGGCGGCCGGGCCGGTCTCCATCGGAGCGGCCTGCGCGGCCACCGCGCCACCGAAGGTCGAGACGAGGAGCGCGCCACCCGCGGCGGCGACCGCGGTGCGGCGACCGACGGCGGCGTTCTGGGCGAACTCGGTGAGCGGAGTCACGGGTCGTCGCGCAGCACGGTGGCGTGCGCGTGTGGTACGTGCAGTCACGTAGAACCTCTCCTTGTACGCCTTCGAGGTCAGCTGTCGGGTTCGGGTGGGAGAAATCACCCGGCCGTGCACTCCCGAAGGACTGCCCGGCTTCACCCCGAGGACGCACCCTGGCGCCCGATGGTGGGTCCCCCGCCTCTGTCATGCGGTCGTCTTGGGGCCTCGGGCCGGTGACAGAGTTCGGCGTCCGTCCGAGGACTACCCCGGATAACTCCGGGGGAGCGGTCCGAACTTAGCGGACCTCACCCGCGATGTCACGTTCCGGCAACGAATAACGGAACGTGTCGGACGCGTGGTGACTGGTTTCGGACAAACCGCCCGCCGAAAGGGCCGGTTCTCGCCCACCGAACGGCCGGTTCGAACCCGCTCAGGACGTCGCGACGAAGAGGTGACGCGCCAGGTCCTCGCCCAGCTCAAGGGCGGTGCCGGCGCCGTCGACCGTCACCGTGTACGTCCCGTCGTCGAGCTCAGCGGTGACCCGCGCGCCGGGCACGAGGCCGGCGTCGGACAGGCGGGCCAGCAGCTCGACGTCCGTCTGCAGCGGCTCCGCGATGCGGGTGAGCGACGCCGCGAGCGGCTCGCCCTTCACGCCCTTCTTGGCCGCGGCCTCGAACGCGGAGGGCAGCGAGATGACGCCGGTGAGGAACGGCACGTCCGTGTAGTCCTCGCCGAGCTCCGACAGGCCGGGGATCGGGTTGCCGTACGGGTCGTGGTGCGGGTGGTCCAGCAGGCCCACGAGCCGCTTCTCCACCAGGTCGCTCATCACGTGCTCCCACCGGCAGGCCTCGACGTGCACGTGCTCCCAGTCGAGCTTGATCACGTCGGTCAGCAGGCGCTCCGCGAGGCGGTGCTTGCGCATGACGCGCGTCGCCTTGTCGTGGCCCAGCTCGGTGAGCTCCAGGTGCCGGTCGCCGGTCACGATCACGAGCCCGTCGCGCTCCATGCGCGCGACCGTCTGCGACACCGTGGGGCCGGAGTGCCCCAGGCGCTCCGCGATGCGCGCGCGCAGGGGGGTGATGCCCTCCTCGTCGAGCTCGTAGATCGTCTTGAGGTACATCTCGGTGGTGTCGATCAGATCCGTCACGTCAGCTCCCGTCATGCGCGCAGCCGTCCAGTCGCCCTGGGCTCGGCGCCCCGGGCGTCGGCCCAGGTTCTAGTCTAGTTCTGTGCCACTGACAATCCCGCCACACCTCCTGCCCGCCGACGGCCGGTTCGGCTCCGGTCCCTCCAAGGTGCGCAAGGGGCAGGTCGATCATCTCGTGGCGAACGCCCACGTGCTCGGCACGTCCCACCGCAAGGCGCCCGTGAAGGGCCTGGTGCACCGCATCCGGGAGGGTGTGGCGGAGCTGCTCGGCGCGCCCGACGGCTACGAGGTGGCCCTCGGCAACGGCGGCTCCACCGCGTTCTGGGACGTCGCGACGCTGTGCCTCGTGGAGCGCAGGGCCCAGCACGCGGCGTTCGGCGAGTTCGGCGGCAAGTTCGCGACGGCGACGTCGCGCGCCCCGTTCCTCGAGCCCTCCCAGGTGATCTCGGCCGAGCCGGGCACGGTGGCCTACCTCGCGCCCGCCGACGACGTCGACACCTACGCCACGCCGCACAACGAGACCTCGACCGGCGCCATGGCCCCGGTGCTGCGCCCGGCCGGGCCCGACGGCGCCGTCGTGCTCACCGACGCGACCTCCGGTGCCGGCGCGCTGCCCGTGGACCTGAGCCAGACCGACGCCTACTACTTCGCCCCGCAGAAGGCCTTCGCGGCCGACGGCGGCCTGTGGCTCGCCGTCCTCTCCCCCGCCGCCGTCGAGCGCGCGGCGCGGATCGAGGCCTCAGGACGCTGGGTGCCGGAGTTCCTGTCGCTCACGACGGCGGTCGAGAACTCGCGCCAGGACCAGACCCTCAACACGCCGGCGGTCGCGACGCTGCTGCTCCTCGCCGACCAGGTCGAGTGGCTGATCGCCCAGGGCGGGCTCGAGTGGTCGGCGAAGCGCTGCGCGACGTCGGCCGAGATCCTCTACTCCTGGGCCGAGGCGCGGGACTGGGCCACGCCGTTCGTGGAGCGCCCGGAGGAGCGGTCGACGGTGGTCGGCACCATCGACCTGGCCCCGGAGGTCGACGCCGGACGGCTGCTGGACGAGCTGCGCGCCAACGGCATTCAGGACGTGTTCGCCTATCGGAAGCTCGGGCGCAACCAGCTCCGGGTAGGTATGTTTCCCGCGGTCGAACCCGACGACGTCGCGGCGCTCACCGCCTCCATCGACTACCTCGTCGCAGGCCTCTGACCAGCCTGATCACGTCCGCAATATCCCTTCGACGGGGAGTTCTGCCTATTGTCCCTGGTACAGGGGCTTCTGTAACGTTTCCGCAACAGAGGGAACCATTCTGAGGGGCTGTTCAACACCATGCCAGTGATCGACCACTTCACATTCGGGATCGTGACGCCCCTGCTGGCGTACGCGATCTCGTGCACCGGCGCAGCGACGGGCCTTGCGTGCACGTCTCGAGCCCGAGCAGCCTCGGGCGGCGCGCGCGCGGCGTGGCTCGTGTTCGGCGCCATCGCACTCGGCGGTACCGGGATCTGGGTGATGCACTTCGTCGCCATGCTCGGCTTCTCGGCTTCAGGCGTGACCATCAGATACAACATTCCCGAAACCCTCCTGAGCGCGGCGATCGCCATCGTCGTGGTGGGTGCCGGCCTGTTCATCACGGAGCTGGGCAAGCGAAAGCTGCCCGCGATGATCGTGGGCGGTGCGCTCGCAGGCGCCGGCGTCGCGGCCATGCACTACATGGGCATGGAAGCGATGGAGATGTCGGCGCAGGTCGTCTACAACCCGACCTACGTGATCGCGTCGGTGGTCGTCGCGGTCGTCGCGGCGACGGCGGCGCTCTGGTGCACCGTCCACATCCGCGGCACGCTCGCCACCATCGTGGCCACGCTGATCATGGGTCTGGCGGTGACCGGCATGCACTACACCGGCATGGCGGGTGTCTCGGTGATCAACCCGGTCGACAGCGTCCCGGCCGGCGCGTCCACCATGCAGCTGCTCGTCCCGCTCGTGATGGCGGTGAGCGTCGTGACGTTCCTGCTCATCCTCGGCATCGGCCTCTGGCCCACCGAGGAGGAGCTGCGCACGCAGGCCGAGTTCGAGAACCGGCTCAAGGCGCACACGGAGCAGAGCCAGCGGTTCGAGACCATCCAGCAGGAGCTGCAGCCGGGGCCCGCCCAGTTCGCGCAGACCCATCGCGTGCGCTGACCCTCGGCGACAGTTACTTCGGAGCGCCCGTCCCCCTCGGGGGGCGGGCGCTTCGTCGTTGGGGCGGGGCTTCGTCGTCGGGCGGGCGCTTCGTCGTCGGGGCGGGCGCTTCGTCGTCGGGGCGGGCGCTTCGTCGTCGGGGCGGGGCTTCGTCGTCGGGGCGGGGCTTCGTCGTCGGGGCGGGCGGCTTCGTCGTCCGCCCGACGGCGTGCCTGCCGCCGCGAATGGTGTGACCAGACCCACGTACCGTTAGCAAGGCTAATGATCTAAACTAGTGCGGGTGTCGTCGAGCTCCCGCAGACCGAGCCGAAGCCCGGCCACGGTCGGGGGCGACCTGCGCGTCGCCCTCACCCGCATCTCCCGTCGTCTGCGTGCCGAGCGCGGCGAGGCCGACCTCCCCGAGGGGCAGTTCGGGATCCTGACAGTGCTGCACAAGCACGGCGAGATGTCCCCAGGTTCCCTCGCCGAGCACGAGCGAGTGCGCCCGCCGTCGATGACCCGCGCCGTGAACACCCTGGCGGAGCTCGGCCTCGTCGAGAAGGTGGAGCACGAGACGGACAAGCGCCAGGTCGTCGTCCGCCTCACCGCCGCGGGCGAGCGCGAGGTCGCCGAGACCCGGCGTCGGCGTGACGCCTGGCTCACCAAACAGCTGTCCACCCTGACCGTAGAGGAGAGAGAGATCCTTGCGGGAGCCAGCGAGCTCCTGATCCGGATCGCCGCTCGATGAGCGCCACCTTCGCCAGCCTGAAATACCGCAACTATCGTCTCTGGTTCGCCAGCGCTCTCGTCGCCAACATCGGCACCTGGATGCAGCGCGTGGCGCAGGACTGGGTAGTCCTGACCGTCCTCACCAACAACTCCGGCGTCGCCGTGGGTGTTGTCACCGCGCTGCAGTTCCTGCCCCACATCTTCCTGTCCGCGTGGGCCGGCCTGCTCGCCGACCGCGTCGACCGCCGCAAGCTCCTGATGCTCACGCAGGGCGGCATGGGCGTGCTGGGCCTCGGGCTCGGTGCGCTGGTGCTGTCCGGCGCGGCAGAGCTGTGGCACGTGTACGTGTTCGCGACGCTGCTGGGCGTGGTGAGCGCCGTCGACGGCCCCGTGCGCCAGACCTTCGTCGCCCAGCTCGTGCCGACGACGCGGCTCGCGAACGCCGTCGGCCTCAACTCGTCGAACTTCAACGCCGCTCGGCTCATCGGGCCCGGCGTGGCGGGTCTGCTCATCGCCGCCGTCGGCAGCGGATGGGTGTTCATCATCAACGGCATAGCGTTCGGCGCCGTGATCCTCTCGCTCACCCGGATGCGGGACCTGCGGGTGCTGCCGGTGGCGCCGCGGGCGAAGGGGCAGATCCGCGAGGGCCTCGCCTACATCCGTGGGCGCAGCGACATCGTCGTGATCATGGTCGTGATGGGCGTCGTCTCCACGTTCGGCCTGAACTTCCAGCTCACGTCGGCCATGATGGCGCGCGTCGAGTTCGGCCGGGGCGCCGGCGAGTACGGCATCCTCGGGTCGGTCCTGGCGATCGGCTCGCTCGCCGGGGCGCTCCTGGCGGCCCGGCGGGATCGGCCGCGCGTGCGGCTCGTGCTCGGCGCCGCGTTCGCCTTCGCGATCGCCATGGGCATCCAGGCGGTCATGCCGACCTACCTCGGCTACCTCCTGATGTCGATCCCGGTCGGCTTCGCATCGCTGACCATGCTGACCTCGGCGAACGCGGCGATCCAGCTCTCGGTGGCGCCTGAGGTGCGCGGTCGGGTCATGTCGATCTACATGATGGTGCTGCTCGGCACCACGCCCCTGGGCTCCCCCGTGGTCGGCTGGATCGGCGAGACGTTCGGGCCCCGGTACGCCGTGCTCATCGGCGCGGTGGCCACGCTGCTCGTGGCCGTGCTCGCGACGGTCTGGGCCTACCGGACGTGGCACGTGCGCGTGCGCGCCCGCCTCTCCCGCACCCACCGCATCCCGCGCCCGTACCTCCAGGTGACCTACCCGGACGCCACCCCGGACCCGGAGAAGCAGGCCCTGGCAGCGTGACCTTGGCTGGGCCGATCACCGAGAGTGCGCTTCTACCCAGTCATTGGGCCCGGAAACGACCCGTGTTCTGGGCCAGATCGCTGGGTAGAAGCGCACTCTCCGTGACAGCCCGATGGGGCGCGAGTGCGACCACAGGGGGCGTTCTCGGGCGGTTGTGCACAGGGGGGCGCTTCGTGGTCGGCGCGGCGGGCCCGGCACTGATGAAGTGGGTCCATGCCGAAGACCTTCGCGATCCCGAGAGCGGCGGAACCGCTGCTGCGACGACAAGCGGGCCTGCTCTCCACGCTCCAGTGCGAGGAGCTCGGCATCGGCCGGGAGGTTCGACGACGTCTGGTCCGGCAGCTCCGCTGGACCAGCCCCGCACGCGGCGTGTACGACACCGACCCCGTACCGCTCAACAGCAGGATCAAGGACGACTGGTTCGACTATGCCGCAAGGTGGCGGACCTGGTTCGCGCTGCTCGTGCACGGCCCTGACGCCATCGCCACCGGCTGCTGTGCGCTCGTGCTGCACGGCGTCGCCGGGCTCCCCCGCGATTTCCCGCTGGAGGTCGCCCGCGAGGACCGGTCGCCCCGACGGACGCGCCACGACGTCGCCATGGTGGACTACCCGGCGTTCCCGACCGAGTCGGTCAGCGATCGTACGGTCGCGCGGATCGACCATGCCGCCGCACAGGCACTCCCCAAGCTCCCCCGGCAGAACGCTCTCGCCGTGCTCGACGACCTCGCACGCCGGCACGGGTTCAGCCCGACCCGACTCGTCGCGTTGCACAACCTGGCACGACGGCGGCACGGAGCTGCCCAGCTCCATGAGCTGTTCGCCCTGGTCGACCCGCGCTCGGAGTCACCGGCTGAGTCGTTCGCCCGGTTGTCGTGCCACGACAACGGGGTTCCGCCGGACGACGCCCAGGTGCGGATCGTGCTGGACGGCAGGGTCGTCGCACGTGTCGACTTCATCTGGCGACTCCCCGACGGGCGCTGGCTGGTCGTCGAGATCGACGGTGTCGGCCCGCACACCACCGCACAGGCGCTGGTCCGGGACGCCCCACGCCAGAACCAGATCCTGGCGTCCGGGCAGGTGATCATGCTCCGCTTCCGGCCGTCGGACAACGACCGGCCTGGCGGCATCGGTGCGCAGATCGCGAGGGTACTCGCCCGACATCGATGGACGCCGGGCCGGTACAAAGCCGTGGGCCACCCGCTGGAACTCAACACCCGAGCCATGTCCCGCTCGGGCAGGTGAGAGTGCGCTTCTACCCAGTCATTGGGCCCGGAAAAACCCCATGTTCTGGGCCTAATGACTGGGTAGAAGCGCACCGTCACGCGCCCGGCCCGTTAGATGCCTACCGCCGTGCGGATCGGGCCCAGCAAGAAGTAGACGACGAACAGCGCAGCCGCCACCCACAGGAGCGGGTGGACCCTGCCCGCCTTGCCGACGGCGATCTTGAGCAGCACGAACGAGATCACGCCAGCCCCGATGCCGACCGTGATCGAGTACGCGAACGGCATGAGCACCATCGTGAGGAACGCGGGGATGGCTACCTCGAGGTCCGTCCAGTCGATGCCCGTCACCTGGACCACCATGAGGAACCCGACGATCACGAGTGCCGGGGTGGCCGCCTCGTGCGGCACCACCTCGACGAGCGGCGACAGGAACGTGGTCAGCAGGAACGCCACACCCGTCGTCACCGCGGCGAGCCCCGTCCGGGCGCCGTCGCCCACGCCGGAGGCCGACTCGACGTACGCCGTGTTCGAGGAGACCGAGCCGGCGCCGCCCGACACGGCGGCCAGCGAGTCAACGACCAGGATCTGGGTCGTCCGCGGAGGATTTCCGCGAGAGTCGAGCAGCCCCGCCTCGCCACCGATCGCGACCATCGTGCCCATCGTGTCGAAGAAGTCGGCGATGAGCAGCGTGAACACCAGCAGGATCACGGCGATCGGCCCGATCGCCTCGATGGACCCGAACAGCGAGAACTGGCCGATGAGCGAGAAGTCCGGCAGCGCGACCACCGACTCCGGCAGGGCCGGGACGTTGAGCGCCCAGCCGTCCGGGTTCTCGTCGCCACGCCCACCGATCTGGCCGACCGCCTCGATGATCACCGCGAGCGCCGTCGAGGCAATGATCGCGATGAGGATGCCGCCCCGCACCTTGCGCACCATCAGGACGGCGGCGAGCAGCAGCCCGAACGCGAACACGAACAGCGGCCAGGCGCCGACCGAGCCGCCCATACCGAGCTCCGTCGGGGTCGCGAGGGAGGCGGGGATGCGCACGAACCCGGCGTCGAACACGCCGATGAACGCGATGAACAGGCCGATGCCCACGCTGATCGCGATCTTGAGCTCGCGCGGCACGGCCCTGAACACGGCCTCCCGGAAGCCGGTGATCACGAGGATCAGGATGACGAGACCTTCGAGCACCACGATGCCCATGGCGTCGGCCCAGGTCATGCCCGGCAGCGCGGCCACGGAGTAGGCCACGACGGCGTTCAGGCCGAGCCCCGCCGCGAGCGCCAGCGGGAAGTTCGCGACCAGGCCCATGAGGATCGACATGACGCCGGCCACGAGCGCGGTCGCCGCCGCGATGGCCGCAAGGTCGCCGCCCTCGGCGTCGCCGCCGAGGAACTGTCCGGTCCCGTCGGGCACGGTGCCGAGGATGAGCGGGTTGAGCACGACGATGTAGCTCATCGTGAAGAAGGTGACGAGGCCGCCGCGCACCTCCGTCCACACCGTGGACCCGCGCTCGCTGATCTTGAAGAACCGGTCGACGGCGCCCCGCGCCTGGGCCTGGTCGTGAGCCATGGTCCGATGTTCCCCTTCGTTACCCGATGTTGCCTGGCGACGTGCCGCCCACCGCCCTCTGAAGCATGCGCTCCACGGACGGCACCCGGGTCATCACGTAGTCGACGCTGAGGTGGTGGAAGTCCCGGTACACGGGATGCCTGATGTCGCCGACGCCGCAGGTGTGCTCGTCGCACGTCCGCGACCAGACGCCGTCCCACGTCGTGACACCGTACTTCTTCCATGTTTCGGCGCTGATACGCGGAAGGTCACCGTTGGATTTCTCGGCCTCCGCGCGCGACATGCTGCAGTCGCCGAGCCCGGACCAGGGCCGGGTGAGGCATTCGAGCGGGTCCACGTCGAGCTTCGGGTTGTCCTTGACGGCCACCACGGCGGGGGTCACGGCGGTCATGCGGGCGAACAGCTCGTCGTTCGCGCGCGCCCAGGTGCTGCGCACCTCGGCCTCGGTCATCCGGCCGCCGTCGGCGTGCTGCATGCGGTCGGCGTAGATCTGCGCCTGGCTGACGACGACGGCGTCGGGCCGCAGCTCCTCGACGACGCGCACCGACTCGGCCTGGAAGTCGCCGCACGGCCCGCGCTCGGCGGGCTGCTGCACGTTGACCTCTGCCGCCGGACAGCCGTGCCGCCAGCGGACGGCGAGCCGCAGTCCCGCGTCGTCCGCCGCGGCGTCGAACGCGGGGATCCAGTGCATGGTGTGCGAGTCGCCGAGCAGGAGCACCGTTGTGGTCGCGGAGACGTCGCCCAGCAGGCAGACCTCCGTGCCCGACGGCGTCCAGGTGGTCTCGGTGCACCCGTACGGCTTGGGCTCCGCGCCGGCCTCGACCGCCGTGGCGTACGGCTCGCGCTGCAGGACGGCGCCGGTGGCGACCCGCGTGCCGACGGTGAGGGTGCCGACGGCGAGCCCGATCACCAGGGTCACCGCGGCGGTGCGCCGCCACGACCGCATGGCCGCGCTGAACCGGACCGGGTTCTCGACCCAGTAGTAGGTCGCGAAGGCGGCCCCGAGCGCGCCGAGGGAGGCGAGCACCTTGATCCAGACCGCGTCGTCCTGCACGGCCGCGGTGGTGAGCACCACGAACGGCCAGTGCCAGAGGTACCAGGAGTAGGAGACGTCGCCGAGCCGCTGCAGCACCGGCAGGTCGAGCACGCGGTCCACCCAGGTGCGCGGGGCGCCGTCCGACGCCGAGACGCTGCCCGCCGCGAGCACGAGCAGCGCGCCGCCGACGGGCAGCAGGGCGACGGTGCCCGGGAACGGGTCGGTCTCGTGCACGACCGCGAACGAGAGCGCCAGCAGGGCGAACCCCGCGGTGCCGAGCAGCGCCCTGAGCACCACCGGCCGGAGGCGGGAGCGTTCGGCGAGCCGCCCCCACGGCAGCGCGGCCACGAGGGCGGCGCCCGCGAACTCCCAGGCGCGCGTGGGCAGGATGTAGAACGCCCAGTCGGGCACGGCCGTCGTGAGCCACACCGAGGCGGCGAGCGACACCACGAACGTCCCGGCGAACAGGAACTGCAGCATCCGCCGCACCGGCAGGCGGGTGCGCCGCGCGACCGCGACGGCCAGCAGGATCAGCAGCGGCCAGAAGATGTAGAACTGCTCCTCGATGCCGAGCGACCAGGTGTGCAGGTACGGGCTCGGCGTGACGGTGTCGGAGAAGTAGTTCTGGCCCTGGTACGGGAACAGCAGGTTGGACACGAACAGCATGGCCGAGGCCGCGTGCCACGCGAGGCGGCCCCAGACCAGCGGCGACAGGATCAGCAGGCACGCGAGCAGCGTGACCACCACGACCAGCGCGAGCGCCGGCACGAGGCGGCGCATGCGGCGCGTCCAGAACTCGACGAGGTCGACGGTGCCGCTGCGGTCCACCTCGCGCAGCAGCAGCGAGCTGATGAGGTAGCCGGAGATCACGTAGAAGACGTCGACGCCGGTGAACCCGCCGGGGATCGCGATACCCGCGTGGTAGACGACGACGGCGAGCACGGCGACCGCACGCAGGCCGTTGATGTCGGTGCGGAACGCGTGTCCGGCGCCCGGGGTGGCGGGTGCCCGGCCCGCCCCTGGGCTGCGGGGCTCCGGAAGCGGTCCGGTGGGTCGGTCGACGGCGGTCGTCGTCGCCTGCGCCATTTTTCTCCTGCGGTCGTTCCGGACGGGGCGTCACACACCATAACGGGCACAACGGGCCGGGCTGCCCGGTTATCGAGGAGGGTCTGGGGAGAGTGCGGGCCTGTCTGGCTGCACCTCCGGCTCAGTCGATGAACACGTGCGAGCAGACCAGCACCGGCGCGACGGCGGTGCCGCCGTCGCGCACGCAGCCGATGGCGCTGCGCCGCAGCTCCGCGTTCACCAGGTTCTCCCGGTGCGACGGCGAGTCGAGCCACGCCTGCACCACGTCCTGCGGCGGGTTGGCGGTCCGGCTGAGGTTCTCGGCGACGAGCCCTCCGGGGCAGCTCTGCCGCACGGGCGGCAGGGGCGCGTGCACGAGCTCCGGCGCGCCGATCAGCGCCTCGGCACGGTCCACGGCGACGGGCTGGAGGCAGTCGTCGTGCTCCAGCGCGGCGACGCCGACCTGCGCGCGGGCCGCGTTCACGCCGTCCTCCAGCGTCGCCGCGTACTGCTCGGGGTCGGTCAGGTCCACGCCGGCGGGCGCGGTCCAGGTGGCCGTGGGGGCCGCCGTCAGCTCCGGGGTGCCTCCCCCCGTGGCACAGGCCGTGAGCAGCGCGGCGGCCGTCACGAGCAGGACGGCGAGGCGGGTCGGGTTGCGGGGCACGACGTCGATTCTGCTACGCCAGGAACACGTGCGCGCAGATCATGACCGGCGCGGCGGGATCGCCGCCGTCCGGCACGCAGGCGATGGCGCCGCGGGTGAGGTCGCCGTTCAGGATGTTGGCCCGGTGGCCCTCGGAGTCCATCCAGCCCTGCGCCGCCTCCGCCGGGGACCACCCGCCCTTGGCGAGGTTCTCCGCGACCGCCATGGTGGGACAGGCCTGGAAGATCGGGTCGAGCGGCGCGTGCGCGAGCTCCTGCCCGATCAGGTCCCTGGCCCGCTCCAGCGCGACGTCGTAGGCGCAGGCGTCGTGGACGAGGGCCGGCAGGCCGTTCGCCGTGCGGTGGCCGTTGACCGCATCCTCCAGCGCCCCGGCGTACTGCACGGCGTCGGTCAGGTCGGGCTGGGCGGCGCCGTCGCCGGAACCGCCGCCGGAGCCCTCGCCCGTCCCGTCCCCTGTGCCGCCGCCGGAGCCGGAGTCACCGGAATCACCGCCGCCGCTGCCGCCGTCGCCCGCACCGGCCTCCCCGCCGGTCCCCGGCGTCGGCTCGCGGTCCGCACCGCGCGACGCCCCGCCGCTGGGCGCCGGCTGCACGTCGACGGTGCCGAGCTCCTCCGTGTGCCTGCCCCGGATCGGCTCCACCGCCGTGGGCCGCGGCTGCTCGGACGGCTGCCGGTCCGGCTGCTCGGACGCCCGCTCGATCGGCACGGCCACGCCCACCACGCCGGGCGCGACCCCCGGCTCGGGCATCGGCTCGGCGACCTGCTCCGGCATCGGCTCGATGCCGGGGTTGAGCACCACCGAGCACGCCGTCAGGCACAGGCTCGCCGCCGCGGCCAGGGCCAGGAACGCGGCGCGCCGAGCGCGCGACGGCCGGCCCGCGGACGACGTCGTACGGGGTGCTGGGGACACAAGCCCGGACAATACCGGCGATCGCGACGGGGCGGAATGCCCGGAACCGCACCGCTGCCCGGGCCGGGCGGCCGCCCTGGACCCGCGCCCCGGTCGCCGTCCGGCGGGGGCCGTGTTTTCCTGGTGGTCGATTTCCGATTCAAACGATCGGATACATCGAGTAAACGGAACCCGGAGCCGCCGGCATGGAAGCATTCGCCTGGAATCCCCACCGCAACAACCTTCCCCGCCCGTTCCGCGACCGGTTCGTCGGCCCGCGGACCAACAACTTCGGCGACCTCCTCGGACCGCTCATCGTCCAGTCGATCTGCGACCGCGAGGGCCTGCCCTGGCCGGGTCCCGCCCGGCCCGGCCGCCTGATCACCGTCGGTTCCGTGCTCCACGTGGCGAGCGACGGCGACGTCGTCTGGGGGTCCGGCGTCAACCCGAACGTCCGGGTGGCCCGGCACCGGTTCGCCGCACTGGACGTCCGTGCCGTCCGGGGGCCGCGCACCCACGCGTTCCTCACCGGCCGCGGCCATGACGTCCCCACGGTGTACGGGGACCCGGCGCTGCTGCTGCCCAGCCTGTTCCCCGTCGTCGCCCGGTGGGCCGCGACCAAGCGGCACGCCCTCACCGTGGTCCCGAACCTGCACGACTGGGAGCGCCTCGGGGACCACCCGCGGGCGGTCGACCCGTGCTCGGGCCTGTGGCACGTGCTGCGCACCATCGCCCAGAGCGAGCGAGTGGTCGCCTCGTCCCTGCACGGGCTGATCGTGGCCGAGGCGCTCGGCATCCCGGCCACGTTGCTCGGCGGGCACGAGAAACCCCTGAAGTACCAGGACTACTACGAGGGCACCGGCCGCACCATGCCGGCGCCCGCCACCACGCTCGACGAGGCGCTCCGCCGTCCGGCCGAACCGCCGGACCTCTCCGGCTGGGACGCGCACGCCCTGTACCGCGCCTTCCCCAGGGACCTGTGGGACGACGCCGGCTCCGGTGACGACGTCGTCCCCGGCCGTGAAGCCGCGGGAACCGACGTCGCGGAGACAGACGCCGCATGACCGAGACACTGCACCGGCCGCGGTCCCTGCACGAGATCCGCCTGGCCACGCTCGACGTCCTCGCCGACGTCATCGGCACCGGACGTGACGTCGCGCTGCTCCAGGCGCCGAACCAGCGCAACGTCGGTGACACCCTCATCTGGCTCGGCGAGCGCGAGTACCTCGCGGCCCTCGGGCTCCGGCTGCGGCACGTCAGCGACCCGGGCGGCTACGACCCCCGCACGGTCCGCGCGAGCCTGCCCGACGGCGGCGTCGTGCTGCTGCACGGCGGGGGCAACTTCGGCGACCTCTGGTACGGGCACCAGCTCCACCGGGAGCGGGTGGCGCGCGACTTCCCGGACCTGCCGATCGTCCAGCTCCCCCAGTCGGTGTACTTCGCCTCGCCGGCCAAGGCCGCGCAGGCCAACGCGGAGCTCGGCGCGCATCCCGACTTCACGCTCCTGGTCCGGGACCGCGGTTCCGAGGCGCGCGCCGGGCAGCAGCTCCCGGACGTGCCGACGCGGTACTGCTGGGACCTGGCGCTCGGCTGGCAGCCGCCGAGCCGCCGCCTTTCCCGCCGCGGGCTTTCGCGCCGCGCGCTCCCGCGGCCCGCCCGCTGGCTCCCGCGGCCCGCCCGCTCGCTCTCGCGGGCCGCCCGCTCGCTCTCGCGGGCCGCCCGCCGTCCGCTGGTGCTGGCGCGCGCGGACCACGAGGCGGCGTCGGGGCTCGGCTCGGCCGACGTCGCAGCCCGGCTCGGGACGACGGTCGACCGGCGCGACTGGGGCGGCCTAGGGCTCGACGCCGCCGCGTGGCACCTGCTCCGCGTCCTGCCGCACCTGTCGCACCGCGTCCCGGCGCTGCGCGGGACGGCGGTCCAGCCGCTGCTGCGTGCGTGCCTCACGGCGATCAACACGATCAACGTCCGCGCGGGCGTGCGCCTCCTGCGCGACCGGCCCGTGGCGGTGGTGGACCGCCTGCACGCCCACGTGCTGGCCGCGCTGCTCGGGGTGCCCCACGTGGCGCTGGACAACAGCTACGGGAAGATCAGCACCGTGTACGCCGAGTACACCCACGTCCTGGCCACCGCATGGTTCGCGCGGGACCTGGACGAGGCCCTCGACCAGGCCCGGACGCTCGTCGGGGCGAAGGAGACCGCGTGATCGCCTTCGTGACGTCGCTCCGGCACCCCGTGAACTCCGACGACTACCCGCGGGTCGAGGCGCTGCTGCGGGACACCCTCCGGTCGCTCACGGCGCAGGACCACCCGGACTTCGCGGTCTTCGTCGTCGGCAACCAGGCGCCCGCGTTCCCGCTGCCGGAGCAGGTGCACTTCGTACCCGTCGACTTCCCGCCGCCGGTCCGGACCAGGGGGCCGCGGACGCCGCGGGACGCCTTCGTGAGGGACAAGGGCACCAAGATCGGCGTCGGGCTGCTCGCCGCGCGGGCGGTGGAGCCGGACCACGTCATGATCGTCGACGCCGACGACTTCGTGCACCGCGGCCTGGCCGGCTTCGTGGCCCGGCACCCGGGCGCTCCCGGCTGGGTGCTCACGGACGGGTACATCTACTCCCGCGCCCGGCAGACCTTCCGGCGTCAGCGGACCTTCAACCGCGCGTGCGGCACCAGCCACGTGGTCCGCTACGACGCCTACGCGGTGCCGGACCACCTCGGTCCCGAGGCGTCCCAGGAGCAGGTTGTCGCGGGCTACGGCGAGCGGCTGCCCACGATCCTCGGCGCCCACCACCACGCGGTGGACTGGCTCGGCGGCCACGGCTTCCCGCTCGCCCGGCTGCCCTTCCGGGGCGCGGTGTACCAGGTGGACACGGGCGAGAACCACTCGGGGTACACCCTGCGCGGCCCCTCGGTCCCGGTGACGCGCCGGTTCGCGGAGACGTTCGGGGTGCCGCCGCGCGACGAGCGCGGCGAGGCCGTGTGGCGCGCGCTGGGCCCACGCGCGGCGGCGGAGCCGGTCGCCGACCTGGCCGGCAAGGTCGCGCGCCGGCTCCGGGGCGCTACTCCGTCCCGCGTGCCCGGCCCGTGACCCGCCGCACGGCCCGCGCGAGCAACCGGGCATCACCCCGGAGCGCGGGCCACAGCGCCACCTCGACCCCGAGCACGAGCACCATGGCGGCCACGGCCACGCCCACCGACACCCACGGATGCGTCGAGCCGACGAGCTGGGCCAGCCCGCCGCCCGCCGCACCTGCCACGGCGTGCGCGACGACCACCCGGACCGCGCCCGACGCGACGCCGCCGACGGGCACCTCCCCCGCACGGCCGGCCCGCCACAGGCTGACCGGCCAGAGCACCGCCGTCGCCACGGCATAACCGACGGCGACGCCCGTCAGCCCCCACCCGCTCCCCACCAGCACGGCCACGACCACCAGCGGCCGGGTCCACAGGGCCAGCCGGAGCTGCGCCCGCGTGGCGCCCGCCGACAGGAAGATCCAGCCGGGTACCGCCGTCAGCGCCTGGAAGACGCCCGCGACCGCCAGCGCCGAGACCAGGGGCACCAGGTCGAGCCAGCGCGGCCCGAGGACGATCTCCACCACGGGGCCCGGCACGAAGACCAGGAGCATCAGCAGGGGCACGATCACGTGGCCGAGCACGGCCTGCCCGCTCACCACGTACCGCGCGTACGGGCCGACGTCGTGCCGCAGGCGGGCGAGCACCGGCAGCGCCACGCGCGCCGCGGGCCAGACGAGCTGGCCCACCGGCAGCATCATCATCTGGAAGGCCCGGTTGTACAGGCCGGTCGCGGCGGCCCCGAACCGGGCGCCCACCACCACGGTGTCGACGTTCATCCCGACGTAGTTCACGACCTGCGCGCCGAGCAGGTGCGCCCCGTACGAGACCTGCTCCCGGACCGCCGCCGTCCGGTCCGGGAGCCCCGGCCGCCAGCCGGCCAGGCCGACCGTGAGGACCGTCGCGACCAGGACGACGGTGACCTGCTGCGCCACCAGGGCCCAGTACGAGCCGGTCGCTACCGCCACTGCTATCGCCGCGCACGTGCCGGCCAGCGCGGCGGCCACCTCGACCCCGGCGACGGTCGTGAACCGCAGGTCGCGGAGCAGGCTCGCCCGGAACTGCGCCACGAAACCGCTGAGCACGAAGACGACGGCGAGCCAGCGGGCGACGTCCGCGAGCGCCGGCTCGCCGTACGCCGCCGCGATCAGCGGCGCCGCGAGCGCCACGACGGCGCCGGCGAGCACCCCGAGCGCCGCGTTGAGCCAGAAGAGGTTGTCCCGCTGCCCCCGTGTGAGCGTCGGCGCCTGGATCGCGGCCTTCGAGAGCCCGAAGTCCTGCAGCAGGTCGGCGAGGCCGACGACCGCCAGCACCATCGCCAGGTAGCCGTAGTCGCGGGGGTCGAGCAGCCGGGCGAGCACCGTGAGCGACACGAGCTGGAGGCCCACCCGCGCGGCCTGCGCCGCCATCGTGACGGCGCCGCCCCGTGCGGCGTCCCGGCCGAGCGCCGCGTCCCGGGGCGCCTCGGCGACCGAGGCGACGTCCGAGCCGACGTCCGAGCCGACGTCCGGGCCAACGCTCAATGCCGCGCCGGGTGCTCGCGCCCTGGTACTGGCCACCGTGCCTCCCCGCTCCGGAACCGGAGTACCCGACAGATTCGATAGGACACTAACCGGAGATGCCGACGCCGGCATGTCGGCGCCGACCCACGGTCCGCCCCGGTCGCGGGACCAACCCGGTTCACCTACTGTGAATTGCCGACTTCCCGCGACGACCCGAGGAAAAAACAGACCATGGCCTGGGACGACCACCAGCTCGTCTTCGTCGCCGGACTGCACCGCAGCGGCACGACGCTCGTCGCCGACCTGCTGTCCAGCAGCCCGGACGTCTCCGGCCTCGAGAACACCGGCGTCCCCATGGACGAGGGCCAGCACCTCCAGGACGTCTACGGCGTGGCGCAGGGCATGCTCGGCAACTGGTCCTTCGACCCGCGCGAGCACCTCGTCGAGCGCGACGTGGCCATCCGGCCGGACGTGACCGCCCGGCTCTGGGCGCAGTGGTCCCCGTACTGGGACCTGTCGCGCGGCACGCTCGTCGAGAAGTCGCCGCCCAACCTGACCAAGCTGCTGTTCCTCCAGGCGGCCTTCCCCGGTGCCAAGTTCGTCGTCGTCACGCGGCACCCGGTGGTCCAGGCGATGGCCGTGCGCAAGTGGTCCCAGTGGTACCTGGGCCAGTACACCGTGGGCTTCCCCAAGCTGGTCGACCACTGGTTCCACGCGCACGACCTCTTCCTGACCGACGCCCCGCACGTGGAGCACCTGCTCGTGCTGCGCTACGAGCACCTGGTGGCCCGGCCGCAGGAGGAGGCCGAACGCCTCGCCGCGTTCCTCGGCATCACGCTGCCGGACGTCGCCCCGGTCCAGACCTCGCGGAGCAGCGACTACGTCGAGACCTGGGAGCACCCGCGCCGCCGCGGCCTGCCGGGCCGGATCCGGAAGCACTGGGGCGCCAGGAACTGGAAGCTGCGGCGCTCGGGCATCACGCGCGAGCTGCTCGACCCGCTCCTGCTGCCCGGGTACCGGCGCACGGTCAGGTCCCTGTACAGCAACCTCGCCCCGGTCCACGGATATGACCTCGACCGGCTCTCCGAGGCCGAGCCGTGGCCCGACCAGAACCGCACCGACGCGCCGACGGGGAGCACCCGTGCCTGACCGCCCCTGGGCCGCGCACGGACTCGTCTTCGTCGGCGGCATGCACCGCAGCGGCACCACGCTCGTCGCCGACATCATCGCGGGCAGCCCCGACGCCTCCGGCCTGTCGAACACCGGCCAGTACATGGACGAGGGGCACAACATGCAGGACGTCTACCCGACGCCCTGGCGCAACACGTCAAGCTGGGCCTACGACCCGCGGCTGCACCTCACCGAGCGGGACGCCCGGCCGGACGCCGCCGCCCGGCTCTGGGCCGCGTGGTCGCCGTACTGGGACCTCGGGCGGCACACCCTCGTGGAGAAGTCGCCCCCGAACTTCGTCAAGACCCGCTATTTCCAGCAGGTCTTTCCGGGTGCCCGGTTCGTGGTCGTCACCAGGCACCCGGTGGTCCAGGCGCTCGCCGTGCGCAAGTGGGCGACGCCGTCGACCGGCAAGCTCACCGTCGGCCTGCCCCGCCTGGTCGACCACTGGCTGCACGCCCACGACCTGCTGCTGGCGGACGCACCGCACGTGCGGCACCTGCACGTGCTGCGGTACGAACACCTGATGCGCGACCCGGCGGGCGAGGTCGCCCGCCTCCAGGAGTTTCTCGGCTTCCCGCTGCTGCCGCCGACGGCGGTGGACACCTCGCGCAGCGCCGGCTACGTCGACCTGTGGCAGGGTGCCGGACGGACCGGCCTCGCGGCCCGGCTGCGCCGGCACCTGCGCGCGCCCGCCGACCTGCTGCGCGACGTCGGCGACGCGCTGCTGCTCAAGCGCTACCGCCGCACGGTGCACGCCCGGTTCGCCGAGCGGATGCGGGCCCACGGCTACGACCC
This sequence comes from Promicromonospora noduliphila, assembly GCF_056951025.1. NCBI lineage: Bacteria > Bacillati > Actinomycetota > Actinomycetes > Micrococcales > Promicromonosporaceae > Promicromonospora > Promicromonospora noduliphila. The sequence goes on from NZ_CM167806.1 coordinate 5,481,672, forward strand.
GGAGGTCCTCGACGACGCCGAGCCCTGGCCCAGCCGCCAGCCGGCCGGCCCGCGGAGCGGCTCGTGAACGGGCTCGGGCTCAAGCCGCACACGCTCGACGGCGCGCGGCGCACCGTGCGCGAGATCGTCACCGCGAGCCCCTCGCTCACCGCCCGGTGGCACTATCTCCTGGGCCGGCTGCACGAGGAGCGCGACGACGTCGCCCGCGCCGGCCGGGCCTTCCACAGCGGCCTCGCCCGCGATCCGGGCGCCGTGCCGCTCGACCGGCGGCTGCTGGAGAAGGACGCCCTGGAGTTCCTGCCGCGCCGCCGGATCGGGCGCTTCGTGGCCCAGCACCTGGACCGGATCCGGGAGCGCGCCGCCGCGGACAGCCAGGTGGTCGACGACCGGTCCGGCACCGTCTTCTCCTACTGGGCGCAGGGCATCGAGTCCGCGCCCGAGGTCGTGCGGCTCTGCCACCGGCAGATGGCCGAGCACGCGGGCGGCTCCCTCGACTACCTCGACGACAGCACGCTCGGTGACCTGGTGCGGATCCCGGAGGACGTCGCCCGGGCGCCCATGAGCCGGACCTTCCGCTCCGACCTGGTGCGCCTGGAGCTGCTGTCCCGGTACGGCGGCACCTGGCTCGACGCGACCTGCCTGCTCGTCGACGACCCGCGCACGGCGCTCGAACCGCTGCTGGGCAGCGGCTTCTTCGCGTTCACCAAGCGCGACGTCACGCTGTCCACGTGGTTCCTCGCGAGCGCCCCCGGCCACCACGTCACGACGCTGCTGCGCGAGGCGCTCTACGAGGTGGTGCGGCACTTCGGCAGCTTCAGGCACTACCTCGTGCTGCACCACGTCTTCGAGGCGCTCACCGAGCTCGACGCCGAGTTCGGCGCGGCCTGGGCCCGGACGCCGCGCCGGTCGTGGGAGCCGCCGACGGCGTTCATCCCGCTCATGGCCGAGCCCTACGACGAGGCCCGGTTCGACGAGGTCCTGTCCGGCTCCTTCGTGCACAAGCTGACCTACAAGTACGACCCGGCCGCCGAGCGGCCGGGCACCATGCTCGACCACCTGCTGCGCCGGGGCTGACGGCCAGACCGAGGCGGTCGGCGCCGGACCGAGGCCGGCCGCCTCACGGCCGCCTGGGCCGCCGGGTCACGCCGGCAGCACGAGCTCCGCCACGCGCTCGTCCGCCGCCGCCATGCGTTCGAGCACCGGCTCGCTGATCCGGCCCTCGACCTCCGGACGTGCCCGCGGCGACCGCGCGCGGATCTCCTGGACGTTCAGGCCCTTCCAGCTCTCCCCCTGGAGCGTCACCGACTCGGCCACCACCCGCCGGGACGCGATCGCCTGGGCGACCGCGCCGGCGTCGGACCGCAGGCCGGAGCCGCGGAGCATGCGGCGCAGCGTCATCTCGGGGGCCCGCGTCACGTCCTCGTACCGGACGTGCACGTGCCCGGGCGCGCCGAGGCGCGCGAGCGAGGCGTCGACGGCGTCGAGCCAGCCACGGGCGACGGCGTCGGGTGACGTGTCCGCCCAGGTCCGCAGCCCGGTCCAGGCCCGCCGGTCGCGCTCGACCGCGCGCTGCTGGGACGCCACCGTGTCCACGCCGCGGCGCAGGACGTGCACGACCTTCGCCCCCGGCACCAGGGCACCAATCTCGTCGAGGAACTGGTAGTTGCCCGGCGTCTTGTCCAGCCAGGCGGTCCGGCCCGCGTCCGCCGCCTGCTCGTCGAGCCCCGCCACGTACCGCCGGGTCCAGGCGGAGACGAGCGGGCGCGCCATGCTGGCCGGGCCCGGAACCCATCCCGTGGTCCCCGCCGCGCGCAGGCGGGAGCGCACCCGCAGGGCGTCGGGCCGCACGAGCCCCGCCGTCCGCAGGACGCCGGAGAGCGGCACGACCCGGAGGAAGAAGTGCGTCTCGGGGAACGTGAAGACGTCCGGGTGGGCGCCGAGCAGCGACTGGACCAGCGTGGTGCCGGACCTCGGGTACCCGACGACGAAGATCCGCCTCATCCCGCCTCCCGCGCGCCCGTCCGAGCGGCCGGCGCGGCGTCGGCCACCGGCACGGCACCAGTCAGCGGCGCGGCGCTGACCAGCGGCGCGAGGTCCCGGACCAGCCGGGCCCACGACAGGTCGCCGGACGCCGCCGCGATACCCGCGCGGGACAGCCTCCGGTACCGCTCCGGGTCGCCCAGCAGCCCGGCCACCGCCCGCGCGAACGCCTCGGCGTCGACGGCGGAGGCGACGACGGCGCACGCCGAGGCCTCCGCCTGCTCGCGCAGCCCGCCCACCGGCGTGACCACAGCGGGCACCCCCAGCGCCGTCGCCTGGGCCAGCGGGCCGGACTGGCTCGCCTCGACGTAGGGCAGCGCGAGCACGTCGAACGACGCGACGGTGCGGGCGACGTCGGCGTCGTCGACCCAGCCGACGTGCCAGGTCACGTCGCCGTCCCGGCCCGACCTGCCAGCGCCCTCCGGGCCGTCGCCGTGGATGCGGACGTCGGCGGCGACGCCCTGCTCGCGCAGGAGGCGGGCGGCGTCCCGCAGCAGGCCGAGCCCCTTGTAGGCCAGGAGCCGGCCGAAGAAGCCGACCACGGGCGGACGGTCCGTCGGCAGCGAGCGCCCACGGACCAGGGTCTCCGGGGCGTCATACGCCGGGTGCACGCTCTGGACCACCTGCTTCCCGGCGAGCGCACCCTGCCGGCCGAGCGCCTCGGTCACGGAGCCGGAGAAGGTCACCACGGCGTCGGCCCGCCACAGCTCCAGCCGCCGGCCGATGCGCTTGACCAGGTGCTCCTCGCCGGGGTGCTCTGCGGCGTCGTGCACGCACACGACGTACCGGACGGAGCGGGGGACCGCGAGCGGGAGCGCGAGCGACTGGTAGACGCTCTCCATCGTGCCGACCACCGTGGTCACGCCCTCGCGGCGGAGCCACCGGCGCAGCCGCAGCGCCGTGCGGACCAGGCGCGGCAGCCCGAGCACCACGCCGAGCCGGCTGGAGTACGTACGCACCTCCAGGCGGCGGCCCGCGACGGCCCGCAGCCCGTCGGCGATGTCGGCGTCCGCGTTGTACGACACGGCGACGCGGTCGCCCCAGGCGGCGCCGCACGCCGCGGCGAGCTCGCGCAGGAACCGGGGGCCGCCGCCGGTCCGCCCCCAGTGGACGAGGAGCACCGGATTCTCGCTCATGGGCGCTCCCAGGCCATGGCGCCGCTCCGGCGCCGGAAGTCCTGCGGCACGGCGTACGTCGTCCGCACCACGGGTTCCGGCGGCACGACGACGGCGCCCGGCTCGACGTCCTGGGTGACGACCACGCGGGCGCCGATCACCGCCCCGCGCCCGATGCGCACGCCGGGCAGCACCAGCGCCTCGACGCCGAGCCACACGTCGTCCTCGATGACCACCGGCGCCACGCGCGTGCGCCCGCCCGGGCGCGCGGGGTGGAAGTTCGTGTCGTAGATCCGGACGCCGTCGCCGACGTCGACCCGGTCCCCGACCGTGATGCTCCGCTCCGCGTGGACGTGGACGCCCTCGTTGAAGAAGCAGTCGTCGCCGACGACGAGCACGCCGTGGTCGCCCGTGGAGAAGGCGGAGCGCTGGACGTGGCCGCGCAGCCGGATGCCGCGGCCGAAGATCATGCGCCCGCGGTTGGTGATCGCGGGGGTGCGGCCGATCACCAGCGCCCCGGGCGGGACGTGACCGGTGGTCACGGCCAGCACGACGGGTGCCTTGGCGTAGCCCCAGGCGTACCTGGCCCGCTTGATCAGGTCGATCGCCTCACGACGCACGGAGCGCACCCTCCTGTTCGGTAGGCCGCGCGCCCTCGGCGTCGGCGTCGGCGTCGGCGTTGGCGTTGGTGGGGGCGGGGGCGGGCCGCGGCCACAGGACCGCAGCGAGCAGCACCGGCAGCAGCGGGGTGAGGTGCCGCACGTACGAGCCGTAGTCCGGCTCGAACACGGACTGCACCACGGTCAGCGCGAGCACCAGGCAGCAGGCCCGCAGCCAGCCCTGGTCGGGGCGGTGCGCCGCCTGCGCGCGCATGGCGCCGAAGAACTGGAACCAGACGAGCACGAACATCGCGCTGATCACGATGTAGTAGGCCTCGCCCAGCAGGAGCAGCGGGATGGGGATGGCGAACGAGACCAGCACGAGCAGCGAGTTCACGAGCCCGCCGATCGGGTCGGGGAGCACGACGAACGGGTCGATGGCCGTGTTCATCGCGAGCCCGCCGGCCCGGCGCTCGTTCACCATCACGCGGAAGTGGTCCAGCTCGACGCCGAGGATCTCGCGGAACACGACGGAGAGCACCGCCAGGGCGCACAGCCCCGCGACGACCACGCGCCGGATGCTGAACCGCCGCAGCGTGAAGAGGCGCAGCCCCACGTAGCATGCGAGGACCAGCCACCAGTACTGCCGCATGCCCCACGCGTAGAGGGCCATCGCCCCGACCAGCGCCAGCTCCGGCATGATGCCGCGCACCCGCCACAGCGCGATGAGCGCGACGGGGAGCACGAAGACGTCCTTCGAGTACCAGCCCAGGTACACGGCGCCCATCGCGACGATCGCCAGGATCATGCCCATCTGCACGGGCGTCGCGTTCGCGAGCCGGCCGCGCAGGGCGACCAGCAGCACCACGAGGAAGCAGGTGAACCCGAAGAGGCTGGCCAGCATGGGCTCGTGGGCGAGGCCCAGCTCACGGTAGATCGTGGCGGTCGCATAGTACGAGCCCTCGCCCCACGTGCCCTCGTAGCCCTGGGCGAGCGCCTGGATCTTGAGGCCGTCCGCCTCGAACCGGCCCGCGAGCACGTCCCGGCCGAGCACCACGAAGGTGAGCGCGGCGACGAAGATCACGCCGACCCCCAGGTGCCGGACCGCCAGGTCGCGGTCCTCGGCGGACATCGCGACGCGGTGCGCGCTCACCGGACCCGCCTGCGTTCGGAATAGCTCGCGGCGCCGGCCGCCGCCCGGTAGGCCGCCATGGCGCCCTCGCGCACCGCGTCCTCGTCCATCTCGCCGAGGAGCACCTGGTTCCGGGCCGTCGCTGCCGCCCGGCCCGCGGGCGTGAGCAGCTCGTGCACGCGGCGCAGCGCCGTCGTGGGGCTCTCCGCCTGCACCAGCGGTGCGCCGTCGAACGCGGGAGACCGCCGGACGACGATCGGCAGGCCGAGGCGCGCGGCGTCCAGCACCGCGATGGGAAAGCCCTCGTACGCCGCCGAGTGCACGTAGACGTCGGCCCGGGTGAGCTCGCGCATCACGCCGTCGGCGTCGAGCCAGCCGGTGACCTCGACCCCCGAGGTGCGCAGCAGCTCGGTCAGGTCGTCGTCCCCGGCGCCGAGCCAGCGGAACGCCAGGCCGGCGCCCTCCCGCCGCGCCGCGCGCGCGAGCGCGGCGAGGAAGGCCGGGTCCTTCTGCGCCGCGACGCGCCCGACCATCACGACCACCGCGGGGCCGCCCCGGCCCGCGGCGGCTCCGCGCTCCCCGGCGTCCGCTGCCTGCGCCGCCTGCGCGGCGTGCGCCCAACGCACCGCGGCGGCCGACGGCGTGTTGGGGATCAGCGCGACCTGCCGCGCACCGAGCCGGCGCGCGAGCGCGCACTCCCGCGCGCTGACCCCTGCGATGACGGCGGCCCGCCGCGCGAGCAGGCCCTCGGCCGCCCGGACGGCCCACCGCACGGGCGTGGCCAGGTCGGGGCTCTCGAAGTAGAAGCAGTGCGGCTGGTACAGCACGGGCACGCCGAGCGGACGTACCCGCGTCAGCACGCCGGCCCAGCTCGAGTGGGCGTGGACGACGTCGGGCCGCACCCGCGCGACGGCCGCCCGCAGCGCCGTCAGCCGGGCCAAGAGCCCGCCGGGCAGCCGGGAGACGCTCACCCAGTCGCCCCGGCCTTCGACCGGCTCGTCGCCCGCGCACAGGAGGTGGTGCTCGACGTCGGTCACGAGCTCGCTCGTCCGGTCAGCCGCTCTGCCGACACCACCGCTGTAACGGTCCGTCACGTGCAGAACGCGCACACCAGCCTCCGGGGAAAATGCACTTGGGGGAATCTGCCTGAAGACAGTTGAACACTCCTGGGGCGCGCCTGCGACCCGTCGGATACATTTCCAAGGAGACGTTTACCCGTCCGAGTCTCGCACCCGGGAATGCGACTGCGCGCCCTGCCGAGAATGCGCGAGATGACCGATTCGGGAAGCACCATCACACCGACTGGGGGACGCATTGAGTTTCGCGCAGTACTTCAAGATCGTCCGCAGGCACTGGGTCCTGATCACGCTGGTCACGGTCGCGGGCCTGGCCCTGAGCACGGCGTATACCGTGACCCGTACGCCGTTGTACACCGCGTCCTCGCAGGTTTTCGTGTCGTTCCGGCAGGCGAGCTCGACCGCGGAGCTGAGCGCTGGATCGAGTTATATCCAACGTAATGTTGCCTCGTACACAAACCTCGCGAAAAGCGAACGCGTCCTTCTCCCGGTCATCGAGGAACTAGGCCTCGACAAGACACCCAGCGAGCTGGCCGAGAACATCACCGCGACCTCGCCCGCCGACACCGTCCTGATCGACGTGGCCGCGACCGACGCCGACCCCGGCATGGCCGCCCGGATCGCCAACACCGCGGCGACGAGCCTCTCCGCCCAGGTGGACGAGCTCGAGACCCCCGAGGGCGAGAGCGCCTCGCCGGTCCGCCTGCAGACCGTCCGCGAGGCGGCCGTACCGACCGACCCCAGCTACCCGAACACGCCGCTCATCCTCGCCATGGGGCTCCTGCTCGGCCTCGCCGGCGGGGTGGGCGTCGCCATCCTCAAGGTGGTCGTCGACACCCGCGTCCGCACGGAGGACGACGTCGCCGCGCTGTCCGACTCGGCGGTCATCGGGCACATCGTCATGGACGACGCCGCCGGGGAGAACCCGCTGGTGGTCCAGGCCAGCCCGTACCACGCCCGCTCGGAGGCGTTCCGCCGGCTGCGCACCAACCTGCAGTTCATCGACGTCGACGGCGGCCCGCAGGCGTTCGTCATCACGTCGTCGCTGCCCGACGAGGGCAAGACGACGACGGCGATCAACCTCGCGATCACCCTGGCCGACGCCGAGTCCCGGGTGCTGCTGATCGACGCGGACCTGCGCCGTCCGACCGTGAGCAAGTACCTCGGCATCGAGGACTCGGTGGGCCTCACGACGGTGCTCATCAACCGGGCCGACTGGCGGGACGTCGTCCAGCCGTGGGGTTCGGCGGGGCTCTACGTCCTTCCGGCGGGCGTCATCCCGCCCAACCCGGCGGAGCTCGTGGGATCGCGCGCGATGTCCAAGCTGCTCGACGAGGTCGGCAAGGAGTTCGACCACGTCATCATCGACACCCCGCCGCTCCTGCCGGTGACCGACGCCGCGCTGATCGCCAAGCAGGCGAACGGCGCCCTCATGGTCGCGGCCTCCGGCTCCATCCGGCGGGACCAGCTCCGCCAGTCCCTCGGCAACCTCACGGCGGTCAACGCGCGGATCCTCGGCGTCGTGCTGAACAAGGTCCGCAAGGACGTGGACGGCTACAGCTACGCGAGCGAGTACGCGTACTACCAGTACGGCCCGGAGCAGACGGCGGCAGAGGCCCCGATGGCGGTCCTGGGGCGCCGGCTCAGGTCGCTCGTCGGCGGGGCGGCCGAGCCGCGGGACGCCGCCCAGGGGGCGGCGAGCACGTCCCAGGCGGGCGACCTGCCGCCGCGGCACACGGTGAGCAACAAGCACGCCAAGCCGCGCTGGCTCCCGACCACGGTCCGGGCGCCGGAGACCGAGCAGGCCCCCGATCCCGGTCCGGCACCGGAGGAGCCCGCCGCCGACGGCGAGCCCGCGGCGGTCAGCGGCCCGTCAGCCGCGCCGCCCGTCCGCGTCCGCCCGACGCCGTAGCCCGAGCAGCCAGCCGGTCCGCAGCACCTGGCCGAGATCCCGCCGGAACTGCCGCCACACGGCGCAGACCAGCGCGACGAGCGCCACGTAGACCAGCAGGCCGACGCCGACCACCGACCAGTACCCGTCGACGGGCAGCCACGCCACCACGGCGCCGGTGCCCGCGGCGGCGAGGCCGTGCCCGGCGATGGCGCGCGCGCCGTTCCCGAGGACGGCGCCGACCGGCACCCCCGTGACCCGGGAGACCCACCACAGCCCGACCGGCCACAGCACCGCGAGCGAGGCCGAGTACCCGGCGGCGACGCCGTTCACCCCCCACAGGCTGCCGAGGAGCACGGCCCCGATGACCAGGGGCCGGGTGACGAGCGAGTACCTGAGCTCCGCCGCGGTGCGAGCGGTCGAGAGATAGATCCAGCCGGGCGCGAAGCTCGCCGCCTCGAAGATCCCGCCGACGGCGAGGACGGCGAACGTCGTGCTGGCCGGCAGCCACCGCTCGCCGAGCACGATGCCCACCACCGGCTCGGCGAGCGCGCAGGCCAGCGCGAGCGCCGGCACGATCACGTGCAGCAGCGCGGACTGGCCACGCACGAGGAACCGCACGTAGTCGGCGCGGTGGTCCTGGAGGCGGGCCAGGACCGGCAGGGCGACCCGCCCGGCGGGCAGGCCGAGCTGCTGCACGGGCAGCGCCATGAGCTGGAACACCCGGTTGTACAGGCCCACGCTGGCCGCGCCGAACCGGGCGCCGATCACCACGGTGTCCACGTTCCGGCTCGCGTACTGCAGGAGCCGGGTGCCGGCGGCGGCCAGCCCGAAGCTCAGGAACGCGCGGATCGACACGTCCCGGCGCGGGAGGCCCGGGCGCCAGCGGGCGGCCACGAAGATCCCCGCGACCACCGTGGTGGTGGTCGCGATCTGCTGCGCGACCACCGCCCAGTAGCCGCCGCCCAGCAGGGCCACCACCACCGCCGCGACGAGCCCCACGAGCGGGCCGAGCGCGTTCAGGGTGGCCGTCGCCGCGAACCGCAGGTCCCGGTCCAGGCTCGCCCGGTGCTGCGTCGCCATCCCGTTCAGCACGAACGTGACGGCCAGCCACGGCGTGATCTGCGCGAGCACCGGCTCGTCGTACAGCGCCGCGATGGCCGGCGCCGCGACCACGATCACGGCGCCGAGGGCGATACCGAGCGCGGTGTTGACCCAGAACAGGTTGTCGCGCTCGCCCGGGCTCAGGGTCCGCGCCTGGATGCTCGCCTGGGACAGCCCGAGCTCGCGCAGCAGCACGCCGACGCCGACCACGGCCATCGCCATGGCCACGTACCCGAAGTCCTCGGGGCTGAGCAGCCGGGCGAGCACCACGAGCGAGGCCGCCTGGACCAGGCCCCGGCCGCCCTGCCCGAGCAGGGTGGCCAGGCCGCCGCGTGCGGCCTTGCGGCCCAGGCCGTCCGGGTCGGCGGGTGCTGCGCGCTCTTCCTCGGCGGCGGTCACGGGGTCCTTCCTGGTCCGTGCTCGTTCAGTACGCCCCGCTCGGCGCGAAGACCTCGCGCGCCGTGCGCAGCATGATCCCGATGTCGCCCAGCAGGCTCCAGTTCTCCACGTAGTAGAGGTCCAGGCGGGTGCCCTGGTCGATCGACAGGTCGTTGCGGCCGCTCACCTGCCACAGGCCGGTAAGACCCGGCTTGACGAACAGCCGGCGCCTCAGCGCATCGTCGTACTGCGCGACCTCGAGCGCCACCTGTGGGCGTGGGCCGACCAGGCTCATGTCGCCCTTGATGACGTTGAGGAGCTGGGGGAACTCGTCGAGCGAGTACTTGCGCAGGAACCGGCCGAGCGGGGTGACGCGGGGGTCGGCCTTCGGCTTGTAGAAGACGCCGACCGCGCCGTCGAGCACCGTGACGAGCTCCGCCTCGGCGTCCTGCCGCATCGACCGGAGCTTGTAGAGGGTGAACGGCTTGCCGTTCTGGCCGATGCGCTGCTGCGTGAACATCGCGGGGCCCGGGCTGGTCAGCCGGACCAGGCCGGCCAGGGCGAGCAGGGGGACCGCGACCACCGTCAGGATCAGCGAGGCGACCACGACGTCGAAGATCCGCTTGATCGCGTGCTGGGTGCCCGTGTAGCCCGGGTGCGAGACTTGCACCACCGGGACGCCGTCGACCGGGGTGATCACGAGCCGGGGGCTCGCGACGTCGGCGAGCGCAGGCACCACCACGAGCTCCGCGCCCGTCGGCTCGAGGTCCCAGGCGAGCTGCTTGAGCGCCTGCGGCGTGGCGCGGTCGGACGCGGTCACCGCCACGGCGTCGACGTCGTGCACGCGCGCGACCTCCGCCGCGTCCTCGATCCGGCCCAGCACGGGGACGCCGTCCACCGGCGACGGGCTCGCGCTGCCGCCCGGCAGGCACACGCCGACCACCTGGAACCCGGCCTGGTGGGCGCGGTCCACCCGGCGGCACAGGTCGATGACGGCGTCGCGGGCGCCCACCACGAGCGTGCGCCGGTGGTACTCCCCGCGCGCCCGCTCCTGGTGCAGCCTGGTGGCGAGCAGCCACCTGCCGCCCAGCACGAGCGCGAGCCCGATGGGGAGGGTGACGGCCACGTACGACCGCGCAAGGTCGAACTTGACGAGGTAGCAGACGATGGCGACGAGCCCGAACAGTGCGGCCGTCGCCCGCACCACGCGGAGGTACTCCTCGCGGCCCGAGCCGAGCACCCGCGGGCTGCGCGAGCCGGCGATGCCGAGCGCGACCACCCACGCCTCGGCGAGCACCACCGAGATGAGGACGTACTGCCCGCCGCGCGGCTCGAAGAGGTCCACCTCGATGCTCCGGTCGAACCGGAGCACGTACCCGAAGGCGACGGCCGCGGTGGCGGCGGCGATGTCGGCGAAGAGCGCCCGCCGGACGATCACGTCCTGCCACCGCGCCGCCGGCCCGCGACGCTGCGAGGGGGCCGTCATCGAGGCGGTGCGGCGAAGGTCTTCGTCCGCCAGGCGCTGCGCGAGCTCCGCGGCCTGGCTGTCGACGTCAGCGGGAGGCTTGTCGTCGATCGTCAAGATCCACTCCTGGACATGTATGGGACCCAAATCCATCGATGGACGTGATGACAGGCCGTGCGCCGCACCTCACCTCGCGGGTGAGGTGCGGCGCACGGGTCGAGCAGGAGGCCGCCGGAGGGGCGGCCACGGGCGGTTCAGCTGCGGCGGGCCCGGACGCGCGTCGCCACGAGGGCGCCGACGCCGAGGAGCAGCAGGCCGCCGGCCACCGCGAGGTACGGGAGGCTCGTGGGCCCGGTCACGGCCAGGCCGCCCCCGCCGGCACCCCCGTCGCCACCGACACCGGCCGCGACCGCGGTGATCGTGTAGGTCTCGGACAGCGGCGTGCCGTCAGCGGAGAGGATCTGGACGGTGTAGTCGCCGGGTGCCGAGACGGTGGCGGTGTCGCTCACCGCGCCGTTCTCGTCGAGCGTGAGCTCGGCCGAGTCGGCGCCGGCCACCTCGACGGCCTGGTCGGCCGCTGCGGCCTCACCCGCGAAGGCGATCTGGATGGTGATGGTCGCGCCCGCCATGTCCGCGCACTGGACGGTGAAGCCGAAGGGCTCCCCGACGGTCACTGTCTGGCTGTCGAAGGTGATGACGCACGGAAACTCGCTCGGCCCGTACTCGTCCGCTGCCGCGACGGACGCGGGGGCCAGCACGGCGGCTGCGGTGATGGCCATGGCGCTGATGAGGCGTCGAAGCATTGCTCAGTCCCCTGATGTTTTGTGGCGTTTTATTGCTGCACTTGAGATCGGTACCGTGGCACCGGACTCGCGACCCGGCATATCCAGCGCGAGCCACGTTCGGTCGGTTTTCATCAGGCCCGAGCCGTCATTCCGCGATGGACACCTGCACCGGCCGGGGGCCTGGAGTTGTCCGGAGAATGACGTCTCCATCCTGATGCTTCCCGGTGATGATTACATAGGTCACAGACGATGTCGCGCCCGGGCGCAATGTGAAATCACGGAATGTGAGCCAGAGTTCGTCATGCTTCTGAGGGGATAGCCCGATATTTTCGGAATTCTCGGACGCCGAGACGAATTCGCCGCCGGCCGGCGCATAGACGAGCGCGCGCAGCCGGATCTCGCCGGGCCTCGCCTCCTCGTAGCCGACGATGTGGTCCGGCAGTTCCGACACCTCACCAGCGTCGACGCGCGACGTGTACGTAACGGTCACGGCCAGCTCGCGCGAGCCGTCCGGCCGCACGTCCCGCTCCGCGACGCGCACGGCGGTGTCGACGTAGTACGCGATCTTGGCCATCTGAATACCCTGGGTGAAAACGCCCACCACCGGACGATCGCCGCTCACTCCGCGGAGCGCGCCGGCCAGCCCGGTGCCCTCGAGGAGGTTCGCCTCGGCGGGCCTGCTGGACCACACCAGCAGCCGGCCCTCGCGGGCCGCCGTGACGAGCGCGTCGACCCGCCCGGCCGTGTCGCCGGCCCCCGTCGAGAGGGTGGTGAAGGCCTGCTCGGCGATCTGGGCGAACACGGCGTCCTGCTCGCGGGGTACCAGCGACTTGTAGACCCCGTTGAGCAGGTAGGCCACGAGGTCGTCGCCCCCGAGCACGCCGTCGGGGCCCGCATCGGCCTCGTCCAGCAGCGCGGCGAGCACCGCCGGGTCCGCCGTGAGCACGCCGTCCACGGTCTGCCCGGTCTCGCGCCGCCACATCTCGCGCGCGATCTCGGCCGACCTCGGGAAGTCCGGCGTGGACGTCACGTTCTGCATCCACCGGCCGAGGTCGTCCCCGCCGAAGATCTGCCGCTCCTCCTCCGTCAGCTCGACCACCGGCTCCGCGAACGGCCCCACCTGCGCTCCTGGCCGCTGGTGGGTGAGCCGGATCTGGCCGTCGTCGGCACGGAGCACCAGGACCGTCCCCGCGATACCGCCGAGCGAGCGGGGCTCCGCGTTGTTCTGGACCAGCAGCAGGTAGTCACGCGGCCCGTCGGCCCCGAGCATCGGCGGGATGAGCTGTGCGGCGCGCGACGCGGTAGCCGTCGACGTCCGCAGGTCGACGAGCTGCCGCTCGAGCTCGGCCAGGGCGGTGGACACCTGCGGCAGCATGGGCGTGCCGCCGATGCCCTCGACCCGCTGCAGCGCGTACCCGACGGACTGGTCGGCCCGCGTCACCTCCGGCGCGAGCGCCACCAGCGGCGCGAGATCGATGCGGCCGTTCGTCGGCGCGAACATCGCCGGATCGGCAACGCGCACGACGTCGGCGAGCTGCGGGAGCGGCCCCCTGGCCAGCTCGTCGACCACCGTCGCCATGCCAGCGACGGCCTCCACCGTCGGCCCGACGCCGGGCAGCCGGCCCACGAGCGACCAGTGCGGCCCGCGGGTGGCCGCGCGGGCATCGGCGGCGTGCTGCCGCAGCTCGGCCACCGTGCGGTCGAGGTGCCCGGTGCGGCCGGCGACGGCGTCGGCCCGCAGCGTGGCGACCCCGCGCTCGGCCTGCTCCAGCGACCCGCGGGCGCGCACGGCGTCCAGCGCCACCCACGCGACGAGCAGGCCGAGGAGCACGACCAGCCCCGCCACGGCGAGCGCCACTCCGCGCAGGTTCCTCCGCCGGCGGCGGGTCCAGAACTCGGGCCTCGGCTGCTGCGGCTTCTTCCACGGTGCCGGCGGCCGGAGGTGCTCGGCCGCACCGGGGGGACCCGCCGCACCGGGACCCGCCGGGTCCGGCGATCCGGGTCGCTTGAGCGGCAGGACTTTCGCATCTCTGCCGACGCTATTACCGGCTTGGGTGTTTTTGGGCGGGCTACCGGCAGGCGGGATTACCGGCGCGTCCGCCCACTTCTCGCCCCATCCAGGATGTGTCACCAGACCTCCTGACGGCTCTGTCGCGCGGTACGCGTCACGCTACCTTCGACGTTCCGAACGAGCACGCCGGAATTCAGCGCTTTGCATTCACCGATGATATTTTCGGCGCGCCATTTCTCGGCACGCTCCAAAGTATTTGGTAAAGGCATGGTAATGCCGACGATAGAATGGCGCCGGACTTACCACCGATCTGAAAGAGGCATCCTCGATGGCGCTCACGGTGCTCGCCGTCTGCACGGGCAACATCTGCCGCTCCCCCGCCGTCGAGATCCTCCTGCGCGGTCTCCTGGACGACTCCGTCACCGTCGGCAGCGCCGGGACGAACGCCCTGGTCGGCCATCCCGTCGCCCAACCCATGGCGGAGCTGCTGGCGGCCGGCGGCTTTGCGCCCGACGGTTTCGCCTCCCGCCAGCTCACCCCGGCCCTGGTCGAGCAGGCCGACCTCGTCCTCGCCCTGACGCCCGCACACCGCGCCCGGGTGGTCGAGCACGTGCCGTCTGCCGTGCGCCGCACCGTCACGGTCCGCGAGCTGGGCCGGTTGTCGAGCACCCTCGCACCCGGCGTCGTCACCGGGCAGGACGACGCCGCGCGGCTCGCCGCGCTCCTGCCGGCGGCCCTCCGGGAGCGGCCGCGGCACGTCGGCCACCACGACGACGACGTCGTGGACCCCTACGGCCGCTCCGCCGCCACCTATCAACGCTCGTACGACCAGATCCTCGACGCGCTGACCCCGATGATGGCCGCGCTGCGGGCGTGACCCGCGCGATGCCGCCGATTTCACCCGGGGCGCGCGGCCGACGTCGACGGGCTTGACGACCTCTTGTCCGTAGACTGGCCAGGTGCCAACGATCCGCTCCCTGCTGGCGCACCCCGAGGAGCGTCGCCCCAGCCCGCCGGCCCCGCACGCCGATCTCTACCGGGTCTTCGGCGGGGGCATCGTGCTGTTCGCGATCGGGCTGGTCGTGGCGCTGATCCTGCAGCTCACCGGTCGCAGCAGCATCGAGGCGGTCGCGATCTGCGGCACGGGTATCGCGCTGGGCGGGCTCGGGCTGTTGTGGGCGCGGCGGCACCGCTAGTCCACGTCGGACGTACGGGCCGTTCGCCAGGTGATCGGTCGGGGCGTGCTGCTGGTGGTCGGGGCGCACCCACGGTCAGGAGGTTCTGACGCGTTTCGACGGCGCCGGGCGCACCATGCGTTCGGCAGGGCCGGGCATGCTCCAGCCCATCCGGGTGCGGTCAACGGGTCCAGACGCGCTCCGCGTTCAGCTCCGCTGCGCGTGACGGATCGTGCAGCGCCGCCTCAAGCAGGAGGGCATCCGCCCCGGTGAGCTCCGCCAGCGCCCGGGCCAGACCCGCGGGCGAGACCGCATGCGCCACGCCGCCCGCCTCGGACACCCACCAGGCGACACGCTTGCCCTCCACCGTCAGCGCCTCGTGGCGCTGCCAGGTCGCCGGCGCACCCGGCGCGAGAGCCCGGACGCGCGGGTCGAGCTCCACCGACTCCCCCGGCCCGTCGGGGACGACGTCGGGATCGTTCTCCAACGGGAGGTCCAGCAGGTCGGCGAGCGCCTCGGCGACATCGGGCGGCGCGGGGACCACGGGGGCGAGCTGGGCCCAGCGGGGCGATGCGGCGACGGCGAGGTCGTCCGTGCTCTCGACCGTGACGCCGTCCGGGCCGAGCGCGGGAAGCCGGGCCGGGGCGATGGGCTCAGACTCGCCGGTGCGCGCGAGCGCGGCCAGACCCGACCAGACGGCGCGGGCGACGTCGGCGGACAGGTCTCCGGCCGCCTCGCCGTGCGCCGGCAGGTCCCCCGGCACTTCGACGTCGGCGGACGGCTCTCTCGCCGCTTCGACCTCGGCGGACAGCTCTCGCGCCACCTCGCCATCGGCGGGCGGCCGTCCCGCGGCTTCCCCCAGCGCGCCGGGCAGCCGTTCCAGAACGGCCGGCCAGTCGTGTCCACGCAGGTCAGCAAGGTTGTACAGGCCGCCGAGCGCAACGCGGAGCTCCGGGTCGAGGCCCGCGGTCTCCGGCGGGGCGGGCGGCAGGAGCGGCGTCTCCCCGAGCGCGAACGGCGCCCCCAGCCGACGCCGCAGGAACCACGCGGTATACGACACGGCCTGCCGACCAGGGGCGTCCGGCGAGCGCACGGGCGTCAGGAGCGCACGCCGTAGGTCGGGTTCGGCGGAGAAGCGGGCGAGCGCGGCAGCGAGCGGAGTCCGTGCGGCCGAATCCACGTCTGGCGCGGCAGGAAGCGAGCTCTGCGCGACGGCGTCGGCATCCGGTGCGGCGGCGAGCGAACCCTGCGCAACGGCGTCCACACCCGACCCAGCAAGCGAACCCTGCCCGACAGCGAGCGAGGTCTGTGAGGCAGCGTCAGCACGCGGTGCGTCGGCAGCCTGCCCCTCACGCAGCGCGTCGAGGTCGGACACGGCCTCCAGGTCGCCGATCCACGCGCCGGGGCCGAGCTCGTCCGCGAGATGATCGAGGTACTCGTCCCAGTCCGCGAGCCACCCGGCGGGATCATCGGGGCCGTAGTCGGCGTCGTCGCCGTCGTCCGGTGTGACGACATCGACGACCCGGTAGACGCCAAGTCCCGCGCGAGCCCCCGCGGCTCGGAGGGCCGCGTCGCCCCAGCGTTCGACGACGCTGTCGCTCAGCACCGCGAGGTCCAGGTTTCGCGCCGCCCAGGTGCCCGGCAGTGCGGCCTCACGCAGCGGGACGACGTCGCCGTCCGCCGCGGCGGGAAGCTCACCCAGCCAGAACGGGAGGCCCTCCGGGCCGGCCTCGGCCACGGCGAGGCGGACCAGCTCCAGGGCGGCGGAGACGGTCTCGGCCGGAGTGGGATCATCGGGCGGGCCGGTCTGGACGTCGTCTCCGGCGTCGGCGGCGCCGTTGATGCCGGCGGCACCCGCGAGACGGCCGGCGTCGCCGGCCTCCAACACCTCCTCCGCGGCGGCGAGCGCCGCGGACCGGACGGCGGCGTCCGCGAGCAGCCCGCGCGGCGTGGTGTGCGCGGCGCCGACCCGCTCCAGGACGGGATGGGCGGCCTCCGGATGGACCACACGGACCCCGAGCGCGCGGGCGATGCCGGCGAGGTGCGGTGCGTCGAGCAGCACGGTCCCTCGGGCTCCGCGGGCCACGCGACCATCGGCGAGCGGGAGCGGCGCCCCCGCGACGGCCTCGAGCACCGCGGGCTCCCCGGCGTGCGGTGCGAGGGCGTCCAGGGCCGCGCGGACGACGCCCGGGTCGGGCGGCAGCGCCTCGACCAGGTCGGCGAGGTCGAGGGCGTCGGCCCCGAGCGAGCGGGCAAGGGCCTGGTGCCGCACGGGGACGGTGACCAAGGGCCGGGGCGAGCAAACGGCGAGCGAGCGGGCGAGCGTCTGGTCTTCGCCAAGGGGTCCGGCGAGGAAGGCCGCGTCGCGAGGCGCGACGAGTGACGCCACCTTGTCACGCTCCTCGTCCTCGGACGGCTGGCCCAGAACGCTCAGCGCCAGGAGCGGCGTGTCCCGCAGGGCGTCGACGGCGGACGCCCGGACCGCGGCATCGACATCACTCGCCGGGAGCCCGGTCGGCACCAGCGCGAGAATGTCCCGCGCCGTACCGAGTTCGCCCAGGAACGCCGCATAGGCGCGTCCGGCCTCCGCTGCCACTCGGTCCGACGTCGGCCCCGGCAGCACGCCCCGCCGCCCCGGGTCCACCGGGAAGGACGCGATGAGCAGCGCGGGGAACGTGAGCCGCACATCCGTAGGTGTCTGTGCGTGCAACACCGGGCTCACCGCCGCACGGGTCGACGTCGTGGGCAGCGCCCAGAGCACCGACCAGTCCGGGCGACGCGCCTCGGACGGCAGCGACTCGTCCGGCTCCAGCGCCCCCGACGCCCGGTGCACGCGCCACCGCGAGCCGACGTCGCGCAGCACACGCGAGGTAGCCCGCGTCCCGGTGCCTACCGGTTCAGAACCCCGCTGACCTGCGAAGTCGTCCTCGATCACCACCTCGTCGAGCGCGGGCAGCGCGAGCAGGAGCGCATCGTCGACGGCGGCAAGCTGGGCCCGGACCGCGGCCACCGCCTCGGCGTCACGCAGCCGGAGCTCGACCACGGTGTCCGGCTCGTCCGGTGTGGTGCCAGGACCGGGAAACGGAAGCCGCAGCACGGGCAACGCCGCCCCGCGCACCCTGGCCGACGCCGTCAGCCGCTCGACCCCGAGGGAGCCCCCACCCGGGCCGCCGGGCTCGGCCGCTCGCTCGACGGCGACGCCATCGAAGTCGGTCGCTCGCTGGACGCTGACGCTGAGTTCGGTTGGTTGCATCGAGATCGGTCCATCACTGGACCGATCTCGATGCAAAGGACCGACCTCGGGATCAGCGTCCAGCAAGGGACCGACCTCGGCGTCGGCCGCCAGCGACGGACCGATCTCGGGACCGCTCGGCCCCAGGCCCAGAGCCGCGCGGGTCGCGGCAAGCGAGAACCGCACGCCGCCGCCGCGCGAGCGGACCAGCACTTCGTCAGACACCGACCGTACGGCGGCGAACCCGACCCCGAACCGCCCGACGATGCCGGTGGAGTCCCGCCCGCTGGCGTCATCTGACCAGCCTGCGTCGTCCGAACCGCCGTCAGCGGCCGACCTCCCGGCGCCAGCCGAGGTGCCGGCACTATCCGTGCCGCCGTCAGCAGCCAGCCTCCCAGCGCCACCCAGCTCGCCGCTGCCGGCCGAGTCGGCGTCGGCCGACCTGGCGACATCCGACCTGGCGACGCCCGACCCGACGACGCCCGACCCGACGACGCCCGACCCAGCACCGCCCGACCCAACAACATCCGACCCAGTGTCCGCAACCACCTCCCCCGCACCACCCGACTCGCCGACCTTCGCCGACGCCCGGAGCGACGCCAGCGACGCGACGCCGTCCGCGTCCAGCGGCGCACCCGTGTTGCCCGCGACGAGCCACCAGCTCTCGGCACTGCCGCCGCCGTCGGCCTGGTAAGTCCGCGCCTCCAGGCGCAGCGTCAGCCGGCCGGGCACTCCCGCGCGGGCGGCGGCGTCGGCCGCGTTCTGCGCGAGCTCGACCACCACCCGGTCGCGGTAGTAGCCGCGCGCGTGGTCCTCCTCGGAGTTCGCGTCCTCGCGAAACCGGGTCGGCGACGCGAGCCACGCCCCGATCACCGCGCGCCGCAGCGCGCCGGTGCCGAAGGGATCGTTGGTCACGCGGGAGATTCGCCCTCGCGACCCGCCAACTCATCGTCGCCCGACCCGTCCCTCGAAGAGCCCACCCCCGAGAGCGGCTCCACCTCGTTCTCGTCGATCAGCGGCGCCGGCGCCGGCCAGTCGGTCGCCTGCGCCTCGACGTCGGTCTCGGAGTGGGCGCCGCAGCCGTGGTCGAGGGAGACGACCTTGCCGTCGTCGGGCGACCACTCGTTGGCGCACACCCCGAAGAGCTGTCCCATCGAGCCGGACAGCGGGATGAGGAACGCGCAGTCCACGCACTCGGCGGCCGCCGCAACGGCACCCGCGGAGGTGGGGCCGCGGGACCCGCGGTACCAGCGCTCGGCGGCCTCGTCCCGGCCCCGCGGCGACAGCACGCGGGCGCGGGCGAGCGCGAGCTCGTCGATCGCCACCTCGTCCACCTCCGGGTCACCCGTCGGGGTGTACCCGGGCTCGAGCCGCGGGTCGTCGGCGCGGAACGGCAGCACGTCGCCCGGGCCGACGTCGCCGGGGCGCAGGCGCTCCGACCACGGCAGCCAGGCGGGGGCGAGGATGGCCTCGTCGCCGGGCAGCAGCTCGACCTCGCTGATCGTGGCGGTCCGGCCGCGCGGGACGCGGGTCACCGTGACCGTCCAGTGCCAGCCGCGGTACCCGCGCATCGTCGCGGCGAACCGGTGCGAGACCACCCGCTCGTCCTCGAAGAGGGTGCCGAGGTGCTCCCCGACGTCGTCCGGTCGCTCGGCCACCTCCTCGGCGGCGGTGCGCGCGAGCTCCGCGGCGGCGTTCAGCACGGCGTCTCGGCTCGAGCGTGCGGCGACCCGCCTGGTGGGCGTTCGTGTGGCGGGCGCGGTGATAGTCACCATGTTCCTCGGGACCTCATGGGGGTTCAGGCGTCGAAGTCGTCTGCGACCTTGCGCAGCATCTTGGCAAGCGTCTGCGCGTTCTTCGGATAGCGCTTCCTGCGCAGGTCATTTGCCGCGTGCTCCAGCATCTGCGCCAGATCGCCGACGATGACTGCCATGTCCTCGGCGTCCTTGCGCTTGGCCTTGGCGACCGACGGCGCGGCGTCGAGCACCTTGACCGCGAGCGCCTGCGGACCGCGGCGGCCGTCGGCCACCCCGAAGTCCACGCGGGCGCCCGGCTTGGGGACCACGCCTTGGGGCAGGGCGGAGGCATGCAGAAATACCTCGCCTCCGTCCTCGTTGGCGATGAAACCGAAGCCCTTTTCGGTGTCGAACCACTTGACCTTGCCGGTGGGCACTGCGACCTTCTTCTGTGCTTGTCGGTACTGCTCGCGGAACTGCTCTGGGCGGTACGGGCTGCTGCGGCTGAACGCGCCACCTGTACCGGAAGCACAAGGTTACCGGGCGCAGGCCTGCAACGTCGCATGCATTGGGTGCGCTTCGCCCACCGGCCGCGGCCGGCGCCCGCCCGCAGCCGCCCGGTTCCTGGGTTTCAGGCCACGATCCCCAGGTCCGCGCCCAGCCGGAGCGCCACCTCGTCGAGCCACAGCTCCGTGTCGCCAACCGAGCCGGTCAGGTGCCCGAACAGCTCGAACGAGATGGTGCCGAAGAGGGCGGTCCACGCCATGACGGTGCGGCGCACGGCCTCTGGCAGCCCCTCGTCGGCCAGGTCGACGCCGCTCATCAGCTCGTGCTCCGCAAGAAACTCCAGCGCGTCCGCCACGTTTCCCGGTCCGGCGGGGGGCGCGTCACCTGGCACGACGACGGGCCGGGCGCCCGCCGCGTAGGCGTCCCCGACGATGCGCGCGAGCACGCTGACGACGCGTGTGGCCGGGCCGACGGTGGTCCGCGGCGCGGCGTAACCGGGCACCGGCGTGCCGTACAGCAGGGCGAACTCCCCCGGGTGCGCCACGCACCACGCCCGCACGGCGCGGAAGGTCGCGAGCCAGCGGCCTGCGGCATCCGCCCGGTCGGCGACGGCGGCGTCCCCCGCCTCCGCGGCCGCGCCCAGCTCGTCGTACGCCTCGATGAGCAGCGCCGTCAGGAGGGCGTCCCGGCTCGGGAAGTACCGGTACACGGCGGAGGAGACCATCTCGACGTCGCGCGCGACGGCGCGCAGCGAGAGCGCGGCGGCGCCGTCGGTGGTCAGCCGCGCGCGGGCGGCTTCGAGGATCTCCCGGGTGATCGTCTCGCGGGCGAGGTCACGCGCGGTGCGAGCCGGACTCATTCCCACAGCGTGCCATGCGCGATCACTGCACACAAACGAGAGCAGTGCTCTTGTCAAAGACGATCGCGCGTGCCACTCTGGTGGCACGCAACGAGAGCACTGCTCTCAGAATGGAGCACTGATCATGACTGACCGCCACCTCATCGTCGGCGCCGGCCCCATCGGCCGCCACGTGGCCGCGCTGCTCGCCGACCGCGGCTCCCGCGTCACCGTGGTGAGCCGCTCGGGCCGCAGCACCGGGATCGACGGCGTGGAGCACGTCGCCCTCGACGCCTCCGACGCCGAGGCGCTCGCCCGCGCCGCCGAGGGAGCCGACTACCTCTACAACTGCGCCAACCCGGTCGACTACACGCAGTGGGAGCGCGTGTGGCCGCCGCTCGCCGCGTCCCTGCTGTCGGCGGCGGAGCGCTCGGGCGCCGTCTACGCCATCACCGGCACCCTCTACCCGTACGGCCCCGTCGACGTCCCCCTCTCGGAGGACCTGCCCGACGCCGCGACCGACCACAAGGGCCGCCTCCGCGCCCGGATGTGGGCGGACGCGCGGGCGGCGCACGACGCCGGGCGCATCCGCGCCGTCGAGATCCGCGGCTCTGACTACATGGGGCGCGGCGTCGGCGGCAACGGGCACATCTCCCGCCTGGTGCCGACCGCCCTGGAGGGCAAGCGGGCCCTGATGATGGGCCGCACCGACCTGCCCCACACCTTCACCGACGTCGCGGACGCCGCCCGCACGCTGGTCGCCGCCGCCGAGGACCCGGGCGCTCACGGACGCGTCTGGCACGTGCCCAGCAACGCGCCGGTCACGCAGGCCCAGGCGCTGACGGACGTGCTCGCTTCCGTGGGCAGGCCGCCGGTGAAGATCTCGTCCCTGCGCGGCACGTCGCTCGCCGCGGCGGCCCTGGTCTCCCCGTTCATGCGGGAGATGCGCGAGATCATCTACCAGTGGGAGCGGCCGTACATCCTGGACGACTCCGCCGCCCGCGCGCGCTTCGGCATCGAGCCCACGCCGTGGGAGGAGGTCCTCCTCCGCACCGCCCACGGCTGACGGCGGGCAGGGCGCGGGCCGACGGCGGACGGGCACCCGGCGCACGACGCCGGGTCACCCGTCTCACGGCCGCAGGGTAGCCGGCACAAGGCCGCAGGGCTCCCGGCTCGCGGCCGCTGGACACGCGGCCGACGGCGACCGGGCGTGGAACGGCAGGGCTCCGGCCCAGCAAACCCGCGTAGCATCGTCAGGATGGCCTCCTCGCTCCCCGCAGCGCCGGCGGCGGCCACGCGGCACTTCGCCGACGACCTCCGGCAGCGCTCGGACACCGCGCTCGCCGCGCTCCTGCGCGCCCGTCCTGATCTCGCCACTCCCTCTCCCTCGACGCTCCGGTCGCTCGCGGCGCGCGCGTCGAGCCGCACCTCTCTCGAACGTGCTCTCGCGCGAGCCGACGCCCTGACCCTGCAGGTCCTGGAGGCGGTGCTCGCCCTGGAGCCGGTCTTCCGCGCCCCGCCCCGGGCCCCCGACGGCGGCGCACCGCCGCTGCCCGGCCCGCTGACCGCCGCAGTGGTCACCTGGGCGCTGGGCGGGACGGCGGACGACCGGCCCCGGGTCGAGGCCGCCGTCCGCCGGGCGGTCGAACAGGCCCTGCTCTGGGACGACCGACCTCGGCCCGACGGCGAGACCAGGACCGACCCAGCGCCCTCCGACACGGAAGCCGCGTCCGGGGTGCCGCCGGACCTCCGGACGGCGCCGGGGCTCGACGAGCTGCTCGGCCCCAACCCCGCGGGCCTGGGCCCGCACCTCGATCCGGTCCCCGACGGGCTGGCGGCGGCGGTCGGCCACGCACTCGGCACCCCTCTCGGCCACGCGGAGACGGCCGGGGCTCCCGGCGGCACCGTAACGGCCGCGGCTCCCGACAACAGCGCAACGACCGTGGAGTCCGGCAGCACCCCAACGGCCGCAGCTCCCGGCAGCAACGAAACGACCACAGCCCCGGGCAGCACCCAAACGCCGACAGCTCCCGGCAACACCGAGGCGACAGCCGTCCTCGACCGCCTCCTCGCCGACGCTCCCCCCGGCGCCCGCGCGATCCTGGACGCGCTCGCCTGGGGGCCGCCGGTCGGCGTCGTCCCCGCGGCGGGCACCCGGCCGCGCGACGCGGTGAACTGGCTGGTCACCCAGCATCTCCTGGTCCGGTCGGACGCTCGGCACGTGGTCCTGCCGCGGCTGGTCGGGCTGGCGCTCCGCGGCGGGCACACCCACCGCGAGCCCCGCACCCTGCCGCCCGAGCTGCAGGGCCGCGCCGTGCGCACCACCACCGCCGACGCCGAGGCCGCGAGCGCCGCCGTCGAGCTGGTCCGGCGCGTCCGGGTGCTGCGGCAGTCGTGGGACGACAGCCCGCCCGCCGTGCTCCGAGCGGGCGGCCTGGGCGTGCGCGACCTGCGCAGGCTCGCCGTGCAGCTCGAGACCGACGAGCCAGGGGCGGCGTTCGTGGTCGAGGTCGCCGCACTGGCCGGCCTGGTCCGGGACGACGGCGGGGCCGACCCGGAGCCCGCGCGGCGCCCGGCGAAGCGAGGGACGTCATGGGCAGAAGCCGCCGACGCGCCGCCGTCGTACGTGCCCACCGTGACCGACTGGGACGACCTGGACGACGCCGCCCGCTGGGCCCGGCTCGCCGAGGCCTGGCTGACCTCCCGCCGCGCGCCGTGGCTCGTGGGCTCGCGGGACGACAAGGGCGCGCTCCGGGCGCCGCTGTCGCCCGAGCTGCTGCGGCCGTGGGTGCCACGCCTGCGCGACGCCGTGCTCGGGGTGCTGGCCACGGAACCGGCCGGGGACACGGAAGGGGACACGGTGATCGCCCCCGCGCCGGGCGCCGTGGTCGAGGTGCTGACCTGGCACACGCCCCGCTCGGTGCCGCCGTCGAGCGCCGTCGAGGGCTTGCTGGCCGAGGCCGAGTGGCTGGGCGTGACCGGCGCGGGCGCGCTGTCGACGCCGGGCCGGGCTCTGCTCGCCGCCGGGGCGGAGCAGCGAGCCACCCAGGCGCCGGCCGGCTCGTCGGCGAACCGACCCGGAGACCTGGCCGACGCGCTGCGGGCGGTCCTGCCCGCCGAGGTGGACGAGATCCTGCTCCAGGGCGACCTCACGGGGATCGTCCCCGGCCGCCCGTCGCGTGAGCTCGCCCGGCTGCTGGAGCGGGCGACCGACATCGAGTCGCGGGGCGCAGCGACGACCGTGCGGTTCAGCGCGGCGTCGGTCACCCGGGCGCTCGACCAGGGCGAGACCGCTGACGGCCTGCTCGACGAGCTGTCCCGCCGCTCCCGCGTGCCGGTCCCGCAGCCCCTGGAGTACCTGGTCCGCGACACCGCCCGGCGGCACGGTGCGGTGCGCGTGGGCGCGGCGTCGTCGTACCTGCGGGCGGCCGACGCCACGGTGCTGGCGGGCCTCGAGCACGACCCGACGCTCGCCGGCCTCGGCCTGGTGCGGCTCGCGCCCACCGTGCTCGCGGCGTCCGTCCCCGCGGCCGCCCTGCACGAGGCCCTGCGCGGCCGCGGCCTGGTCTCGGCCCTCGAAGGGCCGGACGGCCGGGTGCTGGTCGCCCGCAGGGGCGTGACCGGCCGGGCGATGCCCGCCCCGCGTTCGGCGGCCGCGGTCCGGATGAGCTCGGGGTCCGACGTCGCCACGCGCACCCCCGATCCAGAGGCCCTGGTCGCCGAGCTGCGTGCCGTCGAGCTCGCGGCGCGGGCCGGCGCGCGGGCACGGGCGGAGGCGGCGGAGGTGGCGCGGTCGGTGGGCACCCCCGACACGGGCATCCCGCTGCGCGGCTACCGGGTGGTCGGCGGCCGGGCGGATCCAGCCGAGGGGCCGGAGGAGGAAGCGCGAGGCGTGCGCGAGCCGCCGTCGAACGGGACGGCCCCGGACCGCGACGCGCCGAACCGCGTCGAACCGGACCCCACCGACCCGCATCACACGGTGCAGGACGACGACCCGGGAACACAGCACCCCGCCGACGGGTTGGCACTCCTACGCGACGCGCTCCGCGACGGCTCCACGGTGATCGTCGAGATGGCCGGGCACACCGGCCGGCTGGAACGCCGCGAGCTCAAACCCCTGAACCTCGACGGCGGCAGGCTCCGTGCGCTCGACCCGACCAGGGAGGCCGAGCTGACCATCGCCGTCCACCGCATCGCGTCGGTCCTGCCGACGTCGTCCGCGCCGTGAGCCGCAGCAAGACCAGAGCAAGACACCGAGCAAGACCGAGGGAGACTTCATGCCCGACGGCCCGTTGATCGTGCAGAGCGACAAGACGCTCCTGCTGGAGATCGACCATCCCAGCGCCGAGGCGGCGCGCCGCGCCATCGCGCCGTTCGCCGAGCTCGAACGCGCGCCGGAGCACGTGCACACCTACCGCCTCACGGCGCTGGGCCTGTGGAACGCGCGCGCGGCCGGCCACGACGCGGAGCAGGTCGTGAACACCCTCATCGAGTACAGCCGGTACCCGGTGCCGCACGCGCTGCTGATCGACGTCGCCGAGACGATGGCCCGCTACGGGCGGCTCCAGCTCGTGCAGGACCCGGCGCACGGGCTGGTGCTGCGCACGAGCGACAAGGCGGTCCTCGCGGAGGTGCTGAAGTCGAAGCGCACCGCCGGCCTGGTCGGCGCGCGCCTCGACGAGGACACGGTGGCGGTCCACCCCTCCGAGCGCGGCCACCTCAAGCAGGTGCTGGTCAAGCTCGGCTGGCCGGCCGAGGACCTCGCGGGCTACGTCGACGGCGAGAAGCACCCGATCGCGCTGAACCACACCACCGAGCCCCGGACGCCGCACGAGCAGGCCGCGCCGTGGGAGATGCGGCCGTACCAGGCGCAGGCCGTGGACGGGTTCTGGCACGGCGGTTCGGGCGTCGTGGTGCTGCCCTGCGGCGCCGGCAAGACGATCGTCGGCGCAGGCGCGATGGCCAAGTCCGGTACGACGACGCTGATCCTGGTCACCAACACCGTGAGCGCGCGCCAGTGGCGCGACGAGCTGGTGCGGCGCACGAGCCTCACCGAGGACGAGATCGGCGAGTACTCGGGCGCCCGCAAGGAGATCAAGCCCGTCACCATCGCCACGTACCAGGTGCTCACCACCAAGCGGAAGGGCGTCTACACGCACCTCGAGCTGCTCGACGCCCGCGACTGGGGCCTCGTCCTGTACGACGAGGTGCACCTGCTGCCCGCCCCGGTGTTCCGCATGACGGCGGACCTGCAGGCGCGCCGCCGCCTCGGCCTGACCGCCACGCTGGTGCGCGAGGACGGCCGCGAGGACGAGGTGTTCAGCCTGATCGGCCCCAAGCGGTTCGACGCGCCGTGGAAGGACATCGAGGCGCAGGGCTACATCGCGCCCGCCGACTGCGTGGAGGTGCGGCTCACGCTCCCCGAGAGCGAGCGCATGACGTACGCGACGGCCGAGCTGGAGGACAAGTACCGGCTCGCCGCGTCGGCGTCGGGCAAGAAGAAGGTGGTGGAGCAGATCGTGGCACGCCACCCCGACGACCAGGTGCTCGTCATCGGGCAGTACATCGACCAGCTCGAGGAGCTCGCCGAGCACCTCGGCGCGCCGATCATCACCGGCGCGACCACCAACAAGGAGCGGCAGCGGCTGTTCGGGGCGTTCCGCGAGGGCGAGATCTCGCGCCTCGTGGTGAGCAAGGTCGCCAACTACTCCGTGGACCTGCCGGAGGCGTCGGTGGCGATCCAGGTGTCCGGCTCGTTCGGGTCGCGGCAGGAGGAGGCGCAGCGCCTCGGGCGCATCATGCGGCCCAAGGCCGACGGCCGCACCGCGCACTTCTACGCGGTGGTCGCGCGCGACACCGTGGACCAGGACTTCGCGGCGCACCGGCAGCGGTTCCTGGCCGAGCAGGGGTACGCCTACCGCATCGTGGACGCCGAGGATCTGGACGGGTCGCCGGCCGGCTCATCGGCGCCCTGACGCGGCTCGCACGGGCGCCGAACACGGCCCGCGCCGGCGCTCCGGCGCGGCTCCCGTGCGGGCCCCCGAAGCGGCGTCCGCCTGACGTCCCGACAGGGCTTCGCGCCGGTCTCCAGCCCGGTGTGAAAACACCCTTCACGCTGGGCGTTTACCTGGAGAACCGTTGCAGCTCCGTGACGTTACAGCCTCCGATTGCGCGGTCCTGGACCCGGGGTGACGATCGGGGACGTGATCGAGTCCCCAGAAAGACACGAGCATCCGTACGATCCCGGCGCCCGGGCTTCCGGGGGATGGGTCATCGCGGCCTTCGCGGGCCTCGTCGGGATCGTTCTCGCGGCCACCTCCCAGGCCGCCAACGCCACGGTCACCGGACCGACCGAGCCGATGCCGTCCGTGTCGCCGCGCCTGTCGGCGGCCACGCAGGCGGAGCTCATGTCGGACGTGCTGCCCGCCTCGCCGCCGATCACCCTCACCGACCCGGTGACCGACGGCGCCGGCGTGCTCAGCGACGCCGAGCGCCGGGAGGTCCTTGCCGCCGTCGACCGGCTCGCCGAGGAGTCGGACCTGCGCATGTTCGTCGTGTACATCGAGAGCTTCGACGGCACCGACCCGGTGGACTGGGCCAACGCGAGCGCCAACCAGTCCGGGCTGGGCACCGACGACCTGCTCGTGGCCGTCGCGACCGTCGACCACCAGTTCGGCGTGTCCGCCGACAGCAACGTCACCCTCACGAACGCCCAGCTCGGCCAGGTCGACGACGCCGTCGCCTCCGCCGTCGACGACGAGCGGTGGACCGCTGCGGCCGCCGATGCCGCCGAGACCGTGCGCCGGGCGAAGGCCGGCGAGGTCGACCCGGCCCTCACGGTGGGCATCGCCCTCGCGGCGGTCCTGGTGCTCGTCGCCGCCGGGTACGTTGCGTGGCGGTTCGGCGCGCCCCGCTTCCTGCCCCGCCTGGCGCGGCTGACGAACCGCGCCCCGGCGTCCGGTCGGACGCCGGACGAGCTCGCCGGCCTGCCCCTCGCCGAGCTCGACGAGCGCGCGGCGGCCGCCCTGGTCGGCATCGACGACGCGCTCAAGACCTGCGAGCAGGAGCTCGGCTTCGCCCGCGCGGAGCTCGGCTCCGACGCGACCAAGGACTTCGAGCGGATCCTCGCCCGCGCGGCGGACGACGTCCGCGCGGCGTTCGCCGTCCGGCAGGCGCTGGACGACGCGGCCGACCGGGAGGAGGACGGCGCGCGGCGCGCCGGCCTGACCCGGATCCTCACGCTGTGCGACGGCGCCGCCGACACGCTCGACGCGCGCACCCGCGCGTTCGACGACCTGCGCCGCCTGCAGCAGCGCGCCCCCGAGGTGCTGGCCGACGTCGTCGCCCGCGAGCCGGAGGTCGTGGGCCGGGTGGCCGCCGCACGCGCCACGCTGGACCGGCTCGCTGAGCGGTACCCGGCGACCACCCTTGCCGCCGTGTCGGGCAACCCCGAGCAGGCGGAGCTGCTGCTGGCCAACACCAAGGAGGCGGTGGCGGCGGGGCGTTCGGCGCTGGACGCCGGGCAGAAGGCGGTCGCCGTCGCGCACGCGCGCGGCGCGCAGAACGCGCTGGGCCAGGCCGGCACGCTGCTCGACGCCGTCGACGCCACCGCGCGTGACCTGGAGGAGGCCGCCGGACGCCTCGACAAGTCGATAGCGTCGCTCACCCAGGACGTGATCTCCGCGCGGGCCGTCGAGGGCGACTTCCGGGTCACCCTCGCCCGCACCGCCGCGCAGGCCGCGCTCAAGCACGTCGAGGTGACCCGGGTGGGCGGCGACCCACTCGTCGGGCTGCAGCGCATCGCCGCGGCGGAGGCCTCGCTCGACGCAGCCCTCGCCTCGACCCGCGACTCCACCGAGGTGGCGGCGCGCGCGTCCGCGCTGCTGCGCGACACGCTCGGCCGGCTCGACGTGCAGCTCCGCCAGACCGCCGACTTCGTGGCCACGCGCCGTGGGGCCGTCGGCTCGACGGCGCGCACGCGGCTCGCGGAGGCGGCCCGCCTGGCCGACGTCGCCCGCTCGCCTCACCTGGCCGACCCCGCCGCGGCGCTGGCCGAGGCCCAGCGGGCGACCGGGCTGGTGCAGGAGGCCGCGCGGCTCGCCCGCGAGGACGCCGACGCCGTCGTCGCGGCGGCGGCCGCGGCCGCCCAGGCGGAGCCCGACACCGATGCCTCCGACGCGAACGGGCCGATCACCGGCGGCATGCTGCTCGGCGGCATCCTGCTCGACCCGAGCCTCGTGCGCTCCCGCAAGCGGGCCCGCACGGCGCGCATCGGCGGCGGCTTCGGCGGGGGCGGTTTCGGCGGCGGGCGGCCGGACACGCTCCGGAAGCTCGGCACGGTGCGCGCCTGGTGGCCGGCGCCGGCGAGGTAGCCCGTCTCGACCGACGTTCGTGTGGCCTCCGGGATGTCAGGGAATGGGTAGTTTGATCTGCCGATCTCCTGACCTAGGGGCAATCGGATGATCCCTCCGGAAGGTAGTCACATGAACAAGAAGCTCGCCCTGCCCGCCGTCGTCCTCCTCGTCCCGCTGCTCGCGTCCTGCGCGTCCGGCACCTCCGCGGACGACGCGGCGTCCGCCGCACCGCCGCCCGCCCCGGCCGCCGAGGTGCACTGGTCGTACGACGGCGAGGAGGGCCCGGACGAGTGGGGCCACCTCTCCGACGAGTTCGTCGAGTGCTCGGCCGGTGAGGCGCAGTCCCCGATCGACCTGCCCGACCACGCCGCCGAGAAGCTGACGGAGCACCCGAGGATCACGTCGTCGCCGACGGTCGGCGAGTCGGTCGACACGGGCCACACCATCCAGCTCGTGCCCGACGGCGACGCGTCCCGGGTCGAGTGGAAGGGCACGGAGTACGACCTCGACCAGGTGCACTTCCACCTGCCCGCCGAGCACACCATCGAGGGCGAGACGATGGACGCCGAGTTCCACTTCGTCCACACCACAGAGGACGGGCAGGCGCTCGTCCTCGGCGTGCTCGCGAAGGAGGGCGACACGGAGAACGAGGACTGGCAGCCGTTCGTCGACGGCGCGGCCGAGCCGGGCACCGACGACCTGCCGATCGACGTCGCCGCGATGCTGCCGTCGGACCCGACGTTCGAGGAGTACGCGGGCAGCCTCACGACGCCGCCGTGCACGGAGGGCGTCGAGTGGGTCGTCTACCACACGCCCATCGAGCTGTCGGCGGAGCAGCTCGCCGTGCTTGAGAAGGCCTACGCCGGCAACGCCCGCCCGACCCAGCCCCAGGGCACCCGTATCGCACACGAGGGCACGGTAGAGGTAGCCGGCCGCTGACCGAGTGGTCGGCAGAATGTCAGGTGATCGGCATTCCGAGGTACCGATCACCTGACATTCTGCCGACCACCCGGCATCCGCCCCGCTACAGGTAGCGCAGCGGGTCGAATTCTTCGATCGGGATGATGCGGACGCGGGGCAGCATCGTCGTGAAGGCGTCGGCGTCGGCCTCCAGGTCGTACATGACCAGGCCGCGCTGCTCCAGCTCGGTGAACCGGGCGTTGACGAACTCCCGGAAACCGAGCAGGCCGACGCGGCGGTCGTCGTCGGCGAGCAGCGCCTCGATCTGCGGCAGGAAGTCGCCGTCGTGGCTCGCGAGCAGCACGTCACCCGGACGGTTCAGCAGCGCGTCGAGCGTGCGCTGGATACCGACGTCGACCACCTTCTCCGAGCCCTGTGCCGCCAGGGGGATCGGCTTGTAGCCCATGGCCAGCAGCGCCTGCACGAACGGCATCGGCATCTGGCCGGACGTCGCGTTGAGGAAGAACAGCGGCACGACGTCCTGCGACCAGACCTTCTCCGCGAACGCGGAGATACGGTCCCAGCGGGGCCGCTCCTCGGGGGCCGGACGGCGGTTCAGCACGTTCATGCCGAGCGTGGCGTCGATGTTCTCACCGTCGACGATGAGATACGTGCGCCGGGGCGTCTGCCCAGGCTCGTGCGGGAACGGTACTGACATGCGCACAGCCTAGCCGCGTGCCAGGCACCGGGCCGGACGGCGGCCGACCACCGTCCGGGCGATTTCCCGGGCGAAACTCAGGCATCGTCCAGGAACGGGCCGCACACTGGAGACATGGCTACTCCTGAGGCGCGTCTCGTCGTCGTCGACGACGAACCGAACATCCGTGAGCTCCTGTCGACCTCCCTGCGGTTCGCGGGTTTCGAGGTGCATGCCGCAGCGGACGGCAACGGCGCCCTCCAGCTCGTCCGCGACGTGGAACCGGACCTCGTGGTGCTCGACGTGATGCTGCCCGACATGGACGGCTTCACCGTGACGCGCCGCATGCGCGCGACCGGCCGGCACACCCCCGTCGTCTTCCTCACCGCGAAGGACGACACGCAGGACAAGGTGCAGGGCCTCACCGTGGGCGGCGACGACTACGTGACCAAGCCGTTCAGCCTCGAGGAGGTCGTGGCCCGGATCCGTGCCGTGCTGCGCCGCACGGGCGTGCCGACGCCCGAGGAGGAGGCCGTGCTGCACGTCGGCGACCTGGAGATGGACGAGGACTCGCACGAGGTGCGCCGCGCGGGCATCGAGGTGGACCTGTCGCCCACCGAGTTCAAGCTGCTCCGCTACCTCATGCTCAACTCCGGCCGCGTGCTGTCCAAGGCGCAGATCCTGGACCACGTGTGGCAGTACGACTGGGGCGGCGACGCGAACATCGTCGAGTCCTACATCTCCTACCTGCGGCGCAAGATCGACGCTCTCGAGGTCGAGGGCGAGACCCTGCCCCCGCTGATCCACACCAAGCGCGGCGTGGGGTACCTGCTGCGCGCCCCGCAGCCCGCCCGTGCTTGACCGGATCAAGGAGCGCCTCTCCGGCATCCCGCTGCGCGCCCGGCTCGTCGCGATCATCTCGCTGCTGCTGGCCGCCGGCCTGGGGATAGCTGCCCTCGCGACGACGACGGTGGTGTCGACCTTCCTGGTGCGCCAGGTGGACGACGAGCTGCAGAGTGCCGCACCGGTGCTCGCCACGGGTGTCCCGCAGCTCGTCGCTGGGCAGAGCCTGCCCAGCGACTACTACGTCCAGGTCACCGGCCAGGACGGCACGATGAGCACCAAGCGCACGGAGCTCACGGTCGAGCGCTACGGCGTGCCCAACTTCCCCGACCTGACGTACGACGAGGCCACCGAGGCCGGCCACCGGCCGTTCACCGTGCCCTCGTCCGGCGGCACCGAGGGGGGTGAGAGCTGGCGCGCCGTCGCCTTCACGGGGGTGCTGAAGCAGACCGGTGAGCAGGCCGTCGTCTACGTGGGTCTGCCGATGGTCGGCCTTGACCAGACGGTCTCGCTCCTGACCCGCACCCTCGTCCTGTCCGGGCTCGGCATCGTGCTGCTGGGCGGGCTCGCGGCGTGGGTGCTCGTGGAGCGCTCGCTGCGGTCGCTGCGGTCCGTCGAGCACACGGCGGCGCAGATCGCGGCGGGCGACCTCACGCAGCGCGTCCCCGAGGCCCCCGCCGGCACCGAGATGGGCTCGCTCGCGGCGTCGCTCAACGCGATGCTGACGCAGATCGAGCGCGCCTTCGCCGCCCAGGAGGCCTCGGAGGTGCGGATGCGGCAGTTCGTCTCGGACGCGTCGCACGAGCTGCGCACGCCCGTGGCGACCATCCGCGGCTACGGCGAGCTGTACCGGATGGGCGCCCTCGACACCACGGACAAGGTCGACGACACGATGTTCCGCATCGAGGACGCCGCCCGCCGCATGGGCATGCTGGTCAACGACCTCCTCGTGCTCGCCCGGCTCGACGAGGGCCGGCCCGTCGCCCGGGAGGACGTCGACCTCGCCGCCCTGGCGCGCGACTCGGCCCAGGACCTGCACGCGCTCGACCCGACGCGCGAGGTCACCGTGGTGCCGCTCGCACCGGACGGCGAGGACGGCGCCGAGATCCCCGACACGCTCGTCGTGGAGGGCGACAGCGACCGGCTGCGCCAGGTCCTCACCAACCTCATCGGCAACGTCGCGCGGCACACGCCCGCCGGCACACCCGCCGAGATCGCGCTCGGCACGCGGAAGGAGGACGGCGTGGCCGTGCTCGAGGTGCGCGACCACGGCCCCGGCCTCACCGAGGAGCAGAGCCGCCGGATCTTCGAGCGGTTCTACCGCGCGGACTCGTCGCGCACCCGCGAGTCGGGCGGCTCGGGGCTGGGCATGGCGATCGTCGCGGCGATCGTCGGCACGCACGGCGGGCACGTCGAGGTGGCGCCCACCGACGGCGGCGGCCTCACCGTACGGCTCACGCTGCCGCTCTGACCCCGCGCCCGGCGCGCCGTACGGGACGCGCCGGGGGCAATGACCACCATCCAAGACGGCGGTAGCCGCCGCCGGCTGATTCGGTAATAGGCTGGCAGTGCAGCGACCGACCTCAACCGTTAGGCAGAATTCACATGGGCGTGCTGACGTCTGACGCGCCGCAGTGGTTCCTCAAGTCTTTCGTCCGCAGTGCGGTGGGCGCGGGAGCCACGGCGGACACCGAGGCGATCGAGGAAGTAGGCCAGTCGCTGCTCGACCGCTGGGCCGACGAGCACCGGCACTTCCACAACCTGCGCCACCTGGCCGCCGTCCTGCACCGCGTGGACGAGCTGGCGGAGGAGACGCACGAACCCGACCTGGTGCGCCTGGCAGCCTGGTACCACGGGGCGGTGTTCAGCGCGGACCGCAAGGTCGCTGAGGCCACCCAGGGCGGCGAGCAGCCGACGGCGTCGGCCGAGCTGGCGCACAAGGAGCTGACCGGCCTCGGGGTGTCCGAGCGCGCGGCGGAGCGGGTCGCCGCCCTGGTCAACGCGATCGTGCGGCATGCGCCGGACCCCGCGGACTTCGACGCTGCCGTGCTGAACGACGCCGACCTCGCGATGCTCGCCGCCGAGCCCCAGCGGTACAAGGAGTACAAGCAGGCGGTGCGCGCCGAGTACGCGCACATCCCCACGGAGGACTACCTCCGGGCCCGGATCCGGGTGGTCGAGCGGCTGCTCGCCCGCAAGTCGCTGTTCCTCAGCCCCATGGGCGCCGCGTGGGAGGAGCCCGCGCGGCAGAACCTGGACATGGAGCTGCACCGGCTGCGCAAGGAGCAGGCGAAGCTGGGCACGACCTGAGGCAGACCCGGCGTGAGGCTTGCTCAGCCTGAGGCTTGCCCGGTCTGAGGCTTGCCCGGTCTGAGGCCAGGTACGGCCTGAGACGGACCCGCCGCACGGCCCGGCAGCGGTTCGAGCGCGACCACACCCGCGTTTTCCACATGCCTGTGCACAGCAGGCCCGGCGCCCGCCCCGCCGCCGTCGGGCGCATGCCTACCGTCGGTGGACGACGCCGGACGGGCCGGCGCGCGGGAGGTGATGACCCATGCGGTTCGAGGTCGACAGCGACCAGGTGGAGCAGGCGAGCGCCGCGGTGGCGGGCTCGGTGGCGACGGTGCGCACGGAGGTGGGCGCGCTCATGCGCAACCTCGACGCGCTGCAGGCGACCTGGCAGGGGCCGGCCGCCGCGGCGTTCGGCGGCACGGTCGCGCAGTGGCGCGCCGCGCAGGCGCAGGTCGAGGGCGCACTGGACGCGATACAGGCGGCGCTGGCGGCCGCCGCCCGCACCTACGCGGAGGCGGAGGCTGCGGCGACGCGCATGTTCTCCTGAGCCGGGGGTGGCACGCATTTGCTCCTCCGAGCGAGCGGGGCCGCCCAGAACGGCCGACGCCGGCCGGTCCCCCTCCGTACGGAAGGTGACCGACCGGCGTCGGACAGGTACGCGGGCCGCGGCCCGCGCGGGTCAGGCCGGACTCAGAAGTCCATGCCGCCCATGCCACCGCTCGGGTCGCCGGCCGGGGCCGCCGGGGGCTCCGGCTTGTCAGCGACGACGGCCTCGGTGGTGAGGAACAGCGCGGCGATCGAGGCGGCGTTCTGCAGCGCGGAACGGGTCACCTTGACCGGGTCGTTCACGCCGGCGGCGAGCAGGTCCTCGTACGCACCGGTCGCGGCGTTCAGGCCCTGACCGGCGGGGAGGTTGCGCACCTTCTCCGCCACGACTCCACCCTCGAGGCCGGCGTTCACGGCGATCTGCTTGAGCGGGGCGTCGATCGCGGCACGCACGATCGAGGCACCCGTCGCCTCGTCACCCTCGAGGTCGAGCTTCGAGAACGCGACGGCACCGGCCTGGATGAGGGCCACGCCACCACCGGCGACGATGCCCTCCTCGACGGCGGCCTTCGCGTTGCGGACGGCGTCCTCGATGCGGTGCTTGCGCTCCTTGAGCTCCACCTCGGTGGCCGCGCCGGCCTTGATGACGGCCACGCCGCCGGCCAGCTTGGCGAGGCGCTCCTGCAGCTTCTCGCGGTCGTAGTCGGAGTCCGACTTCTCGATCTCGCCGCGGATCTGGTTCACGCGACCGGCGATGAGGTCGGCGTCGCCGGCCCCCTCGACGATGGTGGTCTCGTCCTTGGTGACGACGACCTTGCGCGCCTGGCCCAGCTCCTCGAGCGTGGCGTTCTCCAGCTTGAGGCCCACCGTCTCGGTGATGACCTGGCCGCCGGTCAGGATCGCGATGTCCTGCAGCATGGCCTTGCGGCGGTCGCCGAAGCCCGGGGCCTTGACGGCGACGGACTTGAAGGTGCCACGGATCTTGTTCAGCACCAGGGTCGCCAGGGCCTCGCCCTCGACGTCCTCGGCGATGATGAGGAGCGACTTGCCCGACTTCATGACCTGGTCGAGCAGCGGCAGCATGTCCTTGACGTTCGAGATCTTCGACTCGACGATCAGGACGTACGGGTCCTCGAGCACGGCCTCCTGGCGCTCGGGGTCCGTCTCGAAGTACCGGGCGAGGAAGCCCTTGTCGAAGCGCATGCCCTCGGTGAGCTCGAGCTCGAGGCCGAAGGTGTTCGACTCCTCGACGGTGATGACGCCTTCCTTGCCCACCTTGTCGAGGGCCTCGGCGATGAGCTCGCCGATCGCCGGGTCGCCGGCCGAGATGGCGGCCGTGGCAGCGATCTCTTCCTTGGTCTCGATCTCCTTGGCAGCGTTCAGGAGCTGCTCGGTGACCGCCTCGGTGGCCTTCTCGATGCCGCGCTTGACGGCGATCGGGTTGGCACCGGCGGCAACGACGCGCAGGCCCTCCTTGACGAGCGCCTGGGCGAGCACGGTGGCGGTGGTGGTGCCGTCACCCGCGACGTCGTCCGTCTTCTTGGCGACCTCCTTGACGAGCTCCGCACCGATCTTCTCGTACGGGTCGTCGAGCTCGATCTCCTTGGCGATGGAGACACCGTCGTTGGTGATCGTGGGGGCGCCCCACTTCTTGTCCAGAACGACGTTGCGACCCTTGGGGCCGAGCGTGACCTTCACCGTGTCGGCGAGCTGGTTGAGCCCGCGCTCCATGCTCCGACGAGCTTCCTCGTCGAAAGCGATGATCTTGGCCATGGGGATGAATCCTCCGCTGGTGGCGTTGTCCGGGCCGGCCGGTGCCCGCGACGGACGGCCTCCGACCCCGGCGATCATGTCTCGCCGCGACAGGAGGCCTCACCATTCGACCCTGCTGTCACTCTCGAACGGAGAGTGCTAAGACATTATTGGCACTCGGACCAGGAGAGTGCAAGGCGCGTACACCGCGGGCGAACGCCGCCCCGGCCTTTCCCGTGCGGCGATGCGAGCGGGTCGCCCGATGCCCGCCACCAAGCCCCGGGCAGGTCGCCCGGCGCCAGCCGGCAGGTCCCCGGCGCCGAGCCGGGCACGCCGCCCAGCGCCTACCCCGGCGCCAGGCCGGGCAGGTGCCGGACGTCGAACTCGCGCAGCAGCGCCCGGCGCGCGGCATGCCAGCCGCCCATGCCGTGCACCCCGGGCCCTGGCGGCGTCGACGCGGAGCAGAGGTACACCCCCTCGGCGACCTGGTAGGGGTCGGGCGCCATGGTGGGCCGCGCGATCATCTGCCACATCGTGGCGGCGGCCCCCGCGGAGATGTCCCCGCCCCGGTAGTTCTGGTTGTGCTCCTCCAGGCGCGCGGCGGGTATGCACCGCGAGCCGACGACGACGTCGCGGAACCCGGGCGCGAAGCGCTCGATCTGCCGCGTGACCGTCTCCGTGACGTCCTGCGTCGAGCCGGCCGGCACGTGCGCGTAGGTCCACAGGGGCCGCGCCGTACCGCGCACGCGCCGGGGGTCGGCGACGCCCGGGTCGCTGAGCAGCACCATCGGCCGGTCGGCGTGCAGCCCGTGCCCGACGGCGTCCTCCGCCACCACCATCTCGGCGCGCGTGCCGCCGACGTGCACGGTCGCAGCGCCCCCGACCTCTGGCACCTTCCAGGGCACCGGGCCGGACAGGACGAAGTCGACCTTGGCCACGCCGTTCCCGTGCCGGAACCTGCTCAGCAGCGCGCGGCGCACCGGGCCGATCCGGTCGTGCGCGATCCGGAGCAGGGTGCTGGGCGTGGTGTCGAAGAGGACCGCGCGGGCGGGCGGGAGGTCGGACCAGGTCTCGACCCTGCGGCCGGTCTCGATGGTGCCCCCGTGCGCCGTCAGGTCGCTGACCAAGGCGTTCGTGATGGCCTGCGAGCCGCCCACCGGGATGGCCCAGCCGCCGTCGGCGTGCGCGAGGGCGGCGAGGAGCAGGGCGGTGCCAGCCCCCGCGAGCGACGGGAGGGGCGTGATGTTGTGGGCGGCGACGCCGGTGAGCAGCGCCTTGGCCGCCTCGGTGCGGAACCGGCGGTCCCAGCGCGGGCCGCCCTGCTCGACGAGCGCCCTGGCGAACCTCAGGCCTGGCCGGACCGCCGCCGTGAGCCCCGACGCCGGCCGCGCGCGGCGCCCCGGGCTGCCGGCACCTTCCAGCATCCCGCGCACGGTCCGCTTGTCCCCCAGGGCGAGCGCGGTCACCTGGCGCCAGTCGGCGGCGAGCGGGCCGATCAGGTCGCGCCAGGCGGCGCCGTCCGGCCCGAGGCGGTCGGCGGTCAGCTCTAGGTCGCGGAAGGCGAGGGCGGCGCGGCCGTCGTGGAACGGCTGGGCGTAGGCGATGTCTGGCGCGACGAGCTCGACGCCGTGCGCCGGGAGGTCGAAGGCCCGGAAGAAGGGCGACGCCCAGGCCATGGGGTGCACGGCGGAGCACAGGTCGAAGACCAGGTCGTCGTCGAGCTCGGGAACCGGCAGGGTGCGCGCACCACCGCCGACCGTCGGCTGGGCCTCCAGGACCTGGACTCCCAGGCCCGCCCGGGCGAGCGTCACCGCGGCTGCCAGGCCGTTCGGCCCGGAGCCCACCACCACCGCGTCGAGGAGGGTCACCCCCTCATCGAATCATGCTGCCCGGCACCTGGCGTGTCCCTGGGGGAGAGACGAACGAGCAGCCGCGGTACGGGGCGGCTGCGCGTCGCGCATGGCGAGCACCGAAGTCGTGGGCGTCGGACGTCGTCGGCCGACACCGGTCGTCATCGACCGTGCAGATCGGACGCCAGGGTCTGGGTCCCGGCATCCTCGGGGGGCGCGGGCGACGGGCGGGCCCTTCCCACCCGTCGTCCCATCGATCAGAGCGGGCGAACCTGCTCTGCCTGCGGACCCTTCTGCCCCTGCCCCACCTCGTACTCGACTTCCTGACCCTCATCGAGGGACCGGTAACCGTCGGTCTGGATCGCACTGTAGTGAACAAAAAGGTCCTGGCCGCCGGCAGTCGGGGTAATAAACCCATACCCCTTCTCGGCGTTGAACCACTTGACGGTGCCCTGGGCCATGCGTAGTTCTCCTTGTACCTCTGCACGGGCCACTCGGTCGACCCGTGGTGGTTCGAGCCTAGTGGTCCGGCTCACACCAGGGAACCCTTAATGCCCGCTATGTGGCATTCAGCGGTCGGCGAACGCCCAGGTCAGAGGCCTAAACAACGACTCGTGCAGGTGGATATCCACCTGGTGGTACGGCTTGACTAGACCAGCCGACCCCTACTTTCGCCGTGACGACGAGCACGTGAAACCGCCGTGTGCATCGAACAGAACGCAAACATGCGCCACAAGAAGTAGCGTTGACGCCCGCGTCAAGAACCTCCCCGGGCGTCAACGCCTAGCCTCAGCCATCACCTCGACCGGGTGCGGTTAGATGTCTAGATGTCACCCACGACTTGGCAGCTGCCGCTGTCGCCGCCGAAGAACCTCGTCCTGCTGGCGGTAGCGGGGCCGTAGAGACCATCGACCGTCAGGCTGTGGTAACGCTGGATGTTTCGCACCGCACCTGCGGTCTCGTTCCCGTACACCCCATCCCGTACCAGGTTGGTCGCACCGCTCGGCAGCCCTCCCGGGTACCTGCTCGCATAGCACTGGTTGTACGTGAGCTGGATTGCCCGAGTCGCAGCGTAAGTGTAGTGATCACCGTTCTGGTAGCACTGGTTGGTGCCGGATGGCGCCCCAGACGGGATGTACAGCGGCATCCCTTCGATGCCCCCTGACGCCGTGTTGCAGTAGTAGACGGCCGTTACGCCGGCGTCAACGACCTCCGCCTGGGCCGGCGCAGCCGCCAGCGCTCCACCCACCAGTAGCGTGATCGAAGCGACCGCCGCCGCCAGATACCGCTTGAAGCTCCCGATCATCAACAACTCCCTCGTGACAAGCGCCAGGCAATACAACACCTCGCGCCACCAGGGGGCGCTCATGCGAACGCCCTCACCACGAGTCTGTGTCGACTCGGACAAATCGGTCAAGCGTTACATAGGGCGAAACTCGGGCGAGAACCCGGCTCTTCAGCTCCGATTCAATCAACCGGCGGGCGGCGTGGTCAGGATCACCCAGACACCTTCTGTCGCATGGTTCGCGACGTCCTGTGACTCCTGTACGTTTGCGGCAGTGACACCGAGGGCCTGCGCGATCGCCGTCGCCGTGTCAGCCCGGTCCGGTCCGTACAGGACGGTGTTCTGCGCGTACGCACCCGGCTGCGGCCCCGTTGGATCATCACCGATGGTGAGTGGGTGCATCTCGCCTGTGAAACCGGCCGCCTGGAGATTCGTCTGCGCGACTTTGGCCATTCCGTCGCCGGCCCCGTCGTTGTAGATCCCGATCACAGTGTCGGTCAGGTTCGCGAGATTCGGGTCGCCCGGATATGACGCCTCCTCAGGGGCCGAGGGAGACGCGCTCGGCGACGCGGGTGCAGAAGCGCTCGGCGACGCAGGAGCCGAGGCCGACGCCGAAGGGGACCCGTTACCCGACGCCTCTGCCGGATCGTCGTCTCCGCCGGAGAGAAGCGTGATGCCGCCCCACGCCACGGCGGCGCAGACGACGGCAACCAGCAGGAACGGCCAGGCCGAGCTCCAACCGCTGCGCGGTGCACGGTGCACACCCACAGGTGCGCCCCCGGGGACAGCGACGTCGAACTCGTCGGGGGGGTAGGGGTAGCCACTCTTCGTCACGGCAGAGAGAGTAGCGGGTCGTTGTGACGGATCGGTGCCTTCTCAGTGGTACTCATCGGCCAGTCGTCGCGCGGAACGCGCTCGCTGCCGGGTCGACCGGACCCTGCGCAGGCGCTTGACCAGCGCCGGATCGTGCTCAAGGGCCGCAGGAGAATCGATCAGCGCGTTGAGAACCTGGTAATAGCGCGTCGCGGTCAGGCCGAACAGCTCCCGTGCCGCCTCCTCCTTCGCACCGGCGTATTTCCACCAGCGGCGCTCGAACGCGAGGATCTCGCGGTCGCGGTCCGAGAGCCCGCTCTCGACACCGGCGCCCGCGACAGCGGGGGTGCCGGTGCCGGTAACAAGGATCTCGCTCATAGGGTCACGCTATTTCCGAAGTACATGCCTGTCATTCACCTGTGCCTTTTCACGTTGTCTGCACGCCGGTCCTTTCGCCGACGCAGGGCTCGGCCCGCCGGCGTTACGGCAGGCGCCAGTCCACCGGCTGCGCGCCCTGCTGCTCGAGCAGCGCGTTGGCCCGCGAGAAGGGCCGCGACCCGAAGAACCCGCTGCGCGCCGACAGCGGCGACGGGTGCGCGCTCTCGACGATCGGGACCTGGCCGAGCCACGGCTTCAGGTTGCGCGCCTTCGCGCCCCACAGGATGGCCACCAGCGGCCCGCCCCGGGTCACCAGCGCACGGATCGCCGCCTCGGTGACCTCCTCCCAGCCCTTGCCGGCATGCGAGTCGGACGATCCGGGACGGCAGGTCAGCGTCCTGTTGAGCAGCATGACCCCCTGGTCCGCCCAGGGCCGCAGGTCGCCGTTCGACGGGAGCGGCACCCCGAGGTCGTCCTGCAGCTCCTGATAGATGTTGGCCAGCGACCGCGGCACGGGCCGCACGTCCGGCTGCACGGAGAACGACAGGCCCATGGCGTGTCCCGGCGTCGGGTACGGGTCCTGCCCCACGATGAGCACGCGCACGTCCGCGAGCGGCCGCTTGAACGCCGCGAGCACATTCTCCCCCGCCGGGACGTAGGTGCGCCCCTGGGCGACCTCGGCACGCAGGAAGTCGCCCATCGCATGGATGCGCGGCTCGACGTCGACCAGCGCCTCGGCCCAGTCCGGCGCGATGACCTGCGACAACGGGGGCGGACCGGACGGGGTGTCGGCGTCGACGGGGGATGTCGGGTTCACGGTGGTCTCCACACCCAGGAGGTTACCGGCAGCCACCGACACTGACAGGCTGTGCTGCCCGTCACACCTCTGCTCTCCGCGAGTATCAGGAACAAGGCGAGACAATGAGCGCCGTGAGCGAGACGACTACCCCGGAACCGGAAGGCCACACCACCGACCTCCCCACGACTCCCGTCCGCTGGACGCGGTACATCGCGATGGGCGACTCCTTCACGGAGGGCCTGTGGGACCCGTACCCCGACGCCCCGGACGTCCAGCGCGGCTGGGCCGACAACCTCGCCGCCGCGCTCTCCGCGCGCCGCATAGCGGCCGGCGACACCCCGCTCGAGTACGCGAACCTCGCGATCCGGGGCCGCAAGCTGCGCCCGATCGTCGCGGAACAGCTCGGCGTCGCGATCGACGCCCGGCCGGACCTCGTCTCGCTGGTCGCCGGCGGCAACGACATCCTGCGGGCCACCGCCGACATCGACGCGATCTCAGCAGCGCTGGAGGACGCCGTCGTCGCGCTCCGCGCCACCGGCGCCGACGTGCTGATGGGTACCGGCTTCAAGGCGGGCGGCACGCTGAGCTGGACCAACGGCCGGGTGGGCGTCTTCAACGCGAACATCTGGTCCATCGCCCGCCGCCACGGCGCGCACGTCCTGGACCTGTGGGGCATGCGGTCGCTGGCCGACCTACGCCTCTGGTCCGGCGACCGCATCCACCTCACCCCCGAGGGGCACCAGCGCGTGACGAACGCGGCCCTGGTCGCGCTGGGCCTGGAACCGGACGAGCCCGCCTACGACGTCCCGCTCGACGCGGCCCTGCCCGCCGCCTTCCGCGAGACGGCCCGCGCCAACGCGGCCTGGATGCGGCACCACGTGGGCCCGTGGGTCAGGCGCCGTCTGACCGGCACCTCCAGCGGCGACGGACGCTCCGCCAAGTGGCCGGCGCCGGAGGTGTGGCCGCGCGCATGACGCCGCCGTCGGCCCTACACTTTCGAGGGTGAATCTCACAGGCTCCCCGGTGCTCGCGCCGGGGAGCCTGTGACGTCTTCGCGGCCGTTCGCCGGCGCGTAACTTAACCTTCTAGATGGTACAGTTACTCCATGACGATGAGCCCTCCGCTCGGTGCCGAGACGCGCGTGCTCGGCCCCAGGCGGCGCTGGACGCTCCTGGTGACCGTAGGCACCGGGCTGCTGCTGATCACGCTGGACAACTCGATCCTCTACACGGCGCTGCCCACCCTCACGCGCGAGCTCGAAGCGAGCTGGACCGAGAGCCTGTGGATCATCAACGCCTACCCCCTGGTGATGACCGGGCTCCTGCTCGGCTCCGGCACCCTGGGCGACCGGTTCGGGCACCGGCTCATGTTCCTGGCCGGCCTGGTGGTGTTCGGGCTCGCGTCCGTCCTGGCGGCGACGGCGCCCACGCCGGAGGTGCTGATCGCGGCGCGCGGCCTGCTCGCCGTCGGCGCTGCGGCGATGATGCCGGCCACGCTGGCCCTGATCCGGGTGAGCTTCACCGACGAGCGTGAGCGCAACATCGCCATCAGCGTGTGGGGCAGCCTCTCGGTGGTCGGCGGCGCGCTCGGGCCGATCGTCGGCGGCGCGCTGCTGGAGCACTTCACGTGGGGCTCGATCTTCCTGATCAACGTGCCGGTGGTGCTCGTGGCCGTGATCCTCGGCCTCGCCGTGGCCCCGGCGGACGACCCGCACCCCAGCGCCCGGTGGGACTTCATCTCCTCCGTGCAGGCCCTGATCACCCTGGTCGGGCTGGTGGTCCTGATCAAGGAGGTCGTCAAGATCGACCGGTCCGGGACCGTTCTGCTCGCGTCCGCGCTGGCCACCGTCGTCGGGTGGTGGGTCTTCGTGCGCCGTCAGCGGCGCCTGCCCTTCCCGCTGCTCGACCTGTCGATCTTCCGCAACGCCGCGTTCGCCTCCGGGGTGCTGGCGGCGGTGTTCGCCATGTTCGCCATGGGCGGCCTGCAGCTCGCCACCACCCAGCGCTTCCAGCTCGTGGCCGGGTTCACTCCGCTCGAGTCGGGCATGCTGGTGGCCGCCGTCGCCGTCGGATCGCTGCCCTCCTCGCTGCTGGGCGGTGCCTTCCTGCACGTCGTGGGGCTGCGGGTGCTGATAGGCGGCGGGCTGGCCGTCGGCGCCGTCGGCGTGGCGGGAACCCTGTACGCCGTCCCGCACGGCATGGGCTGGCTGCTCGGCGGCCTGCTCGTCACGGGGTTCGGGCTGGGCGCGGCGATGTCCGTGGCCTCGACGGCGATCATCGGGAACGCGCCGGCCCGGCGGGCCGGCATGGCCTCCTCCGTGGAGGAGGTCTCGTACGAGTTCGGCAGCCTGGCCGCCGTCGCGCTGCTCGGTTCCCTGCTCACCACGGTCTACACGGCAACCATCCGTCTTCCCGACGGCGCGCCCGCCGAGGCAGGCCGGTCCATGACCGACGCCCTGGCCGCTCCCGGCGCGGGTCCTGAGGTTCTCGACGCCGCGTTCCTGGCGTTCGGGAACAGCTACTCCAC
Organism: Promicromonospora noduliphila; assembly: GCF_056951025.1. NCBI lineage: Bacteria > Bacillati > Actinomycetota > Actinomycetes > Micrococcales > Promicromonosporaceae > Promicromonospora > Promicromonospora noduliphila. The sequence continues at coordinate 5,525,791 of NZ_CM167806.1, forward strand.
GGTCATGCTGGTCTGCGCCGGGGTGCTGGTGCTCGGCGCCGTCGTCACCACGGCGCTGCTGCGGGCCTACGGACCCGGGTCGGCATCCTCCGCCTACGGCTCCGGCCACTGAACCCGACGCACCCACGCTGGAGGCCTTGTGCGACCGAGCAACCGCACCCGAATCCTCGATGCCGCCGTGCGCGTCATCCAGCGCGAGGGCGTCACCGCCGTCACCTTCGACTCGGTGGCCGCCGAGGCGGAGCTGACCCGGGGCGGGATCATGTACCACTTCCCGTCCCGTGAGGGCCTGCTCGTCGCGATCCACCAGCACCTGGCCGACCAGTGGGAGGCCTCGCTCGTCGCGGAGGCGGGTAAGTCCGCCGACCAGCTCTCCCCCGACGAGCGGCTGGCCGCCTACATCCGCACCAACGCGCAGGCGGCGACCCGGGCCGAGCTGCAGCTCATGCTCGAGGCGGCCACCCGCCCGGAGTGGGCGGCGCCATGGAGCACCGTCCTGGAGCGGTGGGCACCCGTGCCCGCCGACGCCGAGGCCAACCCCGCCTCGATGACCCGGTTCGTGGCCCGGCTCGCTGCCGACGGGCTGTGGATGTACGAGTCGCTCGCCTACAAGGCCCTGCCCGAGGCGCAGCGGCACGCCGTCGCGGAGCATCTGGCGCGGGTGGTCGCGGGCTGAGGCCGGCCGGGAATGCACGACGGGCCGGCACCAGGACGGTGCCGGCCCGTTGTGACCTGTGGAGCCGCCTGTCGGGTTCGAACCGACGACCTTCCGCTTACAAGGCGGGAGCTCTACCAGCTGAGCTAAGGCGGCGGGCGGGGAACAGCCTAACGGTTCCCGCTGGCGGATTCCGAGTTGCGGACCGCGAGCCCGCGGAACACGGTGGGGTCCCGGACCGCAGCCCGGGACCCCACCGTCGCAAGCTCGGTACTACTCGGACGGCTCCGTGGAAGGCTCCTCGGACGGCTCCGTCGAGGGCGCCTCGCCCGTGATCGCCTCGGTCAGCGCACCGGGGGTCTGCCAGCCCTCGAACCGCTCGCCGTCGATCAGCACGGTCGGCGTCCCGAACCCGCCCTGGGAGTTGAACAGGGACTCGTCGCTGGTCGCCGCGTCCGTGGAGGCCGCAACCCACTCCTCGTAGGTCTCCATGGCCTGACCGTCGCTGATGCCCGCCGCCACGTCCGCCGGCACGCCGGCCTGCTCCGCGACCTGCGCGATCTGCTCGTCGGACAGGCCGGCCGTCTGCTCGGCCGGCTGGCTCGCGAACAGCGCGTCGTGGAACGCGGAGAACTGCTCGGGCGCCCGGTCCGCCACCCATGCGGCGGCCGACGCCGCACGCGTCGAGTACTGGGTGCCCTGCGACACGCGGTCGAGGATCGAGACAGGGTGCACCACCAGCGTGATGTCACCGGCCTCACGCATCTCGGCGATGCTCGCGCTGTTCGTCTGCTCGAACTGGCCGCAGATGGGGCACATGTAGTCCACGTAGACGTCGAGCGTGGTCGCGCCCTCGTTCGAGGTGCCGGCGACGCCGTCGGCCCCCACGGGGATACCCGTGTCCTCGACCACACCCGCCGGGACGTTGTCGACCCGCTCCATGGGGGTCTTCTGACCCTCGGTGAGGATCAGCACGACCGCCACGATCAGGCCGATGACGGCGAGCCCGAGCAGGCTCAGCACGATCACACGGTTGCGCCTCTCGCTCGCCTGCTGCTTCTTCTGGAGTGCGAGCGCCTCGGCGCGGGCGGCGTCACGGCGCTGCGCCTTGGTCTGGTTCGTCGACATCGGGGTCCTTCGAGATGCGGGCCAATGGGGGCGAGGCGCTTCTGGCGCCCAGCGAAAGACTACAAGCGCTCGCTGAGAAGCCGCTGAATGTTTCGTTACGATCCAAAAGTCCGACCCGGACGCGTGACCGGCGAAAGGGTCACCACGTCACCGCCGGCCGCTCGCCCAGCGGCCACCACAGCACGTCCACCGAGCCACTGAGCAGAGGCAGGGCCGCGACCAGCGCGAGCGCCAGCACGATGAGGGTGACGACGACCTTCCGCCCCGTCGTGGGAGCGATCCGCCGCAGCAGCGGCCCGGCTCCGACCCGCGTCCCGTACGACGCCGGTCCCCACCACGACACGACCACGGTCACCAGCATCGCGACGCCGAGGACAAGGCTGTCGATGATCGGCTGGTTCATCCCGCCCACCGACCGCGCCTCGACCGTCTCGATCGGGGCGACGATCACGTTGCCCGGCGCGAACACCATCAGCCCGAGCAGCACCACGATCACGCCGGCACAGATCCCGACGGCCGCGGCGGGCAGCACGCCGAACACGGCGCGCACCAGGTGCCACGGCGACAGGAGGGTCGCGACGAGCGCGTCGGCGCGGCTGGGCCCGCGCCGGGCGCGGCGGCTGCGGAACTCGTCGACGGTGATCCCGACCAGGCGGGTCACGATCAGCAGGGCCACCAGCACGGCGACGGCGACGCCCGGCCAGGTCGCGGCGAACGCCACCAGTGCGAGGGTGGCCGCGGTGAACAGCCCCCGGTAGCCGGTCACGCGCGCGGGATTCGGCTGCTCCAGGCCGAAGGCCGGTGCGCCCGACGCCGGACGCGGCGTGCCGACCGCGCGGCCCGTCACCGACCGTCCCCGGGGCGGGGCGGCTACGGAGGCCAGGTCCCGCACGCCACCGACCGGGGCCTTCGCGGCGACCGCCGCCCCAGCGGCCGCCCCGACGCCGGCCCCGCCGGCCGCGGCGGAGACCGGCCGCCGGTTGGGCAGCACACCCTGCGGCATGACCCGCGTCGAGCCGACGTCGGCCGACGTCGCCGTGGCCCGCGGGTCACCGGGCATGGCGCCGGACGTGTCGAGGACCGTCTTCTCCGCGTCGTCCTCGCCCGTCGTCGCGGCGACGAACGCGTCAGACTCGGCCTTGAGCGCCCTGGCGACCTCGTCGGGCCCCCAGCGCTCTGCGGGCAACGCACGCAGCGCGGCGCCGAGCGCCCGCCCGGTACGCGGCGGCAGCCCGTCGAGGTCGGCCTGGCCCTGCCGCGAGCGCCGCAGCACCAGCTCGGTGGGCCGTACGCCGAACGGTGCGCGGCCCGTCCCGGAGAACGCGAGCACGGCCGCCCAGGACCACCAGTCGGTGTCCGGGCCGGGCTCGGCGCCGCCCAGCAGCTCTGGCGCGAGGTAGCCGGGGGTGCCCATGACGTACCCGGTCCGGGTCGCCCTGGCGTCGCCGGGGCCCTGCGCGAGCCCGAAGTCGATCAGGACCGGGCCGGTTCGCGCGATGAGGACGTTCGACGGCGTGAGGTCGCGGTGCACCACACCGCTGCCGTGCACGGCCTCGAGGGCGTCGGCGAGCTGGTCGGCGAGCTCGAAGAGGTCGCGGGGGTCGAGGGGCCCGCGCTCGTCGATCTCCTCCTCGAGCGTCGGACCCTCGACGAGCTCGGTGACGATGAACGCGTCCGGCCCGTCGAGCTCGGCGTCCAGCACGCGGGCGACGGCCGGGTGCCGCAGGCCCTGCAGCGCCGTGGCCTCGCGGCGCAGCCGCTCGCGGGCCGCCGGGTCGTCGAGGTGGCGGTGCAGCATCTTCAGGGCCACGGCGTTCCCGCCGTCGTCCCTGGCGCGGTAGACGGCGCCCATGGCGCCCGAGGCGATCTCCCGCACGACCGTGTACCCGCCGAGCTTGGAGCCGGCCGCCGGGCCTGCGCCGTCCGGGGGCGCTATCGACGCCTCCACCTCCTCCATGAGGCACACCGTAGTCGTCGCGGACGGCCGATGCCCGCCAACATTCCGCCCCTGACCAGCACCTGGACAGGGATTCACCCGATCGCCACACAGCCTCGTTACCCTGAGCAGGAAAGAGACCTCGATACTCTTGGCACCGCACAGCGAGACTCATACAAAACCAAGGAGCAGTACATTGCCGGGTAAAGACGGGTACGATCTGGTCGTCGTCGCGAACCGGCTCCCGGTCGACTTCTCGGTCGGCCCAGAGGGCGACCTCACCTGGCAGAGGTCGCCCGGCGGACTGGTCACGGCGCTCGAACCGGTGATGCGGGACGCCGACGGCGCCTGGGTGGGCTGGTCCGGCGCCCCTGACCTGGCGCACGAGCCCTTCGAGGCCGACGGCATGCTGCTCGTCCCGGTCACGCTCAGCGCCGTCGAGATCGAGCGCTACTACGAGGGCTTCTCCAACGCCACTCTCTGGCCGCTGTACCACGACGTCATCGCCCCGCCCGCCTACCACCGGCAGTGGTGGGACGCGTACCGCCGGGTCAACCAGCGCTTCGCCGACGCGGCAGCGGAGCAGGCGGCGGAGGGCGCCGTCGTCTGGGTGCACGACTACCAGCTCCAGCTCGTCCCGCGCATGCTGCGCGACCAGCGGCCGGACCTGCGTATCGGGTTCTTCGACCACATCCCGTTCCCGCCGGTCGAGCTGTTCGCGCAGCTCCCGTGGCGGCGGCAGATCATCGACGGCCTGCTCGGCGCGGACCTGGTGGGCTTCCAGCGCAACGGCGACGCCGCGAACTTCGTGCGCTCGGCACGCCGCCTCACCGGCTACACCACGCGCGGCCCCGTCATCACCATCCCCGACGCCGACGGGCGCCCCGGCCGGCACGTGCGCGCGTCGTCATTCCCGATCTCGATCGACTCGCGCCGGTTCGACACCCTGGCCCGCACGCCGGAGGTGCAGGCCCGCGCCAAGGAGATCAAGGCCGACCTCGGCAACCCGGACATCCTGATGCTCGGCGTCGACCGGCTCGACTACACCAAGGGCATCCGCCACCGCATCAAGGCGTACGGCGAGCTGCTCGACGACGGCAGGCTCGACGTCGAGCACCACACCCTGGTGCAGGTGGCGAGCCCCAGCCGCGAGAACGTCGGCGCCTACCAGGACCTCCGCGAGCACGTGGAGGTGCTCGTGGGCCGGATCAACGGCGAGTACGGCGAGCTGGGCCACTCCGCGATCCACTACCTGCACCACTCCTACCCGCCCGAGGAGATGGCCGCGCTCTACCTCGCGGCCGACGTGCTGCTGGTGACCTCCCTGCGCGACGGCATGAACCTGGTCGCCAAGGAGTACATCGCCGCCCGCTCCGACGACCGCGGCGCGCTGGTGCTGAGCGAGTTCACCGGCGCGGCCGACGAGCTCTCCCCCGGCCCGCTGCTGGTCAACCCGCACGACATCGACGGCATGAAGGACATCATCGTGGCCGCGGCGACCATGGACCCGCGGGAGCAGCGCCGCCGTATGCGGCGCCTGCGCCGCAAGGTCCTCGCCGACGACGTCGCCAAGTGGTCGGAGACCTTCCTCGGGGTGCTCACGTCCGTGCCGCCGCGGCCGCTCAGCGTGGACCCGCGCTCGACCGAACCCCGCCACCACAACCTCAGGGACGCTCTGACGGCGTTCACCACGGTGCCGGACGAGCCCGCCGCGAAGGGCCGGCGCGCCCGCATGGGCAACGGGAACGGCCGCCGCAGGAAGCCGACCACCGGCTGGCTGCTCGCCACCGACTTCGACGGGACCCTTGCCCCGCTCGTGGACGACCCCAAGTCGTCCACCATGACGCGGGCCGCGCGCACCGCCGTCGAGCAGCTCCACGCGGTCGCCCAGGAGGCGCCCGTGCGCCTCGCGTTCGTCTCCGGGCGCGACCTCTCCGACCTCGCAGAGCGCACCGTCGCCCCGGAGGGCACGTTCCTCGTGGGCAGCCACGGCGCGGAGGCCGGGCGGGCCACGACCACCGGCGTCGAGCAGGTGCCGTTCCAGCTCACCACGTCCCAGTCCGGCCAGCTCGACGCGCTGGTCGCGGGCTTCGAGTCGGCGGTGTCGGGCCGTGAGGGCGCGTGGGTGCAGGTCAAGCCCGCCGCCGCCGTCGTGCACACGCGCCTGGCGAGCGTGGACGACGCCGCTGCCATCACCGTTGCCGCCGACGAGGTGGCCGCCAACCTCGGCCTGCCGGCCATGCACGGCAAGGACGTGGTCGAGGTGTCCGTCGTGACCACCAGCAAGGGCGAGGCGCTGCGCCGCCTGCGGGGCACCGTCGCCGCCGAGCTGGGGGTGGAGCGGGTCCGCGTGCTGTACGCGGGCGACGACACCACGGACGAGCACGCCTTCAGCGCGCTGGAGTCCGGCGACCTGTCGATCAAGGTGGGCACGGGAGACACGCTCGCGTCCCACCGCGTGCCCGACCCCGACGCGCTCGCCGCCGTCCTGTCCGGCCTCGCGCGCGATCTGCGCGGCGAGGGCTGACCCGGACGTGACCCGGTCGATACCGCCGCCTTGACCAACCGGGGTACGATCGCGCTGCAACAGTGTCACCGCCGACACGCGAGTGGAAGCAACGGCACCCGACCACAACGGATCGTCCGGCACGTACCTGCCGGTGGAGGGATGTTTTCTCATGGCTACGGTCACTTTCGACCACGCGACGCGCATCTACCCGGGCACGGAGCGCCCGGCCGTCGACCAGCTCAACCTGGAGATCGAGGACGGCGAGTTCCTCGTCCTCGTCGGCCCGTCCGGCTGCGGTAAGTCCACGTCCCTGCGCATGCTCGCGGGTCTCGAGGACGTCAACGGTGGGCACATCTTCATCGGCGACCGCGACGTCACCGACGTGCAGCCCAAGGACCGCGACATCGCGATGGTCTTCCAGAACTACGCGCTCTACCCGCACATGTCGGTGGCGGACAACATGGGCTTCGCCCTGAAGATCGCGGGCACCCCGAAGGCGGAGATCCGCCAGCGGGTCGAGGAGGCCGCGAAGATTCTCGACCTGACCGAGTACCTCGACCGCAAGCCGAAGGCCCTCTCGGGTGGTCAGCGCCAGCGTGTCGCCATGGGCCGCGCCATCGTACGCCAGCCCCAGGTGTTCCTCATGGACGAGCCGCTGTCGAACCTCGACGCCAAGCTCCGCGTCCAGACCCGTACGCAGATCGCGTCGCTGCAGCGCCGCCTGGGCGTCACCACGGTCTACGTGACCCACGACCAGACCGAGGCCCTCACGATGGGTGACCGCATCGCGGTCCTCAACGCTGGCATCCTGCAGCAGGTCGGCACCCCGCGCGAGATGTACGACCGCCCGAACAACGTGTTCGTCGCCGGCTTCATCGGCTCCCCCGCCATGAACATCGGCACGTTCGACGTCAAGGAGGGCCACGTCAAGGTCGGCTCGGCGGAGGTCCCGCTCGACCGGTCCATCGCGAGCAGCATCAGCGAGGCCGACGGCGGCAAGGTCACCCTGGGCTTCCGTCCCGAGGCGCTCGACGTCGTCCCCACCGGCACCGCCGGCTCGTTCGAGGTCGAGGTCAACCTCGTCGAGGAGCTCGGCTCGGACGCGTTCGTCTACGGCTCGCTCAAGGGCGACGCCGCCGACGTCGACCTGTCCGCCGGCGACACCAACCAGGTCATCGTGCGCATCGACCCGCGCACCGTGCCGGACAAGGGCGACGTCATCTCGGTCGCCATCCAGGCCGGCCACTCGCACGTGTTCTCCGCGACCACGGGTGAGCGCCTCGGCTGAGCCGAGGCGTGACGGCGGGCCCGGCCGCCACCAGCGCCAGGGCCCGCTCCCCCGGCTCGCCGGGGAACGGTGACCTCCTCGGGGTGTGCTGCCCGGCGTAGACGATGTCTGCTCCGAGCAGCACACCCCGCAGGCCTTTCACGACTCCGCCCGGCGGAACCCGCCTGCCCGGCCGAGCAGCCGGCCCAGCGCACGAGCGGCCGGCCCAGCGCAGAATGGTCCCCATGCCTCAGCAGAACCTCCAGATCACCGCGGTCGCACCCGACCCAGCGCTGCTGGACCTCCCGTGGGACGTGCCGCTGGCCGACTGGCCCGAGGCCGTCCTGGCCGCCCTGCCCCAGGGCATCTCGCGGCACGTGGTCCGCTTCGTCAACCACGGCGGCCGCGTGATCGCGATCAAGGAGATCGGCGAGAGCGTCGCCTACCGCGAGTACGAGCTGCTCCGCCAGCTCCACCGCATCGAGGTGCCCTCCGTGGTCCCCGTCGGCGTCATCACGGGCCGCAGGGCGCCCGACGGCGAACGGCTCGAGGCCGTGCTCATCACCGAGCACCTGCCGTTCTCCCTGCCCTACCGCGCGCTGTTCAGCCAGGACCTGCGGCCGGACACGGCGACGCGCCTGATCGACGCCCTCGCGGTGCTCCTGGTGCGCCTGCACCTCGTCGGCTTCTACTGGGGCGACGTCTCGCTGTCGAACACCCTGTTCCGGCGCGACGCCGAGACGTTCGCCGCCTACCTGGTCGACGCCGAGACCGGCGACATGCACCGCCAGCTCACCGACGGCCAGCGCAACTACGACGTCGACCTGGCGCGCACCAACATCATCGGCGAGCTCATGGACCTCGCCGCGGGCGAGCTGCTCGACGAGGACGTCGACGAGCTGGCCATCGGCGACGCCCTCGTGGAGCGCTACCAGGAGCTCTGGGCCGCCCTCACCGTCTCGGAGGCGTTCGACTCCGGGGACCGCTGGCGCGTCGCCGCCCGCATCGAACGGCTCAACGACCTCGGCTTCGACGTGGGCGAGCTCGAGATCACCACGGACATCGACGGCACCAAGGTGCGCATCCAGCCCAAGGTGGTCGACGCCGGGCACCACTCGCGCCGGCTGCTGCGCCTCACGGGGCTGGACGTCCAGGAGAACCAGGCGCGCCGCCTGCTCAACGACCTCGACGGCTACCGCGCGGCGACCGACCGGCAGAACGATCAGGAGCAGATCGTGGCGCACGCCTGGGTCCGCCAGGTCTTCCGCCCCACGATCGACGCCGTGCCGCGCGAGCTGCGCCGCAAGCTGGAGCCGGCGCAGCTCTTCCACGAGATCCTCGACCACCGCTGGTTCATCTCGCAGCAGGCGCAGCGGGACATCCCGCTGCCCGAGGCCGCCGAGTCCTACGTGGAGAACGTGCTGCGGCACCGCCCCGACGAGGACGCCGTGCTCGGTCTCGCCCCCGGCGAGGCGGCCGAGCTGGAGCCCGAGGCCGAGCCCGCGTCCGAGGCTTAGCTCGCGGCCGAGCGCTGCTTCGCCACCTCGTACAGCGTGATTCCCGCGGCCACCGCGGCGTTCAGGGACTCCGTCGTAGCCGCGATCGGGATCGACACGATCGCGTCGCACGCGTCGCGCACCAGGCGGGACAGGCCCTTGCCCTCCGAGCCCACGACCAGCACGAGCGGGTCGGTCGCGTACGCGAGCTCGCCCACCGACATGTCGCCGCCCGCGTCGAGGCCCACCACGAAGCAGCCCGCCTTCTTCAGCTCGGCGAGCTCGCGGGCCAGGTTGGTCGCGCGCGCCACGGGCACGCGCGCCGCCGCCCCCGCCGACACCTTCCAGGCCGACGCCGTCACGCCCGCCGCGCGCCGCTCCGGCACCAGCACGCCGTGCGCGCCGAACGCCCCGCCGGACCGCAGCACCGCGCCGAGGTTGCGCGGGTCCGTGATGTTGTCGAGCGCCACGATCAGCGGCGGCTCCCCTGCCTCGGCCGCGGCGTCGAGCAGGTCGTCGGCGTCCTTGTAGTCGTAGGGCGGCACCTTCATGGCGACGCCCTGGTGCACCGCGCCGTCGGTGATCCGGTCCAGGTCGAGGCGGGACGCCTCGAACAAGGGGTGGCTGCGCGCGTGCGCGATCTCCAGGATCTCCTGGGTGCGGTCGTCCGACTCCAGACGTGCGGCCAGGTAGATGCCCTCGACGGGCATCTCGGCCCGCAGGGCCTCCAGCACGGAGTTGCGGCCGGCGACCACCTCGGTCGCGCCCGCGCCCTTCCGGCCGGCGCCGCGCCCGCCCGGGCTGCCAGGACGGCGCCCGCCGGCCGCCGCCTTCCGCTCGGCGGCCACCTTGCGCTGGTGCGCCGGGTGGTAGACCCGGTCCTCGGCCTTGGGGGTCGGTCCCTTGCCGCGCAGCGCCTTGCGGCTGTGCCCGCCGGTGCCGACCTGGGGGCCCTTCTTGGAGCCGGCCTTGCGCACCGCACCGGCGCGCTTCGAGTTGCCTGCCATCGTGTGTCTCGTCTCTCAGGGAAAGTCAGGAGAGCACCCAGCGGGCGCCGTCGGCGGAGTCCTGGACCTCGATGCCGGCGGCCGCGAGGCGGTCCCGGATCGCGTCAGAGGTGGCCCAGTCCTTCGCGGCGCGCGCCTCCGCGCGGGCTGCGAGCTCCGCCGCGACGAGCGCGTCCAGCGCCGTCGCATACCGGTCGTCGGACGACGTCGACCACTGCGGGTCCGCCGGGTCCAGGCCCAGCACGTCGAGCATCGCCCGCACCGCCACCAGCTCGTCGCGCACCGCCGCGTCGCTCCCGGACGCGAGGGCCGTGTTGCCGGCCCGCAGGTGCTCGTGCACGACGGCGAGCGCCTGCGGCACGTTCAGGTCGTCGTCCATCGCGACGGCGAAGGCCTCGGGAAGCTCGGCCTTGGCCACCTCCTCGGCCGGGACCTCCCCTACCCGCTCCGCCGCGCGTGTGACGAAGCCGGACAGGCGCTCCCACGTGGTGCGCGCCTCGTCGAGGGTGTCGGGGCCCCACTCCAGCATCGACCGGTACTGCACGGCGGCCAATGCGTAGCGCACGACCGGCGCGGGCGCCCGGGTCAGCAGCTCGCTGACCAGCAGGCCGTTGCCCAGCGACTTCGACATCTTCACGCCGGACTGCGTGACCCACGCGACGTGCATCCAGCGCTGCGCGAACCCGTAGCCCGCCGCCCGCGACTGCGCCTGCTCGTTCTCGTGGTGCGGGAACCGCAGGTCGAGGCCGCCGCCGTGGATGTCGAACGTCTCGCCCAGGTAGCGCCGGGCCATCGCAGAGCACTCCAGGTGCCAGCCGGGGCGGCCCCGGCCGTAGGGCGTGTCCCACGACGCCGTCTCCGGCTCGCCGGGCTTCGCGGCCTTCCACAGCGCGAAGTCGTGCGGGTTCCGCTTGGCCTGGCTCGCCGCCGAGCCCGCAGCCTCCGTGCCCTCCTCCGGGCTGAGGTCCTCGACCTTCTGCCGGGTCAGCTCGCCGTAGGCGGGCCAGGAGTGGACGTCGAACCACACGTTGCCCTCGCCCGTGCTGTAGGCGTGGCCCTTCTCGACCAGCCGCTCCATGAGCGCGACCATCTCGGGCACGCTGCCCGTGGCGCGCGGCTCGTAGGTGGGCGGGATGATGCCGAGCGCGTCGTACGCCTGGGTGAACACCCGCTCGTACAGCGCGGCGTGCGCCCACCACTCGCGGCCGGCGGCGGCCGACTTGGCCAGCACCTTGTCGTCGATGTCGGTGACGTTCCGGATCAGGGTGACCTTCAGGCCGCGCCGGGTGAGCCAGCGGCGGAGCACGTCGAACGCGACCGCCGGGCGCAGGTGGCCGACGTGCGGAGGTGCCTGCACCGTGGCGCCACACAGGTAGATGCCGACCTCGCCCGGGGTGATGGGGGTGAAGTCGCGCACCTCGCGCGTGGCGGTGTCATACAGGCGAAGAGTCACCTGTCAAGGGTACCGGCGTCCACACGCCCTTTTCCTGCTCGACGGCGCCGGCAACGACCGCCGGGATCAGGCGGCCTCGTCGGCGAGCAGGCGCGCCACGTGCTCGTGCCCGCGCACCTCGTAGCCGACGACCGTCACCACGGGGGCGAGCATGACCAGGAGCAGCGACCAGGACATGTGGAACCCGGCGGCCGCCGTGGCGACCGCCGCGACGAGGACGGCGACGGTCCCGGCGACCAGGAGCATGTGCAGCCGGTCGAACGACCGGGTCAGCACCCAGAACAGGGTGTAGTCGGCCAGCACGGCCACGAGCACCGGCACGGCGACGGCCAGCACCGTCCCGACAGCGCCGATGTGGGCATCCCCCGCCAGGTAGTAGGCCGCCACGTGCAGGCCAGCCCCGACGCCCGCCAGGCCCGCGAAGACCACGACGTTCCCGTACCCCCAGACCCAGGACCGTTCGCGGTGCCGGTGCAGCATCTCCGCGTCGGGGGTGAGGTAGTAGGTCCACCACAGCCCGAACGTGAGGCCGGTGCCGGCGAGCGCCACGAGGGCGGCGTCGAGCGTCCAGCCGGACTCCTGCGTGACGGCGGACAGCGTCGCGACAGTGCCGATCACGCCCTCACCGAGCGTGATGATGGCGAGCAGCCCGTACCGCTCTGCGATGTGGTGCGGGTGCCACGGGGTGCTCCGCCGGCCGGGCTCGTCGGCGCGCAGCCGCTCGGACCGGTACGGGCCGGCCATCTCCGCCACGCCCAGCAGCACACCGCCCACGAAGAACACCGGCACGCTCACGGGCGCGACCGCGAGGACGATCCACCCGATCTGCGTGAGGACGAGCGTGCGCACGTACCCCATGCAGGTCGCCCGGTACTCGGGCGCCTGCCTGGCGGCACGCAGCCACTGCACGAGCATGGCCAGCCGCATCACGACGTACCCGGCCACCATGACCTCGTTGTGCACGCGGTCGCCCTCGACGAGGGACTCGAACATCTCCGGCAGGCCGAGCGCCAGCACCACCACGCCGATCATCTGGACCATCGTGGTGACGCGGTAGAACCAGTCGTCGGTGTCGAAGGCCGAGGCGAACCACGTGAAGTTGATCCACGCCCAGCAGATGGCGAACATTGAGAACGCGAACCCGACGACGCCCGCGCCGACGTGGCCGTCGGCCACCAGGTGGGCGCCCTGCTCCGCGGCCACGCCGAACCCGACGACGAACGCCAGGTCGAACAGGAGCTCCAGCGGGGTCGCCGTGCGCGACGGCTCGTGAGGGTCCCTGCCGGTCATCGGCCGGTGGCGGTGGTGCATCGCTGGCATCGTGGGCATGGCCTTGTTCTACCCGATGGCCCGCGTGTCGCCTACCCGAAGTTCTTGCCCTCACCCCGGTAGGTGGGCACCGTCTCGACGACCTCGGCGCCCCGGACGAGGTGCACCTGGTCGAACCGCTCCATCATCTCCCCCGCCTTGGCGTGCCGGAGCCAGACCCGGTCCCCGGTGCGCAGGCCGCCGTCGGGTGCGGACCCGCGGGTGGCGCGCAGCGGCGTCTGGACCTCCCCGGCGCCCTCCGGGCCGCTCAGCGTGTAGCCGGGCGTGAACAGGCGCGGCAGCCGCGCCGGCCCCGCCTGGCCCGACGCCGCGTACCCGCCGGCGAACGCCGTCACCCAGCCGGGGGCCGGCTCGCGCACGACGTCCAGGCCGAAGAACGCGGCCGGACGCGCCTGGAACGAGCGGTAGCCGTCGAACAGGCCGGGCGCGTACAGGCCGGAGCCGGACGTCACCTCGGTGACCCCTGGCGCGCTGCCGCTCACCTCGATCGACCCGGTGCCGCCCGCGTTGACGAGCTCCACCTCCTGGCCGACGGCGTCGCGCACCGCCGCGAGGATCCGCACCCGGCGCTCGTTCACCTCCCGCATCGTGAGGCGCTTGACCAGCCGGACGGCCGGGCTCGTGTCGGGCAGGCCGGCCACCTGGGCCTCGTAGAACATGAGGCCGCGCACCGCCAGGCCCTTGGCCTGGGCCACCGTCGCCAGGGCGGCGACGTCGCCGGGCGCGCGCAGGGGCGAGCGGCGCACCCCGAGGTGCGCGGTCAGCGACCCGACGCCGACACGCAGCGAGCAGTCCACGTCGAGGCAGACCTTGACCGGGTCGCCGCTCGCCGTGCCCGCCGCCCCGCCGACCAGGTCCTCGGCGTCTGCGATGAGGCCGAGGTGTGCCACGGAGTCGACCATCAGCGTGATCTCGGTGCGGGCGGCGGGGTCGGCCACGAGAGTGGCCAGCGCCTCCCTGTCGACCGTCGGATAGCCGACCAGCACGTCGTGCACACCCTGTTCGACCAGCCACAACGCCTCGCGCAGCGAGTACGCCATGACGCCCGTGAAGCCGTGCCCGAGCGCCCGCTCGACCAGCGAGCGCACGCGCACCGACTTCGACGCGACGCGGACCGGCACGCCGTCGGCCCGCTTGAGGAGGTCGAGCGCGTTCGTGTCGAACACGTCCAGGTCCACGACGGCGACGGGCGCCGGCAAGCCGGACGTGGCGGCGGACAGCCGCGCGGCGGTGTCTGCTGCGGAGGTCATGTCCGAACGCTACCGCCAGGACCCGGCGTATGGCAGGGGCCGCCGGGCGAACCGGACCCTAGTTCGTGGCGTGGGCGCATGGGATAGTGCTCCGGTGATCTGGACGAACTGGGCACGTACCGTGACCGCGACGCCCGCCCGGCAGGAGCAGCCGACCTCGGAGGACGAGCTGTGCGACGCCGTGCGCCGCGCCGTCAAGGAGGGGCACACGGTCCGCGCGGTGGGCGCCGGCCACTCGTTCGCGCCGGCCGCCGCCACCGAGGGCGTGCAGCTCAACCTGGACCGCCTCAGCGCCCTGCACCGCGTCGAGCGCGACCCCGACACGGGCCACGCCCTGGTCACGGTGGGCGCCGGCATGCGGCTGCACCAGCTCAACCGGATCCTGGCCGAGCGCGGGCTCGCCATGCAGAACCTCGGCGACATCGACCAGCAGTCGGTCGCCGGCGCCGTCTCGACGGGCACGCACGGCACGGGCGCCCGGTTCGGCGGCCTCGCCACCCGCGTGCGCGCCCTGACCGTCGTCGGGCCCGACGGCGAGGTCACGCGCGCCACGCCCACCGAGAACCACGACCTGTTCGAGGCCTCCCGCCTCGGCCTCGGCGCCACCGGCGTGCTGAGCACCGTCACCATCGAGGCGGTCCCGGCCTTCGACCTGCACGCGGTCGAGGACGTCCGGCCGCTGGACCGGGTGTTCGAGGAGCTCGACCACCTCGTCGACGGGACCGACCACTTCGAGTTCTTCTGGTTCCCCACCGCGCGCCACGTCCAGACCCTCAGCAACACCCGGATCGAGTCGAGCGCCGACGTCGGCGGGCCTACCGGCGTGGGGCAGCGGCTGCGCCGGGCCGCGGGCGCCGCGCGCACCTTCGTCGACGAGGAGGTGCTGTCGAACACCGGGCTCGAGCTGGTCAACCGGACGGCCACCCTGCTGCCCTCCGCGACGCCGTCGCTCAACGCCTTCGCCGCGCGGGCCCTGCGCCCCCGGTCGTACCGCGCGCCGTCGTACGAGGTGTTCTGCACCAGGCGCCGCGTGCGGTTCCGCGAGACGGAGTACGCGGTGCCACGCGCCGTCGTGGTCGACGTGCTCAAGGAGATCGACCGCTGGCTGCGCGCCACCGGGGAGAACGTCCCGTTCCCGATGGAGATCCGCTTCGCCCCCGCCGACGACGTCTGGCTCTCCACCGCGTACGGGCGCGACACCGCGTACGTCGCCGTGCAGCAGTACTGGCGCCTGCCGCACGCGCGCTACTTCGACGCCGCCGAGCAGATCTTCGGGGCCGTGGGCGGACGCCCGCACTGGGGCAAGATGCACACGCGCGACGCCGACTACCTGGCCGGCCAGTACCGGCGCTACCCGGACTTCCGCCGGGCGCGCCAGGCGGCCGACCCGGAGGGTGTGTTCGCCAACCCCTACACGGAGCGCGTGTTCGGCTGAGCCGGCACCGGCTCCGTGACGGGCGGCGGCTCCGGCACGGCCGAGCCGGCACCGGCTCCGTCAGGACTGCACCGGCACGGGCTCCATCAGTGCGAACACGTCGTGCGCCAGGTCGGCGAACCCGGCGTGGGCGGCCTCGTCGTCCTGGTCCACCATCCACGCGAGCTCGATGCCGTCGATGCGCAGCGCCGTCGTCCGCGCCAGCGCCCCCAGGTCGATCCGGAACGTGACGCCGGCCACCTCGGCCAGCCGCTGCAGGTACTCCCGCGTCATCGCGATGCTCTGCTTGAGGTGCGCCTGCGCCACCTCGCGCAGCACGGGCGTCCGCGCGCCGGAGACCGCGAACTCGAAGGTCAGCAGCCGCATGTGCTGGTTCTGCTTGAGGCCCACCAGCAGCGCGTCGACGGTGGCCTTCGCCAGCGCCGTCCGGTCCGGCCCCGCATCCAGCGCCGCCAGCACCTGCTCCGACGCGCGCATCGCGATGCTGCGGCCCATGGCGCGCAGCATCGAGTCCTTGTCGTCGAAGCAGTAGTGCACGGTGCCCAGCGAGATCCCGGCCTCCTGCGCCACGCGGCGCACGGTCACCGACTCGACGCCCTCGCGCAGCGCCACGTTCAGGCCCGCCTCGACGATCTCCGCCCTGCGCTCGTCGAGCGGCTTGCGCTTGTTGTTCATGCCCTGCTCCCGCCGTCCGGCACCACCAGCGCTGTGGCGATGGCGGCTATCCCCTCGCCGCGGCCGGTCAGGCCGAGCGCGTCGGTGGTGGTCGCGGTCAGGGAGACGGGCGCGCCGGCCGCGGCGGACAGCGCCGCCTGTGCCTCGTCGCGCCGTGTGCCGACTCGCGGATGGTTTCCGATCACCTGGACTGCCACGTTACCGATCATGTACCCCGCAGCCCGGACGCGCCTC
Organism: Promicromonospora noduliphila; assembly: GCF_056951025.1. Taxonomy (NCBI): domain Bacteria; kingdom Bacillati; phylum Actinomycetota; class Actinomycetes; order Micrococcales; family Promicromonosporaceae; genus Promicromonospora; species Promicromonospora noduliphila. The sequence goes on from NZ_CM167806.1 coordinate 5,542,165, forward strand.
GCGGCCTCCGCGAGCAGCGTGGTCCCGGACGCTCCTGCCCACTCGGGACGGCCCGTCCCGAAGTGCGATCCGAGGTCGCCAAGGCCGGACGCCGAGAACAGCGCGTCCGCCGCCGCGTGCGCCGCGACGTCGGCGTCGGAGTGGCCGGCCAGGCCGCGTTCCCCCGGCCAGTGCAGGCCCCCGAGCCACAGCTCCCGGTCCGAGCCGTCCGGCGCGAACGCGTGCACGTCGACGCCGATGCCGGTCCGCGGCAGAGGATAGACGGCCGGGCCCGGCGGGTCGGTGCTCGACGGCTCGGTCATGCGTTGGTCTCCTGCAGCACGAGAGACGCGAGCCACAGGTCGCGTTCGGTGGTGATCTTGAAGGCGGCGGCGTCCCCCGCGACGATGTGCACCGGCTCGCCGATGGCCTCGACCAGGCCCGCGTCGTCGGTCGCCGCCAGGTGCTCCGCGACGGCGCGTGCGGCGCCGCTGTGGTGCGCGCGCACCAGCAGGTCGCGCGCGAAGCCCTGGGGGGTCTGCACGGCCCGCAGCATCGACCGGTCGGGTGTGCCGGTGACGAGCTCGACGTCGCCGTCCGGGCACACCTGCTTTACGGTGTCGGTCACCGGCAGCCCCGGCACGACGGCGCCGTGGCCGCTGCGGACCGCCTCGACGACCCGCCGGACGAGCTCCGGTGGGACGAGGGGGCGCGCGGCATCGTGCACGAGCACCACGTCGTCAGCGGGCCGGGCAAGCGCCAGGCCCGCGCCGACGGACGCCTGCCGGGTGGGGCCGCCGCCGGTCACCTGGACGGAGAGCTGGACGCGCGGGTCGTCGGCCAGCAGGTCGGTCATGACGCCGACGAGGCCGTCGGGCGCCGTCACGACGAGTGAGTCCACCACGCCCGACGCCGAAAGGCGCCGGGCGGCGTGCAGGACGAGCGGAAAGCCGTCCAGCTCCACCAGAGCCTTGGGCAAGTCCCGCCCCAGTCGGGATCCCGAGCCGGCGGCCGTCAGGATTGCAAGGGTCGTCATCTCGTCGCAGGTCCCCACAGGATCGTGATCGAAGCGAAGGATCCCGTGGGGCGCGAGCACCGGGTCCTGACGGTGCCGTCAGGGGTGCCAGGGATCCTGTGGGTGGGTCAGGAAGCGAGAACCTCGTCGAGGATCGCTTCGGCCTTCTCTTCCTCCGTGTGCTCCGCCAGCGCCAGCTCGGACACGAGAATCTGCCGTGCCTTGGCGAGCATGCGCTTCTCACCTGCGGAAAGGCCCCGGTCGGCGTCCCGGCGGGACAGGTCGCGGACGACCTCGGCCACCTTGATCACATCGCCGGACGCGAGCTTCTCCAGGTTCGCCTTGTACCGGCGCGACCAGTTGGTGGGCTCTTCGGTGTACGGCGCACGCAGGACCTCGAACACGCGGTCGAGGCCCTCCTGGCCGACGACGTCACGCACACCCACGAGGTCGACGTTCTCCGCCGGGACCTCGATGGTGAGGTCGCCCTGAGCGACCTTGAGCTTGAGGTACATCTTCTCTTCGCCGCGAATCTTGCGGGTCTTGATCTCTTCGATCAGCGCCGCGCCGTGGTGCGGGTAGACAACCGTCTCGCCTACTGTGAACGTCATCTGCAGATGTCCCCTTTCCCTGAAACCAGGTTACCACGGCGTGATCTGCGGAACTTGCACCCTTGGCCTTCGCCGAGCGCGGTTCGACGGAGCGTTTTCGCAGGTCAAAGCGCCGCAGACAGCGCGAGGCGGTGCGATCGACGGCACCGCACCCTCGATCGGATCGTTCCGGAGCCGTGACCGTTGCCACGCCCTGACCGGGCAGTTCGTCCCGGGTCGCGATGCGCGGGCACACCCGCGGGACCACTAGGATGTGGCGGGGATCCGCCCCGCCCGAACCAGACGAACCTCAGGGAGTTCACCGTGTCCCGTCGCGCCACCGCCGTCCGAGGCGCCCGCACCATCGCCCTCGCGGCGGTCTCCGCCACGGGGGCCCTCCTCCTGGCGGCCTGCTCCCCCACCACCACGACGCTGAACTACGACCCGTCCGACGGCGTGGGCGTCTCCGTGCTGGGCGAGGAGAACCGGGACCTGCGGGGCATCAACCTGCTGGTCGTGTCGGCCGCGGAGGGCGAGGCGGGCAACCTCCTCGGGGCGCTGGCGAACGAGACCACGGAGGACGCGTCGTTCACGCTGGAGGCCCCTGGCGCCTCCCCCGTGACCGTCGAGGTTCCCGCCGGCGCCACCGTGTACCTGGGCACGGAGACCGGCGAGGCCGTCCAGCTCGACGCCGTGGACGCGGCACCCGGCAACTACCTCGACGCGACGCTGAGCGTCGGCAGCGACGCCAGGGAGTTCCAGCTCCCGGTCCTCGACGGCACGCTGCCGGAGTACGCGGACTACCTGCCGGCTGCCGCGGCGCCGTCGGTGTCGCCGTCCGTGTCGGCGTCGCCGTCCGCCTCCCCGTCGGTGTCGCCGACGGAGTGACCGCGGCTCCGTAGACGCCCCGCAGGGCCGCGTAGACACCCCGTAGGCACGACGAAGCCGGTGGGTCCGGCGTGGGAGACCACGCCGGACCCACCGGCTTCGTACGTCGTCAGCCGAACGTCACCCGAAGCGGCCCGAGACGTAGTCCTCGGTCGCCTTCTCGGTCGGCGAGGAGAAGATCGTCGCCGTGTCGTTCATCTCGATGAGGCGGCCCGGCTTGCCGGTGCCCGCGATGTTGAAGAACGCCGTCCTGTCGCTCACGCGCGCCGCCTGCTGCATGTTGTGCGTGACGATGACGATCGTGAAGTCCTTCTTGAGCTCCTGGATCAGGTCCTCGATCGCGAGGGTGGAGATCGGGTCCAGGGCCGAGCACGGCTCGTCCATGAGGATCACCTGCGGCTTGACCGCGATGGTCCGGGCGATGCACAGACGCTGCTGCTGGCCGCCGGAGAGGCCGGAGCCGGGCTTCTCCAGCCGGTCCTTGACCTCGTTCCAGAGGTTCGCGCCGCGCAGCGAGCGCTCGACCAGGTCGTCCTGGTCGGACTTCGACATCTTGCGGTTGTTGAGCTTCACACCCGCCAGCACGTTGTCCCTGATGGACATCGTGGGGAACGGGTTGGGACGCTGGAACACCATGCCGACCGTGCGGCGCACGGCCACCGGGTCGACGTCGTCGCCGTAGAGGTCCACGCCCTCGATCTCCACCGAGCCCTCGACGTGCCCGCCGGGGGTCACCTCGTGCATCCGGTTGAGGGTGCGCAGGAACGTGGTCTTGCCGCACCCAGACGGGCCGATGAAGGCCGTCACGGACTTGGGATCGATCGTCATGGACACACCTTCGACAGCGAGGAAGCTGCCGTAGTAGATGTTCAGGTCCTTCACGTCGATGCGCTGTGCCATCGGGTTACTTCCTTATGTGTGAGCTGCGGCTGAGCGGGTTCTGCGCGTCAGCGCAGCTTGGGGGCGAACCACCGGTTGACGAGGCGGCCCACGATGTTGAGGAGCATGACAATGACGATCAGGATGAGCGCAGCACCCCAGGCGTTCTGGTACGAGATGTCCGGGACACACTCGAGCAGGCTCTGGCCCTCGCGGCACGTGGCCAGGCCCTGGCTGTACTGACGGTAGGTGAAGACGGGCAGGGTCATCATCCGGCCGTCGAACGCGTTGAAGTTGATCGAGTCGGTCACGCCGACGGCGACCAGCAGCGGTGCGGTCTCACCGATCACGCGCGCGATGGCGAGCAGGACGCCCGTCGTGATGCCGGCCACCGCCGTGCGCAGCACCACCTTGATGATGGTGAGCCACTTCGGCACGCCCAGGGCGTAGGACGCCTCGCGCAGCTCGTTCGGGACGAGCTTGAGCATCTCCTCGCAGGACCGCACGACCACCGGGATCATCAGCACCGAGAGCGCCATGGACCCCATGATCCCCAGGCGCGTACCGGGGTCGAGGAAGACGGTCATGAACGCGACGATGAACAGGCCGGCGACGATGGACGGGATACCCGTCATGACGTCCACGAAGAAGGTCACCGCCCGCGCGAGGGCACCGCGCCCGTACTCGACCAGGTAGATCGCGGTGAGCAGGCCGATAGGGACCGAGATCAGCGTGGCCCAGCCGGTGATGATGAGCGTGCCCATGATGGCGTGGTAGATGCCGCCGGACGGGTCCCCACCGAAGATGCCGCGCATCGAGGTGTTCAGGAACTCCAGGCTGAGGCGCCCGCCTCCGCTGAACAGCACGGTCCACAGCAGCGAGACCAGCGGGATCATCGCCAGGACGAACGCAGCCCAGATCAGGACCGTCATGAACCGGTCCATCGCCTTGCGCCGGGGCTCGGCCGCGGTCAGGAGGGCGCGAGTGCGCTCGGTCGCGTCGGTCGTGGTGACACTCATCAGTTGGCCCCCGAGAATTCCTTGCGGCGCGCCACGATGGCGCGGGCGGCCATGTTCACGGCCATGGTGATCAGGAACAGCGCGAGGCCGGTGGCGATCAGCGCATTGACCGCCAGGCCGCTCGCCTCGGCGAAGTCGAGCGCGATGTACGCCGCGATCGTGTTGTGCTGCGCGGCGGTCAGGATCTCCAGCGAGTAGATGAGGAATCCGGGGCTGATGATCATCAGCACCGCCATCGTCTCGCCGAGCGCGCGGCCCAGGCCGAGCATCGCGGCCGAGATCACGCCGGACCGGCCGAACGGCAGGACGGCGGTCCGGACCATCTCCCAGCGGGTGGCGCCCAGCGCGAGCGCTGCCTCCTCGTGCAGCTTCGGCGTCTGCAGGAAGACCTCCCGCGACACGGCGGTGATGATGGGCAGGATCATGACCGCAAGCACCACCGAGACCGTGGCCAGGACCTTGCCGGTGGCCGAGACGTCGCCGGAGAACAGCGGGAACCAGCCCAGGTTGTCACCCAGCCAGAACCAGATCGGCCTGAGCACCGGCGCCAGGATCAGGAAGCCCCACAGGCCGTACACGACCGACGGGATGGCCGCGAGCAGGTCCACCAGGTAGCCGAGGAACTGGGCCAGGCGCGGGGGTGCGTAGTGCGAGATGAACAGGCCGATGCCCATCGCGACGGGCATCGCCAGCGCCAGTGCGAGCAGCGCCGCGAGCAGCGTGCCGAAGATGAGGGGGCCCGTGAACTCCACGAGCGAGACCCCGTCCGGGATCCGCCCGACCGCCGCGGACAGCTCGTCCGTCGGCGCGACGATGGCGGGCCAGGCGCGGAGGAACAGGAACACGGCGACGGCGGCCAGGACGGCCAGGATCAGGGCCCCCGCACCGGTGGCGATCCACCGGAAGACCCTGCTGAAGCCGCGCTCGGTGGTGCCACGCCGCCGGCGGCGTGCGGGTGCCCGGGTAGCGGACCCTCCGGGCTGTGCCGGGGGTTTCGGGCTGTCGGTCGTCGTCACGCGAGGTCCTCGCTGCTCGTGGTCACGTGTCACATCTTCCTTCACTCACAACCGCGCCGGTGGTCGCTCGGCCCGCCCGGTCGGGCGACCCGAGCGACCACCGGCATCGGCGCGTGCTCAGACTCTAGGCCTGACTCAGCCGGCCGCCGAGATCGTCTCGACAGCGGTCAGGAACTCGTCGCGGAGCTCCTTCGGCACCGGGGCGGAACCCGCGGCCTCGGTGCCCTGCGCCTGGCCCTCGTCGCTCAGGATGTAGCTGTACAGGCCCTTGACCAGGTCAGCGGTCGTCTGGTCCTCGTAGGTCGCGCAGGCGATGTGGTACGAGACCAGCACGATCGGGTAGGTACCCGGGATGTCGCGGGCCAGGTCGTAGGCCCACACCGTGTCGGCGGTGCCCTCGACGCGCGGCGACTCCGACACGACCGCGGCGGCAGCCTCGGGGCTGTACTCGACGAACTCGTCGCCGACACCGACGGCCACCGTGCCCAGCTCGCCGATCTGCGACGCGTCGGCGTAGCCGATCGTGCCCTCACCGGCGGTGACGGTGCTGACCACACCGGAGGTGCCCTGAGCCGACTCCTGGCCCTCGACCGGCCAGACGTCCTCGACCTCGAAGTCCCAGATGTCCGGGGCCACGGTATTCATGTACTCCACGAAGTTCTCCGTGGTGCCCGACGGGTCGGACCGGTGCACGACCGTGATGTCCAGGTCGGGCAGCTCGACGCCCTCGTTGTCGGCGGCGATCGCCTCGTCGTTCCAGTTCGTGATGTCGCCCTTGAAGACCGAAGCGATGGTCTCGGGGGACATGTTGATCGTGTCGATGCCCTCGAGGTTGAAGGCCACGGCGACCGGGCTGATGTAGCCCGGGTACTCGATGACGTCGCTGCCGCACTGCTCCTCGGCGGCGGGCAGCTCCTCCTCGTCGAGCGCGGAGTCAGAACCGATGAACGGGAACGCGCCCGAGATGAAGTTCTCGCGGCCCGTGCCGGAGCCGGTCGGGTCGTAGTTGACGGTGACGTCGGGGTACTGGCTCTGGAAGCCGGCGCGCCAGGCCTCCATGGCGGACTCCTGCGACGACGCACCGCCACCGCTGAGCTCGCCGGACAGGTCCATCGCGGACTCGGAGCCCTCGCCGGTCGGTTCGCCCGTACCGGGGTCGGTGCCGCAGGCTGCGAGGCTCAGCGCGAGCGCGCCCACCATGACAGCGGAGCCAACGCGGGGGAATCGGCTGATCTTCACGTGTAGTTCCATCCTGTTCAAGTCGTACGCGCGGCGAGTGCCGCAACGTCAGTCGGGACGCTAGGCAGGTGGAGTGACCTCATCACCAGGTCCGGGTTAACGGACGGTGAACAAGCCATCACGGAGCAAGTGATGCCCAGCACTTTCACCATGGCATGCCCTTGCTCTCTTCACCCGTCGCAGCGCCACATCGGTTATCCGCCCGCCTGGTCTTCCGGACGGTCCTGGGTCAGGTAAATGGCCTCGGCGGCGTTGCTGATCCAGGCTTGCACGTCAGGCGAGATCATCGCGCTGCCGGCCGCCCCGGCAGCGCGCTGCTGCCCCTCGGGGGATGCGACGTACTCGACGAACTCCTTGACGAAGTTGCCCTTCGCCTTGTCCTCGTACCGCGAGCACACGACCAGGTAGGAGACGAGCACCATCGGGTAGGCGAAGGGCTTGTCGATCTTCCGGTCGAGGACGAACGCCAGGTCGTGCTCGTAGCGGTTCTCGATCCGCGGCGAGACGTCGACGACGGCGGCAGCGGCGTCCGCGCTGTAGGGCACGTACTCCTCGCCCACCTTGATGGAGACGCGGCCCAGGTCGGAGGTGCGCGAGGCGTCGGCGTAGGTGATGCCGCCCGGCGTCGAGCGGACCGTGTCGGTCACGCCGCTCGTGCCGTCCGCCGCGAAGCCCCCCTGCATCGGCCAGAGGCCGTCCGGCTCGTACGGCCACGCCTGGGGCGCCGTCGCGTGCAGGTAGTCGGTGAAGTTCTCCGTCGTGCCGGAGTCGTCGGAGCGGTGCACCGGCGTGATGCCCAGCGCGGGCAGTCTTGCCTCGGGGTTCTCCGCGACGATCGCCGGGTCGTTCCACTGGGTGATCTGGCCCGTGAAGATCCGCGCGATCAGGTCGGAGGACAGGTTGAGCTGGTCGACGCCCTCGACGTTGAACGCCACGGCGATCGGGCTGATGTACACCGGCAGGTCGATGGCGTTGCCGCCGTCGCAGGCCGGGCCGGAGGCCGCCATCTCCTCGTCGCTGAGCGCGACGTCGGAGGCGCCGAACGCCGTCTCGCCCGCAAGGAAGGCCTCGCGGCCGTCGCCGGAGCCGACGGCGTTGTAGCTGATCGCCGCGCCCGGGTGCTGCTCCTGGAACCCGCTGATCCACGCCTCCATCGCCGACTCCTGTGACGTGGCCCCGGCCCCGCGGAACTCACCGACGATGGTGGGCTCCGGATCGGCGCTCGGTTCGTCGCCCGAGCCGAAGCCGGGCAGCCCGACGGCGGCGCAGCCCGCGAACGGCAGCACGAGGGCGCCCGCGGTGGCGCCGGCGAGGAGACGGGTGTATCGGGTGGTGCTCACGGTCCGCGAAACTACTCAGGGGCACGGTCCCGTGAGCAAACATCAGGTGAACGGAAGGTGACCAGAATGGCGAGAAGGCCGTGAGTTGCAACACTTCCCGGCGTCCCGCCGCGGGTCACCCCTCGTCGTCGGCCAGCTTGTAGCCCAGGCCGCGCACGGTCAGGAGGTACTTGGGCGAGCCCGGGTCGGGCTCGATCTTCGAGCGGATGCGCTTCACGTGGACGTCGAGGGTCTTGGTGTCGCCCACGTAGTCGGCGCCCCAGACCCGGTCGATGAGCTGGCCGCGGGTCAGCACCCGGCCCGCGTTCCGCATCAGCAGCTCGAGCAGGTCGAACTCCTTGAGCGGCAGGGCCACGCTGTCCCCGCCGACGGCTACCGTGTGCCGCTCCACGTCCATCCGGACCGGCCCCACCTCCAGCACGCCGTCCTCGTCGTGCTCCGCCGCGTCGGCGGGCTGCCGGCGGCGCAGCACCGCCCGGACCCGGGCGAGCAGCTCGCGGTACGAGTAGGGCTTGGTGACGTAGTCGTCGGCGCCGAGCTCCAGGCCCACCACCTTGTCGATCTCGGAGTCCTTCGCGGTCAGCATGATGACCGGCACGTCGCCGCGGGCCCGCAGCTCCCGGCACACCTCGGTGCCCGACAGCCCGGGCAGCATCAGGTCGAGCAGCACCAGGTCGGCCCCTTCCGCGTCGTACGCGGCGAGCGCCGAGTTGCCGTCGGCGGCCTCGACCACCTCGAACCCCTCACGGGTGAGCTGGTACGTCAGCGGGTCCCGGTACGACTCCTCGTCCTCGACCACCAGGATGCGCGTCACGCACCTACCTCCTCGTTCTTCGTGGCCCCGCTGTTCGTGGCCTTCTGCTGCCCCTGCTCGCCCTGCGGGCTGTGCTCATCCTGCCGTCCGGCGTCCCCCTGCGGGACGTCGGACGGGTCACCCCGGTCCTTCGCATCGCCCTGCTCTGAACCGTCGCGCTGTTCCGAACCCTCGCGCACCACGCCCACCAGCGGCGGCGGTGTGACCCGGCCGGGCCGGTTCCCGTCCGGACGGTCCGCCGACGGGATCCGCAGCGTGAACGTCGAACCCCTCCCGGGCTCGGACCACATCGTGACGTCGCCGCCGTGGTCGGCCGCCACGTGCTTGACGATGCTCAGCCCCAGCCCGGTACCCCCAGTGTCGCGCGACCGCGCGGGATCCACCCGGTAGAACCGCTCGAAGACGCGGTCCTGCGCGTCCTCGGCGATCCCGACGCCCTGGTCGACGACCGCGATCTCGACGAGGCCGGCCCGCTCGTTCACCCCGACGCCCACGCGGCTGGCGGGCCCCGAGTAGGCGACGGCGTTGTCCACCAGGTTGCGGACCGCTGTGACCAGGAGGTTGTGGTCACCGTAGACCTCGGTGTCCAGGTCGCCGCCCATCGTGATCGCGATGTTCTTGGCCTGGGCCGTGGTCCGCGCCCGGTCCACGGCCTCCTCCACGACCTCGCGGATCGGGACCGGGGTCAGCTTCGGCACCGCGCCGGCACCCTGCAGGCGCGACAGCTCGATGATCTCCTGCACCAGCGCGGACAGCCGGACCGCCTCGCGCTGCATGCGCTCGGTGAACCGGCGGACGGCGACCGGGTCGTCCGCCGCGTCGGCGACGGTCTCCGCGAGCAGCGCGAGCGCGCCCACCGGCGTCTTGAGCTCGTGGGACACGTTGACGACGAAGTCGCGGCGGATCGCCTCGACGCGGCGCGCCTCCGTCCGGTCCTCGGCCAGCACCAGCACGCGTTCCAGGCCCAGGGGCGCGACACGCACCTGCAGCAGCACGGTGCCCTGGCCCACCGGGCCGCGGGGCAGCTCCAGCTCCTGCTCGCGGATCACGCCGTCGCGCCGCACCAGCGCCACCAGGTCGGTGATCGCAGGGTGCACGAGCGCATCGTTGCGCACCACACCCAGCGCGTAGGCCGGCGGGGAGGCACGGATCACCTCGTCCTCGCCGTCCAGCACCACGGCGGCGGAGCGCAGCACGGAGAGCACGCGGACGAGCCCGCCGTCGAGCTCGTCGGGTTCGGCCCGGGGGACGGCATGCTGCTGCCGCTCGGAGACGCGGAACGCCACGGTGGCGACCACGCCGACGATCACACCAAAGATCCCGGCGGCCAGCACCGGTACCCCGGAGATGATTCCGTCCACATCTCCAGGGTAGGTCGACGTTTCAACCGCTGATCGACGCCAGCGGGCCGTCGAGCGATCGTGTCGTCTACTGTTCATGTCGGGGAGGAAGAGCGTTAACCTCCCAGTACATCGCGACGTCGAGCCTTGGCGGGTGCGGGCGGTAGCTGTGCCGTGCGCCGATCCCGGACGTGTCCGGGCGGGCGGCCCGGCCGCGCGTCGGTCCTCCCTGCCGGACGGCGGCGTGACAGCGGACGTGAGGCGTCCGTGCGCCCCGAGTGCGAGAGGAATCCGATGCGACAGATCTTCGAGGCCGAGCTCCAGCAGGTCGGAGACGACCTGACCGAGATGAGCAGGCTCGTCGAGTCCGCCATCACCCGTGCCGGTACGGCGCTGCTGGAGGCCGACCTCCAGCTCGCCCAGGAGGTGATCGCCTCCGACAAGACCATCGACGCCATCGAGGACTCGCTCGACGAGCGGTGCGTGCACATCCTGGCGCAGCAGGCCCCGGTCGCCACCGACCTGCGGATCGTGGTGAGCGCGCTGCGGATGAGCTCCTCCCTGGAGCGGATGGGCGACCTCGCCCGCCACGTCGCCCAGGTCGCGCGGGGCCGCTACCCCGCGCAGGCGATCGTGCCGGAGGCGCGGGACACCTTCGAGAAGATGAACGAGGCCGCCGTGCGCGTGGCCCAGCGCACCACCAAGCTGCTGGCGACCCGCGACCTCGAGGTGGCGGAGGCCATCGAGCGCGACGACGACCTGCTCGACGAGCTGCACCAGGAGACGTTCAACAAGCTCCTGGCGCCCGAGTGGCAGGGCACCGTCCAGGAGGCCGTCGACGTGACCCTCGTCGGCCGCTACTACGAGCGGTTCGGCGACCACGGCGTGTCGGTCGCGCGCCGCGTCACGTTCCTGGTCACCGGCGACTTCGGCGACGAGACGTCCACCGCGCGGTAACACCGCCGCGCGGAGCGCCGCACCCGCCTGTCAGGCGCTCAGGTCACCGCGGTGACCTGAGCGCCTGACACGTTTGTGGGTGGGTCAGCGGCCCTGGTTCGCCACGGCGGCGATGGCGTCCTTGGCGGCCTCGGGGTCGAGGTACGTGCCGCCCGGCTGCACCGGCGCCAGGGTCTCCTCGTCCAGCTCGTAGACCAGCGGGATGCCCGTCGGGATGTTGAGCCCCGCGATGGCCTCGTCGGAGATGCCGTCGAGGTGCTTGACGAGGGCGCGCAGCGAGTTGCCGTGCGCGGCGACCAGGACGGTCTTGCCCGCCTTGAGGTCAGGGACGATCTCGCTCTCCCAGTACGGCAGCGCGCGCTCCAGCACGAGCTTGAGGGCCTCCGTGCGGACGACGGGGGCGTCGGCATAGCGCGGGTCGGCGTCCTGGCTGAACTCGGAGCCCAACTCGATCTCCGGCGGCGGCACGTCGTACGAGCGGCGCCAGAGCATGAACTGCTCCTCGCCGAACTCCGCGAGCGTCTGCTTCTTGTCCTTGCCCTGCAGCGCGCCGTAGTGGCGCTCGTTGAGGCGCCAGCTCCGCTTGACCGGGATCCAGTGCCGGTCGGCGACGTCGAGCGCGAGGTTCGCCGTCATGATCGCGCGGCGCAGCAGCGACGTGTGCACGATCTCCGGCTCGACGCCGGCCTCCTTGAGGAGCTCGCCACCGCGCCTGGCCTCCTCGATGCCCTTCTCGGAGAGGGCAACATCCACCCAGCCGGTGAACAGGTTCTTCGCGTTCCACTCGCTCTCGCCGTGGCGGAGCAGCACGAGGGTGTAGGTCATGGTTCCCATCCTGCCGCACTTTCCGGCACGGGCCGACGGCGGTCCGGCGGGCGGGCAGCCGCTGCCCTACGTCCCGGCGTGGCGCTTCCGCGCGCGCTCGTAGACGTCCAGCATCTCGTCGGCCGCGCGGTCCCAGGCGAACCGGGCCGCCGACTCCCTGGCGCCGGCGGCGAGGCGGGCGCGGCACTCGTCGTCGTCCAGGAGGTTCTTGAGGATCAGGGCCCAGCTCTCCGGCTCGTGGTCCGGCACGAGCACGCCGGAGACGCCGTCCTCGACGACCGTGCGCAGCCCACCCACCGCCGCGGCGACCACCGGGGTGCCCGAGGCCTGGGCCTCGGCCGCGACCAGGCCGAACGACTCGCTGTGCGACGGAACGGCCACCAGGTCGACCGCCCGGAAGTAGCTCACCAGCGTCCGCTGCGGCACGGGGGGCCGCACGCGCACGTGGGCGGCCACACCCTCCTGGTGGGCGAGCGCCTCGAGCTCGCGGACGGCGGTCGGCCGCCCCGAGGCGCCGCCGAGCACGACGAGCAGCGGCGGCTGCCCGCCGTCCTGCTGCCACACCGGCTCCCCCAGCGCCCGCACCAGCACGTCCGGCCCCTTGAGGAGCTGCACCCGCCCGGCGAACAGCACGATCTTCCGGTCCACCGGGAGCGCGAGGCGTTCGCGCAGCTCGGCCACCTGCCGTTCGTGTTCGGCCGGGTCCGGCTCCGCGGCCTGCCGGTCCCGTTCGGTCGGATCCCGCTCCACGGCCTCACCCGGCGAGGTCCCCGCTCCCCCGCGGAACCTCGCGGAGTCCCCGAGCGGCAGCGGGGTGAACACCTCGAGGTCGACGCCGGGCTGCACCACGCGCACCAGGTCGGGGTCGGCGTGGTAGTCGCGCACCAGGTCGGCCGCCTCCTGGTCCGTGCTCGCGACCAGCGCGTCGGCCTCCGCGACCACCTGCTCCTCGCCGATGACCCGGCCCTGCGGCTCCGGCACGTCCCCCGGGGCGAGGGCGGCGTTCTTCACGCGCGCCATGGTGTGCATGGTGTGCACCAGCGGCACGTCCCAGCGCTCCGCCGCGATCCAGCCCACCTGGCCCGACAGCCAGTAGTGCGTGTGCAGCACGTCGTACCAGCCCTCCGGGCGGTGCGCCTCGGCGCGCAGCACGCCCGCCGCGAACGCGCAGAGCTGGCCCGGCAGGTCGTTCTTGTCCAGCCCCTCGTACGGCCCGGCGGGCACGTGGATCACGCGCACGCCCGGCTCGGCGTCGGTCACCTTGGGCTGGGCCGACGACGTCGCCCGGGTGTAGATCTCCACCTGCGCGCCCCGCCGGGCCAGTGCCCTGGACAGCTCCAGCACGTACACGTTCATGCCGCCGGCGTCGCCCGCGCCGGGCTGCTCCAGCGGCGAGGTGTGCACGGAGACCATCGCGATCCGGAGCGGACGGCGCGCGTCGGGCTCGCCGAGGTCGGGCGGCAGGCTGTCGCGCATCAGGCCGCCACGACGCAGGCCGGCGCGGGCAGCTCCAGTCGGTCGATGATCTCGCCGGCGCCCGTCGCGGGGTCGAGCCGGACGGCGAGCAGCTCGCCGGCGTCCTGCGCGGCCACGACGACGAGCTCGCCGCCCTGGCCCGCAGCCTCGCCCTGCCCCGTCTGCCCCGCGATCTCGCCCAGGACCGCGTGGTGGCGCGGCCAGGCGCCCGCGCCGAGGTCGACGTCGCCGACATTCTCGATCGTCAGGTGCCCGATGTCCTGAGGCCCCTGCGCAGCCCCGGGACGGGGCGACGACGCCTCGCCGGAGGCGGCGCGCACCCGGAGCACCGCCAGGACGTCGGGGCCGCGCACCCCCACGTGCACGAGGTCGCCCGAGACGGTGAGGTGCGAGGGGTACCCGGCGGCGCCGTCGGGCATGGTGCGGCCGGTGATCGCCACCGAGCCGACGTGGTCCAGCCGGCCCGGCCCCGACGGGACCAGGACGTGCAGGCGGCAGTCGAGCTCGCCGACCACGAGGACCGTGCCGTCGGGCAGCTCGACCAGGTGGCGCGGGCCCGTGCCGGGCGGCAGGACGGCGGCCACGTGGCCGCCGGACGCCTCCGACTCCGGCGCGTCCGCCGTACCGCCGCCGTCGAGCGGGTAGGTGCGCAGCTCGTCGGTGCCGAGGTCGGCCACCAGCACCCGGTCCCCCCACACGTGCGCGAAGTGCGCGTGCGAACCCTCCTGCCGGTCGACGACCGGGCCCGACCCCGTGTGCCCGAACGTGCGCGGCGCGCCGAGCGTGCCGTCGCCGGCCAGCGGCACCACGGCGGCCACGCCGTCGCCGTAGTTCGCGACCCAGGCCGCCGTGCCGGTGGTGACCACGTGGCACGGGCTCGAACCGCCCGAGGCGACGGTCCCGACGGACGCGAGCGACCCGGCGTCGGACACGCGGAAGGACGTGACGGCGCCCGGCTCGGTCTCGGTCACCGCGAGGAGCGTGCGCCCGGAGGGGTCCAGCGCGAGGAACGACGGCGACGCGACCCGCGTGACGAGCTCGCGGCCCGTGAACCTGCCGTCGGGGCCGATGCCGACGCGCCAGATGCCTTCACCGGTGCCCGGCCCCTCGCCCGACGTCGGATAGGTACCGATCCACAGGGCGGCGGCGGGGGTAGTCATGCGAACAGCCTAGTGACGTCCGGCCGGTGCTCCGGCCGGAACGCACGACGCCCCGGCTGCCCCTGTCCGGGGCGCCGGGGCGCACCATACGTCGTGATCGTCGCGGTCGGCACCGCCGGCGCGGCCGCGATCTGCTGACCGCGGCGAGGTCAGGCGTTGGCCTTCGCGTAGGCGTCCTGGACCTCTGCCGCGATGCGGCCGCGGTCGCTGACCGTGTAGCCGTTGGCCTTGGCCCATTCCCGGACCGCGGCGGTGTCGCTGCCGGAACGGGACCGGCGCGTGGTGGTGGCGGTACGTGCGGCAGGCGACTTCACCTTGCGCGCGTGGCCGACCCACGAGGCAAGTGCGTCACGCAGCTGAGCCGCGTGCTCGGCATTGAGGTCGATCTCGTAGGAGACGCCGTCGAGGCCGAAGTTCACGGTCTCGTTGGCGGCACCGCCATCGATGTCGTCTTCAAGAACGAGCTGAACCTTCTGAACCATACGGGTACTTCCCTTCCGCGCCACAAATTCCGGGGTTAGTTCGCGAGCATGCCGCACTCAATATTGACATGTCAATAATGGGCATGTGCCACCACTCACGAAAACTTCACCCCCTGCGGTGAAGTTCGCGGATTTGATCTGCGAAGGCCGGTACGGATAACCTCGGCGCGGCGGATCAGCGCGAAGGCGAATTCTCCGTGTTTTCTGCTGCCGCCGCCATGGCCTCGCGATCCATTCGCTCGAGAGCCTGGCGCTCGTCCCGGTCCGCCCGGACGATCTTGCGCATCGCAAACCAGAACAGCAGGCCGACACCCACCGAGGGCGTGAGCCCGGCGAGCACCGCGAGCGTCGTATCCATCACAAGATCCTCACAAACTCATCTGCACGGGGTTTGAATCGTCAGGCCTGCGGCTTCACCAGCGGGAAAAGGATCGTCTCCCGGATACCCTGGCCCGTCAGCGCCATGAGGAGGCGGTCGATGCCCATGCCCATTCCGCCCGAAGGGGGCATCGCGAATTCCATCGCGGTCAGGAAATCCTCGTCCAGCAGCATCGCCTCGTCGTCGCCGGCCGCGGCCATCCTGGCCTGCGCCTCGAAGCGCTGCCGCTGGATCACCGGGTCGACGAGCTCGGAATAGCCCGTGGCCAGCTCGAAGCCGCGCACGTACAGGTCCCACTTCTCGACCTGACCCTTTTCCGTGCGGTGGTCGCGCGTGAGCGGCGACGTCTCGACGGGAAAGTCGCGGACGAACGTCGGCGCCGTCAGGTGGTCGCCCACCCGGTGCTCCCAGAGCGTCTCGACGAGCTTTCCGTGATTCACGATCTTCTTGTTGCCGACCTCGACGTCGAGCCGCTCGGCGATCTTCTCGAGTTCCTCCGCCGAGGTGTCGGCGGTGATCTCCTCACCGAGGCTTTCGGAGAGCGAGTCGTACATGCGCAGGTTTGCCCATTCTCCGCCCAGCTCGTACTCGGAACCGTCCGGAAGCGTCACGAGCGTGCTGCCGAGAACGTCCAGCGCCGCAGTCTGCACCAGATCCTGGGTCAGGGCGCCGATGGTGTTGTAATCGCCGTACGCCTCGTACGACTCAAGCATCGCGAACTCCGGCGAGTGCGACGAGTCGGCACCCTCGTTACGGAAGTTCCGGTTGATCTCGAACACCTTCTCGACGCCGCCGACAACCGCCTTCTTCAGGAAGATCTCAGGCGCGATGCGGAGGAACAGCTCCAGGTCGTACGCATTCATGTGCGTCGAGAAAGGCCGAGCGGACGCGCCGGAGGCAATGGTCTGCAGCATCGGCGTCTCGACCTCGAGAAAGCCGCGCCGGTGGAAGTTCTCCCGCAGGGAGCGCACGACGCCGGCGCGCAGGCGCACCATGTCGCGCGCGGCGGGGCGCGCGATGAGGTCCACGTAGCGCTGCCGGACGCGCGCCTCCTCGGACAGGTCCTTGTGCAGCACCGGGAGCGGCCGCAGCGCCTTGGCCGCCATCTGCCACTCGTCGGCGAAGACGCTCAGCTCGCCCCGCCTGGACGCGCCGATGCGGCCGTGCAGGAACAGGTGGTCGCCGAGGTCGACGTCGGACTTGAAGGCGGCGAGCGCCTCCTCGCCGAGCACGGCGAGGCTCAGCATGCCCTGGAGGCGGTTGCCCTCGCCGTCCTGCAGCGTGACGAAGCACAGCTTGCCGCCGATGCGGATGAACACGACGCGGCCGGCGACGCCCACGACGTCGTCCGTCTCCTGGCCGGCCTCCAGGTGCTCGTACTTGGTGCGGATCTCCGCGATGGTGTGCGTGACCGGGACGGTGACCGGGTACGCCTCGGTGCCGCGCGCCAGGAGGCGCTCACGCTTCTCGCGCCGGACCCGCAGCTGCTCGGGCAGGTCGTCGGGCGGCGGGGCGGCGGCACTCTCGGCAGCCGGGTTCTCGGTGGTCACGGAGGCGATTCTATCGGGGGTACAAGCTCAAACTTTCCGGTGTGACGCACGGCGCTCGGCCGCGGGCGACGCGTGGCGCCCGGCTGAGCGAGCCGGGCGCGTGGCCGGGTGAAGGGCGGCGTCTCGCCGCGCGGGCCATATGGTTCAAGCCCGCAGGTCCAGGGCGAGGTCGAGGATCGGGGCGCTGTGCGTGAGGGCGCCGACCGACAGGAAGTCCACGCCCGTCGCCGCGATCTTCCGCGCCCGCTCCAGCGTGATCCGGCCGGTCGCCTCCAGCTCGACGTGCGCGGGGACGCCGTCGTGCCCCTCCCGCGCGCGGACGGCGGCGACGGTCTCGGCGAGGAGGTCCGGCTCCATGTTGTCCAGCAGGAGGAAGTCCGCGCCGGCGGTCAGGGCTTCGAGGGCCTGGGCGGTCGTGTCGGCCTCCACCTGGACCTGCACCTCGGGAAACCTCTCGCGCACGGAACGGATCGCCGCGGCGACCGACCCGGCGGCGACGACGTGGTTGTCCTTGACCATGGCGACGTCGTACAGGCCCATGCGCTTGTTGGTGCCGCCGCCGGCCCGCACCGCGTACTTCTGCAGGGCACGCAGGCCCGGCGTGGTCTTGCGGGTGTCGAGCACCTGCGCGCCCGTGCCCGCCAGCTCCCGGGCGAAGGCACAGGTGGCGGTGGCGACGCCGGACGCGCGGCTGGCCAGGTTGAGCAGGGTGCGCTCGGCCACGAGCAGCACCTGCGTGCGGCCCGCCAGGCCGGCCAGCACCTGGCCGGCCGCGACGGCGTCGCCGTCCTGGGCGTGGAAGGTCACGGACGGGGCCGCCAGGCCGAGCCGGGCCGCCACCTGGTCCAGGACCTCCTGCACCACCACGAGGCCCGCGACGACGCCGCCCTCGCGCGCCACGAGCTCCGCCACACCCGTGGCCGACGGCGGGATGGTCGCCTGCGAGGTCACGTCGCGGCCCGGGGCGGGGCCGAGGTCCTCGTCGAGGGCGGTCTCGACTACCCCGGCGACCCAGGCGGCGTCGAGGCCGGGGGTGACGGTCGAGGGGGTGGGGAAGACGGGGAGGGTGCTCACTGGGTCACCGTATCTGCGGGGGCGGTGGCGGGTGCCCTCGGCGTGGCGACCAGGCAGGTGTCCGTGACCGACCTAACCTTTCCGACGTGCGGATCGCGGTACTCGTCGACGGTCTGGAGTCCACCCGCCAATACCACGCCGACGACGGACGATCCATCCTGGAAGCGAGCGCGAAGCTCACGGCGATCGGCAAGCCGGTGTCCGTCAGCATCATCAGGGACCGGGAAAGCTCGGCCACCCTCGCCACGCTGCCGCAGTCGCCCTACGACGCGCTCGTCATCGCCTCGAACGCGATCCGTCACGCGGACGGGTATGTGGCCAGGGCCGTTCGCGAGCACGCGGAGCAGGTCACGTCCTTTCTCGACCAGGGTCGGGGCCTCATCCTGCTGCACCAGTACACGACGGCCGACACGCAGATCACGACGCCGGACGGCACGGCGCTGCAGTTCGCACGCCGACGCGACGAAGCGGCGCGCCCCCGGATCACGGCGCAGGACAGCCCGGTGGTCAACTACCCCTTTCCCGTCGACCTGACCGCCGAGCTCAGCGCGACCGGACAGCTCGGTCAGCTCGGGTCCTGGCTCTCGGTCCCCGAGTCGGTGCTCCCGGAGTTCGATCCGGTGATCGAGAGCGGCACCGGGGAGACCCTGCTCGCCGTCTCGGCGGCGCACCTGCGATGGCGAGTCGTGGCCTCCGCACTCCCGCTCGACTGGCACGAGGCCACCGGTCTCCTCGCGAACTGCATCGAGTACGCCTGCGTCGGTTCCCCTGAGCTCGTGATCTGGCCCTCCGGTGACGGCACAGCCCTCGGCACGGCCCTTGGACACCTCAGAACCGCCCACCGGATTCGTACGGCCGACCCCGCCGCCGGCTGGCTGCGCACCCGCCGCGTGCTGCACGTCGTCTCCCCGTCCGACGCCGCGGACACCGGTTCCTACCGGGAGGCGACTCGCGGAGGCGCGCTGCTGCTCGCGACCGACCAGACGGGCGAGGCCGGAACGGTCCGGCTGACCGGTCAGGTCGGCGCGCGCCAGTACGTGCTCGCGCGGGACTTCTTCGCCGCCGACCCCGCCTCCGTCGTCCGCCACGGCAGGCTGGACCCCTTCCCGACCCGCAACGTCGTGGTCGCCGCGCGGTACTTCTGCGAGAACGTCGCCGAGTCCGGCACCGAGCGGTGGGATCCCCGGCACGATCGCGAGCTTCGCGCTCGGCTGGGTTCCCTGTTCTACGACGGCATGACCCTCTCGTCGGTCCTGGCCGTGATACAGGTGCTCTGCGCGGCCGACGCTCCCCGGCCGATGGTGGAGGACGCTCTGGCGAGGGCCCGCCTGCTCAGCCCAGGAGACGCGCTGTCGGACGTGCTGCTCGCCGCCTGCGAGGCCGCGTCGGGCGACGGTACCGTGCAGTCCTTCGCCGACGGCCTCGAAGGCCTGGACCTCGACGAGCTCAGCGCGCCCGACCTGCTCCGCGTGCTCGACTGGGTCGGCTGTCTCGTCCTGGTCCTGAAGCTCGACTCGGCGACGCCAGACCTCAGGTCCCAGACGGCACGGCTCGTCAGTGCCCTCGCGCGGTTCGGTGACGACGACGTCTGGCTCAGCCACGAGGGAACGGCCACCGTCGCCCTGGCCATCGCCGCGGTGGCGGTGGCGCCGTCCGACCTCCGGCCGGCCGCGCGGGCCGTCGCCGTGCTGCGCTCGGAGTACGAGACGACGATGGCCTCCGGCACCAACGTCAGTGCCGCGGCGCGGTACGGCCACGCGCTGGCGGCCGTGGAGGAGCTCGCGCCGTTCGTCCTCGACACCCTTCTGGCAGCGACCGCGGGCGCGGCCAGGCACCCGTCGGCCGCTGCGCCCGTCGAGGACCACCGGCCCGCGGCCGCGCTGGCAGCCCGGAACCGCTCGCTCACCGCGGCACTCGAACAGGAGCGGAACAACCTCAGCCGGCTGACGCCGGTCTTCGTCGTCGGCGCCGTCGTCTGCTGGCTGGCCGCCCTCGCGGTCGTAGGCGCCGGGGCGAGCGTCCTCGTCCTCCTCTGGCGGTGGCCCGACATCGCTCAGCTCACGACCGTCCCCGGAGTCCTCGGCTGGCTCCTGCTCGTCGGCGGGGTCGCCTGGCTGCTGGACCGGATGGGCATCCTGCCCCAACGCCTCGGAGCACTCGGCTCACGGCTGCGGGCCGGCGTCCGGCGCCGGCTCCGCGGCTGAGTCCGCGCGCTCTCCGTAACCGCCGCCTCCGGGCGTCTCGATGACGAGGACGTCGCCCGCCCCGAGCCGGACGGTGTCCCGGCCGCCCAGCGCCTCGGCGCCGCCGTCGGCCCTGCGGACCAGGTTGCGCCCCAGCGCGCCAGGGCTGCCGCCGGCCATCCCGTACGGCGGGACGCTCCGGTGCCCGGTCAGCACGCTCGCCGTCATCGGCTCGCGGAACTCCAGCTCGCGGACCACGCCGTCGCCCCCGTGCCAGCGACCCGAGCCGCCGGAGCCGGTCCGGATACGGAACTCCCGCACCAGGACGGGGAACCGCGTCTCGAAGACCTCTGGATCCGTCAGACGGGAGTTCGTCATGTGCGTCTGCACCGCCGAGGCTCCGTCGAACCCCTCCCCGGCACCGGAGCCGGACGCGATCGTCTCGTAGTACTGCCGGGTCGCGTCGCCGAAGGTGAGGTTGTTCATGGTGCCGGAGCCCTCCGCCTGCACCCCGAGCGCCCCGTACAGGGCCCCTGTGATCGCCTGGCTCGTCTCGACGTTGCCCGCCACCACGGCCGCCGGGTAGTCCGGCGACAGCATGGTGCGCGGCGGAATCACGATCTCCAGCGGCCGCAGGCAGCCGTCGTTGAGCGGGATGTCGTCCGCCACGAGGGTGCGGAACACGTACAGCACCGCCGCCGTCGCCACCGACGACGGCGCGTTGAAGTTGGTCGCCAGCTGCGCAGACGTCCCGGTGAAGTCGATGGTGGCCGTCCGGGACGCCCGGTCGACACGCACGCGCACCGCGATGGTCGCGCCGTGGTCGGTCTCATAGACGAACTCCCCGTCGGTCAGGGTGTCGATCACCCGGCGGACCGCCTCCGCGGCGTTGTCCTGCACGTGCCGCATGTACGCCTGGACGACGTCGAGCCCGAACTGCGCCACCATCGCGCCGACCTCCTCGACCCCCTTGGCGTTGGCGGCGACCTGGGCCCTGAGGTCGGCGAGGTTGGTGTCGACGGCGCGGGACGGGTACCGGGCGGAGGCCAGGAGCGCCCTGGTCTCGTCCTCGCGCAGCCTGCCGTCGGCGACGAGCAGCCAGTTGTCGAACAGCACGCCCTCCTCGTGGATGTCCGTGCTGGTCGCGGGCATGGAGCCCGGCGCGATCCCACCGATCTCCGCGTGGTGGCCACGCGAGGCCACGTAGAACAGGATCTCCGTGCCGTCCGCCGAGAACACCGGCGTGATGACCGTGACGTCGGGCAGGTGGGTGCCCCCGTGGAACGGGTCGTTGACGGCGAACACGTCGCCAGGGCGCATCGAGCCGCGCCGGCGTGCGATCACCTCCTTCACCGACGTCCCCATGGACCCGAGGTGCACTGGGATGTGCGGCGCGTTCGCCACCAGGTTGCCGTCCGGGTCGAACAGTGCGCAGGAGAAGTCCAGCCGCTCCTTGATGTTCACGGACTGGGCTGTGGCCCCCAGCCGGGCCCCCATCTGCTCTGCGATCGACATGAACAGGTTGTTGAAGATCTCCAGCATCACCGGGTCCGCCGCGGCGGAGACGTCCGCGCCCGCGCGCGGCGCCGTCCGGCGCGCCAGAAGGTGGCCGGCGGCGGTGACCTCCGCCCGCCAGCCGCCGGCGACGAAGGTGGTCGCGTTCTCCTCCGTGATCAGCGCGGGCCCCGTCACCGTCTGCCCCGGCAGCATGCGCTCGCGGCGGAGCAGGGAGCACTCCCACCAGCCGCCGTCTGCGAACACCCGCACGGTCTCGGCGGTGCTCCCCCCGGCGTCGGGGCCGACGGCGGCCGCCCGGGGCCCGGCGTCGTCCGCTCTGGGCGGGACGAGCTCGGGCCGGCTGCCGCGGGAGACCGCCTCGACGGAGAGGGCTTCGACGACCAGCGGGCGGTCCAGCAGGAACGAGTAGATCGACCGATGGGTGCGTTCGAACTCTGCGGTCATCTCGGCGACGCCGGACAGGCGCACCGGCACCGTCGTGTCCGTCCCGTCGTACCGCAGGTGGGCGGTCACCCTGACCTCGATGCTCACGTCGGCCGCCGGGCCGTCGTCCGACGTCCGCCCGGCCTGCTGGAGGAGGTCGGCGCGGGCCGCCTCCTCCAGGGTGTGTGCGACCGCGCCCAGCCGTTCGACGGCCTCCGGTTCGAGCACCGCCCCGACCGACTGCTCGCGCATGACCGTCGTGTCGGCCAGCCCGATGCCCAGCGCGGACAGGACACCCGCCATGGGCGGTACCAGCACCGTCTCGATGCCCAGGGCGTCGGCCACCGCACAGGCGTGCTGCCCGCCCGCTCCGCCGAACGTGGTCAGCGCATAGCGGGTCACGTCGTGCCCCTTGCGGACGGTGATCTTCTTGACGGCACCGGCCATGTTCGCCACGGCGACGGCGAGAAAACCCTCCGCGACCTGCTCGGGGGTGCGGCCGTCACCGATCTCGGCGGCCAGCTGCGTGAACTCGCGCCGGACCACGTCCACGTCGAGCGGCTGGTCGCCGCCCGGCCCGAAGACCGAGGGGAAGTGCTCCGCCTGGATCCGGCCGAGCAGGAGGTTGGCGTCGGTGACGGTCAGCGGCCCGCCGCGCCGGTAGCAGGCCGGACCGGGCACGGCCCCCGCCGAGTCGGGACCCACCCGGTACCGGCTGCCGTCGAAGTGCAGCACCGAGCCGCCACCCGCTGCGACGGTGTGGATGTCGAGCATGGGCGCGCGCAGCCGCACGCCCGCCACCTGGGTGTCGAAGACCCGCTCCAGCGCGCCCGCATAGTGCGAGACGTCGGTCGACGTGCCGCCCATGTCGAATCCGATGACGTGGTCGAGACCGGCGAGCTCCGACATCCGCACCATGCCCACGATGCCGCCGGCCGGCCCCGACAGGATGGCGTCCTTGCCGCGGAACTGGTGAGCCTCCGTGAGGCCGCCGTTGGACTGCATGAACTGGAGCGGAACCCCGGTCAGGTCGCGCGCCACCCGGTCCACGTAACGGCGCAGCACGGGCGACAGGTAGGCGTCGACCACCGTGGTGTCCCCGCGGGGGACGAGCTTCACCAGCGGGCTGACCTCGGCCGAGCGGGAGACCTGCGTGAACCCGGTCCGCACGGCGAGGTCCGCGACGGCCCGCTCGTGCTCCGGGAAGAGGTGCGAGTGCAGGCAGACGACGGCGACCGCACGGAACCCGTCGTCGTAGGCGGACCGCAGCTCCCGGGACAGCGCGGCCAGGTCCGGGGTCCGGAGGACCTCGCCCGTCGCGCTGACGCGTTCGTCCACCTCGATCACGCGGGAGTACAGCGGTTCGGGCAGCACGATCCGGCGGTCGAAGATCCGCGGCCGGTTCTGGTAGGCAATCCGCAGGGCGTCGCGGAAACCGCGCGTGACCACCAGGACGGTGGGTTCCCCGGTGCGCTCCAGCAGGGCGTTGGTCGCTACGGTCGTCCCCATCCGGACCGCGGCGACCACCGCCGACGGCGCGTCGCCCGCCGCGCCGGCCGAAGCCGCGTCGGCCAGGATGCGCTGTATGCCGGCCACCGCCGCGTCGTCGTACCGCTCGGGATCCTCGGAGAGCAGCTTGTGCGTCGAGAGGGTGCCGTCGGGACGGCGCGCCACGATGTCGGTGAAGGTCCCGCCACGGTCGATCCAGAATTCCCAGGCCACCGCGCCGAGCCTAGACGATGAGCTCCGGTGCCCTGGGCTCCACCACGACTTCGGTCGCTTGCCTCGAGATCGGTCCATTAAACGACCGATCTCAGGACAGGCGACCGAAGTCACGCCAGAGCCGCAGGCAACTGACCGACCTGTGCAAAGGACCAAAGTCGCCCCAAGGTCCAGGCTTCCAGCCCAGTCAGCGCGCCTGCAGCACCCCGTCGTCGTCCAGCCAGACCTGAACCCGGCGCCGCCACGCGTCGTCCGGCCTGGGGAAGTCCGTGCGGTAGTGGCCGCCGCGGGTCTCCTCCCGCAGCCACGCCGCGCGGGTCAGGGCGCGCGCGACCAGGTGGACGTTGGTCGTCTCCCACTCGGCGGCCTGGGGCTCGGCCACCACCTCTGCCGCCAGGTGCGCATCGGCCCGGACGGCGCCGAGCCGCTCGTCCACCTCGGCCAGCGACCGCGCCGACCGGATCACGCCCGAGCCGGCGGAGGTCACCTTCTGGATCCGCGACCGGGCGGCGGCTGCCACCAGCGCGGAGCCGCCGGGACGGTCCTCCGGCTCCCCCGGCTTGAGCTCGCCGGCGTCGAACCGCTCCGCGACGTCGCGCGCCGCGCGCGAGGCGAACACAACGCCTTCGAGCAGCGAGTTCGACGCGAGCCGGTTCGCGCCGTGCACACCGGTGCACGCGACCTCGCCCACCGCGTACAGCCCGTCCACGGACGACCGCCCGTCGAGGTCGGTCACCACGCCGCCCGAGTGGTAGTGCTGCGCGGGTGCGACGGGCACCGGCTCCTCCGACCAGTCGATGCCCGCCTCCAGCAGCCGCTGGTTGATCGTCGGGAACCGCGTGCGCAGGAACTCCCGGCCGAGGCGGCGGGCGTCGAGCAGCACGTTGTCCGCGCCCGTGGCGGCCATCTGCCGCACTATCGCGTGCGCGACGACGTCGCGCGGCGCCAGCTCGGCCATCTCGTGCACGCCGGGCATGAACCGGCGGCCGTTGACGTCGAGCAGCAGCGCGCCCTCGCCGCGCACGGCCTCCGAGATGAGCGGGAGCTGCCCCTTGGCACCCGAGCCGAGCCACAGGACCGTCGGGTGGAACTGCACGAACTCCAGGTCGCCCAGCACCGCGCCGGCCCTCAGGGCCGCGGCGATGCCGTCGCCCGTCGCGCCGGCCGGATTGGTCGAGGACCGGAAGACCTGCCCGATCCCGCCCGTGGCCAGGACGACGGCGGGCGCAAGGACCGCGCCGACGCCGTCGCGCGAGCCCGTACCGCGCACGTGCAGGGTGACGCCGCAGGCGCGCGTCGTGCCGTCAGGCTCGGGGGCGGTGGTCAGCACGTCCAGCACCAGGGCGTTCTCCACCACCTCGATCCCCGGGTCGTGCCGCACCGCCTCGATCTGCGCGACCAGCGCGCGGGAGATCTCCGCGCCCGTGGCGTCCCCGCCGGCGTGCGCGATGCGGTCGGCGTGGTGGCCGCCCTCCCGGGTGAGCGCGATATCGCCGTCGGCCGCCTTGTCGAAGACCGCGCCCCGGGCCACCAGCTCGCGGACGCGCGCCGGACCCTCGGTGACCAGCACCTGCACGGCCTCCGGGTCGGACAGGCCGCCGCCCGCGGCGAGCGTGTCGGCCAGGTGCGCCTCGGGCGAGTCGGACGGGTCGAGCGCGGCGGCGATGCCGCCCTGGGCCCACACGGTGGACCCGGACGACAGCTCGCCCTTGGTCACGAGCACCACCCGCGGCACGCGGGTACGCAGCTCGAGCGCCGCCGTCAGGCCCGCGATCCCCGAGCCGACGACGACCGCGTCGGCCTCGGCGGTCCAGCCCGGCGCCGGCGCGGCGAGGGAACGTGCGACGCGCGGACCCGGACCAGGGGTCGGGCTCACGCGCGGCCCGACGCCGTGCGTACCAGCCCGGCGTGCTGGAACGGCTCGATCGGCAGGCCGCTCTCCTCCAGGCCGTACCCGTCCGGCACGTGCCCCGGCTCGTCGTTGATCTCGACGATGCGGTTCTTCTCGTCCACGAACACGACGTTCGGCAGGAAGGTCCGCGCGTCGTGGTCCGAGAGCATGCCGTACCCGATGAGGATGACGACGTCGCCCGGGCTGACCAGGTGGGCGGCGGCGCCGTTGATGCAGATCTGGCCGGAGCCGGGCTCGCCGGGGATCACGTAGGTGGTCAGCCGGGCGCCGTTGGTGACGTCGACGACGTCGACCTGCTGGCCGGGGACCAGGTCCGCCGCGTCGAGCAGGTCGGCGTCCACGGTGATGGACCCGACGTAGTGCAGGTCCGCCTGCGTGACGGTGGCGCGGTGGATCTTCGCGATCATCATGGGCCGCTGCAGCGAGGCGGGGCGGCCGACGGGCGGACGGTGCGGGGTGGAGCTCATGGTGCTACCTCTGGATCTCGGGCGAGACCTCGACGGCCTGGTTGTCGATCAGGCGGGTGCTACCCACCCGTGCGGCCACGAGCAGCAGCGCGCGGCCGGAGAAGTCGCCGGGGACCGCGTCCACGGTCACCGGGTCGACGAGCGCCAGATAGTCGATCACGACGCCTTCCGCCCCGTCCAGGACCTGCCGCGCGGCGTTGATCACACCCGTCGCACCCTGGCCCGCCGCGGCCGCCCCCGCGCGCAGTGCGCGCGACAGGGCAAGGGCCCGCTCGCGCTCGTCCGCCGACAGGTACGCGTTGCGCGAGGACAGGGCGAGCCCGTCGCTCTCACGCACGGTCGGCACCCCGACCACCTCGACCGGCACGTCCAGGTCCCGCACCATGCGGCGCACGGCAAGGAGCTGCTGCGCGTCCTTCTCGCCGAACAGCGCGACGTCGGGCCGCACCAGGTGCATCAGCTTGAGCACCACGGTGAGCACACCGTCCAGGTGCCCGGGCCGGTGCTCGCCCTCCAGCACCTCGCCGATCCGCCCGGCCGACACCCGCACCACGGGGTCGCCGTCCGGGTAGACGACGTCGGGCGTGGGCGCGAACACGACGTCGGCCCCGACGCCCGCGAGCTTGGCGACGTCGCCGTCCAGGTCGCGCGGGTAGGTGTCGAGGTCCTCGCCCGCACCGAACTGCAGCGGGTTCACGAAGATGGTGACGACCACCTGCCCGTTCGGGCCGGCCTCCGCGCGCGCCCTGCGCACGAGCTCCAGGTGGCCCTCGTGCAGCGCGCCCATGGTCATGACGACGGCGCGCTGCGCGGGCGCGGTCTCCGGTGCGGCCAGGGGGCCCGCGACGGCCCACCGCATCTGGGCGTCCCGCAGCTCGGCGCGGGTGCGGACCACCAGCGGGGTGCGCTGCGCCGCATCGGTAGTGATCTCGGTGGTCACTGCGTCTTCCTTCCTGCGCGCGACTCCCCGGTCGCGCCGTCCAGCGCGTCCAGCAGCGCCTGCGCCGCGGAGTCGTCGATGCGGTGGCTCGCCAGTGCGCGGCGTGTGGCCCCGCGGGCGAGCTCGGTGTAGCTGCCCGGCACGTCGGTGGCGCCGCTGGCCGCCGCGAACGTGCTCAGCTCGGTCAGGTGGCGGCGCACGGTGCCGACGTCGCCGCGGGACACCGGCCCGGTGAGCGCAGAGATCGCGCCGGGGCCGACGCCGTCGCGCACGTCCGCCGACCGCGTCGCCGACTCGAGGGCGGCCGTGAGCAGCGGGCCGAGCATCCGGCCGGGCGCCTCGACCCCCGCGGCCTCCAACGCCTCCGCGGCCTGCGCGACGAGCACCACGAGGTGGTTCGCGCCGTGCGCGAGGGCCGCGTGGTAGAGGCCGCGGGCCTGCTCGTCCACGACCACCGGCTCGCCGCCGATCTCGACCACGAGCGCCTGCCCGATGGGCAGCACGGGCGCCGGCGCCGTCACGGCGAACGTGCAGCCCTCCAGGCGCGCCAGGTCCAGGCTCGTCCCGGTGAAGGTCATGGCGGGATGGATGGCGAGCGGAATCGCGCCCCCCAGCCGGGCGGGCTCCAGGACGGCGGTCCCGTAGCGGCCGGACGTGTGGATCGCGAGCTGCCCCGGCTGCCAGGC
This sequence comes from Promicromonospora noduliphila, assembly GCF_056951025.1. Lineage (NCBI taxonomy): Bacteria > Bacillati > Actinomycetota > Actinomycetes > Micrococcales > Promicromonosporaceae > Promicromonospora > Promicromonospora noduliphila. The sequence continues at coordinate 5,570,038 of NZ_CM167806.1, forward strand.
CCCGGTGTCGGCGAGGCCGGCGACCAGGGGGCCAAGGGCGTCGTCGGGCACCGCGAGGAGGACCAGCTCGGCCCTCTCCACGACGTCGGGCACCTCCAGGTTGGGGACGCCCGGCAGGAGCGTCTCGATGCGTTCCCGCGAGTCCTCCGAGATGCCGCTCGCACCCACGACGGCGTGGCCCGCCGCGCGCAGCGCGTTGCCGAGTACCGCGCCGACGCGCCCGGCACCGACCACGCCGACGCCCAGCCGGCCGGGCCGGCTGCCCGGCTCGTCGGGATCACTCACCCTGTCTCTCCATCCAGCGTTCGGGCCCCGCCGTCGCGCGCGCCGTGCGGGCGCGCAGAGCCTGCTCCGCCATGAGGCGCGCGGCATCGGCGGTGTCGAGGTGCGGCACCTCAGGGTGCACCGGACCCTGCGTGGAGTGCACCTGGAACGAGGCGACGCCCAGCCGGCGCTGCCACGGGCCCTGGCTCAGGCCCAGCGACTGCGTCCGCTCGTGCGGCACCACGTCGAGGATCTTCACCAGGCGGCCCCTGCGCAGCAGGAGCGCGCGCCCGGTCACCGTGAAGCCGTTGCGCCGCCAGGCCACCGGATCGAGGATGCGTGTGCGCCGGGGTGCGGAGACGTAGGCGCTCTCCGCCCGCGAGTCGCCGTCGAGGCCCGCGTCGAGGACGCGCCGCGGCTCGTCGACGCCGAGGTCGGGCAGCACGAGGGACAGCACGGTCAGCGCCTCCTCGCGGGTGCCGACGGGCAGCAGCACGCTGCTCTTCTCCTCGCTCTCGCCGCCGTAGCCGGCGACGTTCACCTGCACCCGCCACCAGTCGCGGCCGCGCCACAGCACGCTCTGCACCAGGCGGACCGCCTGCACCCGGCCGGGCGGGATGGTCTGGGAGCGCGTCTCCAGCATGCCGTGCCGCAGGCGGACGCCGTCGGGCGAGATGGCGACGCGGAAGTCGAACTCGCCGGTCAGGCGGCTGAACAGGTACCCGCCCGCGCCCAGCACGGCGGGCAGCGACGCGGACATCACGGCGAACTCGCCGGTGACGACCATGATCACAAGGACCGCGAGGGCCCAGACCAAGAGCGTGATCGTCGCGCCGGAGCGCAGCACCGAGGCGATCAGGCGGCCGAGGGGCACCGTGAGGACGGGCACCTGCGGTGCTTCGAGGCTGGCCGCGGGGACCGGTTGGGCCGCGCCGGCCCCCGGCTGATCGGCCGGCACGACGGCGTCCTGCGGCCCGCCCGGCGCTCCGGCCTGCGGAGCGGACTCCGGCCTGTCGGAGCGGGCGTCGGCCGCCGGGCCCGCCGTAGCGACCTTGAGCCCCGCCGCACGGGCGAGGAGCTCCGCGCGCAGCGCGTCGGCGTCGGACCCCTTGAGGAAGCCGATGGCGACGCCGGAGTCCGTGCCGCCCGCCGTCTCCAGCGTGAGCTCGCACAGACCGAAGAACCGGGCCACGAGGGGCTGGCGGATGTCGACCGACTGCAGCCGGTCCAGGCGTGCGTGCCGCTGCTGGCGGAACAGGATGCCGCGCCGCAGGTGCACCGCCTCCTCGCCGATGGCGTAGGTGGTCATACGCCAGGCCAGCGTCGAGTAGCCCCAGCCGACGAGCGCGATGGCGGCGAGCGCGGCGAGCAGGGTCCACCAGTAGTCGCTGGACACGAGCGCGATCAGGCCGCCGCGCGGCCCGCCCTCCAGGCTCTGCTGGCCCAGGATCACGACGGCGGCGCCGACCACCGCCCAGCCCCGGACCAGCGGGGTGACCGGGTGGACGCGCCGCCACACGAGCTCCTCGTGCTCGGCCGGGCCGGCCTCGGGTGGCTGACCAGGTTCGCGCGGCTGGCCGGTCTCGGCCGGTCGGCCGGGCTCGGCCGGGCCGGTCTCGCCGAGACCCGGCTCCCGCTTGTCGAGGCCGTGCTCGGGCGTGCTCACAGCCCCGCCAGCCGGGCCTCACCGCGGGACGCGAGGCGGTCGCGCAGGCGCGCCGCCTCGTCCGGGGGCAGGCCGGGGATCTGGGCGTCCGTGCCGACGGAGGCCGTGTGGAGCTGCACCTTCGCCAGGCCCAGCCGGCGGTCCAGCGGCCCCGCCTCCACGTCCACGTACTGCATGCGGCCGTACGGCACCACGACCATCGACTTGAACATGACGCCCTTGCGGATGAGGAGGTCGTCGTCGCGCTCGGCGTAGCCGATGGCCCTGACCTGGCGCGGGACCAGGATGATCGACCACACCAGGAACACCGCGGGGACACCGGCGAGGATCCAGAACCACGGGCCGACGGTGAGGGCGAGCACGACACCGACGACCAGCGGTATCCCGAGGCTGATGCTGCCCGGGACCAGCCGGGCCGTCACGAGCCGCGGGGACACGCGGTTCCAGGTCACGTCGTGCGGTTCGAAAGGGCTGGTCATGATGGCCATTGTTCCGCAGTGGGCAAGTGCTGGGTAGCGAGGGCCTCAGGCCGGGGCCGGGGACTCGCCCTCGTCCGAGGTGGCGCGGTCCTTGTCCGACGGCGGCAGCTCGCAGAACTTCTCCACGATCAGGCCCACCACGGAGAGGACTATCGAGCACAGCACGGCGATCCCCGCCGCGATGGCGCGGTCACGGCGCGGCTCGATCGCGAGGTCGCCCAGCACCACCAGCACCTGCGCCAGGTACCAGCCGCCGAGCAGCGCACCGGTCAGCGCGGCGGCCTTGGCCAGGACGAGCGTGCGGGCGGCGCGGATGCCGTCGAGGGACGGCCGCTTGCCCTTCTGGTACGCGCGCACGGCCCACCCCGACCAGAACACCGCTCCGGCCAGCGCGAGGATCGCGACGTCGACCAGCCAGGGCACGACCGGCAGATAGACGCTTCGGGACTCCAGGGCGTGCAGCACGAGCCAGCCGACGATCGCGACGGCCACGAGGACTGCGATCAGGGACCCGACCGGAGTTCGGCGCATGTCAGACGTCGCGCCCCCGCTCGTCCCGGACCGGCCCCCACGCGGGGACCGAGTCGATCGGGCCGTCCGCCCCCTGCGCCTGCTGACCGTTGGCGTAGCCAGGCACGCGGATCACCGTGTGGTCGCTGTCGTAGGCGTTCGGGTGGCCGTTGGCCTGGCCGTTCTGGACCTGACCGTTCGGGGCGTGACCGTTCTGCGCCGAGCCGGGCACGCCGTTCGTCGGCGTGTTGACCGGGGCGAACACCGGGGTCGCCTGCTCCTGCTGGCCGCCGCCGTTCACCGGCGGGAACGGGTTCGCCTGTTGCTGGCGCGACGGGTTGACCGGCGCGAACACCGGCTTGGCCGGCGCGGCCGACGCCGGGGGCAGCGGCTCGTGCTCCGGCACCTCGTGCGCCGTGTCCCGGACCGCGCGGGGCGCGATGGGCCCGGGCGGGGCCGGCACGAGGGCCTCCTCGGGCGGCGGCACGGCCGACCCGGTGCCCGGCATCCCCGCCGACGGCGGCGTCCGGGACGTCAGCGGCGCCCCCTGTGCCGCCTGCTGCGGGATCGGCACGGAGCCGCCGCCCGAGCCGGGCAGCGACCCGCTCGTGTAGCCCTGCGGGTGGGCGGCACCCGGGAAGGCCTCCGGCTGCGGGCCTGCGCCTGCGCCCTGGGGCTGAGCCTCCATGCTCGCCTGGCCGCTGTGGTGCGTCTGCGGGTGACCACCGCCCGGCACCTCGACCACCGGACCGCCCGGTGAGGCCTGCGGGCGCCCGCTCGGCGGGAGGGACGGGGGCAGCGCGGGCGGCATCTCGGCCACGTGCGCGTCCTGCCCGCCGCCGTCCGGCACGGTCGGGTCGCTCGCGGGGGCGCCGCCGCCCTGCTCCGGCTCCGGGTCGGTCAGCCAGTCGAGGGCGAGCCAGCGGATGCCGGTCCGGTCGGGCGCCGTCGCCGCGAGCTGGGCCACCGGGCCGCCGCCCAGGCCGGGCAGCACGGCCTCCGGCGCGATCTGCGACCAGGGTTCCAGGACGAACGCGCGCTCGTGCGCGCGCGGGTGCGGGATCTCCAGGTCCTCCGCGGAGTCGGTCAGCGTGCCGTAGGTGATCAGGTCGACGTCGAGCGTCCGCGCACCCCAGCGCTCGTCACGGGTGCGGCCGTGCACGTTCTCGACCTCCAGGCAGGCCTGCAGCAGCTCGCGCGCGGAGAGCGTCGTGCGGCCCAGCAGCACCGCGTTCAGGTAGTCGGGCTGGTCCTCCGGACCGCCGACGGCGGCCGTGCGCGCCAGCGGCGACACGTCGGTGATCTGCAGGCCCGGCACCCGGTCCAGCTCGCCGACGGCGGACCGCATGGTCGCCTGGGGGTCACCGAGGTTGGCGCCGATCGCGATGACCACGTCGACGGACCCGGCGGGCACCTCGTCGAACCGGTCGCGCGGCTCGGGCTGGTACTGCTGCTCCTGTGCGTACTGCTCCGGCGCGTAGGCCTGCTCCGGCTGCCCGACGGCGGAGTCGGGCACCGCCGCGGTCACCCGAGTCGGCTCCAGGTCGCCCTGCTCGTACCGCTGCTGCTCGAACATCTGGTCGTACTGGTTCTGCTGCTGCTCGAACTGCTGCTGGTCGAAGCCCTGCTGGGCCTGGTCGAACGGCTGGTAGGGCTGCTCGGGCTGCTGCTCCGGCTGGCGCGCGAACTGGTCGTACGGCTGCTGCTCGAAGCCGGCCCGCTGATCCAGGCCGGTCCGCTGGTCGAGGCCTTGCCGCTGGTCCAAGCCCTGTCGCTGGTCCAGGCCCTGGGCCGACTCGTACTGCTGGACCGGCTCGAAGGCCGGCTCCGGCTGGAACTGCTCCGCGGGCTGGAACGGCTCCTCCGCCTGGAACTGCTCGGTCGGCTGGAACTGCTCCGTGGGCTGGAACTGCTCACCGGCCTGGAACTGCCCCTCAGGGGGAAACACGGGCTCCTTGCCGAGCTCCCGCAGCTCGGGCTGGGCCGGAGCCTCGGCCTGCAGCTCCCACGTCGCGGGGATCACCTGGAGCGGCTCGGGCGCGATGAGCTCGGGCGCCGGGAGCGGCTCCGGCTCCTCCGCCGCCGGGCGGGGAACGGGCTGGAAGTCCTGCGGCTCGGGCTGGGCGGCGAACGCCGCGCCGTCGGACCCGCCGCGCGGCTGCTCCGCCACGTCGTTCCACGGTTCGAGGGGCGGCGGCCCCGTCGGGAACACCTCGGCCTGCTCGGCCGGGGCGGGCTCCACCGGCGTGGCGAGCGCGGCGGCGGCCTGCGCCTCGCCACCGGGCGCCGTGACGACGGGCATCCGGAGGCGGTCGCGGCGGATCGCCACCTCGACGTCGGCGAACGGCACCGGGATGGGTGCCTGCGGCTTGTGCACGCGCACGTCGACGGCCTCGACCTGCGGCCGGGCCAGGATCGCCGCGGCGATGCGCTCCGCCACCGTCTCGACGAGGTCGGCGGGCTCACCCGTGAGGATGTCGTGCACGTCCTTGGCCACGTCCGCGTAGCTCACCGTCTGCGCCAGGTCGTCGCCGGCGGCCGCCGGGCGGGTGTCCAGGTACAGCACGACGTCGGCCCGGAACTCCTGGCCGGTCTGTCGCTCCGACGGCAGCGCACCGTGGTACCCCCGCGCGCTCACGCCGCTGAGCTGGATCTGGTCCAGCGAGCGGCCGTCCGGGCCTGTGACACCCGTTCCGAACGCTGTGGTCACCGTGGTCCTCCCCCGTCGTCTGTGCGTGCACCGGAATCCTGCCAGGTCGGCATGTCTTGTCCCCCGGCCGTCCACGATTCTGTGGTCAAGGCCACGGTGGAAGTCAATGCCCCCTGTGCGGATCGGGGAGAGGTCTGCGACGACCCTACCTGCGTCGCGCCGGCGGCGGCGCTCCACGCGGCGGCCACCTTGACGGCGTCGGCGCTCGCCCGGACGGTGTGCACGCGCACGCACCACGCGCCCGCGGCGGCCGACAGGGCCGAGATAGCGGCCGTCGCGTCGTCCCTGGCGCGCGGCGGCGCCGGATGCCCCGCCGGGTCGGCGAGCAGGTGGCCGAGGAACCGCTTGCGGGACGCACCGACGAGCACCGGGCGGCCCAGCCCGTGCAGCGCGTCGAGATGGGCCAGCAGCGGCCAGTTCAGCACCCCGGCCTTGCTGAAGCCGAGTCCCGGGTCGACGATCACCTGCTCGGGCCGCACCCCGCCGTCGTGCAGGGCGGCCAGGCGGGCGGCGAGCTCGTCGCGGACGTCGGCCACGACGTCGTCGTACACCTCAAGGTCGTCCATGACGTCCGCGTGCCCGCGCCAGTGCATCGCCACGTACGCCGCGCCCGTCTCGGCCACGACGCCGGCCATCTCGGGGTCGGCGAGGCCGCCGGAGACGTCGTTCACGATGCGCGCCCCCGCCGCCACCGCCCGCTCGGCGACGGCGGCACGCGTGGTGTCGACGCTCACGATGGCGCCGTGGCCGGCGAGCTGCTCGATCACGGGCAGCACGCGCGCCAGCTCCTGGTCCTGCGGCACGCGCACCGACCCGGGCCGGGTGGACTCGCCGCCCACGTCCAGGATGTCGGCGCCCTCGCCGAGCAGCTCCAGCCCGTGCGCGACGGCGGCCGACGGCTCGAACCACTCGCCGCCGTCCGAGAACGAGTCGGGGGTGACGTTCACGACGCCCATCACGAGGGTGCGGCCGACGCCGGAGAGCTCCGGCAGGCCGAGCACCGGGGCGTCCCTGGTGGGGTGGCGCACGGCAGAAGCCACGGTCACTTCCCGATGATGAGGCTCATCGCCTCGGCTCGCGTGGCGGCGTCCCGCATCACACCGCGCACCGCGGAGGTGACGGTGCGCGAGCCGGGCTTGCGCACGCCGCGCATGGACATGCACAGGTGCTCGCACTCGACCACCACGAGCACGCCGCGCGGCTCGAGCAGCTCCACCAGGGAGTCAGCGATCTGGGTGGTCATCCGCTCCTGGACCTGCGGGCGCCGGGCGTAGACCTCGACCAGGCGCGCCAGCTTGCTCAGCCCCGTGATCCGGCCGTCCACGTTCGGGATGTACCCCACGTGCGCGACGCCGTGGAACGGCACCAGGTGGTGCTCGCAGGTCGAGTACACCTCGATGTCCTTGACCAGCACCATCTCCTCGTGCCCGAGGTCGAAGGTGGTGGTCAGCACGTCCTCCGGCTCCTGCCGCAGCCCCGCGAAGATCTCCCGGTACGCGCGGGCCACGCGCGCGGGCGTCTCGCGCAGGCCCTCCCGTTCGGGATCCTCGCCGACGGCGAGGAGGAACTCGCGCACCGCGGCCTCTGCCCGTGCGGCGTCGTACGGCGGAACGTCCGCCGCGCGCCGCGCGGGCGTCGAAACGGGGATGGTGGACCTGTCGGTCATCGTGGTGCTCCGGTCCTCGTTGCTGCCCGGGCTCGGCACTGCCGACCCGGGCCGTGTCACTCAGTTCGGCGGGTCCGCCGGCCCGTTGTCCGACGGCGTGGCCGTGTCCAGCACCGCCTCGTCCTGCGGCACGACGGTGGTGTGCCCGTTCTGCTGCGCCGCCAGCTCCTTGGCCGTCATGACCGGCCCGCGCGTGTGCACGGTGCGCTGCTCGCTGGACAGCCAGACGTCGCGCGCGGGGCGCTTCTCGACGGGTCCGAAGACCTCCTCGAGCTCCTTCTGGTTCAGCGTCTCCTTGTCCAGCAGGCGCAGCACCAGGTCGTCGAGCACGTCGCGGTACTGGGTCAGCACCTCCCACGCCTCGTCGTGCGCCGCCTCGACGAGCTTGCGCACCTCCTCGTCGATCGTGCCTGCGACCGACTCGGAGTAGTCCCGCTCGTGGCCGTAGTCGCGGCCGAGGAACGGCTCGCCGTTGCTCGTACCGAGCTTGATGGCGCCGACGCGCTCGCTCATGCCGTACTCGGTGACCATCTTGCGCGCGATGGCGGAGGCCTTCTCGATGTCGTTCGAGGCGCCGGTGGTGGGGTCGTGGAACACGATCTCCTCGGCCACACGGCCGCCCATCGCGTACGCGAGCTGGTCCAGCAGCTCGTTGCGCGTCGTCGAGTACTTGTCCTCGAGCGGCATGACCATCGTGTAGCCCAGCGCCCGGCCGCGCGGCAGGATCGTCACCTTGGTGACGGGGTCCGTGTACCGCATCGCCGCGGCCACCAGGGCGTGCCCGCCCTCGTGGTACGCGGTGATCTTCTGCTCCTTGGACTGCATCACGCGGGTGCGCTTCTGCGGGCCGGCCACCACGCGGTCGATGGCCTCGTCCAGCGCACGGTCGTCGATGAGCTGGGCGCCGCTGCGCGCTGTGAGCAGGGCGGCCTCGTTGAGCACGTTCGCCAGGTCCGCACCGGTGAAGCCGGGCGTACGGCGCGCGACGGCCGCCAGGTCGACGGAGTCGACCATGGGCTTGCCCTGCGCGTGCACCTTCAGGATCGCCTCGCGGCCCTTCAGGTCCGGCGCCTCGACGGCGACCTGGCGGTCGAACCGGCCCGGACGCAGCAGCGCCGGGTCGAGAATGTCGGGGCGGTTCGTCGCGGCGATGAGGATGACGTTCGTCTTGACGTCGAACCCGTCCATCTCGACGAGCATCTGGTTCAGCGTCTGCTCGCGCTCGTCGTGCCCGCCGCCCATGCCGGCACCGCGGTGGCGGCCGACGGCGTCGATCTCGTCCACGAAGATGATCGCGGGCGCGTTCTGCTTGGCCTGCTCGAACAGGTCGCGCACGCGGCTGGCGCCCACGCCGACGAACATCTCGACGAAGTCGGAGCCGGAGATCGAGTAGAACGGCACGCCCGCCTCGCCGGCGACGGCGCGCGCGATGAGGGTCTTGCCGGTACCGGGCGGGCCGTACAGCAGCACGCCCTTGGGGATCTTGGCGCCGACGGCCTGGAACTTGGCCGGCTCGGCGAGGAACTCCTTGATCTCCTGGAGCTCCTCCACGGCCTCGTCCGCGCCAGCGACGTCGGCGAAGGTCACCTGCGGCGTGTCCTTGCTGACCAGCTTGGCCCGGGACTTGCCGAAGCCCATGACCCGGTTGCCGCCGCCCTGCGCCCGCGACAGCAGGAACCAGAACACGACGCCGATCAGGAGGAACGGGATCAGCACCGACAGCATGGAGGACCAGAAGCTGGGCTGCGGCACCTCCGAGTCGAACCCGTCCGCCGGGGCGGACCGCACGATGGCGTTCTCGACCCGCTCACCCTGGGGCAGGGTGTAGAAGAACTCGACCGTCGTGCCGTGGTCGACCTCCTCGGCCGCGTCGCCCTCACCCTCGGTCGACCGGTACGGCCTGGAGAGCTCCAGCTCGACCCGCTGCTCGCCGTCGACCATGAGAGCGTGTTCGACCGTGCTGCCGCGCAGCAGCTCGATGCCCTGTGATGTCTCGATTCGCGAGACATTGGGCTGGTTCAGGGCCGAGATGGCCAGCGTCACCACGACCAGGGCGACCAGGATCCAGATGACGGGCCCACTCAGAAGCTTCTTGATGTTCATCGGCGACGGGGACCAGGCCCCGTTTCCCTCCGCTCGCGCAGTATGTTTCCGTCGAAACTACATGGTCTCCCTGGGAGGAGCCCCGGGTGTTCGCCCAGAGCATGTGATGCCTGGGCCACACCACGCCCGGACGCGACGAACCGTCCGGGACGGGTACCCGCGGCGTCGGGCCGCTGACCGGGTCAGCCGCCGTAGACGTGCGGTGCCAGGGTGGCAACGAACGGCAGGTTCCGATAGTTCTCGGCGTAGTCGAGCCCGTAGCCCACGACGAACTCGTTCGGGATGTCGTAACCGAGGTACTTCACGTCGACGTCGGCCTGCGCGGCGTCCGGCTTGCGCAGCATCGCGGCGATCTCGACGGACTCGGGGCCCCGCGAGCGCAGGTTCGACACCAGCCACGACAGCGTGAGACCCGAGTCGATGATGTCCTCGACGATGACGACGTTGCGCCCCGTCAGGTCGGCGTCCAGGTCCTTGAGGATGCGCACCACGCCGGACGACTTGGTGCCGGAGCCGTACGACGACACCGCCATCCAGTCCATCTGGATCGGGTGGTGCAGCCGGCGGGCCAGGTCGGCCATGACCATGACGGCGCCCTTGAGCACGCCGACCAGGAGCAGGTCCTTGCCCGCGTAGTCCGCGTCGATCTGGGCCGCCAGCTCGTCGACCTTCTTGGCGAGCTGCTCCTCGGAGAGCAGGATCTCTGCGATGTCGGGTCCGACGTCGGACTGGTCCACGGTCACTCCTGAGTTGTGCTGGGCGGCAGTGCGCCGGTCCAGCCGTCCGAGGTACCGGTCGGCGCGGCGCGCAGGAAAAGCCTGCCACACGCGCGACGGGCCTGTGCGCCGCCCGGCAGGTGGGCGGGGCCTTGACCGCTCCATGACACGACCAGGGCGTCGAGCGCGTCGACGTGCCGTGCTGTGGTGTCCGTCGCCGCACAGCCGACGGCAAGCGCGGCCAGGCGCAGCGCACGACGCCGGAGCGCAGGGTGGGCGTGTTCGAGGACCTCGATGTCGAGGGCGAGATCGTCGGGCGCCGGGGGTTCCGGGGCGCCTGCGGGGGCCTGGCCCCGGGCTGCTTGGGCGTGTGCTCCGGGGTCCGGCGTCGCTTGGTCCTGCGCCGCTCGGTCCGGCGTCGCTCGGTCCTGCGCCGCTTGGTCATGCGTCGCTCGGGCCGGGGCTGCCTGGTCCTGGCTTGCTTGGTCCTGCTGGTCCTGGCTTGCTTGGCGCTGCGCTGCGGCATCCCGCGCCGCCTGATCCTCCGCCGCCGCCCGAGCCCGCGCGAACAGGTCATGGGCGAGACCGTCGAGCAGGTCGGCGTCGTCCCGAAGCTGGTCCGCACTACGCCCCAGCGCCTCGACGACCCCGGGCCCCAGCGTCTCCTCCAGCACGGGCAGCACACGCCCCCGCACCCGCGACCGCAGCGGCACAAAGCCCACACGAGATCGGCCCATTGCCTCGCCCTGACCCCGAGATCGGTCCGTTGCCTCGAGATCGGTCCATCGATCGACCGATCTCGAGACAACCGACCGATCTCGCGAAACGGCATTCCCAGGTGACCGATTTCGCGAAGGGGCAGTGTCGTCCGGGAGGAGGTTGGTGGGGTCAGTCCAGAACTGGAGGCCCGATGCCGCGCACACCGCCTCGGTCTGCGCGCGCCGCAGCCCCAAGAACGGCCGGCGGAAGATCCCCCGCTCGCGCGGCATCCCGGCGAGGGACCGGGCGCCGGCGCCCCGGGCGAGCCCGAGCAGCACCTGTTCCGCCTGGTCGTCCAGGGTGTGCCCGAGCAGCACCAGCGCGGCCCCGGTCTCCCGGGCGACCGCTTCCAGCGCGGCATACCGAACCTCCCGGGCGGCAGCTTCGGGCCCCCCGAACGCGGGAACAGTGGCGTTCTCACCGCCCTGAGAGCGACCAAGCCCGCGCTCGGCGGCCCGAGACCCTCCACCGCCACCGACCGGGCCAACGGAAGAGCCACCCGCTGTGCCCGCAGAAGAGCCACCACCGGCAGGGCCAGCGGAAGAGCCGACACTCGCCGGGCCCGCAGATGAGCCGCCACCCGGTGAGCCGGCCGAAGAACCACCACCCGCCATGCCGGCGGAAGAGCCGCCACCCGCCGAACCGACAGACGAGCCACCACCGGCCGGGCCAACAGAAAAGCCGCCCCCGGCCCGGCCGCCGGAAGACCAGTCCGCCCGCCGGACCACCACCGGGTCCAGCCCCAGGCCGCGGCACTGCTCGGCCGCCCGCTCTGCGACGTCGGCGGATCCGGCCTGGAGCCCGTGGTCCACCACCACGGCACCAGCGCGCACGGCGTACCCGCGCGAGCGGACCGAGCGTCCGACCCGGCGGGCCTCGAACGCCACGGACGCGGCAAGGGCGAGGCTGTCCGCCCCGCCCGAGCAAGCCACCAGCACCAGGTCGTCCGCCCCGAGCCCGGCCAGCACGGCCCGGACGGCGTTCCGCGCCGCCGCGAGGGCAGGATCGACGCGGGCCACGGTCAAGCGCCCCCGGCGCCGGGCAGCCTGGCCCGCGCCCGGCCAGCGTCGGGCAGCGCGCCCCGCGCCCCGCTGGCGTCGGACAGCGTGACCCGCACCCTGCTGGCATCGGCCAGCGCGCCCCGCGCCCCGCTGACGCCGGACAACGTGACCCGCACCCCACTCGCCGTCCTCATCCGAGCACCCACTCCGGTCCCCATCCGAACACCCGCCTCAGTCCCCATTCGTGCACCCGCCTCATCCGTGCACCCGGCGCACCCAAGCCCGCGCGTCGGCGATCTCCCGGGCGGTCGGCAGGTTCTCCGGCGCCGCCCACACGGCGTTGAGCCCCTCGCGGCCCACGGCTCGCTCCACGGTCCGCACGAACGCCGCGCCGTCGCGGTACTGCGCGAGCTTGGCCTCCATGCCGAGCAGCTTCTGCACCACGATGTCGAAGGCGTTACGCCCCTCGCCGTCGCGCCGCCGCTCGAACCGCGCCCTGATGCGCCGCACGGACGGCACCACCCGCGGCCCGACGGCGTCCATCATCACGTCCGCGTGCCCCTCCAGGAGGGCCATGACCGCCGTGATGTCGGCGAGCTCGGCCTTCTGCTCGTGCGTGAGCAGACCGTCGAGGACGGTGCCGCCGCTGCCGCGCAGGGTGTCGAGCACGCTCCGCCCGATCATGACGATCTTCCGGTCGAACCGGGCCTTCGCCAGCTCCGCCGACGTCCGGGCCATGCCCGCGACCAGGCCGCGCGTGCGGCCCCTGAGGTGCCCGGCCAGCCACGGCGCCGCGGCGAACTGCAGGGCGTGCGTCTGCTCGTGCAGGCAGACCCACAGCCGGAAGTCCCGCACCGGCACGTGCAGGGCGCGCTCGGCCTGCAGCACGTTGGGCGCCACCAGGAGCAGCCGGCCAGACCCGGAGTACGGGTCGAACTGCCCCAGCACCCGCCCGCTGAGCAGCGCGAGGACGGCCCCGATCTCGGCGGCGCCCGCCATCTGGGCGCCGGGCGACGTGGCCGCCTTCGACACCTCGGCCACGACCGCGCCGATCCCGTCCGTCATGGCGGCCATCGACCGCGTGTTCGCGCGGGCCCAGGTCGCGCGGTCCACCACGGCCACGGGGCTCAGCGTCGTGCCGCCCCTGAGCCACGGATTCTCCCCCGGCCCGCCGTCCCCGGCCCGCGGGGCCGGCACCATCCGCGTCGTCTCCAGCACGTGGCCGACGGCGTCGCCCGCCGCCGTCCGCAGACCGCTCACCAGGGCGTCGAGCTCGTCGCGCGGCGCCTGCGGCCCGGGCGGGGCAAGGCGCGCGGCGATCTGTGCTGCCGCCGACCAGTCGACGACCTGGGGGGCTGTGGAGGCCTGGGTCACCGGACCACGGTAACGGTCGGGGGTGACGGTGCGTCAGCCCTGCGTCGAGTACGCCGCGAGGTCGCCGACGAAGCCGTCGTAGATCGACGTCGCGCCGGCCGACTGGTTCGCCGGGATCGCGTCGGCCAGGACCGAGAAGACGAGCAGCCGGTCGTCGGCCGTGACCACCGTCCCGGCGAGCGCGCGCACCTTGGGCAGGCTGCCGGTCTTGGCGCGCGCGAGCCCCCTGGCCGCGTTGGTACCCGTGAACCGCCCGTGGCTGCTGGCGAGCGTGCCCGACAGGCCCGCGATCGGCATGCCGACGGCCTCGCTGCGCAGCTCCGGATGCTCGGGGTCGACCATGATCTCCAGCAGGTCCACGAGCTGCTGCGCGCTCAGGTACGAGCCGTCCCCGAGGCCCGAGCAGTCCCGCAGGCGCGCGCCGGTCATGTCGATACCGAGCCGCTTCGCGCTCGCGATCACGGCCTGCGTCGCGCCGTCGTTGGAGCCGGGCAGGCCGGCGTCCACCGCGACCAGGCGCCCGAGCACCTCGGTGATCGTGTTGTCGGAGTACTGCATCGCGAACCCGACGATGTCGGAGAGCGGGGCCGAGCTGACCTCGCCGAGCACCCGCGCGTCGTCGGGGGCGCTCCCGTCGATCACGGCGCCGGCGGTCTTGAGGCCCTGGGCCTCAAGGGCAGCGGAGAAGGCCTCCGCCGCGTACTTGCCGGGGTCGGACGCGCGGGGCCCGTTGTCGCTGTAGCCGTCGGACAGCAGGCCGACGTTGATCCCGACGGACGACACGGGCGCGACGTAGCCAGCGGCGATGTCCGGGCTCGCGACGGTCGGCGCGATGTCGTCGCCGGTGAAGAGCGTGTCGTCGAGCGCGACCCGCACCTCGGTGGTGCCGGTGACCTTCACCTTGGCGGCGACCTGCCGCGCGAGGTCGCCCAGCCCTGCCCTGCCGTTAACCGCGTTTGGGTCGCCCTTGCCCGCTGACAGCATCATGTCGCCGCCGCCCACCAGGACCACCGTGTTGTCGTCCAGGAGGACGGCCTTGGTCTGCAGGGTGGTGTCCGCGATGGACGACGAGAGCGCGGCGACCCCCGTGAACAGCTTCTGCGTCGACGCGGGGGTCATGAGCTTGTCCGGGCTCGACGAGCCGAGCACCTCGCCCGAGGCGCCGTCCGCCACCATGACGCCCACGCGGGACCCGAGCCGCTTGTCCTTGGCCAGGTCCGTCACCAGGCGCTGGATCTCCACGCTGTCCGGCACGGGCGCCTCGCCGGGCAGGCCCGACAGGAACGCGGCGGGCGCGGGCCCCTCGACGGCGCCGGGGGCGGACGGGAAGGGGTTGGGCTGCGGCCACGGCGCGGCGGTGGTGAGCGTGCCCGGCACGACGTCGTAGGCGTCCGCCACGAGGTACCCACCGAACAGTGCGACGATCGCGGCGACGGCGGCGCCGGAGCGCAACCCCCACTCCATGGGCATCCTCTCGATCGTCACGTGAAAGCCATAGCCAACTCTAGTGGCGGCAAACCACTCGACGCGCACGACGGCAGCGATTCACGCTGAATTTCACCCGCTCGCGTCACCCCGGCTCCGCGCGCACCGCGCACGCTGCGAATTATGCCGAACGCGGACAGTGGTCCTGACCACAGGCACCGGCCCGGACACAGGAGCCATGGCACACTGGACGGGCGCACGGCCGCCGCCGCGGTAAGACACTTCGGCGACCATCATTCGAGAACTGGAGCACATCGGCGTGGAGTTCGACGTCACGATCGAGATCCCCAAGGGTCAGCGGAACAAGTACGAGGTGGATCATGAGACCGGACGCATCCGCCTCGACCGCATGCTCTTCACCTCGACGCGCTACCCCGACGACTACGGCTTCATCGAGGGCACCCTCGGCGAGGACGGCGACCCGCTGGACGCGCTGGTCCTGCTGGAGGAGCCCACCTTCCCGGGCTGCCTGATCAAGTGCCGGGCGCTCGGCATGTTCCGCATGCGTGACGAGGCCGGCGGCGACGACAAGGTGCTGTGCGTGCCGACGGGCGACCAGCGCGCGGCGTGGCGCCAGGACATCGACGACGTCTCAGACTTCCACCGCCTGGAGATCCAGCACTTCTTCGAGGTCTACAAGGACCTCGAGCCGGGCAAGTCCGTCGAGGGCGCACACTGGGTGGGCCGGGCCGACGCCGAGGCCGAGATCGTCCGCTCGTTCCAGCGTGCCAAGGACACGGGCTACTACGACAAGCACTGACCCCCTACGGCCACCGACCGATCAGGGCCGGCCGGCGTAGGGCATCGCGTCGGTGAACCGCAGCGGGTGCTCCGCCACCGGCTGCCCGGGCAGCGTGGCCTCGATCATCATGCCGTCGCCCGTGTACATGGCGACGTGGTAGATCGACGACGGGTCGCTCGGGTCCGAGCCGTAGAAGATCAGGTCGCCGGCCCGCAGCGACCCGTAGTCCACCTTGCCGACGACGAGGTACTGCGACCGCGAGGACCGCGTGATGTGCACGCCCTGGCTCGCCCACGCCATCATCGTCAGGCCGGAGCAGTCGTAGAACAACGGGCCGGCCGCACCGAGCTGGTAGGGCGCCCCGAGCCTCGTCCGCGCCCAGGCCACCGCACCGATCCCCAACGCCTCCGACCCGACCTCGCCGGAGGACGGCGGGACGACGGGCGCCGGCGGGACCACCGGCGCGGGTTCGGGCGCCCAACCACCGAGCGGCGGGATGTCGCCGGCCCCGGAGCCACCGGCGTCGGCCTCGGAGTCGGCCTCTGCCGCCTCGGCACGCGCACGCGCCTCGAGCTCCGCCCTCGCAGCCGCCTCGCGCGCGGCAGCGGCGGCGGCGACCCGCGCGGCCTCGCGCGCCCGCTCGATCCGCACGCTGGTCTCCCGGAGCTGCGCGAGCCGCGCGACCAGGGCCTGCCGCTGCGCCTCGACCGCCCGGGTGCGCGCCGCGAGGCCGGCCGCAGCCGCCTGCGCGGCGCCGAACGCGGCCTCCGCCCGCTCGGCCACCGCGGAGAGCTCCTTCTTCGCGGCCGCCCACCGGGCGTTCGCAGACTCCCAGGAGGCGCGCGCCTCCTGGTACGCGGCGAGGGCCCCGCCGAGCTTGCGCTGCACCGCACGCTCCGCGGCACTGCGCCCCACCAGGTCGGGCACCGAGTCCGCCCCGAGGGCGACGCCCAGCGGCCCCAGGTCCGCATCGCGCGACGATGCCCGGTACACCTCGGCGAGGCCCGCCCGCGCCGTCTGCTCACCCCTGCGCGCCTCCGCGGCGGCGGAGCGGGCCGCCGACACCGCCCGCTCGGCCTGCGCGACGGCCTGCTGGGCCTCGGCGTAGTCGGCCGCCGCGACCTGAACCCGCACCTGGGCCGCTTCGAGCCCCGCGCGGAGTGCCACGAGGGCGGCCTCCGCCTGCCGGACGTCGAGGGTCCCTGCCGCCACCGCGTCCCGCGCGGCCTGGGCGTCCTCGGCCGTCGGCGGGTCCGCCTCTGCGCTCGGGCCCCACGGGAAGACCAGGGCGAACGCGAGGACCGCCGCGCCAAGGGCACGGAGGGCCAGCACGGTGCCGTGCGCGTGCCACCCGGAGCCGGCGACCGGGTGCCCGGCAACCCCGCCCGTGAGACCGGCCCACCGGCCGGCCGACTCGTCCAGACCTCGGATCCGCCGCATGATCCCCCTTTCGATCCGCGCACCTTCGGCGTGTCGCCTTGCGCAGATCCTGTGAATCACTCCGTTGTTACCCGTCCAAATGTGCCCCGGGCCTCCGACTCGCGCATCCGGAAGCGCTCCACCCGAGGCCCCAGCCCAGACCCAGGTGTCTCGCATCGTGGTCTCGCACTGCAAGACGCAGGTTCCCCCGACCCGCCACGCGGGTTACGGTCCCAGGCATGAGTCGTCGAATGTGTCGCTGATCCCAGCGCACGTTCGCCTGCCCACGACCGGCAAGAACCCATCGACGGATCCAGCCGCGTCCTGCGGACCACTGCGCACACGCCCACAAGGCAAGCCCGGTACCGAGCCCACCACCCCGAGCCGCAGGAGCGACATGGCCATCCACACCCCTTCGGCCGCCCAGAGCGCCCGCACCACGCCCTCCCCGGTCCGCGAGGCGCGCGTCCCCTTCCCGGCCGACGGCGGTGTCACCGCGCCGTCGCGCTCCCGGAGCAAGCCCCCGGTGCCCGCGAGCGGCGCCTGGCGTGAGGGCGACGACCCGGGGCAACGGCAGTTCGCCGACGTCGGCGACGTCGACCTGGAAGCCGGCGGGCGGCTGCCCGCCGTCCGCGTGGCCTACGAGACGTGGGGCACCCTGAACGCCGACCGGTCCAACGCCGTGCTGGTGCTGCACGCCCTGACCGGCGACTCGCACGTCACGGGCGAGGCCGGCCCCGGCCACGTGACCGCCGGGTGGTGGACGCAGATGGTGGGCCCGGGCCGGCCCATCGACACCGACCGGTACTTCGTGGTGGCGCCCAACGTGCTCGGCGGCTGTCAGGGCACCACGGGGCCGTCGTCGGCGGCGTGGGACGGGCGCCCGTGGGGCGGCCGGTTCCCCTACATCACCACCCGGGACCAGGTGGCCGTGGAGATCGCGCTGTCCCGCGAGCTCGGGATCCGGTCGTGGGGGCTCGTGATCGGCGCGTCCATGGGCGGGCTGCGCGTGCTGGAGTGGGCGCTGCTCGGGCCGGAGGCCGGCATCGACGTGCGGAACCTCGCGGCCATCGCGACGACCGCCCAGACCGGCGGGGACCAGATCGCGTGGGCGCACCCGCAGCTCGCCGCGATCCGCGTGGACCCGCGGTTCCGCGGCGGCGACTACTACGAGGCGGCCGACGACGACGGGCCGCACACCGGCCTCGGCATCGCGCGGCAGATCGCGCACACCACCTACCGCACGGGCTATGAGCTGGACCAGCGCTTCGGGCGCCTGCCGCAGGGCGGCGAGGACCCGTTCGCCGGCGGCCGGTTCGCCGTGCAGTCGTACCTGGACCACCACGGCGACAAGCTGGCGCGCCGGTTCGACGCGAACTCCTACCTCGTGCTCACCGAGTCGATGCTGTCGCACGACCTCGGCCGCGACCGCGGCGGCGTCGAGGCGGCCCTGAGCCAGATCACGGCCCGCACGCTCGTGGTGGCGGTGGACAGCGACCGGCTGTTCCCGCCCGAGCAGTCCGCGCGGCTCGCGCAGTGGATCCCGCGGGCGGAGCCGCTGCGCATCGTGACGAGCGACGTGGGGCACGACGGCTTCCTGGTCGAGGCGGACCAGATCGGCCCCATGGTCGGTGAGTTCCTCGGGTAACCATCGAGCGGGGGCCACGGCCCGGGGCTAGCGTGGCCGTATGGCAAAGCTCAACCCGTACCTCAGCTTCCGGTCCGAGGCGAAGGATGCCCTGGACTTCTACCAGTCGGTGCTCGGCGGTCAGCTCGACGTCAGCACGTTCGGTGGGAACCCGATGGAGGGTATGCCCACCCCCGACGAGGACAAGGACCTCGTCATGCACGGCCAGCTCGACACCCCGGGCGGCCTGACGATCATGGCGGCGGACACGCCGTCGTTCATGGAGTACGTGGCGCCGTCGGCCGGCGTGACGGTCGCCCTGACCGGCGGCCCGGACGACCACGACTACATCAGGGGCGCCTACGAGAAGCTGTCCGACGGCGGCACCATCGGCCAGCCGCTCGAGCTCGCCCCGTGGGGCGACCACTACGGCGCGCTGACCGACAAGTTCGGCATCTCGTGGATGTTCGACATCGGGACCGAGTGATCAGCGGGTGATCTTTCCTTACTGAACCTGGCTCCAGTAATCTTCGTCGGGCTGGTCGACGCGGACCAGCCCGACGAAGAGGAGCGTCCAGTGACCCAGCGCCGTGCACTCTCCATCCTGATCTCCCTCGGCCTCGTGACGTCAGGGGCCGCCGTCGTATCGGCCCCGGCCCAGGCCGACCCGCCACCCCGTGAGGTCCTGTTCGTCGCCAACAACTGGGACGGCACGGCGTCCGTGGTGTCGTCGGGCGCCGACCTCACGCCGGTCGGGCACGTGAACGTGATCCCCGACCGCGCCGAGCGGATGCGCGAGATCTACCGCGACCCGATCCGGCTGGCGGCGTTCCTGGTGATCCGGGAGACCGTCGGCGAGGGCAACGACCAGTTCGCCGACGACATGTACACCACCCCGGACGGCTCGTCGCTCGTGGTCTCGCGGCCGAGCTTCGCCGACGTCGTCTCGATCAGCCTCGCCACGGGCGAGGTCGAGTGGCGGTTCCCGGTGTCCGGCTTCCGCGCCGACCACATGGCCGTGTCGCCCGACGGGACGCAGGTCGCCGTCTCGGCGTCGACCAGGAACCGGGTGCACGTGCTGGACATCGAGACCGGCGTCGAGGCCGGCTCCTTCCCCACGGGCGACAAGCCGCACGAGAACATCTACACGGCCGACGGCCTCATTTGGAACATGTCGATCGGCGAGGTCAACAACGACCTCGACGACCCGGCGCTCGACTTCCTCAAGGGCGACCGCGTCATCACCGTCGCCGACGCCGAGACGTTCGAGGTGGTCCGCGAGATCGACATGCGCGACCGGCTCGACGACGCCGGTCTGGGCCACCTGTCCGACGCCGTCCGCCCCGCCGCCTTCAGCCCCGACGAGTCGAAGCTGTACTTCCAGGTGTCCTTCTTCGGCGGGTTCCTGGAGTACGACGTCGCGAGCGACCGGATCACGCGGGTCAAGACGCTGCCGAGCGTGTTCGACGGCCGCCGCTCCGACATGGTCAACGACTCGCGGCACCACGGCCTCACCATGGAGCCCTCGGGCGAGCACCTGTGCGTGGCGGGAACCATGGACGACTACGCCGTGGTCGTGGACCGGACCACGCTCGCGGAGGGGCCGCTGATCGAGGCCGCCAAGCCGTACTGGTCAACGGTGACCGGCGACGGCACGGCGTGCGTGGTGTCGGAGGCCGAGGCCGACCAGGTGACCTCCATCGACTTCGAGACCGGGCAGAAGATCACCTCGGTGGCCGTGGGCGACCACCCGCAGCGGGTACGCCTCGGCACCGTGCCCGCCGGCTGGTCCGGCACGGCCGCCGGGTAGGTTGAGGGCATGCTCGCCGCCTACGTGACCCGCTTCTCGCCCGACAGCCCGCTCGACGGCCTGGAGGTGGGTGACCGGCCGGAACCGGAGGCCGCGCAGCACTGGACCACCGTGGACGTCCGGGCGGCGAGCCTGAACCAGCACGACCTGTGGTCGCTGCGCGGCGTCGGCCTGCGGGAGCAGCAGCTCCCGATGATCCTCGGCACCGACGCCGCCGGCGTGGCCCCCGACGGGACCGAGGTGATCGTGCACGGCGTCATCGGGGCCGACGGCCACGGCGTCGGGCCGCAGGAGCGGCGCTCGCTCCTCTCGGAGCGCTACCCCGGGACGCTCGCCGAGCGGGTGGCGGTGCCGACGGCGAACCTCGTGCCCAAGCCCGCCGAGCTCTCGTTCGAGGAGGCAGCGTGCCTGCCGACGGCGTGGCTCACCGCGTACAGCATGCTGTTCACGCAGGGCGGCCTCGCCCCGGGCGACCGCGTGCTGGTGCAGGGCGCCGGCGGCGGGGTCGCGACGGCGGCGGTCGCGCTCGGCGCCGCGGCCGGGCTGGAGGTCTGGGTGACGTCGCGCTCGGCCGAGAAGCGGGAGCGTGCCGTCGCGGCGGGCGCCGCCGGCGCCGTCGAGGTGGGCGCCCGCCTGCCCGCACGGGTGGACGCCGTGCTGGAGTCGGTGGGCCAGGCGACGTGGGCGCACTCGATCCGCTCGGTCCGCCCGGGCGGCACGGTCCTGGTCTGCGGCGCGACGTCCGGCGACGCCTCGCCCGCCGAGCTGACCCGGATCTTCTTCCAGGAGATCCGGGTGCAGGGCGTCACCATGGGCTCGCGGGAGGACCTCGACGCACTCGCCCGGTTCTGCGCCCGCACCGGCGTCCGCCCGGTGATCGACGCCGAGGTGCCGCTCGCGAACGCCGCGGAGGGGCTGGCCCGGCTGGACGGGGGCCACCAGTTCGGCAAGGTCGTCGTCCGGCCGTAGCCTGGCCAGAGTTTGCTTACAACGCTGTCAGCGAATTCCGCCCAAACCCTTGACCGTGACCCCGCGGGTCCGCGACAGTGAGCCAGAGAGCGCTCTCTCACTCTCACCCCTGTGCACGTCCGACGTCCGAAGGAGCACGTCCATGCGCAAACATCTCCGTTCCCTCGCGGCCGCGGCGGCGGCAGCGTCCCTCCTCACCCTGGGCACGCTCACCCAGGTCACGACGGCGGCAGCCGCCGCAGCACCGCTCTCCCAGGGCCGGCCGGTCACCACCTCCAGCACCGAGTTCGACTGGAGCACCGGCGCCGCCGCCGTCGACGGCGACCCGGGCACCCGCTGGTCCAGCGCGGCCGCCGACAACCAGTGGATCCGCGTCGACCTGGGCTCCGTCCAGGCCATCGACCGGGTGGTCCTCGACTGGGAGACGGCGTACGCGTCCGGCTACCGCATCGAGACGTCGGCCGACGGCTCGGCCTGGTCCACCCTCTACTCGACCACCACCGGCCGGGGCGGCGACGAGAACCTCGACGTCGACGGCACCGGCCGCTACCTGCGCCTGTGGGCCACCCAGCGCGCCACGCAGTGGGGCGTCTCCCTGTGGGAGCTGCAGGTCTTCGGACCGGGCGGCTCCGCGCCCGGCGACACCCTCCTGTCGTACGGCAAGACCGGCACCGCCTCCAGCTCGCAGCACGACAGCGCGTGCTGGCTCTGCTCACCCGACAAGGCGTTCGACCTCGACCCGGCCAGCCGCTGGGCCGTGAGCCCTGACACGGGCTGGGTCGACGAGGGCTGGATCGCCGTCGACCTCGGCGCCGCCGCGCACGTCAGCAGCGTGGTGCTGCAGTGGGACCCGGCGTACGCGACCACGTTCGACATCGACGTGTCCGACAACGGCACCACCTGGCGCACCGTCTACACCACGACGAGCGGCACCGGCTTCAAGCAGACCATCCCGCTCGACGCCGACGGCAGGCACGTGCGCGTGCACCTGCGGGACCGGAGCGGCCCCTACGGCTACTCGCTGTGGGAGTTCCAGGTCTACGGCAGCGGCGGCGCGCCCACCACGCCGCCCGCCGAGCCCGCCGACCCGAACTTCGACGACCTCGACCTGGTCTGGAGCGACGAGTTCGACGGCGCGGCGGGCACCCCCGCCAACGCGTCCCGCTGGACCATCGACCCGGGTCTGCCCGCGAACAACGAGCTGGAGGTCTACACGCCGAGCGGCAACGGGTTCCACGACGGCCAGGGCAACTTCGTGCTGGAGGCACGCCGCGAGGACCGCGACGGGCGGCAGTACACCTCGCACCGGATGAACACCTCGAACAAGTTCCACGCGCAGTACGGCCGGTTCGAGGCGCGCGTCAAGGTCCCAGAGGGCCGCGGCCTGTGGCCGGCGTTCTGGATGATGGGCACCGACTTCCTCGACGGCCGGCCGTGGCCGTACAACGGCGAGATCGACATCATGGAGTTCATCGGCCAGAACCCGACCACCGCCCACTCCACGCTGCACGCGCCCGCGTACAACGGCGGCGGTGGCTACGGCGGCTCGTACACCCTGCCCGACGGCTCGAAGATCTCGGCCGGCTTCCACACCTGGGCCGCCGAGTGGGACAGCGAGGGCATCCAGTTCTCGCTCGACGGCCGCGACGTCTTCTACGCGGACCGCGACACCGTGGAGTCGACCCGCGGCCCGTGGGTCTACGACCACGAGTTCTACCTGATCCTCAACCTCGCGGTCGGCGGTGACTGGCCCGGCCCGCCGGACGCGAGCACCCCCTTCCCGTCCCGCATGCTCGTGGACTACGTGCGCGTCTACCAGTAGCGGCCCCGCCCCGCCCGCTGCCCGACGGCGGGTGGTCGCCTTCGCGGGAAGGCGACCACCCGCCGTCGGGCACCTCGGGTATAACTGGCGGTATGCCGCCCGCCCGCTCCGCGCGCCCGACCCTCGAGGCCGTCGCCTCCGTCGCCGGGGTCTCGCGCGCGACCGTGTCGCGGGTGATCAACGGGGTGCCGACCGTGGACCCCGAGATCGTCGAGGTCGTGAGCCGGGCGATCGAGAAGACCGGCTACGTGCCGAACCTCGCGGCCCGGTCGCTGGTGACGCGGCGCACCGGCTCGGTGGCGCTGGTGGTGTCGGAGCCGCCGGAGCACCGCTCACCGCTGCCGTTCCTCGAACGCCTCTTCACCGACCCGTACGTGGGGCGCGTCACCGCTGGGGCACAGGAGGTGCTCCGGCCGCGCGACATCCACCTCGCGATCATCCCCGCCGACCCGCCCGCCCACGACCAGGTGGTGCGGTACGTGCGCCAGGGGCACGTGGACGGCGTCCTGCTCATCACGTCGAGCTCCACAGACCCGCTGCCCGGCCGGCTGGCGGAGCTCGCGGTGCCGCTGGTGCTGTCCACCCGCACGACCGTGCCCGGCGTCGCCTGGGTCGACCTGGACCAGGCCGAGGGTGGCCGGCTCGCCGCCGCGCACCTCGCCGAGACCGGGCGCACGCGGCTCGCGGTGGTCGCCGGGCCGCCCGACGCGCCGTTCGGGCACGCCCGGCTGCAGGGCTTCCTGGACGGGGTGCGCGCGGCGGGGCTGCGGGAGCCCGAGGTGGTCACCGCCGACTTCACCCGCCCGGGCGGCGAGGCGGCGGCCCGGGAGCTGCTGGCCGCGCGGCCGGACGTGGACGGCGTCTTCGCGGCGAACGACCTCATGGCCGACGGCGTGTCGACGGCGCTCCGCACGGCCGGCCGGGACGTGCCGCGGGATGTCGCGGTGGTGGGGTTCGACGACTCGAGCGTCGCCGCGCAGGCGCACCCGCCGCTCACGACGGTGCGTCAGCCCGTCGAGGACATGGCGGCGGCCATGGCCCGGCTCCTGCTCGACGCGCTGCGCCAGGCCCAGGACCCGCACGGCGAGACCGTCGCCGGGTCGGAGACCTTCGTCCCGGAGCTCGTGGTGCGCGCCTCCGGCTGATTTGCTGGCCGATCAGGAGAACCGGCGGGAGAACTCCTCGACCAGCGTGGGGCCGGTGTCGCCGATGCGCCACACACTCCAGCCGTCGGCCGTGTACGAGCCGGAGGCCGCCGTCGCCGCCGAGTCGGGGTGCCGGTAGCGCGCGCCGTTGGCCAGCTCGATCGAGCCGTCCGGCAGGAGCATCGCCTCGAAGTGCTGGTTGCGCCGCGGCCGCGACCACACGATCCGCGTGGGCGTGCCGACGCTCCGGGCGAGCGCTTCGAGGTCGGGGTCGTCCTCCTCCTCGAACAGCATCGGGGTGCTCGCCCGGATGCTCTCGCCCGGGGGCACGGGCCGGGCCGGCGCCTCGGGAGCGCTCGACGGGTACGGGTCGGCGTCGAACGCCGTCTGCCCGTAGCCGTCGTCCGGCGCCGTCAGGTAGCCGCCGGACTCCCACGGGCTCTGCTCGGTCACGACCGGGGCCGCGCCGTCCGCGTACGACTCGTACGCCTGCTGCTCGCCGTAGCCGTACCCGCCCTGCCCGTCGTACCCGGGAGGCTCGGGGTTGTAGCCGTACGCGTCCGAGGTGGGCGCGAAGGACGACTCGGTGCTGTACGTGGGCTCCGGGTTGTAGCGGGGCTGCGTGACGTCGAAGTCGATCGGCTCGTTCGACGGCGTCGCCGCGTAGGCCGGCGCCTCCTCGTACGGCGCGGGCTGCCAGAGGTTCTCCTCGACCGGCGGCTGCGGCGCGGGCGGCGGCGGTGTGTAGGCCGGCTCGGCCGACGGCGTCGGACCGGACACCGGGTAGCCCGAGGTCGGCTCGTCCGGGGCCGAGGCCGCGAACCGGTCGGTGCGCGAGCGGCGCCGCACCGCCGGCGTCGGCTCGGCGGGGGTCTCGACGCGTGCCGGCTGGGCGCCGCCGAGCGAGGAGCGGCTCGCGGACAGGCGCGGCGGGGTGCTCGGCGTCGGGCGCGACTCCGAGCCGGGACGTACCCGGGAGACCGGGGAGCTCGGTGCGCTCTCGCTGCTCGGGCTCAGCGGGGCGTCCTGCGCGGGCGCGGTGTCGGACGCGGCGGCGGCCTGGGCACGGCGTCCGGCGCGGGTACCGGCCGGACGCTCCGGCGTGGCGCGCTGCGCGCCGGCGCGCAGGCTCGACCGCAGGCCGGTCGCGGCGTTGGTCGGGCCGGAGGGCAGGCTGCTGCCGGACGGCGACGCCTGCGGCGTGCGCTCGGACCGCTCGGTACGGGCCTGGGGCGCCTGCGCGACGACCGGCATCTTGCCCGTCAGGGCGTAGCCGACCTTGACGCCCTCCTCGAACGCGTCCTTCGGCGCGGCGGAGCCGCCGCCGGCCACCCCGCCGGTCACGCCCGTGTCCATCGACGTGCTGACCGAACCCTTGAGCGAGCTGGTGATGGTGCCGCCGATCGGCGCCGACTTCGGCGCGGGCAGGCCGGGCGGCAGGTGCACCACGAGCGGCGAGACGTCGAGGAACTTGCGGCCGTCGTCCGAGTTGACCACGCCCATCTTCAGCACCTCGACGGGCATGGTGGGCTGGCGCAGGAAGTCGACCGCGTTGAGGATCTCGTCGGGCGCGTTCTGGCAGATGATGATGAGCCGCGCGCCGTTGCCGCTGTTCTTCCCGGCCTGGGTGCGGGTGATGGGCACGCTGTCGTAGAACGCCGCGACGTCGTGCTGGAACGAGTTCGCCCCGCCGCTGTAGCGCGCCGCCAGCTCCGCACGGGTCAGCCGGCCGGCCGCGCCCGCGTGGTCGAGCGCCTTGGCGAGGTTCGCCCGGTCGAGGTCGGCGACGAGCTCGACCACCACGGGCGAGCCCGACGCGTCCAGCGCGAGGAGGTGCGGCTCGTCAGGGCCGGAACCCTGCGCGATCGGGAAGACCTCTTCGCCGAGGAGACCGTCGATGTGGGAGTCGACCACCTGGTTGGCCGTGGTCTTCAGGCCGGGCTCCGAGCCGTTGGCGCCGCCGGCGGACGTCACGAGAAGCGGCCGCTGGGTATCGACCTCGAACAATGGCATCTCGTGATCTCCCCGGGTCCTGCGGCATCGGTCCGCCTTAGCCTAAAGCCCGACGGCAGGCGAGCGGAAACACGCCGGTGAAGGTGTAGTGATACTTGTCCGACGCCCAGGGTCCATGTCATGACAACGATCCACGCCCCTGCGTCCCTGTCCCGGCGACCTCTCGTCGCGGGCCGGCAGGGTGCGCCCGGTCGTGGATGAAGGCCTCTGACGAGCAGGTCCGCTACCGACAAAGCGGACCTACTCGCGGGGAAGGCTCAGGAGTGCCCCGTCTCCGACTCGTCGGCCGCCAGCCGCTCCTCGACCCGGGCGATCTTGCTGTCGATCTGCCCGGCCGGGGCGCCCGGCCGGATGTCGGCCTTGATCACGAGGGACACGCGGTGCCCGCCGCGGGCGACCGACTCGGTGGCGCGCTGGATCACCGGCATCACCTCGTCCCACGACCCCTCGATCTCGGTGAACATCGAGGTGGTCCGGTTCGGGAGCCCGGACTCCCTGACGATGCGGACGGCCTCGGCGACCTGGTCGGCGACGGACTCGCCCGCGGTCATGGGGGCGACGGAGAACGCGAAGACAGCCATGTACCCATACTCCCCCGTTGCGCCGGGGACCCGCACCGGTGTTCGCCGCGCGTGTCCGGCGCGAGTGTTCGGGAGCAGGTGTCAGACGCTCGGGCCGCTCTCTGCCTGTGGCGGATCTGACACGTCGGCGCGGTTCCGACAGGTCCCGCGCACGTAGGCTCGACGCGTGAACGTCACCCTCCTCGCGGGCGGGGTCGGCGGTGCGCGGCTCGCGCACGGCCTCGACCTCGCGCTCGGTTCGGCGCCCACCGGTACCCCGGACGCGACGGCGCCTCACGGCGCGTCGGACGCCACGGCGCCCGACGCCGGCACCTCGGCCCTGACCGTCGTCGTGAACGTCGGCGACGACGTCGAGCTCCACGGCCTCGCCATCTCCCCCGACATCGACACGGTCCTGTACACCCTCGCCGGGCTCAACGACGAGGACCGCGGCTGGGGCCTGCGCGGCGAGTCGTACGCGACCCTCACCGCGCTGAAGGACCTGGGCGAGGACACCTGGTTCACCCTCGGCGACCGCGACCTCGCCACCCACATCGTGCGGACGGCGCGGCTGCGCCGGGGTGAGCCGCTGTCCGCCGTCACGGCGCACATCGCCCGCTCGATGGGGGTCCGCCCGCTGGTCCTGCCCGCCACCGACGACCACCTCGCCACCTTCGTCGACACCCCGGCGGGCCGGCTCGGGTTCCAGGAGTACTTCGTGGGACGGCGGCACGCGGACGCCGTCCTGGGCCTGCACTTCGCCGGGGCCGACGCCGCCCGCCCCGCCCCCGGCGTGCTCGATGCCCTGGCCGCCGAGCTGGTGGTCCTCGCGCCGTCGAACCCGTTCCTGTCGATCGAGCCGCTCCTCGCGGTGCGCGGGGTCCGCGAGGCCCTCGCGACCGCATCCGGCCGCCGCGTCGCGGTGAGCCCCATCGTGGGCGGACAGGCGATCAAGGGCCCGGCCGCGCAGATCCTGGAGTCCCTCGGGCACGAGGTGTCCGCCCTCGGCGTGGCCCGCATCTACGCGGACCTCGTGGACGTCATGGTCATCGACGAGCGGGACGCGGCCCTCGCCGACGCCGTCGCCGACCTCGGCCTGACGGTGCACGTCACCGACACGATCATGGGCGGCCCGCCCGGCCGCGAGCGCCTGGCCCGCGAGCTGCTGGCGTTCGCGTGACCCCAACGTCCGGCCCCCCGCAGCATGGCCGGCGCACGACGGCGGTGGTGCCGCTGCGCGACGGCGTCTCCGGCAAGTCCCGGCTGGCCGCGGTGCTGGACGCCGGGTCGCGGCGCCGGCTCATCCGCGTGCTGGCCCGGCACGTCGTGACCGCCCTCCTCGCCGCCGACGGGATCGAACGTGTGGTCGTGGTGACGGCGGACCCGGCCTTCGCCCGGGAGACGCTGGCCGGGCTCTCCGTCGAGATTCTGGAACAGCCCGCCGACCGGCCGGGGCTGAACGCCGCCCTGGAGTACGCCCGCGACGTCGTCCGGGCGCGCGAAGCGGACGCGCAGAGCGAGACGGATAAGGCGGGCGAGACGGATGCGCCGAGGGCTGCCGAAGGGGACACGGCCGGGACCGATGCTACCGAGGTGGGCGCGACCACATCGGGCGCTGCCGAAGGGGGCCCAGCCCAGACGGATGTCGCAGAGCCGGCACCCGGCGCCCGTCTCCTGGTAGCCCACGCCGACCTCCCCGCGCTGACCCCGACGGACGTCGAGGCGATCCTCGCCGAGGACGCCCCGGTCGTCGTCGCGACCGACCGCAACCGCTCGGGCACCAACCTCCTGCTCGTCCCCTTCGAGGCGCTTCGCCCCTTCGAGACGGCCGGATCGCGGTCGCGGTTCAGGTTTCGGTTCGGGGAGGGCTCGTTGGGGGCGCATCTTGCGGAGGCCGAGGCTTGGGGGTTGGAGGCGACGGTCGTGCACCGGCCGGGCACCGCCGTCGACCTGGACACCACGGACGACTGGTCGCAGCTTCCGGAGGAGGTGCGCGCCGCCGTCGGCCGGCAGGTGCCAGGACTGCGTCACTGAGAGTGCGCAGTGTCTACTGTCGGTGACACGGTCAGCGCAGCATCTCTTTCTCGGGCGGCCGCCGCCTCGACCGCCGCGCGCAGGCTCCGCAGCGCCTCCGGCAGGCGCGCGTCGGCCAGGTTTCCGTAGCCGACCACGAGCACGGTCGACCGGGCCGACGGCGCCGCCTGGTACCGCCGTAGGTCGACCAGCGAGACGTCCCGAGCGGCACCCTCCCGCACGACGGCGGCGGCGTCCAGCGCGGCCGGAACTGTCCCAGCCAGATCGAGCCCAGCCAGGTCCACCGTCACGTGCATCCCAGCGGCGATCCCGCCGATCCGCGCGCCGGGCAGCTCACGGTCCAGGCCGGCCAGGAGCGCGGCCCGGCGTCGGGCGTAGCGGGTCCTGGCCGCGCGCAGGTGCCGCGCGTACGCGCCGTCGGCGACGAACCGGGCGAGCGTGAGCTGGTCCAGCGTCGCCGGGCCGGGCGTGGGCCCGCGGCGGACGGACACCTCCAGCACGGCGGCGCGCCAGCGCTGCGGCACCACCATCCAGCCGATCCCGAACGCGGGCGACAGCGTCTTGCTCGTCGAGCCGAGCAGCAGCACCCGGTCCGGGTCGAGGCCCTGGAGGGCGGGCACCGGCCTGCGGTCGTAGCGGAACTCGGCGTCGTAGTCGTCCTCGATCACGAGCCCGTCCACCTCCCGGGCCCAGGCCAGCACGTCGGCGCGCCGGTCGTCGGACAGCGCGGCGCCGAGCGGGAACTGGTGGGCCGGGGTGAGCAGCACGGCCCGGGCGCTGGTGCGGGCGGCCTCCGCGCGCAGCCGGTCCGTGACGATCCCGGCGTCGTCCACGGGCACGGGGACGGGCGTGAGACCTGCGCCGACGGCGACGTCGCGCAGGGCGGCCCAGCTCGGGTCCTCGACGAGCAGGTGCGTGTGCCCGGCGTCGGACAGCGCGGCCGCGATCCGCGACATGCCGTCGGCGGCGCCCCGGGTGAGCACGACGGCGGCGTCGGGCGCCGACACGATCCGCGCCCGACGCAGGTGGGTCGCCACCGCCGTCCGCGCCGCCGGGTGCCCGGCGGGCGGCTGCCCGCCCAGGTCCAGGTTGGTGGCCTCGGCGAGGGCGTCGCGGGCCGCGCGCAGCCAGGCCTCGCGCGGGACGTGCCGCAGGTCGGGTACGCCGGGCGCGAGGTCGTGCGTCGCGCGGTCCGGCGCGCGCTCCAGTCCCACGTCGGACGGCGGCCGTTCCGGCCCTCGGCTCGACGGCGCACGCCCCGGCTCACCCGACGCCCGCCGTGCCCCCAGCGTCGAGCCTTCGCTGCCCGGGTGACCCGGGCCCGAAGGATCGGTACCCACCTGACCTGCCACGACGCCGTCGGGCACGGAGGAGGCGACCCGCGTGGCCGAACCCGTGCGCGCCTCGAGGATCCCCTTGCCCACCAGGTGCCCGTACGCCTCGGTGACCACCCAGCGGGAGATGCCGAGGGCGTCGGCGAGCGTCCGGCTGGGCGGCAGCGCCGTGCCGGGCGCGAGGCGGCCGGACGCGATGTCCTCGATGATCGCGCCCTCCAGCCGGTGCCGCAGCGCGCCCGGTCCGGGCGCGAGCGCGATGAGCACCTCGGCGGAATTGGTCTGGCCTGTCGCCATGGCATTGGACCGTACCACCAGACCGATCCCTGCCTAGCGTGGTGGGCACCGGGCGGGAGACACCCACCGGCCGAAGGAGCTGACATGCAGTACCGCACGCTGGACAACGGGCACACGTCGTTCGAGGTCTCGACGCTGTGCCTCGGCACGATGTTCATGGGAACGCGCACGGACGAGGAGACGTCGTTCGCGATCCTGGACCGGTTCGTCGAGGCCGGGGGCACGTTCCTCGACACGGCGAACAACTACAACGCGTGGGTCGGGGGCTACGGCCGCGACTCCGAGGACGTGCTCGGCCGCTGGCTCGCCGCGCGGGGCAACCGGGACGAGCTGCGGATCGCCACCAAGCTGGGCGCCGCGAAGAAGGACCCGAACCTGCCGCTGTCCACCACGCCGCCCACCAACTACCAGGGGCTGGCCGCCTCGACGATCGACCGCGAGGCGCACGAGAGCCTGCGCCACCTGGGCATCGACCACATCGACCTGCTCTACGGGCACGTCGACGACCGGGAGACGCCGCTGGAGGAGACCGTCGGCGCGTTCGGCAAGCTGGTCGACGAAGGGGTGGTCGGGATCCCCGGCATCTCGAACGTCACGGTGTGGCGGGTCGTCGAGGCGCGCGAGACGGCGGCCCGGCTGGGCGTGGCGCCGTACGGGGCCGTGCAGCAGAGCTACAGCTACGTGTACCCGCGTCCGCAGCCGATCCGGACCAACTGGGCCACGCCCGAGCTGCTGGACTACGCCCGGTCCACGGGTGTGCCCGGCCGGCCAGGGCTCACGGTGGTCGCGTACTCGCCGCTGCACCAGGGCATCTACGTGCGGGACGACAAGCCGATGTACGACGGTTCGGACCACGCGGGCTCGCGGGAGCGGGTCGCCGTGCTGCGGAAGGTCGCGTCCGAGCTCGGGGCGACGCCGAACCAGGTGGCCCTCGCGTGGCTCCTGGGCGGCGAGGTCCCGGTGGTCCCGGTGTTCGGGGCGAGTTCGGTGGCCCAGCTCGACGAGGCCCTCGCCGCCGTCGACCTGGTGCTGGACGACGACGTGCGGGCGCGGCTCGACGCCGCCTGACGGCCGCCGGGCACGGGGCGGCACGCTCGCCAAGCACGGGCCGGGCGCGTGGGCCCGGGCGCAGCGGGCCGCGCGCTTACCACCCGCCGCGGTGCACAACCTCCTCAAGGGGTTTGCGCTTGCGGCGGATGGGCGAGCCCTTCGCCCCACCTTCAGCAGGGTGCCCGACGGCGACGACCCCGGTGATCTCGAACTCGTCGGGGAGGCCGAACTCGGCCCGGACCGCCGGCACCTCGCCGGGCTGCACGCCGAAGAAGCATGCGCCCAGCCCCTCGTCGACGGCGGTCTGCAGCATGAGCAGCGAGGCCATGCCGACGTCGATGTGCCAGAACGGGGCCGGCCAGCGGGCCTCCGACTGGTCGGTCCAGCCCTTGTCCCGCTCCGCGTAACGGCGCAGGTAGGCGGCCTTGGACGCGAGCGCGAGGATGAGCACGGGCGCCGTCCGCATCCCCGCGAGCCAGGCCGACAGGTCGCGCTCGGAGGTCCCGGGCGTGGACGCCGCCCAGAACCGCTCCCGGTCCTCCGCCGTCTCCAGCACCACGAACGCCCAGCCCTGGCTGAACCCGGCGCTCGGGGCGCGGACGGCGTTGCGGGTGATCCGGTCGACGGCCTCGGCCGGGACGGGCTCGCCGGTGAACCTGCGATGCATGCGGCGCTTGCGGACGACGTCCTGGAACTCCATGAGGCTTATCATTCCCGCCGGGTCGATGGGAAAGACGAGCCGTCTCTTGGTCAGCAGTCTTCGAGGTCCGTCTCATCGGGCGAACACAGCACGATGCCGTAGGGGATCGGCACGACTCGCTCCGATCCCCCTTCCTCGGACGAGTAGCGCACGATCAGTTCGTCCGCTGACGCACTGTCGGCCGTCGACCGCGATCCTTCGATGATGAGCCAACCAGGCTCGTCATCGCAGCGCCGAGAGAGGCTATTGCTCGTCGGGTCGAATCCTGCGCCCTCAAGTGTCACGCGATCGTTCCCGAACCCGTCGGTCTCCTCAGCGATCGAGAACGCAGTGATCTCCAACGTGGATCCCGCAGGCACCCCTACCGACTCGATCTGGACCGGACCCGCCTCAGTATCATCGATGCACAGTGGAATGTCGCCGAACGTCATGGCCTCGCCGCGCTCCATGTCGGGAATCACCGACTTCACGGCCGTCCCGAGGTACTGCACCCGTGGCGCCAGCGGAGCCCCTTGGC
The DNA here is from genome assembly GCF_056951025.1 of Promicromonospora noduliphila. Taxonomy (NCBI): domain Bacteria; kingdom Bacillati; phylum Actinomycetota; class Actinomycetes; order Micrococcales; family Promicromonosporaceae; genus Promicromonospora; species Promicromonospora noduliphila. Next base: position 5,602,810 of record NZ_CM167806.1, read on the forward strand.
AGCCAGAAAGAGCGCCTACGACCACAACGGCCGCGAGAGCCTGGCACCAGCGCCTCAATTGGGCCTCGCTACTACTTGCGGTGCCTCCACCCAACTCTTTCCATTGCTCCCGCAGAGGCGTGACGGGCCATCGAACTTGAATGCCAGTGATGCCCTCGACCCCCAGCCGGCCTGCGCGGTGAGCTCCGTGTGCACCGTCAGTGCGCCAGATATTGTCGCATTCTTTTCGCTCTCCTTGGTGTATGTCCCGCTGGATTTGGTGACACAGGTCGACCAATTCTTCCGTGATACGATTGTAACACCAGAGAATATATCGGTCACCGCTTCCGGTCTCGACCTGGTTGTATTTCCGGTGCAGGAGTTCTTGTAATCTCGATAGCGAACCGTATTCGTGTGGTAATAGACCGCACGGTACGGCCCATCGTCACCGCTGACGGTGGTCTTCCTCGCAAGAGTACCGCTCATCTTCCACCCGGATGACCCCTTAATGGCGACGCCCAACGTGTGGGAGAGATCCCGCGATTGCTTTGCAGTAACTCCCACATTGGTCGTACCTTGAGACAAGGCCCAGCGCTCCCGGGCCGAGTGCGTCGTTCCGGAACGAACAGTGTCACAGATCGGCTCGAGCGGAGCGGACCGGCCTGACACATACGCGGCGAGCATCTGGTCAAACGAGGCGCTTCGATCCTCAACCGCGGTTGTTGTTTGGGCCTGAGCGACATCGCTGCCTACTGGCTCGAACTCCGCGTCGACCATGGTTTCCACGTCTATTGAGCTGTCCTTGACTCGGCCAGAATCAAGGTCAACCGAAACATTCGACCCCGAACCCGCGTCGCTTGCAGCGGTAGTCCAGCCGACACCATCGCCAACAAGTGAGAAGGACCACGTTACCTCAGACCTGGCATCCGCTAGCAACAGATCTATATCCACCTGGCCCGAATCATCAATATAGTCGGCTGGGACCTTGTTGAAGTCGACAGGAATTGAGTAGTCACCGGTCGCCGTGGTCCGTCCCGCAGCAAGAGTGACCCTAGGGACAACGCCGTCTTCAGGAATGGCGTCAAGAACGGCACTCTCCGGCCATGCGACAACCAACAAGTCGGCGACCACAGGATTTCCAGCACGAGTTACGGTACCTGCAACAGCCACCTGACCCGATTCTTCGGGCAGGGCTGCGCGAGCCGCAGCCGAAATGGCGGGAACATCAGCAGACACGGGCACCGTACCCCCGGCCACTGTGAGGACAAGCGCCAACGCGCCGATCAAGGTATGGCTTCTCTTCAGACGCTGCACGGCATCTCCTCTATGCAATCGCCTTGCTCGGATACACCGCAGCCAGACGCTCCTCGGCCGCGTTACGCAATGTAGCGATCCGCCAAGGGCGCATCAACGAAAGTAGCCAGGTATGCGTCCGTGCACTACCACCCGGAGAGACGCCGTGCCGACGGCCGCGTCGTCGTCGTTCGGCGAACGACGAATTCGGTTGCCGCGTCGCACACCGCCCGCGAACCTGGGCGCATGACTCTCCAAGCGATCCAGCAGGCAACGCTGCCGCACGGCAACTTCGAGGGCTACCTCCACAACTCCGAGGTGTCCGTCATCTTAGAGCGGGTGGCGCAGGACGGCACCGGTCCCCGCCTGCACCGGCACCCCTACTCGGAGACGTTCGTGATCCGGTCCGGCCGGGCCCTGTTCACCGTGGCCGGCGAGGAGTTCGTGGCCGAGGGCGGCCAGATCCTCGTGATCGAAGCGATGGTGCCGCACAAGTTCAAGACCCTCGGCGCCGACCTCTACGAGGCGGTCCACATCCACGCGAACGACCGCTTCGAGACGGAGTGGCTGGAGTAAGCCGGTTCACCCGGGTGTAATCCTGCTCGACGGCGACTTCCGGCACGAGACCCGTGCCAAGATCCGGGCGTGAGCGAACCCACCCCCGACGTCTCGGCCCAGCGCGTCTTCAAGGCCGAGCTGCACCTGACGATGTCGAACTGCCGCGAGGGCCTGGGGCTCCTGCCCACGATCAAGGCGATCCGCTGGCTGTGCGTGATCACCGTGGTCGCCTTCACCGTGCTGGCGATCATCCGTGTCGAGTCCGCAGGGACCGATTACCTGGTTACGACGGTCTGGCTGCCGATCATCGTGCTGAGCTTCCTGCTCGGGTTCGTCCCTGATCTGCTCGCCTGGCACAACTGGCGGTCCGCGCCGCCAGACGGCTACCGGCTCCGGCTGGATGCCGAACACATTGCGTACACCGGGACCGAAGTCTCGACGTCGTACACGTGGCCGCTGGTCAGGAAGGCCGTCGAGACCGGCTCGGCTTTCCATCTCGTCATCCGGCTGGGCGGGACGACGGCGGTCTGCATCTTCCCCAAGAGCGCCTTCCCGCTCGAGGACCACGCCGCGGTTCGCGACCTCATCACGAGCAAGGTCGGCACGCTCCACAAGCGCTGATCTGAGCGCCGTCTGGATGGTGACACAAGGGATCGCCCGCCTCCGGGGGGTGTTGCGCACGGTAGGCAACGTCCACTCCCAGCAACACACTCCCGAGAGCAGAGTTCCCCGGGAGCCGACACAGGTGGGCTCCTCACCGGCAAGCGTGCAGCACTCGCATCAAAGCCCTACAGCCGCTCCGCGATGACCTCCAGCAGGGACTTGCCCTCCACGCCCACCAGGTCCAGCGCCTGGGTGCGGCACGAGAACCCGTCGGCCAGGTAGGTGGTCCCGGGAGCGGCCTCGCGCAGCGCGGGCAGCAGCGCGTTCTCCGCGACCGCCACCGACGTCTCGTAGTGCCCCTTCTGCATACCGAAGTTGCCAGCCAGGCCGCAGCAGCCGGCCAGCACCTCGACCTGCGCGCCGCCCTTCTCCAGCAGCGCCTGGTCGGCCTCGTAGCCCATCACCGAGTGCTGGTGGCAGTGCGGCTGCACCACTGCGGACACGTCCGCCAGGGAGGGCAGCTCCCACTCGTCCGGCACGTCGTCCGAGGTCAGCAGCTCCGCCGCTGTCCGCGTCATGCGAGCCACCGCGTGCGCGCGCGGGTCGTCGGGGAACAGGTCCAGCAGGTCGGAGCGCAGCACCGCCGTGCAGGACGGCTCGAGCCCCATGATCGGGATGCCGTTCACCGCGTACGGCCCCAGCACCTCCAGCAGCTTGAGCAGCCGACGCCGGGCGCCGTCGAGCTGGCCCGTCGAGATCCAGGTGAGGCCGCAGCAGGCCTGCTCGGATGGCACGATGACGTCGAACCCCGCGCTGGTCAGCACCTTGAGCGCCGCCTGCGGGACGGTGGGCGAGAGCGAGTCGCTGAACGAGTCGGTCCAGAGCACCACCTTCGGCTTGGTCGCGAGCCGGGCCGCCGTCGCCGCCTCGCGCCCCGGCACGCCGAGGCCGGGCTCCGTGACCACGGGCAGGCCGGGCACGCCGTGCGTCGCCCCGCCGCGCGCCCACCACTGCCGGAACGGCACCTCGGCGAACTTCGGCATCGACCGCCGGGTGTCCATGCCGCCCGCCCACAGCACCGCCTTACCGATCCACTTCACGCCCAGCAGCCCGTTGACCAGCCCCGGCACGTGCCCGGCGAGGCGGGCCCAGCGCGGCAGCCAGCCCAGGGCGTAGTGGTCGACGGGCCGCAGCCTGCCCCGGTAGGTCCGGTACAGCACCTCCGACTTGTACTGCGCCATGTCGACGCCCGCCGGGCAGTCGCTCGAGCACGCCTTGCAAGACAGGCACAGGTCCAGCGACTCCCGCACCTCCGGCGCCGAGAGGCCCCCCACGAGGGTCCCGTTCACCGCCTCCTGCAGCACGCGGGCGCGCCCGCGGGTCACGTCCTTCTCGTCCTTGGTCGCCTGGTAGCTGGGGCACATGAAGCCGCCCGACGCCGAGGTGTCCGCCCGGCACTTGCCCACCCCCACGCAGCGGTGCACCGCCGTCGTCAGGTCGTTGTGGTCGTGCGCGAACGAGAACCCCTCGTACCCGGCCTTGCGCCGGACGCCGTGCCCGGACCCCTTCCCGACCAGGGGCAGCTTCGCCCGCACGGGCGCGGCGGCCGGCCGCCGCAGGTCGACGTCGACGGCCTGCGGCTGCACGACGACGCCGGGGTTGAGCAGGTTCTTCGGGTCGAACAGCGCCTTGAACCGCTCCATCAGCGCGATCGCCTCTGGCGAGTACATGAGCGGCAGCAGCTCGGACCGGGCGCGGCCGTCGCCGTGCTCGCCGGACAGCGACCCGCCGTAGCTGGCGACGAGCTCGGCCGCCTCCATCATGAACGTGCGCAGCACCGACCCGGAGGTCTCCAGCGGGATGTCGATCCGCAGGTGCACGCACCCGTCACCGAAGTGCCCGTACGGCAGGCCGTCCACGCCGTACCGGTCCATGAGGGCCTGGAGGTCGCGCAGGTACGGGCCCAGCTTCTCGGGCGGGACCGCCGAGTCCTCCCAGCCGGGCCACGCCTGCTCGCCCGCCGGCGTACGGCCGGCGAGCCCGGCGCCGTCGGCCCGGATCTGCCACATCTTGGTGGCGTCCGGCCCGGCGGGCAGCACGAGGGAGTCCAGCGCCGTCGACGCGGCGGCTATCGCGTCCGCGCGGCCGAGGGCCTCGGCCTGCGACGAGCCGCCGACCTCGATCATGAGCCAGCCGGCCGCGGCCCGACCCGCACCGCGCAGGCCGGGCAGCTCCGGGACGGACTGCGCGCCCTTGGCGCGCCGCACGACCTCGACCAGGCGCGCGTCCAGCCCCTCGATCGCCAGCGGCTTGTGGTCCAGGAGCCGGGGGACGTCGTCGGCGGCTGTCGCCATGTCGGGGTAGGCGAGGACGGCGAGCGTCGGCGCGCTCGGCGTCTCGACCAGGCGGAGCTCCGCCTCCAGGACGGTGACGAGCGTGCCCTCCGTGCCCACGAGGGCGCGGGCGAGGTTCGAGCCGTTCTCCGGCAGCAGGTGCTCCAGCGAGTACCCGGACACCTGCCGGCCGAACCGGCCGAACTCGGTGCGGATCAGCGCGAGGTTCTCCCGGACGAGCTCCTTGAGCCCCGGCACTGCCGCGAACTCGGGGTCGCCCGAGCCCGCGGTGAACCGCCGCCCGGTGCCGTCCACGACGTCGAGCGAGACCACGTTGTCGGCGGTGCGCCCGTAGGCGACCGCGTGCGGGCCGCACGCGTTGTTGCCGATCATGCCGCCGAGCGTCGCCCGGTTCTGGGTGCTCGGGTCGGGGCCGAAGCGCAGACCGTGCGCCCTGGCCTCCGCCTGCAGCGTGGACATGACGGTGCCCGCCTGGACCCGCGCCGTCCGTGCGTCCGGGTCCACGCTCAGCACCCGGTTGAGGTTCCGCCCCAGGTCGATGACCATGCCGGGGCCCACGGAGTTGCCCGCGACCGACGTGCCGGCGCCCCGCGCCGTGACCGGGATCTCGAGCTCGCGCAGTACCCCGAGCGCGGCGACGACGTCGTCGGTGCTCTCCGGGAAGAGCACGCCGTCGGGGACCACGCGGTAGTTCGACGCGTCGGTGGAGTACTCGGCGCGGCGGCGGGTGCTGGTGTCGACGTCGCAGCCCACGACGGTGCGCAGCGCGTCGGCGACCGCCTCGCGCGCGGCGTCGGCGGCGTGGTCGGCCGCCCGGCGGGCGGCGGTGCGCCGCTCCTCGCTCTCCGCGCGGCGGCGTTCCGCCTCCTTGGCGGCGCGGGCCTCCGCCTTCTCGCGCGCGGTGCGGGCGGCCTCGGCGTCGTCAGCGGTGTGGTTCCGGTCGTTCATGCCGTTGCGGGGCGAGGCGTCGTGGGTCTGCGATGGCACTCCGCGATTCTCGCACCACCGGGGTGAGAAACGGCGCACCCGTCCAGGGTGGCCGCCCGGCAAGGGTCACCAGGCGACCGCCCCGGGCGGATCAGCCCTCGAAGATCAGCCCTCGAAGGTGACGTCCAGCGTGATCTCGCCCACGCCGGCCAGCGCCTTGGAGATCGGGCAGCCGACCTTCGCGGCCTCGGCCGCCGCCTTGAAGCCCGCCTCGTCGATGCCGGACGCGAACCCGCGCACGGTCAGCTCGCTCTTGCTGATGTAGAGACCGCCGGCCGGGTCCGGCCCGAGGGTCACCACCGCGGTGACCTCTATCTGCTCCGGCGTGGCGCCGGCCTGGCCCAGCTCGTTCGTGAACGCCATCGTGAAGCACGACGAGTGCGAGGCGGCGAGCAGCTCCTCGGGGCTGGTGACGCCGTTGGCCTCGTCGGCGGCGCGCGCCGGGAAGGACACGTCGTACGTGCCTACGCCCGACGACGAGAGCTCGACCTGGCCCGACCCCTCCTGGAAGGTGCCGTTCCAGGCGGTGCGGGCGGTACGTGCTGGCATGGTGCACTCCTTGCGACTCGGGGTGGAGATATCCGTGCGTGCCCGACCCTACGACGCCGGCGGACCGGTCGCGTCACGGCGTGAAGTCGAGCAGCTCCTCGTCCACCGCCATCACGGTCCAGCCGTTGCCCGTCGCGTCCGCGAGGTCGTAGGCGGGCACGTGGAGCACCGTGCCGTCGGGCAGGGTGTAGCGCACCTCGGTGAGGGCCGCCGACACGATGGTCACGTCCTGGACCGGCCAGGTGATCGCGCCCCCCGGCGCCGGCGCGGCCGCCCGTCCCGCCGGCTGCGCCTCGCTGGGCCCCAGCACCGTGCCCGCGAACCGCGGGTCGCTCAGCCGCTCGACGGCCTCCACCTCGCTGACCACCGGGTACGCCCCCAGGCTCTCGCTCCCGGAGCGCACCTCCGCCGTCCGCGGCGCGTCCGACAGCCCGACGCCCGCGTGGAACACGAGCCGCGTCGCCGTGGACAGCTCGCCGCCCGCGTCGAGCGGCTGCACGCCCTCGGCCTCGGTACCGGACTGGGTCTCGAGCTCGCCCTCCGCCCTGTCCGGTACGGCCAGGGGCGACGGCGACGCCGCGGACTCCGCCTCACCCTGGTCCGCCGCCACGGTGGGCGTTCCCGACCCGGACTCCCCGACCAGGTAGCCGCCACCGCCGGCCGCGACGATCCCCGCAACGGCAGCCGCCACGAGCCACGGCGTCCGACGCCGGTGCCTACGGGCCGCCAGCTCGTCCGCCTGCCCGGACCCGGCAGGCTCCGCCGGCGCCCGTACCTCCGCGAGCGGCCCCGACCCCGACCCGGCGACCAGCGCGTCGACCTTGGCCCGCAGCACGCTCTCGACCGGGTCGGGCGCACGCTTGGCCGGATCCGCCGCCACCAGGCGGTCGAACGCCGGGTCCCCCTGTCGTTCGTGCTCGTTCATCGCTGTTCCTCCGTACCGTGCCCGGCCGCGCGCCGCACCCACCCTGTACATGTGCTCATGCGTCCACCGCTTGCTCGTTGGCGTCCCACGCCTCGCGGAGCCGGGCGCGCGCCCGGGACAGGGCCGCGTCGGCCCCGCCGCGGGAGACGCCGAGCACCTGGGCGAGGTCTTCGCCCGACAGCCCGTCCCAGGCGACGAGCAGGAGGATGCGCCGGTCCCGCGGGGACAGCCGGGACAGGACCTGGCGCACGGTGTCGTCGGCGGCGGCGAGCGTCGCGGGATCCACGTCGTCCGGCTCGTCGGGGACGGCGGCGACGGGCAGCGCCCGCAGCTTGCGCCGGTGGTTGGCCAGCACGAAGCCGGCGGTGCGGTACATCCAGGGCAGCTCGGCGCCGTCCGGCACGTCGCCGCGCCGGCGCCACGCGGTGGCGAGCACCTCGGCGGCGAGGTCCTCCGCGTCGGAGGCGCGGCCGCCGTCGGGCAGCCGGCGCACGAAGTAGGAGTAGAGCGCGCGCGAGTGTGCGTCGAAGAGCGCGCTGAACCAGGCTTCGTCGTGCGGGGGCCGTTCGTGCGGGGCGCCGGGTCCGTCATCCACTCCCCCACTCTGTCGCGACCCCCCACCCCCTTGCACGCGAAACAGGGTGATCGGCAAAACGTCAGGTGATCGGCATTCGAAGCTGCCGATCACCTGACGTTTTGCCGATCACACGGGCTTTCTCAGCTCACACGGGCCTTCTCAGCAGGGGCCGAGGTCCTGCCAGACGCCCCACTCGCCCGTGGTGCCGGGCGTCTCGCCCTGGGTCCACCACTTGGCGCGCCACTCGTGGCCGCCGTGCGACACCGTGTTGCCGCCCACGTAGACCGCCGAGGCGCTCCACGCGGCCGAGCTGCACGCATCACCCGGCGGGTCCGTGGGCGGGTCGGTCGGGTCCGTGGGCGGGTCGGTCGGGTCGGTGGGGTCCTCGTCGTCCTCCACGGGACCGGGCGTCCCGCTGCCGAGCACACCCTGCAGCGCGCCGGTGAGCTCACCCGACCGGTCACCGGACAGGTCCCACCACATGGCCCCTCCCAGGCCCTGCGACCGGATGTACTGGGCCTTCGCGGTGACGGACTGCGTGTTGTCGTACGACCACCAGTTGTTGCCGTCGTGCCGCCAGGCGGCCCCGAGGTTGGCGTCGTAGTACCCGGTGCCGACGTTCTTGATCACGTCGTAGTCGTTGATACCCGCCTCCCACTGGCCCGAGGCGGGACCGGTGGCGGTGCGCCACGCCGCGGACGACGTCGCGCCGGTCCAGCCGCGGCCGTACATGGCCAGGCCGAGGCCGAGCTGTGCGGGGTCGATCCCGGCGTCCAGGTACGACTGGACGGCGAGGTCCGCGCTGAACTGGCGCGCCGCCTCCCGCGGGTCGGCGGGGTCGTGGTGCAGGTTGCCCTGGTGCCCGGTGAGGTCCGGGTCCCAGGCCCCGTGCAGGTCGTAGCCCTGAACGTTGGCGAAGTCGAGGTACTCGAAGATCTGCGGGTCGTTCCAGCCGCCGTCCTCGATGTCGGCGGGGTTGGCGGGCAGGAACGCCGAGAGCTCGTAGTGCTTGCCGGTCGTCGCGCCGAGCGCGTCGAGCTGCTCCCGGAACTCCGCGAGCAGGAGCTTGAAGTTGCGCGCGTCGTTGACGGGGTCCACGTGGTTGCCCACGTTGCCGTTCGGCGAGCCCGGCCACTCCCAGTCGATGTCGAACCCGTCGAAGACGCCGGCCGCCGCGCCCGCGCCACCGCGGCCGTCGATGACCGGCAGGTTGCCCTTGATGAACATGTTGATGCAGCTCGACACGAACTTCTGGCGCGAGGCGTCCGTGGCGGCGGCGAGGGAGAAGTTCTTGGACCAGGTCCACCCGCCGATCGACATCATGACCTTGAGGTCGGGGTGCTTGGCCTTGAGCTGCTTGAGCTGGTTGAAGGAGCCCGCCAGCGGCTGGTCCCAGGTGTCGGCGGCGCCCGACACCGAGTTGGCCGCCGTGTAGCCCATGCCGTAGTCGGCCCAGGCATCGCCCGCGCCGTCGGACCCGTTGGGGCCCTCGCCCTGCGCCTTGTTGGCCTCGAAGCACTCGAGGTTCTGGTGGTGGATGTTGGCGAACGCGTAGTTGATGTGGGTCAGCTCGTCGGCCACGCCGGACGTGTCGATCTGCTTGACCTGGTAGCCGCGGCCGTACACGCCCCATTGCGTGAAGTAGCCGACGCTACGGAAGCCGTTGATCGCGGAGCTCGCGGCGGCCCCCGCCGGCTCCGTCTCCGCCGCGTTCGCCCTGAGCAGGCTCGCGCCGGCCACGACGGCGGAGGCCGCCACGGCGACCGCGGCCACCCCCGCGAGGATTCGTCGGGTCGTCCTGCCGATGCCTGACGACGGTTGGTACGTCGAGTCCATGTCTTCCCTCTCTGGTCCGGTCAGCCTTGTCCGGTGCCGGTGCTCGCGCCGGGTCACGCTCCGTTAAAAGTAAGGAAACCTGCGTTAACGGGGAATAAGGGAATTCCACACGATGGGACTACGTAGTGGAACCTGGCGGACGGCACGAGGTTGTTTCGGTCTGAAACCTTCACCACCGAAACAACCTCGTGCAGTACCAGATATCTCTTTTGTCGCGGTGGGGCACGATGGCACGTCTGACGTCGTATGGCACCAAAAGTCGTGCCCTCAGGTTGATGCGGGTGAAACCCGAGAAGGTCATACTTGCGAGCACCGTGAACGAATTCGGGAGGCTCGACGATGACCGCGCTGCCCCAGCAAGTCGTTTTTCCGCTCCCCCTCGGTGACCGCACCGTGGCGCCCCACGTCGCGCGCGAGCTCACGCGCCTCGTGGGTGACGAACCTGGCTGTGTGGACCAGACAGCACGGATGCTCGACGAGGAGCATCTGCTCGGGACGGCGATGATGCCGGACCCGCTGCCTGCCGCACGCGCCGTCCGAGAGGCCGTCGGCCCGCTCGGCCTCGACGACGACGCACGCCGCGTGCTGCTCGTCGCCGCCGTCGCCGTGGTGGACCGCACCGAGGTGCTGCTCGCCGCCTCCGGCACAGACATCGACACCCTCATGGCCGGACCGGCCGGGCACCACCTGCACCTGGTGGGCGGCCGGTTCCGGTTCCACCACCCGCGCATCCGCTCCGTCGTGCACGACGACGCGGACCTCGCCGCCCGCACCGCCGCCCACGTCGCGCTGGCCGAGGTGCACCGCAAGGCCGACGAGCCGCTCGTCGCCATGTGGCACACGGCGCTGAGCACGCTCGCGGGCGATCCCCTGCTCGCCGACGGCCTCGTCGAGCTCGCCGAGCAGCACCTCGCACGCGGCGACGTGCACCGCGCGCACGAGGTGGCGCGCGAGGCCGCGAGCCACGGCACCGACACGGTCCGGGCCCGCGCCTTCGCGGTCGCCGGGCGGGCGGCGCTGTGGGCGGGGCACGTGCACGACGCCGTCGTGTACCTCCGCCGCGCCACCAACCCCTCCGGCAGTGGCTCCTCCGCCGCCGGTGCGCCCGATGCCGCCCGCTCGCTCGGCATCGCGCTGTCCCTCCTGGAAGGCCGGCCCGACGCCGTCGTCCCCGAGGACGGCGCGGGACCGGACCGGGCGGCTATCGCCGCGGCCCGCAAGACGATGCGCCTGCTCGACGGGGCGCCCGGCGAGGCGGCCGCCATCCTGTCCGAGGCCGCAGAGCTGGCCCCCGCACGCCCGCTCGGCCGGTGGTTCGACGGTCCGTCGGACGCCATGACCCCGCTCGCGGAGGCGCACCTCCGGGTGGCGCAGTCGTACCTCGCGCTGCGCCTCGGCAAGATCACCGAAGCGGCCTCGGTGCTCGACGACGCCGTCGAGCGTCTGCCCGTCACCCTCGCCTTCGGCGGGCTCGGGATAGCCCTGGCGCGCCGCCTCGACCTGGTCAGGGACGGGCACCTGAGCCGGTCGACGGCGGCGCTCGAGACGGCAGTCCCTGGACAGGTCGCACCGGTGGTGCGCGCCGCGACGCTGGGCGACCGAGCGCAGACCGCCGTGTTCGACGGCCGCTGGGTCGAGGCCGCCACGCTGCTCGGACTGGCGGCCGAGCGGGGCGGCGACGAGCTGCGCCGCCTCTGGCTGCCCACGCCCGACCCGGTGGAGCTGCTGGTGCTCGCGGGCCAGGAGCGCGCCGCCCGCCGCTCGCACGAGCGGCTGCGCCTGCGCGTCCTGCCGTCCGTCGGGTCGGACACGTCGGGCGGCTACCCGGGCGGGCCGGGGTTGTCGGGGGTCGGGCCGGCCGGCACGAGTATCGGCGGCCACGGCTTCTCCGGCGGTCCGGTCCGACGGCGCCGCCTCGACCTGGCGCGCGCCGAGCTCGCCCTCGCCGACGCCTCCGGCGTGAACAAGGCCCGCGAACGGGCCGTCGAGGCGTCGCTGCGCGTGGGCTCCACGTTCGAGCGCGGCCTCACGGAGCTGGTCGCCGCCCGCGCGTTCGCCCGCCTCGGCCTGCCCGGCGACGCCGCAGCGCACCTGCTCGGCGCCCACGAGCTGTTCGAGGAGTCCGGCGCGAAGGCCTGGGAGCACATCGCGGAACAGGCGCTGCGGACGCCGGACTTCGTGCCGGACGCCGGGGGCCGCCCCGACGCCGCCCGAGCCACGGGTGCCGCGGGCCGGCCTCGTCGGGACCCCGCCGGACCGGCCCCGGCGGAGGCCTCGGCCGAGCCGGCAGGCGAGGCGGACGGCGGGCGGCCGGAGCTGTGCGGGGACTGGGTCGACCTGCTCACCGAGCGGGAGCTCGACGTCGCACGGCTCGTGGTGCAGGGCCGGACGAACCGGCAGGTCGCCGCGAACCTCTACGTGTCGGTCCGCACCGTCGAGGTGCACCTGGGGCGGGTGTTCCGCAAGCTCGGGGTGCGCTCCCGGACGGAGCTGGCGGTGCTGGCGCTCAGGGGGTGAGCGTCACGCCTCCAGCAGGATCGTCACCGGCCCGTCGTTGACGAGCTCGACCCGCATGTCGGCGCCGAACCGCCCGGTCTCGACCGTCAGGCCGCGCTCCCGCAGCGCGGCCACGACGGCGTCCACGAGGGGTTCGGCGACCGGCCCGGGCGCCGCCTGGTTCCACGTGGGACGGCGCCCCTTGCGGGCGTCGCCGTACAGCGTGAACTGGCTGACGACGAGCACGGGCGCGCCCACGTCGGCCACCGACCGCTCGTCGTGCAGGATCCGCAGCTCGGCGATCTTGCGGGCGATGGTCTCGACCTGGGCGGGCCCGTCGTCGTGCGTCACGCCGACCAGCGCCAGGATGCCCGGCTTGTCGATGGCGCCCACCACCTCGCCGTCGACCACCACCGACGCGCGGGTGACGCGCTGGAGCACCGCCCTCACCGGCGGCCCTCCGCGTACGCGTCGGCGAAGACGGCCCTGACCTCGCCGACCGGCCTCCCGCCGCCGAGCACCGGCACGCGGCCCAGGCCGTCGAGCCCGCCCGGGTACACGCCGGGCAGCCCCGCCGCGCCGGCGGCACGCAGGGCCGCGGCGAGGATGGCAGGGCGGGGGCGGGCGGAGCCGTCGAGCACCTTGAACGCGAGGGCCGAGCCGTCGGGCAGACCGGCGGCGTAGACGCCCTCGGCGCCGTCCTTCGCGACGAGGCCCGGCACGGCCTGCATCGCGAGCGTGACGTCGCGGCCGGTGCCGCCCACCATCTCGGGGTGCGCGGAGATCGCGCGGGCCACGCGGGCCTCGTGCGAGCGGACGTCGACCGTCGGCGCGGCGGCGATCCGCGAGAACGCGCGCGCCAGGCCGAGCAGCGTCGTGGAGAACAGGGGCGCGCCGCAGCCGTCGACGGTGGTCCGCATGACCACCTCCGCGTCACCCGTCAGGTCGAGGATCGTGCTGCGGATCGTGCGCTGCAGCGGGTGCTCGGCCGAGAGGTAGGTCTGCAGGTCCCAGCCCTGCGCGCGGCAGGTCGCGAGCATCGCCGCGTGCTTGCCCGAGCAGTTCTGCGCGAGCGGCGCCGGGCCCGGCCCGCCGTCGTGCGGCGCGATGTGCCACTCGAGCGCGGCCGGCGGGTACAGCGGCAGGTCGGGCGTGTTGCGCAGCGCGTCGGAGCCCAGGCCCACCGAGCCGAGGATCTGCAGCACACCCTCCAGGTGCATCTGCTCGCCGTTGTGGCTCGCGGCGGCCAGCGCCAGCAGGCGGTCCGGCAGCTCCAGGCCGGCGCGCAGCATCGCCAGGAGCTGCACCGGCTTCAGGGACGACCGCGGCCAGATCGGCGCGGTCGGGTTGCCCGCCTGGACCACCGGCCGGCCGGACGGGTCGAGCACCACGAGGTGTCCCAGGTGCACCGACTCCACGAGGTCGCCGCGGACGACCTCGGCGAGCGGTGCGGCGTCGGCCGTCACCAGCCGCTCTGCGGGCCGCGCGGCTTGTTGCCCGTGCCGTACGGCTGCAGGCGCGGGCGCACGCTGACCCAGTAGATGATCGCGGGGGCCACCGCGATGATGTTCAGGAACGACCCGAACATGAAGCCGCCCTGGAGCCAGCCCTGCGGCAGCCCGAGAAACCCGAGCGCCGCGGCGACACCCAGGATCGCCAGCCATCCCGCCTTGGGCACGCGGCCCTCGGCGCGGTAGCCGCTGTCCGGCCGGCGCGCGGCGTCGACGAGCGCGACCACCTGCACCACGAAGACCACGAGCGCGAGCGCTGCCATGACGATCCACTGCAAGATTCCCACGGCGTGAGCCTACGGCACCCGGGACGCGAGCCCCTGAACGCGGCGAGGGCGGGACCCGCCGGACTACAGCTCGGGCAGCGCGTCGCGGGCCTCGGCCGGGGACGCGCCGGCGGCCTCCAGCGTGTCCACAACGGGCGACCGCAGCAGCATCACCAGCGACTGCACCTGCCAGTCGCCCTCGCCCACGGTCCGGGGGTCCACGCGGGCGGCCACCGTGGTCAGCGCGGCACGTCCGCGGGTTCCGTCGCCCCCTGAGCCGACGTCGGACGCGAGCAGCCGCACGCCCGACGCGAACTCCTCGACCAGTCCGGCCACCGGCTCGACGTCGTGGTCCCCCTCGATGACGGGGAGCACGCGGCGGGCGAGCACGCGCACGGACCGCATGGTCCGGTCGACGAGCACCGCCTGCTCCTCCAGGCGGGCGAGCTCGCCGCGGTGCATCCGCCCCACGGAGATGCGCGCCAGCTCGCGGGCGCCTCGCGCGGCCTCCTGCCACTCGGCCAGCACCGGCTCGGAGGCCCGGCCGCGCACCAGGGCGGCGCCGACGTCGTCCGTGTCGCGTGAGCGCAGGCCGCGGGCGAGCGTCTCCAGGGTCTCGGCGAGCTCTGTCACCGCCCGCTCGGCCAGCGCGCGCGGACGGCGCCGGGTGTCACCAGGGGTGAGAAGCGCGACGAGCAGGGCGACGCCGCCGCCGATCAGGGCGTCGGTCCAGCGTCCGAGCGGCCCGCCGGAGACGGAGGGCAGGCCCACCACGATGATCGCCTGCACACCCGCCTGGGTGACCAGCAGGGCGCCGCGGTCGATGAACCGCGCCGCGACCGCCGAGATGAACAGCACGAGGCTGAGCTGCCACCAGCCCGACCCGATCAGGTGCACGATCAGGTCGCCGATACCGACGCCGACGGCCACCCCCACCGCCATCTCGGACACCTTGCGGACGTCGCGCTGCGCGGTGAACCCGAGGAGCACCCAGGCCGCGATCGCCGCGAAGAAGGGCTGCTCGTGCCCCAGCAGGTACCGGGCCGCGAGGTACGCGACGCCGGCGGCAAGCGAGGCCTGCGCGATCGGGATCAGGCCGGCCCTCGCGCGCGTCCAGCCCTGGCGCAACCGGGTGCGCAGCATGAGCGTGCGCATGGCCTTCCGCCACATCTCGTCGGCCGAGCCGGGCAATGAGGTCACGGAGGCATCTTCGCATCCGCCGCACCTGGCGTGGACGATGGCGTCCGACAAGCCCCCGGGATCAGATCAGGCTGGCCGGACCCCGCAGCCCCGGCGTGAGCGGGCCGTGCGCCTCCGGCCGGTCGACCGACATGCCGTCGCCGGGCACCACGACCTCCTGGGCCGCCGAGACCTCGATGACCTGCCCCGACACCTCGCCGGACACCATCAGCTCGGTGTCCTCGGGGACGTTCCGCTTGAGCACCGCGAGGCCGATCGGCCCCAGCTCGTGGTGACGCGCGATCGAGGTGAGCGTCCCGACCACCTTGCCCTCCCCGCCGTCCGACGCCGGGAGGCGCACCTCCGCGCCGGCCTCCGGGAGCAGGTGCTGCGAACCGTCCAGGTGCAGCATGACCAGCCGGCGCGGCGGGCGGCCGAGGTTGTGCACGCGCGCCACCGTCTCCTGGCCCCGGTAGCAGCCCTTGTTGATGTGGACGGCGGTGCGCAGCCAGTCCAGCTCGTGCGGGATGGTGCGGCCGTCCACCTCGCGCCCGAGCCGCGGGCGCCACGCCTCGACCCGCAGGGCCTCCGTCGCCCACGTGCCCGCGAGCGGCCAGCCCGCGGCCTCGCGGGCGTCGACCTCGGCCACCAGGTCGGCGCGGGGCACCAGGACGAGCCGCCACGGCCGCGCCGCGCCGGGGTGCTCGGTCTCGGGCGGCCCGTAGCGCGTGCCGCCGCCGACCACGTTCGGCCAGGCGTCGTGCCAGGTCACCGGCTCGCCCTCGATGCCGTCGGCGGCCACGGGCTCGCCGATAGCGGCCCACTGCTCCGTGACGTCCGTGATCTCGACGCGGAGCATGAACTTCATCCGGTCGAGCCAGGCGGCCAGCCCGGGCGCCGACTCGCGCTCGGTGACCAGCCAGGTGGCCTCGCCGTCGTCCACCACGCCCGCCGCGTGCTCGATGTGGCCCTGGGGCGACAGGACCAGCAGCTCCGTGCTGGTCCGCGGGGCCAGGTCCTCGAGCTGCTGCGAGGTGATGGAGTGCAGCCAGCTCAGCCGGTCGGGCCCGGCGACCCGGACGATCCCGAGGTGCGACTGGTCGACGACCGCCCCGCCGCGCGACAGCGCGCGCTGCTCGGCCGTCGGGTCACCGTAGTGCCAGGCGACGCCGGCGTCGGGCCCGGCGGCGGCGACCGCGCCGTGCCGGCTCAACAGGGGGCTCTCGTAATCCATGCTCACCTCAGGTGCAGCGTCGTGGGCGGGCGAGGCATTCCCGCCTGCGCTCCGTGTCCACGTTTCGTGTCGGGGCTCCGTGTCGGGGCTCCGTGTCCGAGCGGGCGGTCGCCCGGACCTACTGCCGGTCCAGCTCCGCCGACGCGTACGAGCGCAGCGGCTCGCCGAACGCGGCGAGCTCCTCCACCCACAGCAGGCGGCCCTGGACCAGGCCGTACAGCCGCTTCGAGGCCCGCACCTCGGACGCCGTCGACGTCCGCGCGATGGCGTCGGAGGCCAGGTCGATCCGCCCGTTGCCCGCCGCGCCGATGTAGACGGTGACGCGCCCGGAGGCGTCGGCAACGAGCACCTCGAGCGCGTGCTTGTTGTCCTCCAGGCCGTCGGGGCGGTCCGTGGACACCCGCCAGTAGCCGGTCTCGGTGGACCAGACGGTGCCGGCCTCCGCGACGTCGGCCGGCCCGGCGGTGGCGGGGGTCTCCGCCTCCGACTCGGTCGGGTCCGGCACGGGGGCCGGCCACTCGCCGTCGGCGGGCAGCTTGTCGGGGACGACGTCCTCCAGCACGCGCAGCGTGGACTCGAACCGCAGGTACGGGCCGCCGTCGTGGTCGAAGACCAGCTCCTGGACGAACGTCTTCTTGCCGATGCCGGGGTACTCGATCACACCCTCACCGCGCCACCGGCCCACGAGCCACGCCAGGGGGTAGATCTCGGGCGAGAGGCCCTCAGGGAAGGTGAACGTCATCAGCGCTGGCCGGCGTACAGCTTGTAGACGACGTAGCCGGCGAACCAGGCGACCGCCACCGCTACGGCGACGATGAGGCCGGTGAAGATGAGCTCAAGGGCGTGGATCGACATGGTGCCGATCCTAACCGTCCACGGCTTACAGTCAGCGGCATGCGCCAGCTCGTGATCAAGACCACTGCAGGCCTGGACCGGCCGGAGGCCACCAACCAGGCATTCACCGTCGCCGCTGCGGCGGTCGCGTCCGGAGCCGAGGTCAGCCTCTGGCTCACCGGCGAGTCGGCCTGGTTCGCGCTGCCGGGCCGGGCCGCCGAGCTCGTGCTCGAGCACGCGACGCCCCTGCCCGACCTGCTCGACGTGATCCTGTCCGCCGGGACCGTCACGCTGTGCACCCAGTGCGCGGCGCGGCGCGGCATCACGGAGGACGACGTGCTGCCGGGCGTCCGCATCGCGGGCTCGGCCCTGTTCACCGAGGAGATCTTGCGGGACGGCGCTCAGGCGCTGGTCTACTGAGTCTCTCTGCCGGGCCGGGCGCGCCGCCGGGACGCGTTTTCTCCCTGGGCCGTGCGCCTGTCGGGCCGTGCTCCTGCGTGCTCCTGCGTGCTCCTGCGTGCTCCTGCCCGGCCGCGCTCAGGCCCGGACCAGGCCCGACCGCCGCATCAGCAGGTACAGCTCGCACCCGAGGCACAGGCCGATCACGGCGTTGAGCGCCGCCGCGACGAACGCGACGGCCGCCGCGATGGGCACCGCGAGGAGCACCCCGGAGAACCCGAGGATCACGCCGACGGCGGTGACGAAGAGGCCGACACCCTGCGCGAAGCGCGGCGGACGGCGGTCCTCCAGCTCCGCGGGCGGGCTCAGCCGCGGCCGGACGAACCTCTTGAACAGCATGCCCTGCCACGAGCCCTCGGCGCCGCGCAGCGTGCCGAGCAGGAAGCTCAGCATGATGAACGTCAGCAGCCACAGCCCCGGAGTGCTCGCACCGAGCAGCACGACCGATGCCAGCAGCACCGCCGTGATCCCAGCCCCGACGCGCGGCCCGCGCGGGTCGATCCCCTTGCTCACAGTCATGACTGCCCCTCCCCGTCCACTTCGGCCAGCACCGTCGGGACCCGGCTCAGCGCCTGCCGCGCCTGGGTGTCGGACACCACGCCGCTCATGCGGGCGACCTCGCGCCCGCCGCCGTCGACCACGAGCACTGTCGGCGTCCGCAGCACGCCAAGAGTGCGCACGAGGTCGAGGTGATCGTCCACGAGCACCTCACGGTGCCCGACGCCGGAGCCCGACGCCGTCAGCCCGCCGAGCACCCGCGACGTCGAGCGGCACGCGGCACACACCTCGGCCGAGAACTGCACGAACGTCACCTGCTCCGCGAGGGCGATCCCCGAGGCGGCCCAGTCGATGCCGGCCGACGTCTCCCGGGGTGCGCGCACGGCGCCCTGCCGCGCCGACCACCACACGCCGAGTGCCGCTGTGCCCAGCACGAGCACGACGAGCGCTATCACCTGTCCCAACATTTAGCCCACGATGCCGTGCCCACCTCGTCCAGACAAGTCTTCACCTGCAATAAAGGCCGTTCGTCTCACAGGATGACCATCCGGCCTACGACGAACACGAAGATGCCGCACACCGCGACCGGCAGCGCGCTCGCCGAGAGCCCAGCCAGACGCGCGCGACGCGCCGGCAGCCGCTCCAGCAGCAGGTGCAGCGCGCCCACGACGATGCCGGCCACGAGCCCGCACCAGAGGCCGCTCACGGTGTCGATGTTCGGCAGCAGCGTCCCGGCGGCGCCGCCCACCACCACGGCGGCGACGGCGGAGAGTCCGAGCGCCACCCAGCCGCGCACCGGCAGCGCCGACACCGCGGCGGCCACGGCGAGCGCGACGGCACTCGTCACCACGAGCGCGGCACCGGCGTCGGACCGGGCGGCGGCGATCCAGCCGGCGGTGGCGATGGCCGCGACGACGCCCGCCACGGTGCCCGACACCGACTCGGTGAGCTGGGGCCGCCCGTCGCGGCGCAGCATCTGCGCGATGAAGGCGAGCACCACCGCGCCGGCCAGCACGATCGGCAGGTGCCGCAGCACGGGCTCACCCTGGGTGAAATACGTGGCGGCCGCACCGCCGGCCCCGCAGAGCGCCACGACCACCCGCGTGCTGCCCGGTGCGGGCAGCCGCAGCAGCGAGGGCCAGCCCATCGCGATGAGGACCACCAGGACCACCGCGGCCCCGGCGAGGGGCAGGGGCCGGGGCTGGACGTACGACGCGGCGGCGACGAGGGCCGCGAGCGCAGCGGTCGTCACGGCGCGGGTGGAGACGGACACGAACCAGAGTTTTCCAGAGAGTGTCCGCGTTCCTTGCATCGCAGCGCCTCAGGCGCCATATTCAGGCGCCTCGGCCCGCATGTTCACGGACCGAGCGAGGTGAGCAACACTCGCGTCATGCGAACGTCACGGGTCCTGACCAGCCTGGTGGTACTCAGGAAAAGGGCGTGTAACATGCACGCAACAAGCAACAGGGCAGACTTCCGCAGAGCCAGTTGGACGCGACGGGACGTCTCGTTTCCGCGAGACCCGAGCCAGGGACGGTAGCAGGACGCCGGTTCCGAGAGGAGGTGCGTCAATGGCAGAGCTGTTGATCCTCACGCCCGCCACCGGCGGGTCGGCCGAGGTACTGCCCGCACTGGGACTGCTGTCCCACCGGGTGCGGGTGCTCCCGATGGAGCCCTCGGCGCTCGTTGATGCCCCGGACGCGGACGTCGTCCTGCTGGACGCCCGGCGCGACCTCGTCGCGGCCCGCACCACGTGCCGGCTGCTGCACGCCACCGGCCTCACGGTGCCCCTCGTGCTGATCCTCACCGAGGGCGGCCTCACGGTCGTGACCCACGAGTGGGGGGCCGATGACCTGCTGCTGGAGTCCGCCTCGCCCGCCGAGGTCGAAGCCCGCCTCCGCCTCGTGGTCGAGCGCTCGGCGCGGGGCCCCGCCGAGGAGTCGCAGCAGGAGATCTCGGCCGGCGAGCTCGCGATCGACGCCGGCGGGTACACCGCCCGGCTCCGCGGCCGCCCCATCGACCTCACGTACAAGGAGTTCGAGCTCCTCAAGTACCTGGTGCAGCACCCGGGCCGCGTGTTCACGCGCGCCCAGCTCCTGCAGGAGGTCTGGGGCTACGACTACTACGGGGGCACACGCACCGTCGACGTCCACGTGCGGCGCCTGCGCGCCAAGCTCGGCCCCGAGCACGAGCAGCTCATCGGCACGGTCCGCAACGTCGGCTACCGGTTCGACCCGCCCAAGGAGCAGCGCCCGGCCGACGACGTGTCCGCCCCGGCGGATGTCTCGGCTGCGGGCGTCCCTGCGGCGGGCGTTTCGCCGGGCGGCAGCGCGCCGGGTGACGGCGCGACGAGCGGTCGCCCGTCGAGCGTCGGCTCGACGGGCAGTGGCATGAACCCGAACGGGCCCGCCACCACGACGACGTCGGACGTGCAGCCGACCACCGACCCCAACGCGGGGCCTGCGGGACGACGGGTCGCACAAACCGGACTCTGAGCGTCGCTCGGGCCGGGTAGAACGAGGCGTCGCGCAGACGGCGCAGCGAGCGCGTAGGTTCTACCTGTGACCGCACTCTCGGCCCGACCGACCGTCACCAGCGACTACACGTGCGCCCTCGTCGAGGGACCATGGCGGCACGAGTTCGTCTCGTCGGGCGGCTCACGCTTCCACGTGGCGGTGGCGGGCCCCGAGAGCCGCTCCGCGCCCCTCGTGATCCTGCTGCACGGGTACCCCCAGTTCTGGTGGGCGTGGCGCGCCCAGATCCCCGCCCTTGCCGACGCCGGCTACCGCGTCGCCGCGATGGACGTGCGCGGCGTTGGCGGGTCGGACAAGCCGCCGTCGGGCTACGCGCTGCCGACGCGGGCCGCCGACGTCGCCGGCGTCGTACGGTCCCTGGGGCGCGAACGTGCCGTCGTGGTGGGACATGGCACGGGCGGCACGCTCGCCTGGGCGGTCGCGGCGCTCCACCCCGAGACGGCGACCGCCGTCGCCGTCCTGGCCAGCCCGCACCCGGCCCGGGTGCGCCTGCGCAGCGGGGCCGCCTTCACCACGGCCGCCCTGCGCGAGCTCGCGTACCTCCAGGTACCGACGCTGCCCGAGCGCGCACTCACCCAGGGCGACCTCGTGGACCGCACCCTCGCGCTGGGCGCGGCCTCCCCGCCGCCCGACGACGTCGCCGAGATGTACCGGACCGTCATGCGCATCCCGTTCGCCGCGCACTCCGCCGCGGAGGCCCTGCGCTGGGTGGTCCGGTCGACGCCCCGGGCCGACGGGCGCCGGTTCGGTGCCGCGCTGCGCCGTCCGCTCAGCGTTCCCGCGCTGCAGCTCCAGGGCGGCCGGGACGGCTTCGTACGCGCCGAGCGCGCCGACATCGAGGCCGTCGCCGTCGCCCCCGACCTGCGCTACGAGCTCATCCCGGGGGCCGGCCACTTCCTACCGGAGGAGGCCCCGGACAGGGTGAACGAGATCCTGCTGAACTGGCTGTCCCGCGTGGCGGCCGTGCGCGCGTAAAGCCGTCGCTCGGGCGCGGTCGCTCGGCCGCGGTCGCTCCGGCGCGGTCGCTCGGCCGCGGTTGCTCGGGCATGGTTGCGTGGGCGCGGGCTACTTCGGTGCCGCCTACTTCGGCGCGACGAGGGGCAGGCCCGCCAGGGCCGAACGCTCCGGCGCCGGGCGCACCAGCTTCGCCGCCTTGTCAGGATCCGTCTCGCCCGCCCCGTACGACGGGCACAGGTGCGCGATGCTGCACGCCCCGCACGCCGGGGTACGCGACAGGCACACCCGGCGCCCGTGCCACACGAGGTGGTGGCTGAGCATCGTCCAGTCCTTCTTCGGGAACAGCTCCCCCACCTCGGCCTCGACCTTCACCGGATCCTCCTCCGCGGTGAAGCGGAGCCGGCGCGCCAGCCGTCCGAAGTGCGTGTCCACGGTGATTCCCGGGACGCCGAATGCGTTGCCGAGCACCACGTTCGCCGTCTTGCGGCCGACGCCGGGCAGAGTCACCAGGTCCTTGAGCCGGCCCGGCACCTCGCCGTCGAACCGCTCGACCAGCGCCTTGCCCAGGCCGATCACGGCGCGCGCCTTGGCCCGGAAGAAGCCGAGCGGCCGCAGGATCTCCTCCAGCTCTTCCGGGTTCGCCTCGGCGTACGCCTGGGCGTTCGGGTACATCACGAACAGCTCCGGCGTGGTCTGGTTGACGCGGACGTCGGTGGTCTGCGCGCTGAGCACCGTCGCGATCAGCAGCTCCAGCGGCGTCGTGAAGTCCAGCTCGGCCCTGGCGTCCGGATAGGTCGCCGCGAGCTCACGGTTGATGCGGCGCGCCCGGCGCACGAGGGCGACCCGGCTCTCGGGCGCGTCCTTCTTCTTGGCGGCCTTCTTCGTGGCCGCGGACTTTGACTCGGATCTCGACGCGGATTCTGACTCGGATTCTGACTCGACCCCGGATCCGGACCCGGGGTCACGCTCCCTGGCTGTTGTCACGCCCGCCACACTAACGACCGTCACTGACATCCGGCCGCCGGGCGGGGCGCGGGTGTCAGACCCCGTCGATAGGTTGGCGGCCTGGAAGCAGGGACCGCCGGGTTGAGCCCGTGTACCTAGGACGCGGAGTATGAGAAGGTCGAGGCGCAATTGGAGTGAATCGAGGAAGAGTCACCATGCCGTATACGCACCACCTCCGCGTCTACCCGTCCGCAGAACCGCTGAAGCGCACCGACCAGCTCGCGTGGAAGCTCGCGGAGCTCGCCACCGATCCGGTCGAACCCACCGCAGAGGTCACCGACATGGTGATCAACCGCGTGATCGACAACGCCGCCGTCGCAGCGGCCAGCCTCACGCGCGGGCCCGCCGTCGCCGCCCGCTCGCAGGCCCAGGCGCACCCGTACACACCCGGCGCCACCGTCTTCGGCCTCGCGCCCGGCGCGACGAGCAGCCCCGAGTGGGCGGCGTGGGCCAACGGCGTCGCCGTCCGCGAGCTCGACTTCCACGACACCTTCCTCGCGGCCGAGTACTCCCACCCCGGCGACAACATCCCGCCGGTCCTCGCCGTCGCGCAGCACGCCGGCCGCACGGGCGCCGAGCTGGTCCGAGGCATCGTGACGGGCTACGAGATCCAGGTGGACCTGGTTCGCGCGATCAGCCTGCACAAGCACAAGATCGACCATGTGGCGCACCTCGGCCCGTCCGCGGCGGCCGGCATCGGCACGCTGCTCGGGCTGGACACCGAGACGGTGTTCCAGGCGATCGGCCAGGCCCTGCACACCACCACGGCCACGCGGCAGAGCCGCAAGGGCCAGATCTCCACGTGGAAGGCGCACGCCCCGGCGTTCGCCGGAAAGCAGGCCGTGGAGGCCGTGGACCGTGCAATGCGCGGCCAGACCTCCCCCGAGCCCATCTACGAGGGTGAGGATGGCGTGGTCGCCTGGCTCCTCGACGGCCCCGACGCCGCCTACGACGTCGTGCTGCCGACCGCCGGGGAGCCGCGCACGGGCATCCTCGACACGTACACCAAGGAGCACTCCGCGGAGTACCAGGCGCAGGCGATCATCGACATGGCCCGCGCGCTGGGCAACGAGCACCCGGAGCTGCGCGACCCCGCGAACGTCCAGCGCATCGTGCTGCACACGAGCCACCACACGCACTACGTCATCGGCTCGGGCGCGAACGACCCGCAGAAGTACGACCCGACGGCGTCGCGCGAGACGCTCGACCACTCGGTCCCCTACATCTTCACGGTCGCGCTGCAGGACGCCGGCTGGCACCACGTGGACTCCTACGCCCCGGAGCGGGCCCAGCGCCCCGACACCGTCGAGCTGTGGCGCAAGGTCGCCACGGCCGAGGACCCGGAGTGGACGCGCCGCTACCACTCGACCGACCCGGCGGAGAAGGCATTCGGTGGCCGCGTCGAGATCACCCTCACGGACGGCCGGACGGTGACCCGCGAGATCGCCGTCGCCGACGCCCACCCGCTGGGCGCCCGCCCGTTCGCCCGTGCGAACTACGTCGCCAAGTTCCGCACGCTGGCCGCGGGCGTCCTGACGGACGCCGAGACCGAGCGCTTCCTCGGCCTGGCCGAGCGGCTGCCCGAGCTCACGGCCGAGGAGGTCCGCGAGCTCACGATCGTCGCGGCGCCCGGGGTGCTGGACACGGTCAAGGCCCCGGCCGGGCTCTTCGAGCTCGGCGCCGCAGAGGCCGGACAGGGGCAGGCCTGATGCTCTACTCGCAGCTCACCCCCGCGGCGAAGCGCCGCGCGTTCCGCGAGGCCCTCGCCGGGCCGGACCTCCTGCGGCTCCCGGGAGCGTTCAACCCGCTGAGCGCCGCGCTGATCCAGGACAAGGGGTTCGAGGGCGTCTACGTCTCGGGCGCCGTCCTGTCGGCCGACCTCGGCCTCCCCGACATCGGCCTCACGACCCTCACCGAGGTGGCCGGCCGCGCCGCGCAGATCGCCCGCGTCACCGACCTGCCCGTGCTCGCCGACGCCGACACCGGTTTCGGCGAACCCATGAACGTGGCCCGCACCGTCCAGACCATGGAGGACGCCGGCGTGGCCGGCATCCACATCGAGGACCAGGTCAACCCCAAGCGCTGCGGCCACCTCGACGGCAAGGAGGTGGTCGAGCTGGGCGACGCCGTCCGGCGCATCCGGGCCGCCGTCGACGGCCGCCGGGACCCCGACTTCCTCATCATGGCGCGCACGGACGTGCGCGGCACGGAGCCGGGCGAGCGCGGCCTGAAGCTCGCGATCGACCGCGCCAAGGCCCTGGCCGACGCCGGGGCGGACGCGATCTTCCCCGAGGCCATGCGCGACCTCGCAGAGTTCGAGGCCGTCGCCTCTGCCCTCGACGTGCCGGTCCTGGCCAACATGACCGAGTTCGGCAAGTCCGAGCTCTTCACCACCACCCAGCTGCACGACGCCGGAGCGCAGCTCGTGATCTATCCCGTGACCCTGCTGCGCATCGCGATGGGGGCGGCGGAGCGGGCGCTGGACCAGATCGCGGCGTCGGGCACCCAGGCGGACCTGGTGCCCCAGATGCAGACCCGCGCGCGGCTCTACGAGCTCATCGACTACGCGGCCTACAACCACTTCGACTCGAACGTCTTCACCTACACCCCCTGACTGACAGGGTCTCCACACGAAGGAGTGCCATGACCGAGACCACTGAGATCCGCAAGGGTCTGGCCGGAGTGGTCGCCGACACCTCGGCGATCTCGAAGGTCAACCCCGAGACCAACTCGCTGCTGTACCGGGGCTACCCGGTGCAGGAGCTGGCCGCGAAGAAGACGTTCGAGGAGGTCGCCTACCTGCTGTGGCACGGCGACCTGCCGACGCCGGCGCAGCTCGCGGAGCAGACGGCGACCGAGCGGGTCCACCGCGAGCTGCCGGACAACATCCGCGACGCGATCCTCGAGCTGCCCACCGACTGCCACCCCATGGACGTGTGCCGCACCGCCGTGTCGATCCTGGGCGCGCACGACCCGCAGGCCGAGGACTCGTCGCCCGAGGCGGAGCTCGCCAAGGCGCTGCGGCTGTGGGCGGTCCTGCCCGCCGTCGTCGCGCTGGACCAGCGCCGCCGGCGCGGCCAGGAGCTCGTGCACCCGCGCGAGGACCTCGGCTACTCCGCGAACTTCCTGTGGATGACGTTCGGCGAGGAGAAGGAGCCCGCCGTCGTGCAGGCCTTCGAGGCCTCGATGGTGCTGTACGCGGAGCACTCGTTCAACGCGTCCACGTTCACCGCGCGCGTCATCACCTCGACGCTCGCCGACCTGCACTCGGCCGTCACGGGCGCCATCGGCGCCCTCAAGGGCCCGCTGCACGGCGGCGCGAACGAGGCCGTGCAGGCGACGTTCGAGGAGATCGGCTCGGCCGACAAGGCCGAGGCGTGGCTCGAGGACGCGCTGGCGAACAAGAAGAAGATCATGGGCTTCGGCCACCGGGTCTACAAGAACGGCGACTCCCGGGTGCCGACCATGCGCGCCGTGCTCGGCGACCTCGCCGAGCACTACGGCGACACCGAGGTGATCGCCCTGTACGACACCCTTGAGAACGCCATGGTGAGCCGCAAGAACATCAAGCCGAACCTCGACTACCCGGCCGGCCCGGCGTACCACCTGATCGGGTTCGACACGAACATCTTCACGCCGCTGTTCGTGGCCTCCCGCATCACCGGGTGGACGGCGCACATCATGGAACAGCGCGCCGACAACTCGCTGATCCGCCCGGTGTGCGAGTACGTCGGACCGGAGCAGCGCGAAGTCCCCTGATCGACAGCGGGACTGCGCGATACGTAGGACGCCCGTTCCCCACTCCCAGGTGGCACCCCTAGGATTTATGGACGGGCGTCCTACTACGCCGGGCAAAGCCGATATTCCGCACCATGCGGACGATCCTGTCGGGCCGCACGCCGCGCGGACGCCACGAGAGAGACCGATGACCCGGCAATCTCGTGACATTGAGGCAGACTGAGAGGTGGAAAAGGCTGATGGACGAAAGTCCCCGACACGTGAGGACACCGCTGGTGGACGACGAAGTCGTACTCTCTGCCCCCCTCTTCGCGGACATGGAAGGCGAGGAGACACGCGCGCTCTTCGAGTCCATGGTGCCCGTGGAGCTGGTGCGGGGTGACGTGCTCTTCCGCGAGGGCGAACCGGGCGACCGGCTGTATGTCATCGCGCAGGGCAAGATCAAGCTGGGGCGCCGGTCGAGCGACGGCCGCGAGAACCTGCTGTCGATCCTGGGCCCGGGCGAGATGTTCGGCGAGCTCTCCCTGTTCGACCCGGGCCCCCGCACCGCGTCGGCCTCGTCCGTGTCGGACTCCGTGGTCTACGAGCTGCGGCACGAGTCGCTCGTGAAGTGGATCGCCGACCACCCCGGCGTCGCGACCCAGCTCCTCGGCGCACTCGCGCGCCGGCTGCGCCGCACCAACGAGACGCTGGCGGACCTCGTCTTCTCCGACGTCCCGGGCCGCGTGGCCAAGGCGCTGCTGGACCTGTCCACCCGCTTCGGCGAGCCCAACGACGACGGCATCCGCGTGGCGCACGACCTCACGCAGGAGGAGCTGGCGCAGCTCGTCGGCGCGAGCCGCGAGACGGTGAACAAGGCCCTGGCCGACTTCGCGACCCGCGGTTGGGTCCGCCGCGAGGGCCGCGCCGTCGTGCTGCTGGACATGGACCGCCTGGAGCGCCGGGCGCGCTGAGCTGTAGCAGGCGCGGTGGCGTGTGATCGGTAAAAGGTCAGGTGATCGGCATTCCGAGGTGCCGATCACCTGACCTTTTACCGATCACGCCTACCCGCGCGGCCGCCACTAGCTAGGTAGTGCGCGCCGTCAGCGTCATCAGTGTCGCCTCCGGGCGGCACGCGAAGCGGACCTGCGTGTACGGCGAGGTCCCTGCGCCCGCAGAGACGTGCAGCCAGGTCGAGTCCTCGCCGCCGTCGCGGTCGGGGCGAGGACCAGGCCAGCCGTGCAGGCCGGACGCCCGGCCCCGGTCCAGGTCGCAGTTCGTCACGAGCGCCCCGTAGTACGGCAGGCAGAGCTGCCCGCCGTGCGTGTGGCCCGCGATGATCACGTCCACGCCGTCGTCCTTGAGCTGGTTCAGCACCCGCTGGTACGGCGCGTGCACGACGCCGAGGCGCAGCACCGCGTCCTCCTCGCCAGGCACCCGGCCGGGCTCGGGCATGATGTCGAGCTCCAGGTGCGGATCGTCCATGCCGACCAGCCCGACCGTGCGGCCGTCCCGCAGCTCCACGAGGCCCCGGTGATTGTCCAGGTCCACCCAGCCGGCCTCGGTGAACGCCTTGGCGAGCGACTCCACGGGCAGCGGCACCTTGTCCTCGCGCTCCACCCGCGCGTCCGGGAGGAGGTACCGGGCCGGGTTCTTGAACGTCGGCGCGTAGTAGTCGTTCGAGCCCATCACGAACGCGCCGGGCACGTCCATGAGCTGGCCCAGGACGTCCAGGAGCGGAGCGAGCGCCTTCACGTGCCCGAAGTTGTCGCCCGTGTTGATCACGAGATCGGGTTCGAGCCCGGCGAGCGACCGCACCCAGGCCTGCTTGGTGCGCTGGCTCGGCGTGAGGTGCAGATCCGAGATGTGGAGGATCCGGATCGGCCGCTGCCCGGAAGGCAGCACCGGCACGGTCACCCGCCGCACGCGGAAGAGCTTGGTCTCCAGGTGTGCGTAGGCCAGCCCGGCGACGGCGATGCCCCCGGCGATCCCGAGCGCCTTGCCGACGTTACCCAGCGTTCCCATCCGGATCAGCCGTTCCCGTTCCCGCCGCCGCGGTTGTCGCCGCCGCCACCGAAGTTGCCATCCCCGAAGTTGCCGTCGCCGATCGTGATGCCGCCGTCGGAGTCGCCCTCGCCGTCCCCGCCTTCGGAACCGCCACCACCGCCGGTATCGCCTCCGCCGTTGCCGCCCTCTTCGCCGCCGTTGTCACCGCCCTCGTTGTCGCCGTTGGTCGGCCGCGGCGGGGTCGGGGCCCTGCCGACGAGGTTCGGGTCCGGATCCGGGAAGCTCACCACCGGCAGATCGACGACCGCCTGGTCCATGTAACGGCGCCACGCCGGCGCGGCGATGGTACCGCCGTACATCGGGCCAGCCTTGGCCGACTCGTTGTACCAGCTCATCGACGGCAGATACATGTTCATGTGCGGCACGTTGCCGCTGGCCTCGCCCACCCACACCGACGTGGAGAGGTTGGGGGTGTAACCGGTGAACCAGCTCTGCATCGCCTCGTTGGTGGTACCAGTCTTGCCAGCCACCGGACGTCCGTCCTCGAGCCCCGGGCTGAGTGCCCACGCAGTGCCCCACGGGCTGGTGTCGAAGACCTTGGTCATCGCATAGGCGACGGTGTTGGCGACGTTGGGCTCGAGCGTCTGCTTGCAGTTGGCGGACGGAACCTTCATGTCTTTGCCGTTGCGGTCCTTGACCTCGAGGATCGCCACCGGGTCGCAGTAGGTGCCGCCCGAGGCGAACGTCGCGTACGCCGACGCCTGGTTGAGCGGCGTCGAGGCCTGCGTGCCGAGCGTCATCGACGCGAGCACGTCGATGTCGCGCTGCTGCGGGTTGTCGATGGTCCGGAAGGTCGGCTTGCCGTCGTGCGTCAGACCCGACGTCATCGGCCGGAAGCCGACGTCCCACGCCGTCTTCTGCACGTCGCAGAGGTCGAGCTGCTGCGACATCCGGGCGTAGGTCGTGTTCAGCGACTGGAAGGTGCCCTGGAGCACGCTCACCGTGCCGCCCGTGGACCCCTCGACGTTCGACACGCTCCACGGCTGGTGCGTGAAGGCGTGGACGCAGCCGTCGGCCCGGAAGTCCGTCTCGTAGGCCGAGAAGCCGCCGGCGCTGAGCTGGTCGTTGAGCTGATGCCCGCTGCGCAGCCACTCGGCCAGCACGAACGGCTTGAAGTTCGATCCCACCTGGAACCCTCGCGAGTTCCCGTGCACGTAGTCGGCCGAGTAGTTCTGCGCCGTCGTCCGCGGCGCCGACTCGGCCCGCGCGTCGTACGGAATGTTCTGCGCCATCGCCTTGATCCGCCCGGTGCCCGGCTCGACCGACGTGACGGCGGCCTCGAGGTCGTACGGGTTGTCCGCCGGGACCGCGTCGACGATCGTCTCCTCCGCGGCCTTCTGCATCTTCAGGTCCAGCGTGGTGCGGATCCGCAGACCACCGCGGTACAGGAGGTCGTAACGGTCCTCCCTGGTCTCCCCGAACTCGGGGCTGCCCATGATCTCCTTGATGACGTAGTCGCAGAAGAAGGCAGCACCGGCGGCGGCGTCGCACCCGACCTCGATCGGCTGGACGTCCAGGGTGTCCGACAGCTTGGTCGCCATCGCCTCGTCCCGCTCCGCGGTGGAGATGTAGCCGAGCTGCCACATCTTGCCGATCACCAGGTCGCGACGGACCACGGCGTCGTCGGGGTTGGCCACCGGGTCGAACTGGCTCGGCGCCTTGGTGATCCCAGCGATCGTCGCCGCCTCGACGATCGACAGCTCGCTGGCGGACTTGTTGAAGTAGTGCTGGGACGCCGTCTCCACGCCGTACACGCTCGTGCCGAACTGCGCGATGTTCAGGTAGCCCTGGAGGATCTCGTCCTTGGACATCTCCTTCTCGATGGCGATCGCGAGCTTCGCCTCGCGGAGCTTTCGAGTGAGCGAATCCTCGCGGGCCTCCAGGATGCCGAACGTGTCGCCCTCGCGGTCGGCCTCCTCGATGAGCACGTTCTTCACGTACTGCTGGCTCAGCGTCGACGCACCCTGCGTGTCACCGCCGCCGAAATTGCTGACCGCCGCACGCGTGATGCCCTCAGGGTCCACGCCGCCGTGCGAGTAGAAGCGCTCGTCCTCGATGGCGATCACGGCGTCCTTCATGTGCTGCGACACCTTGTCGAGCGGGACCACGATGCGGTTCTGCGCGTAGAACGTGGCCAGCTTGGTCTTGTTGTCGCTCGCGTAGATCACCGACTGCTCGGACAGCGGGCCCGGAACCAGCTCCGCCGGCACCTCCTCGAAGACCTCGACACCTGTGTCCACGGTGGTGTCGATGCCCGAGGCCAGCGGGATCACCAGCCCAGCGGCGATCACGCCGCCTGCACCCGCGGTCAGCACGAATGCGAGCAGGAGTCCGATGAGCTGAGCCGCAGGAATGGTTCGGGTGATCCGGCGCGGCTCGCGAGGGTTCGCCATGGCCATGGGCCCAAGGTTACGGGGTGACCCTGACAGAGCACGCCGAAACCGGCGCCCCCGGTGTGCAGGTCTCGTGCGCAATCGCCGTCGCCGATCGCGGGCTAGCATCGACGCCATGGCGACCAAGTGGGAGTACGCGACGATCCCCCTCCTCATTCACAACACCAAGGCGATCCTCGACCAGTGGGGCTCGGACGGCTGGGAGCTCGTGCAGGTGGTACCCGGGCCCGACGGCACCGGGCTCGTCGCCTACCTGAAGCGCCCAACGGGCGGTGACGCATGAGCCACGAGCAGCGCCTCGCCGAGCTGGGCATCAAGCTCCCCGAGGTGGCGGCCCCGGTCGCTGCCTACGTGCCGGCCGTGCAGACCGGCCGCTACGTCTACACCTCCGGCCAGCTCCCCTTCAGCGAGGGCGTGCTGCCGGCCACCGGCAAGGTCGGCGAAGGTGAGGGCCTGATCTCTCCCGACGACGCAGCGGGCTACGCCCGCACGTGCGCCCTCAACGCGCTGGCCGCCGTCCGGTCGGTCACCGGATCCCTCGACTCAATCTCCCGCATCGTCAAGGTGGTCGGCTTCGTCGCGAGCGACCCGTCCTTCACCGGCCAGCCGGGCGTGATCAACGGGGCCTCGACGGTGCTCGGTGAGATCTTCGGCGACGCCGGCCTGCACGCCCGGTCCGCCGTCGGCGTGGCCGTCCTTCCACTGGACTCGCCGGTCGAGGTGGAACTCGTCGTCGAGCTGGCCTGACGCCCGCACGCCGGCCCGGGACGGGGCGTGACCGGACCCACTCCGGATTCGGTTTCCGTTCCGGGCCGTGCGTCGGCTATTCTGAGCAGGCTTCCGCGGAAGGGCTTCGCGCCCGGGGCGCGGTGGGCTCCATCGGGGTGTGGCGCAGCTTGGTAGCGCGCTTCGTTCGGGACGAAGAGGTCGCAGGTTCAAATCCTGTCACCCCGACCACGTGAAAAGACCCTCTGACCAGCAGAAACGCTGAGTCGGAGGGTCTTTTCTTGACTAGACCCTGTGCCTAGATGGCTCCATGAGGGACTGGTTGAGGGACAGCGCTTCACCACCAGAACCCGCCAACCCGTAGCCCTCGGCGACGCCTGCGAGGCCAGAACAGCCCCTCCTGGAACGCCCGTCCTGACTCGGCCTTCCCGCCTCAGGTGAAAGACTGGCCGCCTACCCGATAGCCAGGAGGCGTCCTATGAATCCGTTCGTTCTGGTCGGTGGCGGCCTGACGACAGCGCGCGCCGCGGAAGCCCTGCGCAGCGAGGGCTTCGACGGTGAGGTCGTGGTCGTCACCAGCGAACCCCACCACCCCTACGAACGGCCGCCCCTGAGCAAGGACTACCTGCGGGGCGAGGCGGCGCGCGACGCCGTCTTCCCACTGGACGAGGCCTGGTACAGCACACATGCGGTCACCGTTCGCACCAACGAGACGGTGGTCGGGCTCGACCCGGCGGAGCACAGCCTCACCCTGTCCGACGGCGCCACGCTCCCCTTCGCGAAGCTCCTCCTCGCGCCCGGCTCCACGCCGCGGCCGCTGGGGGTCGCCGGGACCGATCTCGCGGGCGTGCACTACCTGCGCACCCTCGACGACTCCGACCGCATCTCCAGCGTGCTGCTCGAAGCGTCTCTCGAAGGAGTCGGCCGGGTCGTGGTGGTCGGTGACGGGTGGATCGGGCTCGAGGTCGCGGCGTCGGCCCGGACCCTCGGCCTGGACGTCACCGTGGTGGGCCGCGGGTCGCACCCGCTGGGGCGCGTGCTCGGGCCCGAGATGGGCGACTTCTACGCGGGGGTGCACGCCGAGCACGGCGTCCGCCTCCTGAGCCGCAGCACCGTCACGCGGCTACGGGGTGCGGACGGCCGGGTCACCGGCGTCGACCTGTCGGACGGCACCCATCTCGGGGCCGACGTCGTGGTGATCGGCGTGGGCGCCGCCCCGAACGTCGGCCTCGCGGAGGTCGCCGGACTCGACCTGCGGCCGGCGGAGCTGGGCGGCGGGATCGTCGTGGACGGAACCCTCGCGACATCGCACCCCGACGTCTTCGCCGCGGGCGACGTGGCGAGCATCCCCTCGCCGCACTACGGGCGGCCGCTGCGGGTGGAGCACTGGGCGACCGCCGAGAACACCGGCGGTCACGCCGGCCGCGCGATGCTCGGCGCCACCGCCACGTACGACAGGCTGCCGTACTTCTACAGCGACCAGTACGACGTCGGCATGGAGTACACCGGCTGGGTCGACGTTCCCGGCGGGTACGACGACGTCGTCGTCTCCGGCGATCCCGGCAAGCGGGAGTTCGTGGCGTTCTGGCTGGTCGAGGGCCAGGTCGCCGCCGGGATGGCCGTGAACGTGTGGGAACAGATGGAACGCGTCGAGGAGCTGATCAGGTCTCGGCGCAAGGTCTCCCGCGAGGAGCTGAGCGGCTTCGTCGGCTGAACGGTGAGACAGGCAGCGTCTGCGGGGGCGCTCAGCCCCGGCAGGCCTCCTCCAGGGCCTTGTCGAGGCGGTCGCTGTCCATCGGACCACCCACATAGAGCGTCCCGTGGTAGGGCACGAAGACCTCGCGCTCGACACCGAGCGAGCGCATCCGCAGGGGTGCGCCATCAAACATGCGCCACCCGTCAGCCATGGGTACATCGCCCTGCGGGTTGACGATCCACATGGTCGCCTCGCGGCGCGGCGGAACGACCACACGGTCGAACGTCTCGCTGGCGTCTGGCGCGCCATGGGCCGGGTCGGCGTCGAACAGATAGTCGTCCCGGAAGTCGTCGGCCATCGCCTCGAACCGGTACACCTCGGGATCCGTGCTGATCACGGTGACCGGCCACTGCGACGGGTTGCGCACCGTCTGCACCGCTACGACGTCCCTGTCCCCGTCGAACAGCATCCAGAAGCCGTTGTCCGGAAGGCAGGCCGGGAGGCTCATACCAGCGCCCGCCCTGGCCGAACCCACCTCCACCGTCGCGCTACGCGCCGCGATCTGCCAGCCGACCACGCCCGCGACCAGCGCGGCGACCACGACGATGCCCACGATCCGGATGACTCTCGTGCCCGCGGCCTCCCGGCCTCCGCCGACTCCACCCCTGCGACGCTGGTCATGTGGGGAAGGCTAGGTTCGGCCCGCGCCGACCGTCCACGAAAGGCCGGGTGAATCAGGCACCTCGCCTAGCTGACGTAACAAGGTCCGCCTCCACCACGCGATCACGCACGGTTCCGGCGCCGAAACCGTGCGTGATCGCGTGGTGGAAGCGGACCTGGCCGAGCCAGATCAGCGCGAGCCGCCAGATCAGCGCGAGCCGCGCCGTTCCCGCACAGCCTTCGCCAGCTCGCGCAGCAGGTCCTCGGTGGTGTCCCAGTCCATGCACTTGTCCGTGACCGACTGGCCGTAGGTGAGCTCCGACAGCGGGCCCGGCTTCTGCGCGCCGGCCACCAGGAAGCTCTCCATCATGAGGCCCGTGATGCCGTGCTCGCCGTCGGCGATGCGGTTGGCGATCTCGTGCACCACACCGGCCTGGCGCACGTGGTCCTTGCCCGAGTTGCCGTGGCTCGCGTCCACGATCACGCCGTTCTCGACGGCGCCGCCCAGCCCGGAGGTGCGCGCCACGCGCAGGGCGGCCGCGACGTCCTCTGCCGAGTAGTTGGGGCCGGAGCGCCCGCCGCGCAGGATCACGTGGCAGTCCGGGTTGCCGGTGGTCTCGACGGCGGCCGCGCGGCCCTCGGCGTCGGCCCCGAAGAAGGTGTGCTCGCTCGCGGCGGTGATGCAGCCGTCCACGGCGACCTGCACGTCGCCGTCAGTCGCGTTCTTGAACCCGACCGGCATGGACAGGCCGGAGGCGAGCTGGCGGTGCACCTGCGACTCGACGTTGCGTGCGCCGATGGCGCCCCAGGTCACGGCGTCCGCGACGTACTGAGGGCTGGTCGGCTCCAGGAACTCGGCGGCGGCGGGCACGCCGGCGTCGAGCACGCCGAGCAGCACCTCGCGGGCCAGCCGCAGGCCGTGCCGCACGTCGTGCGAACCGTCCAGGTGCGGGTCGTTGATGAGGCCCTTCCAGCCCACGGTCGTGCGCGGCTTCTCGAAGTACACCCGCATCACGACGACGAGGTCGTCGGACAGCTCGCGCCGGAGCATGGCGAGCCGTGCGGCGTACTCGAGGGCGGCGGCCGGGTCGTGCACGGAGCACGGGCCGACGATCGTCAGCAGGCGGTCGTCCTCGCCGGTCAGGACGTCGCGCACCTCGCGGCGGGACGTCGTGACGAGGTCGCTGCGGGCCGTGCCGAGCGGCATGGACTCCAGCAGGCTGCGCGGGGCCGGCAGCGGGTCGAGGGCGCGGATGCGCAGGTCGGAGGTGCGGGTACCGAGGTCTGTCGCCTCGGTGCTGGGTTCCGCAGGGGTGATGCTCATCGGAATCGGGGCTCCTGGTCGGCGGGTCGGGGGTTCGAGGAACCGGACGGCCCGCCACCGACTCCTGGTCCGGAGCGGCCCGTCTGGCAAAGACGAAGGGCCTGGACGCGATCGGCGTCCCAGGCCCTGGCTCCGGGTGGAAAGTTGGTCAGGCGCTCGCCCGCCGGGCTCCACCAGGAGCCGACGTAAAGCGCCAATACCAACGGATGTCCACGGCCAGAACGGTAGCCTCAGCCCCGCCCGCTGTCCACCGGTTCCCATGATGCGGTCGGTCACAGCCCACGACCACGGCCGAGCGGCCACGGAGCCGCTACCGCGCGTAACGCTCCACGAACGCCCGCATGATCCGCATCGGCTCGGTGACCGTCACCGCCACGCACCGGTCGCGCACCAGCTCCGCCTCCTCGGGCGGGAAGTAGCCGAAGTCGCGGTAGACGGCGATCCGCTGCTCGATCCCCACGACGTCCAGCTCGGGGTGGAACTGCGTGGCGTACAGGTTCTGCTTGATCCGGAACATCTGCACCGGGCAGTCGGCCGACGAGGCCAGCAGCACCGCGTGGTCGGGCAGCTTGCGCACGGCCTCCTTGTGCCCGACGTACGCCGCGAAGGTCTGCGGCAGACCCGCGAGCAGCGGATCCGCCGCCGCGTCCGGCGTCAGCTCCACGATGACCGGACCCGGCGGCTCCGCGTACGTCCCGTCGATCACCGCGCCCTGGTGCGCGCCCAGGGTGCCGACGCCGTAGCACGCGCCGAGGAACGGGAAGTCACGAGCCACTATCTCGTCGAGCAGCGCGGCGAGCTCCGCCTCGACGCGCCGCTGCGCGGGGCTCTTCCGCTCCGGGAGGTCCGAAGAGTTGAACGGCCCGCCGCCGACGACGACCCCCGAGTAGTCGTCGAGGTTCACCGGCGGCAGCGGGTCGCGTTCGAGGCGTACTCGGTGCAGCTCCCCCGGTCCGAGGCCCCCGTACCGGCGGAACGCCTCGTACTCGCCGTCGGCAGCTATGTCCTCTGCCCGCGTGGCGAGCAGCAGAAACGGCTTCATGACAAGAGCGTAGAAGAGACGGCCCGCCGCGGGAACGGGTACCTGTGATCACTGCCAGCGGAACAGCCGCACCCCGAGCGGGAAGAGCACCACCGTCCATCCCACCAGCACGAGCACCTGCGCCATCGGGAACCCCTCCGTGCCGAACCAGCCGGCGGTCAGCCCCTGGGCGGCCGCGCCGAGCGGCAGGTAGAGGCCGATGTCCTGCATCCAGTCCGGCATGATCGACAGCGGCACCCACACCCCGGAGAACATCAGGGACGGGAAGTAGATCAGCATGCCGATGCCGGACGCCGACGAGGCCTTCTCGGCCCGGGCGGCGACGAGCAGCCCGAGCGAGAACATGGCGGTCGTCGAGAGCACGAGGACCAGCAGCACGACCAGGGGGTCCGCCGCGAACGGCACCCCGAGCACCAGCATGCCGCCCACCACCGCCGCGCCGGCCGACACGATCAGCGCGAGCACGTTGATCACCAGGTGCGCGGAGACCAGGTTCTGCGGCGGCATCGGCGTGGTCGACAGGCGCTTCAGGATGCCCTTCTCCCGGAAGGTCGCGAACTGCACGGGCATGGTGGTCAGCGCGATGGTCCCCACCGCGAGGGCGATGATGGTGGGCAGGTAGCTGGTCACCCCCGGCGCCTCGTTCCAGGGCGGCGGGGCATCGGTCATCGGCTCCGAGAAGGCCGGGATCGCCAGACCGAGGCCGAGCAGCAGCACGCTCGGGAAGATCAGCGCGAAGAACACCGCCGTCGGCTCCCGCAGCCACACCTTGAGCTCGGTCAGGAACAGCTTGGTGCTCATGCCGCCACCTCCTCGTTCTCCTCCGCGCGGTACGCACGGCCGGTGACCTGCACGAACACGTCCTCCAGCGTCCGCTCGACGGTGCGCACGTCGTCCGGCACCACGTCGGCGTCCGCAAGCGCCCGCACGACGGCGAACAGCACCTTGCGCGTACCGGTCACCTCGATCTCGTCCCCGGTCGGGACGACGGCGGCGACGTCGTCGTCCCGGGTCGCGAGGGCGGCGAGCAGCTCGGTGGCGCGGTCACGGGCGCCGTCGTCGGCGAACCGGAGCCGGACGCCGCGCGCGCCCTCGAGCCCCTCGATCAGGGCCGACGGCGTGCCTTCGGCGACCACGCGGCCGCCGTCGATCACGACGAGCCGGTCGCAGAGCCGCTCGGCCTCGTCCATGAAGTGGGTGACCAGCAGGACGGTGACCCCGGAGTCCCGGACGCGCTCGACGAGGCTCCAGGTCGCGCGCCGCGCGGCCGGGTCGAGGCCCGTGGTGAGCTCGTCGAGCACGGCCACCTGCGGCTTGCCCACCAGCGCGAGGGCGATGGACAGCCGCTGCTTCTGCCCGCCGGACAGCTTGGCGAACTGCTGGTCGCGTTGCGCGGTCAGGTCGAGCAGGTCCAGGAGCTCGGCGGAGTCCGCGCGCTGGGTGTAGAACGACCCGAAGACGTCGAGCGCCTCGCGGACGGTGATCTTGTCGTGCAGCGCGGCCTCCTGGAGCTGCACGCCGACGTGCTCGCGGATCGACGCCGGATCGGCCTGCGGGTCGTGCCCCAGGACCCGGACGGTGCCGCCGTCGGCGTGCCGCAGCCCGGCGAGGCACTCGACGGTGGTGGTCTTCCCGGCCCCGTTGGGGCCGAGGATCCCGAAGATCTCGCCGCGCGCGACCTCGAAGGACACGTCGGCGACCGCGGTCTTGGGGGCGGCGGCGCGGCGGGCGCCCGGATAGGTCTTGCGGAGGTGGCTGACCTCGACGACGGGAGAGCCGGGGTCGAGCTGGGGGTGTGCCACGGTGCTTCTCCTTGCTCTGGTACTGGTTCTGGGGAAGGTTTGGGGTCGGTAGCGCTCAGACGAGCAGCGGCCGCAGGGGCATGTCGCGGTAGAAGCGGTCGACGCCGAGGGCCGCCACGGCGACCGCCAGGACGCCGCCGCCGAGGCCGAGGAGGGTCCGCCCGGTACCGGCGTCCGCGAGGGCGTCCCAGCCGAAGATGTACCCGGTGTGCACCGACCAGTCCACGAAAACGACGATCGCTCCGATGGCCAGGAGCCAGAGGCTGCCGCCCCACGCGCCCAGCCGCCCGAAGCCCGCCGGGAGCATCGCGCCGGCCAGGATGTAGGTGGCGATCACGAGTGTCTCCCCCGCGGCGGTGACGGCGAGGCCGCCCTCGGGCACGAGTCCCTGGCCGAACCGCCACTCCCAGCCGAGCGCGCCCCAGACGAGCTGCTCGGCCAGCAGCAGGACGGCCACGGTGAGTCCGTTCGCGAGGCCGACGAGCACCGAGCTGCGGATCAGACCGTCCACGAACGACCGCCGGGTGCCCCCGGCGGCGAGGTGGAGGGGCAGCGTCGCGACGGCGATGATCATGCCCATCGTGAACACGAACCAGCGCGCGGAGCCGATGGTGTACTGCAGGGTGCTGCCGTCGAGGTCGCTGAACCGGCTCTGCAGGACCGCGATCACGATGCTGGCCAGGATGATCGAGACCCAGAACCAGACACCGACGGACAGCATCCCGCGGGTGAAGATCTTCTCGGACGCCCGCACGGACACGCGGCGGGCCTGCCGCCCGCGCTCTTCCAGCTCGGCTGCGGTGCTCATCGCTCGGTCTCCTTCTGTGCGGTGCGGCTGGTGAGATGGACGAAGAGGTCCTGGAGCGGGACGGAGCCGACCGCCACCCGGGTGTCGGCGGCCTCGACCTCCTCGGCCTGGGTGAGGGAGCCCTCGACCGTGACCATGACGGTGGGGCCGAGCTCCTGGCGGTGCAGCACCCGGTGCCCGGACGCGAGCCGGTTGACCACGGCGGCGTTCCCGGTGAGGCTCGTCCCCCTGCCCCGCATGTCCTCGGCCGGCTCGGCGAGGAGCACCCGCCCGCGGTCGACGACCACGACGTGCTCGAAGAGCCGCTCGGTCTCCTCCACGAGGTGGCTGGACAGGATGATCGTGCGCGGGTGGTCCGCGTAGTCCTTGAGCAGCTCGTCGTAGAACGCGTACCGCGTCGGTGCGTCCATCCCGAGGTACACCTCGTCGAAGATGGTCAGCGGGGCCCGCGACGCCAGGCCGATCGTCGCGCCGAGCGCCGACCGCTTGCCGCGCGAGAGGGCCGACGGGGTCTTGGCGGGGTCGACCTCGAACAGGTCGAGCAGCCGCGCCGCGTAGTCCGCGTCCCACTCGGGCCGCACCTGCGCGTAGTGGTCGAGCGTGGCGCTGACCTTCTCCTCCGCCAGGACGTCGCCGCTCTCGCGGATGAGCTGCACGCCGGAGAGGATCGCCGGGTTCTCCCACGGGTCCTGCTCGTGGCCGGCGGGGCCCACCAGGACCGTTCCCGCGCTGGGCCGCCGGAGCCCGGCCAGCAGGCCGAGCATCGTCGTCTTGCCAGCGCCGTTCCGGCCGAGCAGGCCCGTGATGGCGCCGGCCGGGAACGCGCAGCCCGCGCCGTCGAGCGCCACGCCGCCCTTCTCCCGCGAGACCATGCCTTGCTGCGTCATCCGCCACGAGGAGCGGTAGCGCACGGCGACGTCGTCCAGCCGCGCGCCGAACGGGGCGATACTCATCATTTCTCCTTCTTGGCGGCGCCCGCGCCGGAGCGGGGGGTGCGGCCGAGCACGTAGTCGACGATGTCGCCGACGGGGATGTCGAGGATGTCCGCCTGGGTCAGCGCGGGATCGAGCACCTCTTCGAAGTAGCGCTTCCGGTGGTCGGCGAGCAGCCGTTGCCGGGCGCCGGGCGCGACGAACATGCCCAGGCCGCGGCGCTTGTAGAGCACGCCCTCCTCCACGAGCCCGGAGAAGGCCTTGGCCGCCGTCGCCGGGTTGATCCGGAAGGTGGTCGCGAACTGGGTGGTGGACATGACCTGCTCCTCCTCGCCGAGCTCGCCGGAGAGCACCTGGGCGCGGATCCATGTCGCGATCTGCACGTAGATGGGCTCGGGTCCGTCGAACATGCCTCGGTCCTGACTTCGATGGTTCGTTACTTGACTAATGAACCATGGATGCAGGGCCGTGCGCAAGTGGTTTCGAGAAACGCGACAGGGGCGGGCCTGGTCCTTACGCACGTTGACCATGCACTTGCTGCCAGGATGGTGGGGTTCCTGGCAGCAAGTGCATGGTCAACGGTGGGTTGGCGGCTTGGTGGGCCGCCTCCGGTCAGGCTTCTCTTGCCTCCGCCGCCTCCGCGGCGTCCAGGACGGCGAGCTCCGCGAGGTCCGCCGCGATCAGCTCCGCGATCTGGATGGTGTTCAGCGCAGCACCCTTGCGGAGGTTGTCGTTGCTGACGAACATGACCAGGCCCCGGCCGTCCGGCACGGACTGGTCCTGCCGGATGCGGCCCACCAGGGACGGGTCGACGCCGGCCGCCGCGAGCGGGTTCGGGACGTCGGCGAGCTGGACGCCGGGCGCGTCGGCCAGCAGGCTGCGGGCCTCGTCCGGCGTGATGGGCCGCGCGAACTCCGCGTGGATCGACAGCGAGTGCCCGGTGAAGACGGGCACCCGCACGCAGGTGCCGGCGACGGCCAGGTCGGGCAGGCCGAGGATCTTGCGGGACTCGTTGCGGAGCTTCTGCTCCTCGTCGGTCTCGCCCGAGCCGTCGTCGACCAGGTTGCCCGCGAGCGGCAGCACGTTGAACGCGATGGGCGCCGCGTAGACCTTGGGATCGGGCAGGTCGACGGCCCCGCCGTCGTGCACAAGGCCCTCGATCTCCTGGCCGACGGCGGCGCGCACCTGTCCGGCCAGCTCGTCCACCCCGGCCAGGCCGGAGCCGGACACGGCCTGGTACGTCGCCACGCGGAGCCGCTCCAGCCCCGCCGCGCGTGCCAGCGGCGAGAGCACGGGCATCGCGGCCATCGTGGTGCAGTTCGGGTTGGCGATGATGCCCTTGACCGCGTTCGTGATCGCGTCCGGGTTCACCTCGGAGACGACGAGCGGGACCTCCGGGTCACGCCGCCACGCCGACGAGTTGTCGACCACCAGCGCGCCCGCCTCGGCGAACCGCGGCGCGTGCTCGCGCGACGTGCCTGCGCCCGCCGAGAAGAGCGCGATGTCGAGGTCGGCGAGGTCGGCGGTCGGGGCCGCCGCGACGTCCTCCACCGGGACGTCCACCCCCGCGAACGGGAGGGTGGTGCCCGCCGAACGGGCCGAGGCGAAGAACCGGATCGACGCCACGGGGAAGTCCCGCTCGACCAGCAGGCGGCGCATCACGGCCCCCACCTGCCCGGTGGCGCCGACGACGGCGAGGTGCACGCCCTGGTCTGCGATGGTGACCATGTCAGCGCCCCGTTCCCGCGTAGACGACTGCCTCGCCGTCGGACGCGTCGAGCTCGAACGCGGTGTGCACGGCGCGCACCGCGTCGTCCAGCGAGTCGGCGCGGGTGACCACGGAGATCCGGA
The DNA here is from genome assembly GCF_056951025.1 of Promicromonospora noduliphila. NCBI lineage: Bacteria > Bacillati > Actinomycetota > Actinomycetes > Micrococcales > Promicromonosporaceae > Promicromonospora > Promicromonospora noduliphila. The sequence continues at coordinate 5,644,462 of NZ_CM167806.1, forward strand.
TCTCCGAGGTGGAGATCATCTCGATGTTGATGCCCGCGTCCCGCAGCGCGCCGAACAGCCGCGCCGAGACGCCGGGGTGCGACTTCATGCCGGCGCCCACGAGCGAGAGCTTGCCGATCTGGTCGTCGAACTGCAGCGAGTCGAACGCCAGCTCACCCTGCACGGCGGTGAGGGCGGCCATGGTGGCGGGGCCGTCGCCGTCCGGCAGCGTGAACGAGATGTCGGTGAGGCCCGTGGCCGCCGCCGACACGTTCTGCACGATCATGTCGATGTTGGCGCCCGCGCCGGCGACGACCTCGAAGATGCGCGCGGCCATGCCCGGGACGTCCGGGACGCCGATCACGGTGATCTTGGACTCGGACCGGTCGTGCGCGACGCCGGAGATGATCGGGGCTTCCATGGCGTTCTCCTTCGACTTCTTCTCTGCCGCGACCACGCGCGTGCCGTCGTGGGCGCTGAACGAGCTGCGGACGTGCACCGGCACGCCGTACCGGCGCGCGTACTCCACGCTGCGCAGCGCCAGCACCTTGGCACCGCAGGCCGCGAGCTCCAGCATCTCCTCGTAGGAGACCCGGTCGATCTTGCGGGCCGCCGGGACGATGCGCGGGTCGGCCGTGAACACGCCGTCGACGTCGGTGTAGATCTCGCAGACGTCGGCGTCCAGGCCGGCCGCGAGCGCCACCGCGGTGGTGTCGGAGCCGCCGCGGCCGAGGGTGGTGACGTCGTTGGTGGACTCGGTGACGCCCTGGAAGCCGGCCACGATGGCGACCTGCCCCTTGTTCAGGGTCTCGCGGATGCGGTGCGGCACGACGTCGACGATCCGCGCCCGGCCGTGCACCGCGTCGGTGATGAGGCCCGCCTGCTGGCCCGTGTAGGACTTGGCCTTCACGCCCAGGTTGTTGATGGCCATCGCGAGCAGCGCCATGGAGATGCGCTCGCCGGCGGTGAGGAGGATGTCGAGCTCCCGCTGCGGCGGGAGGGGGGTGATCTGCTGGGCGAGGTCGAGGAGCTCGTCCGTGGTGTCGCCCATGGCGCTCACCACCACGACCACGTCGTTGCCCGCGCGCTTCGCCTCGGCGATCCGCTTGGCGACGCGCTTCACGCTGCGCGCGTCCCCGACCGAGGATCCGCCGTACTTCTGCACGACAAGTGCCATGCTGCCTGCCTTCTGTAGCCGGCCTCCGTCTCTTTCAACGGTCCGCCGGGTGCTTGGGTGTGCGGGTTGATGGTACGACGGCGGGCACGGCGGCGGTTGTGCCGTTCACCGTACGGGACGGCCACCCGGGCCGGACCCGGCGCTCAGGCGAAGACGTCCCAGGCCAGGCGGGCGATCAGCGCCCCGACGACGAGGACGAAGACGACGCGCACGAACTTCGAGCCCTTAGCCACCGCCATCCGCGCGCCGATGTAGGCGCCGACCAGGTTGGCCACGCCGAGCCCGAGCCCGATGGTCCAGATGACGTGGCCGTTCGGGACGAAGAAGATCAGCGCGCCCAGGTTGGTCGCGAAGTTGACGATCTTGGCGATGGCCGACGCCGGGAGGAACGAGTACCCGAGGGCACTCACGAGGCTGATCACCAGGAAAGTGCCGGTGCCCGGGCCGAGCAGCCCGTCGTAGGCGCCGATGAGGAGGCCGATCAGGGCGGCTATCCGCTTGTGCCCGTTGCCGACCCAGCGCAGGTTGTCGTGCTGGCCGACGTTCGGCCTGAGCAGCGTCCAGGCCAGCACGCCGACGAGCACGACGAGGATGATCGGCCTGAAGAGCTCGTCCGGGATGTACGAGGCGCCGATCGCCCCGCCGAACGCGCCGCCCAGGGCTGCGAGCGCCATCCAGCCCGCCGTGCGCAGGTCCGGCTGGACCCGCCGGTAGTACGTGACGGCGCTGACGGAGGTGCCCATGATGCTGCCGAGCTTGTTGGTCGCCAGGGCCTGCACGGGGCTGATCCCGGGGACGAGCAGCAGTGCGGGGAGCTGGATCAGGCCGCCCCCGCCGACGACGGCGTCGACCCACCCGGCGGCGAGGCCGGCGAGCAGGAGCAGGACGATGGTGAGGAGATCGAGTTCGGGCACGGGTGCATTGTGCGGGAATCGCTGCGATTCCCCCGTGGCGTCTCGGTCAGGAGGACGGCATGCTCACATCCGGGCGCCGCGGCGGACGGTGACCGGCGAGCCGTCGGCGATGAAGGCGGAGACCGGTTCGGCGGCGAGGCTCTCGACGAACTGCCTGCCGTAGACCTGCTCGACGTCGCACTCGAGGCCCGGGTCGGTGGCCCGCCAGACGTGCCAGCTCGGGTGCTCGACGCGGTACTCGACCGAGCCGCCGCCCCGCTGCGCGGCGTAGCCCCAGTAGTGCTCGGTGATGAACTGCTCCTGGGAGCCTTCGACGAGCGGCTGCGCGCCGCCCTGGGTGGTCGCCCGGACGTGGTGCCAGGCGCCGGCGTCGCGCCACGAGTACTCGACCAGGCCGCCGGCGGTGACCTCGCCGTCGTGCAGGTCGATCCGGTGCCGCATCGGCCGGGCCACGTACTTCTCGCCGTACGCGACGCGGGCGACGGTGGCCAGGGCCCAGCGGGGCACTATCTCCTTGACGAAGACGACGCCGCGCCGCCAGCCGTCGTCGGCGCGGCGGCGCACGTAGAACCGCAGGTTGATCTCGTCGAAGTCGCGGTGGAACGGGACCGGGACGCCGAGCAGGCGGGTGTCGAGGAACTGGAAGCCGACCACGCTCACGAAGTGCCGGCCGCCCCACGTGTCGAGCTCGACGCCGCGCGGCACGAGGGGCCGCAGGACGGCGGGGTCCGCCTCGTAGTTGAGCATCACCAGGCGGCGCCACTGCGCCGCGAGAAACTTGCCGGTCTGCGCCTCAGGCCCTGTCACGGCTGTCACGCCCGGGAACGTACCAGCCTCGCCGTCCGCATGTCGGTGCCGCCCCGTAGGCTGACCTCTTGTGTACGAAGGCGCGGTCCAAGACCTGATCGACGAGCTCGGCCGGCTGCCCGGCGTCGGGCCCAAGAGCGCGCAGCGCATCGCGTTCCACCTGCTCGCGACGGACGACCAGGAGGTGAAGCGGCTGGTCGACGCGCTCACCGAGGTGAAGCGGCGCGTCCAGTTCTGCGAGCTGTGCGGCAACGTGGCCGAGGCCGAGCGGTGCCGCATCTGCCTCGACCCGCGGCGCAGCGACGAGGTGATCTGCGTCGTGGAGGAGCCCAAGGACGTGGTCGCCATCGAGCGCACCCGGGAGTTCCGGGGCAGGTATCACGTGCTCGGCGGCGCCATCAATCCCATCGAGAACATCGGCCCGGACGACCTGCGCATCAGCGAGCTCCTGGCCCGGCTCGCGGACGGGACGGTCAAGGAGGTCATCCTCGCGACCGACCCGAACGTCGAGGGAGAGGCCACGGCGACCTATCTTTCCCGACTGATGGGCCATCTGGGTATCACCGTCTCGCGACTGGCCTCGGGTCTGCCGGTTGGTGGAGACTTGGAGTACGCGGACGAGGTGACGCTCGGCCGCGCGTTCGAAGGCCGCCGTGTCATAGGCAACGACAAGTAGGTGGGGATCACGATGAGCGAGATCACGCCCGGGTCGGACCTCCGAGAGGTCGCCGACCAGGTGTCCGCACAGGCACGGACGTTCCTGTCGACGGTGACCCAGGTCGCCTCGGGCGGGATGCCGGGGGCCGAGCTCTCCCTGCTCGTCCTCGCGTCGTCCGACCTGCTCGCGGCGGGGGCGCGGCTCGCGGCGATCGTGGACGTGGTGCCCAAGGAGCGCTACGAGCCCGACGCCGGTCCCGACACCGACCTCGACCCGCTGCGCGAGGCCCTGTCCAAGATGTTCGACGGGTTCGACGACTACACCGAGGTGGTCGACCCCGTGCTGGGCGAGGACGTCGGGTCCGCGTCGCTGTCGGGCGACCTCGCGTGCGTCGCCGAGGCGCTGGCCAAGGGCCTGCAGCACTTCGACAGCGGGCACGAGCTCGAGGCCCTGTGGTGGTGGCAGTTCTCCTACTTCTCGCTGTGGGGCGAGCGCGCGGCGTCGGCCCTGCGGGTGCTGCAGGTGCTGCTGGCGCACCTGCGCCTGGACGTGGAGGACGACGTCGCCGCCGAGGCGGAGTACGACGCCCTCCACGCCTGACGTCAGGCGACCCGGGTACCGCGCGGGAGCTCCGCCAGGGGCACCCGGATGCGGTTGACCGCCACGATGACGCCGGCTGCGCCGAGCAGCAGGTCGAACCCGAGGCCCCACGGCCAGACGAGCTGGTCGGAGACCTCGACGGGCGGCACCGGCGACTCGGCCTGCGTGCCGCCGTCCATGGTGTACCCGCTGCACCAGTCCTGCGGCCCGGTGTCGCCGGTCCGGACGTACCGGACGCCGTACTGCAGCAGCGCGAGCAGGTTGCCGTCGTCGGCGAGCACCTCCGGGTCGCCGTTCAGCGGCTGCGCGTCGGCGACCACCACGAACGGGTTCGGCGCGAGCAGCCACCAGGTGCGCTCGCTGTGCCACACGTCGATCTCGTGGGTCTGCCACTCGCACTCGGGCGCCGTCGTCTCCTCCCAGGTGTACCCGGGCTCGACGTCCCACACCCGCACGCTCTCCGTGGTGGTGGTCGCGGGCACGAGCAGGCCGAACAGGATGGGCAGGACGACGGTGAGCCCGCCGACGGCCAGGTAGGTGAGCACCGCCGACCCCGACGTCTTGTTCACCAGGGCCGAGAAGCCCAGCCCGATGGCGCACACGACGCCGAGCACCAGCGCGAGCATGAGCACGGTGGTGAGCAGGGCGAGCCAGTACACGCCGCCGCCGACCAGCGCCCACAGGAGGAACGGGATGCTCGCCACGAGGAACGCGAGCGCCGCCATCCAGGACGCGGCGAGCTTGCCGAACACGATCTCGGCCGGCGTCAGGAGGGTGACCTGCAGCGTGGCGAGCGTGCCGGCGTTCCGGTCGCCGTTGATCGCGCCCGACGACAGGGTCGGCGCCACCAGCAGCCCGAGGAACAGCACGAAGCCGACGACGATGCTGTAGACGGTCCCGCCGAACAGCTCGCCGGAGCTCAGCCGGCCGTTCGCGAGGACGCTGAGCGCGCCCGTCGTGAGCAGCGTGATCAGGCCGACCATCAGGAACCACACGATCAGCGCGGTCTTCCACCGCGTGGAGCGCACCCGCTGGCGCAGCTCCAGCACCGCCACCGTGCGCAGGCCGTGCCAGGACAGCGACCAGGTGCCGCGCCCGCCGGGCGCGCGGTCGGCCGGTGCCGACTCGACGACTTCCACGTCCACGCTCATCGCCGCTCCTCCTCCAGGGCCAGGTAGGCCTGCTCCAGCACGCCGCCCGCCGGCGCGATGCTCGACACGTCGATGCCGGCCTCGACCGCTGACCGCAGCAGCGCGGCCGCCGCAGCGGAGCCGGTCAGCTCGACGAGCACGCCGGGACCGTCGGCCTCCCTGCGGTAGGTCGGGCCGTCCGCGTCGAGCCAGGTCACAAGGGCCTCGACGTCGAGCGCGGTCACGCGCCACTCGCGCGGCCGGTCGGCGTCGGCCACCGACTGCGTGGCGACCGTGCGCCCGCGCGAGATGAACACCGCGTCGTCGGCCATCTCGTCGAGCTCGGTGAGCACGTGCGAGGAGACGAGGACCGTCTTGCCCTCGCCGGCGAGGCGGCGGACCAGCACGCGCAGGTCCACGCGGGAGCGCGGGTCCAGACCGGAGGCGGGCTCGTCGAGGAGCAGGACGTCGGGGTCGTGCACGAGCGCGCGGGCCAGGCCGAGGCGCTGCTTCTGGCCGCGGGACAGGACGTGCGCGGGCTGGTCGGCCAGCTCCGTCAGGTGCACGAGGTCGAGCAGCTCGCTCGCGCGGGCCCGGCCGGCCGCTGCGTCGATCCGGTACGCCGCAGCGACCGTCGTCAGCACCTCGCGCGCCGTGAGGGAGTCCCAGGTGCCGAAGACGTCCGGCATCCAGCCGGTGCGCGAGCGCGCTGCGTAGTTCTGGGTCACCGGGTCCGCCCCGGCGATGCGGATGGCGCCGGCGTCGGGCGTCAGGAGCCCCGCGAGCATGAGCAGGAGGGTCGTCTTACCCGACCCGTTGGGACCGATGAGCGCGGTGACCCGGCCTGGTGCGGCGACCAGGTCGACGTCGGCCACCGCGTGCACCGGCCCGAACGAACGCCGCACGCCCTGCGCGCGGATACCACCGTCTGGTGTCATGCCGGGACAGTAGCGTGCGCCACCGACACGGTCCGTCGGTCCGGGGGATGAAACCGGACGTCCGACCAGGGAATGACGCCGCAGGTCAGCCCCGTCGCACCTTCCCGGTCACGGCCAGCAGCTCACGCTCGCCGAAGGCGACATTCTGGTCGATGGCCACCGCCACCTCCTCGCCCGAGAAGCGCAGCTCCAGGCGCCACTCGAACGGCGTGCCGAGGAACACCATCCGGCCGCGCAGGGTCGAGGCGGAGGTCCAGGCCGCCGCCGTCGCGACGTCGGCCGGGGCACCGAGGAGCGAACAGCTTCCCGGGACCCACTCGTCGTGCCCGAACCGCACGAAGTGGTCGAGGCCGCCGATCGTGAACGCGACCTCGGTGCGGCCGTTCACGTCCCGGCCCAGCGTCAGCGCACGCACGTCGCGCCGGTTCGGCTCGAGCTCGAACGTCACGCCCCGCAGCTCCTCCTCCAGCGGGGACGACGCCGCGCCGGCCGGCGTGCGCAGCGCCGGCGCGAACGGGACGGCGGCGGCCGCCTGGTCTCGTGCAGGTTCCTCGGTGGTGCCCGCATGCTCTCGTGCGGGCTTCTCGGTCGTGCCCGCCTGCTCTCGCGCAAGCTCCTCGACGGCGTCCGGGCCGGCCCAGGCGTCGTCGGGCAGCAGCGAGTCCCACACCGCGTCCAGGACCGACTGCAGGTCGGCCAGCCCCGAGGTGATGGCGAGCACCAGGTCCTTCTCGGGCCAGACGACGATGTACTGCCCGAACGCGCCGTCGGCCCGGTAGGCGCCGTGCCGGCACTGCCAGAACTGGTAGCCGTAGCCCTGAGTCCACTCGGGCCAGTCGCCCGGCCCGGTCGGCACCTGCTTCGCCGTCGCGGCGGCCACCCATTCCGCGGGGACGAGCTGCCGACCCTCCCACGCTCCGCCCTGCAGGCAGAGCTGGCCGAACGCCGCCATCTCCTCTGTGGTGATCGACAGCCCGTAGCCGCCCGTGTCGATGCCGTCCGGATCCTGCTCCCAGGCCGCGTGCGTGATGCCGAGCGGCGCGAACAGGCGCGGCGTCAGGTAGTCGAGCAGGCGCTGCCCCGTCCTACGGTGCAGGATCGCCGACAGCAGGTACGTCGCGCCGGTGTTGTAGACGAAGTGCGTGCCCGGCTCGTGCTCCACGGGCTGCGCCAGGATCGCGCGGGCCCAGCTCGAGCCCGGCAGGGAGATCGTGCGGTCGATACCCTCCATGGTCGAGGCACTGTGGCCCGTCGTCATGGTCAGCAGGTCGCGCACGCGCATGGCGGCCAGGTGCTCGCCCGGGTCGGCGGGGGCCTCGTCCGGCAGCAGGTCGACGACCTTGTCGTCCAGGGCCAGCAGCCCTTCGTGGACCGCGAGGCCGACCGCCGTCGAGGTGAAGCTCTTGCTGACCGAGAACATCGTGTGCGGGCGGTCGGCCGTGTGCGGATGCCACCAGGCCTCGGCGATCACGCTGCCGTGCCGCAGCACCAGCGCGCTGTGCACGTCCTCGAGGCGGTCCAGGCGGTCGACGAGGCGCCGCACCGCGGCGGGATCGACCCCCTCGGCCTGCGGGGTGGAGCGGGGCAGGATCCGCGACATGCTGGAGCACGTCCTTTCGCTCGGAGACGGGACATTTTTCCCCACCCCGGCCGACGCCGACACCAGAGCCCGTGATGCGATACGGCATGCCAGACTCCCTGTCATGCCCCGCGACCTGCGCGCGCTGCCCACGGCCAACCTCCACCTGCACCTGACGGGTTCGATGCGCCCGACGACGGCCGCGGAGCTCGCCGCGCGCTACGGCCTGCCGCCCCTGCCAGCTGTGCTGATCGAGCCCGGCGTCGTGCACGGCTGGGACGCGTTCCAGGCGCGGTACGACACGGCCCGCGCCGCGGTGCGCTCGGCCGACGACATAGCGCGCGTGGTCCGGGAGGCGGTCGAGCAGGACGCCGCCGACGGCGTCGGCTGGACCGAACTGCAGGTGGACCCGACGGCGTACGCGGGGTGGCTCGGGTCGCTGGAGGCCGTGGTGGAGGCGCTGCTCTCCGCCGCTCAGGGCCTGCCGGCGGGGGTGATCCTCGCGGCGAGCTGGGGCGCGAACCCGGAGCACGCCTGGCGCATTGCCGAGCTCGCGGTGAAGTACGCGCCGGAGGGTGTGCTCGGCTTCGGGCTGTCCAACGACGAGCGGCGCGGGCGGGTCGCCGACTTCGTCCCGGCGTTCCGGCTCGTGGCCGATGCCGGGCTGGCGCGTGTGCCGCACGCCGGGTTCTACGCGGGCGCCTGGCACGTCCGCGAGTGCGTCGAGCTGCTAGGCGCCACCCGGATCGGGCACGGGCTGACCGCGCTGCAGGACCCGTCGGTGGTCGCGCTCCTGGCGGAGCGCCAGGTCACGCTGGAGGTGTGCCCGACGTCGTACCCGCCGTTCGGCGTCACGCCGGCGGTGGACGCGCTGCCGGGGCTGCTGGCCGAAGGGGTACCCGTCGCGCTCGCGACCGACGACCCGCTGCTGTTCGGCGTCGGCATGGTGGGGCAGTACGAGCTGGCGCGGCAGGTCTGCTCCGACGACGAGCTCGCTGCGATCGCGGCGACGTCGGTGCGGGCGTCGGCGGCGGCCGACGTCGACAAGGAGCGGATGCTGGCGGGCGTCCGCGCCTGGCTGGACACGGCGTAGCAGAGCTGCTCGCTCTCGCGGCCGGTCAGTCCGCGACCACCTCGACCTCGTAGCCGTCCTCGTTCTCCAGGTAGGCCGCGTAGTGGTCGGGACCGCCCGCGTACGGATGCTTGTCCGGGAAGAGAAGCACCCAGCCGTGCGCGAGCGCCGCTTCGCCGAGCCGGTCCACCTCGTCGCGCGTACCGCCGTGGAACGCGAGGTGATTGAGCCCAGGTGCCAGGCGGTCGTGGGCGTCGGCTGCCAGTGCGGGGCTCTGCTCGACGACGACGTAGGTGCCGTCCAGGATCCAGCTCACTCCAGCGGCCCAGCGCTGATGCTCGGCATAACCGAGCGTGGCGAGCAGCCAGCCCCACGACCGTTCCGCGCGGTCCAGGGACGGGACCCAGATCTCGACGTGGTGCAGGCGACCGCGTGTCGTGGGCCGGTCGGGAGTCCCGGGCGTCACGGGGCCGCCGCCGCGATGACGCGGGTGAGGCTGCTGTGCATCTCAGTGTCCCGCCGCGGCAAGCAGGTCGCGGGACAGCGGCGCGAGGGGGTAAGCCGCAACCGGATCCGAGGGGTCGATCCACACGAGCTCCTCGAGCTCGGCCTGGACCGCGATCTCGGTGCCCGGCCGCAGCCGCACCCGGTAGGCGTGCGCGTCGACGACGTGGTCGGGCTCGTTCGCCGCGGGCGCCGCGAACCGGCCGAGGCTCTCGATGTCGGCAGGGTCGAGGCGCACCCCGACCTCCTCCTCGAACTCCCGCACGAGTGCGGCCAGCGGCTCCTCACCGGGCTCGATCTTGCCGCCCACCTGCATGAACGCCTGGGTACCCCGCTTGCGGACGAGCAGATGCCTGCCGTCGGGGCGCTCCACGACGGCCGCCACGATCCGTAGCGTCGTGATCACGGCTGCTCCACGATCTCGTCGATCACGGTGCCGCCGAGGACCTGCACCACGAGCGATACGCCGACCAGTCCCGTCGACGTGATGTCCGGGTCGTCGGCGGACGGCTCGTCGTAGAGATCGGGCCCGTCGCTCGACGCGGCGGCTCCCGCCGCGGACCCGTTCCGCGGCTCGGTGGAGGCGTTGTTCGCCCGGGCCCGACGCTGAGCCGCCTGCCGCAGGGCCTCCCGCGCACTGCCCGCGCCCGAGACAGGAGCCCTCGCCGAGGGCGGGGCCTGGTCCTCGTAGACGGGCTCGGGCTCCGGCATGTCGTAGTCGGGGGGTGGTTCGGTGGCACTGGCGCCGGACAGCCACGCCTCGTCCGCCGCACTGGCCGCGTTCGACGCACCCGTTGTGCCTGCTGCGGTCGCCGTGCCTGCCGCACCCGCTGTGCCTGCCGCAGTCGCCGTGCTTCCCGCGGTCGACCGGCGGGTAGCGGGCCGGGACTGCTCCGGCCGGCCGGCTTCGGGACCGGCCGGCTCAGGTCGCGACGGTTCCGGGCGGCCGCCCTCGGGGCCAGACGGCTCCGGCCGCGACGACTCGCGGCGGTCGGCAACCGGCTCGGGACGGCCGCCGACCGAGTCGGGACGTCCAGCGACCGGTGCCGGACGTTCGGCAACCGCGACGCCCCCCTGGGCCGCGGAGCCTTCCCAGGTCGCCGACCCGGCCGCCCCGCACGGCGTCGGCCCCGGCGGCCCACCTGAGGCCTGGCCGCCCGCCGCGTTCGCCCGTCCGGCGCCCGCTCCGGCAGTCGAGGCCACCGGAGCCGACGGTGTGGACACCACCGCCCCGCCGCCCAGCGGTGCCACGTCGGGCCAGTCCGGTTCGGGGGCCGCTGCGGGCGCGGGCGCCTCGCGCCGCGGCTCGCCCGACGACGCCGTCGGCCCGGCACCGCCACCAGAGGGACCGCCGCCAGACGGGCCACCGCCGGGCGCGCTGCCACCTCCACCGCCGGGCGACGCGCCGCCGCCGGACGGGCCCTCGTCGAGAGTCGCCTCGACCCGTACCCGGATGCCGAGCGTCTGGTAGACGGCCTCCTCCACGGCACTCGTGTGCCGCGCGTTGGAGAACGTGCGGGCCAGGCCGGGCGCCGCGAAGCCGAGTTTCAGCGTGCGGCCCTCAAGTGAGGCGACCTGCGCGTTCGGACCGACGAGCGACCACGTGACGCGAGCGGCGGCGAGGGCGCCGAGCACCTCGGGCCAGCGGCGTCGGACGGTCTCCGTCGTGACTCCGGCGTCGGCACCCTGCGCCGCGACCGGCGCGGCCGCCTGCTGCGCTGCAGCCTGTGCGGCCGACTCGGGAGCACTTGACGCCGGCTCCGGTGCGGCGAACTCGCGCTCGACCGGTGTCACAGACTCACCCTCGGCAGATGCAGCCGGCTGGCTCTCGGCCGGCGCAGCGGACTCGGCCGGCGCGTTGAGTCCCGACGATGCGCCGGACGAACCGTCGACCGAGACGGCGGACTGGCGCTCGCCCGCCACCGCCTCGGAGTCAGCCGGCCCCGCCATCGCGCCTGACCCCGGAGCGGCGGACGCCACCGGAGCGGACTCCGGACCGCCCGGCCCCGCAGGCGCGGAAGCGGCGGACCTGGATGCGGACGCCTGCGACGCCGCGCCCCCGGGCTGCCCCGGCTCTCCCCGGTTCTTGCGCGCGTCGAGCACCGCCCGCGCGGCGGCGGGCCCGGCAAGGCCGCCCGGCACCGGCTCGGAAGTCGACGCACGGTCGGGCGCCGCCCCGCCACCGTGGTCGGAGGCTGCCGGCGTCCCGGCGGCGACGAACCCGCCCCGTTCGAGCCGGTCGATACGGGCGGCGAGGCCCGCTGCGCCGTCGTCGGCCCCGGGCAGGAGCAGGCGGGCGCACAGGAGCTCCAGGTGGAGGCGCGGCGACGTGGCGCCGGTCATCTCGGTGAGGGCGGCGTTCACGAGGTCCGCCGCGCGCGAAAGCTCCGCCACCCCGAGCCGGCCGGCCTGGGAGCGCATGCGGTCGAGCTGGTCGGCGGGTATGCCGCGCAGCACGGCGTCGGCCGCGTCGCCCGAGACCGCGATGATGATGAGGTCGCGGAGGCGCTCCAGGACGTCCTCGACGAACCGGCGCGGCTCGTGCCCCGTGGCGATGATCTGGTCCACGACCCGGAAGATCGAGCCGCCGTCGCGCGCGGCGAGCGCGTCCACGACGTCGTCCAGGAGGGCCGCGTGGGTGAAGCCGAGCAGGCCGACGGCGAGGTCGTAGTCGACGGTCCCGCCCGTCGCGCCCGCGATGAGCTGGTCCATCACCGAGAGGGAGTCGCGCACCGAGCCGCCGCCGGCCCGGGTGACCAGCGGGAGCACCCCGCCGCCCACCTCGATCCCCTCGGCCGCGCAGAGCTGCTCGAGGTACGGGGACAGCACGTCCGGCGGCACGAGCCGGAACGGGTAGTGGTGGGTGCGCGACCGGATGGTGCCGATCACCTTGTCCGGCTCCGTGGTCGCGAAGATGAACTTGATGTGCGGCGGCGGCTCCTCGACGATCTTCAGCAGTGCGTTGAAGCCCTGCGGCGTCACCATGTGCGCCTCGTCGAGGATGAAGATCTTGTACCGGTCGCGCGCCGGGGCGAAGGTGGCGCGCTCGCGGAGGTCACGCGCGTCGTCGACGCCGTTGTGCGACGCCGCGTCGATCTCCACCACGTCGAGCGAACCGGGGCCGCCGCGTGCGAGCTCGACACAGGAGGCGCACTCGCCGCACGGGGTGTCGATCGGCGACTCGGGCGTGTTCTTCGCGCAGTTCAGCGTCCGCGCGAGGATCCGTGCCGACGTCGTCTTGCCGCAGCCCCGAGGGCCGCTGAAGAGATAGGCGTGATTGACCCGCCCGCTGCGCAGGGCCTGCATGAGGGGGCCCGTGACGTGGTCCTGGCCGATCACCTCGGCGAACGTCTCGGGCCGGTAGCGGCGGTACAGGGCGGTGGTCACGCAAGCAACGATAGACGCCACCACCGACACTGACGATGCAGCCGTCCACAGCCATGGGACGACGGCGCCGATACGCAGTGACCACTGGCCACCCGCGAGGGTCGCAACGCGAGCATGAGCCCGGCCGTGTTTTCCACAGATCTCAGACTCGCCGAGCCAATCGAACAATTGTGCCATATGATGGCGGCATGTTCAGCGACTACGGCTCATAACCAGACCCGGCCTGCGACACGCCGACCGGGCTATTGCGCGCTGTGTCGAGCCTGCCACGCGCTACCGACACTCCCCGTAGCCACCCCGCCCTGGCACTCGGAGACCTGAGCGCGGAGCGGATCGCCGGCCTGCACGCCTGGCTCCTCGCCGCGGCCAAGCCTGCCGACGACGGCGCACGGATCGACACCCTGCGAACCTTGGAGGAGCTCAAGGCAGCCTGTGTGGCGGTGCAGGCGCAGGTGCTCGTCGAGCTGCAGGACGACGCCCTGCGGGCGGCGCGCGAACACGCCGCCGACCCGGCCGGGCATCACGACACAGCGGGTCGGCAGATCCCGGTCACGGTGAGGTCTGCCGAACGTGACGCGACCGCGAGCACGGTCCAGCAAGCCGCCCGGGCGCTGCGCCTCTCACCCCACCGCACCCGGACCCTGCTGGGCGCGGCCCGCGTCTGGCACGAGGAGATGCCGCACACCCTGGCTGCGCTACGGAGCGGTCGGCTGTCCGAGGCACGTGCGCTGCTGCTGGTCAAGGAGACCGCGTGCCTCACCCGGGAGGACCGCGAGCGGATCGACGCGGACCTGTGCGCCGATCCGCGCACCCTGCAGGGTGTCGGCACGCGGCAACTCGTCGGCCTGATCAAGGATCGCGCTAACCAGATCGACCCCGCCGCGCTGGTCAAGCAAGCCGCCAAGGCGGTGACCGAACGCTGCGTGACGATCCGGCCCGCGCCGGACGCCATGGCCTACGTGACCGCGCTGCTACCCATGGCACAGGGAGTACAGGTCTACGCGGCGTTGAAGCTCGCAGCGGAGTCCGCCCGGTACACGGGCGGCGACGAGCGGTCCATCGGCCAGATCATGGCCGACACCCTGGTCGAGCGGGCCACCGGCCAGGAGCGAGCGGCCGACGTGCCGGTCGCCGTGAATCTCGTGGTCTCCGACGCCGCGCTGCTGGCCGGTGGGCACGAGCCCGCCGTCGTCCTGGACGCCACCGGTGCCGGTCACGGCACCGTGCCCGCAGCCGTTGCCCGCAACCTCACCGCGAGCGCGCTCGACCTCGACGCCGCCTGGCTGCGGACCATCTACGCGACTGATCGTGGAAACCTGATCGGCACCACCAGCAGACGACGACTCTTCGCCGACGGACTGGCCGACCTGCTCAGGATCAGAGACCAGGGCATCTGCCGAACGCCCTGGTGCGACGCTCCGATCCGCGAGCTCGACCACGTCAGACCGGCGGCCGACGGCGGCCCGACGAGCCTGGCCAACGGGCAGGGGCTCTGTGTTGCCTGCAATCAGGCCAAGGAAGCCCCCGGCTGGCGCTCGGTCCCGGGAACCGATCCCGGCACCGGCCGGCACGTCGTCACCACGACCACACCGACCGGGCACCGGTACCGTTCGGTCGCGCCGCGACCCCCGCGCCCGATCGAGCGAAGCGCGCCCTGCCGCACCGGCCGCAGCAACACGATCCTCCGACCGGCAAGGCACGTCGCCTGAGCGAGCTAGCTGAGATCCGGCCGACCGGGGTCTCAGCCTCGTCCAGCCACCCGCGCTTGTCCGTCAGCAAGCTCTACGGCGCCCAGCAAAGTCGGGCACGCCCCCGCACCGCCGTCGTGCCTGGGGCCTCACCAAAGGCCCCACCGCACCTCACCGCCGCAGCGCGCGCCTAGCCAGAGTGTTCCCCAGCCACTGCACGGCCTGGACGATCAGCACGATCAGCACCACCACCACGGCGGTGACCGCCCAGTCGTACTGCCGGTAGCCCTGCACGATGGCGAAGTCGCCCAGCCCGCCGGCGCCCAGGTACCCGCCGATCGCGGACATGTCGAGCACGCCGACGAACAGGAACGTGTAGCCGAGGATCAGCGGCGCGAGCGCCTCCGGCACCAGCACGGTCCGCACGATCCGGAAGGGCGAGGCGCCCATGGCCCGGGCTGCCTCGACCACGCCCGGATCGATGGAGACCAGGTTCTGCTCGACGAGCCGCGCGAAGACGAACGTCGCCATGAAGCACATGGCGAACGTGAACGCCTCGATGCCGATGGTCTTGCCGATGACGGCGCGGGTCAGCGGGCCGAGCGCCACCAGGAAGATGATGAACGGCACGGGCCGCACCACGTTGACCGCGAGGTTCAGCACGGCGAACACGACCCGGTTCCCCAGCAGGTTCCCCGGCCGCGTCAGGTACAGCCCGAGCCCGAGCGCCAGCCCGAGGAAGCCGCCCACCAGCAGCGTGATCAGCACCATGTACGCCGTCTGGCCCGCTGCCTCCCAGAGCAGCGGCGTCAGCATGTCCCAGCTCATGCGGCCCTCCCGTGGTCATCCACCCAGGTGACGGCGCGCAGCGCGGCGACGGCGGCCTCCACCGCCACCGGATCACCGACCAGCTCGACGGTCAGCGACCCGTACGGCCGCTCCGCGACCTCCGTGATGCCGCCGAACACGACCGTCCCGTCCACGCCGTGCTCACGCAGCGTGCGCGTGAGCACGGCCGACGAACCGGCCACCTCGTCCACGCCCACCGTCACGATGTGCCCGGTGTGCCGCGTCCGCAGCCGCGCCAGCACCTCGGGAGAGGGCCGGTCGCGCAGCGCGGTCGCGACGAACCGCCGGGTCACGTCGTGCGCGGGCGCGCTGAACACCTGGTAGGCCTCGCCCACCTCGACGACGCGCCCCCGGTCCATCACCGCGACGCGATGACAGATCGAGCGCACCACGTCCATCTCGTGCGTGATCACCACCACCGTGACGCCCAGCTCACGGTTGACGCGCTGCAGCAGGTCGAGCACGCCGCGCGTGGTCTCGGGGTCCAGGGCCGACGTCGCCTCGTCCGCCAGCAGGATGCGGGGGTTCGTGGCGAGCGCCCTGGCGATCCCGACACGCTGCTTCTGCCCGCCGGACAGCGTGGACGGATACACACCCGCCTTGTCCGCCAGACCGACGAACTCCAGCAGCTCAGAAACCCGGGCATCCCGCCTGGCGCGCGGCCAGCCCGCGACCTCCAACGGGTAGGCGACGTTTCCCGCCACCGTCCGGGAGGCGAGCAGGTTGAACTGCTGGAACACCATCCCGATCCCGGCCCGCACCGGGCGCAGGCGAGCCTCGTTCAGGGCGGCGAGCGAGACGCCGTCGACCACCACGTCCCCGCTCGTGGTGCGCTCCAGGGCGTTGATCAGCCGGACCAGGGTGGACTTGCCGGCGCCCGACTGGCCGATGACGCCGAAGATCTCGCCCTCGCGGATGTCGAGGGTGACCTCGTCGACGGCCCGTACCTCGCCGCCGCGTCCGCGGCCCGGGAACACCTTCGAGGCGCCCTCGAACCGCACGATGCTCGCGGCCTCGGTGGCGGCGGGCATCAGGAGGCGTCCTCCTGGATGCCGGCCAGGATCTCCTGGAGCTCGTCGGCGGGGTTGTCCTTGATGACGCCGGTGTCGCCGGAGGCCTCCAGCACGCCCTGCTCGACCTCCGGGGAGTGGTAGATCTCGATGAGCTGCTGGAACACCTCGTTGTCGGCGTCGGCCGCGCGGGCCACCCACACGTTGATGTACGGCTCGGCGGCGGCCGAGTCCGGGTCGTCCGAGAAGATGGCGTCCTCAGCGGTCAGGTCGGCGTCGCCCACGAAGTCGTTGTTGATGATCGAGGCGTCGACGTCCTGCAGGGCGAGCGCCGTCTGCGCCGCGTCGACCGGGGTCACGGTCACGCGGGACTCGTCCTCGACGATGTCGGCGGGCGTGGAGAACGCGCTCCCGCCGTCGCGCAGGGTGACCAGGCCGGCTTCCTGGAGCACGAGCAGGGCACGGGCCTGGTTGGTGTCGTCGTTGGGGATGGCGATCTCGCCGCCGTCGGGGATGTCCTCGACGCTGTCGTGCGACGTCGAGTACAGGCCCAGCGGGTAGACGGCGGTGGCGCCGATCGGCGTGAGGTCCTGCCCGGAGGCGGTGTTGTAACCGGCGAGGAACTGCAGGTGCTGGAACTGGTTCAGGTCCAGGTCGCCGTCGGTCAGGCCCTGGTTGGGGAGCTGGTAGTCGCTGAAGTTCACCAGCTCCACGCTGATGCCCTCCTCCTCGGCCAGGTCGGTGAAGGTGGTCCAGTACTCGTCACCGGAGTTGACGACGCCGATGCGCACCGGGTCGTCGGCGGAGCCGGTGGCGGGCGTGAGCTCCTCGGACCCGCCGCAGGCGGTCAGGGCGAGGGCGGTGGTGACGGCGAGGCCGGTGGACAGGACGGCGGTCAGACGAGACATGGTGAGTCCTCTCGGGGCGCACGGGCGCGGGTGTGCCTGTGCTCAGGATGCGTGGGGCCGGCGCCTGGCGCAGGCCGAGGTGTGACGGCGGCGGGCCACGGCCATCAGCAACGTGGCGAGCTCGCGAGACAGTGCGGGGCGGTCCTCAGCGGACCGTGGGAAGGTGCGGCGCGTTCAGCGCCCGCACATTCGCCCGCCGCGCACGCGGCTGCTACACCTGGCGTCGCGGCAGGTGCGCGACGTCGGGGCGGCGGTCCGGGTGCGGGTCATGCGGACATCGTGCGTCACGGCAGGACCCCGAAGCGAATCCCTTCCGGAGAAATCCCACGATGCGGACGGATTCTGTTCCACATCGTGGAGGATCCGCAGAAACGCGGGAACGAGAGGACCCCCCGCACACCCACCAGAGCTCACTTACCCTTGCTGCCTTCCGGCCCTGGGGGAGTTCGGCGAGATGGTGCCGCACGAGGGGTCTGCTCACAGACTAACCGATCCGAACGCCCCGGCTGAAACCGCGCGACGACCGGACCGGGAACCACAGGGCGGCCGGACCGCGAGCCACACGGCACGCCCGGCCGAACGACCCGCCACCCGCTGTTCGCGACCTCACAGTTCGCCCCCGATTCCGATTCGTTGTCCGAGCAGGGCGTCCGGTATCCTCGTCAGGCCGCGCCAGACTCCGGTCCGTGGTCGCGTGCCGCCCTGGTGCGGAACGCGAGGAGGATTCGCCTAGCGGCCTATGGCGCACGCTTGGAAAGCGTGTTGGGTTCACGCCCTCGGGGGTTCGAATCCCCCATCCTCCGCAGGATGCCAGGGCTCGGGATCGTTGGAATTCCAACGGTTCCGAGCCCTTCGCCATGTCCGGCACGGGGCGTGTGGGCACAGAATGGGCACACTGCGGAGAGCCCGCGTGATTCTGTGCCCGGTTCGCGCCGTCCGCGGGCGCCGGCCTCGCAATTCGCCCATACGTCACACGACGTTCCGGGCACGCTCACCTCTGTCTGGTCGGGTGGACGGGCATCAACCCCCTTGATCTGGAGGAGAGCGCATGTCCACCACCCCCGGCATCTCGCGTCGCACCATGCTCACCGCGGCGGGTGCCGTCGGCGCCGCCGCCCTGGCCGGCACGGCCGCGGCAGGTCCGGCCGCAGCAGCCCCGGCCGCCGCGCAGACGGCGCACGGCGCCCGGCCCGTGATCGGCCCCGCCCGAGGCGAGTGGCTGCACGCCATGAGCTTCAACGTCCGCTACGACCGCGAGGGCCAGACCCAGCCCGGCGAGCCCGACTACTGGCCGGAGCGCGCGCCGCTCACCACCGAGTTCCTGCGGCTCGAGCAGCCCACGATCCTGGGCGTCCAGGAGGTCGAGTTCAACCAGCTCGCCGCCGTCGAGGCCGGGCTCGGCCGCGGCTACAAGATGGTGGGCTTCGGGCGCGACGGCGGAGCCGCCGGCGAGTACTCGGCGATCTTCTACGACGCCCGCCGCCTGACCGTGAAGTGGTGGGACCAGTTCTGGCTGTCCGACACGCCGGACCTCATCAGCTCCGCCACGTGGGGCAACTCCGTGACCCGGATCGTCACCTGGGCCGAGCTGCACGACAGCGTGACCGGCCGCGACTTCCTGCACATCAACTCGCACTTCGACCACCAGTCGGAGAACGCACGCGTGCGCAGCGCCCAGGTGGTGCGCGACCAGATCGCGGCGGCCGGCCTCCCCGTCGTCTTCACCGCCGACTGCAACGCGGCTGCCGAGGCGTCCGCACCGTACGACGTCCTGGTCACCGAGGCCGGCCTGCAGGACACCTGGCTCGCCGCCGACCGGCAGCTCACCCCGTACGTCGGGACGTTCCCCAACTACGGCACGCCCAACCCCACGGGCACCCGGATCGACTGGATCCTCGCCACGGCAGGGATCGACGTGCGCTACGCGGCGATCAACACCTGGACCAAGGACGGCCGCTACCCGAGCGACCACACGCCCGTCCAGGCGCTGCTCAAGCTCTGAGCACCTCCGCGGTAGCGTCCCCGTTCCCGCCGGCGGGAACGGGGACGCCCTTGGCCCGGCGAACCGGTGTCAGGCGGGAACGGGGACGCTCCAGCTCGGCGAACCGGCGTCAGGCACGACGGCGGGTGACCAGCGCCGCCACGATCCCGGCGGCCCCGACCACGATGCCGGCCCCGCCGAGCCAGCGGCCGACCGGGTCGACGGCGGAGGCGTCGGCCGCCGCCGACCCGCCCTCAGCGGCGTCTCCGGAAGCGGAAGCCGCGGTGTCGCCAGAGGCCGCACCGTGGTGCCCCTCCCCCGACTCCGCGGCCGTCGTCGTGAACACGGGTGCGGGAGCCGCCGGCTCCGTACCGTCGTCGGTGGCGAGCTCGTCCCAGTCGACGACCTCGCCGTCGGTGTACGTCTGGTGCGCGGGCAGCACGACGTCGGTGCCCTCCTCGGGCAGCGCGCCGACCCGGATCGCGAACTCCTGGTACTCGTGCGGCGGCACCTCGTGGCCCCGCTGCGCCGTCCAGGTCACGCGGGCGGGCGCCTCGTCGACCGTCGCGCCCTCGACCTCGAACGGCTCGTCGAGCTGCTCCACCTCGACCTCGACGTCCCAGCCGGGCAGGCTGCGCGGCGTGACGCTGAGGAACGGGGTGTCGGTGGGCAGGTCCACCACGAGCTTCTCCGTCGACTCGGTGTCCGACTCGGTCGGCACGCGGAACGTGAGGCTCGCGTAGCTCTCGGCGGCGGTCGTGTCGGGGTTCACGGTGACGTGCGCGTAGGCGGTGGTGGGCAGCAGCACCAGGACGGCGGCTGCGGGGACTGCCACGAGGGCGCGGCGGGTGGGCATGCTGAAGCGAGTCATGTGCTCGGTCCTTCGGGTGTGGAATGAGTAGGAGGGCGTACGGCGACGCACCTCCCGCCCGTTTCCGTCAGGCCGCGAGGTGCATCACCCGGGCCGACGGCGGCGGCCCGCGCACCGGCGCGACATCCACGTCC
Source organism: Promicromonospora noduliphila (assembly GCF_056951025.1). Lineage (NCBI taxonomy): Bacteria > Bacillati > Actinomycetota > Actinomycetes > Micrococcales > Promicromonosporaceae > Promicromonospora > Promicromonospora noduliphila. The sequence continues at coordinate 5,664,648 of NZ_CM167806.1, forward strand.
ACGGGGCCCGACGGCGTCTCGACCGTCGCCGACACCAGGACCCGCAGGGCCACGGGGAGCCGCAGCGGCTCCACCGTGAGGGGCCGGGCCAGCCACGACGCGAGCAGCCACACGCCGCGCTCGACGCCGACGAGCAGCCCGACGGTCACGACCGTCGCGAGGGCGTGCCACGCGAGCATCTCCGGACCGATCGCTGCGGCCTCCGCGCCGAGGCACGTCCCGTCCGGCAGCGTGCCGGTGACGGTGACCGGACCGGCCAGGTGCCCGTGCGCCCCGCCGTCGGACAGCATGGACGGCGCGCAGGCGCCGCCGAGGAACGAGAAGGCCTGGTGCAGCGCGTACTGGCCGAGGCCGGCCAGGGCGAGGCCGCCCGGCCAGCGGATCTGCCGCCGCACGGCGACGGTGGTGACCACGAGCAGCAGGGCGCCGAGCAGCGCCATCGCCTCGGCGGGCGGCACGTGGCCGCCCGCCTCGAAGTGCGCGGTCACGGCGAGCGCCAGTACGACCGCCGCCCACAGGAGCGCGCGGCCGAGGCGCACGGCTCCCGAGGACGGCGTCAGCACAGCACAGACCTTAGTCTCGCCGGCTGCCCGGTATGTACCCGCCTACGGGGATGGTTGCCTAACCCTCGTCGGTGCTGCTCGGCATGATCCGCTTCTCCGGATCGATCGACTGCGCCGGCACGCACCCCACGACGTTCCGCAGCGGCTGGTCGGCCGCCACCTCGACGTCGTCGACGTCGAGCGGCGCCTCGTAGTTCTCGCCGATGAGCAGGTCCACGCGCCGCTCGGTGCGGTCGTCGAGCACCAGGCGGATCTCCGGGAACTGCGCGGCGAGCGTGTACGCCTGCACTATCCCGTTCCGGCCGAAGCGGATCTCCGACTCCTGGAGCCGCACGGGCACGTCGCCCGTCGCCACGATGTCGAACCCGCGCTCCTCCAGGACCGTCCGGTGGGCCTTGGCCAGACCGGACTCCCCCGAGGCGTTGAGCAGGCGCACCTGGGTGTCCGAGTACGCCGTCGGGAGGGCGCCGTCGGGCTGCCCGGCCACGGGCGGCACGCACGGCGCCGGGTACGTCTCCTGCTCCGCGCCGCCCACGGTGGTGAACGGCCGGTTGAACGGCGAGCTGATGGCACCCGAGTAGACGGCGAGCGCGAAGATGCCGCAGACCGCCAGGAACGCGATGAGCACGCCGAAGACCACGGCCTGGCGCTCGTGCTCTCGGCGACGGCGCTCCACACGCGCCTGGTCGTACCCGGGGGATGTCACGCGACGAACCTACCTGAGGTCAGCGGATGGTGAGCACGCGAGCGTGCAGCACTGGACGTTGCTGGAGAGCGGCGCGCACCGCCCGGTGCAGGCCGTCCTCGAGGTACAGGGTGCCCTCGTACTCGACGACGTGCGCGAACAGGTCGCCGTAGAACGTGGAGTCCTCGGCGAGGAGCGTGTCGAGGTCGAGCGTGCGCTTCGTGGTGACGAGCTCGTCGAGCCGCACCTGGCGCGGCGGCACGTCGACCCAGTCGCGGGTCCGCGAGCGCCCGTGCTCTGGGTACGGGCGGCCGTCTCCTACGGCCTTGAAGATCATCGGTCCATCCCTCACTGGACTCGGCGGGGCACGATCCGGGAGCGGCGGAGAGAACCAGCCTGCTGAGCACCGGACAGGCTCGGAGGAGCCTACCGGAAGCCGCGCACGGGCGACAGCCGGCCGGCCGCCGGATCGGCGGCCCGGCAACGATCGCTGCCGAGATCGTTGCCGGAACGTCACCGGCCCGCAGCCCGGGCCGGTGACGTCCCCTCCGCTCGGTCCCGGCGGGTTCAGACGCTCGGGATGTCCCGGCGCCGGAACCCCAGGAACGCGAGCGCGAACAGCACGACGGCGACGCCGCCCAGGCCCCACAGATGGGAAGCCTCGACGCCTTCGAGCGCGGGGCTGCCGACCCACCAGAACGGCGAGATCTTGCGCGCCCACTCCGGCAGGTCGAACAGGTCGGCGAACATGCCCACCAGGAAGATGTACCCGATCATCACCCACGCGATGCCCGTCGCCTGCGGCAGCCAGGCGTAGAGTGCCGCCGCGAGTCCCAGGAGCACGGCGAGCGCGGGCAGGTACACGAGACCGAGCTCCAGGTACTCCTCGAACGCGAGCTCGTCGTACCCCGTGGACGCGGCGCCCAGCCACAGGGCGAGCGCGCCGGTGACCTGCACGACCGCGGTCCCGAGGACGGCGACCACGAGGGAGGAGCCGAGCCACCGCCCGCGGGACACGGGCGCGGCCAGGGAGATCTCGGTCCGGCCGGCCTCCTCCTCGCCCTTGACCCGCAGCGTCGCGGCGATCCCGTAGGCCCCCGCGCCGGCCGCGATGTAGAGGCCGAAGATCCCGAGGAACGTCCGGACCATGTCCTCGCCGCTGCCGAGCAGGGCGGCGTACATGGGGTTCCCCTCGACGGCGTCCAGCATGTTGGGCACCTCCCTGATGACGGTGCCCGAGCCGAGCCACATCACCCCCAGGCCGAGCCCTGTCCACATCAGGGCGCCCCGCTGCTGCACCCACGCCAGCGCGGCGGGGCCGGCCAGCGAGGGCGCGGCGTCGGCACGGCCCCTGCGCACGGCGACCAGGCCGGCCCCGAAGTCGCGGCGCGACCCCAGGTACGCGGCCAGGACGATGAGCACAACGATCGCCGCGGCGCACAGGCCGAGCGGCCACCACCGCAGGTCCACGAAGACGCGCGTCTGCTGGACCCAGGCGATCGGCGAGAGCCACGACAGCGCGTTGCCGTGCTCCTCCTGGATGTCGCCGAGGGCCCGCAGCAGGAACGCGGCGCCGAGCACGGCGAGCGAGAGGCCGATGGCGCCCCGCCCGTGCTCGTAGGCCTGCGCCGCGACGAGCGCGACGGCCCCGAAGACGAGCGCTCCGAGCGCTATGGCGAACGTCATCGCGAACGACTGCGCGGCGTCGAAGTCCTGTGCGGCGACCGTCGCGCCGCTGGCGAGGGCGATGACCACGTTCATGATCAGGACGAGGAGCAGCGCGGCGACCGACGGCGCGTGCCGGCCCACCTTGCCGGCGCGCACGAGCTCGGACCTGCTGCTCTCCTCCTCGGACCGGGTGTGGCGCACGATCTGCAGGATGCTCATCACGGCCAGGGTGAGCACGACCCAGAGGATGAACTCGTTCGCCACGGCGGCGCCCGGCGTGTAGTCGTCGAGGCCGTAGCCGGGCCCCGTCATGGAGACCATCGCCGGCGACGAGACCAGCACGGACCGGGCCTCGCTGGCCGCGGGGTCGTCGAGCAGCACGTACTCGCCCAGCCCGCCCGCGTAGAGGAGCGTGACGCCGAGCGTCCACCAGAAGATGCGCATCCGGTCCCGGCGCAGCATGAAGCGCAGCAGGCTCCAGGTCCCGGTGAGCGTCGAGCCGAACGCCGGCCGGGCCAGGGCAGGGGCCGACGGCGTCGCGACGGCCGCGCTCATCGCGCACCCGCCTTCTTGGCGGGCGAGCCGTTCGCCGCCGCCGCGGCCTCCGCGGCCGCCTCATCGGCGTCGAGCACGTCGCCGTAGTGGCGCATGAACAGGTCCTCCAGCGACGGCGGGGTCGCGGTGAGGCTGCGCACGTCGAGCGCGGTGACGGCGGACAGCACCGCGCCGATCTGCGTGTTGTCGGCGTCGAACGTGACGCGCGTTCCGTCGTCGGTCACGGTGCTGACCAGGTCGTGGACGCCGGACAGCGCGGCGACCGCCGCCGGGTCGCCGCCCACCACCGCCGTCACGCTGGTGCGCGTGAGGTGGCGCAGCTCGTCGAGGGTGCCGGACTCGACGTCGGTGCCGTTGCGGATGATCGTGACGGTGTCGCAGACCTTCTCGACCTCCGACAGGATGTGGCTGCTGAGCAGCACGGACCGGCCTGCGGCCTTGGCCTCGCGGATGTACTCGGTGAACACGGCCTCCATGAGGGGGTCGAGGCCGGAGGTGGGCTCGTCGAGCACGTACAGCTCCGCGTCGGTCAGGAAGGCCGCGACCAGGGCGACCTTCTGACGGTTGCCCTTGGAGTAGGTGCGCGCCTTCTTGCGCGGGTCGAGCTCGAAGCGCTCCAGCAGCTCGGCCTTGCGCGCCGCGAGCCGCGCCCGGTCGTGCCGGCCGCTGAGCCGGGCGAGGTAGTCGATGCACTCGCCGCCGGTCAGGTTGGGCCACAGGCTCACGTCGCCGGGCACGTAGGTGATGCGCTTGTGCAGCTCGACGGCGTCGCGCCACACGTCGCCGCCGAACAGGCGCGCGGAGCCGGCGTCCGCCCGCAGCAGGCCGAGCAGGATGCGGATGGTGGTGGACTTGCCGGCCCCGTTGGGGCCGAGGAAGCCCCGGACCTCACCGGGCCGCACGGTCAGGTTCAGGCCGTCGAGGGCCCGCACGCTGCCGAAGGACTTGTCCAGGTCGTGGATCTCGATAGCAGGTGTCGCGGTCATGACAGGTTCGCTCTCTGACGTCGGTATGGGAGACGTAGCAGGGCAGCGCTGTGCGGCCGGCGGTGCCGGTCAGGCTGAGGCGGGCGCTGTCCCGTCCTGCGACGGCGGGTCCGGCACGTACAAGAGGTACTCGTCGAGCATGCGCCGTGACGTGAGAAAGCCCTCGGTGAACAGCTCCAGCATGGGCAGGTAGCTGGTGGCGAGGTAGTTGCGGACGATGGCCACGAGGTCGGCCGGGTCCGACGGCGGGTTGAGGGTCACCTCGAGCAGCAGCGCGCCGAGCGCGGAGAGCGTGAGGTAGCGCGCTCGCGCGACCTCGTCCCGGCTGGGCACGATCACGCCGGCGGCGACGCCGTCCTGGGTGTAGCCCTCGGCGTCGGCGACCATGTGGCCGATGAACTCGCGGGCCAGCGGGCTGCCGTCCTGCATCGACCGCAGGACGTACCCGACGATGGGCGCGTTCTCCTCGGCTCCCGCGAACTTGTGGAAGAAGCTCTGGCCCGCCGCGGCGTCGGCCACGTTCTCGCGCTTGAGCCGGCGGATCTCGGCCAGCAGGTGCGCGTCGCACTCGGCGCGGAGCTTGTCCTTCGAACCGAAGTGGTGCATCACCAGGCCCGCGCTCACCCCGGCGTCGGCGGCGATGGCGCGCACCGGGACGCCGAAGCCGTCCACCGCGAACCTGCGGATCGCGGCGTCGCGGATCCGGGCGCGCGCGGTCAGGTCGGAGACGGCCGGGGGGTTCCCCGCCGGCTCTCCTACCCTGTCCACCCTGTCGGCTGAACGCACGTTCAGTATGCTATCCACGTGTTCAGCCCGGCGTCCAGACGGTTGTCAGACGCACCGGTCACCCCGGGTGGCCGGCACGTCTGACACGGGGAGTGGCTCAGCCCTGCGCGGTGCCGCGCCAGCGGCCGATCGCGCGCATGACGTGGTAGATGACCAGGGCGGCGGCCGTGCCCAGCGCGATGCCGCCGAACTGCAGGTCGCCGGCCGTCCACGTGTAGTCGGCGATGCCGATGACGAGCGGGACCGCCGCGGTCGTCAGGTTCACCGGGTCGGAGAAGTCGACCTTCGCCTGCACCCAGATCCGGGCGCCGAGGATGCCGATCATGCCGTAGAGCATGGTCGTGACGCCGCCGAGCACACCCTCGGGGACGGTGTTGATGAGCGCGCCGAACTTCGGCGAGAGGCTGAGCAGCAGCGCACCGGCCGCCGCCACCCAGTAGGCGGCGGTGGAGTACACGCGGGAGGCAGCCATGACGCCGATGTTCTCCGCGTACGTCGTGGTGCCGGAACCGCCGCCCAGCCCGGCGAGGGTGGTCGCGACGCCGTCGGCCAGGAGCGCGCGGCCGGTGAGCCGGTCGTAGTTGCGGCCCGTCATGGCGGCCACCGACTTCACGTGTCCGACGTTCTCCGCGATGAGTACCAGCACCACCGGGAGGAACAGCCCGAGCACGGCCGGGTCGAACGACGGCGTGGTGAACGTCGGCAGGCCCACCCATGCCGCGCGGCCGACCGCCGTGAGATCCACCTCACCGCGCGCGGCGGCGAACGCGTACCCGACCACCACGCCGAGCAGGATCGCCAGGCGGCCGACGATGCCGCGGAACAGCACCTGGATCAGGATGATCGAGGCGAGGGTCACCACGGCCGTGAGCGGTGCCACCTGGAAGTTGTTCCAGGCCGCCGGCGCCAGGTTGAGGCCGATGAGCGCCACGATCACACCCGTCACGACGGGCGGCATCGCGAGCTGGATCCAGCGCGGCCCCGCGAAGTGCACCACCGTGCCGACGGCCGCGAGCAGCACGCCCGTGACGAGGATGCCGCCGAGCGCCACGGACTGCTCGCCGGTCGCCGTGACCGCCGTGATCGGCGCGATGAACGCGAAGCTCGACCCCAGGTAGCTTGGCAGCCTGTTCCCCGTGATGAGCAGGAAGCCGATGGTGCCGACCGCCGAGAAGAACAGCGTGGTCGCCGGGTCGAACTCCGTGATGACCGGCACCAGGAACGTCGCCCCGAACATCGCGACGACGTGCTGCAGGCCGATCCCGACGGTGCGCGGCCAGCTCAGCCGCTCGTCGGGGGCGACCACCTCGCCGGGGGTGATGTGCGCGCCGTCACCGTGCCGCTTCCAGCCGAGTCGCATCTGCTTGTCCTTGATCTCGCAACGGGTAAGTCGCGCGGATCTTAGTCGCAGGTGTCGCGGTACTCGCTGATCTCGGCGTCCGCGGCCGGCGGCGGGCAGAGGAACTGCTCGTACCGCTCGTCGTCGTCCACGTACCGCTTGAGCCAGGAGATGCTGTACCTGGCGATCGTCGTGTCGGGCACGTTGGGCGCGGAGTGCGTGGCGTCGCGGAGCTCGAGGTAGGCCTTCTCGCCGTCGGCCGGCAGCGACTCGTACATCGGCTCGGCGTGCGTCCGCACCCGGGCGATCGTGTCGTCCTCCGCGCCGATGACCAGCGTCGGCGTGGTGACCTCCGGGAACGTCTTGTCGATGTTCCACGGCGTCAGGGGCACGGCGGCCTGCAGCGCGGGGCGGTCCTTCGCGGCCTCCAGGCTGCCGCCGCCGCCCATCGAGTGACCCATCACGGCCAGCCGCTCGTGGTCGATCCGCGAGGCCACCGCCGTGCCCCGCAGGTAGTCGAGCGCCGCGAGGAGCTGGTCGCCGCGGCGGGCGGGCAAGTCCGCGGTGGAGCGGGTGTCGATGGTGAAGACGACGAAGCCCTGCGAGGCCAGCCGCGGGCCGAGCCAGGCGATGCTGGCCTGCGTGGCCGTGTAGCCGGGGGCGATGGCTACGGCGCCGAAGGTGCCCTCCGACGTGTCGGTCGGGTAGTAGACGGTGCCGCCACCGAAGCCCACGGCGGCGGCCCGGGAGATGACTATTGCTCCGACGTCGAAGAACCCCACGGGCGCCTCGATGCTCTCCTCCGTCGGGTCGGGGCCACGCTGGTAGCCGTCGTCGGCCACGGCGCTGGTCGGGCCGGCGACCAGGGTGGACGCGGCGAGCACGGAGGCGGCCAGAGCGGCGCGGACAGCACGAGAAAAGCTCTGCATGAGGTTCTCCTGAGGTGTGTCGCAACGAGCGGCTGACCCGACCCTAGGAAACATCTCTCCGCTCGGCCCGCCGAACGGGTGATCCGCCCCCGCGACGACGTCGGCGCCGCCGACGACAACGCCGACGGCGGGCGCGGACGACGGCGGCGGCCGCCGCGGGCGCGGATCACATCGTCAGCCGAGCTGCGGCCGCACCTCGCGCGCGATCAGGTCGAGGTGGTCAAGGTCGGCCAGGTCCAGCACCTGCAGGTAGACCCGCTGCACGCCGTCGGCCTCCAGGGCCTTGAGGCGGTCCACCGCCTCGGCGACCGTTCCGGCGATGCCGTGCTCGCGCAGCTCTGCCGGCTCGCGGCCGATCGCCGCGGCGCGCCGGGTGAACTCGGCCTCGTCCTTTCCGACGGCGGTCACGAGCGCCACCGACTGGATCATCGAGTCGGGCGTGCGCCCGGCGTCGGACAACGCCTTCTCGATGACCTTGATGCGCGGGCCGACGGCCGAGATCTGCGGGAAGGACTGGTTGTACTCGTCGGCGTACCGGGCCGCGAGCGCCGGCGTCCTGCGGGGGCCGCCGCCGCCCACGAGCACGGGGATCCGCCGCTGCACGGGCTTGGGCAGGGCCGGCGAGTCGACGAGCCGGTAGTGCTCGCCGGAGAAGGAGAACGTCTCGCCGGCCGGCGTGCTCCACAGCCCGGTGACGACGGCGAGCTGCTCCTCCAGGAGCCCGAACCGCTTGTCGGGGAACGGGATGCCGTAGGCGCTGTGCTCGGCGCCGAACCAGCCGGTGCCGAGGCCGAGCTCGACCCGGCCGCCCGACATCTGGTCCACCTGCGCCACCTGGATGGCGAGGACGCCGGGGTGGCGGAACGTCGCGGAGGACACCAGCGTGCCGAGCCGCACGGTCGACGTCTCACGGGCGAGGCCGGCGAGCGTGACCCAGGAGTCGGTGGGGCCGGGCAGGCCGTCGCTGCTGCCCATGGCGAGGTAGTGGTCGGAGCGGAAGAACGCACTGAACCCGAGTCGTTCGGTCGCCTGGGCGACGGCGAGCTGGTCGTCGTACGTCGCGCCCTGCTGGGGTTCGGTGAAGATGCGCAGGTCGAGAGTCACGCGCAGCACACTACGCTCGACCCCGTGACCGGCATCCGTTGGAGAAGTCTCGCCACCGTCCTCGCGGGCGGGGTGATCTTCCTGGTGTGCATGGTCGGCGTGGTGCTCGGTCACCTGTGGTCCGCCGTGCCCGGCGCGCTCGGCCTCTTGATAGCCGTGCGCGAGGTGCGTTACCTGCGCAGGCTGCGGTCAGGGAAGATCTCGGCCAATCAGGAAAATTCGCATCATGAACGCCATTCGTCATTCAAGGACTCTTCACGTCGCCCGGGGGGCACGCGGTAGCCTGCCTGGCATGACCGCCGTCCGTACCCACACGCACGCGCAGGCAGTCGACGCGGCGGTGGACCTGTTCACCCGGCAGGGGTACGAGGGAACCACCGTCGAGGAGATCGCCGACGCCGCGAAGGTCAGCCGTGCGACGTTCTTCCGCCGGTTCCGCTCGAAGGAGGACGTGGTCTTCGCCGACCACGAGCTGCTGCTCGAGGAGGTGGTGGTCATGCTGGCCGCCACCCGGCCCGACGCCCGCGCCAGCGAGGAGTCGGGGCACGACCTCGGCCGCTCGTGGGACCCCGACGTCGACCCGTACCTCGAGGTGTGCCGCGCGGCGCGCATGGTCTTCGACCACCATGTGGGCCAGCGCGAGACCTCGCTCGCCCGGTACGCGCTACTGCAGCAGGTCCCCGCCCTGCGCGACCGCGAGCTCGTCACCACGCACCGCTACGAGCGGGCGTTCACGCACTACCTGCGCGACACCCTGCCGCCGGAGCGGTCCGCCTCCACGGCGTCCATCGCCTTCGCGGCCTCCGTCGTCGCCGTGCACAACGCGATCCTGCGGCGCTGGCTGCGCACCCCCTCCCTCGACCTGCGGCCCGAGCTCGAGGAGGCGTTCGCCGACCTGCGGCGCGCCGCCGTCCTCGGCGCCGCAGCCAACGCCAAGGCCGACGACGGCGGCACGGCCGCCCGCCGGGTGGTCGTCACCGTCATCGACGGCCTGGCCGGGCCCGACGAGGTGGCCCGGGCCGTCCGGGACGCGCTCGTCTGAGCTGTGGCGGGCGCGACATTCTCGCGGGAATGGCGCCGTGGCATCCTGTGTTCCGCTAGACATCGTGCAGCAGCAGTTGCACACGTGCTCCGGGGTCGGTGAAATTCCGAGCCGGCGGTGATAGTCCGCGACCCGGGTCTCTCCTGCGGGAGAACCCGGCTGACCTGGTGAGATTCCAGGACCGACGGTGAAAGTCCGGATGGGAGGAAGCACGTGCGGCGCGCGCCGGCGACCCTTCGGGGCGGCGGCCGGGCGCCGTCGTCGGCGTCCTTGTGGCGCGCCAGCCCTCACCCCGGAGTCCCGTGTGGGACTTCGAGGAGAGGGAAAGAGACATGGACTGGTTCCGCGCCGCCTACGACGCGACGTTCCTGGTCGGCGACCAGCAGATCTACTGGCGCGAGGTGATCGGCAACCTGTTCGGGCTGGCGTCGGCGCTCGGTGGGCTGCGCCGCAAGGTGTGGGCCTGGCCGGTGGGCATCGTCGGCAACATCGTGCTCTTCACGGTCTTCATGGGCTCGTGGTTCGGCGAGACGACGCGGGCCGACATGCTGGGCCAGGCCGGCCGCCAGATCATGTTCATCGCCGTCTCGGTCTACGGCTGGTACCGCTGGCGGGAGACCCAGCGGCAGGGCGTCGACACCGTCGCGGTGCACCCCCGCTGGGCATCGTGGCGGGCCCGGGTCGGCCTGATCACCGGCATGGTCGCGGGCACGCTGCTCCTCACCCCGCTGTTCCGCGCCCTCGGCTCGTTCGAGCCGGTCTGGGCCGACGCGTGGATCTTCACCGGCTCGGTGCTCGCGACCTACGGCATGGCCAAGGGCTGGGTCGAGTTCTGGCTGATCTGGGTGGCCGTCGACCTCGTGGGCACGCCGCTGCTGTTCTCGGCCGGGTACTGGGCGACCGCCCTCATGTACGTGATCTACGGCGCGTTCACCCTGTTCGGGTTCTTCGCGTGGTGGCGCATCAACCGCCGCGAGACCGGCGACGCAACAGGGCTCGCCACGGCGTCGGCCTGAGCTGGGCGGCGCCGGCACGAGTCTGGGGCGAGCCGGAGATGAGACGTAGTCGCTTGACCTGATATCCGGTACCGGAGCACCATGGAGGCATGACTCAGACTCCCGGGGTAACGGCGCCCGACTACGACGTCACGCAGCCGCTCGACATCGACTTCGCCGGCGCCTTCGCCGACGTCACCGAGGAGGAGCGGGCCTGGCAGCTCGGCGTCCGCCGGTTCGTGCAGGACGAGGTCCTCCCCGTCATCGACGGCTACTGGGAGCGGTACGAGGTCCCGATGGACCTGGTCAAGCGCATGGCCGAGCTGGACTTCCTGCGCGACGGCGTGGACGTGCCCGGCTTCCCGAAGATCTCCAAGATGGCCGAGGGGCTGGCCGCGATGGAGATGTCGCGCGGCGACGGCTCGGTGACCACGATCTGCGGTGTGCAGGGCGGCCTCGCGCTGCGCTCGATCGTGATGCTCGGCTCCGACGAGCAGATCGAGAGGTATGCCGGCCCGATGGCCCGCGGCGAGATCCTGGGCGCGTTCGCGCTGACCGAGCCGACGCACGGCTCCGACTCGGTGGGCCTGGAGACCTCGGCGGTGCGGACCACCCGCGACGGCGTCGAGGGCTACGTGATCAACGGTGAGAAGAAGTGGATCGGCTTCGGCTCGATCGGCGACATCTCGGTGGTGTGGGCCCGGCTGGTCGGCGACGACGGCGACAACCAGGTCCACGGCTTCATCGTGCCCCAGAACGCCCCGGGCTACGACGCGAAGACCATCGAGGGCAAGGTCTCGCTGCGCGCCATCCACCAGGCGCACATCGTGCTGAACGACGTGTTCGTCCCGACCGACAGCCTGCTGCCGAAGTCGCGCTCCTTCAAGGACACCGGCCGCGTCCTGTTCGCCACCCGGCTGGGCGTCGCGTGGGGCGCCGTCGGCCAGGCCATCGCCTGCTACGAGGCCGCCGTGGCCTACTCGAAGCAGCGGGTGCAGTTCGGCCGGCCGCTCGCCGCGAGCCAGATGGTGCAGGAGCGCCTCACCAGGATGCTGTCGATCCTCACGCAGATGCAGCTCCTCGTGAAGCAGATGACCCGGCTCGACGAGGCCGAGCAGCTCACCGGCCCGCAGGCCTCGCTCGCCAAGTACACGTGCACGCGCGGCGCGCGCGAGATCGCCGCCATCGCCCGCGACCTGCTCGGCGGCAACGGCATCCTGCTGGAGAACCGGGTGGCCCGGCACTTCGCCGACATCGAGGCCCTGCACACCTACGAGGGCACCGAGAGCATGCAGGCGCTGATCATCGGCCGCGAGATCACCGGCACCAGCGCGTTCGCGTAACCCCGGTACGGGGGCGGGGTAGGGGCAACCCGACCCCCGTCCCGTGGGGTCGCATCATGTCCCGGGCGGGGGCACCGGCCTAGTGTCGTGCCCATGAGCAGCGATGACGGGCCACACCCCGGCGAGGAGCGCCCCGTCGACGAGCACGTCGCCCCGGCGCTCACCTCGGCCGACGGGTTCTTCCGGGCGCCGTTCCACCCAGCGACCTGGCGCGCCCTCGCCGCGCTCGCCGTCGGGTGGTTCTGGCACCTGACGGCCGGGCAGGTCCTGTGGATCCTCGTCCTGGTGTCGGCGGGCCTGGTCCCGGTGTTCGGCGCCGGGGTGCCGCTGCTCGCCGCGGCGCTGATCGCGGCACGCTGGTTCGGCGCGGCCGAGCGCGCCCGCATCGCCGCCCAGACCGGCGTCTCGATCCCCGCCCCGCGACCGCGTCCGGTGCCCCAGGGCTTCTGGCGCAGGCTGTGGGCGCCGGTCCGCGACGACCGCGCCTGGGCGGCCGCGCTCTACGCCTTCCTCGCCATGCTCGTCAGCACCGTCTTCTTCTCGGCGGCAACGGCCATGGCCGCCGGGGCGGTCGCCGCCGTGGTGTTCGTACCGCTGGGCCGGGGCAGCGCCCTCGCCGCGTGGTCCGGGCTGCCGTGGCCCGCCACCGTGGTCGGCGCGCTCGCCGGCGCCGTCCTGCTCGCCTGGGCCGGAGCCGCCCTCGCGCAGTACGGGTCGTACCTCGTGGTGCGCCTGGCCCGGTCCCTGCTGGGCCCGTCGGCCGCAGAGGTCGCCCGCGCCCGCGCCGCCGCGGCCGAGCAGGAGACCCGCGTCGCCGAGGCGGCCGCGCACACGGCCCGCGAGCGGGCCGCCGTCCTCCACGAGCGGGCGACCGTCCTCACCGAGTCGCGGACGGCGGCCGTCTCCGCCGCCGACACCGAACGCCGCCGCATCGAACGTGACCTGCACGACGGCGCCCAGCAGCGCCTCGTGGCCCTCGGCGTGGAACTGGGCGTGGCCCGCCGGCTGGCCGACAAGGACCCCGAGCACGCCGTGGCCGCGCTGGAGCTCGCGCACCGCGAGATCAAGGAGACCCTCGCCGAGCTGCGCGACCTGGTGCGCGGCATCCACCCTGCCGTCCTGGCCGACCGCGGGCTCGACGCCGCGCTGTCCGCGCTCGCGGGGCGCAGCCCGGTCCCCGTTCGTGTGCGGGTCTCGGGCGACCTCACGCCGGCGGGCTCCGCCGCGCAGGCCGCCGCCTACTTCGTGGTCGCGGAGGCCCTGACCAACGTTGCCAAGCACGCGGGCGCGGACTCCGTGTGGGTGGAGGCGGGCCTGGTGGGCGACGCCTCCGCCCCCGAGACGGCCCCGCTCCGCCTGCGCGTCGTGGTGCGCGACGACGGCAGGGGCGGCGCCGAGCTGTCCCCCGGCAGCGGGCTCGACGGCCTGCGCGGCCGGGTCGCCGCGCTGGACGGCACGTTCGAGCTCGACAGCCCGCCCGGCAAGGGCACCCGCCTGACCGTGGAGGTCCCGTGCGCATCGTGATCGCGGAGGACTCGGTCCTCCTCCTGGACGGTCTCACCCGCCTGCTCACCGCGGAAGGCCACACCGTGACGGGGCACAGCACGGCGGACGACCTGGTCCGTGCGCTCTCCGCGCCCGGCGCCGAGCTGCCCGACCTGCTCGTCACCGACGTCCGCATGCCGCCGTCGCACACCGACGAGGGGCTGCGCGCCGCCGTGCACCTGCGCAGCCTGCACCCCCACCTGCCGATCCTCGTGCTGTCCCAGTACGTGGAGCAGAGCTACGCGAGCGAGCTGTTTGCGCGCGGTGCGCGCGGCCTGGGCTACGTGCTCAAGGACCGTGTGGCCGACGTCGACGAGTTCCTCGACGCCGTGGCCAGGGTGTCCGACGGCGGGACCGTCGTGGACCCGGAGGTCGTCACCCAGATCATCGCCCGCCATCCCGGCTCCGACCTCGACGTCCTGACGTCCCGCGAGCGCGAGGTGCTCGCGCTCATGGCCGAGGGGCGCTCCAACGCCGCCATCGCGGACCGCCTCGTCGTGGGGCTGGCCGCGGTGGAGAAGCACGTCACCAACATCCTGACCAAGCTCGGCCTCCCGCCCGCCGCCGACGACCACCGCCGCGTGCTCGCCGTGCTGCGCTGGCTCGACCAGAACGGAGCACGCCCATGACCCAGCCCTACGTCCAGGACCAGCCATATCCCCCGGACCAGACCGCCTACCCGCCGGACCGGCCGACCGGCGACCCGACCCGCCGCGTCCTCACCACGGTCGGCATCGTCCTCGCCGCCGGCGTGGTCGCGTTCGGCGCGCTGTTCCTCGTCGACCTCGTGATGTACGAGACCGCCACCACCCACCGGTCCTACGACGCCGTCGGCACGGTGGAGCTCGTGGCCGACGGCGACGTGACCGTCGGTGCCGCAGAGGGCGACATCGAGGTGGACGCCATAGCGCACAGCGGCCTGCGGGAGCCCACGTACTCCGCGGACGTCTCGGCGAGCCGGCTCGAGGTGACGCACCGGTGCGAGTGGTTCGCCTTCGGACCCCGCTGCGCGGGCGAGCTCGACGTGACCCTGCCCGCGGGCACCGAGGTGGTGGTGCGCACGTCGAACGGCGACGTCGTCGCGAGCGGGGTGGCCGGCGAGGTGTCCGTGCACACCAACAACGGCACGGTCGAGGCGGCGGGCATCGGCGGCCCGCTGGTCGCGGAGTCCGACAACGGCGACATCGACGTCACGGACTCGGAGGCCGGCGTCGAGGCGTCGACCTCCAACGGCGAGATCTCCGTCGTCGGCGCGGACGGAACCGTCACCGCGGAGACGAGCAACGGCCGCATCACCCTCGACGCCGTGACCGGTGACGCCTCGGCGCACACCAGCAACGGGTCGGTCGAGATCTCGGCGGTGGACGGGGACGTGTACGCGGAGAGCAGCAACGGCCGGATCACCGTGACCGGCGACGGCGAGCCCGTCGCCCTGACGATGGAGACGTCGAACGGCGACGAGATCATCGAGGGCACGACGGACCCGGACGCCGAGCGCACGGTGGAGATCCGCAGCTCGAACGGCGACGTCGCCTACCTCGACGGCAACTGATCCGCCGCCGGCGCAACCGGGTGGTCGGGGCCCGTTATCCGCCGGTTTGCCGACGCCGCTCCCGATCAGTGCAAGGATGTGCCCCGTGCCGAGCCCGTCAGAGCTGTCGACAACGCCCAGGACCGTGGGCAGGGACGTCCTGCTGTCCACGCTTCGTGTCCTCTCCTCGTGGCCGGCCCTCTGGGTCGCGTTCGTGCTGGCTCACGGCTGGATAGTGCTGCAGACCTGGGTGTTCGAGGCGCAGATCCTCGGCGACGTGAACCTGTACGAGTGGTGGGTCCGCACCGGCGCGGAAACCGGGTGGTGGCCCGTCTTCGACTACGCGTGGGTGTATCCGCTCGGCGCCCTTGCGCCCATGGCCCTCCCCGCGCTGTTCACCGGCTCCACGCACGAGTACGACTGGGTGTGGCTGGGCATGGTGACGGCGGCGAACGCCGTCGCCGTCCTGCTGCTCGGCCGGGCGCGGCCGCGCGGGCCGGCCGCCGTCTGGTTCTGGCTCATCTTCCTGGTGGCGCTCGGGCCCATCTGGATCGGCCGCCTCGACGGCCTGCTCGCGCCGATCATCCTCATCGCGCTCCTCGTGGCGGCCCGGCGTCCGGCGCTCGCCATGACACTGGCCACCGTGGGCGCCTGGATCAAGATCGCGCCGGGCGCGGTGGCCATCGCGCTCGCCGCGACGTCGTCGAACCTCAAGAGCTTCGCCCGCAATGTCGTGCTGCCGGGTGCGGCGGTGTCCGCCGTCGTCATCGGCACCGCCTTCGCGGGCGGCGGGCAGAACAACGTGCTCGACGTGTTCGGCGAGCAGGGCGACCGGCAGCTCCAGGTCGAGGCGGTGGCGGCGACGCCGTTCACCCTGGCCCGCCTCTGGGACCCCTCCATCCAGGTGGAGTACGACGACGTCATCTACACCTACGAGGTGCTCGGCGACGGCGCCGACGCCGTGGCGCAGGCGCTCGACGTCGCGCTCCCCGTCGCGGCCCTGCTGATCGGCGCACTCGTCTGGTGGGCGGCCCGGCGCCGGCCCGACCGGGTGGGCGACGTCCTGCTGCTGGGCGCCGCCGCGGAGCTGCTGGCGCTGATCGTCTTCAACAAGGTGGGATCGCCGCAGTTCATCGCGTGGATCGGGCCGCCGGTCGCGGCGGGGATCGCGCTCGGCAGCCGCAGCCAGGGCACGCTCCGCACGTGGTTCCTGCCCGCGGTCGGCACGTTGGCCGTGGCGCGGCTGACCATGGAGATCTACCCGATCCGGTACGGGGAGTTCCTGGGCGGCTGGCCGCTGGCCACGAGTATCGGCGCGCTGCGCAACCTGCTCCTCGTCGCGCTGCTGGTGGGCGCGGTCGCCCGGCTGGTCGAGCTCGTGCGCGCCCGCCGGGTGACGTCCATAGCCGACTGAGGGTCTGCCCAGGGAGTTTCCTCATGCCGGGCCGGCCGCGGCTCCGCTACGGTCAGGAACGTGACATCTCGCGTACCGGTAACCGTCCCGACGCCGCCCGTTCCCCGGCTCGACGCACGGAAGACCTCGTCCGGACATAGACGACCGGCAGGTTCGTAGAGTGCGAGTAGCTATCGTTGCGGAGAGTTTCCTCCCGCAGGTCAACGGGGTCACGAATTCCGTCCTGCGGGTCCTCGAGCATCTGCATGAGCGGGGGGACCAGGCGATGGTCCTCGCGCCCGACGCCGACGCCTCGATCGGTCATGTCCCACCCTTCGTGAGCGGGGCGCCCGTGGTCGAGCTCGGCTCGATCGGCTTTCCCGGCTACCCGGACGTGCGGCTCGTCGTCGGCAAGAAGTGGCGCACCGAGCGCACGCTGGCCACGTTCGCGCCCGACGTCGTCCACCTCGCCTCGCCGTTCATCCTCGGCTGGCGCGGCATCCTCGCAGCGGAGCGGCTGCGCCTGCCGAGCGTCGCCGTCTACCAGACCGAGGTGCCCGGGTACGCGGCGCGCTACGGCCTCGGCCACTTCGAGCCGCTGCTGTGGAAGCGGGTCAAGGACATCCACGAGCGCGCGACGATGACGCTCGCGCCGTCGACCGCGACCATCCAGCAGCTCGAGCAGCGCGGCATCCCCAACCTGCGCCTGTGGGGGCGGGGCGTGGACACGGAGGCGTTCCACCCGCGGTTCCGGGACGAGGCGTGGCGCCGCAAGGTCGGTGCCGGCCGCGAGATCCTCGTGGGCTACGTGGGCCGCCTGGCCGCCGAGAAGCAGGTGGAGGCGCTGCGCGTGGTGCAGAACCTGCCGGGCGTGCGCCTCGTGATCGTCGGCGACGGGCCCGAGCGGGACGCCCTGCGGCAGATCCTCCCCGCGGCGCACTTCACCGGGCTGCTGCGTGGTGCAGAGCTGGCGCGGGCCATGGCGAGCCTCGACGTGTTCGTGCACCCGGGCGAGCTCGAGACCTTCGGCCAGACGCTGCAGGAGGCGCACGCGAGCGGTGTCCCGGTGGTGGCGCCAGCGGCGGGCGGCCCGCTGGACATCGTCAGGCACTCCCACGACGGCTGGTTGTACTCTCCAGGTGACCACGAGGCGCTCCGCGAACGCGTCATCGACCTGGTGGGCGACGAGCGCAAGCGGCGAGCCTTCGGCACCGCGGCGCGTGAGCGCGCCGAGGGCCGGACGTGGCACGACATCTGCTCCGAGCTGATGGAGCACTACGACGACGCGATCCGGGTGCACGCGAAGGCCGGCTCAGCGGAGGTATAACTTGCGAATCGTCCACGTCGCGAACTTCTACGCCCCCCGCTCAGGGGGCATCCGAACTGCGATGCACGCCATCGCCGGGCAGTATTTGTCCCGGGGGCACGAACCCGTGCTCGTCGTGCCAGGCAAGCGGGACGGGGTATCGCTCGTGGACGGAGTCCGGGTGGTCAACCTGGCAGCGCCGCGTGTGCCGTTCTCCGGCGGGTACCGCGCCGTGGTGCAGCCCGGCAAGATGCGCGGCCTGCTGGAGACGCTGGCACCCGACCGCCTCGAGGTGAGCGACCGCACCACCCTCGCCGGCCTGGGCGACTGGGCGAGCGAGGCGGGCGTCCCGTCGCTGATGATGCTGCACGAGCGGGTCGACGGCGTGCTGCGGTCCTGGCTCCCCGGCGGGGCCGAGGGCGGACGCGCGGCCGGGTTCGGTGCCGCGACGACGCCGGCCCTCGCCGACCGCTACAACCTCGCGACGCTGACCCGGTTCGACCGGCTGGTTGCCACCACCCAGTTCGCGGCGGGCGAGGTGGAGCGCCTCGCCGCCCGGTCACGGGGCGTCGCGCTCCCGCCGCTGTACCGGGTGCCGCTGGGGGCAGACCTGGAGCAGTTCCGGCCCGACCGGTACTCGGACGAGGTGCGCGCCGAGTACGCGCCGCCCGGCACCGCGCTGATCGTGCTCGCGAGCCGCCAGTCCGCGGAGAAGCGGCCGGACCTCGCGATCGACGCCGCCGCCCAGCTCGTGCGGGACGGGCGCGCCGTGCGGCTCGTCGTGGCGGGCTCCGGGCCGCTCCTGCCGAAGATGCGGCGCCGGGCGGAGGCCGCCGGCCTGCCGCACCGGTTCCTCTCGTTCATCCCGGACCGCGACCGGCTCGCAACCCTGCTGAGCTGCGCCGACGTCGTCATCGCGCCGGGGCCCATCGAGACGTTCGGGCTCGCCGCGCTGGAGGCGCTGGCGTCCGGGACGCCGGTGGTGTGCAGCTCGTCGAGCGCGCTGCCCGAGATCGTCGGCACGGCGGGCGCCGCGGCCGCACCGGACGCGGCGGCCCTCGCACTGGCACTGCACGAGGTGCTGGACCGCGACGCGCAGGAGCGGCGCAAGGCGGCCCGCGCCCGCGCCGAGCTCTTCCCGTGGAGCGCCACGGGCGACGCGATGCTGGAGCTGCACTCGCGCAGGGCCTTCGACCTGCGGCCCGACCCGGTGGGCCCCGACCTGGCCCGGCTCGACCACGTACCGCCCGCACCGGTGGTCCAGGACCCGACGCCCCCGATCCACGTGGGCACTGTGGGGCGACGGTGAGATGACGGCGCCGGCGGGACGCGAGCGTTGCTTCCGGATGGTCGCCCTCGGCGACTCGATCACGGTGGGGGTCGGCGACACCGTCGGCCTGGACGCCGTGCACGGCGCCGGCTGGGCCGCACACCTGGCCGCGGTGCTCGGTGTCGACGAGTTCACCAACCTCGCCACCAACGGCGCCCGCTCCCACGACGTCGCGGAGACCCAGCTCGACGCGGCGCTCGCCCTGCGGCCGCAGCTCGCGACCGTGCTGGTGGGCGGCAACGACGTGCTCCGCAGCGACTTCGACGCCCGCCTCACGCTCGCTGACCTGCACCACTGCGTCAGCAGGCTGGTCGACGCCGGGACGTCGGTCGTGCTCGTGCGGCTGCCGGTGATCGGCCTCTTCGAGCTCGCCCCGCAGCTGGTGCGGCGGGTGATGCGGCGTCGGGTCGCGGCGATCAACGCGGCGGTCGAGGAGGTCGCGGCGACCATGCGGGCCAGCGAGGCGGAGGCTGGGGACGGTGGGGCTGGTTCGGTCGCTGGTGGGGGGCCGGCGGTGAGATTGTTCTCTGGTGGGTCGGTGGCGGGGTTGGTGCCTGGTGGTGGGCCAGTGCCGAGCTCGGTCCCTGGTGGTGGGCCGGCGCCGAGTTCGGCCCCTAGCACCGGGCCGACGTCGAGTTCGGTCGGTGGCACTGAAATCGGTCCATTAATGGACCGATCTCAAGGCAAGGGACCGACTTCAGCGCCGGACGACGGCAATGGGCCGAACTCGGCGCGCGGGCGGGTCGTCGTCGTCGATGCCGTGCGGGCGATCGCTCCCGCCGGAGCCAAGGCCTGGCACGTCGACCGGGTGCACCCCTCGCCGGCCGGGCACCGGCGGCTGGCGCTGGCCGTCGCGGTGGCGCTGGCGGACATGGATCCGGCGTACGACGTCGTCCACAACTCGGCCGTGCTCTCCCACGAGGCACCCGGTGCGACCTCCGAAGAGGTACCCGCCACGGTCTCCGGCGAGGCAACCGGTGCGACCTCCCAAGAGGCACCCGCCGCGGTCTCCGGCGAGGCGCGCGACGACGTCTACGGACGAGCGGTCGCCGACGGGCGAGCCCCGGCCGGCGACGGGCGAGCCCCGGCCAACGGACTGGCTGCGGCTCGCAATGAACCAGCAACCAACAGGCGAGCCGCGGCTGCCACCGGACCAGCAGCGGCTGACGGACGAGCCCCGGCCAACGGACGAGCTGCCGCTGGCACCGGACCAGCAACAACCAATAGACGAGCCGCAGCCGAGGCCAGGATGGCCGCCCTTGCCGCCCGCCTCCCCGACGCGCCCGACCCGCCGTCGGTGTGGCAGCGAGTGGTCTGGCTGGTGCGGGCCGGGCTCCCATGGTGCGTGCGCAGGGGCCGAGACTTCCTGCCCGGCCTGCTCCGCGCCGTCGTGCACGACCTGCGTTCGGAGCGGGCGTTCAAGCCGGGCGGCATGGTGACCAGCTTCGCCGACTCGGGCTTGGACCCCCGCCGCCGCATCGGCCGAAGCTGACCGGCCGGTACCTGTTCTGGGGGCGCAGGGCGTCAGGCGGACAACGCGGCGTCTCCCGCGCCCCGCGGTCGCATGGCGTCGATGATCCGCGTCCAGTTGTCGCCTCCGTGGCCCTGCTCACGGACCCAGGTGTAGTAGGCCTGGACCGCGGCGGGCAGGCCGCTGTCCACGCCGGCCGCCTCGCTGGCGGCGACGATGTGGTCGGCGGTCGCGCCCATCATCGTCGCCGTGCTCAGGTGGCCGGGGTGCTCACCGGCCTCGATCTGCGCACCGACGTTCTCACCCACGCTCAGCATGTCCGGGATCTCGGCCAGGGTTCGTATCAGCTCGGGTATCCCGCGCGTCGCACCGATCCCGCCGGTCTCCAGCAGCGCGGCGGCGTGCAGGAGCGAGGCGAGCGAGGTGAGGAACACGTCGAGGTGGGCCTGATACATGAGCTGTGCCAGGCCGGGATCCTCGCCCAGGTACTGCGGCGCGCCGATCGTGGCCAGCGGCTCGCGGTGGGCCTCCAGCACCTCGGCCGGGCCGCTGTAGTAGACGTACGCCGCCTCGGTGCCCACCATCGGGGCCGGTGTCATCACACCGCCGGTCAGGAACCGCGCGCCGTGCTCGGCCGCCCAAGCGGCTCCCTCGCGCGTGCGGTCCGGCGAGTCCGAGCTCAGGTTGACGATGGTGCGGCCCGCGAGCGACTCCGTCGCGGGGCCGAGGATGTCGTGCATCGCCTGGTAGTCGGTGAGGCTGAGGATGACGAGCTCGCTCGCCGCGACGGCGTCCGCGGGCGTGGCGGCGAGCTTCGCGCCGGCGGTGACGACGTCGGCGGCGCGGCTCGGCGTCCGGTTCCAGACGGTGACCTGGTGGCCCGCGCGCAGCAGGCTGTGGACCATGGCCTGCCCCATCGGGCCGAGGCCGATCAGGGTGACGGGTGTGCTCATCGGACGGTCTCCTCGTCGGCAGGTCCGGCAGGTGCGGCAAGTGCGGCGCGTTCGGCACGGTCCGCGCGCAGGCTCTCGTAGATGCGGGCGAAGCCCTCGGCCCCGTGCCCGGCGGCGATCTGCCGGCTGATCAGCTCCTGCACCGCTGCGACGGGTGCCGGGTCGACGCCCTGCTCCTCGCTCGCGCGCACGATGTGGCTGAGGTCGGAGAACTCCAGGCTCTGCTGGCCGGCCACGCTGTAGTCGCCGCCGTCGATCACGCGGGCGTCGAGCGCGAAGGCAGCGGTCATCGCGCTCAGGAACGGGGTGGCTCGCGCCGCGAACTCGGTGGCGGTCATGCCTGCGGAACCGGCCATCGCGGCGCCGTGCAGGAACCCGGCGAACATCGTGTACATGCCCGAGAGCATGGCCAGGTCGAAGAGCGAGGCCAGGCCGCTGTCGGCGCCGTCGTAGGTGCTGGTGCCCCAGCGGTCGACCACCGGGCGGACGGCGTCGAACACCTCCCGGGAGCCGCTGTACAGGATCGCGGCCTCCGGGGTGCCGATCATGGGCGGGGTCGCCATGATCGCGCCGTCGAGGTAGCGGACGCCGTACGCGGTGGCCCACGTGGCGAGCTCGCGCGCCTCGTTCGGCGTGGTGGTGGTCAGGTTCACCAGCGCGCTCCCCCGCATCAGGCCGACGACCGGGTCGAGGGTCTCGTGCACGGAGGCGTGGTCGAGCAGGCAGGCGATGACCAGCGGGTGGGCCGTGACGGCGTCCGCGATCGACGACGCCGGCGTGGCGCCCCGGGCGCTCAGGGCGGCGGACCGTCCGGGGCTGCGGTTCCAGACGGTCACGTCGTGTCGGGCGTCGAGCAGGGTGGTGGCGAGGGCGCTGCCCATCGCACCCAGGCCCAGCACCGTCACGCCGGTGCCTTGGGGGTCGGTCATCAAGGATCTCCTCGGTGAGTGGGTACCTGCCCATGCTCGGCGCGGAACGTACGATCGTGGAAGTACCCACTATTTACTGGGGTACTTACTTGTTCGTAAGTACCCCGTCAGGAGAGCACACGATGGCGAAGGCACCCCGCACCGGCCCCTACATCTGCGGCATCGACGCGGCCCTCGACGTCGTCAGCGGCAAGTGGAAGGGCCTGATCCTCTGGGAGCTCGACGAGCACGGCACGCGCCGGTTCGCCGAGCTGCGCCGCGGCCTGCCCGGCGTCAGCGAGAAGATGCTGACCCAGCACCTCCGCGAGCTGGAGGCGGACGGGCTCGTGCGCCGGCAGGTGTACGCGGAGGTGCCGCCCCGCGTCGAGTGCTCCCTCACGGAGCACGGCCGCACGCTGAATGCCGCCCTCGCGCCGCTCGGGGCCTGGGGCGTCGCTCGGATCCGGCGCGAGGGATCAGAGCTGGTCGAGCATCGCGACGCCGCTGCCCTCCCCCGGCCCTGAGGAGATGCGGCGGGGCGCGGCCGTGCCGGTCAGGACAGCGGCATCAGCCCGCGCTCGGTGAAGACCTTCTTCGCGACGCCGACGGCGTTCAGGGCGCGCGGGAACCCGCAGTAGACGGAGCTGTGCAGAAAGACCTCGATGATCTGCTGCGGGGTCAGCCCGACGTTGAGCGACGCGCCGACATGCACCTCGAGCTGCGCCTCGCTGCCGCCGAGCGCGGTGAGTATGCCGAGGGTCACGAGCTGCCGCTGCTGCGGTTCCAGCTCGGGCCGGGAGTAGATGTCCCCGTACCCCCAGGCGACGATCTGGTGCCCGAGCTCGGGGGCGATGTCGGCCAGCGAGTCGATCACGTTGTGGCCGGGGTCGTCGTGAATGGAATCGAGAACCGCCTTGCCGGATGCGAACCGCTCCGCGCGTGACGTCTCGTTCTCGGTCATCGTTTCTCCTTCTGAGCTGCCGACATGGGTGACGGAGGCTCGTTCGACGGGCAGGAGCTGTGCGCCGGTGGGCGCGCTCCCAGTCCAGCCGACGGCGGGTTGGGGGCGCAATACCACCCTGGTGATATATGCGCAGGTCAGGACCTTCGGACGGTCAAGCAGGGTCGGTTGCGGTCAGCACAACCAGAGTCTTGTCGTCATGGCACTTGGCTCGGGGCCATCGACGGCCGTCCGGGTCGGCCTCCTCGGCGTCGTGGATCCGGGCGAGCACAGCGGCCGGACCCTGCGCGGCAGCGTCACGATGGATCGTCGTCCAGGTGGCGCCCGTAGCGTAGCGCTCCAGCTCGACGCCATCGCTCGCCAGCAGCACGCCGACGACGCCGGCGCGGTCCGTCGTACTCGTGAGGCCGTGCCACGCGGCCTCGGGCTCCACGCCCGCGATCCAGAAGCCGCCCGCCGTGTTCCGCCGTCGAGCCTGCTCGGCCTGAAGCTGGATCAGCGCGGCGCGGTGCTCGCCGTCATACCCGTGGCCGGCGGCCAGGCGGTCGCGGTACCGCGTGCGCTCCGCCACGGCGACCTGATCGATGCGCGAGTCCGTGTGAACGGCCTCGGTGCCGTCGGCACCGATCAGGACGGCAACGCTGTCGCCAAGGACGTAGGGTTTCGATGCGCGCTTCGTCCCAGCGGACGACGGCAACGGTGCTGGTGGGCGCGGTCTCGGCGATCAGCCCGTGGGTGTCGCGGACCTCGGCGATGGCCTGTGCCACGGCTTCCGCGATCGGCTGGGCTGGGTCCGTGGTCAGGGCGACGCGGAGAGCTTCGCCGAGTTGCCCGGCGTACCAGCCGGGATCGTGTGAACGGTCACCGGCGACCGAAGTGGCGCCGTCGAGCACGATGGCGAACCCGTCTCCGAGCACGTGGCGGTCCTGGTTGTTGTGGCTGCCGGCGAGGGTTGCGGCGCGGGGGTTCACTGGCTGCCGTCCGGGCGGGACCTCAAGTAGTCCTGCACCACCGGCGCAAAGCCGTGCGGCACGTAGTCGCTGAGCTTGTCGAGAGCGACCCATGCAAGGTCGGTGAGCTCGTCGATGTCCGCGACGTGGGCGGTTCCGGCTTTGACGGTGCACGCCACGTAGCCCATCCGCCGCCCCGTGCTCGGGTGGACGCGCTCCCCCAGCATCTCGACGGCCTCGACGGTGAGCCCAGTCTCTTCAGCCGTTTCTCGCACCGCTGCTTGCTCGAAGGTCTCATCCTGCTCGACGGCGCCGGCCGGGAACTGCCAGGACAGCGAGCCCTCCGAGACGCGGCGCCGGACCAGGACGAGACGCCCGTCCTGAACGACGACCGCCGCGGCGATGGCCGGCTTGGCTTCGCCGACAGCGTCACGGAGGTCGGCGGCAACTCTGGGCTTCGCCTCAGACATGGCTCCAACCCTAGGGGGGCGGGCGTGACCCTAGTCTTGTCTCGTGCAGCCGACGGTTCACCGTGAGCGAGGACCCGGAGCGTTGGGGCATCGTCGGCGGGAGCAGCGGTGGGAACTGCACGTTCACCGCGGCCTGGCACTACCCGGATCGCTTCCGACGGGCAGTGTGTTTCCTGTCGAGCTTCGCCCAGATGCCCGGCGGCAATCCTTACCCGTCCCTCATCCCCACGACGCCGCGCAAGCCCCTGCGGATCCTGCAGGCCGGTCACCGCGACCTGAACTGGAACGCGCCGGAGCGCAACTGGCTGGCGGAGAACCTGCGCGTCGCCGCTGCTCTCGCCGAGGCCGGCTACGACTTCCGGCTTGCGCTCGGCGACGGCGGACACAACCCGAACCACGCCGGTGTGCTGCTGCCGGACGCCCTGCGTTGGCTCTGGCGTCCTGCCAGCTCCGACTGACGCGGTCAGACCCGGCTATACCGGATCGATGAGGGTGTGGATGACGGCGGCGACTGCGCTCGTGTCGTGCCCCGTGGCGTCGTGGCGGGTGACGCGTTCCAGGGAGACGGTGCGAGGTTGCTCGCAGATCGCGTAGGACCCTGGCTCTACTTCGACGCGGGTCGGCCATGGCTTGTCGGTGGAGGTCATGGGGACCACGATCGCCAGGCGCATGGCCCGGTGCTGGCGTGCGTTGGACAGCACGAGGTGGGGTCGGTGCTTCGCCTGTTCGCGACCCACGGTGGGGTCCATGGACAACCAGATGACGTCACCGCGCTGGACGGTCACACGGTGGTCTCCTGGGCCCGGATGATCTGCTCCTCGGCGGCGTACTCACCCTCGGTAGGCCAGGCGCCCTCTTCTCGGGTCTGGGCCTCGTACTCGTCGGGATCGATCGCGTCCATCGCTTCCCAGAACTGGCGGCGCTCGTGCTCCTCGATGAGGGCGGCCACGGTCTCGTCAGCCGTCTTGAGTGGCTTGCCGTTGAACGTGACGCGTCCGAGCCGCTGCCTCGTGGCGCGCGCAATGGTGATGGTCGTTGTCTCGCTCATGAGATCTACAATGACACATTCCATGGCTCCTGGGAACCCGGACGCCAACGACGCTGACCCTGATCACGCGGCTCGTGGTGCTCGCATGACGAAGGCCCCCGAACCCGCACGATTCTGCGGTCGGGGGCCTTCAAGGTGCGGTAGCGGTGGGATTTGAACCCACGGTGGACTTTCACCCACACACGCTTTCGAGGCGTGCTCCTTAGGCCGCTCGGACACGCTACCTTCGCCCACCACATCAGCAGCGGGCCGTAGCAGAATACCCGGTCCGACCCCGGTTCCACGAATCGGTTACCCGACCGTGGCGAGCGTCTCACGTCGCACCCCGCCGTCCGGCAATCGAGCCCGCCGCGGTCGGCCGAAGCCGCAGCACACAGGGCCGGAGCAACGGCCACAGCAGCATCCGGTGCAGCTACCAATGCCCCCTCTCGCTCAGACCTACTTCGCTCGGGTCCTACGTCGCGAGCCCGGATCAGTACACGTACGGCCAGCCCGCCGAGTCGTAGCCGAGCAGGTTGATGCCCAGCCGGGACGCCCCGCTGTCGGTGTAGTAGTGGTAGAAGATCGCGTCGGCGTCGCTGTCGGGCAGCACCGCCTGGTGGCCCGGGCCGTGGATGCTCCCGTGGCCGGCCAGGATCTCGGTGCCGCCGCCTGAGGTCAGGGCGGTCCCCGCGCGGTCGACGTAGGGTCCGGTGACCGACGTCGACCGGCCCACCATCACGCGGTACGTGCTGTTCGCGCCCTGGCAGCAGGTGTCGAACGAGACGAACAGGTAGTAGTACCCGTTCCGGTAGTGGATGGTCGGCGCCTCGATGGCGCCGCCGCCCCGCCCGGCGATGCTCCGGAACGCCGTCCCCGACCGCTTGCCCGTCGCGGGGTCGAGGTCGATCATCTTGATGCCCGACCAGAACGAGCCGAAGCTCAGCCGCCAGCGTCCGGACTGGTCGATGACCAGGTTCGGGTCGATGGCGTTCCAGTTGTCCGACGTGTTGGACTCGATGACCAGGCCCTGGTTGGTCCACGACCCTTGCGCGCCCGTCGTGCTCGTGGCGAGGAAGATACCCGAGTGGTTTGAGCCGAACGTGGAGGCCGAGTAGTAGAGGTAGTAGCGGCCGTTGACGTAGGTGAGGTCCGGCGCCCAGAGATGGTTGCTGCCGTTCGTGTACGCGTGCGTCCACAAGGCGCCGTTCGGGAACACAGCCCCCGCGTCGTTCCACCGGGTGCGGTCCGTCGAGGTCTTCAGGGTGATCCCCTCGCCCGTGTGGGCGAGCAGGTAGGTGCCGCTCGGCGACTTGGCGACCTCCGGGTCGTGCACGCTGACGCTGCCCGTGACGACACCCGGGTTCGGGTAGTCGGCCAGGGCGGCGGGCACCGCCGCCGTGCCCGTCACGGCAGCGCCCGTTGCGGTGTCCAGCGCCGTGAGTTTGCCCGACGACGCCGGGGCGGCCGTCGCGGTCAGGTTGCCCGACGCCGCCGGGGTCACCGCGAGGCCCGCGACGACGAGCAGGGCCACCATCGCCCGCCGGCGCCGGGTCGGCCGGGTGCCGTGAGCGGCGAGAGGACCGCTAGTAGCGGAGGCCCTGCGGGCGCCGCTGGCGCCGCCAGGACCGCCGGCGCCGGAGATCCCGCGGGCGTCAAGAATGCTGCGGATGGATCGTGCTCGGAACTGGTGCATCGTTGCCTCCGTCCGGTACGCGCCGACCGCGAGGGGGCGCCCGGGTTGTGAGCGCTCACATCCCAGGCCGAACCACCGTCGCTCCGGCTTCTACAAGGTTGTAGAACAGTGTGGAGGTGGGCGAATTGGCACGTCAAGGGGCAGGCTGGAGCCGTGCCGCCGCGGCACCCGGCAGGCCTCGGGCCACGGTTCGCCAATGGGCTGTTCGGCGACGCGAATTGCGAGGTAGTGTGCCGACACCGCCGACGGGAGGACACCGATGCCCGCGCCCACGCTCTTCGACTACTCGGACCACAGTCCGTACTCGAACCCCGGAACCCACGCAGGATATTTCAGTGAGCTGAGCACCGACCCGGAAGACCTGCACCGGTTCGTCTGCTCCGCCGTCGTGCACTACCGGGCCGGTGGCCCGCAACTCACCGAGGCGCAGAAGACCGACCCGGACCGGCGCTGGCTGACCTCGATCCTGGACGCCGCGGAGATGCGGGCGCCGCTCGACGGGCCGCGCACGCGGGCGCAGCAGGTGGCGGGCTGCTGCCGCGACCACACCCTCCTCGCGCTCGGCGTGCTGCGCACGCACGGCGTCCCCGCGCGGTCCCGGATCGGCTTCGCCACGTACTTCACGCCGGGCTGGAACGCCGACCACGTGGTCGGCGAGCGCTGGGACGGCGACCGCTGGGTGCGGTTCGACTCGGAGCTCGACCAGAAGGACTTCGACTTCGACGTGCACGACCTGCCCACCGGGCCGGGGTCACCGTTCGTCACGGCCGCCGAGGCGTGGCTCGCGATCCGTGCGGGCACGGCCGACCCGGCGACCTTCGGCGTCGGGCCGGACCTGCCCGACCTGAGCGGCAAGGACTTCGTGCGCTACTACGTGCTGTACGAGGTGGCGCACCGGCACCGCGACGAGCTGCTGCTCTGGGACCTGTGGGGGCCTGAGCTGGGCACGCGGTACGTCCGCGAGGCCGCCGGCGGCCAGGCGGCGGCCTGGGTCCGGGACGCCGGCCTGCCGGGCGCCGACATGTCCGACGCCGAGTTCGACGCCGTCGCCGACGAGCTCGCCTACCTGCTCGTCGCCGCCGACGCCGGGGACGACGAGGCGGCTGACCAGCTCGCGGAGCTCTACCGCGAGGACGTGCGGCTGCACCCGGGCGAGCGCGTGCTGACGCTCTCGCCCACGGGCCACGAGGGCGTGACGGACCTCTCGGCCCACTGAGGACTCGCCCACTGAGGACTCGCAGTCCGCTGGGAGCTCGCGGCCCGCCGTCGGCCCCGAGCTGAGGCCCGAAGGGTCAGAGGCGCCGCGCCAGCTCCTCCAGGACGTCGCTCGTGCCGCCGTCGATCTTCACGGTCGCGTACTTGTCACCCCGGGTGATGCCGCGGTTCACGATCACCACCGGCTTGCCGGCGTCGGCCGCGTGCCGCACGAACCGCAGGCCGCTCATCACCGTCAGCGAGGAGCCGGCGACGAGCAGTGCGTCGGCGGAGTCGACCAGCGCGAACGCCCGCTCCACCCGCTCACGCGGCACGTTCTCGCCGAAGTAGACGATCTCCGGCTTGAGCACGCCCCCGCAGAACTCGCACGGCGCCGGCCGAAAGTGCGCGGTGGACTCGATGACGGCATCGGCGTCGGGCGCTATCTCGATGTCCGCGACGTCGCCGACGGACTCGAGGAAGCCCGGGTTGAGCGCGTCGAGCCGCTCGGCGAGGTGCGCGCGGGAGATCACCCGGCCGCAGGACAGGCAGATCACGCGGTCGTAGCGGCCGTGCAGGTCGATGACGTTCCGGGAGCCGGCGTCCTCGTGCAGCAGGTCCACGTTCTGGGTGATGATCCCCGCGAGGATGCTGCGCTCCTCGAGCCGGACGAGCGCGCGGTGCCCCCGGTTCGGCTCGGTGCGGTGCACGTGCTTCCAGCCCACGTGGTTGCGGGCCCAGTAGTGCCTGCGGAACTCCTCGTCCCCCACGAACTGCTGGTAGGTCATCGGGCTGCGCGGCGGGGAGTCGGGGCCGCGGTAGTCGGGGATGCCGGAGTCGGTCGAGATCCCGGCGCCCGTGAGCGCGGTGATCCGCTGGTTGGTGAGCACGGCGACGGCGTCGTCCACGGTGGTGCGGGCGACCTCGACGGGTTCGGGCTGCCAGGTGGTGGGTCGAGCTTGAGGGAACACCCTACGAGGGTATGCCGCGAGCAGCCCGCCGTCGCCGGTGTGTGTTCCGTTTCGCACTGCGGCGCATCCCGCTAACCTGGGGTTTCTTTGGACCGGAGCGTGAGGGGACGGCGTGGGCGACTCGGCTATCTCAAGGATCGACAGCACCCTGGCGCGCGACGACTTCGGCTGGTCCGTGACGCTGGTCGGCGAGGACCAGTCGGACAAGCTCGCGACCCTCGCCCAGTACCTCGACGACGGCCACTCGACCTCCGGCGACGGCAAGCGCGTCCCGTCCGGGTACGCCTACTGGGGCATCGGCCCCACGATCGCCTGGTCCAACGCCTCGAACGACCCGACCTACATGGTGATCAAGGTCGGCACCGAGATGTTCCGCAGGCAGTGGCGCAGCATCTCCCCGCTGGTCACGGACGAGTGCGTGCACCTGGTCAGCCTCGGCGTCGGGACCGGCGCCAAGGACGGGATGTTCCTGGAGACGATGCGGCAGGCCCACCCGTCGATGCTCTACATCCCCGTCGACATGAGCGCAGAGATGCTCCGGACCGGCTCCCGCACCGCGGTCCGGGAGGCGCACTTTCCGCTGGACCGCTCCCTGGGCCTGCAGATCGACCTCTCCCTCGACGGCAACCTCGAGGAGCTCAAGCAGTTCCTCGACCGCCTCGTGGGCGACGAGTCGATCCTCTACTCGCTCGTCGGCAACACGGTGGCCAACTTCGACGACGACGGCGAGTTCCTCAACGGCATCGCGCGGGTGCTCCGCCCGCAGGACCGGATGCTCGTCGAGTTCGCCACCACGGAGCACCTGACCGACGAGGCCGTGCGCGCCGCGGAGGCCGAGTACCGCCAGACCCGCGGGTTCGTGGAGTTCGTCGCGAGCGCCGTCCGCTACAACACCGACCTCAAGATCGACCTCGAGCAGATCCGGTTCGCCGGGTCGGTCGAGGACGAGAGCATCCTCCTGAAGGTCTACTGGCAGAACGTGAGCAGCGAGACCATCCGGATGCTCATCCCGGGCAGCCGCCCGATCGAGCTCAAGCCGCAGGACACCATCCGGCTGTACACGACCCGCAAGTACACGACCGAGCGGATCGACCGGCTCGTCTCCGACGCCGGCCTGCGGACCACCCACGTGCAGCGCGAACGCTTCCGGCACACGCAGCGGCCCAGCCCGTTCGGCCTCGAGCTGCGCCTCATGGCGCACGACGACAACGTGCGCACCCCGCTGCCCGCGTTCGACGTGTGGAAGTGATGCGCGCACGGCTGCGCCGGCTGCGGCGACGGATCGCGGCGGCGTGGTCCAACCGCCGCTGGGCCCGACGGCGGCGCGTCGCCGTCGCCGTGGTCACCTACACCCTCCTGGCCGTCGCGTTCGTGCTCGGCATCCTGTGGATCCTCGGCATCGGTCCGGAGTGGGAGCCCTGGGTCAACTCCCTGACGCTGCTCGCGGGTGTCACCGGGCTCGTCGTGGAGCGCCAGAACGCCGAGACGGAGCGCCGCTCGGAGCTGGTCGCCTCGGTGATCGGCGAGCTGCAGCAGAACCGCGCCATCGTCGACGGCCGCCTCGCCGGGCTGCGAACCGGGGGCGAGCGCGCCCTCTCGGTCAGCCCGCGGCTGGCGCTGTCGGCGGTCGACGCCGCGCTCGCCTCCGGCGTCCTGAGCCGGGCACCCGACAGTGCCCTGGTGGAGAAGCTGCACCGCTGGCGGGAGCGGGTCCAGGGGTACAACTGGCGCCGGGACCTCACGGAGTTCGAGCTCATGCTCATGAAGTACCAGGACGGCGAGGGCGTGGGGGCCTCGATGTCGAGCCTGGCGAACGAGCGGCTCTACCTGCTGCGCCTGCGCACGCTGCTGGACCAGCTCCACTCGACGCTGCCGGAGGTCTAGCGGCGTGATTCAACCCCGCCGGGCCTCGAAGAACTCCCGAAGCAGGGCCCCGCACTCGTCCTCGCGAACACCGCCGAGCACCTCGACCTCGTGCAGCGCACGCTGGTCGCGCACCAGGTCCCACACCGAACCCGTGGCCCCGGCCTTCGGGTCCCACGCGCCGAGCACCAGCCGCCGCACCCGCGCCTGCACGAGCGCGCCCGCGCACATCGGGCACGGTTCCAGGGTCACCACGAGCGTGCAGCCGGACAGCCGCCACTCGCCGCGCGCGGCGGCGGCGGCCCGCATCGCGAGCACCTCGGCATGGGCGGTCGGGTCACCCGTCGCCTCCCGCTCGTTGTGGCCGACGCCGATCGGCCGCCCGGCCTCGTCGAGCACCAGGGCGCCGACCGGCACGTCGCCGGTGTCGAGGGCACGCCGGGCCTCGTCGAGCGCGGCCCGCATCCAGGCCTCCCAGTACGCACGGCGTTCGGCGGCGCTCATGCTCGTTGTGTCGGACACACAGGTCACCCTAGTGATCCGTGTGTCCGACAACCTGGTGAGCGGTGGTCGGCGGGTAGCGTTGGCTCCATGCGCCTTCATGTCGTCGATCACCCCCTGGTCGCCCACAAGCTGACCATCCTGCGGGACGAGACCACGGACTCCCCCACCTTCCGGCTGCTCGTCGACGAGCTCGTCACGCTGCTGGCCTACGAGGCCACCCGCGAGATGGCGACCGAGCCGCACGAGGTGACGACGCCGATCACCACGATGACGGGCACCCGCCTCGCGTCGCCGCCGCCGCTCGTCGTGCCGATCCTGCGCGCGGGCCTCGGCATGCTGGACGGCATGAGCCGCCTGCTGCCGACCGCCGAGGTCGGGTTCCTCGGCCTCGTCCGCGACGAGGAGACATTCAAGGCCGTCACGTACGCGAACCGCCTGCCCGACGACCTCACCGGCCGGCACGTGTTCCTCATCGACCCCATGCTCGCCACGGGCGGCACGCTGGTCGCCGCCATCGACTACGTGCTGGAGCGCGGCGCCCGCGAGGTGACGGCGGTCTGCCTGCTGGCAGCCCCTGAGGGCATCCAGGTGCTCGAGGAGCACGTGGGCGACCGCGCGAACCTGTCCGTCGTGGTCGCGGCCGTGGACGAGCGGCTCAACGAGAAGGCGTACATCGTGCCCGGCCTGGGCGATGCCGGGGACCGGCTGTACGGGGTCGTCTGATCCGGTGCGCTGAGTCCGGACGACGGTGCTGTCGTCTGACCCGGCCGCCCCGCTACCGACGGCCGGCGCTACGCCTGGGTGTTCGGGTCGTCCGGGTCGTCGCAGGACTCCTCGGGCCGCTGCCACGGCAGCAGCCAGGAGGCGAACGTCGACGCCACCGACGGCTCCGGCGTCGGCTCGCACTCCTGCCCCTCGTCCTCCTCGACCCCGCAGATCTCCTTGGCGACCGGGAACGAGGCCTCCACGGTGTCCGCGCGGCCTTCCAGCACGCGCGTCAGCTGCACAGTGACCTCGCCCGCGGGGCTGGCCGGGAACGGACGCGTGAGCACGAGCGTGGTCGTGCCGGCCCCGACCGTCTGCCCCGGGCCCTTCTCGCCGGTGCTCGTGTAGATCAGCGCGCCGGTCCAGTCCCGGCCGGTCCGGTTCTCGACGGCCGCGGTGAGCTGCACGGTGTTGTCGACGCACGTGGCCGCCGTGGTCACCGAGACTTGCTCCTCGGGCCAGGTGAGCTGGGCGCAGGACTCGAACCGCACGTCCAGCACCGCCAGCTCCTTGTCAGCCGCCGTCAGGGCCACGGTGTCGGTGCCCCAGACCACCGGGAACTGGATCAGCGCGGACTCCCCGGCCGGGACAGTCCTCGTCACACCGCCCACGTGGAACTTGACGGGCAGAGTCGAGGCCGTGTTGTCCGCCATCACCCCGAACGTCTGCACCGAGTGGTCCTGCTCGGCGTCGAACACGCAGTCCGCCGACATCGTCGTGGGACCCTTCGCCGGCTGGATCACCGCGGCGTTGTAGGACGCGGTCGGGTTGGCGTCCGGCACGATCTCGCGGTCGGGCAGATCGTCGTCGACGGGGTCCACCCCATCCCGCGAGAGGTGGAAGGTGGCGTTGCCGGCGGGCACCTGCGTGCGGTTCGTGTCCACCGTGAAGTCCGCGGAACCACCGGCCGCCACCACGCGGCTCACGGACTTGAGGGTGCCGTCACCCATCGGCACGGACATCATGGCGGTCAGCGACTCGTCCGTCTGGTTGGTGAGCGTGCCCTCGATCGCGACCGTGCCGCCCATGTTGAAGGTTCGCGCGCTCGTGGCGGTGGTCCACGACGGCCTGTAGCAGCCCATCCGCCCGTGCTCGCCTGCGGGGACGCGCGTCTCGTATTCGCGGCCGTCCACGTCGGTGGCCAGGACGAAGACCGCCTGTCCCGCAGGCACGCGCAGGCCGTCGTTGACCATGAGCGTGGTGGACTGGCCGGGCAGGAGGTCGCCGGACGACGCCCGGCCCCCCGCCGCCTCGAGCCCGACGCGCACCGTGCGCTGGGTCGTGTTGGTGTAGGTGCCGGTCACGGCGGCGTCGGCCTTGTTGACGCCACCCTCGGCGAGACACTCCGCCGCGACGCTGCCCACGCCGGCGTCGGCGTTGGCCCAGGCCGACGTCGCGACCAGCGTGGCGTAGGCCGGGTACGCGGATCCTTCGAGGACCGGGCGCACGCTCGCGGTGCCGAGCACAGCGGCCTCGGCCGACGACGGCGCGGCCGTGGTGATGCTGAGCGGCACGTCGACCGTGCCGCCCGGGTCGAGCTGCACGGCCGCCGCATCCGTCCCGGCGTGCGGGGTGCAGAGCCAGACGTTCAGCACCTCGCCCGGCGCGCAGGACAGGGCGGGCTGGGTGGAGGCGGGCGTGACGCCGTCGGGCAGGCTCACCGCGACGGACCAGGTGCCGGCCGCCACCGCGCGGTCGCCCGTGCTGACGACGCGGACCGGCAGCGACGCGCTGCCGGGGCTGGAGAGCGAGACGTCCTCGGTCTGCGCGGACAGCTCGGGGCCGAACGGCGCGACGGTGCGGGCGGGCAGGTCGGCGGCGAAGCGCTCGACGCCGTCGGCCCAGAGCTCCGCGCCGACCGGGTAGTCGCCGCCGGAGTTGGCCTGCACCGGCACCACTACCTCGTGCTTCGCCCCCGGCGCCAGCTCGCCGAGCGAGCAGATCAGGACGTTCTCCCGCTCGGTCGGCGTGCACTCGGCGGGCCCGACGGCGGGCATCGAACCCGTCGAGGCCGAGGTGCTGGGCGACGAGCTCGGCTCGGCCTGCGTCTCGCCGTCCGACGCGGTGTCGGAGGTGTCGGCGCCCGTGCTCGTGCCCTCGGTTGCGGCCTCGTTCGTGCCGGAGGCGGAGGCCGACGACGACGGCGTGGCCCCAGGGGTCGGCGTCGGCGTGGTGCCGTCGTCTGCACCCTCCGTGCTCGACGCCAGACGGTTCGACACCAGGCGGCCGCCGACTCCCGTGCCGAAGGGCCCGTCCTGCTCCGCGACGGTGAGCCCGTTCGGGAGCGTGATCTCGAGCTGGGTACCCGTGGCCCCGGTCGTGCCGGTGTTCTCCACCGTGAGCGACAGATCCTGGGCCTGCCGGGGCAGCAGCGGCTGCGAGGCGTCGGTGTAGTCGACGACGAGGTACGTCTTCCCGCTGGGCTCGACGTCGGTCGGCAGGACCGGCTCGTCCTGGATCTCCTCGGTGGTGGCGCCCGGCGGCAGCTCGCGGCCCTCGCTCGTGGCGATCACCGTGTCGGTCGGCAGGCCGGGGCCGTCGGTCGGCCCGGCGATCTGCAGCGCCGCGACCACGCCGACCGCCGCGACGGCGATCGCGCCCGCGGCCATGCTGCCGCCCGTCGCGGCGGCGGCCGCTGAGGCGAAGGCACCAGCGGTCGCCGAGACCGCCGACGACATCGCCCCGGAGAACGTTCCGGTCGACGCGGCCCCGACCCCCACCGTCGGCGCACCGCCGACGGCGGCGCCGGCGCCGGCCTTGGCGGCGACGGCCAGGCCGCCGATCGGCGCACCGGCGCCCACCAGGGCCAGCCCGCCCGCGCCGAGCACCAGCGGGGCGATCACGGTCTTCATGCCGTGCGCGACGTCGTGGAGCTCCAGCACCAGGGCGCTGCACGTGCCGCAGGTGGCGAGGTGGCTGTCGATCTTCGCGGTCTCGCGCTTGGACAGGCTGTCGCGCACGTACCCGCCCAGCAGCGGGTTCACGGTCCGGCACGTGTCCGACGGCGCGTGGGTCAGGTGCTGCTGGAGGTATCCGGCCCGCAGCGCCTCCTTGGCCCGGTAGAGCAGCGCGGAGACGCCGTTCGGGCTGAGGCCCAGCACGGGCGCGACCTGGGCCGGCTTCAGGTCGTCGACCAGCACGTACCAGAGGACCTCGCGCCAGCGCTCCGGGAGGTTGAAGTAGGCCTTGGAGACCACGCTCTGCTCGAAGCCGGCCAGCGCCGGGTCCTCCTGGGAGGCGACCCGGCCCAGCACCGACTCGATCTCGTCGTCCGTACTGGGACGCGTGCGCGCGGCGCCGCGCGACACGTCGAACGACCGGTGGCGGACCATCGTGTACAGGTAGGTGCGGAACCCGGCGTCCGGCCCGGCCCCGCGGCGGAGCATCTCGAACAGCTTGCTGAAGGCGTCGCCGACCACGTCGTCGGCGTCGGCCGGCGAGACGTACTGCCGGGCGAGCGCCCGCGCCGCCCCGGCATGGCGCTCGTAGAGCACGCCAAAAGCGTCGCGGTCACCCGACCTGACCTGCAAGATCAGTTCCGCGTCGCTGGGGGTTCCCCCTGTGCTGCTCTCGACTTGCCTCACGTCTACCCGACTCTCGCGGTCGTCACGTCGGCCCCGGCCTGTCGCCGTCCTGCCCAAGACTATAGAGGCACGCCGCGGATTCAGGGGGTGGAAAATAAACATTCCGGGGTGAGGTTCGGGTGAAGTGCGGTACATCACCGCCGAAGGTGCGTCATGATGAGTGCCCGTGAGGGTCCTTTCATCATGAGCGAGTCACAGCAGGAGGTGCAGGTGCGTGTGCACGACCTGCGCGAGCGGTGGCGCGCTACGAGTCTGGCCTCGGTATGGATCCGGCCGAACGACTGGGAGCACCCGGCCGTAGAGGCACTGGCCGAGGCGCTGGCGGAAGGGCGGGGTGTCATCGCACCCGCTGAGCGACTGGGAGCGGCCCGGGCCAGCGTCGGCGCCGGCATCACCGAGGCGCTGGACGACGTCGCGTGCCTCTACGCCGCGTTCGGGCGCCCCACGGACGTCGGCGCGCTGCGCGCCGCCGCGATCGGCTGGGTCGGGGAGCGCGAGCGCGTGCCCTACCAGGTGGCCACGCGCGACCCCTCCACCGGCCTGCCCACCGGCGAGTACCTGGGCGAGCGGCTACGCGAGACCTACGGCACGGCGCAGCGCACCGGCACCGCCGCCGGTACCTCGCACTGCCTGCTCGTGCTCGACGTCGGCCTCGACAGCCTCGACACGTGGCAGCGCCTAGCGCGCTCCGCGGCCATCGGGCGCACCCTGCACCAGGTGTTCGGCGAGGGCCATCCCATGGCGGCCGTCGGCGACGGCACGTTCGTGGTGCTGTGCGAGCGCGGTCCGTCGACCGCGGAGCTCGGCCAGTCGCTGCGCCGCGTCGTCGAGCGCAACGCCGAGGTGCTCGGGCTCACCACAGAGGTGCGCCGCCCCACCCGCGTCTGGGTGGAGCGGCTGCCGAGTACGCACGCCGACGCGCTGCTGCTGCTGGACCACCTGGCCCGCTGAACAGCCCTGTGCCGCGCGGAGGACCGGTCCCGCGCGGCGCTTCCTTCCCGGAAAGGCCGCAGGATTCAGGGCGCCCGGAGGCTCAGCGCTCCTGGAAGGTGAGGCAGTCCGCGTGCCCGGGGTCCTCGGGACCGGAGCCCACCCGGATCGACGGGGCCCGGCATTCCAGATTCTCGTTGTGGATGCACTCGCCGCGCTGGCACGCGCCGACGTGCGCGATGACCTTCTCCAGGCCGCCCTTGGTGCCGAGCGGGATGAACGTGGCGCAGGAGGCGTCGCCCGTGTGCCCCGCGATGGTGACGGCGCCCGCGTGGCAGCCGTGGTCGTGGTTGTAGCCGCAGCCGTCGATCGAACACTCGACGACCTCCGGCATCTCCATCAGCGTGCTCATGGGTCTCTCCTCGCTCGCGCGTTCCTGGTCCGGAATAGCCCAAGCCTATTCCGGAATTGCAGAACGCGTAGACCAAGGAATGCCTTACCTACATTCTCTCGCATCTTCTCGATTAACGAAAGAATTGCATTTCGGAAATTGCCCGGTGGCCCGCGAGGATGCTCAGTCCTCGCGACGCGGCGCGGGCCGCCAGAGCACTACAGCACCCCCGCCGACGCTGCGGTGCTCCAGGTCCACCCGCACGGCGGCGCTCCGGACCCGCTGACCGCGCTGCACCACCACGACATCGCCGGCGGACGGGCCCGCCGCGAACACGCGGCTCTCCTC
Source organism: Promicromonospora noduliphila (assembly GCF_056951025.1). Classification (NCBI taxonomy): domain Bacteria; kingdom Bacillati; phylum Actinomycetota; class Actinomycetes; order Micrococcales; family Promicromonosporaceae; genus Promicromonospora; species Promicromonospora noduliphila. The sequence goes on from NZ_CM167806.1 coordinate 5,702,734, forward strand.
CTGGACCCGCATGAGCAGGTCACCGAGGCGCTCCTCCAGCACGGAGACGTGCGCCTCCAGGTCGAGGATGCGCTTGATGCCCGCCAGGTTGATGCCCTCGCCCTGCGCGAGCTGCTGCACCTGCAGCAGGCGCGCCACGTCCCTGCGCGAGTAGCGGCGGCCACGGCCGCGCGTGCGCCGGGGCACGACCAGCCCCAGGCGGTCGTACTGCCGCAGCGTCTGCGGGTGCATACCCGCGAGCTCGGCGGCCTTGGAGACGGTGAGCACGGGTGCGTCGTCGTCGACCATGTGCGCCCTCCCTGTCTCTCGTGCTCTCTTCGCGTCCGGGCAGGTTAGCGGACGGCGGTGCGGCGGGGCAGGTGCCCCACCGCACCGGGCGTCATTCCGCCGCCCGTTCGGCCAGCCCCGCGCGCACGTCCTCGCCGTCGCTCTCCGCGGCGAACGTCTCGAGCGCCTGCCTGGCCTTCTTGCTGAGCTTCTGCGGCACGGCCACCTGCACGGTCACGAGCAGGTCGCCGGTCGCGGTGGCGGTCCGCGCGCCGCGGCCCTTGACCCGCAGCGCCCGGCCCGACGGCGTCCCCGCCGGCACCTTCAGGCGCACGGTCGCGCCGTCGAGGGTCGGTACCTCCAGAGTGGTGCCGAGGGTCGCCTCCGTGAACGTGACGGGCACGCTCATCCGGAGGTCGACGCCGTCGAGGGTCCAGACCGGGTGGGGCGCCACGTGCACGGTGACGACCAGGTCGCCCGCCGGGCCGCCGTTGACGCCGGGCCTGCCCTTGCCGCGCAGGCGGATCTTCTTCCCGTCGTTGATGCCAGGAGGGATCCGGGCCGTGATGGTGCGGCCGTTGACCTCCAGGTCCGCCGTCGTACCCTCCACCGCCGCCCGGAAGGGCAGGGTGACCTGCGCGACGACGTCGGCGCCGGCGCTCGGTGCCGTGAACCCGGTCGGGCCGGCCGAACCGTACCCGGCGCTGCCGAACATGGAGCCGAGGATGTCCTCGAAGCCCGCGCCGCCGCTCTGCGGGTAGCGGACCCGTGGTCCGCCGCCCCGGCGGGAACCCTGGCCGCCGAACATGGCACCCATGATGTCCTCGAACCCGCCGGCTCCCGCGCCGCCCGGACCGGCGGAGAACCGGGCGCCACCCGCCATGGCGCGCACGGCGTCGTACTGGCGGCGCTGCTCCGGGTCGGACAGCACCGCGTACGCCTCGCCGATCTCCTTGAACTTGGACTCGGCGGCCGCGTTCCCCTGGTTCTGGTCGGGGTGGTACTGGCGCGCGAGCTTGCGGTAGGCCTTCTTGATGGCCGCGTCGTCGGCGTCCTTCGGAACGCCCAGCACGGCGTAGAAGTCCTTCTCCATCCAGTCCTGACCGGTCATGGCACCTCCTTCCGCACTGTGCCCTCGACGGCAGGGCCCGCCCGGGTGGGGCGGACCCGGCCATCGAGAACGCGACTACTCCGGTCCGACGACGCCCACACGGGCGGCCCGGACCACCTTCTCGCCGATCTTGTACCCGGGCTCCACCACGAGGTTCACCGTGGTGGCCGTCGCGTCGGCGTCGGCCGAGTGCATGAGCGCCTCGTGCAGCGTCGGGTCGAACTCCTCCCCGACCTTGCCGAACCGCTCGACACCGAACTTCTGCAGGCTCTGGTCGAGCTTCTCCGCGATCGCCGCCATGGGGCCGCTCAGCTCGCCGTGCTGCTTCGCGCGCTCGACGTCGTCGAGCACGGGCAGCAGCGCCGCCAGCACGTCCTGCACACCCCGGTCCCGCGCGGCCTCCTGGTCGCGCAGCGCCCGGTTGCGGTAGTTCGTGAAGCTGGCCCGCTCGCGCTGCAGCGCGTCCAGGTGCTCCGCGGCCTCGGCCTTCGCCTTGAGGACCTCCGCGGCCTCCGCCGCGTCACCGGAGGGCTCGAAGTCGAGGCCTTCGAGCGGGTCGCCGGAGGCGTCCTGCGGTGCGGGGGTCTCGGCGGGCTCGCCCTCGGAAGCCTCGGGCGCCCCGGGAGAAGGCTGGTCCGCGGGCGCGGGCTCCTCCGCCGAGGCAGGCTCCTCCGCCGGCGCGGGCTCCGTGGGCCGGCTCCGCTCGCCGGAGTTGTTCACCCGGCGCTTGTCCGTGAACTGGAAGGGGTGCTCCCCCGAGCCCTCCGGCTCGGGGGAACCCTGCTGGTTCTCTTCGGTCACTTGCGCTCGTCCTCGTCGTCCACGATCTCGGCGTCGACGACGTCCTCGTCCCGAGCGGACTGCGCGTTCGCCGTCTGCTGGCCGCCCGCGGCCGGCTGCTCCGCGGACTGCTGCTCGGCCGAGTACAGTGCCTCGCCGATCTTCTGGGAGGACGCACCGAGCTTCTCGTACGAGGCCTTCACGGCGTCGGCGTCCTCGCCCTCCAGGGCGGCCTTCACCGCGGCGATGTCCGCCTCGACCTCGGTGACGACCTCGGCCGGGAGCTTGTCGCGGTTGTCCGCGATCTGCTTCTCCATGGAGTACGCGAAGGCCTCGGCCTGGTTGCGGGTGTCCGCCTCCTCGCGCCGCTTCTTGTCCTCCTCCGCGTGCGCCTCGGCGTCCTTGACCATGCGGTCGATGTCCTCCTTGGGGAGGGCCGAGCCGCCGGTGATCTTCATCGACTGCTCCATGCCCGTGCCGCGGTCCTTGGCGGACACGTGCACGATGCCGTTGGCGTCGATGTCGAACGTGACCTCGATCTGCGGCACGCCGCGCGGGGCCGGCGCGATACCGGTGAGCTCGAAGACACCCAGCGGCTTGTTGTCGCGCGTGAACTCGCGCTCGCCCTGGAACACCTGGATCGCCACCGACGGCTGGTTGTCGTCGGCCGTGGAGAAGACCTCGCTGCGCTTGGTCGGGATGGCCGTGTTGCGCTCGATGAGCTTGGTCATCACGCCGCCCTTGGTCTCGATGCCGAGGGACAGCGGGGTGACGTCGATCAGCAGCACGTCCTTGCGGTCACCGGAGATGACGCCGGCCTGCAGCACGGCGCCGACGGCGACGACCTCGTCCGGGTTCACGCCCTTGTTGGGCTCGCGGCCGCCGGTGAGCTCCTTGACCACCTCGGTCACGGCGGGCATGCGGGTGGAGCCGCCCACGAGCACGACGTGGTCGATGTCCGACACCGAGATGCCCGCGTCGCGGATCACCGCGTGGAACGGCGCCTTGGTGCGGTCGATGAGGTCCTGCGTCATCTGCTGGAACTGAGCGCGTGTGAGCTTCTCGTCCAGGTGGATGGGGCCGTTCTCGCTCATCGACAGGTACTGCATCGAGATGTTGGTGCTCGTCGCGGACGAGAGCTCCTTCTTGGCCTGCTCGGCCGCCTCGCGAAGACGCTGCAGGGCGATCTTGTCCTTCGACAGGTCCACGCCCGAGGAGTTCTTCACCTGCTTGATCAGGTGCTCCACGATGCGCTGGTCCCAGTCGTCACCACCAAGGCGGTTGTCGCCGGAGGTCGCGCGCACCTGGATGGTCGAGAAGTCGTCCTCGTCCTTGCCCACCTCGAGCAGGGACACGTCGAACGTGCCGCCACCGAGGTCGAAGACCAGGATGAGCTCGTCCTCCTTGCCCTTGTCCAGGCCGTAGGCGAGCGCGGCAGCGGTGGGCTCGTTGACGATGCGCTTGACGTCGAGGCCGGCGATCTGGCCGGCGTCCTTGGTCGCCTGGCGCTCTGCGTCGTTGAAGTACGCGGGGACCGTGATCACGGCCTCGGTGACGGGCTCGCCCAGGTACTCCTCGGCGTCGCGCTTGAGCTTGCCCAGGATGCGGGCGGAGATCTCCTGCGGCGTGTACTTCTTGCCGTCGATGTCCTGGGTCCAGTCGGTGCCCATGTGGCGCTTGACCGAGGAGATGGTGCGGTCCACGTTGGTGACCGCCTGACGCTTGGCGACCTCACCCACCAGGACCTCGCCGGTCTTGGAGAACGCGACCACCGACGGGGTGGTCCGCGAGCCCTCCGCGTTGGCGATGACGGTGGGCTCGCCACCCTCGAGGACTGCGACCACCGAGTTGGTGGTGCCGAGGTCGATACCTACTGCGCGTGCCATGTTGGCTGCCTTCCTTCGACAGATTGAGTCTGCTGCACTCAACTTAAGCCTGGGGCGGTCGGGAAGCAAACCGACGGGCGCGAAGTTGAGTCTGCCTCACTCAACCCCGGGAGAGGCCGGAAAGTTCCCGGCGGGCCGCACGCCGCTGTCGGACCGCCCTGAGCAGGGCGGACGCCCTGCCCGAACCACGCGGGACTAGGGTGGCGACATGCCCTTCGCGACCCCCCTCACGGCCGACGTCACGCTGCGCGAGCTGACCAAGGACGACGCGGCGGCCCTCGCCCAGGCCTATGTCCGCAACCGCGAGCACCTGGCCCCGTGGGACCCCGAGCGGCCCGAGGAGTTCTACACCGAGGAGTGGCACAGGGAGCGCCTGTGGGCGCAGGTCATGGAGAACTCGACCGGCCGCGCCCTGTACACGGTGCTGGAGTCGGACGGCGAGATCGTCGGCCGGCTCAACCTCACCGACATCGTGCACGGCGCCTTCGAGAACGGGCACCTCGGCTACTGGCTCGACGCGCGGTTCACCGGGCGGGGCCTGATGACCAAGGCCATCGAGGCGCTGGCGGCCCACGCGCGGGACGTGCTGGGGCTGCACCGCCTGCAGGCCGCGACGCTGCCGCACAACGAGGCGTCGCAGGCGGTGCTGACCCGGATCGGCTTCGAGCGGATCGGCTTCGCGCCCAGCTACCTCAAGATCGCCGGGGAGTGGCAGGACCACGTCATGTTTCAGCTCATCCTGCACGGCTGACCCTACTTCGCGCCTGTCAACAGGCGCGATGCCCTGACCTGCGGTACACAAGGGTGCACGACCGAGGCCACGGGGGTGGGGCGTCGGACGAGTACCTCGCGGGCCTGCCCGCGGGGGCCTGATGCCCGGGGACCCGGGCCCCGACCGGGGGGAGACCACCATGGCAAGCATCCACGGGAGCTCGTTGTCGATCGCGCTCCTGACAGCTCTGCTCGATCCCGAAGAAGACGGCCTCAGATCACCTCACGTCCAGGAGCTGCTGCAGGAAGCGCTCGAGACGCGGGAGGACGCGCGCGACGTGATCGTCGCGCTGCTCGCCTCGTCCGGCTCGATGCTGCGGCAGATCAGCTACCACAACGAGCAGGAGCCGCTCGAGTCCCTGCAGAAGGTGGCCCTGGGCTTCCAGCGCAAGGTGGTTCAGCTGCCCGGCTGAGTCACCGCGCCGCCACCGACTCGGCGTCCCGCAGCACGCGCAGCACGTTCCCGCTGGTCAGCTTGCCCAGGTCGGCGTCGGACCAGCCGATGTCCGCGAGCGCCGCGAGCAGGCGGGGATAGCCCGTCACGTCCTCCAGCCCTTCGGGCAGCGTCGGCGTGCCGTCGTAGTCCCCGCCGAGGCCCACGTGGTCGATGCCTGCCACCTCGCGGACGTGCTCGACGTGCGCGACGACGTCGGACAGCGTGGTGCGCGGCTGCGGGTGCGCGGCCTGCCACCGTTCGACGAACGGCTCGAACGCGCCGATGTCGGTGCTCCTGATGCCCTCGGCCACTGCGGCCCGGGCACCCTCGGCGCGCCACTCGGCGACGGCGGGCGAGACGAACTGCGGCACGAACGTGACCATGCAGACGCCGCCGTTGGCCGCGAGGGTGCCCAGGACGTCGTCCGGCACGTTGCGCGGGACGTCGCAGACGGCGCGGGCGCTGGAGTGGCTGAAGATCACCGGGGCCTGCGTGACGCGCAGGGCGTGGCGCATGGTGCCGGCGGAGGTGTGCGAGAGGTCCACGAGCATGCCGAGGCGGTTCATCTCGCGCACCACGTCCTCGCCGAACGGGGAGAGGCCGCCCAGCACCTCCTCGTCGGTGCCGGAGTCGGCCCACGGGACGTTGTCGTTGTGGGTGAGCGTCATGTAGCGCACGCCCAGTGCGTAGAGCATGCGGAGCACGGCCAGGGACTCGTCGATGGAGTGGCCGCCTTCCGCGCCCATGAGTGAGGCGATCCGCCCCTGGGACCACGCCCGCTCGACGTCGGCGGCGGTCAGGGCGAGCTGGAGCGCGTCGGGGTAGCGCTCGACCAGCCGGTGCACGCAGTCGATCTGTTCGAGCGTGGCCGTGACGGCGCCGCCGCCCTGGAGCCGGCTGGGCACGTACACCGACCAGAACTGGGCCCCGACGCCGCCCTCGCGCAACCGCGGCAGGTCGGTGTGGGTGGTGGTGAGGCGCTGGGCGATGTCGACGGCGTCGAGGTCGTAGGACGACTGCTCGCGCAGCTCCCACGGGAGGTCGTTGTGGCCGTCCCAGACGGGGTGCTTCTTGAGGAGTGCGGCGATGCGGTCGGGCGTGTTCATGCGGGCGACGCTATCGCGCCGTCCGGATCCTGCTCAGCCGCTCGCGGACCTCGTAGATCGTGAGCGTCTCGCCCGCGAACCGGACGAGCCGGGACGTCCGGGCGTCGACGTACTCCAGGTCGCCGGACTCGCTGGCGACCGTGGTGTACCCGGCCCGCGCCTCCTTCGCCTGTCGCGCGGCGGCCGAGCTGTCGAGCACTCCCCCAGCGGCCACCCCGACGACGGCTACCGCGCAGGGCAGGAGCCCCCACACCCAGAGCTTCGGGTCGACGGCGAGCAGGACGCCGGCCGCGACGGCGGCGGCCATCCCGACCACCGTGCAGACGAGCGACTGCCGCGACAGGGTGGCCTCGGACCGGCCGGGGAGCTGCCCGCGCCGGATGTCCGGGTGCCATTCGCCGGTCACAGCGCCTCCAGGTCCGGACGTCATCGGGATGGACTGCGGCGGTCCCGCCGCGCAGGCCCCATGGTGACAGGACCGGCGCGGCGGGACCGCCGCGGAGAGGTGGGTGGTGTCAGCCCACGCGCCGCCAGATGCAGTTGGCGGTCTCGAAGCCCTTCGCGCTCGACGGCAGCGTGATGGTCTTCGGTTCGGGCGCGGTGCCGGACGTCACCAGGTTGGCGCCGCCCGCCAGGCCGGTGAACTCATCACCGATGATCGCGTAGTAGCAGCTCCCGCCGTCGTCGTCCGCGGGGCCGGTCGTCACGTAGGTACCGCGCTGGAGCTGGTCGCCGAGCATGTACACGCCGTTGGCCGCCGTGCGCAGCTTCGCCTCGCCCATGCCCGAGTAGTACTTGGTCCAGGAACCGCAGTTGTCGGACCAGAAGTAGTAGTCGGTGGACTTGACGGTGGCGATCCGCTGGCCGTAGCCGAAGTCCCGCCCCAGGATTTTCGTCTCGGTCCCGCGCTCCCAGCTGCAGTACCGCGATCCGGCAGCGGCCACGTACGTGCCGGCAGGCACGCTCTTGGCGCCCACGAGGTATCCGCCGTTCGCTGGGATCGCCGTGGCCGGCTTGCCGACGGCGGCCGTGGGGCTGCTGGTGCGCGAGACGATGGCGTACCCGGACTTGCGGGCGGTCACGGTCGCCACGATCGTCTTGCCGTAGTCGCTGCCCTTGAGCCGGTAGGTCTTGCCGGTCGCGCCGCTGATCGCGACGCCGGAGGCGTACCAGCGGTACGACAGCGAGGCCGACGGGCTCCACGTCCCCGCCTGCGCGGTGAGCAGGGAGCCGACCCGCGGGGTGCCACTGATCGTGGGGTGCGGCATCCTCTCGAACGCCTTGCCGACCGTGTAGCCCATCGACTCGACCGACTTGGCGGTGATCCCGGGACGCTCGCCCTTCACGGTGACGGTGAGCACGCGGCCCGCGTACGACGACGGGATCCGGTAGGTGGAACCGGTAGCACCGCTGATCACCCGGCCGTCGACCTTCCAGGTGTACGTGGTGGTGCTGCGGGCGGGGACCCACTGGGGCACGGCCGCCGTGACCGTCTGGCCCGGCGCCGGAGTGCCGGTGATCCGGGGGTACCGGGCGTCGAACGTCCCGTAGCCCACGGTCACGGGGCCGCTGGTGCGGGACTCGGAGGTGTAGCCGGCGCGCGTGCCCGTGAGGGTGACGGTGAGCTGCTTGCCGCGGTGCACGCTCGTGGGCACGAAGGTGAAGCCGGTGGCACCGGAGATCGGGGTACCGTCCGCGTACCACTGGTAGGTGAAGGTCGTGCCGGAGGTCCAGTTGCCGGACCTCGCCTGGAGCGTGGTGCCGACGCGCGCCGCCGGACTGATGGTCGGCTCGCTCGACTGCAGGTTACCGACCTCGATCGGCTCGGTCGGCTCGCTGGTCACGGCCGTCGGGATGTAGCCGTCGGCCGAGCCGACGGCGGTCACGGTGAGGCGAGCGCCGGCGTCCGCCGGCTGCAGGACGTAGGTGGCGCGGTTGGCGCCCGAGATCATCTTGCCGTCACGACGCCACTGGTAGGTGAAGGTGGCGACCGGGTCCCAGACCGGCAGCGGCTCGACGATCGCGACGCCGTCCACCTGGAAGATGCCCGCGACCTCCGGCGCCGGCGTGCTGGTGAACCGCTGCCCCTGCGCCACCCGGTACGCCGAGAGCACGTCGAGCTTGCCCTCGCCCCATACGTTGTTGTCGTCGGCGGTGCCACCGCACGACGTGTCGTTGACGTCCCGCGCGGAGCCGTCCAGGATCGCGCGCGTCGCCGGCACGTTGCCGAGCAGCTCCGGCACGGCGTCCCACAGGAGGGCGACGGCGCCCGCGACGTGCGGCGCGGCCATCGATGTGCCGGACCACTGCTCGTAGCCGCCGCCGGGCACCGCAGACCGCACCGTGCTGCCGGGCGCGGCGATGTCGGGCTTCACGGTGCCGCTCTGACCAGGGCCGCGCGAGGAGTAGGGCGCGATCGTGCCCGACGGCGTGAACGCGCCCACCGAGTAGGACGCCTGGCGCGAACCGGGGCTGCCCGACGACTCGCAGCCGAACTCGCCGTCGTTCCCGTTGGACCAGGTGCTGAACATGCCCGCCGCCTCCCAGGCGGCGATGACGTCCTCCATGAACGGGTCGGTCGAGAAGGACAGGCCCCACGAGTTGTTCACGACGTGCGGGCGCTGGGCAGGGTCGGGATCCGTGCCGTCGCGTCGGGTCGGCGCCAGGAGCCACTGGCCGGACGCGACCAGCGCGGCGTCGGCGCACGTGTCCGCGCAGCCGTTCGTCGCGATCCACTGCGCCCCTGGGGCCACGCCGATGTTCATCTCGCCGTCGTCCGTGCCCACCATGGTGCCCATGGTGTGGGTGCCGTGCCCGTCGTCGTCGCGCGGGCCGGCCGCGCCGGTCCCCGCCGCGTCGAACCAGTTGTAGTTGCTGCCCGACGTCGCGCCACGGTACTGCGCGGACAGCGCCGGGTGCGTGCGGCTCACGCCCGTGTCCAGCCCCGCCACGACGATGCCCTCACCCGTGAACCCAAGATTCCACATGCCGTCGGCGCGGATGGCCTCGATGCCGTACGTGGAGCTCGCCGCCGCGTTCGGCACGGCGCCCTCGGTCGTCTCCGGCTCCTCCAGCGCGTGCCGCGTGGTCGGTCGCACCTCCAGCACCTGGGCGTCCGCCGCGAGGTCCGTGGCCAGGTCGAGCGACCCGTCCTCGACCAGGATCGCGTTGGTGGCCCAGTACGAGGTGTACTCCGTCCCCGACTCCTCCAGGGCGGCGATCGCCTGCTCCTGCGAGGCCTCGGCCGCCGCGCGCAGCGTCTCGTACACGTACTCGCCGCGCTCGGACCAGCTCGTGATCCCGCCCGCCGCCGACAGGTCCGTCTCGCCGGCGAACCGCAGCCAGAAGTCGGTGTCGCCCTGGGCATTGAAGGCCCGCGCGGCGGCGGGGGTGATCTTGTCCGCCGGGTCGACGGCGCGGCGCAGCGCGGCCGTCGCCGGGCCATCAGACCGGACGGCGCCGGGCGGGGTGTTGGGGGCGGCGTCCGGCGCGGCGGTGGCCGTGCCGGGTACCGCGAGGAGCGCCAGGGCCGTGGCGGAGGCCACCGTCCTGACACGACGAAGGGTGCGACGATGCATGGTTTCTCCAGACTGGCGGCCCTCGTGAACGGGGCCATGCCGAGGCCTGCCTGAGCAGGGGTTCGCCGCGACGCTAGCGTGTGCCACCAGCCCGAATACCTGAAATGTACAGAATTCACCCGGGTGATTACGGGCCGGCCGACGGCGTCAGCGCCGCCCGCGCAGCCGGTCGATCTCGCGCCGCTCCCGCTTGGTGGGCCGCCCCGTCCCGCGGTCGCGCAGCCCCACGGCCTCCCGCTCGACCCGCGTGGGCAGGGCGGGGCTGTGGTCCACGTACGCCGTGGCGGCGATCGGGGCGCCCACCCGCTTGGGCAGCAGCTCGACCACCTCGACGACCCGGTCGCGCAGCGGGTCACGCCACGTCACCCGGTCGCCCACGGCGACGGACGACGACGCCTTGGCGACCTTGCCGTTGATGCGGACCCTGCCGCTGCGGCACAGCTCCGCCGCGACCGACCTGCTCTTGGTCAGCCGCACCGCCCACAGCCAGACGTCGATGCGCATCGGCCCATCCTCGCACCACGGCGCCTGCGGCCCCAGAAAACGGACGACACGACCTGGGAGCCGCGCCCAATGGGTCAGGGCGCGGCTCCCAGGCGGGTCCGGGTCAGTCGGCGGAGACCTTGACCCACCGCTCGTCCGTTGTGGTCACCTCGTGCACCTCGCCCGTGACCGTCACGACCTCGCGGGCCGCCGGCGGACCGACCGCCACGACGGCATGCGGCTCGTCCAGGTCGGCGATGCCCTCCGCCACGACCCTGATAACGCTGTCACCGGCGTGCGCGCCGACCCACACCTCGACGTCGCCGGGCTCGACGACCCGCACCATCCGGCGGTCGGTGAACGCGAACCGCGTGGTCGGCACGTCGAAGGCGACGGTCACCGACTCCCCCGGCGCCAGCGTGACCCGGTGGTAGCCGAGGAGCTGCGCGGTGGGCCGCGCCACCGAGCCAACGACGTCGTGCCCGTAGAGCTGCACGACGTCGGACCCGGCCACCCCGCCCGTGTTCGTCACCCGCACGACGGCGCCGAAGGTGCCGCCCGCCTCGACCGACGGGTCGACGGCGACCAGCTCCCGCGCGAACGTCGTGTACGACAGGCCGAACCCGAAGGCGCGCACCGGCGTCGAGTCGGTGGACGTCACCTCCGACGCGCCGCCGAGGATCGGGTGCAGGTAGGAGTAGGGCTGCGCGCCCGCCGACCGCGGGAGCGACACGGGCAGGCGCCCGGACGGGTTCACGCGGCCCGAGATGACGCCGGCCAGCGCCGTGCCGCCCTCCTCGCCCGGGAAGAACGCCTGGAGCACCGCCCCGGGCTTGCGCACGCCGTCCGATCCGACGGCCGGGTCGAGCGCCCAGCCGATCGCGTACGGGCGGCCGGTGAGCAGCACCATCACGACGGGCTTGCCCACGGCGAGCACCGCCTCGACGAGCTCCCGCTGCACGCCGGGCAGGTCGAGCGACTCGCTGTCGTTGCCCTCGCCCACGGTGCCCCGGCCGAACAGCCCGGCCTGGTCGCCCACCACGACGACCGCGACGTCGGCGGCCCGGGCCGCTTCGACCGCCTCGGCGAAGCCGGACGTGTCGTCGCCCTCGACCTCGCACCCCCGCGCGAACGTGAGCTCGGGCGCGGGCAGGCCCGCGCGGCCGAACTCGCCGGTCAGCGCCTCGGCGACGGACGGGATCTCGAACCCGGTCGGCACCTCCGGGTGGTGCGCGAGCACGTGGTTCGCGAACGAGTAGCAGCCCATCAGCGCCTCGGGCCGGTCGGCGTTCGGCCCGATCACGGCGACCCGCGCCGGCTTGTCGTGCCACGAGCCGAGCGGCAGCACGCCGTCGTTGGAGAGCAGCACCACCGACTCCTCGGCGAGGCGCCGGGCGACGTCGCGGTGCGCGGGCGAGTCCAGGTCGACGACGGCGGGCGGCGCGTCCTCGTACACGCCGGGCTCCAGGAGGCCCAGCTCTTCCTTCTGCGCCAGCGCGCGCAGCACGGCCCGGTCAACGAGCTCGACGGGCACGGTGCCGTCCGTGACGAGCGCAGCGAGCGGTTCGAGGTACGCGTCACCGGACGGCAGCTCGACGTCGACCCCCGCCTCCAGGGCCGCCGCGGCGGCGGCGCCCCGGTCGGCGGCGATCGCGTGCATGACGTTCAGGAAGGCGACGCCGAAGTAGTCGGCGACCACGACGCCGTCGAACCCCCACGTCTCGCGGAGCAGGTCCGTGAGGTACTCGGCCGACGAGTGCATCGGCACGCCGTCGACGTCGTTGTACGAGGCCATGACGGAGCGCACCCCGCCGTCGAGCACCGCCATCTCGAAGGGTGGCAGGTAGACGTCGGCGATCTCGCGCGGCCCCGCGCTCACCGGGGCGTGGTTGCGCCCGGACTTGGACCCGGAGTAGGCCACGAAGTGCTTGAGCGTGGCGTGCACGCCGGCCCCCTGCAGCCCGCGGACGTACGCGGTGCCGACGGTGCCGACCACGTACGGGTCCTCGGCGATGCACTCGTCGACGCGCCCCCACCGGGGGTCGCGGACGACGTCGAGCACCGGCGCGAGCCCCTGGTGGATCCCCAGCTCCCGCATCGACTCCCCGATGAGCCGGCCCATCTCCTCGACCAGCTCCGGGTCGAACGACGCACCCCACGCGAGCGGCGTCGGGAAGGTCGCCGCCTGCCAGGCCGCCAGGCCCGTGAGGCACTCCTCGTGGACCAGCGCGGGGATGCCGAGGCGCGTCTCGCGCTTCAGCCTCCGCTGCTCTTCCCAGAGCCACGCCGCACGCCCGGCCGGGTCCACCGGACGCGTGCCGTACACCCGCGTGTAGTGCCCCAGGCCGTGCCTGGTGATCTCCGGGAGCGCGCCGGTGCCCTGCCCGGCGGCCATCTCGCCCTGCATGGGTGCCACGACGTTGCCGCCCTGGTCCAGCCAGTACCCGACAAGCTGTGCCAGCTTCTCCTCGAGGGTCATCTGTGCGTGCAGCTCACGCACCCGCTCCGACACCTCGGGCATCGCCCGAAGCGCCACCGGCAGCTCCGTCATCGATTTCCTTTCCCAGCCTGCTTGTATGGCACTGCGTGAAACATGGCCCTCAGCCCTTGACGGCTCCGGTGAGGCCGCCGACGATACGGCGCTCGAACAACGAGAAGAAGATCAGCGCCGGGATCATCGACAGCGAGGTGAACGCAAGGACCCGCGCCGTGTCGACCGAGTACTGGGAGGCGAACGCCTGGACACCCAGCGGCAGCGTGTACGACATCTCGTCGTTCAGGATGAACAGCGGCAGCATGTACGAGTTCCACGACGCGACGAACGCGAGGATGCCGACCGTGATGACGCCGGGCAGCGACAGCGGCACGACCATCCGGAAGAAGAACCCGAGCCGGCCCGCGCCGTCGATGGCGGCGGCCTCCTCGATCTCCTTCGGGATGGCCCGCAGGAACGGCACCAGGATGATGATCGTGGTCGGGAGCGCGAACGCGATCTGCGGCAGGACGATGCCCCCGAGCGTGTTCACCAGGCCGAGGTCGCGGATCAGGATGTACAGCGGGGTGATCGCCACCGTCATGGGGAACATCAGACCCGCGGCGAACAGCGAGTACATCGCCCCGTTGAGGCGGAAGTCGTACCGCGCGAGCACGAAGCTCACCATGAGCCCGAGCGCCACCACGCCGACGGTGGTGAGGATGCCCGCGATCGCGGAGTTGCCGACCTGGCGCCAGAACACCTCGCTCGCGAGCACGCCGAGGTAGTTGTCGACCACCCACGGGCTCGGCAGGCCGGACGGGTCGGCGGTGATCTGCGCGTTCGTCCGGAACCCGCCCACGATGATGTACAGCACGGGGGCTATGCAGACCCCGACGAAGAGGAAGGCGACGACGTAGGTCATCGGGCTTCCCCAGGCGATCCGCGGCGTCCGGCGGAGCTGGCGTCCGGCGGTCGACGGGGCTTCGAGCAGCGTCGCCATCAGTTCTTCCCTTCCGTGAGCGCACCCGCGGTGTCCCGGCGCAGCACGTAGCGCTGGTAGACCAGCGCGATGACGAGCGAGATCAGGAACAGCACGACGGCCACCGCGTTGCCGTAGCCGTAGTTCCCGGCCAGCCGCCCGTTCAGGACCATGTAGGTGGCCATCGTCGAGGTACCTGCCGTCGCGGAGACGTACTGGCCCCAGATGATGTAGACGAGGTCGAAGAGCTGCAGCGAGCCGATGATCGACAGGAACGCCCAGATGCGGATCGTCGGCCCGAGCAGCGGCAGCGTGATGCGGCGCTGGATCTGCCAGTACGAGGCGCCGTCGATCGCCGCGGCCTCGAAGAGCTCCTCTGGGATGCTCTGCAGGCCGGCCAGGAACAGGATCACGGCGAAGCCGATGTACTTCCAGCTGATGATGATCATCAGCGACCACAGGGCGATCGAGGGGTCGGACAGCCAGTCGACGGCGAGGAAGCCGAGGCCCATCTTCTCGAGCAGGTCGTTGACCGCGCCGGCGCTCTGGAGCATGAGGCTCCAGCCCGTGCCGACGATCACCTCCGAGATCACGTACGGCACGAAGATCAGGACCCGGATGATCGACCGCCCGCGGATGTTCTGGTTCAGCAGGAGCGCGAGCACCACGGCCGCAGGCCCCTGAAGCACGAGGGAGAGCACGACGATGAACCCGTTGTGCAGGAGTGCCTCGTGGAAGGCGGTGTCACGGAAGATCGTGAGGTAGTTCTCCAGACCGACGAACTCCGTCGGCGGTCCGAAGCCCTTCCACTTGAAGAACCCGTAGTACGCGGCGAGCACCACGGGAAGGATGACGAACGCGACGAACACGACGATGGCGGGACCCGAGAGCAGCGTGATCTCGAAGGTCTTGCGCCAGTCGGTCCTGCGGCCCCGCCGCGGCCGGCGGTCCGGGGACGGCGTCTGCACGCCGCCCCCGGCCGCCGGAGGACCCTCAGGCGAGGTCGTCACGGTTGCTGAGTTCTCGCCCAGGGAGTGAGTCATCTGAGCCGTTACTCCATCGCGGCCGCGGCGTTGACGGCGTCCACGATGCTCTGCGGGTCACCGTTGCCCGCCAGCATGTCGACGACGCCGCCGTTGAGCGCGTTGCCCACGTTCTGGCCGTACAGGGTGTCCAGCCAGACCGACACGTACGGGGCCTCGTTGTAGGCCTCGAGGACGGACTGCAGCGCGGGGTCGGTCACCACGCCCTGCGCCTCCTTGCTCGCGGGCAGGGTCACGAACGCCTCTGCGTACGCCTCCTGGTGCTCCTTCTGCATGAAGAAGTTCAGGAACTCTGCGCACTCCGGCGGTGCCTCGACGTAGCAGGAGTAGCCGTCGACGCCGCCCATGAACGCGGCCGGGTCACCCTCGCCGCCGTCGGTGGCGGGGAACGGGAACCAGCCGAGGTCGGCCAGCGGCTGCTGGTCCGGGGTCAGCGAGGCGATCACGCCCGGGTCCCACGCACCCATGAGCTCCATGGCGGCCTTGTGGTTCGCGATGAGACCGGCGGAGGAGCCTGCGCCCTGCTGCGCCGAGGTCGTGAGGTAGCCCTCGTTGAACGGCTCGGTCTCGGCGAGCGCCTGCAGGTCCTCGCCGGCGCGCAGCCAGCACTCGTCGTCGAAGCTGCGGGACTCGGCGGCCGCCTCCAGCGTCTCCTGCGAGCACTCGCGCAGCGCGAAGAAGTAGAACCAGTGCGCGGCCGGCCAGGCGTCCTTGGCGCCGAGCGCGATCGGGGCGATGTCGTTGGCCTTGAGCTCCGACACCACGTCGTTGAGCTCGCCGATGGTGGTGGGCGTCTCCGTGATGCCGGCCTCCTCGAAGAGGTCCTGGCTGTAGTAGATGCCGCCGGGCAGCACCGAGGTCGGCATCCCGTAGATCGCGCCGTCCACGGTGAAGGCGCTGAAGCCTGCCTCGCCGACGGCGGTCATCGTGGCGTCGTCGATCGTGTCGGTGAGGTCCATGACCTGGCCGGCCTCGACGACGTCGGCCAGCTTGCCGCCGCCGCGCGCCATGAAGATGTCGGGCGCGTCGCCCGAGTTCAGGGCGGTCTGCAGCTTGCCGTCCATGTCCTCGTTCTGGATGGACTGGACCTCGATGGTCACGCCCGGGTTGGCCTCCTCGAAGGCCGCGACCGTGTCCTCCCAGTACGCCTTGCCCGGGCCGGTGGTCGAGTTGTGCCAGAAGGTCATGGTGACGTCGCCGTCACCGCCTCCTTCGCTGCCGCCCGAACAGCCCGCGGCCAGCAAGGCAACGGTGGCACCCAGGGCAACTGCGCCCGCGGCCCGCGTCTTCCTCATCATTGTGGAACCCCTTGTAGGTCATCATCGACGGTCGGCAGGAGCCTGCCGGAACGGACCACGGGTCCGTCACTCAGGAGCGTGACAGGACGGTCATGGTCAAGTCAAACGGTTTCGATATCGATTTCGAAACGGATCGGCTCACCAGACACATGACGTTGCCCCGATGTACTGTCTCTTCCGTGCAGAGTGGGACAGCCTCGCCCGGATCCGCCGCCGGACCGGGCGACAGCGTGGCGAACGGTGCGGCGACGCCGCCGCCGTCCGCCATGCCGGAGCGCGCGAGCGGCCGCGCCACCATCACCGACGTCGCTCGGGTCGCCGGCGTGTCCGTCGCGACCGTGTCCAAGGTGGTCAACGGCCGGTACGGCGTGGCACCGGCCACCGCGGAGCGCGTGCTCGGCGTGGTCGAGGACCTCGGGTACGAGTCGTCCCTCGTCGCGCGCAGCCTGCGCCGCAGGCAGACCAACGTGATCGGCGTGCTCGTGGCCGAGTTCGAGCCGTTCAGCACGGAGCTGCTCAAGGGCATCTCCGCCGCCGTCCGCGACACGGGCTACGAGCTGCTCGCCTACTGCGGCGACGCGGGCCGCGCGGACCACGTGGGCTGGGAGCGCCGCTCCCTGTCCCGCCTCGCCGGCACGCTGATCGACGGCGTCGTCATCGTCACGCCAACGCTCGCCCTCCCGGTGCACGAGGGCGTCCCGATCGTCGCCATCGACCCGCACACCGGGCCGACGGGCCCGGCCACCGTGGACTCCGACAACCTCGGCGGCGCACGCGCCGCCACGGAGCACCTGATCGGCCTGGGCCACACGCGGATCGGCTACCTGGGCGGACGCGCCGACCTCGAGTCGGCCCGCCTGCGCGAGCTGGGCTTCTTCGAGGCGATGCGGGCGGCGGGCCTCACCCCGGACCCGAGCCTGGTGCTGGAAGGCGGCTACCGCCCGGACCGCTCCGACCGCCCCACGCACGACCTCCTGGAGCGCCCCGACCGGCCGACGGCGGTCTTCGCCGCGAACGACCTCTCCGCCATCCACGTCCTCCAGGTGGCCCAGGAGCTGGGCCTGCGCGTCCCGGAGGACCTCTCGGTCATCGGGTTCGACAACATCCCGGAGGCCGCCGCGTCGACACCGCCGCTGACCACCATCGCGCAGTCCCTGCACGAGATGGGCGCTGAGGCGCTCCGGATGGTCATGGCGATGCTCGAGTCCGGCCCCTCGGCCGGCCGGCACACCCGCCTGCCCACCCGCCTGGTGGAGCGCGCGAGCACGGCTCCCCCGCCCGCCGCGTAAATTGCCTCGCCGCCCGACGGCGGTGGGGGCACCCTGGTGACATGACCTCCCCCACCGGCCACGCGCCGTGGCACCTCCTGGACGTGGCGCCCGTGCCGTCGGCCGACCACCCCGACGCCTGGGCCTACCACGGTATGGTCGCCGTCGAGCGGGCCGTCGAGATCGCGAACCTCGGGCACGACGACCTGGCCCGCACGGCGCGGCAGCTCGTCAGCGGGATGCTGCACCAGGAGTACGCGGACAAGCGGCGGCTCGCCGCGGTCCTCGACCGGCCGGACGGCGCCGCGCCGACCGCCGACGACGTCGTCGGGTTCGGGTTCCTGTCGATGCCCCTGAAGCAGAACACGCACACCGCCGACCTCTACGTGGGCGTCCACCCCGACCACCGGCGGCGCGGCATCGCCACCGCCCTCGCCGAGCGGCTGGAGCAGGTGGCCGCCGACGCCCGCCGGACCACCTTCTTCGGCTGGTCGCTGTCCCCGCGCGAGGCGGCGGAGGGCGAGGACGCGCTCGTGCCCGCCACCGGCGTCGGCCGGCTGCCCGCCGACCGCGCGAGCCTCCGGTTCGCGCTCGCCCGCGGGTACACGATCGAGCAGGTCGAGCGCATGTCGCGGCTCGACCTGCCGGTGGACCCCGGCAAGCTGGCCGAGTTCGAGGCCGAGGCGCGCGCGAAGGCCGGTGCCGACTACCGGGCGCACACCTGGGAGGGCATCCCCGAGGACTGGTACGCGGGGTACGCCCAGCTCATGACCCGGATGTCCACGGACGTGCCGCAGGGCGAGCTCGACTTCGGCGAGGAGACGTGGGACGTCGACCGGGTGCGGGCCTACCTCCAGGACCGGGCCGACAGCGGCCAGCGGCTGCTGACCACCCTCGTTGAACACGTCCCGTCGGGTGAGGTCGCCGGCGGCACCTCGTTCATGCTGCAGGACGGCAAGCCGTCGTTCGTGTTCCAGGAGGAGACGATCGCGCTCAAGTCCCACCGGGGGCACCGGCTCGGGATGCTCGCCAAGGCCGTGAACCTGCGCGAGCTCACCGCCCGGTACCCGCAGACCGAGCGGGTGCACACGTTCAACGCCGAGGAGAACGCGCACATGCTCGGGATCAACGTGGCGCTCGGCTTCCGCCCGTCGGGTGCCGAGGCCGCGCTCCAGAAGCGCCGCTGACTATCTCCTGCGCAGGCGGCCGGCCAGGCCGAGGACCTTACCGGCCGCCCGCGTGACGAGGCCGCCCGTGCCGTTCGCGATGTCGAGGAGCTGCCGCACCTGCTTGTGCGTGACGCCGGACCCGGGCTGGTAGGGGAGCCGCCCCAGCGGCATGGCCGTTGTCATGACCATGACGTCGTCGCTCAGGCCGGCCGCCCGCAGCATGCCCGCGACGGTCGACCCGATGACGGGGTGCGCCATCGCCTCGCCGAGCGAGCTCTCGGGGGTGAGCGGCGCGACGACGTCGTCGCCCGCCACCTCTGCCTCCGCGGTACGGCGGATGTCGCGGCTCGACGCGCCCACCTCGACGCGGTACGTCCCGCCCTCCACCAGCCACCGGTTGGCGCGGACGTCCCAGTACGCGAGGTCGTCGCGCGCCACCGCCAGCTCCACCTCGCGGGACTCCCCCGGCGCCAGGTCGACGACGGCGAACGCGGCCAGGGCGCGCGGTGCCCGGGGGACCGCGGAGCCGGGCAGGGAGACGTAGCACTGCACCACCTCGCGCCCGGCGACCCCGCCGGTGTTGGTGACGGTCACGCGGGCGGTGAGGGCGGCGCCGTCGGACGGGGTGCCGGCCTGGTGTGTCGCGCCGGCCGGGCGAGCCGTGGTGGCCGGACGTCGCGCCGTGCGCGGGGCCGGCGATATCTCCAGGTCCGAGTACGCGAACGTCGTGTACGAGAGGCCGTGGCCGAAGGGGAACTGGACGGCCAGGTCGCGCGCGTCGTACCAGCGGTAGCCCACGAAGATGCCCTCGCCGTACGTGACGTGCAGCCCGGTGCCGGGAAAGCTCGTCCAGGCGGGCGTGTCCTCGATGCGCAGCGGCACGGTCTCGGCCAGCCGGCCGGACGGGTTGACGCGGCCGAACAGGACGTCGGCCATCGCGCCGCCGCCCGCCTGGCCCAGCAGCCAGCCCTCGACGATGGCGGGCACCCGGTCCGCGAAGCCGGACAGGCGCACCACCGAGCCGTTGGACAGCACGACGACGACGCGGGGGTTGACCTCCAGCACCCGGTCCAGCAGGTCGAGCTGCGCCGCCGGGAGCTCGATGTCCACCCGGTCGCGGCCCTCGGCCTCTGCCGACTGCGGCAGTCCCGCGAAGAACAGCACGACACCGGCGTCCTGCGCCGCGGCGACGGCCTCGGCGGCGAGCGCCTCCGCGGCGTCGGCGGCCGCTGCCGCCCTGGCCCGCCGCCTGCCGGACGCCGAGACCTTCCCGTCGACGGCGCCGGTCCTGCCGGTACCGCCCTTCTCCCGTTCGAGACCGAGGTTTCTTCGCCTTGAGACCGTCGAAAGCCGAGGAACCCCGGTCTCGAAGGGCAGACCACCGACCGGGCCCAGCTCGTACCCGGGGGCGAAGACCACGTCGGTCGCGGAGTCCTCGACGGCGGCGAGGGCGTCGTCCAGCCGGGTCGGGACGATCTGCGACGAGCCGGCACCCTGGTAGCGCGGCGTGCGGGCGAGCTCACCGATCACGGCCAGGCGGGTCTGCGGCGCCAGCGGCAGCAGCCCGCCGTCGTTCTTGAGCAGCACGATCGCCCGGGCCGCCGCCTCGCGGGCCAGGGCGTGGTGGGCGGCGTCGTGCCAGGCCTCGGGGTCGTGGCCGCGCTCGGCGAGCAGCCCGGTCGCCCCGGGCGCATCCTCACCGCGCCCGGCGGCGCGCGGCGCCCGCGCCGCGAGCGCCAGCGCGACCACCCGGGTGGCCGACCGGTCGACGTCGGCCACGTCGAGGGTGCCGGACCGCACGGCCGCGACGATCTCCCTGACCCGCTCCGGACCGCCGGCCGGCATCTCCAGGTCCAGGCCCGCGCGGAGGCCCGCGAGGCGGTCGTGCACGGCGCCCCAGTCGGACATGACGAGCCCGTCGAAGCCCCACTCGTCGCGCAGGATGCCGGTGGTGATGCGGCGGTCCTCGCCGGTGTGCGTGCCGTTGATCCGGTTGTACGACGACATGAGCGTGGCCGGCCGCGCCGTCGTCACCACGCGCTGGAAGCCACGCAGGTAGATCTCGCGCAGGGTGCGCTCGTCCAGGTCGGCCGAGACGCGCATCCGCTCGGTCTCCTGGTTGTTCACGGCGAAGTGCTTGACGCACGCGGCCACGCCGCCGCGCTGGATCCCCGTGACGAGCGCCGCGCCGATCTCACCGGACAGCAGCGGGTCCTCCGCCACGTACTCGAAGTTCCGCCCGCACAACGGGCTGCGCTTGATGTTGATGCCCGGCCCGAGCACGACGTCGACGCCGCGCTGCCGCGCCTCTTCGGCCACGGCCTCCCCGACCCGTGCGACGAGGCCGACGTCGAAGGTGCTGCCCAGTGCCACGGCGGGCGGGAAGCAGGTGGCGGGGACGGCGCCCTCGATGTCGCCGACGTCGGCGTCGAGCCGCCGCACCCCGTGCGGGCCGTCCGCGAGGTACACCGGCGGGACGCCGGGGACCTCTGCGGTGGTCCAGAACGAGTCCCCGGACAGGAGCCGCGCCTTCTGCTCGAGGGTGAGCCTCCTGACGACCGCCGACGCGGCCGGGGTGGCGACGGCGGTGTCGGCGGGCGGCTGCCTGGTCATGGCGGTCACGGTATCGGTGGCCGCGACGGGCGGCCACGGCCGGGATCCGCCGCCGTCCGGCCCCGCGTGGTCACGGCGCCGTCACCGCGCAAAATGCCGTGCGCTCCGCAGGTGCCGGGAGGACTCTTGGTCCATGACCTCGTCCTCGGCAGACCTTGCTCCGACCACAGCGGCGTGGCGGCTCGTCGACCCGCCGCACCCGTCCTCGCTCGACGACCCCGACGCGTGGGCGTACCGCGGCATCGCCGACCTGCACGTCGCGGTGGAGAACGCCGACCTCGGCAACGCTGACGGCGCCCCGACGCCGATCGGGGTGCTCGTCGGGATGAACAACCAGGACTACGTGCGCAAGCTGCGGCAGGTCGCCGTCGTGGACTCGCCCGACGGGCCGCGGGTGATCGGCGAGGCCATGCTGTCCCTGCGTCTCCGGTCCAACCCGGAGCTGGCGGTCGGCGTGGTCGTCGTGCACCCGGATCACCGGCGGCAGGGCATCGGCACCGCCCTGACCGAGTGGCTGACGAGCACGGCCCGGGCGGAGGGGCGGACGTCGCTCCTGGCCCCCGTCGACTTCGGGCCGGGGGCGGGCGACGGCGAGACGCTCGCGCCGGCGTCGGGCATCGGCGAGGTCTCCGCCGACCTGCCGGGCGTGCACCTCGCGCGCAAGCTGGGCCTGACCCTGCAGCTCGTGGAGCGCCGCTCCCGGATCGACCTGCCGGTCGCGCCGGAGGCGGTGTCGCGCTTCGAGGCCGAGGCGCGTGCCGTCGCGGGCGACGCGTACCGCGTCCACACCTGGACCGCGCCGACGCCGGAGGAGTGGATCGAGCAGTACGCCGCCCTGGAGCAGGCGCTGGTGGACGACGAGCCGCGCGGCGGCATCGAGATCGAGTCCGACGTCTGGGACGTCGACCGGATCCGCACCGAGGAGGCGGCGATCGCCGCGAAGGGCGACCAGTACGTGGTGACCGCCGCCGAGCACGTGGCCACCGGAAAGCTCGTGGCGATGACCATGCTGATGTGGAACGACGCCAAGCCGGACCACACCGACCAGCAGGCCACCGTGGTGCTCAGGGCGCACAGGGGACACCGGCTCGGCATGCTCGTCAAGGCGATCAACCTGCGCGAACATGCGCGGCTGCGGCCCGGCGCGCGGCGCATCTACACGTGGAACAACGAGGAGAACCCGCACATGCTCGCCATCAACGTGGCGCTCGGGTACGTCCCGGCGGGCGGCTGCGCGAACTTCCAGGGTCCGCTCTGACAGTCTGGCCTCCGCTGCTGAACCGGGAGTCAGCCCCGTTCAGAGCAGCTCCGGCGTCAGGTCCGGGCCGTCCCCGAACGCCTCGTCGCCGTCGAACGGGTGCACCGGGCCGCCCAGGTTGCGGTGCCGCAGCCGGAGCAGGTCCTGGTCCACGCCGCCGGGCGTGAGCATGAGCATCCAGTCCTCGGCCATGTCGTAGAGCTCGGTCTCGAGGTTGCCGATCTTCACCACCACGACGTCGGTGCCGCGCGGGTCCAGGCCGATCGCCGTGAAGTCGGACTCCAGGTGGTACGGCCGGCGCCGCTCGGTGAGCACCACCTTCAGCCCGCCGGCCGCCACCACGCACACGGTCCCGGCCACCGGGTCGTCGGTGCGGACGTGCTCGACCACGCCCTTGAGCGTGACGGGCCCGTGCGGTCCGCCGTCGACCCGGGCGCCGGCCTCCACCTCGACGACGGCGCCCACCCCGGCGTCGGCCACCGCGCGGGCGGCCGCCGCGTCGGGGAGGGCGGCGTAGATACCGGTGCGGCCGCCGTCCGCCGGCGGGGTGGTGAAGGTGGGCTCCGCCAGGAGCCGCGCGAGGGTCCAGGTCACGTCGCCCGCGCCGCCGGCCATCGGGTTGTCGCCCGAGTCCGACAGGACGAAGGGCCGCGCATCGCTCGCCAGCACGGCCTTGAGGCACTCCTCGTAGGTGCCGGCAGGGGCGACGAACTCGAACTCGTCGCGCGCGTCCCAGTACCGGCGCGCCAGCCGTTCGGCCTCGCGGGAGATGATGGCGTCGTCGTCGCCCATGACCACGACGACCGCCCGGCACCGGGGCTCGTCCGCCCACGCGTACCCGACCCAGACGGAGGCGTCGAGCACGCCGTCCAGCGCCGCGACGCGCGCCACGTCCTCGTAGATGCCCTTCGCCGGCTCCAGCCGGGTGCTCGTCTTCTCGCCCGGTAGCAGCACGGGCACCTGCACCCAGGCCTTGCGCGGCCGCCCCGCCCCGTCGATGCGGCGGACCAGGTCGGTGGCCGCGCGCTCGCGCGCCTCGTCGTCGTCCTCGTGCGGCGCCATGCGGTGGCAGGTGATGAGGTCGACGGTCGCGGCGAGCTCGCGCGACACGTTGCCGTGCAGGTCCATCGACGCGGAGACCAGGCAGTCCGGTCCGACGGCGGCGCGCACCGCGTGCGCGAGGTCGGCCTCCGCGTCGGTGTAGCCGAGCACGGCCATGGCGCCGTGGACGTCGAGCAGCACGCCGTCGAACGGGCCTTGCGCCTCCAGCGCCAGGCCGATCTCGGCGCGGACCGTCTCGTACACCTCCGTGGGAACCACGCCGCCGGGGAGCGCGGCGGCCCGCAGCACCCCCACCCACTCGGCCTCCCGGCGCAGGGGCGTGCCGTCCCGGAGGAACGGGTACCGCCGGACGAGCTCGTTGCCACGCAGGAGGGTGAACGCCTCCCAGCCCGAGCGGTGCGGGGAGAACGTGCTGGACTCGATGGCCATGCCGCAGATCGCGATCCGCGGGCGTCGGTGGGTACGGGTCACGCGCGCAGTGTAGGGGCGGCGCGTTACGGCTCCGTGTTCCGGATCAGTCGTCGCCCGCGTCGTCCGCCGAGTCGTCGTCGTCCAGGTCATCGGGGGTGTCGTCGTCCCGGCCGGCCGGCGGGTTGCCGTTCTGCTGGGCGGGCTGCTTGGCCGGCCGGTCCGCGGAGTCGGCGCCCGCGTCGTCGTAGTTCGCGTCGTCCGGCGAGTCCGCCGACTGGGCGGAGCCAGCGGTGTCCCGCGCCGACTCGTTGGGCGAGTCCGCCGACTCCGGCGACGGGTCGTAGTTCGCGTCCCCCGGCGAGTCGGCCGACTGGGCCGAACCCGGGGTGTCGCGCGCCGACTCGTTCGGCGAGTCCGCCGACTCCGGCGAGGTGTCCGCCGGCGCGGCCCCGGTACCGCCGTCGGACGCCGTCCCGCCGGTCAGGGAGACGGCCGCGGACGACTCCGTGCGCGGGGCCGGGTTGTTCAGCGCGACGGCGGTGCTCGCGCCGACGATGCCGATCACGGCCGCCGTCCCGACGACTGCCCAGCGCTTCTTCATGGTCGAGGGGTTCATCCCACTGGCCTCCCGGTCTCGTGGCACCCGGCTCGGGTACCTCCTGCCACGAGTCTGTGCCGCCCGGATGAGGTGACGAGGAGACCATGATGAGACGGTTCTCATGAAGCCCTGCGGGCGTCAGCCGCGGAACCGGTAGCCCGCCCCGCGCACCGTCTCGATCCGGTCCGCCCCCAGCTTCTTGCGCAGGTACCGCACGTACACGTCCACCACGTTGGACCCGGGGTCGAAGTCGTAGCCCCACACGCGGGACAGGAGCTGCTCCCTGGACATGACCTGGCCCGGGTGCTGGAGGAACACCTCCGCGAGCGCGAACTCCCGCGCCGACAGCTCCACCTCCCGCCCCGCCACGGCAGCGGTGCGGGTCCGTAGGTCCAGGCCGACGTCGCCGTACTCCAGCCGGTCCGCCGGCGCGGCCTCCCCGTTCGCGCGGCGCAGCCGCAGCCTGATGCGGGCGAGCAGCTCGTCGAACCCGAACGGCTTGGACATGTAGTCGTCCGCCCCGCCCTCCAGGCCCGCCACCCGGTCCGACAGCGAGTCCCGCGCGGTGAGGATCACCACCGGCAGGGTCGAGCCGACGTCGCGCAGCCGCTGCAGCACCGTGAACCCGTCCAGCACGGGCAGCCCGATGTCCAGCACCATG
This sequence comes from Promicromonospora noduliphila, assembly GCF_056951025.1. Lineage (NCBI taxonomy): Bacteria > Bacillati > Actinomycetota > Actinomycetes > Micrococcales > Promicromonosporaceae > Promicromonospora > Promicromonospora noduliphila. The sequence continues at coordinate 5,727,988 of NZ_CM167806.1, forward strand.
AGGTCGTAGCCGCCCGACATGGCGTGGGCGAGCGCCGAGGCGCCGTCGGCCACGACGGTGGGCTGGAACCCGTGCGCCTTGAGGCCCTTGCGCAAGAACTGCGCGATGCGCTCCTCGTCCTCCGCGATCAGGATCTGGTTCACCCTGCCTCCTCCGTCGCCGCGTCCTTGGTCCCTTGTGGCGTTCCCTGCGGCGTTGCCTGCGGTCCGACGGCGGCGGGCCAGGTCATCACGAAGCGCGCCCCGCCGCCGTCGGACCGTTCCACCGCGACGTCGCCGCCGTGCCCCTGCGCGATGGCCCGCACGATCGCGAGCCCCAGGCCGGACCCGGGCACCCCGCCGGTCGTGCTGCCGCGCGCGAACCGGTCGAAGATGCGGTCGGCCTCCTCGGGCGGCACACCCGGCCCGGTGTCCCGCACCCAGAGCCGGACCCGGCGCCCGGCCGGCCCGTCGAGCACCTGCGTGCCGATGCCCACCTCGTCGTCGGGACCGGTGAACTTCACCGCGTTGTCCGCGAGCTGGAGAACCGCCTGGGTGAGCCGGTGCGCGTCGGCGGCCACCTCGGCGTCGGCGCGGGTGTCGACCACCCAGCGGCGCGTGCCCAGCGCTCGCGCCTTGTCGTGCACCTCGTCGGTGAGCCGGCCCAGGTCCACGGGGGCGAGGGTCACGAAGTCGGACCGCTCCGCCTTGGCGAGCAGCACGAGCTCCTCGACGATCTGCCCCATCCGGGACGTCTCGTCGAGCAGGAGGTCCCTGGTCTCGCGCACGTCCGCCGGGTCGTCCGGGTCGAGGACCTCCAGGTGGCCGCGCAGCACCGTCAGCGGGGTGCGGAGCTCGTGCCCGGCGTCGTCGAGGAACCGGCGCTGCGTCTCGATGGCCGTCGACAGGCGGTCGAGCATGGTGTTGAAGGCGCCCGCGAGGTCGCCGAGGTCGTCGTCGGTGGCGACGGCGACGCGCTGGGACAGGTCGGTCTCGGTCACCCGGGTCGCGGTGGCGCTGAGCTGCCGCAGCGGCCCGAGCAGCCGGCTCACGACGAGCCAGGCGAACACGCCCAGCAGGACCAGCGCCACCGAGCAGACGATCGCGTAGGTGCGCATCACGGCGGTCTCCGTGGCCAGCGCCTGGTCCAGCACCGCCGCCATGACGTACGCGCCCACCTCCTCCCGCTCGGGCACCGTCACCGGAACGACGACGAACCACACCCGGCCGATCTCTGTGTTGATCTCGTGCTGCACGGTCCGCTCCGACCCCGGGGTGAGGCCGGCCACGACCTCCCGGACCACCGGGTTCTCCTCGATCATCCGCCCCGTCGCGGGCGGGTTGGAGAGCTGGTGCTCGCCGTCCAGATAGCTCACGAACACCTCGTTGGTGCCCGGGACGTTCCGCTCCATGGCAACGCTCATGAGCCGCCCGGCGCCGCGGAACTCCTCGCCCGTGTCCGGGTCCACGCCGTTGACTGCCAGCCGCTGCAGCTCCCTGATCTCCTGGTCGAAGTCCTCCGAGATGTCGTCCATGATCTGCTGGGACTGGATGGCGTGGGTGAGCAGCCCCGCCGCGAGCAGCCCGATGGCGGTCACCGCGACGACCACCGCCACCACCTTCGCCCGGACCGAGGGCCTGCGCAGGCTCATGCGAGGCCCGGCGCGAGCCGGGTCCCGTCGAGCCAGCCCGCCACGACGTCGAGACGGCGCGACGTCGCCGCCTGCCAGCCGCGCTCCTGCACCCGGTGCGGGCCGGTGGCCAGGGACAGCAGCACCCCGGCCACGCGGGCGGCCAGATCGCTCAGGTCGGCGCCCCTGCTCCCGGGGGCTGCCGCGAACCCCGCCGCGTAGTCGGCGGCCAGCCGGCGCATCCGGGCGGCACGCGCGGCCTGCGCGGAGTCCTGCCCGCCCACCAGCGAGAGCACGTCCAGGTGCGCGACGAGGCAGGCCAGGTCGTCGGCGCGGTGGCCGGGGCCGGCGGCGTCCACGTCGAGCAGCCCGGTGATCCGGCCGTCCGTGAGCATGATCTGCGCCTCGTACAGGTCGCCGTGCGTCGGGTCGGCCCCGGCGCCGCGCTCGGCGAGGCGTGCGGCGACGGCGCCCGCGAGGTCGGCCGCCCGCCCCGCCTCCGCGGGCAGCGCCGCCCCGATCACGCCCGCGTAGTGCTCCGCCGACTCGCTCCAGGCCGGCCGCCGCGGCAGGTCGCGCACCTGCGCCGGCAGCCGGTCGAGCAGGTCCAGCACCTCCAGCGGCGACGGGATGCGGCTCCCGTCGCGCACGGCGGCGCGCATCTCGGTGCCGTACAGCGGGGACAGCACGAGCAGGCCGTCGTCCGACCAGCCAAGGGGCCGCGGGACCGGCAGCCCCGCCTTCGAGAGCAGGGCGTGCCGCCGGTGCAGGTCCGCGACCTTGCGCGGCCGCAGCACCTTGAGGAACACCCGGGCCGACGCCGTCCGCGCCTCGATCACGGCCCGCCGGGTGGGCCGGTAGGCCCGGACCTTGAGCTCCGGGTGCGCCCGCTCCTGCCGGCCGACGCCAAGGTCCGCCAGGAGCTCCTCCACGGCGTCCGGGCTGAACGCGCGGGGCAGCGCGGGCAGCGCCGGGTCGCCGGGGAACCGCCACACGGCGACCGTCGCGTCGCCGTCGGACAGCGTGACGACGCCCGGCTTGCGGCCGTCGCGGGCGCGGCCCACGCTCGCGCCGAGGGTCTCGGAGCGTTCCACGCCGTCCCAGCGCACCGTCGCCCGGTAGGCCACGGTGGTGGTGGAGCCGGGCCGGTGGTCCACCTGACGCACGCGCCAGTCCACGAGCTCACCACCGGCGGTGGCCACCGCGGCGTCGAGCAGACCCGCGGCGGCCTCGCCGGTCAGGAGGTCGAGGTCCGTACTCACCCGGCCATCCTCGCAGCCGGGGCGCACGGAAGCCCCTTAACCGGGATTAGAAAGCTCTCACCGAGCGGCACCCGAACCCCTGACCAGGGTCAGTCGCGCAGCTCCCGGTACTTCGTGATCAGGGCCGCCGTCGACGGGTCCTGCGCTGCCAGGGCCGCCTCGTCGCCCGCGACCGCCGGGGCGATCTCCAGCGCGAGCTTCTTGCCGAGCTCCACGCCCCACTGGTCGAACGAGTCAATGCCCCACACCACGCCCTGCACGAACGTGATGTGCTCGTACAGCGCCACGAGCTGCCCCAGCACGGACGGGGTCAGCGCGGGGGCGAGGATCGACGTCGTCGGCCGGTTGCCGCTGAACACCTTGGCCGAGACCAGGTCTTCGGCGACGCCCTCCGCCCGCACCTCGTCGGCCGTCTTGCCGAACGCGAGCGCCTTGGTCTGGGCGAAGAAGTTCGCGAGGAACAGGCCGTGCACGTCGGCCCCCGCCGCGACGGCGCCGCCGTCGCCCGCCACGTCGGCCAGCGGGTAGGCGGGGTTGGCGACGGCGATGAAGTCGGCCGGGATGAGCCGCGTGCCCTGGTGGATGAGCTGGTAGAACGCGTGCTGGCCGTTGGTGCCCGGCTCGCCCCAGAAGACCTCGCCGGTCTCGGACGTCACCGGCGTGCCGTCCCAGCGCACGGACTTGCCGTTGGACTCCATGGTGAGCTGCTGCAGGTACGCCGGGAACCGGTGGAGCTGCTGCGCGTACGGCAGCACGGCGTGCGTGTGCGCGTCGCGGAAGTTCACGTACCAGACGTTGAGCAGCCCCATCAGCGCAGGCACGTTGCGCTCGAACGGCTGGGTCCGGAAGTGCTCGTCCATCGCGTGGAAGCCCGCGAGGAAGTCGGCGAAGGCGTCGGGACCGATCGCGACGGCGAGCGAGGTGCCGATCGCGGAGTCCACGGAGTAGCGGCCGCCCACCCAGTCCCAGAACCCGAAGGCGTTGGCGGGGTCGATGCCGAACGCCTCGACCTTGTCGAGCGCGGTGGACACGGCGACGAAGTGCTTGGCGACGGCGTCGGCGCGACCCTCCTCGGAGTCCTCGATGGCGCCGGCGGCGACCAGCGAGCGCCACAGCCAGTCGCGGGCGAGGCGCGCGTTGGTGAGGGTCTCCAGAGTCCCGAAGGTCTTCGAGGCGACGATGAACAGCGTGGTCGTCGGGTCGAGGTCGGCGGTCTTCTGCGCGACGTCGGTGGGGTCGATGTTGGAGACGAACCGGCACTCCAGGCCGTCCTGGACGTACGGCTCCAGGGCCTCGTAGGCCATCACGGGGCCGAGGTCGGAGCCCCCGATGCCGATGTTCACGATGGTCTTCACGGGCTCACCGGTGACGCCGGTCCACTCGCCGGAGCGGACCTGCTCGGCGAACGCGTAGACCTTGGCGAGCTCCTCGGCAACGTCGGCGGCCACGTCCTGGCCGTCGACGGTCAGGGCCTCGTCCGACGGGCGGCGCAGCGCGGTGTGCAGCACGGCGCGGTCCTCGGTGACGTTGATGTGCTCGCCCGCGAACATCGCGTCGCGGCGCTCGGCGAGCCCCACCTCGTCGGCCAGGGCGAGGAGCGCGGCGAGCACGTCGTCGGTGACCAGGTTCTTGGACAGGTCCACGTGCAGGTCGGCGGCCTGGTGGCTCATCCGGTCGGCGCGGGCGGGGTCGGCGGCGAACCAGCCGCGCAGGTCGGGCTGGAGGTTCTTGGCGAGCTCGGTGAGCGAGCCCCATGCGGTGGTAGTCGTGGCGTCGACAGGCTGACGGGCTGGCGCGGAGGTCATGACACCACCGTAATGCCGAGCGCCTCGGCCGTGGCCTTGGCCAGTGTCTGGTCGGTCACCTCGTAGCCGGCCTCGCCCCCGCCGCCGGGTCCTCCGGCGTCGGACACCGTGCGCTTCGCGGACAGGTGCACGGCGTCCACGCCGACGCCGAGCAGGGCCGGGACATCCGCCGCCGTCACCCCGCCGCCCGCCATGACCTCGATGCCCAGCTCTGCGCTGTGCTCGACCAGCGCCGCCAGCCGCTCCAGCCCGTCGGCCGCGCGGGCCGCACCGCCGGAGGTGAGCACGCGGGCGACGCCCAGCTCGGCGAGCGTGTCCAGGGCGGCCAGCGGGTCGGCGACCACGTCGATCGCCCGGTGGAACGTCACCTCCGCGTCGTCCGCGGCCGCGACCAGGTCGCGCAGCCGCGGCTCGTCCACGGTGCCCGACGGCGTCAGCGCGCCCACCACCACGCCGTCCACCCCGGCGTCGACCGACAGCGTGACCTCGCGGAGCATCAGGTCGGCCTCCGCCCGCGAGTACACGAACCCGCCCGGCCGGGGCCGCACCAGCACGTGCACCTCGAGGATCGGCGCGCTGTCCGACGCCGGGACCACCGCCGCGGCGTCGACCACCGCCTCGATGAGCGCGGCGCTCGGTGTGATGCCGCCGGTGGCGCCGAGCGCGGAGCAGAGCTCGACCCTCCGGGCGCCAACGCCTGCAGCGATCACCGCCCCCGCTGGGTCCTGGACGGCGAGCTCGAGAGCGACATGGTGAGGCACGGGCGCCAGCGTAGCCGTGCGTGGGGTCAGCCTGTCGCAAGCCGCTGGCGCTACCGAGTCGGTAGGGTCCCATGGCATGGCCATTGATCCCAGTGCGATCCTCCAGGGACGCGCGCCCGGACGTGCCCCGGTCGGAGTGATCGTCGGGATCGTCTTCGCCTCGGTCTGCCTGCTCTTCATCCTCGCGTTCGACGCGATCACGGGCGGCGCGTCGTTCGTCGTCGGGCTGCTGCTGGCGATCCTGCCCGTGGCCGTGTGGCTGCCGCTGGTGCTCGCGCTGGACCGGCTGGAGCCCGAGCCGCCCAGCGCGCTCATCTTCGCGTTCCTGTGGGGCGCTGGGGTCGCGGCGCTGTTCGCGACCATCCTCAACACGCTCGGGCTGTCGCTGCTCACCGAGACCGAGCTCACGGGCGAGGAGGAGGGCTGGTACGTCGTCGCGACGTTCGGCGCCCCCGTGGTCGAGGAGCTGCTCAAGGGCGCCGTCCTGTTCGGCATGCTGTGGTGGCGGCGGCAGGAGCTGAACGGCCCCACCGACGGCGTCATCTACGCCGCGATGGTGGGCCTCGGCTTCGCCGCGACGGAGAACGTCCAGTACTTCATCGACGCGGCCGAAGTGGACCAGCTCGGGTACGTGTTCGTGCTGCGCGCCATCGTCTCGCCGCTGCTCCACCCGCTGTGCACCGCGATGACGGGCATGGGCGTGGCCGTGGCGGCCCTGGCCGGACCCGGCCGGCTGCGCCGCACGGCGCCCCTCTACGGGCTGCTCGGCGCGATCGTCCTGCACAGCCTGTGGAACGGGTCCACCAAGTTCGGCATCGCGGGCCTCGCCGGCGCCTACCTCGTGGGGTTCGTAGTGCTGATCGCGCTGATCGTGATCCTGGCCAGGGACCGCCGCCGGATCGTCCAGCTCATCGCGCACTACCTGCCGCTGTACGGCCCCGTCGGCATCGTCACGCCCGACGACCTGCGTATGCTGTCCAGCCTGCCCGCCCGCCGGAGCGCCCGGCGCTGGGCCAGGTCGGCGGGCGGACACGTGGCCGAGCGCGCCATGACCGACTACCAGCAGGCCGCCACCGAGCTCGCGCTGCTGCACCAGCGGGCGGGCGCCCAGCGTGACCTCGACCCGCACGGCCTGGAGCAGCAGCGGCAGTACCTGGTGTGGCTCATGCAGCAGGCCAGGGCCACGTTCCTCGCCCACCAGCCGCACCCGCCGGCCTCGCCGTGGGGCGCCACGGGCTTCGGCCCGCCCGGCCACCGCTGACGTCGCCTGGCGTCGCCGCGGTTCGGGTCCGCTGGTGCCGTGGTCGGACCCCGCCGGTGCCCGCGGGTCCGACCGCCGGGTCAGAGCGAGAGCAGCCGCAGCACGAGGGCCGCCGCCGAGACCAGCATCAGCCCGCCGGTCGGCAGCAGGCCCGCCCAGTCCTTCGCGCGCAGGTGCGTGATGACCGCGCCGAGGAAGTACAGGACGAAGCACGCCGTCGCCGCGATGCCGATCGGCGCCCACCAGATCCCGACGAGGGTGCCGAGCGCACCCGCGACGAGCAGGGTGCCGAGCACCGGGATCAGCCGCTCGGGCACGCCGAGCTTGGTGGTCAGCGGTTCGACGACCTGCGGGTTGCCCGTCAGCTTGCCGTAGCCGCTGAACGCGGTGGCCAGGATCAGGACTGCGGAGACGATGACGGAAGCGACGAACACGGGTCCTCCGAGGACGGCGGCCGGGCGCACCCGGCGGGACGAGACGGCGCCCGTCCGGGCGCCTGGTGCATCCTGCGCCAGGTGTGGCTCCTTGCCAAGGGCCGGGTTAGCGACTCACACTAGGTAAGTGACTTCCGAGACGACAGCAGCCCTCGGCCGCGGGGCCGCACCCGGCGCCCCGCGGAACCACAGCACGCCGTCCGAGGATGAGTGCGGGCTCTTCCAGCGCACGCTGGAGCGCGCCGGCCGACGCTGGTCCGGCGCGATCCTCTACGCCGGCGTCGCAGGCGCACGGCGGTTCGTCGAGTACCGCCGCTACGTGCGCGGCATCTCCGACCGGGTGCTGACGCAGCGGCTGCGCGAGCTGGAGCAGCAGGGGTTCATCACGCGCGAGGTCGTTCCGACCATGCCGGTGCAGATCCTGTACACGCCCACCGCGGCAGGCGCCGAGCTCGTGGCCGCGCTGCAGCCCCTGGCGGCGTGGGGACAGCGGCACCCGGACGTCGTCGAAGGGCTGGAGTCGTAGCACCTCGGCGGGCTCGACCACCGTCGGTCGAGCCCGCCGAGGTGCCCGAGCGTCAGAGCTCGAGCTCGAAGCTCCCCCTCCCCACGCCGGTGAGCGTGGTCGTGTTCCTGGCGAGGTAGCGCGCCAGGTACGGCGCGGGCTCACCCTGCGTGGCGACGTCGCCGGCCGGGTCCTGCAGGTCGAGCGAGAGCCGGGCGCCCGTCACGGAGATCGGCCTGCCGGATGGCTCGGCCAGCCAGCCGCCCGACTCGATCGTCCCGACCTGCACGCCGAGCTGATGGCCCTCCGCGAGGGTCCAGTCGGCCGACTTCAGGTCGAACGCCACGCGCCCGCGCCGCTCGATGCGCGCCACGTTCTCGTCGAACATGGTCGCCGTGCCGTCCGGCGCGACGTCCCACAGCCGCACCATCACCTCTCCGGCGGCACTCGCCCTGAGCGTGACCGACGGCGTCCCCGTGATCCGCACGTCCGAGGCCACGGGCCTGGAGTACGTGAAGTACGACGACGGCGCCGCGCCGGCCGCGAACGACCGCGTCGCGATCCGCGGGGCGATCGTCGGGGCGTGTTCCATGTCCCAGCCGTCGACCTGCGCCCTGGTCGGCCCGGTCGCCGCGAGGGAGGACGCACCGCCGTCGTCCACGTAGGTGCCGTCACGGAGCCTGGCCGCCGTCGAGCCGTCGGCCTCCGGCCACGTGTCCTGCGCGCGCCAGGCGCCGGTGCTGTCCTGGATCGCGTACGCCGGGTCGTCGACGCCGGGCTCGACGCCCTTGAGGAACTCGTCGTAGAACCGCATCACCTCGTCGAAGAAGCCCTCGCGCCCCATGGCGAGGCGGCCGTCGGAGACGACGTCGTTGCCGCGCACGTGGTCCCACGGGCCGAGCCAGCCACGCTCGACGCCCGTGTGGTTGTCGAGGAAGACCTGCATGTCCTCGGGCTTGGTGTTGGGCTCGATGAAGCCCTGGGTCACGAACAGCGGCGTGTCGGTACCGATGGCGTCGTCGGCCAGGTTGCGGGCGTCCCAGTACTCCGACTCGAGGTCCGGGTTGTTGCCGTCCGCCAGGTTGTCCGACAGGCACTCCGGGTGCTGGTCCTCGTAGCGGGCGTTCGCCGCGTAGTGCGCGTCGTCACCGTCCATGGGCGCCATCGTGGCGATGCTGTTGTACGCGTTGGGCGTGCCGGTCACGTTGGGCCGCGCGACCTCGTTGCTCCACAGGTAGTTGTACATGTTCCACAGGGGCTCCTGGGCGACCACCGCCTTGAGCGGCTCCAGGCCCAGGTTGTTGCCCGCCAGGCCGGTGACGGCGTCGTACGACTTGCCGTACATGCCGACGTCGCCCGTTGACCACTCCTGGCTCGCCGACCACTCGATCGCCGCGCCGATGTCGGCCTGCTCGCCCGGCCCCACCCAGTCGAGGCAGCCGGTGCTCCCGCCGAAGCCCCGGATGTCGACCATGACGAACGTGTACTCGTTCGCCATCAGGTCGGCGCCGTCGACGAAGTCCCGGAACCGCGCGGACGGGCCCACGACGTCCCAACCCTCGGGCCCGGTCTGGCCGGCGTGCGCGAAGTACGGCCCGACCGACAGGATCACCGGCGTCCGCACGTCGGAGGCGAGGTGGGCGGGCCGCAGGATGTCGGCGTGCAGCTCCACGCCGCCCGACGACGGGAAGTACGCCTCGGTCCACGCAGCACCCTCGGGCACGCGCTCGTTCTCGTCGTGGGTAACCGGGTTGCCGGGGGTGACCGTCGTCGGACTGGCCGCGGCCGCGGCCGCGCCGGGTCGGGCGCTCACGGCGGGTCCGGCGGGTTCGGCGACCGCGGCGGGTCCAGCGCTCACGGCGGGCTCGGCGCTCACGGCGGGTCCGGCGACCGCAGCGGGCCCGGCGACCGCGGCGGGTTCGGCGCTCACGGCGAGTTCAGCGACCGGGGCGGGTCCGGCCACTGCGGCAGGTGCGCCGCTAGCGGCCAGCATGAGCGTTGCTGCTGCGGCGACCGCGGGCGCCGTTCTGCTGACTCTTGTCCGGAGACTCATCGAAGCGTCCTCCCTGGGGGAAATCCAGGTCCGATATGCCTGGTTCACCCGAGGTTAGAGAACATTCATCAGCAATGCCCGGATTTGGGTGAGAGTTGACGACCACGTAACACGCTGCCGGAACGCGGCCCGCCCCCTACCCAGTGATCTGGCCCATAACTCCCGGGAGTTTGGGGCCAGATCACTGGGTAGAAGCGCACCTACGCGTCGGGCAGGTTCGCGTCGGGCGGGCCGAGGCCGAGATCGGTCCCTTGCCTCAGCGCCGAGCGTGAGATCGGTCGGTTGCCTCAACACTGAGCGCGAGATCGGTCGGTTGCCTCGAGATCGGCCCATCGATGGACCGATCTCGAGGCAACCGACCGATCTCCGGCGGCGCGAAGTAGCAACGGACCGAACCCGGGCCGCGCACAGCAGCAACCAACCGAACTCAGCGCAGGCCCAGGAACTCCGCCACGCGGTCCGACGCCGGGGCCGCCCGCAGCTCGTCCGGCGCAGCTACCTGAAGCAGCCGGCCCCGGTCCATGACGCCGATCCGGTCCGCGACGGCGGCCGCCTCGGCGTGGTCGTGCGTCACGAACACGGCGGTGGTGCCGGTCTCGACCAGCGCGGCCCGCACGTCGCCCGCGAGCCGCTCCCTGAGCTGCCGGTCGAGCGCGGACAGCGGCTCGTCCAGCAGGAGCAGCCGGGGCCGCGGGGCCAGGGCCCGTGCGAGGGCCACGCGCTGCTGCTCACCGCCGGACAGCGTCGGCACGGCCCGCCGCTCGTACCCGGCGAGCCCCACCAGGTCGAGCAGGTCGGTCACCCGCGCGTCGCGCTCCGCCCGGGACAGCTCCTGGACCTCCAGCCCGTAGGCGACGTTCCGCCGCACGTCCCGGTGCGGGAAGAGCTGGCCGTCCTGGAACATCAGGCCGAACCGGCGCCTGTGCACCGGCAGCCCGGCGAGGTCCTCGCCGTCGTACAGCACCCGGCCGCCGGCCAGGGGCTCCAGCCCGGCCACGGCCCGCAGGAGCGACGACTTGCCGCAGCCGCTCGGGCCGAGGAGCGCGAGCACCTCGCCGGGGGCGACGGCCAGCGACACGGCGTCCACCGCCGTCACCCCTGCCGCACTGCGGGCCGTGGCCCCGTACCGCACCGAGATGTCCCGGACCTCCAGCCCAGCCATCAGAACTCCCCTCCCGCGCGCTCGTCGCGCAGCCGCTCCGCGACCATCATCACCGTCGCGGTCAGCGCGGCGAGCAGCACCGACGCCGCGAGCGCCATCCCGTAGTTCTCCGCCCCGGGCCGCCCGACGAGGCGGTAGATCACGACGGGCAGGGTGGCGCCGTCGGGCCGCGCGAGGAACGACGTCGCGCCGAACTCGCCGAGCGAGACCGCGAAGGCGAACCCGGTGGCCAGCCCGACCGACCGCAGGGCGATCGGCAGGTCGACGGTCCGCAGCACCCGGCCGGGGCCGGAGCCGAGCACCGCGGCGACCTCCCGAAGGCGCGGGTCGATCGCCCGGAGCACCGGCAGCACGGTCCGCACCACGAGCGGCACGGCGACGACCGCCTGCGCCACCGGGACGAGCAGCCCGGAGGTCCGCAGGTCGAGGCCGAGGACCGGCTGGTCCATGGTGATGAGGAACCCGAAGCCGACCGTCACCGCCGACACGCCGAGCGGGAGCATGAACAGCCCGTCGAGCGTGCCGACGGCCCGGCGCGCGCCCGCCGACCGGGGCCGGCGGGACACCACCAGGGCCACGAGCCCGCCGACGACCAGCGAGATCACGGTGGCGGCCAGCGCGATCCGCAGCGACGTCGCCGTTGCCTCCCACACCGTCACGACCAGCGCGTTCCGCTCGCCGGTGGTCCCGAGCGCCACGTAGTTCCCCGGCCCCCAGGACCCGTCCGGCTCCCGGAACGACCGGGCGACCAGCCCGGCCAGCGGGAGCACGATGACCCCGCCGACGATCGCCGCACCGACCAGCGCCGTCGCCACGTCGCCCGGCGAGCGCCAGGACAGCGCCCGCGCCGCGCGACCCGACGAGACGAGGTGCAGCGCGGCCTCGCGCCGCCGTCGGGCCCGCGCGGACAGGATCAGGGCACCGGTGATGACCACGAGCTGCAGGATCGACAGCACCGACGCGGACCGCAGGTCCAGGAACTGCGTGGTGCGGGTCCAGATCTCGGTCTCGATGGTCCCGTACCGCACGCCGCCGAGCACGAGCACCACCCCGAACGCGGTGGCGCAGAACAGGAACACGACCGAGGCGGCCGACACGACGGCGGGCGCGAGGGACGGCAGCGTCACGGTCCGAAAGACCCGCGCGGGGCCGGCACCGAGCGATGCGGCGGCCTCCTCGGCCCGCGGGTCGAGCCGCTCCCACAGCCCGCCGACGGTCCGCACCACCACCGCCACGTTGAAGAACACCAGCGCGACGACGATCCCGGCCAGCGACTCCTCCAGCCCCAGGAACCCGAGGGTGCCGCCCGGCGCGAACAGCGCACGGAACGCGACGCCCACCACCACGGCGGGCAGCACGAACGGCACCGTCACGAGCCCGCGCACCAGGCCGCGCCCCGGGAACGACCGCCGGTACAGCAGGTGCGCGAGCGGCAGGCCGAGCAGCACCGAGAAGGCCGTGCCCAGGGCCGCCTGGGTCAGGGTGAGCCCGACGAGCCGCCACGTGCGCGGCCGGGACAGCACCTCGGTGAACCCGGTGAGGTCGAGCACGCCGTCAGGCACGAAGCCGCGGACCACGAGCGCGGCCACCGGCCACGCGAAGAAAACGGTGAGGAAGGCGAGGGGGACGGCGACCGCCGCCCCCCAGAGCAGCGGCGCCGGCCGCAGCCCGCCCCTCAGCCGACCACCGTTGCGGTCCACCGCTCGATCCACTCGTCCCGGTGCTCGCTCACGTCGGCCGGGTCCACCTCGAACGGCGCCTCGGCCTGGGGCGCGAACTTCTGCCAGTCCCCGGGCAGCGGCACAGAGGAGTCGGCCGGGTACATGTACATCGACTCCGGCAGCGCGGCCTGGACGTCCTGGGTGAGCAGGAAGTCCACCAGCTCCTTGGCGCCCTCGGGGTTATCCGTCCCGGCCAGGACGCCCGCGTACTCGACCTGCCGGAAGCAGGTCTCCAGCAGGGCGCTCGTGGTGGACTCCGAGCCGTCCTCGCTCACCGTGAACGCGGGCGACGTCGCGTACGACAGCGCGAGCGGCCGCTCGCCGCCCTCCCCGGCGCCCGAGAAGTCCACGTAGTACGCGTCCTCCCAGGAGTCGGCCACCTTGACGCCGTTGTCCACGAGCGAGGCCCAGTAGTCCTCGAACCCGTCCTCGCCGAACGCCCCGATCGTCGCCAGCAGGAACGCGAGCCCCGGGGACGACGTCGCCGGGTTGGTCACCACGAGCAGGTCCCGGTACCGCGGGTCGGCCAGGTCCTCCAGCGTCGTCGGCACCTCGAGGCCGGCCTGGTCGAACCACGCCTCGTCCGCGTTGACGCAGACGTCGCCCTGGTCGACCGGGGTCAGCGCCCCGCCGACCTGCTCGGCGCCCTCGGGGAGGTTCTCGGGCGTGTACTCCTCGACCACCCCGGCGTCGAGCGCGCGCGAGGCGAACGTGTTGTCGATGCCGAACACGGCGTCCCCGAGCGGGGCGTCCTTGGTCAGCACGAGCTGGTTGACCAGGGCCCCGGCGTCACCCGCCGCACTGACCTCGACGGTCAGGCCGGACCGCTCCTCGAAGCGGTCGACCAGCTTCTCGTCGAGCGCCCAGGAGTCATGGGTCACCAGCGTCACCGTGCCCGACGCCGACGGGTCGTCCCCGCCGGTCCCGGCACCGCCGTCCGGCCCGGCGGAACACCCGGTGAGCAGCAGCGCCGCCGAGAGCGCTCCGGTGACGGCTCCCGCATGAACGGTGCCGCGGTGGGTACCACAAAGACGCAACATCGTGCCTCCGACTTCCTCCGCCGGTGTGACCCGGATCAGGTTCAAGGGTCTGCGGTTCTCCGCACTCTCAGCGCCGTCGGGGCGCTCCCCTGTCGTTTCCATGCAGCCTAGTCGGCCGTCGGGGGCTACGGTGTGGAGGTGGCCCAGACTGAGACGGAACAGACACTCGCCGAGAAGGTCGGCACTCTTGCCCTGACGCTCGCGGCCGGCTGGGTCGCGCAGAAGGCGGTCAGCATGATCTGGAAGGGCGTCACCGGCAAGGACGCCCCGAGCAAGGCGGACGACCCGGAGCTCGACCTGGTGCAGGCGACCGTGTTCGCGGCGGTCGCCGCGGGCACCGCCGTCTTCGCCAAGCGGCTGGCCGCCAAGGGCGCGCACAAGGCGGCCATGCGGTTCTCGGGGCGCGTCGCCCGCTGAGGCCCGTCCGCCCGGCAGCGTCGCCGGGACCGGGGCTGCCGGGATCCCGGCTGCCGGGATCGCGGCCGACGGCCGCCGCGAGATCTCGCAGGCCGTGGTCCCACCATCGCAGCGCGACGACGGCCCCCTGACCACGAGCGCATAGGCTGAGGCCCGTGAGCTTCACGCACCTCGACGACCGCGGCCAGGCCCGCATGGTCGACGTCACCGCCAAGCAGCCGACCGTCCGCTCCGCGACGGCGTCGGGCACGGTCCGCTGCTCCTCCGCCGTCGTGCAGGCGCTGCGCGACGGCGCGGTGCCCAAGGGCGACGTGCTTGCGGTGGCGCGCATCGCGGGTATCGCCGCGGCCAAGAAGACGCCGGAGCTCCTGCCGCTGGCCCACGTGATCGGCGTGCACGGCGCGGCGGTGGACCTCGAGGTGACCGACGACGGCGTCGCCGTCACCGCGACCGTCCGCACCGCCGACCGCACGGGCGTCGAGATGGAGGCCCTCACGGCGGTGGCCGTCGCGGGCCTCGCCGTCGTCGACATGGTCAAGGGCCTGGACAAGTCCGTCTCGCTCGCCGACGTGCGGCTGGAGCGCAAGACCGGCGGCAAGTCGGGCGACTGGGTGCGCGCGGAATGATCACGGTCCGCTACTTCGCGGGCGCGCGGGAGGCCGCCGGGCGCGCCACAGAACAGCTCAGCGGCCCGACGTCGGTCGCGGGCCTCCGCAGCACCCTCACCGCGGCCCACCCGGCCCTGGGCGCCGTGCTGCCGAAGTGCGCGCTGCTGGTCGCGGGCGCCCGGGCGACGTCGGACGAGGCGGCAGTGCCCGACGGGGTCACGGTCGACGTGCTCCCGCCGTTCGCGGGCGGCTAGCTTTCCCTGGTTGTGGGCGTAGTTCTCGCGCCCACAACCCATGTCGCCGCAGCGGCCGCGACCACGCCGAAGAAGTCAGTGGTCCCCGCCGTCGAGCTGTGACCGCACGTGCGGCCAGAGCGTCAGCACCACCTCGATCCCGTCCCGTACACCGCCGGACGACCCGGGCAGGTTCACGACGAACGCGCGCGTGCCGTCGGCGGCGCTGGCCACGCCGGCCAGCCCCCTGGACATCGCCGCGGTGGGCACCCCGGCGGCAATGCCCCGCTGCCGGACGGCCTCGGCGACCCCGGGGACCTCGTAGTCGAGCACCTCGCGCGTACCCTCCGGCGTGAGGTCGCGCGGCGTGATCCCCGTGCCGCCCGTGGTGAGGACCAGCCGCGCGCCGTCGTCCAGCGCGGTGCGCAGCACGTCACGAACGGGCCCGACGCCGTCGGGCACCAGGTGCGTGACCACCTCCGTGAGGCCGGCCTGCTGCAGGAGCCACACCGCCGTCGGACCGGACCGGTCCTCGGCCTCGCCACGTGCGCAGCGGTCGGAGACGGTGATCACGGCTACCCGGTCGGACGTCATGCCGACACGCTATCGGCCTCCGGCTCCTGCGGCTTCGGCGCCGCCTCGACCTCGGCCTTGGCCTCGGCGGCCTCAGCGGCCTTGTTCCGGCGGTGCGCCAGCACGGACCAGACGACGGCGGCCGCCCAGCCGACCCAGATCACCGCGTACACCGCAACGGCCACACCCTCGGGGGCGGCGATCCAGTCGCTGTTGAGCAGCGTGCGGGTGTTGGTGAGCACGATGACACCGCCCACGAGCGAGCCCAGGACGCGCGCCGGCACGAGCCGCACCAGCCAGGCGGCGATCGGCGCGGCGATCAGGCCACCGATGAGCAGGGCCAGCACCCAGGTGAGGTCGATGCCCTCGCCGCTGAGGCCCACGAAGAAGCCGACGCTTGCCGCGATCGCCACGAAGAACTCGCTGGTGTCGATCGAGCCGATCACCTTGCGCGGCTCCATGCGGCCGCTGGCCAGGATCGCGGGCGTGCCGACGGGGCCCCAGCCGCCGCCACCCGTGGCGTCCATGAAGCCGGCCACCAGGCCGAGCGGTGTCAGGAAGCGACGGCGGAGCGGCTTCTCCGAGCGGGTCGGCAGGCCCTGCACCGTGAACCGGAGCAGCACGTAGAGGCCGAGACCGAGCAGGATCAGCGACATCACCGGCGCGGCGACCTCGGTCGAGAGCGACGACAGGAACGTGGCGCCGGCGAACGCGCCGATCGCACCGGGGATGCCGATGCGGGCCACGACCTTCCAGTCCACGTTGCCGAAGCGCCAGTGCGAGGCACCGGACGCAAGGGTGGTGCCGATCTCGGCGAGGTGCACCGTGGCGGACGCCGCGGCGGGGTTCGTGCCGATCGCGAGCAGCAGGGTCGTGGACGTGACGCCGTAGGCCATGCCCAGACTGCCGTCCACCAGTTGCGCGCCGAGGCCGACGAGCGCCAGCAGGATCAGGGTTCTCATGGTGATGACCTTCCAGGTCCGGGGTTACGGCCGGGGCCACGTCAAGGGCCCGTGCCAGGGTAACCATCCAACCCGGTCGGAAACAACAAGCATCTCAGACATCGGATAAGTGCGCATGCGAAACGGCCCACGAGCTCGTCTGGCTCATGAGCCGTTGCGCCTCAGGAGTTCGCCCAGGCCGACTCGCCCATCGTCAGCCTGCGGACGTCCTCGGGCAGCGTTCCCGCGACCAGGTCGGCGAGCGAGACCGCCTCCAGTACCGCGCGCACGTTGGCCCGCAGGGCGACCCACACGTGCAGGAGCGGTGCGGCCGGGCCCTGGAACTCCAGGTCGGACGGCCGGTTGCCACGGACGAAGACGAGCGGACCGTCCACGGCCCGCACCACGTCGGCGATCGTGATCGTCTCGGCGGGCCGCGCCAGGCGGTAGCCGCCGCCCGCGCCGCGGTGGCTCGTGACGAGCCCGTCGCGGCGCAGGTCGCTCAGGATCCCCTCTAGGAATCGGTGCGGGATGTCCTGCGCGCGGGCCAGGGCTTCGGCGCGGACGGGTCCGTCGTGGTCGGCAGCCGCCAGCTCGGCGGCTGCCCGGACGGCGTAGTCGGCTCGTGCGGAGATCCTCATGCGTCCATTCTCCCCCGTACCCCGCGCACGATGCGCCACCGCGACCGACAGCGTTGTCAGGCGACGCCAGGCAGCCTCAGGCGAGGATCCGGCCCGCGCGCTGCGCCGAGGCCGCGAACGAGCCGGTCAGTGGCAGCTCCGGCAGGATCACCGCCTGGGCGGCGTGGTAGACGTCGGGCTTGCCCACCCACGTGCGGCCCGACGGGCGGTTCTCCGTGTCGAGCTCGTGGTACCAGGAGCCGTGCTCCGCGTCGACGAGGTGTGCGCGGATCCACTCCCACCACTCGCCCTCGAGCTCCGCGTAGCGAGCGTCACCGGTGACGCGTCCCAGCACGTTCGCGGTGGCCGCCCCCTCGGCCGCCACCCAGTGGAAGCGGCGCGGTTCGACCGGCGTGCCGGCCCAGTCGGTGGTGTAGACGAAGCCGCCCTCACGCTCGGCGTCCCAGCCGTCCGCGACCGCGCGGTCGAAGAGCGAGACGGCAGCGGCGGT
Organism: Promicromonospora noduliphila; assembly: GCF_056951025.1. Lineage (NCBI taxonomy): Bacteria > Bacillati > Actinomycetota > Actinomycetes > Micrococcales > Promicromonosporaceae > Promicromonospora > Promicromonospora noduliphila. The sequence goes on from NZ_CM167806.1 coordinate 5,745,504, forward strand.
CCGCTCGCCCGACGTCCCGGCCTCCGCGTCGAGCTGCAGCAGGAGCCGGGCCCACTCGAGCCCGTGCCCCGGCGTCGCGCCGTACGGCTTGAACTGGTCGCGCGGCCGGTCCGCGTTGTACTCGAGCAGGGGGGACCACGCCGCGTCGAAGTGCTCGGGGATCCGCCAGTCGTTCGCCGCGGCCCAGCGCACCACCTGGTCGCCGACGGCGGCCGCCCGCTCCAGCCACATGCCGTCCCCCGTCGCCGCGTGGGCGGCGAGCAGCGCCTCGACGGAGTGCATGTTCGCGTTCACACCACGGTAGTCCGAGGTCGACGACCAGTCGCGCGACCGCTCGTCGAGGTGCAGCCTGCGCTCGGGCTCCCAGAACCGCGCGTCGAGCACGGCGAGCGCGCTGGTGAGCAACTCGGGGGCACCCGGAATCCCCGCGACCTTGCCGGTGGAGCCGGCCAGCACCACGAAGGCGTGCGCGTAGGCCTCCTTGGTACCGACGAGCTCGTCACCCTCACCCCGCGCGGCGAGCCACCCGCCGAACTCGGCGTCGGCCAGCACGTCGTGCAGGCCGGCGATCGCCCGCGCGGCATACTCCCCGGCCCCACTCACCCCCAGCAGGTGCCCGACGGCGAACGTGTGCGCCATCCGTGCCGTGATCCACGTCTCCACGGGATGGGAGTAGTCGGGCTGCCCCGCGTCGTCGAGCCAGTAGGCAGCACCGTCCTCGCGGATCGAAGCCTCCGCGAAACGCAGCAGCGAGACGAAATGCTCGCGGCGCCATGCGGCGTCGGCGGTGCTTGCGGGTTGGGTGCTGGTAGAGCCCGCGGCGGTGCGGGGCGTGTCTGCGTTCACGTGGCCACGATAGTGGTGGCTCGGGCGTGGGCGTCCAGCGGGGGCGGGGCTGTGTGGTGCGCAGGTACAAGAAGGACGGGACCCAAAGAGGCCCCGCCCACGGCAAGGAGTGTTCCTTCCGGCTGGTGTTGGCCGGGCAGGAGGCTTCTCGTGGTGTGTGGGCAAAAGCAAGGGAGCCTTCCCCCACCTCTCAGCCAGCGGCTGGGGTGGGGAAGGCCCCCTTGGAATAGTGTTCGGCGGCGTCCTACTCTCCCACCCCGTCTCCAGGGCAGTACCATCGGCGCTGTGGGGCTGAGCTTCCGGGTTCGGAAAGGGACCGGGCGTTTCCCCCACGCTATGACCACCGTAACCTTGTCAAACCACCAGGCAACCCCCCGTCACAGTCGCACCTGGCACCGGTCGTGCTGGTGCTGGTGTGCACCCCCGGTGACCCTTGGAGGGGGTGTGGGGGTGGGGGTTGGTGCCCGTGGCCCGGGAACCGCATAGTGGACGCGACACACACTCGTCATGTTCTAAAAGAACACTCATCGTGCTCAGTGCTCAAGTGCTGTGTTGGGGTGTTGAAGTTGTTGGCAGGTTAGTACCGGTCAGCTCCACAAGTCGTTGGTCCTTGCTTCCACATCCGGCCTATCAACCCAGTCATCTCCTGGGCGCCTCCCACCCCCGAGGGGGTGTGGAAACCTCATCTTGAAGCAGGCTTCCCGCTTAGATGCTTTCAGCGGTTATCCCTTCCGAACGTAGCCAACCAGCCATGCTCCTGGCGGAACAACTGGCACACCAGAGGTTCGTCCGTCCCGGTCCTCTCGTACTAGGGACAGCCCTTCTCAAGTTTCCTGCGCGCGCAGCGGATAGGGACCGAACTGTCTCACGACGTTCTAAACCCAGCTCGCGTACCGCTTTAATGGGCGAACAGCCCAACCCTTGGGACCTACTCCAGCCCCAGGATGCGACGAGCCGACATCGAGGTGCCAAACCATGCCGTCGATATGGACTCTTGGGCAAGATCAGCCTGTTATCCCCGGGGTACCTTTTATCCGTTGAGCGACCACGCTTCCACAAGCCATGGCCGGATCACTAGTTCCGACTTTCGTCCCTGCTCGACCTGTCGGTCTCACAGTCAAGCTCCCTTGTGCACTTGCACTCGATACCTGATTGCCAACCAGGCTGAGGGAACCTTTGAGCGCCTCCGTTACATTTTAGGAGGCAACCGCCCCAGTTAAACTACCCACCAGGCACTGTCCCTGAACCAGATCATGGTCCGAGGTTAGACATCCGAAGCGATCAGAGTGGTATTTCAACAACGACTCCACCCGTGCTGGCGCCCGAGCTTCATAGTCTCCCACCTATCCTACACAAACCGCACCGAACACCAATACCAAGCTATAGTAAAGGTCCCGGGGTCTTTCCGTCCTGCTGCGCGTAACGAGCATCTTTACTCGTAGTGCAATTTCGCCGAGTTCGCGGTTGAGACAGCGGAGAAGTCGTTACGCCATTCGTGCAGGTCGGAACTTACCCGACAAGGAATTTCGCTACCTTAGGATGGTTATAGTTACCACCGCCGTTTACTGGGGCTTAAATTCTGAGCTTCACCCAAGGGTTGACTCGTCCTCTTAACCTTCCAGCACCGGGCAGGCGTCAGTCCGTATACATCGTCTTGCGACTTCGCACGGACCTGTGTTTTTAGTAAACAGTCGCTTCTCCCTGGTCTCTGCGGCCCACCCCGCCTTCACCCGCAAAAGGGGTTGGACGGTTCAGGCCCCCCTTCTCCCGAAGTTACGGGGGCATTTTGCCGAGTTCCTTAACCACGATTCGCTCGATCGCCTTAGTATTCTCTACCTGACCACCTGAGTCGGTTTAGGGTACGGGCGGCTAGTCCCTCGCGTCGAGGCTTTTCTAGGCAGCATAGGATCACCAGATTCCCGCTACTGCGGTCACTATCAGCTCTCACCCTGTATGACACCCGGATTTGCCTAGGTGTCGGGCTACGACCTTGGACGTGGACAACCATCGCCACGCCTGGCTACCTTCCTGCGTCACCCCTGTTAACACGCTTACCTACTACCGGATCAGGTCCCACGCCTCCCCAACGGTCCGGTCCGAAGACCAGTGTGCTGGTTTGGGGTGGTTAGTATCACCGGGCTCGGTATGGGCGGTACTTCGCCGGTAGGAGAATATCAACTCCTTGTCCATCGACTACGCCTGTCGGCCTCGCCTTAGGTCCCGACTTACCCAGGGCGGATGAACCTGGCCCTGGAACCCTTGGTCATTCGGCGGACGGGATTCACACCCGTCATTCGCTACTCATGCCTGCATTCTCACTCGCGTAGCCTCCACCACTAGGTCACCCTGCAGCTTCCCTGGCCACGCGACGCTCCCCTACCCACCCACACACCTGAACACACACCACAAGGGCGCATGCTGGGCTTGCGATCTAACGCAATGTGAGTGCCACGGCTTCGGCGGTGTGCTTGAGCCCCGCTACATTGTCGGCGCGGAATCACTTGACCAGTGAGCTATTACGCACTCTTTCAAGGGTGGCTGCTTCTAAGCCAACCTCCTGGTTGTCTGTGCAACTCCACATCCTTTCCCACTGAGCACACGCTTAGGGGCCTTAGCCGGTGATCTGGGCTGTTTCCCTCTCGACCACGGAGCTTATCCCCCGCAGTCTCACTGCCACGCTTACGACTTACCGGCATTCGGAGTTTGGCTGACGTCAGTAACCTGGTGAGGCCCATTAGCCATCCAGTAGCTCTACCTCCGGCAAGAAACACGCGACGCTGCACCTAAATGCATTTCGGGGAGAACCAGCTATCACGAAGTTTGATTGGCCTTTCACCCCTAACCACAGGTCATCCCCCAGGTTTTCAACCCTGGTGGGTTCGGTCCTCCACGCCGTCTTACCGGCGCTTCAACCTGCCCATGGCTAGATCACTTCGCTTCGGGTCTAGACCCGGCGACTATAGGCGCCCTGTTCGGACTCGCTTTCGCTACGGATACCCCACACGGGTTAACCTCGCCACCGAGCACTAACTCGCAGGCTCATTCTTCAAAAGGCACGCCATCACCCCCACACCCCAAAGGGCCGAGGCTCTGACGGATTGTAGGCACACGGTTTCAGGTACTATTTCACTCCCCTCCCGGGGTACTTTTCACCTTTCCCTCACGGTACTTGTCCGCTATCGGTCACTAGGTAGTATTTAGGCTTAGCAAGTGGTCTTGCCAGATTCACACGAGATTCCACGGGCCCCGTGCTACTTGGGATCCCCTCCACCAGGCCATGCCATTTCGTCTACGGGACTCCCACCCACTACGGTCCGGTATTCAACCCGGTTCGACTATGACACGACTTTCTCACTGGTCCCAGGACTGTCAGATCCTGGAAGAAGGTCCCACAACCCCGCACACGCAACCCCTGACAGGTATCACACGCGCACGGTTTGGCCTCATCCGCTTTCGCTCGCCACTACTCACGGAATATCTCTTCCTGCCGGTACTGAGATGTTTCACTTCCCGGCGTTCCCCCCACACGCCCTATACATTCAAGCGCGGGTAACCGAACATGACTTCGGCTGGGTTCCCCCATTCGGAGACCCTCGGATCACAGCTCGTCTGCCAACTCCCCGAGGATTATCGCAGGCTACAACGTCCTTCTTCGGCTCCTAGTGCCAAGGCATCCACCCTGTGCCCTCAAAAACTTCAACAACAACAAAACAATCACAGAAACCAAGACAACACACTCACCCGACAACCACACCCACAAGCCACCCCACACAAAAGCAGGACAACCCAAAAACAGGATGCAGTCACACCGGCGAGCGGTCTTGGAAACATTCAAAGATGCTCGCGTCCACTATACAGTTCTCAAGCAACGGACAAACCCACCAGGCATCCCGCACACACCAATCACCGGTCCAGCCGGCTGGTCTGCGTACGACCCAGTGACCCGTATCCTCCAGAAACACTCGACCACTCACACCCCCACCCACCCGTCCGAAGACCATGCGATCCGAAGACCAGGGAGAGCGGGACGCGAGGCGGCCGGTTGCCTCAGGACCCAACAGTGTGCTCAGCAAGCCCCGCCGGCGTCGACCCCCGTGTTCCAACCAGTGACAAGCACCGGCGTACTAGCGTGGGTCACCACCGAAGGTGACTCTTCGTCAATGTTCCACCCATGAGCAACCACCCCAGACACGCACGGCCTGGGCGCGGCCTCTGCCACCACCAGCCCATAAGGCTCGGTAGTGGAGACATGCTCCTTAGAAAGGAGGTGATCCAGCCGCACCTTCCGGTACGGCTACCTTGTTACGACTTAGTCCCAATCGCCAGTCCCACCTTCGACCACTCCCTCCCAAACGGGTTGGGCCGTGAGCTTCGGGTGTTACCAACTTTCGTGACTTGACGGGCGGTGTGTACAAGGCCCGGGAACGTATTCACCGCAGCGTTGCTGATCTGCGATTACTAGCGACTCCGACTTCACGGGGTCGAGTTGCAGACCCCGATCCGAACTGAGACCGGCTTTTTGGGATTCGCTCCACCTCACGGTATCGCAGCCCTCTGTACCGGCCATTGTAGCATGCGTGAAGCCCAAGACATAAGGGGCATGATGATTTGACGTCATCCCCACCTTCCTCCGAGTTGACCCCGGCAGTCTCCCATGAGTCCCCACCATCACGTGCTGGCAACATGAGACAAGGGTTGCGCTCGTTGCGGGACTTAACCCAACATCTCACGACACGAGCTGACGACAACCATGCACCACCTGTGTACGAGTGTCCAAAGAGAACCCCATCTCTGGGGCGTTCCCGTACATGTCAAGCCTTGGTAAGGTTCTTCGCGTTGCATCGAATTAATCCGCATGCTCCGCCGCTTGTGCGGGCCCCCGTCAATTCCTTTGAGTTTTAGCCTTGCGGCCGTACTCCCCAGGCGGGGCACTTAATGCGTTAGCTACGGCACAGAACCAGTGGAACTGGCCCCACACCTAGTGCCCAACGTTTACGGCATGGACTACCAGGGTATCTAATCCTGTTCGCTCCCCATGCTTTCGCTCCTCAGCGTCAGTAACTGCCCAGAGACCTGCCTTCGCCATCGGTGTTCCTCCTGATATCTGCGCATTCCACCGCTACACCAGGAATTCCAGTCTCCCCTACAGCACTCCAGTCTGCCCGTACCCGATGCAAGCCCACAGTTGAGCCATGAGATTTCACACCAGACGCGACAGACCGCCTACGAGCTCTTTACGCCCAATAATTCCGGACAACGCTTGCGCCCTACGTATTACCGCGGCTGCTGGCACGTAGTTAGCCGGCGCTTCTTCTGCAAGTACCCTCAACCCCAAAAAGAGGCCTTGTTCCCTGCTGAAAGAGGTTTACAACCCGAAGGCCGTCATCCCTCACGCGGCGTCGCTGCATCAGGCTTGCGCCCATTGTGCAATATTCCCCACTGCTGCCTCCCGTAGGAGTCTGGGCCGTGTCTCAGTCCCAGTGTGGCCGGTCGCCCTCTCAGGCCGGCTACCCGTCGACGCCTTGGTAGGCCATTACCCCACCAACAAGCTGATAGGCCGCGAGCCCATCCCCCACCGAAAAACTTTCCAATAACCCACCATGCGGCAGATACTGAATATCCGGTATTAGACCCCGTTTCCAAGGCTTATCCCGAAGTAGGGGGCAGGTTGCTCACGTGTTACTCACCCGTTCGCCACTAATCCACGGTGCAAGCACCGCTTCATCGTTCGACTTGCATGTGTTAAGCACGCCGCCAGCGTTCGTCCTGAGCCAGGATCAAACTCTCCGTAAAAGAGAAAAACACCCACACCCCACCCACAACAGGCAAAGGCACGAGCATTCAATGATACCGGCCAGACCAAACCAAAAACTAGCTGGTCCAAACCAAACAATCACGACCCCCACCAACACAACCCGCCAACCCCACCAAGGGCCAGCAGACCACGCTCGCAGAAGCCAACAAACAATTTGGCATTGACTATCAAGCACACTGTTGAGTTCTCAAACAACCGACACACACCGCCAGGACCACCATCCACCAGACGATGACCCCACCCGGGGCAACCTCTTCAACTTACCAGACCGGAATCCGCCCCGCAAACCCGCTGATCTCGAAGATCAAGCGCACTTGCGTGATGTGACCCGCATCCGGTGACCCACAAGCCAGTCCAAGACCGGCTCGCATCAGAGATGGGTTTCAGCCCCGGCGCGGCCACCCTGCCGTTCCCGGCTGGTGTGTCCGTCGGCCCGTCGGGCTGACATCCAGAACAGTACGTCAGGCCAGGGGGTCCGTCAAAGCCAGGGAGGCGTGACAGCCGACACAGAACCGCTGCTCACCGGCCGTTTTTCCAAGAAGCTCTCAGTGTGGACCGGTCCGAGGTCATGCTGGGCTGCGCCCGCCGCCCCGCGGAACGCCGGGTTGGGCGGCGTCGGACCAAGAACTCACCCGCTCGGCCATGTCCACGTAATCTTTGGTTCAGATTTCGCCATCCGCCGCGAGCGCTCGGTCCTGAAGCCTCGCCACGGCCTCAGTTCGCGGCGTAGCGGTCCAGGACACGGTCCACGATCTCCTCCGCGGCGCCCGTGTCCCAGGTCGCGTTCCGGTCGGCCGCACCCTGCTTGCCCGACACCATCTCCGCGACCCTCCCGAAGACCGCTCCCGGCGACGTGAGCGGCGGCGCCGACCGGGCGCCCGTACCGTCGCCCGACGCTCTGTCCGCGCTCGACTGTCGTGCGAGGTTCCGCGCCGCCGCTTCGGTGTCGAGCACCAGACCCGCGCACAGCTCGGCCCCCGTGTGCGCCGACGCCGTCGCGTGCCGGGTCAGGTCCTGCAGCGCCGGCCACTCGGCGTGCCACGCGCCGTCGGCCCCGTCGTCCGCAGCGAGGCCGGCGGCCGTGACGACCTGTGCCAGCAGCGGCGGGGCGGCGAGCGCCGAACGGCGCAGCAGGACGGACAGCACCGGGGTACCCACCGACGAAACGGCGCCACGTCCTGCCGCCTGCGGTTCGGCGAGCTCGCCCACCTCGGGCCGGACACCGGCGAGCACGTCGGACGCCACCTTGCCCAGCGCCGAGCACACGCCGGCGAGCGCGGCCGACGCGCGTTCCACCGGCTGGCGGGTGACATGCCAGGGCGCCGCCGTGACAATCAGGCCGAGACGGTCGGCCCAGGCCTCGACCAGGTCGAACCGGTGCTCCGCGGGCACGCGGTCCAGCGTCCCCGCCCGGCCACCGTACGCGACAGGGAGCAGCTCGGCCTCGGCGGCGAGCCGCTCGTCCGCCTCGGCGACGGCCTGGAGCCAGGTCGCGGCCCGGGCGCCGAAGGTCGTCGGCACGGCCGCCATGGTGTGTGTGCGTGCCAGGACGGGGGTGGACCGGTGGGTCCGTGCCAGGTCGACCAGGCTCTCTCTGGCTCGGGCGAGGTCCGCGCGCACCAGGGCGGTCGCATCGCGCAGCACGAGCATCAGGGCGGTGTCGACGACGTCCCGCCGGGAGAGCCCGGTGTGAATGGCATCAGCCACCTCCGGGCCCACGCCGTCGGGCAGGGCTGCCCGCAGTCGCCTCACCAACGGGAGCACCGGGTCGCCGGTCTCGGCCGCCTCGCGCGCCACCTCGGACGCCAGGGCCAGCGCATCCTCAGAGTCGGTGACCGCCGGGTCGTCCAGGCTCCCCTCGCCCCCGAAGAGCTGCTCGATCGCGCTCACGACGGCCTCCGCCGTCGTCTCCGGGACGAGGCCAAGGTCTGCCTGGGCTCCCACCCAGGCGAACTCGGACCAGACCATGCCCCAGACGACGGCGACGTCGTCGGTCACGGACGCCGGGGAGCCCGGCGCGAGGTGCGCGCCCGGGGTGAGCAGGCCGACGTCAGGCATGTGCGGCCTCCGTCGAAGCAGCGGGGCAGTACACGAACACCGTTTTGTCCTTCCGCGGGCAGCCAGGACTCGAAGCGTAGCGAGGCTCCGGCCTGCGACGGAGCACACAAGCACTGCCGGACGTCGGCCGCGGCGCGGCGAGCGGGCCGCGCCGCTGGCAGAACCCCCACCAGCGGCGACGTCCGGCTCAGGCCCGCGTACGGGCCAGGTCCGCCTCGATCTCGCCCGCGGCACGCAGCAGGGGCGGCAGGACGTCGGCCACCAGCTCCTCGACGGCGCCGCGGCGTACCGGCGCGGACACGTTCACCGCTGCTACCACCCGGCCGGCTTGGTCCCGCAGGGGCGCGGCGATCGAGCGCAGCCCCTCCTCCAGCTCCTGGTCGACGAGCGCCCAGCCCTGGCCGCGCACCTTGGCCAGCTCGGTGCGCAGCAGCTCCCTGTCGACGATCGTGCGGGGGGTGAGCGGTTCCAGGACGACGCCGTCCAGGAAGGCATCGCGGTCGCCGGAAGGCAGGTGCGCCAGGATCGCGCGGCCCATCGACGTCACCGCGGCCGGGAACCGGGTACCCACCTGGATGACCGCCGACATGATCCGGCGTGTCGCGACACGGGCCACGTAGACGATGTCGGCGCCGTCGAGCACTGCCACCGACGACGACTCCCCGACGTCCTCCGCGAGCCGCTCGAGGTGGGGCTGCGCCACCTCGGGCAGCGAGAGGCTCGACAGGTAGGCGTACCCGAGCTCGAGGACCTGGGGGCGCAGGGCGAACACCCGCCCGTCGGTCACCACGTACCCGAGCTCCACGAGGGTGAGCAGGAAGCGCCGCGCCGACGCCCGGCTCAGGTCGGCCTCACGGGCCACCTCGCTGAGCGTCATCCGGGCCCGGTCCGAACCGAACGCGCGGATCACCGCCAGCCCGCGCTCCAAGGACTGCACGAACTCACCCGACCGGGCACCGGCATCCTGAACCGTGTCGCTCATCCGAGCTCCTCCTGCCGTCCATGCGTCCGCCGCACATCCACGGACGAGTATTCGGCCGCCTGCACCCGCCCGCACCCGCGACCGGGCGGTGGGTCGCTGGGCGGCACGCCCGCCCGGGGGCCTCCCCAGGTCCGACGGCGGAGCGCGCCGTTGAGCTCCGATGCCCCGCAACCTGGTCGTTCTCCGAACGGGTGTGCCGCTCGTGAACGTAGCGACCGTCGGAAGCGCGGGTCAACAGTTCCGACCCTGCGTAACAGGAAAGGCCCCTCACCCGGCTCTTCGCCTGATGAGGGGCCACTGTGCGCCCGAAGGGATTCGAACCCCCAACCTTCTGATCCGTAGTCAGATGCTCTATCCGTTGAGCTACGGGCGCTGGTCGCACTGTTCTGCCGTTGGCCAGCCGTTCACACGGCCGACCGACGAGAACATTACCGCCTGTTCGGCGCGGGCCCAAACCCAAATCCGCGCTTGCCAGGGAGAACTCCGTCACAGGCCTCCGCGGGTTCGATCACGTACCGAACTCGTTCGGAGACCTTCGCAGAAAAGGTCCCGGGCGTCACGCGCGGCCGGGACCTTCCTGGCGGAGACGGAGGGATTTGAACCCTCGAACGGGTTGCCCCGTTACCACCTTAGCAGGGTGGCGCACTAGACCTGACTATGCGACGTCTCCTCGCGACAGCCTGTACCCACGCCGGGTGATGCCGCGCGGACCAGGGTACCTGCCGCACGGCACGCTGAGCAAAGCGAGCGTGCTGTGCCCGCTCGGCCCGCCGTGGATCGCCGTCGGCTCGCCGTTCTCGCCGTCCGACCGAGCGTGTTGCGAGCCTGGTTCGGAGCATGCCGTCCCCGGCAGGCATACGGCCCGGCGAGTCCCCCACCGCCGTCGGCGGCGTATTTCACTCAACGTCAATAAGCGGTACATTTTCGCCCATGGACTACGACGTCTTGGTGATCGGGTCGGGCTTCGGCGGCAGCGTTGCCGCCCTCCGCCTCACCGAAAAGGGCTACCGGGTGGGCGTGCTCGAGGCGGGCCGCAGGTTCGAGGACCACGAGTTCGCCAAGAACTCCTGGCACCTCAAGCAGTTCCTGTGGGCTCCGGCCCTCGGGTGCTACGGGATCCAGCGGGTGCGGCTGCTGCGCAACGTCCTGTGCCTCACGGGCGCGGGCGTGGGCGGCGGATCGCTCGTGTACGCCAACACGCTGTACCGCCCCCTCGACCCGTTCTACGCGGACAGCGCCTGGTCCCACATCACCGACTGGAAGTCCGAGCTCGCGCCGTACTACGACCAGGCGGAGCGCATGCTCGGCGTCGTCCGGTACCACGGCCGGTCCCCCGCCGACGACGTCGTCCGCAGCGTCGCGGAGGACATGGGCGTCGGCGACACCTTCCGCCCCACCCGCGTGGGCGTGTACTTCGGCCCGGGCGGCGCCGAGGCGCCGTCGCCGGGCGAACGGGCAGCCGACCCGTACTTCGGCGGCGTGGGGCCGGAGCGCAGGGGCTGCACCGAGTGCGGCGAGTGCATGACGGGCTGCCGGCACGGCGCCAAGAACACCCTGGTCAAGAACTACCTCTACCTCGCTGAGCGGGCCGGCGCCGAGGTGCACCCGCTCACCACCGCCGACGTCGTGCGGCCGCTGGCCGGCTCCCCGGGCTACGAGGTGCGCACGCACCGCACCGGCAAGCGGTGGGGCGGCCGGCGGACCTTCACCGCACGGCACGTGGTGTTCGCCGCCGGAACGCTCGGCACGCAGCGGCTGCTGCACGCCATGAAGGACGCCGGCACGCTGCCGCGGCTGTCCGAACGGCTCGGGCACCTCACGCGGACCAACTCCGAGGCGCTGCTCGGCGCGATGACGCACAAGGTCGGCTCGACCGACTACTCCCGCGGCGTCGCCATCACCTCGTCGTTCTACCCGAACGAGAACACCCACATCGAACCCGTGCGCTACGGCCACGGCTCCAACGTCATGGCGGCCCTGCAGCACATCCTCGTCGACGGCGGGCCGTACCGGTTCGTGCGCTGGTTCGGCGAGATGGGCAAGAACCTGAAGTGGCTGCCCGTGCTGCTCGACTGGCGGCGCTGGTCCGAGCGGACGGTCATCGCCCTGGTCATGCAGGCCCACGACAACTCGCTGACCACGGTGACCCGGCGCACGCCCTTCGGCCGGTTCATGACGTCGAAGCAGGGCACCGGCGCCCCGAACCCGAGCTGGATCCCCGAGGGCCACGAGGCGGTGCGCCGGATGGCCGACAAGCTGGGCGACGACGGTGTCGAGGGCATAGCGGGCGGCACGATCGGCGACCCGTTCAACATCCCGCTGACCGCGCACATCCTCGGCGGCTGCGCCATCGGGTCGGACGCCGAAGGCGGCGTCGTCGACCCGTACCTGCGCGTGTTCGGGCACGAGGGTCTGCACGTCATGGACGGGTCGGCCGTGACGGCGAACCTCGGCGTGAACCCGTCGCTCACCATCACGGCGCAGGCCGAGCGCGCGTGCGCGCTGTGGCCCAACGCCGGCGAGCCGGACGAGCGGCCGGCCCTCGGGTCCGCCTACGCGCCCGTCGAGCCCGTGCGGCCCCGCGCACCGGTGGTCCCGGAGGCGGCCCCCGCCGCGCTGCGCCTGCCCATCGTGGGCATCAGCTAGGACTGCACGGTTCCCGACCGCGCCGAGCACCGTCCTCCTCGGGCGGACGGCGCGCGACGGCTCGGCCGCGTCCTTCCTGGCCGAGTTCCTGCAGATCGTGCCGCGGGATCGGTCGGCTGCGGCCGACCCCGCGGCCCGGTAACCCTTCCCGGCATCAGCAACGAGCCGGCATCAGCCACGAGCGGAGGGCGAGGGATTCGAACCCCCGGTGCGTTGCCGCACAACGGTTTTCAAGACCGTCACATTAGGCCGCTCTGTCAGCCCTCCTCGCGCCGTCCGCCCCCGCGGGCGGGGACGGCGCAGCCACACAGTCTAGCTACGGAACAGCGACGGCGGGCCGCCCTCAGGGTGGCCCGCCGTCCGCGGAGTGCTGAAGAGTGGCTCAGCCCTGCGCCTGGGCACCGGACCGAAGCTGGCGCATCGCGAGCTGGACCAGCGCGATGAGCGTCTGCTTGGTCGCCGCGCGGGAGCGGGCGTCCGTGTAGAGCATCGGCACGTGCGTGGGGATCTGCAGCGCCTCGCGCACGTCCTCGAGCCGGTGCTTGGCCACGCCGTCGAAGCAGTTCACGCCGACGACGAACGGGATGTTGCGCGACTCGAAGTAGTCGATCGCCGGGAAGCACTGCTCCAGGCGGTCGGTGTCCACCAGGACGACGGCGCCGATCGCGCCGCGCACCAGGTCGTCCCACATGAAGAGGAAGCGGTCCTGGCCCGGGGTACCGAACAGGTACAGCCACAGGTTGCCCGGGAGCTCCACGCGGCCGAAGTCCATGGCCACCGTGGTGGTGGTCTTGCGGTCGGTGACACCACCGGCGTCGTCGACACCCACCGAGTGCTCGGTCATGGCCGCCTCGGTGTTCAGCGGCTCCACGTCGGAGATCGAGCCGATGAACGTCGTCTTGCCCACCGCGAATCCACCGGCGACGACGATCTTGACGACCGTCGGCGCGGTGCGCTCGGCCGCCGGCTGCGGGCCAGGAGCAGTCTTGGCCCCAGCGGTGCTGGCCGGCGCCTGCTGCATCACCGGCGGCGCGGGCTGGGCCTGCGCAGGACGCGAGACCTGCGCGGCGGGCGCGGAAGCACCACCGCCACCGCCCAGCACGCTCTGGCGCGCGGGCGCGTTCGAGGAAGCGGTCGCAGTGCCGGCGTTACCCGACACCGGGGCCCAGTTGGGACCGCTACGGGCCCCGCCGTCAGAGGGCGGAAATGCCATTAAGAACACTCTCCAAGACGCTCAGCGACAGGCCCGAGTTCGAGCTGCCGTGGCCTGTGTGGACGTTAACCGGGGTCGAGGTGTGCACGGTGACGTGCCCTTCCTCCTGCATGTCCGCCACAAGGATCCGGACGACACCCAGGGGCAGCCGCAGAAGGGCCGAGAGCTCGGCGATCGACACGTACGTGTGGGCGGCATGCTGGAGGATCGCGCGCTTCTCGGGAGGCAACCCGAAACTGCTGACCGCCCCGGGCAGAACCTCCACCAGGGCCTCGAGCGGCAGGTCGGACAGCTCCGACCGCACCCGGCCTCCGGTGACCGCGTAGGGGCGCACGGTGGACGTCTCGCGGACATCCCCCTGCCCCTGGGAACCGAAAGGTGCGTACGTCATGGTCGAGTCCTCATCCCACGCTGGCGGCTCGGGTCTGCCCATCGACCGGGAGGCTGCCACGCATCTCCGAGATCAGCTGTGGCGTGAGCGTGGCCTCGGTGCGGGACACCAGGAGGGCCATCTCGTAGCCGATGAGGCCGATGTCGCACGTGGCCTCCGCGACCACGCCGAGCACCGACCCGTTCGAGACGTTCATCAGGAAGAGGAAGCCGTTGTCCATCTCGATGATCGCCTGACGGACATTACCGCCGTTGAGCTGCCGGGACGCTCCACGCGTGAGGCTTGACATACCCGAGACGATCGCCGCGAGCTGGTCGCCGCTCGTCCGGTCGAGCTGATCGGACATCGCCATGAGCAGGCCGTCGGCCGACACCACGAGCGTATGCCGGCTGCCGGGAACGGTACGCACGAAGTTGTCGAGCAGCCACCCGAAATTCGTTGCTTCGGTGCTGAGGGTCACTCTCTGTTCCTCCTAGTCAGAATCCACAGACGCGCTTGCTTGTCACCGCGACTGCGGCGCTGAGTCAGGGACATGATTCACGGTCGAGGGTGCCCACGTCGAGTCCCCATCGCCCTTCTTGCCGTTCTCGTGCTCCGACTTGCCCTCGTCGACCGACTCCGACCGGCCACGGGCTGTGGCCGACTGGAACGCCGAGAGACGGGAGCGAAGCTGCTCAGGATCACGGTCGATGCGCGCAGAGAGCCGCTCGACGGCGGGGTCCGCCCCGGTGCCCGAGGCACCACGAGTGCGGCGGGTCAGCCCACCACCGGCAACCTCGGTGCTGACGGTCGCCGGACGGTACGAGTCGCTCTCTTTCACATCATCTTCCTGATAAGCCCCTCGACGAAGCAGACTCGTCATCTCCTCGTAGAGAACGGCCGAGGCCGTCCACTCCGACCGGGCCTCCACCGAGTCACGCACGTACTCGGGGTCTAGTGGGTCCTTCCCGTCGCCGTCCGTGCCGGCGGCCCGCTTGGCCAGCGGTGCCCCCGAGCCGTACGACGGGTCGTACACCGCACCCGTCGGGTACGGCTCGGTGAACTCCCGGACCGGAGCCTCGAAGGACTGCTGCGGTGCCTGCTGCGGAACCGCCACGGGCACGGCCTGGGTGGCCGGGGCGGAGGCGAACGAGGACGGCGACTGCGCGGGTGCCGGCGCGGCGGCCGCTGCCGCCGCGGCCGCACGAGGTGCCGCGTCCACGAAGGGGTTGGTGCCAGGGGTGGTGGCCGGTCGAGCGGCGGGCGCGGAGACCTGCGCGACGGGCACCGGAACCGTGCCGCCCGCCGGGCTGCCCGGCAGCGACGAGTTCAGGGACTCCTGGACCGCCTTCTGGTAGCCCTCCTGGTAGCCGCGCTGGTACGTCGGGTCGGCGGCGAGCGGCGGCTCGGGAGCCTGGACCGGGAGCACGCCGGTGACCGGAGCGGGGTTGCCCTGCGGCGGACCGCTCAGCGGCTGGAAGCCCTGGGTCTCGAAGTTCGGCGACTCGAAGCTCGGCACCTCGACGTTCGGCGCGGGCACGTTCGGCGCGGGCACGTTCGGCGCGGGCACGGTCGGAGCGCCGAAGGTCGGCACACCGGCGACCGGACCACCGCCGACGGCCTGGATCGGACGCGACACCGGGCGCTCCTGCGCCTGGTAGGCCCGCAGCTCGCCGGTGGCGGGCTGGCCCGGCCGGCGCCCGAACAGGCCGCGCCGCTGCTGGGCCGGCTTGCCGCCCTGCTGGGAGCCCGTCCCGGTCGTGCGGCGGCTCGGGAGGTCCGCCATGAGCTCCTCGAACGCGGGCAGCGCCTCGAACGACGAGTCGGGGCCCTGCGGGGCCTCCGCCCCGAAGCCCTGCGTCTGGTTCCCGTCACCCTGGCCGGAACCGCCGAAGCTCTCCGCCGGGGTGCCGAAGCTCCGGGCCGGGGCGGGCGCGGGAGCGCTGCTCGCCGCCGGGAACCGCATCACGTCGGTGTCGGACATCCCCGGCAGCGCGGCCGGGTCCTGCGTGACCGGGTCGAGCTGCAGCGACTGCGTGCCACCGTCGCCGGGATCCATCGTGTTGAGCGAGCGGAAGCTCGAGAAGAGCGCGCTGCGCTGGTCCACGTCGACGGCGGCCGGCGTGGTGTCCTCGAACACCGGCGCGATCGGCTCCTCCTGCTGCGGTGCACGCTGACGGCTCGGGAGGGAGCTGCCCGCGGACACGCTCGACGGCGGCGCCCACGCGTTGTCGTCGTTGTACTCCTGCGGGAGCGACGGGGTCGGGATCTCCGGCAGCACGATCGAGCCGGTCGGCGTCGTCTCGGCGACCGGCTGCGCCGCCGTCGAGCTGCGGCGCCGGGCCAGGCCGAGCGCCGTCGTGCCGTCCGTGAGGGCGTTGATGTCCACCTGCTGCGCGGTGGGAGCGGGCTGGGCCGCGAACGCGGCCGCCGCGACCTGCGACGTGCCCGTCGGGACCGGCAGGCCACCCTGCGCGGGGACCGAGGTCGTCGGCGTGCCCGCGCTGCGCATCGCACCCGTGCCGGGACCCGTCGCCAGGCCGCCCGACATCTGCGAGGCGGCCGCCTGCGTGTTGGCCTCCAGCGGGTCGGTCGGCATCGGCAGCGGCATCGCGTTGTCGGGCATGAACAGCACAGCGGGGAAGCGGACCGTCACCTCGGTGCCGGTGCCGCCCTCGCCCGTGCCGAACGTCACCTGGGCGCCGAGGCGGTCCGACAGGCGGCCGACCACGTAGAGGCCGAGGCGCTGGGCGCCCACGGCGTCCGACGCGGCGTGGCTGAGCACCTTGCGGTTCGCCTCCGCGATCTCCTCGGGATTCATCCCGAGGCCGTGGTCGCGCACGATGACCGTGACGAACTGCTCGTCGCGGGCCGTGGTGACCTCCACCGGCGTGTGCGGCTCGGAGAACATCGTCGCGTTCTCCAGGAGCTCCGCCAGCAGGTGCGCGGCGTTCAGCGCGTTGTGGCCCAGCATCATCGGGTCGACGACGAGGTTCAGGCGCACCCGGTCGTACAGCTCGATCTCGGACGACGCGGTGCGGATCACGTCGGAGACCGGCATCGGCTGGCGCACGCGACGGCCGGAGTCGATGCCCGCGAGGACCAGGAGGGACTCCGCGTTGCGGCGCATCCGGGTCGCAAGGTGGTCGAGGCGGAACAGGTTCGACAGCGTCGACGGGTCTTCCTCAGAACGCTCGAGGTCGTCGAGGAAGGCGAGCTGCCGGTTGAGGAGCACCTGGTCGCGGCGGGCCACGTTGACGAACATCTCGGCAATGGAGCCGCGGAGGGCCGCCTGCTCGCGGGCGACGTCGATGGTGGTGCGGTTCACGTCGTTGAACGCGGCCGCGAGCTGGCCGATCTCGTCCGAGGACTCGACGGTGATCGGGTCGAGGTCGATGCTCGGCCCCTGCCCCGGCACCGACACCTGCTCGACCAGGGTGGGGAGGCGGTCACGGACCACACCGGCAGCCTGCGTGAGGCGGCGCAGCGGGGAGACCAGGCGGCGGGCGATGACGAGCGCCGTGATGATCGAGAAGCCGAGGGCCGCGATCGCGATGCCACCGGTGAGGTACGCGCGGTTCGCCGCGATGTCGGCCTGCTCCTGCGCGAAGGCCGCCGAGTCCTCGCGGACCGCGTCACGGACGATGCGGCCCTCCTCGACCCACTTGGCGGACTCGTCGGGGAACGCCTGGGCGTCGGCGGGCTGGATGGACGCCAGGTCGCCGCGTGCCACGTAGCCGCGGACGCTGCCGTAGACGCCGTCCATGCCGGGCACCTGGTAGTCGCCGGGGATCCGGTCGAAGAGGTCCTGCGTGCTGTCCCACTCGCGGTCACCCAGGTTCACCAGGTCGGCGGCGCGCAGCGCCATGGTCCTGGCCGCCTCGGGGGACTGGGCGGCGATGGCGAGCGTCAGCGCGACCACCGGGCGCTCGTAGGTGTTCGTCAGCATGAGCTGGTCGATCGAGTGGTACGCCTCGAGGCGGGTACCCAGCTCGCGGTCCTCTGACGTGTCGGCGATCGCGTCCATCACCTCGAGCGCGCCGTCGATGTAGGTGCCGTACGCGTCGGTGGCCGTCTGCTCGGTGAGGCGGCCCTCCGCGACCTTCTTCTGCACGTCCGTGATGGCGGCGCGGTCCTCGATGGTCTGCGCGACGGCGTCCTTGACGCGCTGGTCCAGCATCGAGATGTCGATGTCCAGCAGCGCGTCGTCGCGCCGGTCGAGGGCGCTGATCGTCTGCGCCTGGGCCGCCGGAGCGTCCCACACGGGGTTGCCTGCGTCGTCCGTGACCGGCTTGCCGTCCTTCAGCTTGGGCGTGCCCTGGAGCAGGGCGAGACGGGCCTGGTCACCGGATTCACCGTCGTCGATCATCGCGACGATGTTGAGCGACCGCTCCTGCGCGAACGTCGTACCGGCCATGTCCTGGTATTCCAGCGCGGCGACGAGATCGCTCGTCTGCTGGGCGCGCATCGCGTCGACCACGGACAGGCCGATGATGTACGCGGCCGCGATGACCAGGACGATGGCAGGCGTGACAAGAGTCGCAAGAACTTTCCCGCGCACTCCCAACCTGCGGAACATGCGTACCTCTCTCCATCACTGTCCGGAAGGGGATGGCGTGCGTGGTGCCCGCCGAACATCCCTCGGTGCTGCGTACAAGTTACCGGCACCCGGTTTCCGCTGGCGACCACCGCGGGCCACACGGAAGTAGGCTTCATCGATGTGCGAGCCGTCACGATATCCGGACCGGGCCCCTCAGGGAAACTCTCCCTTTCATCCCTGAACCACCCGATTGCTGGCCAAAGGGACGTGGTGATCGCGGTCGCCGCTGCCGGAGTGAATCGCGCTGACCTGCTACAACGCGCCGGATACTACTCCCCTCCGCCGAATGCCCCAGACTGGCCAGGTCTTGAGATATCCGGAACTGTGACGCGTGTCGGATCCGGCGTGTCGCGCTGGCGTGTCGGAGACCGCGTCGCCGCGCTGCTCGAAGGTGGCGGTTACGCGGAGGAGGTGGCGATCCGCGAGACGCAGGTCCTCCCGGTGCCCGACGGCGTCGACCTGGTCGACGCGGCGGCGCTTCCCGAGGCGGCGTGCACGGTCTGGAACAACCTGGTCGACGTCGGCGGGCTGCGGGCCGGCGAGTGGGTGCTGGTCCACGGCGGGTCCGGCGGAATCGGCACCTTCGCGATCCAGGTCGCCCGGGCGCTGGGCGCGCGCGTGGCCACGACCGCCGGCGGGCCGGAGCGCACGGCACGGTGCGCCGAGCTCGGGGCGGACCTCGTGATCGACCACCAGCAGCAGGACTTCGTGGACGAGGTGCACAAGGCGACGGAGGGCCGGGGCGCCGACGTGGTGCTCGACCTGCTGGGTGGCGGCGGGCTCGACGGCAACGTCCGCGTCCTGGCCCGCGGCGGCCGTCTGGTGGTCATCGGGATGCAGCGGGGCAGGCGGGGCGAGCTCGATCTCAGCGCGCTGCTGGCCCGGCACGGCACGGTCACGGGCACGCTGCTCAGGTCCCGGCCCGCGGACGAGAAGGCGCGCATCGTGGCCGACGTGGAGCGGCACGTCTGGCCGATGGTCGCCGACGGGCGGGTGCGGCCGGTGATCCATGCGCGCATCCCGTTCTCGGAGGCGCAGTCGGCGCACGAGCTGCTGGAGTCGGGCGAGGCCTTCGGCAAAGTGCTCCTGGTCCCGTGATCAGCTCATGCCTATATATAGGCATGGTCGACAATTTCGTTCCCGGCCATCGGATGCAATGCGGGCGACAGCCGATTCGGGCAAGACTGGACCCATGACCGACGAGCGAGGCAACCCCCAGTCCGACGAGCGACCCGACGACCGCGACGACCGGCCGCGCGACGGTGCCCCTACGGTGCACCCCCAGGTGGTGACGCCCGACGGCGCGGCGGTGCCGCCGGAGCGCGAGGCCAAGGGTTCGGGTGACGAACGTGAGGTCGACGAGGCGGAGGCCGTGGTGGGCCAGGTCGAGGAGCCGGCAAAGGTCATGCGCATCGGCGGCATGATCAAGCGGCTGCTCGACGAGGTGCGCGACGCCCCGCTGGACGAGGCCGCGCGCACGCGGCTGGCCGAGATCCACGAGCGCTCGATCCACGAGCTCGAGGACGGCCTCTCCCCCGACCTGATCGACGAGCTGCACCGCATCACCCTGCCGTTCTCCGACGACTCCGCCCCGTCGGAGGCCGAGCTCCGCGTGGCGCAGGCGCAGCTCGTGGGCTGGCTCGAGGGCCTGTTCCACGGCATCCAGACCGCGCTCGTGGCCCAGCAGATGGCGGCCCAGGCCCAGCTCTCGCAGATGCGGCGTGCCCTGCCGCCCGGTACGGCAACCTTCGGCCCGGCCGGTCCGGGTGGGCCGGGCGGGCCGACCATGCCGGGCAGCCGGGACGACGAGTCGAGCGGTGACCGCCGCACCCCGGGTCAGTACCTCTGACTCGGGCGACCTCTGAGCCGGGCGCTCAGAGGTCGGCCGGGTCCACCAGGAAGCCGTCCTCGTCGGCGACCTCGCCGCCCGCGGCGTCCTGGATCACGCTCGCGAGGCGGGCGACCAGCTCGGCCGCGCGCTTGCGCGCGACCCGCAGCTCCATGGCGGGAAACTCCCGCTGCGACTCCACCAGGTCGTGCGGCTCCCAGTGCACCCAGTAGCGCACGGCGCCCTGCTCCGCCCATGGCAGACCGCGGAGCAGGCGCGGCAGCTTCTCCTCGCCGCTGATCTCCACCGACACGAGCCCGTCGACGCCGAGCTCGACGACCAGCCCGTACCCGTCGAGGACGCGCGGGCCGGTGAGGGCCTTGATGTCGTAGTCGTCGGCGGCGGCGTGCAGCTTCTTGCGCAGCTCGGGGTCGAGGGTCTCACCCGGGTACAGCGGCTTGTCGGCGATGCCGGCCGGCGGCCCGTCCCACTCCTTGCCGTCCATGTGCAGGCGGGTGCGCGGGTGGACCTGGTGCAGGATCGTGTACGCGGCCTGCGGGTCGAGCCAGACGTTCGAGTACACGGTCATGTCGATGGCGGCGCCCGCGTCCGGGGTGAGCACGACGCCGGCGCCGGGCTTCGCCGTCGGGCCGCCCGGGGCGGTCTTCACGTCCCACAGGCCGCCCACGTCGAGGCGGAGGGAGCCGCCCAGCCTGCGCGCGACGGCGACGAGCCACTCGACCAGCCGGCGCTCCTCGCGCTCGGGCATCCCCGCGGCGAAGGCCCGCCCGATGCCGTCGCGGTCGCCCGCGGGGAACGGCGGCTCGCCCCGCTCGCGGTGGCAGACGACGTCGAAGGCCATCGCGGCGCCGGGCGGGACGCCGAGGTCGAACCCGTCGCCCGACGGCTGGTACGGCCCGTTGATCACCGCGTGCCGCGAGACCCGCAGCACGCCCGGCTCCCGGCCCTGCGCGCGGCGGCCCTGCGGGGCGCCCGCCACGTTGCCGGGCAGGATGCCCGCTGGAACCACGTCCCACCGGGTGGCGGAGAACCGGGAGAGCGCGAGGACCTCTATCTCGTCCAGCTCCACATCACCGGGCACCGTGAGCACGTGCCGTGCCTGGTGGGCCTGCGCGACCGTGCGCGGCAAGAGCGGGAGCTGGGGAGAGGCCATCGGGATCCCTTCTACGTCCGGGTTTGCCCGGACCGCGCCGGGCATCCGGAGCCTACCGCCCGGCGCACCCCGGTCACGGCGCCCACCACCCGTCGAAACCCGGGCCGTGCCGCCGTCCGGCCGTCACACCGTGGTGCGGTGGAAGTTCTTCGCCGAGCGGGACGCCGTCGGGCCGCGCTGGCCCTGGTAGCGCGAGCCGTACAGGTCGGACCCGTAGGGATGCTCCGATGCCGACGACAGCCGGAAGAAGCAGAGCTGCCCGATCTTCATGCCGGGCCAGAGCTTGATCGGCAGCGTCGCGACGTTGCTCAGCTCCAGCGTCACGTGGCCGCTGAACCCGGGGTCGATGAAGCCGGCCGTCGAGTGCGTCAGCAGGCCCAGGCGACCGAGGGAGGACTTGCCCTCGAGGCGGGCGGCGACGTCGTCAGGCAACGTGACGGCCTCGTACGTGCTGCCCAGCACGAACTCGCCCGGGTGGAGCACGAACGCGTCGCCGTTCTCCGCCTCCACCAGGCGGGTCAGCTCGGGCTGGTCCGCTGCCGGATCGATGAAGGGGTACTTGTGGTTGTCGAACAGCCGGAAGAACCTGTCGAGGCGCACGTCGATGCTCGACGGCTGCAGCATGGACGCTTCGTACGGGTCGAGGACCACGCGGCCGGCCTCGAGCTCGGCGCGGATGTCACGGTCGGAAAGAAGCACCCCGACACGGTACTGGGCACAACGGAGCGGCGTCGCCCCGTCCGCCCGTGCCGACGGCGGGACGGGACGACGCCGTGACGTCATCGGGCGCCGGTCACCACTGCAGCGGCCGGTGCTTCGCGTCCACCGACCAGTAGCCCTTGCGCATCACCAGGTACAGGATGCCCTCGATGGCGCCCCAGACGGCCGGCACGAACCACGCCTGGCCGAGCGACACGACGGTGATGAGCAGCATGATCCAGCCCAGGCCCCGGTAGCCCAGGTAGAACCGGTGCGCACCCACCACGCCCAGCAGGATCCCGAGCAGGCCGGCGGTGATGCGGGACTTGCGGCCCGGCACGTGCTCGACCGGCGGGGTGGGCCGGTCGTAGTCGTACTGCTGCTGGTAGTTCGCCGGGCCGCCCTGCGGCGTCCTGGCGCCGCCCGAGGTCTTCGGCGTCTGCATGGCCCGGGTCTCGCGCGGCGGCTGCGGGGGCTTCGGCGGCCGCGGGGGCAGGGGCTTGGTTTCCTGGTAGATCGGCTCGGTCGGCTTCTCGCTGGGGTGCTCGCTCACTGCTGCTCCGGCTGCTCGGCGACTCGCGCGGAACCCGGTTCGGGCATCCGGGCGAGGTTGGGTATGATCGGGTCGCGCGCCAGGTTCAGGGGCGCCGTTCCGGAACCCTAGCGGGATTCCGCGAGTGGCAGATACCCGGACAGAACCGGACGTTGCGGGTGTAGTTCAATGGTAGAACTTCAGCTTCCCAAGCTGACAGCGCGGGTTCGATTCCCGTCACCCGCTCCACAGGCTCCGCCCCAGGTCAGAGGATAGTTCCTGACCTGGGGCGGAGTTTTTTCCGATCGGCGGCGAGCAGGGTCCACGGGTCAGGTCCATTCGCCTGGGTTGGTGGGTTGGTAGGTGACGGGCATGGCGGGTGCGGAGCTGGTCCATGGCGAGGCGCCGTGGGCGAGGTGGTCGGGCGGGATGGCGAGTTTGAGGGCGGGGAGGCGGATCAGGGCGCGTTCGACGGCGGTCTTGACGATGATGCGGGCGGGGGTCTTGGCCGGGCATTGGTGGGGTCCGGCGCCGAAAGCCAGGCTGTCGCGGTTGGTGCTGTCCCAGATCGGGTCGGCATCGCGGTGTGAGGATCGGGATACCTGGGCCACGTCGCAGATGACGGCGTCGCCGGTGTGCAGTGTGCGCCCGCTGCCGGGGCTTCTCACGCTCTCCAGGATGGTGTTGGTGGTGACGAACCGGGCGGGTGCCTTCGAGACGGGCGAGTCGTAGATCAGGACCTTGTCCAAGGCCTCGTCGACGCCGAGCCGGCCCCGGGTGACCCGGTACCCGTCTTCGACGTTGCCCAGCAGGTACTGGAACGTGGTCGTGGTCCAGGCTTCGGCCCCAGCGTGACCGGCCGACTGCACCATCTGGGCCGTGGCGACCAGTTCTTGGGGGGTCAGGCGTACGGGGTGGTGCACGAGCGCGGACAGCATGTCGGTGCCGGGGTACTTGAAGCGGTGCTCGATCAGTTCTTGCATCATCACCACGAGGCTCTTGAAGGCGTCGGGGGTGCTTGCGTTGTTGGCGAAGATGGCCGTGGCGTAGCCCAGGAGCCGGTCGGCCAGGTGCCCGGGTAGGTCGAACAGGGCCGCGACGCCGAGCTGGGGGACGGCGGCGGTGTAGGCGGCGACCAGGTCAGCCTGGCCCTGTGGTGCGATGCGGGCCAGCATGGTGTCGCAGGCCGTGCGCATGGTCACGGCCAGGGCGTGCTGATCGACGACCTGGAACGCATCGTCGACCGCCCGCCGGAGGCGGGCGCGGACCTTGCCGTCGCGGTAGAAGGAGTTCTCGCTCATGGGTGGGGCGAAGAACGCCGCGGTGCCCGCTGATACCCGCCCGTCCTGCAGCGCGGTCCAGTGCTTGGCGTCGCGGGAGTAGGTGTGCTCGTTCTTCAGGACCAGCAAGGCCAGCTCCCGGTCGGTGACCAGCCAGGCGTTGACGCCGGGTTCGAGCTCGACGGGGGCGATGGGTCCCCACTGC
Source organism: Promicromonospora noduliphila (assembly GCF_056951025.1). Taxonomy (NCBI): domain Bacteria; kingdom Bacillati; phylum Actinomycetota; class Actinomycetes; order Micrococcales; family Promicromonosporaceae; genus Promicromonospora; species Promicromonospora noduliphila. Next base: position 5,769,752 of record NZ_CM167806.1, read on the forward strand.
GCGTGCAGCTTCTCGTAGACGGGGGCCGGGTCCAGGGTGGTGGTCGTCGCGGACAGCGGGGTCAGGCCGGTCAGCTCGTCCAGACGGACGGCTGGTTCCTGCCGGGTGGCAGTGGACACGTCGTGGCTTCTCTCAGCTCAAGGAGGAACCGGGCTCAAGGAGGAACCGGCTCAGGGAGGAAGTGGGGTGCCCGGCCCGCGCACGGCGCGCGGGCCGGGCTGGTGGGGGTGCGTGGCCTGTGGGGTTCAGTGGGGGCGGGGTGGGTCGAGGGTGACCAGCAGGCGCTGGTAGCCGTTGGTGATGAACCCAGGGTTGGGCGGGATGTCAGCCACGTCCTCGACCAGCGCCAGGCGGTAGCGCCCGAACAGCATGGGCAGCGCGACCAGGGCCTCCAGGCGCGCCAGCTCGGAGCCGGGGCAACGGTGGACGCCGAGTCCGAACCCGTAGTGGTCCTTCGTGGCGCGGTTCGGGTCGAACACGTGGGGCCGGTCGTGGATCCTGGGGTCGCGGCCGGCGCCGGCGAACGCGACCAGGACCGGCGTGCCCTGGGCGATGGCGAACCCGTCGATCACCAGGTCCCGCACGGCGAACCGCATGGGGACGGCGTTGGACGTGCTGCGTACCCGCATGGTCTCGTCGATGACCGCTAGCCACGCCTCCTGTGCCTTGGGCGAGCCCGGCTCCAGCGCGAGCACAGCGTCCAGGTGCTGCGGATGAGTCAGCAGCAGGACGATGCACTGCGCCAGCAGGTGCGCGGTGGTCTCGTACCCGCCCACGATGAGGATTCGGACCGTCTCGGCCAGCTCGGCAGCGGTGTAGGTGTCACCGTCCTGGTTGGCCTCGATCAAGCGGCTGGTCAGGCTCTCGTCCGGCCGGGCGCGCTTACGCGCCACCAGCTCCTGGATCGCGCCGACCAGCCCCATAAACCTCGCACCGAGCTCCTGGGGGCTGAGGCTGGTGTCGAACAGGGCGTCCGCACCGGACCGCAAGGCCGGGAACAGGTCCTCGTCCACACCGAGCATCCGGCCGATCACCGTGATCGGGACCGGGAAGCAGAACGAGGCGACCAGGTCCACCGGGTCCCACCCGTACAGGGCGAACGCATCACGCAGGTCAGCCGGGTTGTCCACCGTGATGTCGTCCAGAACCCCGGCCACGATCTCCTCGATCGCGGGCTTGAGCCTGTCGACCTGCCGCTTGGTGAACGCTGCCGTCATCAGCTTCTTCAACCGCCGATGCTCGGAGCCGTGGGCGCTGAACGCCCCTGCGGAGGTGACCCACGGCAGCGTGGCGGAGTCGGCCGGCTGAGTGGCCAGGTCGGGCCAGTGCGCGGCACCGTCACGCGACACGTCCGTGTGCAGCACGACCTGCCTGATCGCGGCGGCGTCGGTGACCATGACCGCACGCAGACCGTCGGGCAGCTCGACCCAGCCCACACCACCCATGGACCGCACGCACTCGATATCGGCGAAGTTGTCATCAGTCAGGCGGTACGGGTCACGGGAGAAGATCTCGGGGGGCGTCTCAGTCGTCATAGCGCAGGACTCCTCTGCGGATCGGGAAACGGGTGCGGGTCAGGAAGATCGGCAGACCGCGCGTGCACGACGACCCGCGGCCGGAGCTTGATCCCGACAAGCTCGGCCGTCAGGGTCTTGGCGCCCTCGGCGTCGGCGGTGTAGATCTCGGCTTCGTCACCGTCAGGTCCGGCATGCAGGCGGACCAGGACGACCGCGACCTCGGCCTCGTCGATGGCCGCCAAGAGGTCGAGGAAGGTGGAGACCTGGTTCAGCGCGATCGTCCCCCCTGGCGCCTCGTCGGCGACGATCAGGTCGACGTGCAGCGGGCGGGTCGTGACCGCGGGGAAGGGAGTACCGGACCAGTCGGGCCCCTCTTGGTCGCCGTCCTGGTGCTCGAGCTTGAGAATCGCCGCGAGATCCTGCGCAGACTCCTGCTGTGGTGTGGTGATCTGCAGACCGATGGCCCAGACAGGTACGGGGTCCGCATGGTCGAGCGGGTCATCCCCCACGGGCGTCGCCACGACCCGGACCTCAGCAACCTCCAGGTCAGGGCCCATGACCGTCACCAGAGCGGCAGCACCGGCCACGTCCGCCAGGGCGAGGCCCGGCGAGCTCGGTGGCTCGGTCTGGTGGGTCAGGGAGCGCAGGACAGCTACCACGCCGCCCTCGTCGATGGACCCGGTGGTCTCATGGGCGGCCTCACGCACGGCCGGGGGAGCTTGGCCCATCGCCACGGCGCGGGCAGCCCAGGCGAGCATCGGCAGGTCGTTGATGCCGTCGCCCACGGCGACCGTGTGCGACGGCGCCACCTTGAGACGCCGGCGCACCGCGTCCAGCGCGGTCGCCTTGGACACGCCCGTCGGGGTGACATCGATCCAGTCCGGGCCGTCCGGGTTCGCGGTCACCCCCAGGGCACGTATCGGCTCCAGGAGCGTGTCAGCGGCCCCGCGGCCGGCGAGGATCACCCGGGGTGACCGCGTCGCCCACAGCTCCGCGACCGCACCCGTGAGGCGCTGTGCGCCGTTGACTTCGTCGGTACCGAACAGCCGGGTGACCAGGTACCCCCATCCGACGTCTTCGACGCCGACCTGCACGCCAGGCATCAGGCGGCACGCGAGTCGCACGACCGGCTCGACGTCGAGCGTGCGTGCCTCGACCACGACGTATCCGCCACGAGCCCCCGGGTCCAGGTGCACGGTGACGGCGCCGTTGGACGCGACCGCCCACCCGTCGTCCAGATCCAGCGCCCGCGCGATCGGCAGGACACCGACCAGTGACCGGCCGGTGGCGAGCACGATGTGGTGACCGATCGCAGCCGCGCCCGCCACGGCCCGCACGGTCGGCTCGGGCACGGTCCGCCGCCCGGCGGGGGTCAGGGTCCCGTCGATGTCCAGGGCGACCATGCGCACGGCCATGTCTACGTTCATGTCGCCACCTCGTCATCGCGCCCCGCCGCCACTCCGACGACAGGTGCTTCACCAACCCGACGCTCGAGCAGCTCGGGGTCGATCTCCCACGCGTCGAACAGCAGCCCGACCTCTAGACCGAGGTAGTCCCTCTCGCCCCGCCAGCGCTGCCATGCCGCTCTACGAGAGCAGCCGAGCACCTCGGCGATGTCCCGCGCGTCCTTGAGACGCTCCGCGGCCAGGCCCCGCACCGCGGCGGCGTACCGCTCTCGGATGTGATCCACGCCGCGACACTAGTTACATACGTAGCTAGAGTCAACACAGACGTAGCCATTTCGGCTCCGTGTATACCTATAACCTTCCGCACCGCTCACACCCAAGCGGCCCCGTTTTGGCCACGCAGCGGACCACATTCGTCCGATTCCGGCATATCTCAGCCACACATGGGGCATGATGTGACCGTGAGCACCGACCGGAAAGCACGAGCAGCGGCATGGAATCGCGCCCTGGGCGACGCCCTGCAAGCAGAACGCGGCGTGAGGAGGATGTCCGTGGCCAAGCTCTCCGACGAGTCCGGCGTCCCGGTATCCACGCTGAGGAACTACCTCGACGCCACGCGCCCCATCCCAGTAACGGCACTCGTGATGCTCGCCGAAGCACTACGCATCGACGTCGTCAAACTCTGGATACGCGCCAGAGACCGGATGAACGCCGACCCCGACGCGTGACGTGCGCACAGCTCGCCGTCGGAGGACGGCTCATGCAGGCCAGGCCCGGACGGGACGACCAGTGCCGCGTAGGTCGCCGTAGACATACATGTCCATGCCGTTCCAGTGTCCGGTCCACATGGTGAAGCCGGGGGTGGTGGCCGGGTAGTCGGTGGCCACCGTGATCCCTAGCTGTGCGGCGATCGCGGCGCCTTCTGACTGTTGTGCGGGGTGGACCACCAGGTGGTCGCGGAACACCTCCACCCACTTGATCCGCGCGTCCCCGACCTCCGCCAGCAGCGCCGCCACACCCGCCGCCGAATCAGCCAGGTTGCCCGAAATCGTCGCCATCTCTCCCACCTCTCCGTGCCTACCTCTAGGCGCATAGACAGCCTCTTGGGGGTCAGCCGGAGCGCGCAAGCGCTACGCGGAAAAGTTGCGTATACGCACTGGCTGCGGGTTAGGTGGGTTCCGTGTCTAGAGAGGGACGTGTGACTGCCGCAAGCATCGCCAAGGATCTTCGTGCCGCGATCCGCTCCGGGACCTACAAACCGGGCGATCGCCTTCCGAGCGAAGCAGCGCTCATGTCGAACTACGGCGTGGCGCGCATGACCGCGCGCCACGGCCTGTCGATGCTCAAGGACGAGGGCCTGACGGTGACCCGTCACGGTTCCGGTGTTTTCGTCCGCGCCTTCGAGCCGATCGTGCGGGACAGCACGGGCGGGAAGGCGGACGGGTCCACCGTGACGGCGGAGGTCGACGAGACGGGCGCGGGGCTCACGGTCCGCACGCTCGCCGTCACCGCGGAGGCCGAACCCTCCGAGAAGATCCGCACGTCGCTGGGCCTCGCGGAGGGTGACAAGGTGACCGTGCGCGAGCGCCTGCACCTGCGCGAGCGCAAGCCGGTGCTGTTCGCGACGTCCTACCTGCCGGCGAAGATCGCGGCCGGGACGCCGATCGCGGACCAGGAGGTCGGGCCCGGCGGCACGCACGCCCGCCTGACCGAGGCCGGGCACGCGCCGGTGAAGTTCCGCGAGGACGTGGTGGGGCGCATGCCCACGATCGAGGAGATCGAGGAACTGCGGATCGAGCCGGGCACGCCGGTGCTCTCGGTCACGCGGACGGCGTTCACCCGGGACGGCGCGCCCGTCGAGGTGAGCCACGTGGTGCTCGACGCGGGCGAGTTCATGCTCCGGTACGACATCGACCAGTAGGGACTCACAGCAGCCGGAGCCGCCGTTCGGCCACCCCGATGCGGACCTCCTGACCCCACGAGACCTCAAGATCGAGTACTCACCCCTTGCGGCGGCATTCTGCCCGCCGGAGTTCACGGTCGCCGAGCTGCGCGGCGTCTACGAGGCGGTCTGGGGCACCCAGCTCGACGCACGCAACTTCCACCGCAAGGCGACGGGCACCCCAGGTTTCCTGGAGCCGACCGGGCGCCTGGGCGGAGGGTGCCCCGGCCGCCCGGCCGAGCTGTTCCGGCTGGCGGAGGGCGTCGACCCGACGGCGGCCGTGCTGCACCCGCCGCTGCTGCGGCCGGTCAGCCCTGCCCCGGCCGCGTCCTCGGCCTGAGGCGCAGGTCCGGCAGCGCCGGCGCACGCAGCGGGCCGCTCGGATAGCCGAGCACCTGGCCGAACAGGCGCCCCTCCGCACCGGCCGCGTACCCCGTCGCCCCGCCGTCGAGCTCGGCGATCTGCGCCATCCAGCCGTCGCGCGCCCGGACGATGTCCTCGTGGGTGCGGCCCATGAAGTTCCACCACATGACGACGTCCTCGCCGAACGGCAGCCCGCCGATCAGGACCGCCCGGACCGGCGCGCCCGCCCCCGCCCGGACCACGAGGGCCGGCCGCCCGGGCGCCACATAACCGAGGTTCGACGGCGGCACGGCGCTCCCCTCGAACGTCACGTCACCCGCGTCCACGAGCAGGGCGTGCTCGTGCTCCGCGTCGACGTCGAACCGCACCTCCGCGCCCGGCTCCAGGTCGATCTGGGCGCCCACCAGCGGCGTGTAGGTGGTCGCGGGCGAGGCCAGCTCGTGGCCCGCCACCGCGAGGCGTCCGATGAACACCCGCACGACGGCGCCGTCGTGCCGCACGACCGGGAGGTCGCCGTGGTGCTCGAAGTGCGGGTCGATGCCGAGCGCCGAGCCGGGCAGCGCCGTCCAGAGCTGCACGCCGTGCAGCAGGGGCGGCCGGCCCTGCGCGGGCGACTCCTCCGAGTGCGAGATGCCGATGCCCGCCGTCATGAGGTTGAGCTCGCCCGGCCGGACCGTCTGCAGCGAGCCCACGGAGTCGCGGTGCAGGATCTCGCCCTCGAAGAGCCAGCTCACGGTCTGCAGCCCCGTGTGCGGGTGCGGGGGAACCTGCATGCCCTCGCTCGCCGAGACGTCGTCAGGACCGTAGTGGTCGCTGAAGCACCACGCGCCCACGAGGGAACGTGCGCGCTGCGGGATGGTGCGCCGTACGTTCATCGCGCGCGGCCCGCCGAGCGGCACGTCGCGCGGGGTGAGGAGCTCGATGCCGTCGCCCTGCTCGCCCGCCGCGCAGACCTGCTCGGCCGGCCGGGTCTCGAGGTTGCTCATGCGCTGAGCCTAGAGCGTGGGCCAGGGCCCCCGGGGCAGGCCGGGGGCCCTGGCGGAACCGCGTACCCATGGCCCGCACTGGGCGCGGGCCAGGGGCGCCGTGTCGACGTCACGGCTCCGATGTACCCGTCAGACCCGGGTCGCCAGGCCTGTTCTCCACGGACACCTCGAACGCGGGCGGTCTTCCGGCCCCGTACAGGCACCTGCGGCGTCATCCACAGCCCGCACCGCGGTACGGGACGTCCTGTCGTTCTCCGGTCGACCATGTGTCCGACGTCCGGGCCGGTCGGTACTGCTGCAGCGCACCGCATCTGCGCCCGGATCGTCGAACCATTGCCAACGTTTCTATCCGCGCGCCGCAGGCGCGGCAACCGCTCCACCGTTGTAATTTTCACCCGCCACACCGCCCACAGTTCTGTCCACAGGGAGATCCCTGGATTTCCCACACCACGCACAGGGCTGTGGACCAAATCTGTGGATAACTCTGCCTGTGGACAACCGTGGCCGCGGGTCAGACCCAGGCGCGAGAACCCGGGGCGCCGCCTGCGGTCGGGTCGTTCCGCCCCTCCAGCTCCTCGGTGGTGGCGATGAAGCCGCCGTCGTCCACGAGGATCCCGGCGATGCGGCCCTGGAGGGCGACGGCAAGGCGGGCGAGCGAGGCGCGCATGCGCGCCCGGGCGATGACGTGCAGCCCGGACGCGTGCTCCAGCTCGAGCTCGTAGGGGTCGGCGGGCACCCAGCTCATCCGGTACGCGAACGGTCCGTAGCTGCGCCAGTCGAGCGAGCCGAGCGCACGCGGCACCCGGTCGACCCGCTCGACGTCGACCACCAGCGCGCCGTCGTACGGGGTGCTGCCCGCCAGCGTGTAGCGCGGCGAACCGTCGGGCGTCACCTGCTCGGCTGACACGTCGGCGGTCGCGATGAGCGAGCGGAGCATGGGCAGCACGTCGCCGGGCAGCAGGGCGTGCGCGGCGTAGAGCGCCAGGTTGACCGAGGCGCCGGGGTCGGGGACCAGCGCCTGCCGGCCGTCGGCCAGCACACCGCCGCCCGTCTTGCGGGCCGCCGCCACCATCCACTGCACGATGCGCAGCTCCTCGCCCTGCGGGAGGGCGTGCGGGAAGGCGCGCGCTATGCCGTCCCGGTCGTCGTACGACGTCGGCGCGGCGCCGCGCACGTCCCGCAGGCCGTCGTTGCGCCCGACGGAGTACGCCTCCGCCTTGGCCGCGGGCATCTCCAGGTCGGCGAGCTGCGCCTCACCGACCTCGAAGGGGCCGGTCGCGACGTGCCCCTCCCCCAGGCGCAGGACACCGGGAACGAGGGACTCGGGCTGCGCCATCCCCCGGAACCGGGCCCCGGCCATCCGGCGCGGACCTGTGGTGCGGGACGGTTCGCGGAGCCACGCGACGTCGGGGAACCAGGCGGCGGCGAGCTCGCTGACGGCGACAGGGCCGTTCGTGCTCGGCAGGATCAGAATGTGACCCGAGGCGTGTTCCGCTGGAATCACGCCCGCCAGAAAAGTCATGCGGGCACTTTACTGCCGGGCACATTCCCCGATGATGCGGGCGTGTTACAGAGAGGAAACACGCTGGTGACAGCGAGCGCATACAAGCGTTGTGGCCTGGCCACTGGTTTTTCACCCCTGTCGGCACCGCGCGCCGCGCCGATTGTTTCGGGCGACTGAGTCTCAGTACAAGAGGGGTGAAAATGATCGCATTTCGGATGCACAAAGGCGATGTATCAGGACTTAACGCCACCTCTCATGAGAGGCCGTCTTCCACCCGCTAGCGCGGTCCGATCCGGCGTTCCAGTTACCTGACGACGCGGGCATATGATGTCAGCATGCCCAAGATCATCGGCAAGAGCCTGCACGAGCACCGCCAGATGACGAGGCACAAGCTGTTCACCGCTCTGTCCACCCTCATGGCGGAGCGCGGGTTCGACACCATCACGCTGGCCGACATCGCCGCAGCGGCGAACGTCGGCCGGACCGCCGTCTACAACCACTTCCACGACAAGGAAGCGCTGCTCCTCGGGTTCATCACCCGCGAGACCGAGCAGTACGCGCACACGCTGGAGCGGGCGCTCGACGGCGTGAACGACCCCGTGGAGCAGCTCCGTACCTACATCCGCCAGCAGGCTCAGCTCACCCGCGTCTTCCACCTCGCCCCCGGCCCGGACCTGCGCACGGTCCTGTCCCGCGCCACGCAGCAGCGGCTGCGCGAGCACGCCGACATCGTGGAGGCGATCCTGCGCCGGATCCTCGCAGCGGGGATCGACGCCGGGACGTTCCCGCCCCAGGACATCGAGCCGACGGTGCACCTCGTCAACGCCTGCCTGTCCGGCCGCCTCATCCCGGACGAGCCCGTGGCCCGCGAGCGCACCATCCGCGCCGCCGAGGCGTTCGTTCTGCGCGCGGTGGGGGCGCGGGTGCCGGAGCGCGTCCCCGCCTGAGCCGGAGGAGCAGCGCAGGGTGGGGCCGAGGCACGAGGCGCCCGCCCGGAGCGGAACCGCAGGCTCAGGCGGCACGGGCAGAGCCTGAGCCGGAGGTGCGGCGCACGAGGCGCCCGCCGGAGCGGAGCCGCAGGCTCAGTCGGCAGGCAGGCAGAGCCTGAGCCGCCGTCGACCCGACGGGTGAAAACCGCCGCCAGCGGGACGGTAGCCTCTGGCGGGTGTCTTCCACCGCCGTGAACTCCGAGCCAGCGCCCGCGAGGAGGCCCGCGCCGCTCGGCGGCGCGTTCGCCAAGGTCGTCGCCGCCAACCTCAGCTCGAGCCTCGGCGACGGCATCGCCCGCGTCGCGGCGCCGCTGCTGGCGGTGCAGCTCACGAACGACCCGCTGCTCGTGTCGCTCGTCGCGGTCGCCGGGCTGCTCCCGTGGCTCCTGTTCGCCATCCCGGCGGGCGTGCTCGTGGACCGGATCGACCGCCGCCTCGCGCTCGCCCTCGCCGGCTGCGTGCGTGCGCTCGTCGCGGGCGGCCTGCTCGCGCTGCACCTCACCGATGCACTCACCATCTGGTGGCTCCTGCTGGTCGTGCTCCTGTACGGCGTGCTGGAGACGGTGTACGACGGCGCGATCCGCGCCGTCGTACCCTCGCTCGTCGGCAAGAGCGACCTGCCGCGCGCGAACTCACGCATCGAGGCCGTCGAGATCGTGGTCCAGCAGTTCCTCTCCCAGCCGCTCACGTCGTGGCTGCTCGCCGTCTCGGCGGTCTGGGCGCTGGGCCTGAACACGGCCGCGTACGCCGTGGCGGGCGGGCTCGCGCTGACCCTGCCCGCCGTCGCGTCGGGCATCGCGGCCCGACGGCGGCAGGCCGAGCCGGCGGACGCCGTCGCATCGGACTCGCCGCGCGCTGATCAGGTTGCGGCCGAGCCGGACCCACCGGGCGCCGATCAGGGTGCGCCGGGGCCGGACCCGGCCGATCGAGGCTCCGGCGCCGCGGCGGCGACCGGCTGGCGGGCCGAGCTCGTCGCGGGCTTCCGGTTCATCTGGGCCGACGCGATGCTGCGGCCGCTGTGGGTGGTGAGCGTGCTCATCGGCATCTGCCACGCCGCCATCACGTCCACGCTGGTGCTGTTCATCCTGGAGCGGCTCGACGTGCCGGAGGCCTGGTACGGCACCTTCATGCTGGCCGGCGCCGTCGGCGCGCTGACGGCGGCGGCCGTCACGAACCGGCTCAAGGCGCGCTTCGGGACGGGACCGGTCATGGCGGTGGTGAACGCCGCAGGCCTGGGGGCGTGGTTCCTCGCCGGCGCGTTCCCGGTGCTCTGGGTCGGAGCAGCGGCGATCTTCGTGTCGTTCGGCTGCGTGACGACGTGGAACGTGCTGGTCATGTCGCTGCGTCAGGCCGCGGTGCCGAACCGCCTGCTCGGCCGGGTGCACGGCACGTGGCGCACCGCGCTGTGGGGCGCGATGCCGCTCGGCTCCCTGATCGGCGGCCTGCTCGCGCGCACCGGCTACAGCACGCCGCTGATCGTCGGGGCGACGGCCGGCCTGATGGTCGCCGCCGTCGGGCACAGGTACCTCGTGTCGCTGCCCGATCCGGAGACGCTCGACCCCGCCTGACGGCGGGCTCAGATCCAGCGCTTCCAGCGGAAGACGCCGAACAGGCCCACGCTGACCGCCAGCATCGCCACTAGGGCCACCGGGTAGCCGTACGCCCAGTCGAGCTCCGGCATGATCTCGAAGTTCATGCCGTAGACCGTGCCGACCAGGGTCGGGGCGAAGAGGATCGCCGCCCAGCCCGAGATCTTCTTGACCTCCTCGCCCTGCCGGATGCTGACCTCCGACAGGTGCTTCATCTCCTCGTTCTGCCGCTGGGCGGCAAGGGTGGCGGCCACGGTGAGGATGTCGCGCAGCGCCGCCCGGAAGACCTCGATGCGGTCGGCGGCCTCGGTGAGGTGGTCCGCGACGTCGCGCAGGTAGGCCTGCAGCTCCGGGTCCACGCCGTACTTGTCGGCGCCCTTGGCGAGCGAGGCGCAGAGGCTCTGCTCGGGCCGTACGGCGCGCTGGAAGTCGATGACCTCGCGGGAGAGCTCGTAGATGCGCCGCGAGACGTCGGGCGCGCCGCCCCAGACGTCGGCCTCGATCTCGTCGATGTCGTGGTCGAGCCCCGCGACGACGGGCGCGTACCCGTCCACGACGCTGTCGAGGATCGCGTACAGCACGGCCTCGGGCCCGCGGGCGAGCATCTCGCGGTCGGACTCCAGCCGGCGCCGCACCGCCGCCAGGTCGGGCGAGGCGCCGTGCCGGACGGTCACCACGAAGTCGGGGCCCACGAACACGTGCAGCTCGCCGAACTCGACCTCCTCGGCGGCGTCCAGGTAGCGGGCCGCGTGCAGCACCACGAACAGGGTGTCGCCGTACCGCTCGATCTTGGGGCGCTGGTGCGCCTGGATGGCGTCCTCGATCGCGAGCGGGTGCAGGTCGAACTCGTGCGCGAGCGACGTCAGCTCGGCCTCCTCCGGCCGCTCCAGCCCGATCCAGGCCATGCCGCCGGGACGCGACCGCAGCGCGCTGAACGTCTCGGCGAGGTTGTCGTAGGCGGCGGTGCGGACGCCGTCGTCGTAGATCGCGGCGGCGACCACCGACGAGCGAGGCGCCGGCGCGACGGCGCGCGGGGTGACCTCGGGCGGCGCGACGTCGACGGCGCGGCGCTGGCGCAGCGCGCCCAGCAGCGGGCGGACGGGACGGGCAGGGCGGGACGGCAGGAACGTGGCCATGGGGAACTCCGGGGGTCGAGCGCAGGGGAAGGACTGCGAACGGATCACCGCAGGAGGGACGGCCGACCGACCGGTGGAGCTCACGCCCAGCGAGGGCGGAGCGCACCGGTGCGCGAGAGCCCGCGGACGCGCGGGCCGGGGAACCGTCAGCTCAGCTGCGGTTCGGACTACTCGGAGGCTCGCTACGGGTCATGCGCGCCACCTCCTCTGTCCCAGCGGCAGACCGCCGCGCCGTACGTTCTCGACGGAGGCCAGTCTAGCCCCGTCTCCGAGCGGTTTCGAACCCATTCGAGAGCAACCTCACAGGACGCGTCACCAGGCGTCGTGCGCCCGGTGGTGCACGCCGGGCGGGGTGTGGAACTCGTGCGGCGTCGGCGACAGGTAGGCGCGGGCGAACTCCAGCGAGGCGGCCAGGTCGTCGTGCCGCTCGGCCGCCGTCCGCGCCGCGCGGGTCGAGATCTCCACGCAGACGTCGCCGCTCCAGCGGCGCGCGACCAGCTCCTGGAGCACCTTCTCCGCCTGCATGCGGCCGCGGCCGGGCACCAGGTGCTCGTCCCGCGGGCCGTGGTTGCCGTCCGCGAGGTGGACGTGCCGCAGGCGGTCGCCGAACCGGTCCAGCAGGGTCAGCGCGTCCTGCTGCGCCACGCTCGCGTGCGACAGGTCGAGGGTCACCGCGTCGTAGTCGTGCTCCGCGGGGTCCCAGCCGGGCAGGTAGGCCTGGAACTCGCGCCCGCCGCCCCGCCACGGGTACATGTTCTCGACGGCGATCGTGACGCCCGACGCCCCGCTCAGCGCACGCACCTGGTCCTGGAACTCGCGCGCGTACTTGTACTGCCAGCGGAACGGCGGGTGCACCACGACGGTGCCGGCCCCGAGCTCCACCGCCATGTCGGTGGTCCGCTCCAGCTTGGCCAGCGGGGACCGGCCCCAGACCCGCTGGCTCACCAGCAGCGTCGGCGCGTGCACCGAGCGCACCGGCACGCCGGTCTCTGCGGCGAGCTTCGCCAGCGCCCGCGGGTTCTGGGTCACTTCCTCGGACCAGATCATGACCTCGATGCCGTCGTAGCCGAGCTCGGCCGCCGCCTCGAAGGCCATCGGCACACGGCGCGGGAAGACCGACGCCGTCGAGAGCGTGACGTGCACGTCGGGTGCAACGGGCTCCTGTGGATCGGTCCTGATCGGTTCCGGCATGCGGGCCACCTTAAAGCGCCTACGTGACTGTGATGTGACCTGGAGGTTCAGATGAGGTTCAGGTGAGAAGACGACTCCGTGCCACGTCGCGCGCCTCCTGCGCGGTCGGGCACTGGAGAACCGTCCGGGCCAGCTCCGCACACTCCTCGCGGGACACGCCCGCGAGCGTGCTCGCGACGTCGGCCAGCGCACGGGGCGTCATGGACAACGACGTGACGCCGAGCCCCACCAGGACGGGCGCGAGGAGGGGGTCGGCCGCCGCCTCACCGCACACGCCCACCGGAGCACCATGCATGGCACCACCCTCGCACGCCACCCGGACGAGCTCCAGCACGGCAGGCTGCCACGGGGTCGACAGGGCCGCCACCCCAGCGAGGTCGCGGTCCGCCGCCATCGTGTACTGCGTGAGGTCGTTGGTGCCGAGGCTCGCGAACGACACCTCGGCCAGCAGGTGCCGCGCCTGCAGCGCGGCGGCGGGCGTCTCGATCATCACCCCGGCCTGCTCCAGACCGTGCGCCGCGCACGCCGCCGCGAAGTCGCGGGTCTCGTCCACGGTGGCCACCATCGGCGCCATCACCCAGACCTCGGCGCTCTCCGCCGCGGCGGCCTGCGCTATCGCGTCGAGCTGCCGGTCCAGCACGTCCGGGTGCGCGACGGCGGTGCGCAGCCCCCGCACGCCGAGCGCCGGGTTGTCCTCGTGATCCGGCGTGAGGAAGCGCAGCGGCTTGTCGGCGCCGGCGTCGAGCGTCCGGACCACCACGCGGCGGTCCGGGAAGTGGGACAGCACGGCCCGGTAGGCGGTCACCTGCTCCTCGACGCTGGGCTCCTCGCCCCGGCCCAGGAAGCAGAACTCGGTGCGGAACAGGCCGACGCCGCGCGCTCCGGCGGCCGCGGCGGCCTGCGCGGCTGCGGGGTCGGCGACGTTGGCCACGAGCTCCACCTCCGACCCGTCGCGCGTCACGCCCCTGCCGTCGAACGGCGCAGCGCTGACCCGGCGTCGGGCCCCCGCCACCTCGTCGGCGGACGGCGCGCGCAGGACGGTGCCGAGCGTGCCGTCCACCACGATCTCCTCGCCGTCGGCGAGGTCGCTCGCGCCGGGCAGCGCGACGACGGCCGGGATGCCCAGGGCGCGGGCCAGGATCGCCATGTGCGAGGTGGGGCCGCCGCGGGCCGTGACGATCGCCGTGACCACGGCGGGGTCGAGCATCGCCGTGTCAGCGGGCGCGAGGTCGCTCGCGACCAGCACGAACGGGTGCCCGGGATCCGGCACGCCGGGCGGGGCGGCGCCCGTGAGGGCCGCGACGATGCGGTCCCGCACGTCCCGCACGTCGCGGGCCCGCTCCGACATGGGCGGGCCGAGCGCCTCGAGCTGCGCGGCGACAGAGCCCGCCGCATCCCACACGGCGCGCTCCGGGGTGAGGCGGTCCTCCCGGACCCGCCGGGCGGCACCGGCGGCGAGGGTCGGGTCTGCCGCCATGGCGGCGGTGACGGCGAGGACGTCGGCCGCGGTGCCCGACGCACGGCCCGCACGCTCCGCGAGGTCGGCCTCCACCTGGGCGGCGGCCTCCTCGACGGCGCGGACGGCCTCGTCCGGCGAACCCGACAGGCGGGTCGTCCTCGGCTCCGGGACGCGGGCCGGCATCCGGACCACCACGCCCACCGCGCGGCCCGGGCTCGCCGGGACCCCCGTGAGCCTCTCGCTCGTCATCCGCACGCTCCCCCACAAAGGCTCGTCGTCGAGTGCGCTCGGAACGTTACACGCGAGCGCCCGAGCGGGCGAGGTCCGGCCGTCGGCGTGGCCGGGTGACAAGATGGCTCCATGGCCGAGGCGCTGATCGTCGGATCCCCCGTCGCGGGACGGGTGGTGGCGATGCGCGACGTGCCCGACCCCGTCTTCGCCGAGAGCATCGTCGGCCCTGGACTCGCCCTCGACCCCGATCCAGAGCTGGGCGGGCGCGTCGTCGCGCCGTGCGCCGGCGTCGTGGTGAAGCTGCATCCGCACGCGTTCGTGCTGCTGGCGCCGTCGGCGGGGCGCGACGGCGAGCTAGAGGGGCCCGGCGGACCGGCGGGGCCCAGCGAACCAGCGGGGCCCAGCGAACCAGCGGGGCCCAGCGAACCAGCGGGGCTTGGCGAACCAGCGGGGCCCAGCGAACCAGCGGGGCTTGGCGAACCGGCAGGGCTCGGCGCGTCCGGTGCCGGTACGCAGGCCGGCGCTGCCGCGACCGGCCGGGGCGTCCTGGTGCACCTCGGCATCGACACCGTCCAGCTCAAGGGCCAGGGCTTCACCCTGCTCGTCGCGGAGGGCGCGACGGTAACGGCCGGCCAGGAGCTCGTCGCCTGGTCCCCCACGGCAGTGTCCGACGGCGGCCGCTCGCCCCTCGTACCCGTCGTCGCCCTGGACCTGGGGCCCGGCGGCCTCGAGGAGCTGGCCCATCCCGGTGCGCACCTCCGGGCGGGCGACCCGCTGTTCCGGCTGGCCTGAGACGATCCGGTGCGGACGACCCGGGCGCGGACGGACCCAGGAGCCGACCGACCCAGGAGCGGAGACCCGGGCGCGGAGACCCGGGCGCGGACGGGCAGCGCGGGTAAACCGCGCCGCGGGAATGTGTTGCGGAGAGTAGATCGTGTCTACACCCCGCAACACATCCCCGCGGGGCAGTTCTCCTTGGGCGCCTCACCACCCGGCCCAGACGAAGACCCGCAGGATCCCTGGCGAGCTCAGCGGGCGGCGAGCAGCTCCGGCAGCTCGGTGAGCGAGTCGATGACCGTCGTCCGCCCCGCCTCGGGACGCCGCGCGTGCAGGTGGCCCCACGGACCGCGGCGGAGCAGGACCGGCAGCATCCCGGCGTCCGCCGCGGGCAGTACGTCGTTGTCGAGCCGGTCACCGACGTAGGCGATCTCCTCCGGGGCGACCCCTGACAGCTCGGCGACCTTGGCGAAGAACCCGGGCTCGGGCTTCTGCACGCCCCACTCGTCCGACGTCCGGATCGCGCTCGCGGGCAGGTCCATCGCCTCCAGTGCGGCCCGCGCGGCCGGCGGCTGGTTCCCGGCGACGACGACGCCGAAACCCGCCGCGCGCAACGCCGTCAGGGCCGGGCGGACGTCCGGGTAGAGGTCGCCGGCGTCGAACCCGTTGCGCAGGCCGGCCGGGTCATCGAGGGCCCAGCGCGCGGCCTCGGCCTCGACGTCCAGGCCCGGCCGCACGATCTCGAAGGCTTCCCAGTGCGGGCGGTCGAGCGCGGCGCAGCCACCCAGCACGCCGAGGAACGTGAGCGGGGGCACACCGAGCCGTTCGGCCCACCGCAGCCAGATCCTGGACTCGTCGATCAGCGTCTCTCCGACGTCGAACACCACGGTGCGCACCATGCGCGTGACCATAGACGGGCTCGGCTCAGCCCCGCAGGGGCAGGGTCAGCTCGGCGTCGCCGTCCGGCGTCACCCGTACCGGGACGCCCCAGTCCTGCTGCGCCAGGTGGCACGCGGGGAACACGTCGGGGTCCGGCTCGCCGTTCGGCAGCAGCGGCACCTCGTCGCACGACGCCGCCTTCGCGGTCACGTGCAGCACGCCCTCCGTCACCTCCGGGTTGATCACGAGCTCCCGGAACAGGTCCGTCCCGCTCCCGGACCCCGCCAGCAGCAGCTCCGGCGGAGTGGCGCTGACCTGGAGCGACGTCGACGGACCCCAGCGGTCGTCGAGCTTCTGGCCCGGCGCGGGCACGAACGGCACGTCCAGCCGGAGCGCGCCGGCGCCGATGTCCGTGGCGGGGCGGGCGACCCGGTGCGCGCCACCGTCGAGCACCTCGCCCGCGAGGCTCGCCGGGAGCGCGACCCGGGTGAGCCGGTGCGCCGCCGACTCCACCACGAGCAGGCGCACGGCGCCGTCCGCCGCCTCCACGAGCACGTCCGACGGCTCGGCCAGGTCCCGCGCGAGGGTGGTCACCTCGCCGGAGGCCGGGTCGTACCGGCGCAGCGCGCCGTTGTACGTGTCCGCGACGACGGCGGAGCCGTCGGGGAGCGTGGCCAGGCCGAGCGGGTGCTGCAGCAGCGCCTGGTCGGCGGCGCCGTCGCGGTGCCCGAAGTCGAACAGCCCCTGGCCGACGGCGGTGCTGACCACGGCGGCCGGCGTGTCAGCGACGCCGGCGGACAGCTCGACGCGGCGCAGCGACGAGGTCTCGGAGTCGGCGATCCACAGGTGTCCGTCGGGCCTGCCTTCGGCGTCGACGGAGGGCACGACGCCGGAGGTCTGGGCGAACCAGGCGCGCTCGCCGGGGCCGTCCTCCAGCCCTTCGTTCATGGTGCCGGCGAGCAAGCCCGCCGAACCCTGCAACAGGTCGATCTCCCACAGGGTGTGGTTGCCGGCCATGGCGACGACGAACGCGCCGCGCACGGACGACCAGGCGACGTCCCAGGGCGAGCTGAGGCGCAGGTCGAGCGGCGCGACGGAGGTGCCGGGCTCGTAGGGCGCCGACGGCCCGCCGTCGCGCCCGCGCACGTTCTCCGGCCCGCCGACCATGAACTGCTCGCCGGTGCCTGCCACCGTCGTGACGGCCCCGTCGGCGAGGCGCAGCCCACGCAGGGCGTGGTTCACGGTGTCGGCGACCACGACGTCGTAACCGAGGTGGGAACGCAGCTCGTCCGGCACCAGGCACAGCCCGTTCGGCTCCGAGAACCGCGCTTCGCCCGGCCCGCCGTCGACGAGCCCGCGCTCGCCCGAGCCGATCCGCCGCACGAGCGTCTCGCCGTCGGACGCGAGCTCGGCGATCGAGTGGTGCCCGGCGTCCGCGACCAGGAGGTTCCCGTTCGGCAGGGCGAGCGCCTTGGCGGGGAACCGCAGCGTGCCCGACGCCGGAGCCGGCGGCACGTACGGCCCGTCACCCCGGTGCAGCGTGCCCTTGGCCGCGTGCTCCTCGATCAGCTCGGTGACCAGGGCCGCGATGGCGGAGCCGTGCCCCTCGCCCGCCATCTGGGCCACGATGTAGCCCTCCGGGTCGATGACCACGAGCGTGGGCCAGGCCCGCGCGGTGTACGCACCCCAGGTGACCAGCTCCGGGTCGTCGAGGACGGCGTGCCGCACCTCGTACCGCTCGACGGCGGCGGCCAGGGCGTCGGGATCGGCCTCGTGCTCGAACTTGGGCGAGTGCACGCCCACGATCACGAGCTCGTCGCGGTGCCGCTCCTCGACCTCGCGCAGCTCGTCGAGCACGTGCAGGCAGTTGATGCAGCAGAAGGTCCAGAAGTCGAGCACGACGACCTTGCCGCGCAGCTCGGCGAGCGTGACGTCACGGCCGCCGGTGTTCAGCCAGCCGCGCCCGACGAGCTCGGACGCACGGACCCGAGGAAGATGCTGGACGGTGGTACTCACCCGCCCATTGTCACTCCCGGGGCGAGCTGTCCTTCCCGCTGTCCGGCTTGCGGGCACGCCACTGCTCGACCAGGGCCTTGTCGGCCCGGCGGCGCGTCAGGTCGCTCTTGCTGGAGTGCACGGCCGCCCGGTGCGCGAGCAGAGCATCGCGGTCCCGCTCGAGGGCCCACATGAGGGCCTCACGCACGTCGGCGCGGGTCACCCGCGCGCTCCGCGTCTCGTCCATCGTCCCGATCATTCTCGCCGTTTCGTGTCCATCGGTGCCCGGAGCGGGTACCGCCAACGGTTCAAGAGGCCCTGGAGGATCTTTTGTGACACCCCAGGTCTTCCTGGCTTTCACCCGGCCATGATTGGGTGTAGCAGAGGAACGTACCGCGCAAACCTGGCGAGGCGATATCCATCTATCGGATGACTTTCCGGGGCAGATCGGCGTGTCGCCACCTTGCGTGCCGTGTCGTGTGGTGGGTGAGGAGAGGATCAGCGCATGGACCGCGACGAGGCCAGGAAGATGAAGGAGCAGCTCGCAGCCTTCGCCCGGGAGCTAGCAGAGAAGCATGGAGTCGTGGCGACGCCGCGGTCGCTGGGCGCGCAGACGGAGGCCGAGGCGGCCGACGTCGTGCGCGCGCCCACCCTCACGCTCGGGCTGGTTCCGCAGGCGGAAGGCGGTTTCGGCATCGCCGTCCGCTACCGGCTGGGCATACCGCGGGCGCGCTCGATCGTGCGCAAGATCTCCGCCGAGATCGGGCCCGACGCCGACGTCCGCCGCACCGGGCGCATCCGCCCCGTGAGCGAGCTCGGCCCGCGCCCGCCGGCACCGACGTCGCAGGCCGACGGTGAGACCGACCGGCGCAGACCGCTCCGGCCCGGTATCTCGATCGGTCACGTGGGAGTGACGGCCGGCACGCTCGGCGCCTTCGTGACCCGCGCGAACCCCGGCGACGGCAGCCTCTACGCGCTCTCGAACTACCACGTGCTGGCCGGGTCCCCCGAGGCCCGGCGCGGCGACATCATCCTGCAGCCGGGACCCGCCGACGGCGGCCTGGCGCCCGGCGACCGGATCGGCGAGCTGACCGAGGTGGTGGACCTGGACTCCGTCGAGCCGTCCTACACGGACGCGGCGATCGCCCGGCTCGACCGGGTCCCGGTCGAGTTCGACTATCCCGTCGGCCGCGTGGTGAAGACCGCGCGGGCGCTCGGCGGTGAGATAGTCGGAAAGGTGGGCCGCACGACCGCGGTCACGCGCGGGCGGGTCACCGCTATCGAGCTCGACGACGTCATCGTGGGTTACGAGGACCTCGGCGCGCTCAACTTCGACGACCAGATCGAGATCGAGAGCCTGGACGACGGGCCGTTCTCCCGTGGGGGCGACTCCGGCGCCCTCGTCTACCGGGAGGACGGCGTGGCGCTCGGCCTCCTGTTCGCCGGCTCCGAGTCCGGCGGACGCAGCGGCAAGGGGCTCACCTATGCCAACCCGATCGACCAGGTGCTGGAGATCCTGGGGGTCGAGCTGGCGCGGGAGCCGACGCACCCGTTCGAGTGACAACCGCATCCGTTCGGATGGGGTTCATCTCCGCCCGGAGGGCGTTCGGTATGCGCACCAGCGTTTCCCGCCCCGGGCGTGTCGCGTCCGGCGGTGGGACGCTTGGGCGTGTCCGCGCGGCGCGTCGCGGGTCGTCAACCGGCTGACCTGCGGCGCTGCCCGAGGCCCCGAAATGTGGTCCAGCACACCTCCCGGTCCGGTGGAAGGGGGTAGACACGGGGGACACAATGGATGACCAGGAGGTGATCGGGATGGCAACACTCGACGAGGCTCGGTCGGCAAAAGCCGCATTACGGAAAAAAGTCACCGGGCTCGACGGTGTGATCGGGGTTGGCGTCGCCCCTGAGTTCACGACGTCACTCGGCCAGCCACCACGTGAGTACCCAGCACGAAAGCACGCGGAACCCGGCACACCCGGCGGCGGATCGCCGGTTGAAGTGCTCGCAGAGGAAGTCCTGGTCGAGCATGTCGCAGGCCCCAGCCGAAGCTGGGTACTGCAGGTCAACGTGACGGACCCCCGTCTCGTGGACAAGGTCCCCGAGGAGATCGACGACGTCGCGGTGCGCGTGCGCGTCGTGGGTGCGGTCCGCGCGGGCTGAACGCACCACCGAAGTAGAGCGGATGTGCCGCACCCGCTCTACCTCGGCCTCGGTGCAGCGGTAACCGGCCGACAGGCCTCGGCTCGGCGCGGGCTCGTCAGCCCAGCGTCGTCGGCAGCTCCGGCGTCTCGCCGAGCACCTGCTCCGCAAGGAACGCCGACACCACCTGGCACCAGACCTTGGCGTGCTGCGGCGTGAGCACCCAGTGGTTCTCGTCCGGGAAGTACAGGAACCGGTGCGCCGTCTCGCCGTCGTCGGACGCCGGGAGGCCCGACTTGGTCAGCAGCTCGAACCACAGGCGCAGGCCCTCCCCGATCGGGACCCGGTAGTCCTTGTCCCCGTGGATCACGAGCATCGGGGTGCGGATCTCGCCCACCGCCCCGTGCGGGCTGTTCTCCAGCGCCATCTCCGGCGTCATCTCGCGCGCCCAGTAGTACGCGGCGTCCGTGGTGGGCCCGAACTGGTCCAGCGCCCACAGGCTCGCGTGCGTCACCACGGCCTGGAACCGGTCGGTGTGGCCGGCCACCCAGTTCGCCATGTAGCCGCCGAACGAGCCGCCCATGGCGGCCGTGCGGGTCTCGTCGATCTCCGGCAGCGCCTCCGCGGCGTCGGTGATCGCCATGAGGTCCGTGAACGGCGCGGCGCCCCATGCACCCCACCCGCGCTGGATGAAGTCCTGCCCGTACCCCGTCGACAGGGCCGGGTCCGGCAGCAGCACCGCGTACCCCTGGGCGACCATCAGCCACGGGTTCCAGCGCCAGCTCCAGGCGTTCCACGAGCCCAGCGGGCCGCCGTGGATCCACAGCAGGAGCGGGGCTTTGGCCTCAGGGCCGACGTCGGCGGGCAGCGCGAGCCACGCGCGCACCCGCGTCCCGTCCTCCGTGGTGGTCTCGACCTCGGTGAGCGTGCCGGGCAGGGCAGGGGCCGCCACCGGGGAGCGCAGGACGGTCGCCGCCACCGGCGTCCGCTCCCCCGGTGCGCCGGAGGCGAGGAACCCCGCCAGGTCGACGCGCACCGGCTCGGCCGGGGCCGCGTAGGAGGCACGCAGGGCGAAGAGGGTGGCGCCGTCGGGCGTCACGGCGAGGTCGGAGAAGACGGCGTCGTCGGCCGTGACCTGCTCGACCACGACGTCGCTGCCCGGCAGCGTGCCGGCGAAGGTGTACAGGAAGACCGGGCCGCGGCCGTCGTCGTCGGCCTGGACCAGCAGGCCGCTGCCGTCGGGGAGCCAGGTGGGCCGGCCGGGCCAGCGGTCCCAGTCGTCGGCGAGGACCACCGGCCCGGCGGAGCCGTCGGCCGGCACGAGCGCGAGGCGGATCACGGGCGCCTCGGTCGGGGACGAGATGGACTCGGTCACGTAGGCGACCCAGGCGCCGTCGGGCGAGATGCGCGGCTCCTGCGCGTCGCCGTCCGGGTCGTCCACGAGCACGCGGCGCTCGCCGGTCGCCGTGTCGAACGCGACAAGGGTGCTGCGCAGGGCCGCCCCGGCGTCGCTCACGCTCCAGCTCGTGACGAGCGTGCCGCCGTCGGCGGACAGGTCGGCCGAGTGGTTCAGCAGGTGGTGGCCGGCACCGCTGAGGTCGCGCAGGTCGAGGTGCTTGCCCGGGGTCGCGGCGATGTCGTCAGTGGTCTCGCCGTCGGCCCGGGGCGCCGGCAGCGGTGCCGCAGGCTCGTCCGCGAGCGCCGCGAGGTCGCCGACGAAGCGCCGGTCCTGGTCGGGGCCGAGGTCGTGGTCCCAGTACCGCACGGGGTACCCGGTGTGCAGGATCGCGGAGACCTTCTGGTCCTTGCGGGCCTTGCGCAGCTCGGCGTCCTGCTTCAGGTCCTTCGCCGAGGGCAGGAGGCTCGCGGCGACGCTGACGGTGTCGGCATCGCGGGCCGCGAGCGGGGCCGCGGCGCCGCCGGGCGGAGCCGCGATCACGCGGGCCTCGCCGGCGTGCGCCGGCAGCAGCCAGAGCGCCGACTTGGGGTCGTCGCCCTCCTTGCCGTCCGGGTCGGGCCGGGCGGAGGTGAACAGGAGGTCGCCGGACCGGGTGAAGGCGGCGGACGACTCGCCCTTGGCGGACCGGGTCAGCCGGCGGGCAGGCGTCTCGCCCGCGGGGTCCACCTCCCAGAGGGCGGTGCGGTACCCGGTGCGCTCGCCGTCGAGCGTCTGCACGCCGACGACGAGGCGGGTGCCGTCGTGGCTGGCCGTGAGGCCGGTGAGGCGGGGGATCGCCACGTAGTGGTCGAGGTCGTGGAACGGGGTCTGCGGGGTCTGCGGGGATTCGCTCACCCGACACGTCCTATCACGCGCGACCGGCACCTGTACCGGTGTTTGTCGTCGGCCCGGCTCTCGGGCCTACCACCGGGTCGGCCCTCGCCGCCGCGGGTCAGCCCTCGCCGCGCTCGGCTGCCTGCTCCGCCTTCCGCGCCAGCATCTCGTTGTACGCCTCGAGCTCGGCGTCGCCGTCGCGGTCCGCCTTGCGGTCGCTCCGCCTGGCCTCCCGCGCGTCGGACCGCGTCCAGGAGATCGCGACGCCGACGGCGAGCAGCAGGGTGGGCAGCTCGCCGATACCCCAGGCGACGGCGCCGCCGCGCTGCTGGTCCTCGATGGCGCTGGGGCCCCACGGGCGGCCCAGGAGCCCGAACCAGTCGGGCACGAGCAGCGCGGTGCCGGAGGTGAGCGCCACGCCGAAGAACGCGTGGAACGCCATCGTGGCGAACAGGAGCACGAGCCGCAGCGGGTACCCGGGACGGGACGGTCCGGGGTCGACGCCGACCAGCGCGTTCGCGAAGAGGTACCCCACGAGCGTGAAGTGGGCGATCATCCACAGGTGGCCCGCGTAGGTGGTCAGGGCCAGCTCGAACAGCGGCGTGAAGTAGAAGGCGATCATCCCGCCCGCGAACAGGACGGCGGCCACCACCGGGTTGGCCAGGAACCGGCCGAACGCGGAGTGCACCAGCAGCAGGACCCACTCGCGCGGGCCGCGGGAGTCGTCCTTGCGCGCGGGGACCGCGCGCGCGAGCAGGGTCACGGGCGCGGCCAGCACGAGGAACAGCGGCACCACCATCGCCAGGATCATGTGCTGCACCATGTGCCCGCTGAACAGCACGTGCCCGTAGGTGGCCGCGCCGCCGTTCGTGGCCCAGAACAGCACCAGGATGCCGAGGCACCAGGAGACGGTGCGGCCCACCGGCCACGCGTCCCCCCGACGGCGCAGCCGCAGTTCCCACCGGACGTACACGATCAGGGCTGCCGCGCAGGCGAACGCGGCGATGACGTCCCACTGGAACTCGGTGAACCAGCGCAGCGGGGTGGGCTCGGGCGGCAGGGGGTGCCCGGTCACGATCTCGGCGGGGGTCGGGTCGGCGATCGCCTCGTCGGGCACGGGGGGCGCGGTGGAGCCGAGGGCCACCGCCACGCCCGACACGGCACCCATCACCGCTACCTCGACCGCGGCGAGCCGCCAGAACAGGCCGATCGCGGCGTTCCGGGTGGCGGTGCCCGCGGTCAGGCGGGCGACCACGGTGGTGCGGTGCAGCCAGCCCAGCGAGCCGAGGACGATCAGCAGCGCGGCCTTCGCGACGAGCAGGATCCCGTAGTCGGTGCCGAGGCCGTCGAGCGAGCCGATCCGGATCCAGGCGCTGACCAGGCCGGAGACCGCCACGGCGGCGAAGCACCAGAGCGCGATCTCCGAGTAGCGGCGGATCACGTCCGCCGTGGCGGCGTACCGCAGCCCGACGAACACGATGGCGCCGAGGCCGCCTATCCACAGGGCCGCGCCGCCGAGGTGCAGGAACAGGGCGGAGATCGCGAGGTCGTGGCTGGCCGCGCCCGCCGCGTGGCCGGTGGAGGACTGCATGCCGAGCGCCACCACGGGCAGCGCGAGCGTGCCAAGGGCGCCCCCCGCGCCGCGCACCAGGAGCGCGACGGCGGCCGTGAGGGCCGCGACGACCACGATCCCCAGGTACGTGCGGCCCACGGGGATGGTCGAGACGTACTCCATCAGCGCCGGCCCGAAGGTCGGCGCGTCCAGGGGTAGGTACGTGGACCACGAGAACCGCAGGACGAGCTGGACCAGCGCGGCGAGCGTCCACACCCCCGAGGCGACGCCGGCGACCCCCAGGGCCCGGTCCACCAGCGGCCCCCGCGGCAGCACCCAGGCCGCGAGCGCGAGCGAGCCGACGGTCACGGCGAGGGCCAGCTCCGTCGTCACCGTCGCGACGGGCGTGCCCCAGCGCACGAGGGCGCCCGGGTCGGTGAAGTTCGCGAACGCGGTGAACGCGCCGGAGAACGCGCCGGCCGCGAAGAGGGCCGCCAGCGCCACGAGGATCGCGGCGGGCAGCGCCGCGACGAGCCACGAGGGGCTCGTCGGGCCGCTCGCCGGGCCCTTCCGGGCGGCCGCGCTGGTCCCGTTCCGGGTGTCGGTCGGTGTCACCGGTCCAGCCTAGGCGCGCTCCGGAGCGGTTCTGACCCGTCGCGGGTGTCCGGTTGACCACGCCGCGAGCCGCCCCGGACGAGGCCTTCCACAGATGTTCAGGAAAAGTTCGGCCGGATTATGCACCAAACCCAACCCTTTAGCCCTCTTCAGCGTTGTGACCAGTGTGGACCTCGCGAACATCATCACCGAGACCGACGACTCCGTGCCGTGCTCGGAACAGCCCGAGCTCTGGTTCGCGGAGCATCCTGCGGACCTCGAAGAGGCGAAGCGCGCCTGCGCCGCGTGCCCGCTCAAGGTGCAGTGCCTCGCGGGCGCCCTCGCCCGCCGCGAGCCATGGGGCGTCTGGGGCGGAGAGATCGTCGTGGACGGCACCGTGCGGAGCCGCAAGCGTCGCCGCGGCCGCCCGCGGTCGATCGGAGGCATGCGCGTCGCGTGACGGCCACCTGACCATCAGCCGTTTCCCGAGGCACGGCGCCCGAGTCCAGTCGCCGTGAGCCGCCGGGACGGTGCGTCCGTTCCGCACCGCGGATCTCCCAGACCGATCCGGAACGGGCGCACCACCCCGGCGGCATACGTGTCAGACCCCCAGGTCACTCAGGTGACCTGGGGGTCTGACATGTGCGGGGCCCTGCGTGTGGGGGCTGCCGGATCAGCTCCAGACGAGGCCGTGCGCCGGCTCCTCGAGCACCCGCGCGACGTCGGACAGGAACCGCGCGCCCAGCTCGCCGTCGGCCAGCCGGTGGTCGAAGCTGAAGCCGAGCGTCGTGACCCACCGCGGCTTCACCTTGCCGTTGTGCACCCAGGGCTGCTTGCGGATCGCGCCGAAGGCGAGGATCCCCGACTCCCCCGGGTTGAGGATGGGCGTGCCCGTGTCGATGCCGAAGACGCCCAGGTTGGTGATGGTGATGGTGCCGTCGGACATGTCGGCGACCGAGGTGCGCCCGGCCCGCGCGGTCGCCGTCAGCCCCGTGATGGCCTTGGCGATGCCGAGCAGGTCGAGCGTGTGCGCGTCCTTGATGTTCGGCACCACGAGGCCGCGGGGGGTCGCCGCGGCGATCCCCAGGTTCACGTAGTGCTTGTAGACGATCTCCTGGGCCGCGTCGTCCCACGACGCGTTGATCTGCGGGTGCCGCTTCACCGCGAGCAGCATCGCCTTCGCCACGACGAGCAGCGGCGTCACCCGGACGTCCGCGAAGTCGCGGTCCTCCTTGAGCTTGGCCACCAGCCGCATCGTCTTGGTGACGTCGACGGTGTGGAACACGGTCACGTGCGGGGCGGTGAACGCGCTGGCCACCATGGCCTCGGCGGTGCGCTTGCGCACCGACTTCACCGGGACGCGCGTCTGGCGCCCGTCCGGTGAGACCACGCCGGAGGCGAGCCACGGCTCGTCGTCCGGGTAGGTCGCCAGCTTCTGCACCGACGAGCGCTCGGCGTGGGAGACCACGTCCTCGCGCGTCACGATGCCGCCGGGGCCCGACGCCTGCACTCCCGCCAGGTCCACCCCCAGGTCCTTGGCCAGCTTGCGCACCGGCGGCTTCGCCAGCACGCGCGCCCGCGTCGCCGTCGTCGTCCCGCTGTCCGACGCCGGAGCCACCGGGGCCGGCGCTGCGGGAGCCGGACGCGCGGGCGCCACCGCCGGTGCCGCTGCGGCCGTGGGAGCCGGCGGGGCGGCGACCGGGGCCGATGGAGTGGGCGCCGGGGCCGGAGGAGCCACGGTGGCGACCGCTGCGGGCGCTGCGGCGGCCGGGGCGGACGCCGCCGCCTGGTACCGCCGGCGCCGGCCGGTCGCCTTGGCCTCCGCCGTGCCGTAGCCGACGAGCACCGACCCGGAACCCTCGTCCTGGGCCCGCTCGGCGGCGGGGGCGGCGGCCGGAGCGGCCTGGGAGGCGGTCCCGTTCGCGCCGGCCGGGGCCGCGCCCGCACCACCGGGCTCGGACACCGCGATCTCGATGATCGGCGTGCCGACGTCGACGGTGGTGCCCGACTCGACGAGGAGCGCCGACACGGTCCCTGTCCAGGGCGACGGCAGGTCGACGAGCGACTTCGCCGTCTCGATCTCGACGATCGTCTGGTTCACCTCGACGGTGTCGCCGACGGCGACCCGCCACTCGACGATCTCGGCCTCGGTGAGGCCCTCACCGACGTCGGGGAGCGGGAACCTCTGGTTGATCGAACTCACTCTCGGCTCACTCCTGGGTCAGTGCGCGAAGGCACGGTCGACGGCGTCGAGCACCCGGTCCACGCTGGGCAGGTACTCGTGCTCGTGCTTGGCCACCGGATACGGCGTGTGGAAGCCGCCCACGCGGAGCACCGGCGCCTCCAGGGCGTAGAAGCACTCCTCGGTGACCCGGGCCGCGATCTCGGCGCCGGAGCCGAAGAACACGGGCGCCTCGTGGATCACCACGCAGCGCCCGGTCTTGCGGACGCTGGCCACCACGGCGGCGGTGTCGAGCGGCGAGACGGCGCGCAGGTCGAGCACCTCGGCGGAACGCCCCTCCGCCGCGAGCGCGTCGGCCGTCTTGAGCGCGGTCTCCACGGAGGGCCCGTACGCGACCAGCGTGACGTCGGTGCCCGTCCGGACCACCTGGGCCGCGTTGAGCGTGGCCGACCCGACGGGCGCGTCCAGGTTGACCGGACCCTTGGCCCAGTAGCGGCCCTTCGGCTCGAAGAACACCACGGGGTCAGGGCACGCGATGGCCTCCTGGATCATCGTGTACGCGTCCTGCGGGCTGCTCGGCGAGACCACGCGCAGGCCGGCGGTGTGCGCGAACAGCGCCTCGGGGCTCTCGCTGTGGTGCTCCACCGCGCCGATGCCGCCGCCGTACGGGATGCGGATCACGACGGGCACGGACAGCGCGCCCCGCGTGCGGTTGTGCATCTTCGCGAGCTGGGTGGTGATCTGGTTGAACGCCGGGAAGACGAACCCGTCGAACTGGATCTCGCAGACCGGGCGGTAGCCGCGGATGGCCAGGCCGATCGCCGTGCCGACGATGCCGGACTCCGCCAGCGGCGTGTCCACCACCCGCTGCTCGCCGAACTCGGCCTGCAGGCCGTCGGTCACCCGGAAGACGCCGCCGAGCGGGCCGATGTCCTCGCCCATGACCATGACCTTGTCGTCCCGCCGCATCGCGGCACGCAGGCCTTCGTTGACCGCCTTGCCGAGCGTCAGGGTCTTGGTGCCCGCCGCCTCGGCGGCGCCGGACGTGGTGTGCGTACGTTCCGCCATGGTTGTCATCGTGCGCCTCCCTGGGCCGTGTCCGCGATCGCGTACTGCTCGGCCGGCGGGTCGCCGGCCTCGTATGCCTCGTACCAGGCCCGCTCGGCGGCGACGACGCCGTGCGGGGTGGCGTAGACGTCGTCGAACGTCGAGACGGCGGGGCCGCCGTCGAGCGCCCTGACGCCGGTGCGCAGGTGGGCGCCGAGCTCTGCCTCGGCCTCCTTGACCTGTGCCTCGAAGTCCTCGTCGAGCTCACCCTCCGCGCGCAGGTAGGCGGCCAGGCGGTCGATCGGGTCGCGACCGCGCCACTCCTCCTCCTGCTCGGAGGTGCGGTACCTGGTCGGGTCGTCCGACGTCGTGTGCGCGCCCATGCGGTAGGTGAACGCCTCGATGAAGCTCGGGCCCTCACCCATCCGGGCCCGCTCGAGGGCCTCCTGCGTCGCCGCGTACACGGCGAGCACGTCGTTGCCGTCAACCCGCAGGCTGGGCAGGCCGAACGCCTCGCCGCGCCGGTAGAGCGGGCTCCGCGTCTGCTTCGTGGTGGGCTCCGAGATGGCCCACTGGTTGTTCTGCAGGAAGAACACGACGGGCGCGTTGTTCACCGCCGCGAACACCATGGCCTCGTTCACGTCGCCCTGCGAGGTGGCGCCGTCGCCGAAGTAGGTGATCACGGCCGTGCCGTCATGCTTGTCGAGCGGGGTGCCGTCCCGCTGGACGCCCATCGCGTAGCCGGCGGCGTGCAGCGCGTGCGCCCCGATGACCACGGTGTAGACGCTCGCGTTGTACTTGTTCGGGTCCCACCCACCGTGGTCGGAACCGCGGAAGAACCGCAGCCGGTCGACAGGGTCGAGGCCCCGGACCTGCAGGACTCCGTGCTCCCGGTACGACGGGAAGACGAAGTCCTGCGGCCGGAGCGCGTAGGCACTGCCGACCTGCGCGGCCTCCTGGCCACGAGCTGGCGCGTACAGGGCGAGCTCGCCCTGCCGCTGGAGCGACGTCGCCTCTTCGTCGAAGCGGCGAGTCAGGACCATGTCGCGGTACATGCCGCGGAGGTCTTCCGCGGTCAGGGTTGCGGCGCGGTCGCGATACCCCTTGGCGCCGCGCGTGGTGACGCGGTTCCCTCGGGGATCGAGTAGCTGCAACGTCGGGATCGCCTCGTTGGAGCCGTTGGTCGTAGTCACGCTCTCCTCCTTCACCTGCGGACGCGAGCGCCCGCAGATGCGGAGACGCCCGGCCCGTTCCGGGGACCTTTCCATCTTGGCACGGGTCCAGCCGGAAATTGGCCGATCCGCAACCTACGCTCTCGTAGCCTACGCAAGCGTAGGCTACGGCTCCGTAGGTAGGTCTGCCGCGATGTCGCCCAATCTCTCGACGGGCCGTTTGTCGGAATCCACCAAGGCACGCGACCGAGTCTCGGCGACCCGCCCCGAGCACGTCCCGCGCGGCGCCCGCGTCTCGGCCCGACCTGAGCCGATACTGGCCCGGTGCCCCTTCCAGAGCCGTACGACCGCTGGTTCCCCGACGCGCCGATCGACGGCACCTACGGGTACGACCGGGACGCCCTGCGCGCCGTCGCGCCCGTCCCGGCGCCCGCCGGCTTCGCCGAGCTGTGGCAGGGCTGGTTCGCCGCCTCCCGGGCCGTCCGCCCGGAGCCCCGCCTGACGTCGCTCGGCCGCCAGGGCGCGCACGACCTCTACGAGGTGGAGCACACCGGCGCCGGCGGGCTGCGGCTGCGCGGCTGGCTCGCCCTGCCGTCCGACGGCGTGGCCCGGGTCGGCGTCGTGCGCAGCCACGGGTACGGCGGTCGGGACGAGCCGACCTTCGACCGCGTGCCCGACGACGCCGCCGTCGTCTTCCCCGTGGCGCGCGGGCTCCGGGCGCTCAACGTCGG
This sequence comes from Promicromonospora noduliphila, assembly GCF_056951025.1. Lineage (NCBI taxonomy): Bacteria > Bacillati > Actinomycetota > Actinomycetes > Micrococcales > Promicromonosporaceae > Promicromonospora > Promicromonospora noduliphila. The sequence goes on from NZ_CM167806.1 coordinate 5,799,405, forward strand.
GGTCGGCGCACCGGACACGGCCGCGGAGCACGTGGTGCACGGCATCGGCTCGGTGGAGACCTACTCGCTCGGCCGCTGCGCCATCGACCTGTGGCATGCGGCCGACGCCCTGGTCGAGGTCGCCGGCGACCTGCCCCTTTACTACGTGGGCGAGAGCTTCGGCGGGATCGGGGCGCTGGCCGTGCCGTGGGACCGGCGGTTCGTCGGCGCGACCTTCGTGGTGCCGAGCTTCGGCCAGTACGACGTGCGGCTGGGCCTGGAGTGCACCGGCAGCGGGGAGGCCGTGCGGCGGTACGTGGCCGCGCACCCGGAGGCCCGGGACGTGCTGCGGTACTTCGACACGTCGACGGCGGCCGGGTATCTGCGCGTGCCCGTGCGCTGCGAGTGCGCGCTGTGGGACACGGCGGTGCCGCCGCCGGGGCAGTTCGCGGTGGCGAATGCGGTGGGGGGTTCCTTGGCGGGGGCTTCGGCTGGGGCCCGGGCTGCGGCTGGGGACGAAGCCGCGGCTGAGGGCGGAGGCCCGGCTGAGGGCGGCCTCGCGGCTGACGGCGGGGCGCGGTCCGGGGTTCCGGCTGGGGACGGAGCTGCCACTGGGAGCGGAGCTGCCCCGGGTGCCGCGCTGGAGCTGTGGGAGCTGCCGGCCGGGCACGCGGAGTACCCGGGCAAGGAGGACGACAACGCCCGGGCCGCCGCAGCGACCCGGGCGCATATTGCGCGCTGCCTGGCGGGCGCGGGTGGGCCGCCGGCTGGTCGGCAGAATGTCACGTAGTCGGTAGTCCGGGGTGCCGACTACCTGACATTTTGCCGACCACTCGGGATCCGGCTGGTCCACTAGCTCCCTGGCCAGCGGGTCAGGGGCGCCAGGTTGATGCGACCCGGAGGAGCGCGTCGTTCGCTTCCGGCTCCCCGATGCTCACGCGGATGCCGTCGCCGGCGAACGGGCGCACCAGCACGCCGGCCGCCTTCGCCTCGGCGGCACGCTCCGTCGTCGCCTCGCCCAGGCCGAACCAGACGAAGTTCGCCTGCGTCTCCGGGAGCTGCCAGCCCTGGTCGCGCAGGGCGTCGGCGACGCGCGTGCGCTCCCCGACCAGCGCGTCCACCCGTGCCATGAGCTCGCCCTGCACCTCCGGCGCCAGGGACGCCAGCGCAGCGACCTGCGCCACGTGCGACACGCCGAACGGCGTCGACACCGCGCGGATGCCCGCGGCCAGGCGCGGCTCGGCGACCGCGTAGCCGACCCGCAGCCCGGCCAGCCCGTACGCCTTCGACAGGGTGCGCAGCAGCACCACGTTCGCGTGCCGCCGCAGCAGGTCGATGCCGTCGGGCACCAGGGGTTCCCGGACGAACTCCAGGTAGGCCTCGTCCACCACGACGAGCACGTTCTTCGGCACCGCCGCGAGGAACGTCTCGAGCTCGTCGGCGTGCACGGCGGGGCCGGTCGGGTTGTTCGGCGTGCAGACCAGCACCGCCCGGGTGGCGGGGGTGACGGCCGCTGCCATCGCGGGCAGGTCGAGCCGGCCCGTGTCCTGGACCGGCACCGTCACCGCCGTGCCGCCGGCCACCGCCACCGCGATCGGGTACGCCTCGAAGGACCGCCAGGGGAACACGACCTCGTCCCCGTGCTCGACGACCGTCTGCAGCACGTGCGCCAGCACCGCCACCGAGCCGTTGCCGACGACGACGTTCTCGGGCGCCACCCCCGAGCGCGCGGCGAGCGTCTCGACGAGCTCGCCCGCGTACATGTCCGGGTACCGGTTCACCTCTGTCGCGGCCCGCGCTATCGCGTCGAGCACGGAGGGCAGCGGCGCGTACGGGTTCTCGTTCGACGACAGCTTCCAGGCCTGCGCGCCGGCAGCCACACGGGCACCCGGGACGTAGGCGGGCAGTGCCGACACGGCGGGGCGGAGCGGTACTGATGCTTCTTCCACGGGGGTCAGCATGCCACGATGGCCAGATGAAGCTCGTGGCGCGCATCCTCATCACCGCACTCGCGATCGGGTTGTCTGCCCTGATCCTCGGCTCCCACATGGATGTCGTGAGCGACGGCACCGCCCTGGGCACGATCCTCGCCCTCGTGGTGGTGGCTGTGGTCTACGGCCTGGTCCACATGGTCATCAAGCCCATCGTCCAGCTCATCTCGCTCCCCCTCTACATCCTCACGCTCGGCCTCATCTCGTTGCTGGTCAACACCCTCATGCTGTGGATCACCACGTTGATCACCAACCAGTCCTGGTTCTCCGACACCCCCAACTGGGGCCTCGAGGTGAACGGCGGGTTCTGGTGGTACGTGCTGGCCGCGCTCGTGATCTCGGTGGTGCAGACCATCCTGCTGGCGCTGCTGCCCAAGCGGATCTCGGACTGAGGTCTCTCCTGCGGCCGGGCGGTCCGGTCCGCCCCAGGGTCACGAGTCGACCCGCTCGGCCCGGTAGAAGACAGTGCTCACCACCTTTCCGTCCAGCCGCGCCCCGATCCGGTCGGCCACCTCGATCACCCGCGGATCGCCCGACCCCACGGCGAGGTCCAGCGTGCGGACATGGGTGGTGATCGAGTGCGCCAGCGACACGTTGCCCGACGCCGCGCGGTCGCCCGCGTAGGTCGAGTCCCGCAGCGTCCGGACCACCGTCACGCGGTCGCGGGTGCGCGGGTTCTCCGCCGCGGAGCGTCCGTCGGCGTGGGAGACCAACTCCTCCGAGGTCTCCAGGTGCAGCACCGGGACACCGGGCGGCGTGGCCAGCAGGCCCGTCGGTGAGCCGGCGGTGACCAGCCCGCCCACCCGGTACCGCTCCGCGAAGTCCGCCCGCGACGCCAGGGCGGCGACCGCGATCCCGCCCAGGCTGTGCCCGACGAGGGTCACGGGCTCGTCCGGGCCGACGCCGGACTCCACGAGCGCGCGCTCGATCGCCGCCGTCGCGCCGTCGGCCTGGCCCGCGACCAGCTCGAGGTCGGTCCGGCCGTCCCAGGGATGATCGGCGGGCAGCGCCGACTGGGTGCCGGGGACCAGCACCGTCCACGACACCGCACCGTCGGGCCCCGTCACCTTCTGGACGGCGACCGTCGCCTCCGGCGCGCCGCCCTTTCCCGGGTAGAGGTCGTCGATCCGAGCCAGCGCCTCCTGCACGGACCACGCGGCGGTGCCGGACCACGCGGGCACCGTGCCGCCCGCGAAGTCGTCCGGGCCGACCCGCGTGACCCGGAACCCGCCGTCGTCGTTCCCCACCACCGGGACCTCGCGCGCCGCGTGCGCGAGTACACCCGCTCCCCCGGCGACGCCCGGGGGGCCGCCGCCCGGCGCGGGCCGCGTCAGCCCGAGGCCGCTCCCCAGCCCGGCGAACGCCTCGTCCGTGAGCGGCGCCAGGCCCCGGGTGGCGGAGGCCGCGGCCAGCCCGGTGAGTGCCCAGGTTGCGCCGCCGCTGAGTAGTCCGCCGGCCACGCGCCCGGTTACCTCCGCACCCGCGGCGGCGCCGAACCCGAGAAGACCCGCCCAGCCCAGACTGCCGAACGCCACCCCTGTCCCGAAGGTCCCCGCGGTGACCAGCGCACCGATCGTCCGCTCCGCCGTCGACTCCGCCTCCTCGTAGAGGCCGGCCGCCCGCAGCAGGCGCCAGCCCAGCAGGTCGCACAGGTCGGCGCGGACGCCGAGGCCCCGCGCCGCGTCCCCTGCTGCGGCCTCCAGCGCCAGGGCGGCGGGTCCGAGCGCAGCCGGTGCCCACGCGGCCGGTTCGGGCCCGGCTGATCCGGGCCCAGTTGATCCGAGCCCAGCCGATTCAACCTCCGCCGTCCCAAGACCCGCTGACCCAAACCCCACCGACCCAAGGCCCGCTGACGCGAGCGCAGCCGATCCAAACCAAGCCGACCCAGACCCAGCGAACCCGGGCATGCCCGACGCGAGCCCATCCGTTCCAGATCCAGCCGCTCCGCACCCGGCCGGCCCAGGCCCCGCCGACCCGAGCGCCGCAGCGACCCGGCCGAGCCCGCCATCAGACCGCCAGGCCGCCCCCGGAAGAACGACACCCCCACTCACCCCGGCGCACAACGCCGCGGCCGAGCGCAGGTCCTGGGCGGCGTCGGCCATGCGGGCGGCCGCGCGGCGCACCGAGTCCGACTCGACGGCGGAGGTGCCCGCGCCCCCGAAGACCGTGACGGTGTCCGCCGGCGTGCGGGGACCGTCCGACGGCGTGACCGAGAGCGGCGCCGGGTCTTCCGGCGTCATCCACGTCATCCGAACCCGCCCGCCGCGAGGTACTCGGCTGCCCGCCTCATCGCCTCCTCCAGCGACGACAGGTCCCGCACGACGGCGACCACCGCCTCCCTGACCTCCGCCTGGTACAGCCGGGCAGCGGGTGAGTCCCACTCCACGTCCACGGCCGAACGGAGCTGGTCGGCAGCCCGGGTCACCAGCTCCAGCGCGGCCGCGAGCGCCGCCGTCGGATCGTCGGCGCCCCGTGCGGGCGGCAGGCACGCATCGTTCATAGGCTTCCTCCATCGTCCATTCGGTCACACCGACCGGCCGTATCGGCGTTCTTCCGGTGCCACCGGTCGGCTGTACCGGCGTCCCTTCGGCCACACCGGCAAGCGACACCGGTCCGGCACTCGGTCACACCGGCTGGCCGCGCCGGCATCCGTTCGACCACACCGGCCGGCGTACCGATGTCCTTTCGGTCAACCGGCCGGCCGCGCCAGCGTCCTCTCCGGCCGACAGCACCAGCGTCCCTTCGGTCGTACGGCTCGGCGATGCCGGTCCGGCCACATCTCGTCCAGCCGCCCCAGGGCGACCTCCCACGACGACGTTATGGGCGCACCCGCCGTCGTCGTCGGCCCGGGGACGCCGCCTGTGCACAAAGCGTCGAAAAGGTCGCCTGTGGTCCGGCTCGTTGCCGCGGCACGCCGTCACGAGGGGCTGCGCGCGGCCGCGACGAATCTCGGGCAGTGCCCGCATGGGAGAATGGGGCACGTGCCTGAGACCACCGCTCCACCCGCCCGCCCCGCGGGCACCACTGCTCGTGTCGCCCTCGCCGAGGTGAGCCCGGCCATCGCGCTCGGACCGCTGGACGGCCGGTATCGCAAGGCTGTCGCCCCGCTCGTGGACCACCTGAGCGAGGCCGCGCTGAACCGCGAGCGCATCCACGTCGAGGTGGAGTGGCTCATCACGCTGTGCAACGGCGCGCCCGGCATCGAGGCTCCCGTGGTGCCGGGGGCGCCCACGCTCACGCAGCCGGAGATCGACTACCTCCGGGCGATCCCCGCGACGTTCGGCGCGGACGAGATCGCCGAGCTGGCGGAGATCGAGCGCGAGACGGTGCACGACGTCAAGGCCGTCGAGTACTTCATCAAGCGGCGCATCGCGGCGGCGCCCGAGGCGCTCGGCGAGACCGGTCTCCCCGCTGCCAGCGAGCTGGTGCACTTCGCCTGCACCAGCGAGGACATCAACAACCTGTCCTACGCGCTGATGGTGCGCGGCGCCGTCCGCGAGGTGTGGCTCCCCGCGGCGACGGCCCTTGCCGACCAGCTCGCCGGTATGGCACGCGAGCACGCAGCCGTCCCGCTGCTGTCGCGGACGCACGGCCAGCCCGCCACGCCGTCGACCCTGGGCAAGGAGCTCGCCGTCCTGGCGCACCGCCTGCGGCGTCAGCTCCGCCGTGTCGAGGGCGCGGAGTTCCTGGGCAAGCTGAACGGGGCCACTGGCACCTACGGCGCGCACACCGTAGCCGTCCCCGGCGCTGACTGGCCCGCCGTGTCGAAGGCGTTCGTCGAGGGCCTTGGCCTGGACTGGAACCCGCTGACCACGCAGATCGAGTCGCACGACTGGCAGGCGGAGGTCTACGCCGACGTCGCCCGGTTCAACCGGATCCTGCACAACCTCGCCACCGACGTGTGGACCTACATCTCGCTCGGCTTCTTCACGCAGATCCCGGTCGCGGGTGCCACGGGCTCGTCCACGATGCCGCACAAGGTGAACCCCATCCGGTTCGAGAACGCCGAGGCCAACCTCGAGGTCTCGTGCTCGCTGCTGGACACGCTCTCGGCGACGCTCGTCACCAGCCGCCTGCAGCGTGACCTCACCGACTCCACCACGCAGCGCAACATCGGCCCGGCGTTCGGGCACAGCCTGCTCGCGATCGACAACGTGTCCCGCGGCCTGGACCGGCTCGCCGTCAACGAGACGCTGCTGCGCGAGGACCTCGACGCCAACTGGGAGGTGCTGGGCGAGCCCGTCCAGTCCGCGATGCGCGCGGCGTCCGTCGCGGGCGTGCCCGGCATGGAGAACCCGTACGAGCGCCTCAAGGACCTCACGCGCGGCCAGCGGGTGGACGGCGCGCGCATGCGCGAGTTCGTGGCGGGCCTGGGCCTGCCGGACGACGTCGCCGCGCGCCTCGCCGCCCTGACCCCCGCCACGTACACGGGGCTGGCCGAGCGGCTCGTGCGGGACTACCTCGCCTGAGCCGCAGGCGCGGACGTCGTGACTTACTTCGACTGACGTCGCCGGCCCGCGGTCGCCCCGGCCGACGTCGGCCTCCGTCGCACGAGATCGACCATGCACCTGCTGCCAGTCTCCGCCCTGGCGTGGCAGGAGGTGCATGGTCGTTTCACGCCCCGCCGTCCGCGTGCCGTAACGGCCGGCTCACACAGGTGAAATCTCCGGTTCCTACCGTCGGGACGGTGCGGCGCCCGGCCGCGCGGGTACGAAGGAGCGTGAACGTGACTCTTCCCGAACACCGGACCGGACGTACGGCAGCGGAAACCCTAGTCTCAGCACTCGGCCGACGACGATTCCTCCAGGCGGCGCTCGGCGTCGGCGCGGGATCAGCGCTGGCGACCGGGTCCGCGGTTCCGGCATGGGCAGCGGCCGGTACGACGGCGGTCGGCGGTGCCACGGTCGGCGGTGGAAGCGCCGGAGGCGCGGGGAGGTTCTCCGGCGTCCTGCAGCCCGGCCGCGGGCGCATCCCGGGCGAGGTCTACCTGGGCTCGGAGGTCGACGACGTCCTGTGGGGCTACGTCCCGTCCGTGCACGCCGACGCCGCGGCGCGGGTGCGCTCCGGGCAGACGGTCACCATCGACTCCGTCTCCCACGAGGGCATCCTCGAGGACCAGGGCCGCGACCCGGTCGCGTACTTCGCCCAGCACGGTGTGCGACGTCGCGAGGTGCTCGACGACGCCGTCGCGATCGCCGGCGGGTACTCCCGCACGCCGCGAACCTTCGACGTGGACGGACCACACGTCGTGACGGGTCCGGTGTTCGTGGAGGGCGCCGAACCCGGCGACGTCCTGAAGATCGAGACGCTGGAAGTCACGCCGCGCGTGCCGTACGGCGTGGTCTCGTCCCGGCACGGCAAGGGCGCGCTGGCGGCGACGGCCTCGGGTGCGCCCGCCGGCATCACGCTCGGCGAGGTCATGCCGCCGGTCGGCACGGACGGCCGGGACTCGGGGATTCCTACCGAGTACGGCAACGTGTCGGTGTTTGCGAAGGTGTGGGGCGACCACGCCGTGATGGGCTCCGGTGCGGGCCGGGTCCGGTTCCCGCTGCGGTCGTTCTTCGGGATGATGGGCGTCGCGTTCGCCGAGACGACGAACCTCACCGCCCCGGAGGCCAACTCGATCCCGCCCACGCTCGGCGGCGGCAACATCGACATCAGCCACCTGGGCGCCGGCTCCACCTTCTACCTGCCGGTCAGCGCCGAGGGCGCGCTCTTCTACGTCGGCGACCCGCACATGGCGATGGGCGACGGCGAGGTGGCGCTCACCGCCATGGAGGGTTCGCTGCGGGGAACGTTCCGGCTGACCGTCTGCAAGCCCGGCTCGGGCGACGCGCCGTCGGTCGCTTACTCGTACCCGTTCGCGGAGACGCCGGACGCGTGGATCCCGATCGGGCTGTCCGACCCGGACGGCTCGGTGGGCGGGCAGCTCAGCGACCTCGACGTCGCGATGCGCCGCGCCGTCGTCAACGCGCTGGACTTCCTGGAGCACGACCACGGCCTGGACCGGGCGGTCGCCTACGCCTACCTGTCGGCGGCGGCCGACTTCGCGATCTCGCAGGTGGTCGACCGGACGGTGGGCGTGCATGGGCTGATCCGGAAGTCGGACCTGGGCTGACCTGGGTGGCTTGGCCCGCCGTCAGCGGGCCGAGGCGTCCGCTGGGAAAACGCGGGCGCCTCGGCGAGGGCCGACCTTAGGGTCAAGTCATGACGACGCCGGAGATCGCCCCTGTGGACACCTGGCTCGCCGTCACGCGGGAGGACGGCGAGACCGTTGGCTACCTTGAACCCGTGACCGCCGACTACGCCGACGTGATCCCGCGCAACCGCCTCGGCCACGCGGTCGGTGATGCGGGCGACTACCACTCGGCCGAGGAGCTGGTGCTCGACCGCGGCCTGCGGGAGCTCGCGGAGCACTGGCTGCTCGACGGTGAGGGTCCCGAGCTCACGATCTCCGAGCTCTCCCCCGACGGCATCGTGCTGCGGGACGCGTTCCTGACGAAGGCACTCGTCCCGCTGGAGCCCGTGCACGTCCCGTGGCCGGACACAGCGGGACGGTTGCGCCGGGCTTGATGTGGTCCGACGTGGCCTGACTGACTGGCCTGGCCTTCTTGACCTGACCTTCCTGGTCTGGCCTAGTTGACCTGACCTAGCTGGCCTCACCGACCCGACCCGGCCTGGCTTGGCCGCGTGAGTTCGGTCAGACGACCGACCGAACTCGTTGACTTCGGTCGGTTGCCCTGAGATCGGTCCATTAACCGACCGATCTCAGGGCAACGGACCGATCTCGTCCGCGGACCCAGAGGTACTGACCTGGTCAGGCCGTGCGCAGGAGCTCCGCGACGCGGACCGTGCGCTGGCGTGCCACCACGATCGTCGTGACGGCCAGGCCCGCGATGCCCCACAGGACGGTCGCGGCGGTCGCCATGCCGACGCCGCCGACGCCGGGCTCAACAAGTCCCGCAAGGCCGTCGAGTCCTGGGCCGACCGGCAGGAACGCAGCCAGCCCTTCGAGCACGCCAGGCACCGTCGACACCACACCCGTTGCGATGACTAGCACCGCCACCAGCAGACTCAGCCCTCTGCCGACGTGGCCGAGCGCAGCGGCGAGCGCCTGGTTGACCGCGACGAAGGCGACCGAGGCCAGCGCCCCGAAGCCCATCGTGGCCGCCCACCCGCCGGCGTCGAGGCCTTCGATACCGGCCAGGACCGCGCCTGTCGCGAGCCCCGTGACCACGCCGATCGCTGCGGGGACGGCGAACGTCCCGAGCACGAGCCGCAGCGCGCCGCGGGTCGACCCGCGCGCGTGCAGCGGCACCGGCGGGAACACGATCATCACCGCGAGCGCGCCGAGCCAGAGCGCCAGGACCGCGAACATCGGGCCGGTCGCACCGGTGTCGAGCTCGGTGACCTCGCCGTCCGTGGCGACCGGGTCGGCCACCACGGAGGCCAGCGACTTGCGCTCCCGCTCCGTGTAGGTGGGGATCTCCTCGGTGGCCTGCCCCAGCCCGTTGGACAGGTCCTTCGCGCCGCCGGCCAGCTCGCCGACGCCGTCAGCCAGGCCGTCGACGCCGGTCGCGAGCTGGGAGGTGCCCGTCTCCAACTGACCGACGCCGTCGGCGAGCTCCGTGGCACCGGAGGCGATACCACCGGCTCCGCCGGAGAGCTCGCGTGCGCCTGAGGCAAGTCCGGACACACCTGTCGCGAGTTGTGCGGAGCCGTCCGCCACGCCCGACGCGCCCGAAGCGACCTGCGTGGCCCCATCCTCAAGCTGGCCAAGCCCGGCAGCCAACTGCTTGTTACCGTCCGCCAGCTCCTGCGTGCCGTCGGCGATCCCGCTGATACCCCCGGCAAGCTTGTTCACGCCGCTCGACGTCTTGGCTGCTCCAGCGGCGAGCGCGTACAGGCTCTTCTCGCTGTTCCTGTCCGACAGCGCGCCGAGACCTTGCTCGACCGCATCCGCACCTGCAGGGATCTTCCGGTACTCGTTCAGTGGCAAGCACAACTCCGGGACAACAGCAGCACGTGGTCCCGCGCAAATGGTCTCCACCTGTTCCATCAGGCCGTCGACCCCCGTCGAGACGCCTTCCGCACCCACCGCCAGCTGACCAACGCCGTCCGCGGCTCCCCGTGTGCCCGTCGCGAGGGTACCTGCGCCCTCGGCCAGCCTTGTCGCGCCACCGGCCAGCGCAGTGGCGCCGCTGCTGAGTTCTCCCGCGCCCTCGGCAAGGCCTGTAGCACCGTGGGCGCTCTGGCCCACACCAGCAGCAACCTGGCTCGCGCCGTCAGCAAGGCCCGAAGCTCCGGAAGCCAGGCCGGCTACGCCTGACGACACCTCGTCCGCACCCGCAGCCCATTGGTCCGCACCCGAAGCCCACTCGCCAGCACCGCCGGCCAGCCCGGACACGCCGTCACCAAGCCCAGCCACACCGTCCGAGGTCTGCCGCGCACCGCTGGCCAGCTCCTTGGCACCCTTGCCCGCCTCGTTCGCCCCGTCGGCGAGCTGGTCGGCGCCGTCGGCGGCCTTGCCCAGCTCCTCCGACAGCGTCGAGAAGCCGACCAGGACGTTGTCCACGTAGGTCTCGGTGAGCGTGCTGCCGAGCACGCCCGTGGCGGTCTGAGCCACGATCTGGGCGAGGGCTTCGTCCAGCACCCGGCCGTTGGCCGGCGTCGCCACGTCGATCGTCGCCTGCCGCGCCTCCGCCGGGTCCTCGCCACCGAACGACGTGGCGGCCGCCGAGAAGTCCTCCGGGATGGTCACGACGGCGGCGTAGGTGCCGTCGGCGAGGCCGTCGGCAGCACTCGCCTCGTCACTGATCTCCCAGTCGTAGCTCGCGTCCGAGGCGGGGACCGCCGCGGCTTGACCCGCTTCGGCGTCCGCCGTCTCGCCGCCGCTCACGAGGCCCGCGGCGAGCTGGCGGCCGAGCGGCACCAGCTGCCCGTCGACGGTGACCGGCTCGTCGAGGTTCACGATCGCCGCCTTGACGGTGTCGAGCCGCTCCTGCGGGTTCCACAGGGCGGAGATGAGCAGCCCCAGGATCAGCAGGGGCAGGAGCGCCACGGCCACGGCGCGCCACGGGTTGCGGATGGGCTCGGGCCGCAGCCACCTCGTCGCGGTCGTCATGCCCGTACCTCCTGCTCGATCGCGCCTGCTTGCTGATCACGTTCCGTGCTCGCCGACCCGTCGCGCGCGCCGGCGCTCACGTCCAGCACCGGGGTGCCGGGCGGCGCCAGGTCGGTCGCGGCGTAGCCCGTCGAGCCGAGCAGCACAGCGACGCCTGCGGCCTGCGCGCCGCCGACGGCCTGCGCCAGCTCCGCCCGTGCCGTGAGGTCGCCCACCGTCTCGGTGGCGTCGACGACCAGCACGGTCGGTCTGTCCCGCAGCGCCCGCCGAACCGCCTCGGCGGGATGCCCGCCCTCGGCCGCCGAGTCGACGACCGCGACCTTGTGCCGCACGGACGACGCACGCTCGGGCAGCACCAGGCCCGCGGTCTTCGCCACACCACCCGACACCTTGATCCGGCCCGCCACGGCCAGCAGGAAGGCGCTGACCGGCGCCGTGGCGTCGCCGCGGACCAGCAGCGCGCCGCCGTCGGGCACCCGGACGCTCACCGGGCCGACGACCACGCCGGACCGGCCGCGCACCTCCAGGCCGCCCACCGCCACCGCGTCGGTGGCGCCCGGCTCGGGCCAGTCCGTGAGCGACAGCTCGCGGGCCAGACCCTCGCCCTCGACGTCGAACGACGGCAGCACCCTGTCGAGCCACTTCGGCATGTACCAGGCCCGCTCGCCCAGCAGCGCGAGCACCGCGGGGACGAACACCATGCGCACCACGAAGGCGTCCACGGCCACGCCGACGGCGAGCCCCAGCGCGATCGGCTTGAGGTTCATGTCGCCGTGCGGCACGAACGCCACGAACACCGCGATCATGATGATCGCCGCGGCGGTGACGACCTTCGCCGACCCCTGGAAGCCCGTGATGATCGCATGCCTGGCGCTGCCGCCGTGCACGTAGTCCTCGCGCATGCGGGACACGAGGAACACCTCGTAGTCCATCGCGAGGCCGAACAGGATGCCCATGAGCACGATCGGCATGAAGCTGATGACCGGCCCGGTGCGGGTCACGTTGAGCGCCTCGGCGAACACGCCGTGCTCGAACACGAGCGAGACCACGCCGAACGCGGCGCCCACCGAGAACAGGTAGCCCACCGTCGCCTTGATCGGCACGGCTATCGAGCGGAACACCATGGTCAGCAGCACCAGCGACAGGCCGACGACGACGAAGGCGAACGGCAGCAGCGCGTCACCGAGCTTGTCCGACACGTCGATGCCGACGGCGGTGAAGCCGGTGACGGAGAGGTCGACGCCGTACTCGTCGAGGAAGTGGTCGTGCTGCGCGCGGATCTCGCGCACCAGGTCCTCCGTCTGGGCCGACGTCGGGCCGCCCTCCGGGATCACCTGGATGATCCCGGTGTCCGCCGACTCGTTCGGCGTCGCGAGCGGCACGTCGGCCACCCCGGGCAGGTCCGCGATCTCGTCCCCGAGCTGGTTCATGAGCGCCACCGGGTCGGTGCTGGTCACGATGGACCCGGTCACGATCAGCGGGCCGTTGAAGCCATCGCCGAAGTGCTCAGAGACCAGGTCGTACGTGACGCGCGCGGGGTCCTCCTTCGCCATCACACCCGCGTCCGGGAGAGCGAGGCGCAGGTCCAGGGCGGGGTAGCTCAGCGCGCCCATGCCGGCGACGACCAGCACGACGGTCAGTGCAGGGACCTTGGTCACGGCCCGCACCCACCCGGTGAAGAACCGGTTCGGCTTCCGCTCGGGCAGCGCCGCGGCGGCGGAACGCGGGCGGGTCGCCTCGACGTCGTCGCCCGCGGCAGCGGCGTCGGTGTGCGCGGCGGCCTCGGCCGCCGCACGGCGGGCCCGCCGCGACGGCTTGGGCCGCAGCCGCTCGCCCGCGAACCCGAGCAGCGCCGGCAGCAGCGTGAGCGACACGAGCACGGTGACTCCGACGGTCACGGCGGCGGCGACGCCCATGATGGTGAGGAACGGTATGCCCGCCACACCCAGTCCGACCAGCGCGATCATCACCGTGAGGCCGGCGAACACGACGGCGGAGCCCGCCGTCGCCGTCGCCCGCGCTATCGACTCGTGCACGGGGAGCCCCATGCCGAGCTGTTCCCGGTGCCGGGACACGATGAACAAGGCGTAGTCGATGCCGACGGCCAGGCCGAGCATCACCGCGAGCATCGGCGTCGTCGAGTTGACCGGGCCGAACGCCGTGGCGGCGAACAGCAGACCCATCGACGCGCCGACGCCCAGCAGGGCGTTGAGCAGCGGCAGGCCCGCGGCCACGAGCGAGCCGAGGGTCACGACAAGGACCACGAGCGCGACCAGCAGGCCGACGCCCTCGGTGAGTGTCATCTCGGGGAACTTCGAGGAGAAGAGCTGGCCGCCCAGGTGCGCCTCGGCGCCGTCGGGCAGGGCCTGCGCGAGCTCCTCGGTCTCGACCCCCAGCGCGTCCTTCGTCTCGTCGGTGATCGAGCCCTGGTCGCCGTCGAGCTGGATCGTCAGGAGCGTCGCGCGCTCGTCGTCGGACACGGACGCGGGCATCTGCTTGTCGAACGGCGAGGTGACGGCCGCGACCTGCGAGATGTCGCCGATCGCCTCGACGCCGTCGGTGATGGCCGAGCGCATGGGTTCGTCCTTGACGGACTCACCCTCCGGCGCGACCACTATCACCTGCGCCGAAGCGCCGCTGACCTGAGGGAACGTCGCCGCCAGGCGGTCGAGCGCCTCCTGGGACTCGGTGCCCGGGATGGACACCTGGTTGTCGAGACCTTGCTGCAGCAGGCCGGCCGCACCGCCCACGAGGACGAGCACCACGACCCAGAGGGCTACGACGAGCCTTCGGGCGCGGACGGCCCAGCGGCCGAGCGAGTAGAGAACGGAGGACACGCACACTCCTGGACGAGGCAGGTACGGATGAGAGGTCGTTCGATGCACCACTGTATCCGATACAGCGATGCATCCGATACAAAGATGTATGCGGGGACGTAGACTGGGTTCCTTCCGTCCGAGGCAGTCCGAGGAGTTTCCGTGACCACTGAACCCGTCGCCGATGCCGGGTCCGGGTCGCCTGTCGAGCGCGCGTTCGCAGCGGCCCTCTCCCCGCGCCGCGAGCGCACCCGCGAGCGCCTGCTCGACGCCGCCTTCACCGTCTTCGCACAGCACGGCATCCACGGCGCCTCGATCGAGGCCGTCTGCGAGGCGGCCGGCTTCACCCGCGGAGCCTTCTACTCGAACTTCAGCAGCAAGGAGGAGCTGTTCCTCGCGCTCGCCGAGCGGGCGCAGCGCCGGCAGCTCGCCGCGCTGGAGTCCGTCGTCAAGGATCTGCGGCTCGACGTCCTCCGCGACGGCTCCGTGGACCACGGCGCCGTCCGCGCGATCCTCTCGGTGGTGGTCACCGATCCAGGGCAGGCCAGGACCTGGGCCCTCATGCGCGCGGAGCTCGAGCTGCTCGCCATGCGCGACCCGGCCGTCGGCCGACCGTTCCTCGCCCAGGAGAAGGCGCTCCGCAAGGAGTGCGGTGCCGCGATCGAGCGGATCCTGACGCACCTCGACCTACGGTTCACCATCGACCACGACACGGCCGTCGACCTGCTGCTCAGCACCTACGAGTCGGCCATGCGCGCGTCGATGATCGCGAACCCCACGGCGGAGGACAGCGACGTCGTCGCTCGCACCGCCGTCCTGACGGAGCTCGCCAACGTGCTGGTGGCACCGGCCGAGTGAGCGCGCCGGGACCGCGGTTCGCGGTCCCGGCGCGGAGTGACGCCGCGTGCCGCGGCCGGGGTCAGCCCAGCGCCTCGCCGACCAGCGCCCTCGCGGCGTCCTGCACCTCGGTCAGGTGCTCGGCGGAGACGAACGACTCCGCGTAGATCTTGTACACGTCCTCGGTACCGCTCGGCCGCGCGGCGAACCACGCGTCCGCCGTCGTGACCTTGAGGCCGCCGATCTTGGCCCCGTTGCCGGGCGCCTCGGTCAGCTTGGCCGTGATCTCCTGGCCGGCGAGCGTGGTGGACGTGACGTCGGACGGCGCCAGCGCGCCGAGCCGGGCCTTCTGCTCCCGGGTGGCGGGGGCGTCGACGCGGGCGTACCAGCTCTGGCCGTGCCGCTCGACCTGGGCCGCGTGGTGCTCCGACGGGGACCTGCCGGTGGTCGCGAGGATCTCGGAGGCGAGCAGTGCGAGCAGGAGCCCGTCCTTGTCGGTGGACCAGACGCGGCCGTCCTTGCGCAGGAACGACGCGCCGGCCGACTCCTCGCCGCCGAACCCGACCTCGCCCGCGAGCAGGCCCGGGACGAACCACTTGAAGCCGACGGGCACCTCCACGAGGCGGCGGCCCAGACCCTCGGCGACCCGGTCGATGAGCGCGGAGGACACCAGCGTCTTGCCGACCGCGGCGTCGGCGCGCCAGCCCGGGCGCGCGCCGCCGTAGAGGTACTCGACGGCCACGGCGAGGAAGTGGTTGGGGTTCATCAGGCCGTCGGAGGTGACGATCCCGTGCCGGTCCGAGTCGGCGTCGTTGCCGGTCGCGACGTCGAACGGCGCCGCGCCGCCCGCGCCCGTCATCCGCTGCACCAGCGACGCCATCGCGTACGGCGAGCTGCAGTCCATGCGGATCTTGCCGTCCCAGTCGAGCGTCATGAACGCCCAGCGCGGGTCGACGCGCGGGTTCACCACCGTCAGGTCGAGGTCGTACCGCTCGGCGATCGCGCCCCAGTACTCGACCGACGCCCCGCCCAGCGGGTCGGCGCCGATCCGCACCCCCGAGGCGCGGATGGCCTCCAGGTCGAGCACGTTCGCCAGGTCGTCCACGTAGGTCGACAGGAAGTCGTGCCGGTGCGTGGTCTCGGCGGCGAGCGCCTCGTCGAGCTGCACGCGCTTCACCTGCCCCACTCCGGTGCGCAGGATCTCGTTGGCCCGGTCAGCTATCCACCCGGTCGCGGAGGAGTCCGCGGGGCCGCCGTGCGGCGGGTTGTACTTGAAGCCACCGTCGCGCGGCGGGTTGTGCGACGGCGTCACCACTATCCCGTCAGCCAGTCCGGATCCCGGCGCCCCGAGACCCGGTGTCCCCTCGGCGAACCGCGTCTGGTTGTGCAGCAGGATCGACTGGCTGACCGCGGGCGTCGGCGTCCATGAGTCGCGCGCGTCGACCATCACGTCCACGTCGGCCGCCGCGAGCACCTCCAGCGCCGTCTGCCAGGCCGGGAGGGACAGCGCGTGCGTATCGCGGCCGATGAACAGCGGGCCGTCCGTGCCCTGCTCGCGCCGGTACTCCACGATGGCGGCGGTGATCGCGGCGATGTGCGCCTCGTTGAAGGCGTGGTCCAGGCTCGCCCCCCGGTGGCCGGACGTGCCGAACACCACCTGCTGGGCGGGGTCGTCCGGGTCCGGGGACAGGTCGTAGTAGGCGCCGACCACCCGGTCGACGTCGATCAGGTCGCTGGGCTGGGCAGGGGTTCCGGCACGCGCATCCATGCAGCCGATACTGCCAGGTACCGGGCGGGTCCGTCGCCGTCCACGCTCGGGTCGGGTGTCGCCCACGCTCGGTCCGGCGCCGTCGCGCCGCCGCCGTCGTAGGCCGCCGTCGTAGGCTGACGGCATGTTCCCGGCGATGCCAGACGTCCCATCGGTCCACCCCAGCGAGCTCGACCCCGCCACCCCGGTCCCGGACGGGACCACGCTGCTCGACGTGCGCGAGCAGGACGAGTGGGACGGCGGCCACGCCCCCGGCGCGGTGCACATCCCGCTGGGCGAGCTGCCCGCGCGGTTCGGCGAGCTCGACGCCGACTCGCGGATCCTCGTCATGTGCCACAGCGGCGTCCGCTCGGCGCGGGCGACGCAGTGGCTCAACGAGGCGGCGGGACTGGAGGCGACCAACCTCGACGGCGGCATCGTCGCCTGGGCGCAGGCGGGGCTCGCCGTCGAGAACTGACGCACCTACCGCGCCGCGCCCGCCGTCCGGCACCTACTCCGTGCCGGACGGCGGGCGCCTACTCGGTGCCGCGTGCCCGGCGCCGGTGCCGCGTGCCCAGCGTCTACTCGGTGACGCGCGGCTGGCTCGGGGCGGTCTCGTTCCAGACCCGGTCCAGCGCGGTGACGACGTAGGTGTAGTCGGTGCCGGGCTCGGCCGACTCGTCGAGCCAGGACTGCACCCGTCCGCCCGCCGAGCGGAACGTTCCCACGAGGTTCGCCGGGTCGTCCGTGTCGACGGCGTGCGCGGCGCCGGCCACGCGGTACACCGCGAACGACGTCGCCCGGCCGTCCCGCGCGCCGACGTCGGCCACGTGGATCCGGACGCCGCCGGGCACCCTGCGTGCCTTGGCGAGGACCGGGGTGACCACCGGTTCCGCCGGCAGGTGCGGCATCGGCGGCACCAGGGCGGGGTACTGGTAGTGGTCCTCGACGATCTTCGACATCGCGCCCTGCGGGTCGGCGGGCACGTGCACCGCCGAGTAGTAGACGTTGCCGTGGATCGGGCCGACGTCGCGGCTGACCTCGCGGCACAGGTCGAGGTGGTTGGTGAGCTCGTCGGGGTCGGTGAAGACCCCGCTCGTCACCTTGTACAGGGCCTCGCCGATGTAGAGCTGCGTGCCCGACTGCGCTGCGACCTCCGCCCACCACGGCACCAGTGCCGCGTAGTCGGCGATCGCGAGCCCGATCTGCCAGTAGATCTGCGGGTTGACGTAGTCGAGCCAGCCTTCGAGCACCCATTTGCGGGTGTCGGCGAACTGGTCGTCGTAGGACTCCGAGCCGCCCGTGTCCGAGCCCAGCGGGTCGGTGGTGGAGTTGCGCCAGATACCGAACGGGCTGATCCCGAACTTCACCCAGGGCTTGGTCTCCTTGATGCGGCGGCTCATCGTCTCGACGAACCGGTCCACGTTCCCGCGCCGCCAGTCCTCGATCGTGTCGAAGCCCGCGCCGTACCGCTCGTACGTCCCCGCGTCCGGCAGCACCTGGCCGGCGACCGGGTACGGGTAGAAGTAGTCGTCGAAGTGCACGCCGTCGATGTCGTAGTTCTCGACCGCGTGCAGGATCGCCCGCTGGATGTGCTCCTGCGCCTCGGGGATGCCCGGGTCGAAGTAGAGCCTGCCCCCGTACGCCCACACCCAGTCCGGGTGCTGCCGCGCGGGGTGGGCGGCGACGAGCTGCGCCGGGTCGGTCTGCATCGACACGCGGTACGGGTTGAACCAGGCGTGCAGCTCGATGTTGCGCTTGTGCGCCTCTGCGACCATGAACGCGAGGGGGTCGTAGCCCGGGTGCTGCCCCTGCGTGCCCGTCAGGTACTGCGACCACGGCTCGTACGGGCTCTCGTAGAACGCGTCAGCGGTGGGCCGCACCTGCACGAACACGGCGTTCAGCCGGTTCTCCTCCGCCACGTCCAGCCAGTGCAGGAACTCGGCCTGCTGGGTGGCCGCGTCGAGGCCGCTGGCAGAGGGCCAGTCGATGTTGACCACCGAGGCGATCCACATGGCGCGCAGCTCGCGCTTGAGGTTCGTGGCCGACGACGGCTCCGGCGTGGCGTTCCCCGTCATGGCCGGCGCACCCAGCGCGGTGGCCGGGTCGAGGGCCGCGATCGTGACGCTGATCGCCGCCGCCGCGGTGCCCGCCGTCGCCATCGTGAGGAACTCCCGGCGGCCGATCCCCGACAGCAGCCCCGAGAGCTTTGCCGGTGGCAGCGACTCCGTGCGCGCATAGGCGGGCTTCGGTGTCGCCTCGTGGCGGGCGGGTTGCCTCACGTGCCTGACCTCCGGTGACGGCTGCTGGGGGTTGGTGCCGTGGTGCTCTGTGTTCTGGTTTTGCTACGTTGGCCGGCGTCGATCCGGAGGCACTGAGGTGACGAACAATGCCGCCGGGCGACGCCGTGGGGAAACTCTCGCACATGTCGCTTCGGATGTGAAGTTTGCAGTGTGATCGCGAATGTGAAGATTACTTTCACAGACGGCGTCAGTCAGCCAGGGGTCGCAGCAGCAGGTCGTCGTACTCGGGCGCATGCTTGCGCACGTAGCCGCGGATGTAGGGGCACAGCGGCACGATCTTGTCGCCCGCCTCGCGCACCATGCCCAGCGCCGACCTCGCGAGCTGCCCGGCCAGGCCGCGGCCCTCGTACTCCTCGAACACCTCGGTGTGTACGAAGATCACGACGCCCGGATCCGTCTGGTAGGCGGCGATGCCGGCCAGCGTGCCGTCGACGGTCAGCTCGAAGCGGGACTCCTCGGGGTTGTCGGTCACTGCCACCTGGGGTTCGTCTGTCATGGGCCCATCGTGGCTCACCGGAAACAGCGGGACCAGTGTCAGTGGTTGGTGCGACACTCGGTCCGTGCCCCAGACCGCCGCTTCACCCCGCTCCAACCCCTACGCGGCGGTGCTCCGAACGCCCGGCGCGCTCCGGTTCTCCGCCGCCGGCGCGCTGGCCCGGCTCCCGATGTCGATGGTCGGGATCGGCGCCGTGCTCATGGTCCAGGGCCTGTACGACAGCTACGCCATGGCGGGCCGGGTCGCTGCGGTGCTGGGGCTCGCGCAGGCGTTCCTCGCCCCGCAGATCGCCCGCTGGGTGGACCGGCGCGGCCAGCGGACGGTGCTGCTGCCCGCGCTCGCCGTGTCCGCGGTCGGGCTGGGCGGCCTCATCACGGCCGCCGTGCTCGGCGCCCCCGAGTGGGTGCTGTGGCCGTTCGCGGCGATCGCCGGCGGGAGCCAGGGCTCGTACGGCTCCATGGTCCGCGCGCGCTGGAACCATGCGCTCGGCGACCCCGACCGCCTGCACACCGCGTACTCGCTGGAGTCCTCGATCGACGAGCTCGTCTACATCGTCGGGCCGGTGCTCGCCACGACGCTCGCGACGGCCGTCGCGCCGCCGTCGGCCCTGGTGCTCGCCGGGCTGGCGACCGTGGTGGGCGGCCTCCTGTTCGTGGTGCAGCGCGCCACCGAGCCGCCCGTCGTGGTGCCGGACGCCGGCGCGCGGAGCCGGCCCGTCGTCCTGACCCCCGGCATGCCCGTGATGGTGCTGGTGTTCGTGGCGATGGGCATGATCTTCGGCTCCACGGAGGTCACGACCGTCGCGTTCGCCGAGGAGCTGGGCAACAAGGGCATGTCCGGCGTGGTGCTCGCGGTCTTCGCGCTCGGCTCGATGGTCGCGGGCCTGGCCTACGGCGCCCGGCACTTCACGAGCTCGGCGGCGCGCCGCTTCGTGATCGGGATGGTGGCGCTCGGCCTGGGCGCGTCCCTGTTCCTCCTGGCGCACTCGCTGTGGGTGCTCGCGGCCGTGATGTTCGTGGCCGGGCTCGCGATCGCGCCCACCGTCATCACCGGCACCGGCCTGGTGCAGGACATGGTCAGCAAGCATCAGCTCACCGAGGCCCTGACGTGGGTGGGCACGTCGATAGGCATCGGGGCCTCCCTCGGCGCCTGGGTCGCGGGGGCACGGGTGGACGCCGCTGGGGCCGAGGCGGGCTTCCTCGTCGCCGTCGGCGCGGCCTGGTTCGCCGCTGTGCTGACGCTGGCCGCGAGCCGCACGCTCAGCCGGCAGTCCGCTGCCGGCTGAGCCGGGACGGACCGGAACGGACGGACGGACCGGGACCGGTTGGACGGACCCGGGCCCGGCCGGACCAGGACCCGGTCAGGGCTCCGGGTGGCGCGCGTCGTACCGCCAGAAGCGCGGCGTGAGGCGGACGATCAGCCAGAGCAGCGCCACGCACGTGAGCCCGCCGAGCACCGCCGCCCAGCCCTCGCCGAACCACGCCGCCTCGGCGCCGAGGACCATCTCCCCCAGACGCGGGCCGCCGGCCACCACCACGATGAACACGCCCTGCAGCCGCCCGCGCATGTGGTCGGGCGTGGCGGTCTGCAGGATGCTCTGCCGGAACACGGCCGAGACGCTGTCGGTGCCGCCGGCGAACGCGAGCGCGATCCCCGCCGCGACGACGGCCCAGACGATCGGCCCGTCCGGCGTTCCCCTGCCCACCAGCACGAGGACCAGCCCGAACGCGGCGATGGACGCGCCCCACGCGGTGATCGCCCAGATGATCACCTGGCCCTGCATGCGCATGCGCGTCAGCCCGCCGGAGAACACGCCCGCCAGCACGCCTCCGACGGCGAAGGCCGCCGCGAGCACGCCCGTCGTCGTCTCGCCGCCGCCCAGGTAGATGACGCCCGCCGCGGGCCACAGGACGCGCGGGAAGGCGAGGACCATGGCGCAGATGTCGACGAGGAACGTGGTGCGCACGTTGGGCTGGGTGGCGAGGTAGCGCAGGCCGTCCAGGACGGACCGCAACCCGACCGCTCCCACGCGGCTGCGGCCGTTCGAGGTCGCGCCGTCGGCGGCGCCCTCCGGCGGCACGGGCGGCAGCCGGAACACGGCCCAGAGCGCCGCGAGGAACAGCACCATGTCCAGCGTGTACGCCCAGGCGTAGCCGAGCTGGGCCACGAGCAGGGCGCCGACCAGCGGACCGCCGGTCAGGGCGACGTTCATCGAGAGCGTCGACAGCGCGTTCGCCGCCGGCATGAGCTCGGCGGGCAGCAGCCGGGGGATGATCGCCGACCGGGCCGGGTTGTTGATCGCGAAGGCGGCGCTCTGCAACGCGACCAGCCCGTACAGCAGGTGCACCGACTCCAGCCCGAGCCAGGCCTGGGCCGCGATGGCCGCCACGACCACCCAGAGCACCACCGACGACACGAGCGACACCTTGCGCCGGTCGTAGTGGTCGACGAGCGCCCCGCCGTACAGGCCGAGGGCCACCAGCGGGACCAGGGAGAACATGCCCAGCACGCCCACGGCGAGCGTGGACCCGGTCAGCGCGTAGACCTGCAGGCCCACCGCGACGATGGTCACCTGCGTGCCGATGTTCGAGATCGACAGCCCGAACCAGAGGCGCCGGTAGTCGGCCGACACCTGCAGCGGCGTGGTGTCGGCGAGGAGATGGCGCATGGTGCTCCGATCGTAGGCCTCCGCCCGACGCCCGGGCGTCCCTCGCCGCTGTGACGTGTGCCGCGTGCGACGTACGCCGCGTAGGGCGTGGCCGCGTACATCGTGCGACGCCGTACGCCGCGAACGGCCGAGGCCGCGTACGACAGAGCGGGAGCCCAGGTCACCCCCCGATGCCCTGGGCTCCCGCTCTGTGCTGTCCGGGTCCGCGGGCCGGGGCGCCCCCCAGCGGCGCCCCGACCCGTGGAACCTACCGACCCCGGGCTGGTCGACCCTCGGTCACGAGCCACCTTGATGACTCATGACCCAAGGCCGCGCCCGGTTCGGTGCCGCCCGTCGGACCGTGGTCAGACCACGGTCCGACGGCGACGTGCGCGGAGCAGCACGATGCCCAGCCCCAGCAGGAGCGAGACCAGCGCGAGCTGCCCCGTGATCATGGGGCCCGTATGAGCAAGGGTTTCGCCGGGTGCCACCACCGGCGCCGCCTGCTCGTCGAGCCCGGTCAGAGTGCCGACGAGGCCGTCGCTGATGCCGGCCGACAGGATCGCCCCGTCCGACGCCGTCGGAACGACCCTGGCCTTGTCACCCCAGCTGATGTCGACGCCACCGCCGGGCAGCTCGTCGACGGCGCCCGCGGGCGCGTCGGAGTCCGTCAGGACGTCGGACACCGGGACGGCACCGGTGCCGCCGGCGGCGCTGGGCCGGATGCCGCTGGGAACCACTACCCCTGGTGTCTCGCCGGGGGTTTCGAACCACGGCTCGGCGGCTCCCGGAGCATCCGCTCCGGGAAGGTCGGCTCCGGGACCGGCTCCCGGCTGGTCGGGGCGCGGAGCATCGGGTCGCGGGCGATCGGTACCCGGCTCGCCCGGGCGCGGCCGGTCGGTTCCCGGGTCGACGACGTCGGGGTCGTCGTTTCCTGGACCATCGGTGCCGGGACCATCGGTGCCGGGCTCTCCGGCGTCGGGGTCGAGGACGCCCGGATCGAGAATGCCGGGGCCGTCAGTGCCGGGATCCATGCCCGGATCTTCCGTGCCCGGTCCGTCAATGCCTGGCCCATCAGTACCGGGCTGGTCCACGCCCGGCTCATCCACGCCCGGCTCATCCACGCCCGGCTCGCCCACGCCTGGCTCATCAGTTCCCGGCTCACCCGTATCCGGCTCCTCTGGTCCGGGAGCCTCGATGTCGCCCGGCAGGATCTCCTCCACGATGCCGCCGACCAGGCCGTCCTTGCCCAGCGCCCCGTCGACCACACCGGCGACGTCACCGCGGACCACGGACCCGACGATTCCCTCTGGCCCGACGACGTCGTCGAGCAGACCTTCGTCGGCAGCGACGGCGTCGACAGCATCGTCGGCAGCAGCGCCGTCGTCGACAACGTCAGCGCCCTCCGTCACGTCCGCCGCAGCGCCGTCCGCTACATCGGCCCCCTCGCCCGCCGGAACCGCGCCCTCGACGGCAGCGTCGAGCACGCCACCCGGTACGGCAGCTCCCTCGGTCTGCTCCGTGGCTCCCTGAGCGACCGGATCCACCTCGGCGGCAGCGTGTGCCGCGGAGGCGCCGACGACCACGAGGCCGCCCGCCACGAGTGCCGTGTACAGGGCACGTCGGAAAAAGGTGTCCATGAGTCTCTCCTTGCCTGGCGTGGGGCCGACGGCAGGTGCGCCGTCGGGCGGTGCCGCTCACGTGGGAGCGGCCCGGCCACATCAGGCAGGAGAGACGGGGATGTCCGTGTAGCTGCTCGCGAGCTTGGCGCGCGACTCGTCGGTCGACACCCGCCAGGAGCGTGCGCGGAAGACCAGGAGGGCCGAGAGGACCGCGACGACCTCGCCGCCCGGCACCTTGAGCTGCGGCGCACCGCCACCCAGGAGGCCACCGGCTCCGGCGGCGACGGCGCCGCCCGCTGCGCCACCGGCGAGCGGGAGGCCGGCACCGAGCAGGCCCGGCCCACCCGTGCGGACGACGTCCGCCGTCGCGCCGCTCAGGGCCGGCGCGCTGTCGACGGCGGACGCACCCTCGGGAGCCGGCATCAGGTCGAGCATCGCGTGCTGGACCCCGCCAGAGGTCCAGACCACGACACCCACGGCGTCACCGGAAGCCTGCAGCGCCCCCGGGTACGTCGGCTCTGCGCGTTCCTCGGCCGGCTCGGCCGGGATCGCCGTCGTGGGCCCGTCGGGCACCGAAGGGTCGGTGGGCGGGAGCGTCGGCGCCAGGACCCCCGGCACCGGGGCGAGCGGCTCGACGACCGGGCTCAGCGGCTCCACGACCGGGGCGAGCGCCTCGCCCACGGGGGCGAGCGGCTCCACGACCGGCCGCAGGACGGGCTCGAGCGCGTCCGTGATCGGCGCGGTCGCCGGCTCGAGCGCCCGCACGATCGGGCTGGTCACGCCGCCCACGATGTCGGTGACCGGCGAGACGACGTCGACCACGGGCGTCAGCAGGCCTCCGGTGACAGGGGCCAGCGGCTCCGTGACCGAGCCGAGCACCGGCGCCAGCGGCGTGACGACCTCCCCGACGATCCCCGTCACCGGCGCGAGCCCGCCGCCGAGGGACTCGGTCACCGGAGCAAGAATCTCGCCGACCGGCTCGGTGACGGGTCGGAGGACCGGGTCGGAGACCTGCTCGACGACCTCGGCGACGGGCTGCTCGGCGACCTCGGTGACCATCCCGCCGACCGGCTCCGTCACGGTCCGGACCGGCTCCGTCACCGGGTCGAGCACGCTCTCGACGACCTGGGTGATCGACTCGGCCGCCGGCTTCACCGCCTGGGATGCGTCCTCGGCCGCCTGCCCTGACGCGTCGTCGGCCGCCCGCTCGGGCACGGCCGTCGACTCCGGCCCCGCCTTCGGTCCCGGCCCCGCCTTCGGCCCGGACGCCGCCTGCGCGGCGGACTCCGCCGCAGCGCCCTCCGCGGCCGCCTCCGGCGCAGGCTCCGCTGCCTGCCCGGGCTCCGCTGCTGCCTGCCCTGACGCGGGCGTCTCCGACTCCGGCGCGGATGCGGGCGCCACCGGCGACGTCGCCGGCCCGGTGCCGGTCAGCACCTGGTCGACCGCCGTAGTGGCCGCCCCGAGCGTCCCAGCCGTCTGCGCGACGGTCTCGACAGTCGCCCGCACCGTGTCGCTGAGGGCCGAGCCGAGCAACCCGCGGTCGGCGGTGCCGGAGTCGGCAGCGCTCGACGGGGCCGCGAGGGTGATGCCGAGCGCAAGGCCCGCTGCGCTGAGCGCGACGGTTCCGACGGCACGCACGACGACGCGACGGAGGAGGTTGTCCCCCGTGCTCGTCAGCGCGTCCTTCGCCATCGGTCTCCCGCTCTCCGGCCCTCAGGTGGGCCAGCAGACATGCATACTCATCAAATCTGCGCGGGGTCGCGCAGATCGGCAACTACATACCCGCGGTTTGCGGATCGAGAATTTTGTGCTTAGGAACCAGGGTATGTCGGAAGAGGCGCCATATCGCGCCTATCTCGGGACAATGTTCGCTATTTGTCCGACGGCGGGACACGCGGGTGAACTCTCGGGTCAGCCCACCGTTGCCCCGAAGAGCAGCCCGAGACCGTACGTGACGACCGCCGCCCCGAGGCCGATGGCGAGCTGGCGCAGCGCCCGGGTGAGCGGAGAGGTTCCGGACAGCAGGCCGACGACGGCGCCGGTCACGAGCAGCGCGACACTGACGAGCGCCGTCGCGACGACGATCGCCACGAGCCCGTCCAGGCCGAACAGGTAGGGCAGCACCGGGACTATCGCGCCAGAGGCGAAGAAGCCGAACGAGGAGACCGCCGCACCCCACGCCGTGCCGTGCGTCTCCAGGTCGTCGGCCTCCGCGGTGGCCTCGTCCCGCAGGAGCTGACCGCGGTGCTCCGCCGGAGGGACGGTGAGCCGGGCGAGCACGGCGTCGGCGCGGGCCGTCGCCTCGTCGGCGCTCATGCCCCGCGCCCGGTAGACGAGCGCGAGCTCGTTGGCGTCGACGTCGAGGTGCGGCAGGGCGGCGTCGGCGTCGGGCGACGGCGCCGACGCCTCCAGCAGCTCACGCTGCGAGCGCACCGACACGAACTCGCCCGCACCCATCGAGAGGGCCCCCGCGAGCAGGCCCGCGAGCCCGGTCAGCAGCACGGTGCTCGTCGCCACGCCCGAGGCGCCGATCCCGAGCACGAGCGCGAGGTTCGACACGAGCCCGTCGTTCGCACCGAACACCGCTGCGCGGAACGTGCCAGAGAGCCGGTTCCGTCCTCTGGTGGCCAGCGCGCGCACCACCTCCTCGTGGATCTGCTCGTCGGCCGCCATCGTCACGGTGGCGTCGGCGTCGTGCGCGTACGACGACCGTGCCTCGGCGCGCTGCGCGAGGGCCAGCACGAAGACGCCGCCGAAGCGGCGCGCGAGGAACCCGAGCGCCCGCGTCCGCAGGTCGCCCCGGACGGGCGCGCCGACGTCGGGGCCCAGGAGGTCGAGCCAGTGCGACTCGTGCCGCTTCTCGGCACGCGCGAGCGCGAGCAGGATCTCGCGCTCCTCGCCGGTGCGGCGCCCCGCGAGGTCGCGGTAGACGGCGGCCTCGGCCCGTTCGTCGGCGAGGAGCCTGCGCCATCGCCGGATGTCGGCTCGGGTCCGCGGGCGCGACGGGTGCAGCTCGTGCGCGCGCTCGGCGGGCGTTGGTGTGGCGCCCGGCGGGCGACGGGCTGGGTCCGACGAAGGATGAGGCACCTTGTCATCATGCCCACGGATCGCGCCGCGTGGGTTTCGTGGCTCCGGGGCCCGGGATTCGCCGCGCCGAACTCAGGAGTGGCGCGCTCCGGCCTGGCGTCCGAATTCTCGGGCAGAAGGATGCACAATGGACGCCGTGATCATCGTCAGCACGCACGGGTCGGCCGCTCCCGGCGGTGCGATCGGGTGGGCATGGATCAATCACGCCGGCGGGCAGTTCGACTCGGGCGGCGCCGCCCAGGGCAACGACCAGGTCGCCGCGCTCTCCGCCCTGCTCCGCGCGATCGAGGCGCACCCGGGCAGCGAGCCGCTGCTCGTGGAGTCGGGTTCGCAGTACGCCGTCCGGTCCGTGTCCGAGTGGTCAGCGGGATGGAAGCGCAACGGCTGGCGGGCGCCGTCCGGCGAACCCGTGCCGAACCTCGACCTGGTGCGGGACATCGATCGCGCCGTCACGGAGCGCACCGGCCCGGTCCGGTTCCACTGGGTGCGCGGTCACGTGGGCAACCCGTACAACGAGCGGGTCGACCAGCTCGCGGGCTTCGCCGCGGAGGAGTGGGACGCGGGACGCGGCGGCGTCGGCGAGATGCTGGTCCCCGACGCAGGGATGATCCCCGATGCCGAGCTGCGCGGCGGGAGCCTCGGCACCGAGGCCCGCGAGACCGCGGCGCCCCTCACGCCGGCGGCCCCGGTCGGGACCGGGGCCGGGCGGACGTGGGAGTCGGGAACGCTGTTCTAGGTCGTCCTGGATGGCACGAAACGCGCAGCGCGGCCGCTCGGGACCGAGGCCGGGGCACAGTCACCGAACAGCCCGCGCCGACGCGGAGCTGATCGGACCTAGAGCCCCACGAGCATGAGCTCGTCGGCGGTCCGCGCGGCCGGGGCGATGCGGCCCGAGGCGACCGGGTCGGCGTCGCCGGCGCCGTCGTCCGCCGTGGCCGCCTTGCCGGCCGGCTCGCGGACGAAGAGCGGCACGGGCTTGGCCGTGCGGGCGCTGAACTCGAGCCGGTCGGCGACGGCGCGGGCGTGCTGCGCCATGTCGTGCGCGATGGTGATGCTCTCGCCCAGGTACGCGCGCGGGTCGATCAGGCGGCAGATCTCGTCGCGGCTGAAGTAGGCGCTGACCGTCGCGTTCCGCACAAGCAGGTCCAGGAACGGCGTGTCCCCGACGGCGGACTCCTGCGCCACCTCGTAGACCACCTCGTGCGCCTTCTGCCGGCCGATGCGCTCGCCCAGCTCCATCATGAGCGACTCCGACCCGATGAGGCCCTCGCTCAGCGCCAGGTTGGCGCGCATCCGCCGCTCGTCCAGCTCCAGCCCGTCGAGGATCACGTCGAGGCGGGTCAGGATGTCGCCGGCCAGCACGGTGGCGCGGGCGACCGTCTCCTCCAGGAGGTCGGTCATGCCGCCGTTGGCCTCGTGGTCGTGCTGCATCGACTCGAGCGCGGGCGCGGCGAGCGCGCGGAGCTGGGCGCTCATCGACAGGAGGTCGAGCGCGAGCTGCGGGTTGCGCTTGTGGGGCATGGTCGAGCTGCCGACGGTGCCGTCCGGGATGGGCTCGAACGCCTCACCGAACTCCGGCTGCATCATCGAGTAGATGTCCTTGCCGATCTTGCCGGCGGTCCCGGCCACCTGGCCGAGGACGAGCACGAGCTCGACGATGCCGTCGTTGATCGCCCGCGACGGAACCGGCATGGTGCCGAGCCCGAGGTGGTTGGCCACCCGGCGCTCGACCTCGCGGCCGGCGGGCCCGAACGACGCGAACGTGCCGACGGCGCCGCCCATGAGCACCCGGAACAGCCGGTCCTCGAGGCGCTCCAGCCGGTCGGTGTGCGCGGCGAGCTCGTCGATCCAGACCGCAACCTTGAAGCCGAACGTGACCGGCACGGCGTGCTGGCTGTGCGTACGGCCGGCCATCGGCACGGCGGCGGACGCCTCCGCCTGCTTCGACATGCCGCGCAGCACCTTGGCGAGCAGGTCCTTGACGGCACGGTGCGCGTCGCGCAGCACCAGGACGTCGGCCGTCTGCGTGATGTTCTGCGTTGTGGCGCCCCAGTGCACCCACCCGCCGTGCTCCCGCCCGACCACCCGGGCGAACTCCTCGATGAGCGGCATCAGGGGGTGGCTGGCCGACGCCGTCTCCGCCGCGACGCGGGCGAGGTCCAGCTTCTCGATCTGAGCGGCCTGGGCGATCGTCTCACCCGCCGGCTCCGGGATCAGGCCCACCTCTGCCTCGGCGAGCGCGAGCGCCGCCTCCACATCGAGTCGTGCCTGGAATCGGTTCTCGACGCTGAAGAGGTGCGCGATCCCGGCGTCGGGCACGCGTCCGTCAGTGAAGTGTCGAATCGATTCGCCATTCATCCCTGGTATCCCCGCTCAGTTCTTTCTTCTGTCGTCCGTGACTGCACGCGCTCCGGCCGGGCTCGTCCCCTTGTGAGGGCTCCTGCTCCACCGTGCCGGAACTCGCCGTGCCCACTCTGCCTGCGGCACCGACCTGCACCCGAATTGTGGGAGAGGATGCGGCATCCAGGCTAGCGGAACTGTTTCCAGAATGTAACGGGAGTGAGGTCTGTCACACCAGTCCCAGGTGCCATAAGGCCTCGGACCTGCCGCGAGAGGCCGATCCACGCGCCTCGGGTGAATTCCGGGACGTGTGACATGTGTCTCGCATGGCGGAACGCGGACGCCGGTCCGACGACGCGGAGAGCCCGGCCGCGCGCCACGAGGGTGGCGTGCGGCCGGGCTCTCGGTCGTCGAAGGCGAGCGGCCGGCATCGACGACGGCGGACGTCCGGTGTCGTCGGGGTCAGGCGTTCGGCGCGAGCGCGGTGCGGTCAGCCCGCAGGCGACTCGTCGGCCGGCGTCTCACGTTCGTCACGTTGGGGCACGAAGGCGTCGGTGGCGCTCCGATGCAGGAGCGTGGTCCGGCGAGGGTTGGCGATGGAGCGGTACTGGGCGTCGTCGGCGTCCGTCATGGTCCTCCTCCGGTGCACGCGTACGGGTGACGTGGCACGTGGTTCACCGCTGATGTGCGGATCATCCATTTTGGTTGATACCGCGTCGCGGCGTCGACTGAAAGAGCTGTGACGTCGGACTCATGAGGCCGTCAGAACCCGCTCGTCAGAGCGGCGCCGGCGTGTCAGTGGTCGGGTGCCAGGACGACGTCGAAGCGGGTGCGGGCCCAGGTGCCCTCGATCTCCCGGCCGTCGGGCGTCGGTGTGCCCGGCAGCAGCTCCTCGAAGTCCATGACCAGCGAGTCCTTGACCCCGAACACGGAGTCGGCCGCGAGCAGCTCGTCGCCGCGCACGAAGATGTGGGTCACGAGCGTCCGCAGCCCGGGCGCCGTCACCATGAAGTGCAGGTGCGCGGCGCGCATGGGCGACCGGCCGGACGCCGCGAGCAGCGCGCCGACCGGCCCGTCGTGCGGGATCGGGTACGGCGTGGGCGTGACGCCCCAGAAGCGGTAGCCGCCGCCGTCGTCCGTGAAGAGGTGGGCGCGGCCGGCGGTGCGGTCGTCGTCGTACTGGACGTCGTAGAAGCCGTCCTCGTCCGCCTCCCACACCTCGATGCGCGCGCCCGGGACGGGCCTGCCGGACGTGTCGGTGACGGTGCCCTCCACCCAGCACGGCTGGCCGGTCGCGCCGCCCGCGATGTCGCCGCCGTTCTCGATGCGCGGCGCGTCGTCCACGAAGAACGGGCCGAACACCGTGGCCTCGGTCGCGTTCGCATAGGCCTCGTTGTTGATGGCGATGGTCTGCATGGAGGCGCCCAGCACGTCGGACAGCAGGATGAACTCCTGCCGCTTGTCGTCGGTGATGCGCCCGGCGGCGGTGAGGAACTCGATGCCCCGGTTCCACTCCTCCTCGGTGATCCGCACCTCGCGCAGGAACGCGTGCAGGTGCCGGGTCAGGGCCTGCATGACGGTCCGCAGGCGTTCGTCGTCCGCGCCGTCGAACGACGCCACCACGCGGTCGGTGAGCTCCTGCTCGCGGGCGGCCTGCTCTGGAGCCGCCGGCTCGGCGGCCGGGCGGCCGACCGGCTCGTCCGTGCCCGGCTCGTTCACGCCCGGCTCAGTCATCGCGGTCGCTCCGGCCCAGGACCGACCTCAGCGCCTCGCCGAGCGCCGACGCCGGGTCGTCGGCGAGGGTCTGCGCGCGCCACGCGACGTGCGAGTCCGGACGGACCAGGACCGCGCCCGACTCCTCGACGCCGCGCATCCTCGCCCAGTCGTAGTAGGTGTCGATGACCTCGCGGCCCGGCCCGATGACCACCGCCGCGAGCGACACGTTGAGCTCCTCGGCGACCTTCGCCGCGGCGTCGGCCCATGCCTCGCCCGCGATGCCGGTGACCAGCGTGAACTGCCCGTAGGGGGTGAGGTCGTGCGTCGAACGCTTGTGGCCGTCGGGACCCGCTACCCACACGTGCGGGAACCGTGCACCGGGCACCGTGGACTGCTGGTAGTAGAGCTCCGGGTCGCGCTCGTCCACCGGCTTGGGCGACCCGTCGGGGACGACGGCGGCCGACTCGTAGAACTGGCCCAGCTCCACGCCGTGCGCGTTGAACTCGTAGTGCTTCAGGTCCATCGCCTCCACGAGCGCCGCCCGCTTGGCCGCACCCGCCGGGGTGTTCGCCTTGCGCTCGTCGATGGCGGCCTGCATCGCCTCGGGCGTCTCGGCGTCGAGCACCCCGAGCACCTCCATGAACCGGAACTCGCCGCCCGACTTGTTGGCGCGCAGCACGATCTGCTCGGCCACGGGCGCACGCTCGGCCGAGTACGTGTCCAGCAGGGACGGCGCGGCCTGGCCGTTCAGGACGGCGGCGATCTTCCACGCGAGGTTGTACGAGTCCTGCACCGAGGTGTTGGACCCCAGGCCGTTGCTCGGCGGGTGCCGGTGCACGGCGTCGCCCGCGCAGAAGACGCGGCCGTTCTGCAGGTGGGTCGCGTACATCCGGTTGTTGCCCCACAGCGAGTAGCCGGTGATCTCGACGTCCAGGTCCTCGACGCCCACGAGCTGGCGCACGATCTCGGTCGCCGCCGCGTCGTCGAGCTGCGGCGGCTCGCCGGCGATGTCGTAGCCCCAGACGATGAGCCACTCGGTCCACGGCCGGACCATGCGGACCAGGCCGGCGCCGATGCCGCCGACGTCGGAGCCGGGCTGCAGCACCCAGTACAGGACCGACGGGCGGTGGCCCACGAGGTCGGTGAGGTCGGCCTTGAACGTGATGTTCATGGAGCCGGCGATGTCCATGGCACCCTCGAACGGGAGGCCCGCGTCGGCGGCCACCTGGGAGCGGGCGCCGTCGCCGCCGATCAGGTACTTCGAGCGGATCGTGTAGCGCAGGCCGGTGACCCGGTCGAGCACGCGCGTGCTGACGCCGTCGACGTCCTGCGTGTGGCTCAGGTACTCCGTGGAGAACCGGGACTGGGTGCCGCGCTGGGTGGCGTTCTTCACCAGGATGGGTTCGAGGTAGGTCTGCGGGATGTCCACCGTGAGCGACGGCGACGCGAGCCGCGCGTCGGCCTCGCGCGCCGGGTGGGTCTCCCAGGTGAGGATGCGGCCGATCTCCTCGCCCGCGATCGTCGTGCAGAACACCGTGTCGCCGACCAGCTCGTGCGGTGTGGCGTCCGCGAGCACCTGGTCCTCGATGCCCAGGTCGCGGAAGATCTCCATGGTCCGCTGGTTCGTGATGTGCGCGCGGGGTGTGTTCGCCGTCCAGCGGTACTTGGTGATCATGATGTTGCTGACCCCCAGGCTGGACAGGAACAGGGCCGCCGAGGCGCCCGCCGGGCCCGAGCCCACGACCAGCACGTCGGTCTCGACGACCGGGTCGCCGTCCGTGCTGGTGCTCGGGCTGGTGTCCGTGCTGGTGTCCGTGCTGGTGGGCAGGGCGGTCTCCGGCTGACCGTCGTCGAAATCAGGCATGCGCATACCGTCCCGTAGGGCCGCGGGTGAGAAAAGGGGCGGCCACGAAAGTCGGCGGAAACCCTCAAGGCGGGGTGGGGTGGCAGGCTGGTCTGCGGCGGCGGTCCGCTTGGCCCGCCCGCTGAGGCCGGTCCGCTGGAGCCAGTCCGCTGCGAGGACGTCGGGTACCGGGATCAGGCAGGTTTGAGCGCCTCCGGCCGTTCCTGGAGCCGACCGATGTACCGGCGCGCCTCCGACGGCGACATGCCCGCCTGCTCCCGGAACACCCGCGAGAACTGCGCGGCCGACGAGAAGCCGCAGCGCAGGCCGATGGCCTCGACGGTCTGCTCCGCGTACGAGGCCATGCGCAGCATGCGGCCCGCGAGCTCCACGCGACGGCGCGCGACGAACCGCGGCACGCTCGTACCGCGCTCGGCGAAGACGCGCGAGAGCTGCCGTTCACTCACGCCGATCGCGTCGGCGATCCGCCGCGCGGACAGCGTGGGGTCGCGCAGCCACTGCCGCACGTACTGCTCGGCGGCGGCGAAGTGCGCGCCCGACGCCTGCGTCCTGGACGCGGCGGGGTGCGCGACCACCGCCGCGACCAGGTCGAGCGCCGCACCCTCGTCGGCGGCGCCGTCGCCCTGGGGCCCCACCGCGCGGGCGACCAGGGCGGCGAGGGCTGCGGCGTAGGTGTTGGCGCCGGACGGCGGTCCGGAAGCCCTGGCCGATCCCGGCAGGCCGAAGTCGATCACCCGGGCGGTGCGCGGGACGGTGCCGCCCACGGAGCGGAACACCTCGTACGGGACCTTGATCGCTAGCTCCTCCAGGCCCTGGGAGAACCCGCGCAGGAACGGCCGGTCGGCGTCGCACACGAGAAGCTGGCCGGGGCGGAGCATCCGGACGCCGTCGTCGTGGTAGAAGAACGCCTCGCCCACGAGCGTGAAGTAGAGGGCCACCGACTCGGTGGGGCGGGTACGGACCGTGCGCACCGTGCGCTCGACGGCGTGCGGGTTGGCCTCGACGTGCGCCAGGTGCAGCCGGTCGAGCTGGAGGTTCGCCTCGGACGCCTCGAGCGCCGCCTCGTCGAGCATGCGGCACTGCAGCGCGACCAGGGCGTCGGCGTTGTGCTCCTCCCACAGCTCGATCCGCCGCGCTGCGGGCAGGCCACGCGTGGAGAAGCGGTCGACGGCGCCGTGCGACGCCGGTGTGGCACGGGTCACGGTGCTCAGATTAGGTGGCAGCGCAGTGCGCGCACCAGGACTCTCCCGTGATGGGCCGCGTGGCGACCCCGCGTGTTGTCGGGGCCACGTTCGGGCAGGTCAGCGCAGCTCCGTCCGCTGCTGCTCGGCTCGCGGCGCCGTTCCGCGCCGCGCTCCCCTTCGAGCGCGCCGCGCTCCCCTTCGAGCGCGCCGCGCTCCCTTCGAGACCGAGGTTCCTTCGCTTTGACGGGCCCGAAAGCGGAGGAACCTCGGTCTCGAAGAGAAGGAGATCCGGTGGGCAGGGGTGCGCCGCGCCGTCGGACGCAGGATGCTCGTGGCATGCCTGACGAGACGATGCCACCGGCCCAGCCCTCGACGCGGCCCTCGGTCCAGCACCCCGATCAGCACTCTGCCCAGCACGCCGACCGGCCGCCGGCCCTGAAGCCGCCGCGCGACCCGCAGCTCGTGCTGCTCCGGCACGGCGAGACCGAGTGGAGCGCGAGCGGGCAGCACACGGGACGCACGGACATCCCGCTCACCGCCGACGGCGAGAAGCAGGCCCGGTCCGCCGGGGCAACGCTCGCCGACTACGAGTTCGCCGCCGTCTACACGTCTCCGCTGACCCGGGCGCGGCGGACGGCGGAGCTCGCGGGCTACCCCGACGCCGTCGTCGACGAGGACCTCGCCGAGTGGGACTACGGGCCCGTGGACGGCCGGACCTCGCACGACGTCTCCGAGATCCTGGGGCGCGAGTTCCTCATCTTCGACGACGGCGTCCGCGTGCTGCCGCCGTCGGCCGAGCACGGCGGGGGCCGGGCGGGCGAGACGCTGGACGAGGTCGCCGTGCGCGCCGCCCGGATCATCGCCCGGGCGGAGCGGACGCTCGCCGGCGAGGACGCGCTGGAGGCCGGGTCGGGGCCGCGTGACGTGCTGCTCGTCGCGCACGGCCACCTGCTGCGCGTGCTCGCCACGGTCTGGCTCGGCGTGGACCCGCGCCTCGGCGCCCGGTTCGAGCTGGGCACCGCCGCCGTCTGCCTGCTGGGCTACGGGCACAGCCTGCGCACCATCGAGGGGTGGAACCTGGCCGCGCAGTAGCTCGGGTCGCGCGGCGGTTCCGGCCGGGCAGTGGCTCCGGTCGCACGACGGTTCTGTCCGCTCAGGGGCTCCGCTCGGACGGCGGATCGGCGCAACCTGGCGGTTCCAATCAGTAGCCTCCGGATCGCGCGGTAAGGCAGTATTCGCGGCATGAGGGAAGAGCACCTCGCCGACGGCGAGACCATCGTGATGCAGCTCCGCACCCACCCGAAGAAGGTCGTCAAGCCGATCCTGGTGCTCGTGCTGCTGGTCGTGGTCCTGGTGGCCCTGTGGGTGGTGCCGCTGCCGGTCGACCAGATCGTGCTGTGGTTCGCGACGGCGGCGCTCGTGGTGCTCGGCCTGGCCGCCGCGGCGGGGCCGTTCCTGCGCTGGCGCACCACCCGGTACATCATCACCAACCAGCGCGTCGCGCTGCGCACCGGCATCCTGACGCAGACCGGCCGGGACATCCCGCTCTACCGGATCAACAACGTCACGTTCGAGAAGCAGCTCAGCGACCGGTTCTTCGGCTGCGGCACCCTCGTGATCTCCGACGGCACCGACCAGCCCGGCATGGTGCTCGACGACGTGCCCGACGTCGAGCGGGTGCAGCGCACCCTGCAGGACCTGGTCCGCCAGGGCAACACGCTGAGCGACGACTGACGCGGTGCCGGCCCGGCGACCGTTGGGTGCTGACTGCCGTTGGGTGCTGACTGACCGGCCTCGGCCTGGGGCGATGTGGCTCGGTTCGGGCACCGTCATCCGAGTTCGCCCTCCCGCACCACCGCAGAGGCGGCTCACCGCTCTTCAGGGTCGATGATCTCGGCCAGGTCCGCGCCCGCGCGCAGCAGGGCGACCGTGCGGACGGCGATCTGGTCGAGCCGCCGGTCCAGGATCCGCCTGGCCTCGGCGACCCCTTCGAGCCCGCGGAGGGACGCGACGACGTCGCGCACCGCCGGGATGCCGTACCCGCTGGCGCGCAGGGCCGCGACGATGCGCGCCTCGCGGATGGCCGCCGGCCCGTACTGCCCGGCGCGCAGGGTGGTCACCCGCTCCGGGACCGCCAGGCCCTCCTGCTCCCAGAACCGGAGCGTGGACGTGCGCACGCCGAGGGCGGTGGCGAGCTGGGTGATGGTCATCGTGTCGGTGCCGGTGGTGCTGGGGCTCAGGCTCGCGCTCCCGACGACATTGGCACCTGCGCCGCCACCGGCGTCGACATCGGAGCCCGCGTCCGCGCCGGCATCGGAGTCAGCGGCGACGACGGAGTCTGCGCTGGTGACGGGCTCGGCCTGGATGGCGCTCAGCGCCTCCTGCGCGCGGAGCGCCTCGTCGCGCTCGCGCGCGAGCCGGACGTGCACGGCCCCGATCGCGGCGGCGGCGTCCGCGAGGTTTCCTGCCGGTCGCGCGGCGAACAGCTCGACGAGCAGGCGGCGCGCCTCCACCGGCCCGGCGGCGCTCGCCAGGCCCCGGTAGGCGCGAAGCGCCCGGACGTGCAGCGGCAGGTACGTCCGGTAGCCGTTCGGCGCACGCATGGCCGCCGGGATGACGCCGAGGCGCTCCAGGTCCCGGACCTGCTGCACGGAGTAGCCCGACTCCCGGGCGACGTCGGCCGTGCGGAGCGGCGGGCCGCCCGGCGCGTTTTCGGCGGGCATCAGCTCAACCCCACATAAGCACTTGAAGGTGATGCTTGAACCATGAGCACACGTCTGAGTATCGACCAGGTCATCAGTGCTGTCCGAGGCCTCGACGGTGCACTCGTCGTCGCGCCCGCCGTCGGCGACCCGGCGTTCCCTGAGCTGGCCTGGGGCGACGCGTTCTTCTACTACGCGCCGGACGGGCAGATGCCCCGCACCGTCCAGCCGTACGGGACGATCGTCACCAAGAACTACCCCGACGACACCGCCTCGGACCTCGACCCGGCGGGCCGGTGGCGGGTGAACATCCATGTCGACCGCGCCACGTTCCGCGAGCTCACCGGCGACCTCGGCGCCACGGATCCGGCGTCGGCCGATCCGGGTACGTCCCCGACGTCGGCCGATTCAGTGACGCCCCCAGCATCGGCCGATCCGGCGACACCCGAGACATCGGTAGATCCGGCGATGCCCCCGGCATCGGTCGATCCCGCGGTGCCCCCGGCATCCGTCGATCCCGCGACATCCCCGACATCCGTCAGTCCCGCGACGCCCGACGTCGTGCTGCCGCATCCGGTCTACGCCTCGGCCGGCTGGGTCGCCGTCGTCAATCCCGGCCGCGCGACCGGGGACACGGTGCTCCGACTCCTCCGCGAAGCCCACGACGCCGCCCGGGCCCGCTACGAACGGCGCCACGGCCCGGAGGACTGACCTCCGCCGAACCGCAACTTGGCCCTGCTCGCTCTCCCGCCGAACCGCAACCTGTTCGAGTTCCAGTTCGCCGAACCGCAGCGACACGCCGAGGGGATCGTGATCTGCGGCGCGTCGTTGCGGTTCGGCGGCGGGGCACACCATCAACCTGCGGTTCGGCGAGAGCACGAGATCAACCTGCGGTTCGGCGGGAGAGCGAGCAGGGCCAAGTTGCGGTTCGGGGTCGACGGCGTTCAGCTCGGCAGAACCTCTCCCCGTCAGTCGATGATGGCGCTCTCGTCAGTCGACGGTCCCACCCTCGTCAGTCGACGGTCCCACCCTCGTCAGTCGGCCGTCCCGCCCTCGTCAGTCGACGATCGCGCGGCCCGCCGCCTGTTCGGTGCGGCGGAGCATGTCGGCGCTGAGCCGGATCTCACCGGCGGCGTGCGCGTTCAGCAGCCGCTGGGCCAGCCGCTCCAGGGTGTCCGGGTCGGGCGCGCCCTTCTCGTCGACGACGGCCTCCGGCGCGCCGGTCCCGGGAGCGTCTGCCCCTGCCGCCACACCTTCCGCGGTTGACGCTCCGGTCACGAGAGACCCACCGTCCGCAAGAGTCGTACCGTCCGCCGGCGACACACCAGCGACGGGAGACCCACCGGCCACCGGAGCAGACGTCGTCGTCCCCTCGCCGCGCGCGGCGCCGTACCGCCCGGCGAACCAGTCCGCAATGGTCACCCCGTGCGCGGGCGTGTGCACGACGTCGACGTGGTCGCCCGCGCCGACCTCGCCGTTCTCGACCACGCGCAGGTAGGCACCCGTGCGGTTCGCCTGCGTGAACCGGCGCACCCAGCGCTCCTCGCCGAGCCGGCGGCCGAAGGTCTGGCACGGCACGCGAGGCTGCGTGACCTCCAGCAGCGCCGAGCCGACCCGCCACCGTTCGCCGATCACCGCGTGGTTCACGTCCAGCCCGCGCGTGCGCAGGTTCTCGCCGAACAGGCCGGGCGTGACCTCGCGGCCCAGCTCGGCGGACCAGAAGTCGGCGTCCTCCTGCGCGTAGGCGCAGACGGCCTGGTCGCGGCCGCCGTGGTTGGCCCGGTCGGCCTGCACGTCGGCGTACAGCCCGAGGGGCCGGACCTTGACCCGCCCCTCGACGGGCCGCTTGTCGATCGCCGTCACGCCCACGGTGCCGGCGTCGGGATGCAGGGTGTAGACGCGGCAGACCGCGAGAAGCTCAGCCATGCACCCATGCTCTCACTTGGGGAAGGCCAGGTCGGCGCTCCGCCGAGGCGGACCGACCCTGCTGACGTCGGCAGGTCGCCTCGCGGCGTCGGCAGTCTCCGGCGACGTCGGCAGTTTGCATCGAGATCGGTCCAGGCCTGAGCCGATCTCGATGCAAACGCACGAGTTCGTGGTGCAAACTGCCGACACCGCGGAGAACTGCCGACGTCCCGCAGCCTGCCAACGTCCCGGAAGACCGCCGACACCGCAGGAAACTGCCGACCGGAGTCACCAGTAGCCTCCAGTCAGCGGCCCCGTCAGTGGCCCCGCGGCAGCGGCAGCGGCTCCATCCACTGGTCGTTCGCGGTCAGATCGATGCCGAACTCCGACGCGAAGCGCATGCGCGTGCCAGCCAGTACCCCGTCCACCGACTCGTCGAGCTCGTACACCCGAGCGCCGCGCAGCCGGTTCCGCTCGGCACCCCCCAGGCCGTACGTGCCGAACCCGGTGTTGCCCGCGTAGCCGAGCAGCACGCCGTAGTAGTCGCCGTGGTAGGTGTTCACGTGGTCGTGCCCGCAGAACACGCCGCGGACGTCGCCCCGGTGCTGGATCGCGGAGAACATGCCGGAGTTGAACGGCCCTGGGCACTCCTCCTCGTTCCGCTCGCCCTCGATCCCGTGCCGCGCGAGCCCGCGCGCGTGGTCGGCGTCGGTCCGGCCGTCCACCGAGCCGAACCACATGAACCGGTACTCCCACAGCGGGATGTGGATGAACATGAGCGACGGGATCGCCCGCCCGTACCGGCGCTCGAGCTGCACCGAGGTGTCGTAGTACCACTTCACCTGGTCCATGCGCAGCCAGTCCCAGGTGGGGTAGCCGTCGAAGTTCTGGCCGGACAGCGTCTCGGGGGCGTACCGCCCAGAGTCGAGCAGCCAGAGGTTGAACGCCGGGCGCCCGTTCCGGCCCTCGATCAGCAGGTTCGAGTTGCCCTGCCCGGTGACG
This sequence comes from Promicromonospora noduliphila, assembly GCF_056951025.1. Classification (NCBI taxonomy): domain Bacteria; kingdom Bacillati; phylum Actinomycetota; class Actinomycetes; order Micrococcales; family Promicromonosporaceae; genus Promicromonospora; species Promicromonospora noduliphila. Next base: position 5,838,767 of record NZ_CM167806.1, read on the forward strand.
CCGCGCGCCGTCGGACCGTTCACGTTGTAGCGGTAGGACCGGTAGAAGGCCAGCATGTCAGCCTCGTCGACGCCGCTGTCGGGCGTCGAGTCCTCGTCGTGGTTGCCGAAGGTGATGGCCCACGGGATGGCCCGCTCCTCCATCGGCTGCACCACGTTGTTCATCGCCTGGCGCATCTCGAGCGGGGTGTCGCAGCCGCCCGTGATGTTGTCACCGTTGAGGACCACGAAGTCCGGCCGCTCGTCGTCGAGCACCGCGCGCATGAGCTCCAGGGTGCGGCGGTCGATCTTCTCGTCGTCCTGCGTGTCGTTGAACTGGACGATCTTGAACTTGCCGTCCCGCCCGAACCGCAGCCCGCGCTGCGGGTGCCGCGCGAGCTCGGTGGCGTCCGCCGGCGCGGAGGCGGCCGTGGCCGCCACGGTCGCGACGCCCGCCGCGCCGAGGCTGCTCAGGGACAGGAACGTCCTGCGGTCGACGCCGGACGCGGCGTCCTCGGCCGGGGTGGTCTCGCTCGGCATGCCGCCGGCAGTGTTCTCACTCATGCCGACGACGATCGAGCGCCGCGCTGGCGCCCGCCCGTCCGCCGGATGGACCCCCGGTGACGGTCTGCTGAACGCCTACCGCCGCGCCGTCGTCGCGGTCACCGCCGCGCCGTCGTCGCCTGCTCGGCCGGCACCCGGCGCACGGCGCGCGTGACCCCGTAGACCGCGAGGATCACCACGACGAGGCCGGCGGTCGCGGCGATCTGCGGCCGGGCGGCGTCATCGGACAGCATGAGGCCCACCACCGCGACGAGCGCCGCCAGCGTGGCCCACGAGAGCCACGGGTAGCCCCACGCGCGCAGGCGCAGGGGCTCGCCACGCTCTGCGGCGGCGGCCTCCAGCCGCGGCCGCAGCCGGAGCTGCGCGACGACGACGAGCAGCCACACCACGAGCAGCGCCGAGCCGACGGCGTTGAGCAGCACCCCGAGCAGCGACTCGGGCAGCAGGTAGTTGAGCAGCACCGCCACGACGCCGAAGAACACCGAGACCAGCACGGCGACCCACGGGACGTCGCGGCGCGAGACCCGGGTCGCGAGCGCCGGGGCGTCGCCGCGCCCGCCGAGCGAGAACAGCATGCGGGACGTCGCGTAGACGTTGGCGTTGAACGCGCTGAGCAGCGCGAGCACCACGACGACCTCCATGAGCCGCGCCGCGCCGTCGAACCCCGCCATCTCCAGCACGGACACGAACGGCGACTCCAGGCGGGCGGCGTCGGTCCACGGGATCAGGGCGACCATGATCGCCACGGAGCCCACGTAGAAGAACAAGATGCGCCACAGGATGGTGCGGGTGGCGCTCGCGACCGCCGTCTGCGGGTCGCGCGCCTCGGCTGCCGCGATGGTGACGATCTCGATGCCGCCGAACGCGAACACCACGGTGAGCAGGCCCGCCGCGATGCCGGGCAGCCCGGCGGGCGCGAACCCGCCGTGTGCCGCCCACTCGCCCAGGACACTGCCCGTCACCGGGACGACGCCGGTCACGATGAGCACACCCAGCACGAGGAAGCCCACGATCGCCGCGACCTTGATGGTCGCGAACCAGAACTCGGCCTCGCCGAACTGCCGCACGCCGATCAGGTTGACCGCCCCGAACACCCCCACGACGACGGCGGCGACCACCCACTGCGGCACCGCGGGCCACCAGCCGTGCACGATGCCGGCCACGCCGGTCACCTCGACGCCGAGCACCATGACGATGGTGAACCAGTACAGCCAGCCGAGCACGAACCCGGCCCAGCGGCCCAGCGCCGCCTCCGCGTACACGGAGAAGGACCCGCTCGACGGGAGCGCAGAGGCCAGCTCGGCGAGCATCCGCATGACGAGCACGACGATCGCGCCGGCTATCGCGTAGCTGACGAGGACGGCCGGGCCGGCGGCCGCGACGCCGAGGCCGGAGCCCAGGAACAGGCCGGCGCCGATCGCTGAGCCCAGGCCCATCATCGTCAGGTGGCGGGTGCGCAGGCCGTGGGCCAGCCCCTCGCCCTGGTCGGCCGGGCCGGTCTGGTCGGTCTGGTGGTCGGTGGTACTCACGACCGACCACGGTAACCCGGCGATGAGAGACTTTCGTACGTGACCGATTCCGTGCACACCTCCATGCAGCTACCCCCCGACGAGGACGAGGACTACGGCATCGAGACCCCGCTGAGCGGGCACCCCGAACCGCTGCCGCACGTGGTGGTGGTCGGCGGTGGGTTCGCCGGCATGGCCGTGGTGAAGGCCCTCCGGGACGCGCCCGTGCGGATCACCCTGATCGACCGCCGCGTCTACAACACGTTCCAGCCGCTGCTGTACCAGGTGGCGACGGGTGGCCTGAACCCGGGCGACGTCACCTACTTCCTGCGCGGCCTGCGGCTGCGCCAGAAGAACGTGCACGTGGTGCACGAGCATCTGGTGGGGGCCGACCACGCGGCGAAGAAGATCCGCCTGCTCAACGACCACTGGGTCAGCTACGACTACCTCGTGGTGACGGCGGGCGTGACCACCAACTTCTTCGGCACGCCCGGCGCCAAGGAGCACGCGTTCCCCATGTACTCGCGGTCGCAGGCGATGCGGATCCGCGACAACCTCTTCATCCGCCTGGAGAAGGCCGCGAAGTCCAAGCGGATCGACGACGGCCTGCGCGTCGTCGTCGTGGGCGGCGGCGCCACGGGGGTCGAGGTAGCCGGCGCGCTCGCCGAGCTGCGCACCGCGGGCCTCGCACCCGCCTACCCGGAGATCCACGGCGACGCGTTCGAGGTCAAGGTGGTGCAGCGCGGCGGCGAGATCCTCAAGTCGTTCGCCCCCAAGCTGCGCAGGTACGCGGCCGAGGAGCTGCGGCACCGCGGGGTCTCGCTGCACCTGGGCGCCGGCGTCGCCGCCGTCGAGCGCGAGGCGGTGGTGCTGACCGACGGCACGCGCATCCACGCCGACCTGACCGTCTGGTCCGCCGGCGTGCACCCGCACGAGGAGGTCGCCGACTGGGGGCTGCCGCAGGACGAGGGCGGCCGCATCAAGGTCGGCGACGACATGCAGGTCGAGGGCCTGCCGGGCGTCTTCGCTGCGGGCGACATCGCGGTCTCGCCGGCCGACCTGCCGCAGCTCGCCCAGCCGGCGATCCAGGGCGGCCTCGTGGTGGGCCGGAACATCCGCGCCCTGCTCGACGGCCGCCCCCTGCACGAGCTGCGCTACGTCGACAAGGGCACGATGGCGGTGATCGGCCGCCGCGCCGCGATCGCCGAGATCAACCTGCCCTTCGGCCTGCGCGAGGGCAAGCCGCTGCGGATCACCAAGGGTTCGGCGTGGCTGGTGTGGCTGTTCGTGCACATCATGTCGCTGGTGGGGCCCCGCAACCGGGTCACGACGCTGGCGGGCCTGGTCACGCGGTACGGGTTCCCGTTCCACCGGCGTCCCGTCCCGATCGTCGGCGACGTCCCGACGGTCCGGCCGCCCAAGAAGGCGACGGTGCTTCCGTCCGAGAGGGCGTAGCCGGCCTCTGGCGCTCTTGCGCCCTGAATCGACGAGTGTCAACATAGAAATATGTCGATACAGAGCGGAGCCGCCTCCTCCGCGGAGGCGCACGCGATCGGGGCCGACGCCGCGGCCGAGCTCGCCGCGACGCTCAAGGCGATCGCGGACCCGCTCCGGCTCCGCATGCTGTCGGCCATCGCCACCTCGCCCACCGGCGAGACGACGGCGGGCGAGCTCGCGACGCTGACCGCCGTCTCCCAGCCCACGGTGTCGCACCACCTCAAGGTGCTGCGCGACGTCGGCCTGCTCACCTCCGACCGGCGTGGCACGTGGGTCTGGTACCGGGTCGCGCCCGCCTACCGGGGCGCCGTCACGACGCTGCTGGACCGGTTCGCGCCCGCCGCCATCGAGGTCGCGAACGTCGCCAGGGCCGCGGAGCGCGGCGCACGAGGCGGGCACGGCTCGCCCGGCGGGCACGGCGAGGTGACGGGCCTCGACGACGTGGACGCGGCGCTCGACCGGCTCGCGGCCTCGCTCGCCGAACGGTTCCCCGGAACCCCGGAACCCGAGTGCTACCGCGTGGTCCGCGAGTCGTACGCGGCGCTCGCCCGCCGGGGCGGCAACACGGCCTACCTGGTGCCGCTCACCGAGCACTTCGCGCGGCAGCGCATCGTCGACGTCGAGAAGGTGCGGGCGCTGGACGCCGAGCACAAGCCGCAGGTGCTCTTCGTGTGCGTGGCCAACGCCGGGCGGTCACAGCTCGCGGCGGCCCTGCTGCAGCACTACGCGGGCGACCGGGTGGTGGTCCGGTCCGCCGGCTCCGCACCCGCGAGCGACGTGCACGCGACGGTACGCACCCTCCTCGACGAGCTCGGTGACAGCGCCGCCGCCGACACGGTCGACGACGTCACGCGCTTCTACCCCAAGCCCCTGACCGACGACGCGATCCGCGCCGCCGACGTCGTGGTGACGATGGGCTGCGGCGACGCCTGCCCCGTGCTGCCGGGCAAGCGGTACGAGGAGTGGATGGTGGGCGATCCCGCCCTCGCCTCCCCCGCCGGCGTCGCCGCCATCCGCGACGAGCTGGACCGGCGCGTGCGCACTCTGCTCGCGTCGCTGGCGACCTCCCCGTCGGCCACCCGATGAACCCCGGCGACCCGATCACCCCTGGACAGGAGAGCTCCATGACCACGCCCGCGCCCGAGACCACCGCCAAGCCGTCCGCCCTGTTCGTCTGCGTGCACAACGCGGGCCGGTCCCAGATGGCCGCCGGATTCCTCCGGGCGCTGTCCGACGGCGCCGTCGAGGTCCGTTCGGCCGGGTCCATGCCCGCGGAGCAGCTCAACCCCGTGGTCGTGGAGGCGATGCTGGAGAAGGGCATCGACCTCCGCGGCGAGAAGCCCAAGATCCTGAGCAACGAGGCCGTCGAGGCCTCCGACGCCGTCATCACCATGGGCTGCGGCGACGCATGCCCCTACTACCCCGGCAAGAACTACCAGGACTGGGAGCTCGACGACCCGGCGGGCCAGGACCTGGACGCCGTCCGCCCCATCCGGGACGAGATCGAGCGGCGCGTGCGTGGGCTTCTCGTCGAGCTGGGTGTGCAGCCCGTGGCGTGAGCGCGCCCGGGCCGCACACCCAGCTCGGCGCGGGTTGGCGCGTGGTCGCTCAGCGCATGGCGCACGAACGCTCGGCACACGAGCGCTCGGCGCACGAGCTCCCGGCGCTCGGCTCAGCGCGCCGCCGGGTCCGCCGTCCTGAGCCCGATCGAGACGGGCTGCGGGCCCGCGGGGACGGCGCAGCACGAACCCGATCCGGACACGGCGGCGAGCGCGTCCAGCGGAACGACGCCGTCGGCGGCGGCGGCCAGCGCGAGGTCGGACGAGCAGACGCCGGTCTGCGGGAGGTTCAGCTCGACGGCCTCGGCCGCCGCACGGTCCCCGGCCAGGGCCGCGGCGATGGACCGGACCTGCTCGTAGCCCGTGGCCAGGAGGAACGTCGGCGCGCGGCCGTAGGACTTCATGCCGACGAGGTAGAACCCGGCGTCCGGGTGGGAGAGCTGGGCCTCACCGTGCGCGGGGACGGTGCCGCATGAGTGCAGGTTGGGGTCGATGAGCGACGCGATCTGCCGCGGCGCCTCGACCACGGGGTCGAGGTCGAGGCGGATCTCCCGGAGCATCGCGAGGTCGGGCCGGAAGCCGGTGGCGGCCACGACGTTGTGCACCGTCAGGTCGAGCGCGCCGTCGCCGACGCCGTCGCCTTCGCGGAGGGTGCCGAGCACGCGCAGGGTGCCGACGGCGGGTGTCGCCCCGGGCGTACCCGCCGGTTCCAGCCGCTCGATCGCCACCCGGGTCAGCAGCTCGATCCGGCCCGCCTCCACGGCGTCGCGCAGGCGCGTGCCGAGCAGGCCGCGCGCCGGAAGCTCGTCACCGGACCCGCCGCCGTACAGGCGGCGCGGCGACCCGCCGCGGACGGCCCAGGTGATCCGCGTGCCCCGCTCCTGCTCGGCGAGCTCGGCCAGGCTGAGCAGGGTGTTCGCGGCTGAGTGCCCCATCCCGACCACCAGCGTGTGCCGCCCGGCGAACCGCGCGCGGTCGCGGCCCAGCACGTCCGGCAGGGCGCCCACGAGGAAGCCCGCTGACTCCTCCTCGCCGAGCGCCGGCAGCCCGGAGGTACCCAGCGGGTTGGGCTGCCCGAAGGTCCCGGACGCATCGATCACGGCCCGCGCGCGGATCTCCTCCACGGTGCTCGACCCGCCGGACGCGGGACCGGTGACCACCCTGATCAGGTACGGCAGGCTCGCGCGCCCCCGCGACCGGGAGCGGTCCGCACCGTCCCGGGTCACGGCGACCACTCGCGTGCCGTACCGGATCCGCGCGCCCGCACGCTCGACGAGCGCGTCGGCGAGGGGTACGAGGTACCGCTCGACCAGGTCGGCGCCGGTGGGCAGCGCGTCGGGGTTGGGCTCGGCCCACGTCGTCCCGGCCTGATCGGCACCTTTGCCCGTGGCACCCGCACCAGCGCTGCCGGCGCCCGGCGCACCGATGCCCGCGCCGGCCGGGTCCGCACCCGGTGCGGCAAGGAGCAGACGGCGGGCGGCGGCGTCGACGTCGTACCGCCATGGGGAGAAGAGGCGCACGTGGCCCCACCGTGCGACGGCGGCGCCCGGACCGTCGCCCGCCTCCAGGACCAGGGGCTCCAGCCCGCGCTCCGCGAGGTGCGCCGCGGCCGCCAGGCCCACGGGCCCCGCACCGATCACCACGACCGGAAGGCTCTGCCCCGCCGGCCTCCCCGCTCGCGTCGCTGTCGTCGTCATCGCCGTCACCGCTTTCTCGTAGGACCTACAGATCGAAGATCGTCAATACGTCTCTGGCGCCGAACATATCCAGAAACTTCGATGCATGGCAAGATGGGGGCATGACCACGATCGCGCTCGCGCCCACACCGGCCGCGCCGACGTCGGGCGCCTGCTGCGCCCCCATCGTGCGCGAGGCCACGGACCCGGCCGCTGCCGCCGACCTCGCCCGCTCCTTCAAGGCGCTGGGTGACGCCACCCGGGTGCGGCTGCTCTCGATCGTCGCGGCGCACGACGGCGGCGAGGCCTGCGTGTGCGATCTCACCGAACCCGTCGGCCTGAGCCAGCCCACGGTGAGCCATCACCTGAAGATCCTGGTCGAGGCGGGTCTGCTCGCCCGTGAGCAGCGCGGCAAGTGGGCCTACTACTCGGTGGTGCCCGGCTCGCTCGACCGGCTCGGTGCGCTGCTGAGCGAAGCGGCGAGGTAGCCTCGCTCCTGGCACTCGGCCACACCGCCGTCGGCCCAGGAGAGACCCATGACCCCGGACGAGCTGCGCTCCGCACAAAAACTCACCATGGCGAACCCGGAGCGGTTGCGTCTGCTGGCCCGCATGCTCACGCACCCGGCGGGCGGCTCCACCGCCGAGGAACTGGTACCGCGTCCGGCGCCGCCGCGGCCGGGGGACGCGCGGCTCGGCGACCTGCGGCAGGGCGTGGGCACCGTGCTGGCCGTCGCCGACGTCGAGCAGCACCTCGAGGCGCTCGTGTCGGTCGGGCTGGTCGCCGTCGTGGGGCCCGTGTCGCCCGATGCCCGCCGCTCGTACGCGCCGCTGTACCGCGTGTCGTCGCGCGGTATCGCGCGGTTCGGGTCGGCGGCCCTCGCGACCCCGCGGTACGACGGCGAGGCCGCGCTCGACGTGCACGACCACGACGCCCTCCTCGCGCGGCTGACCGAGACGCTGTCCGTCGGGTTCGCCGCGAACGCGGGCGCCGGCACGGTGGACCGCCTGGTCCGGGAGTGCTACTCGGCGCTGAGCAGGCAGGTCGGGTCGTTCGGGCATCTTCCGGCGCTCACCGCATGGCTCGCGACCGACCGGCTCGCCGCGATGACCGAGGTGACGCACGGCTCACCGCGCGACGTGCTGTTCGTCTGCGTGCACAACACGGGCCGGTCCCAGATCGCCGCGGCGGTCACCCGGCGCCTCGCCGGTGACCGCATCCGCGTGCGGACGGCGGGGTCACGGCCCGTCGCCGAACCCGACCCGATGACGGAGACCGTGCTCGCGCGGCGCGGCCTCGACGGGCTCATCGAGTTCCCGCGCGAGCTCACGGACGACATCGTGCGCGCCTCGGGAGTGATCGTGACGATGGGCTGCGGCGACGCGTGCCCCGTCTACCCCGGGCGGCGCTACCTCGACTGGCCGCTGGACGACCCGGCGGGCCGGCCGATCGAGGAGGTGGAGCGGATCGTCGACGACATCACGGCGCGTGTGCGGGCCCTGGTCGCGGAGATCGACGCGGCCGAGGACCGGCCGACGGCGGAGCTCTCGGAGGCGGGGCTGTCCGAAGCGGGGCTGTCCGGGGCAGGCTTGTCCGACGCCGGGATGCCGCGGGGCTGGCTGCCGCGTCTTGCGCGGCGCCCGTGGACGGCCGTCACGAGCGCCATCGCCGCGAAGAGTCAGCGCAAGGCCCGATAGCCCGCGGGGTCTGTGGCGGTTCCACAGGTGTCCACAGGGTTGTGGACGACTTCGGTGGATAACTCCGATCTGGCATCCCTCGCGGGTGTCCGGTGGGCAATGTCAGTGGCTGGGTGCAGGGTGGTAGTCCAAGCATCGTTCGTGAGACGACCTCCTGAAGGGCTGAACCATGTCCGAACAGACCTCTGCCGCCCCCGACGCCATGCCGCCGTCCAGCGGGGTGGGCTCGCTCGACAGCGTGGTGCTCGACGTCCCTGACCTCGTCACGGAGGCCAACTTCTGGGCGGCGCTGACGGCGGGCACCGTGTCGAAGCAGGACGACGACTGGGTCACCGTCGTGACCCCCGACCGGTGGGGCATCGCCTTCCAGCTCGCGCCCGACCACATACCTCCGCAGTGGCCGAGCCAGGAGCACCCGCAGCAGGGACACCTCGACCTGTACGTCCCGGACCTGGCGACCGCGAGCGCCCGAGCGGTGGAGCTCGGGGCGACCGTGCTGCGGGAGAACGAGCAGTGGATCACGCTCGCCGACCCGGCCGGGCACCCCTTCGACCTGTGCCTCAAGGAGGAGCAGGAGGGCGTCACCGTCATGGGCACCACCTTCGACTGCGCCGACGCGTCGGCGCTCGCCCAGTTCTGGTCCGGCGTGCTGGGCGCTCCGGTGACCTACGACGCCGACGGGCTCGCCATGGTCGGCGGCACCAGGCCCGTGCTGTTCCAGTCCGTGGAGAACTACAACCCGCCGCAGTGGCCGGACCCCGGGCACCCGCAGCAGCTCCACCTCGACGTCGAGGTGCCCGACCTCGACGCGGGCGAGGCGGCGGTGCTGGCGCTCGGCGCGACCCGCCTGCCCGGCGGGAACGGCGGGTTCCGGGTGTTCGCCGACCCCGCCAACCACCCGTTCTGCCTCTGCGCGGAGGCATAGGAATGCCGCGCCCCGGCCCGCCCTGCGGCCACGGTCCGCCGGGCAGCACACCCTCGAAAGGAGTCCGTTGACATGCTGACCGTACGAGAGATGAGGACGCAGCTCGCCCGTCGGTTCGGCACGGCGCTCGAGAAACGTGCGGGCGTCAAGGTGACGCGTGTGCCCCGGTCGCCGTCCGACCAGAATGCGGTGCCCGACCAGAAGGTGGCCGCGCGGGACGATGCCGGCGAGAACGGAGGCACGAACGCCGTCGCGCCAACGGGCCAGGCCGGCAGGGCCGGCCTCTCGCGGACCGTGCGCCCGCCGGCCGACCCCGAGGCCGACCGGCTCCTGGAGGCCCCGGTCTTCGTGCTCTCCGCGCCCCGCTCCGGCTCGACGCTCCTGCGCGTGGTGCTGAACTCGCACTCCCAGCTCCACGCACCGATCGAGACGCACGTCCGGCGGCTGTCCGTGCGCGTCACCACCCCGCTCGCCCGGGAGGCGATGGAGACCCTCGGGCACAACGCGGCCGACGTTGAGCACATCCTGTGGGACCGGATGCTCCACCGTGAGCTGCTGCGCAGCGGCAAGCAGACCGTCGTGGAGAAGACCCCCAGCAACGTCTTCGTCGCCGACCGGTTCGCGGTGTGCTGGCCCGACGCCCGCTTCCTGTTCCTGCTGCGCCACCCGGTGTCGATCGCCCGGTCCTGGCACGACGCCGACCCGCCGCGGCGGCCCATGAACCGGGCCATCCGCCACACGCTGAAGTACATGGAAGCCCTGGACCGCGCCCGGCGCCGGCATGCCGGCCTCACCGTGCGCTACGAGGACCTCACGGCCGACCCGGCCACCGAGACCCGCCGCATCTGCGAGTACCTCGGCGTGCCCTGGGAGCCCGACATGATCTCCTACGGGCAGCAGGAGCACGGCGAGTTCCGCAAGGGCATGGGCGACTGGCGCGGAAAGATCCATACGGGCACCATCCAGCCCGGGCGTCCCCTCCCGAGTCCCGACCGGATCCCGCGCGAGCTGCGCGCGATGTGCGAGCGCTGGGGGTACGTCCCGGCGCGGAGCGGCTGAACGGGCGCTGCGCGGGCTCGGGAGCGGGCGCCACGCGGGCTCGGAGCGGGCGCGGCGCGGGGCCTGGTCAGCGGTGCACGAGGGCCGGATGGTCCGGGTGGTCGACCCGGACGACCAGGTCGGAGAGGCCGTCGGCCTCCCGCGCGTACCGCTCGTAGGCGGGCAGCTCCCACGCCTGCTCGGGCGGTGTCCGACGGCGGAGCGTGGCCGGCTTGAGCGACAGGTGCACGGCGACGTCGGTATCGAGTCCGCGGCCGATAGCGAGTGAGCCGTCGAGCACAAGAACCGTGCCGGGTGCGGCCTGCACGTAGGCCGCGCGTGTGGCGCGGTCGGTGTCCGGGTCGCGCAGGCTGGGCAGGTACTCCTGCCGTTCGACGACGCGCGTCAACACCTCCCGATTGAGGGAGCCGACGTCGATCCAGTCGTCGAGCAGGCTGTCCGGGTCCTCGCGGCCCCGCTCCAGCCGGAGCGACCGCGAGCGGAGAAAGCCGCTCACGCTGACCCGGGCGGTGGGCCGGCCGGCGGCCTCGAACGGCGCAACGAGAGCGTCGGCCAGCCGCCCGGGATCTGTGGACGGGTGACCGTCGACGAGCAGGCGGACCGGAGCGCCGGATCCGCGCCGGTCCGCCTGCTCGGCGGCGCGGGCGAGGACAAGATCGACGACACGCTCGACGAGCAGCGCCGCACTGACCGGTTCTACGCGTGTGCTCATCGAGGAGTGACCTTATGTCGCCCTGCCTGCGACGGCTAATTCGGTTTCCACACCATGCATCACTCCGGGTGCGCCGCGTTCGATGCTCGCACGGCTGTCGTTCTACTGTGGCTCCATTCGTCCGGATCGGTGTGATGGAGGTCGTCGGCATGGGCACTGTCGAGGCTCCCGGCCTTCGCCTGCCTTCGCCGTTGACGCAGTTGCACGACGATCGCCTGTCGGCCGCGGCTGTGCGGGTGCTGCTCAAGCGGGATGACCTGATCCATCCTGAGCTGCCGGGCAACAAGTGGCGCAAGCTCAAGTACAACCTGGCTGCCGCGCGCGACGCCGGTGCCGAGCGTCTGCTGACGTTCGGTGGCGCGTACTCCAACCACATCCGGGCGGTGGCGGCGGCAGGCCGCATCTTCGGGTTCGACACGATCGGCGTGATCCGCGGCGAAGAGCACCTGCCCTTGAACCCGTCGCTGCAGTTCGCGGTCGAACGGGGCATGCGGCTGAGCTACCTGGATCGGACCACCTACCGCGCTAAGTCCACGGCGACGGTGATCGACCACTTGCATCAACAGTTCGGGGACTTCTACCTGATCCCCGAAGGCGGTAGCAACGCCCTGGCACTACGGGGCTGCGCCGAATTGGTCGAGGAGATCGAGGAGGACTTCGACGTCATCTGCTGCGCCAGCGGCACGGGCGGAACGCTGGCTGGCATCGCCGCTGCCCTGCCTCCTTCTCGCACCGCGGTGGGGTTCTCCGTGCTCAAGGGTGGCGGCTTCCTGCGCGACGACGTCGCCTCCCTCCAGCGTGACGCCTACGGTCGTGTGACGGGGAACTGGTCGATCGAGACCGACTACCACTTCGGCGGCTTCGCCAAGAAGAACGAGACCCTGCGCGGGTTCATCGACGATTTCGAGAGCAGGCACGGTCTGCGGCTGGAGTGGGTGTACGTCGCCAAGATGATGTACGGGCTGTTCGATCTGATCCAGCAGCGCCGGTTCTCGCCGGGCGCGACTGTGGTCGCGGTCGTCACGGGACCGGACTTCGCCACCGACGGATGACCGGCTGGCCGTGCGGTTGGTCAGACCCGCTCGTGGTAGCGACGTTGGACCGACTTCGTGGTCGAGCCTTCCTCCCAGGTGAGCGTCCACTCGCCAGTGTTCACGGTGAAGTCGCGTCCGAAACCGAGCCAGCGGCCGCTCATGTGCCGGCGGCTCGGGTCGATCACAAGCTGAAGAGCCCCGTGGTACGTCGCGCCCCGGTAGTACCCGTCTGGCGCCGTCGTCTCGCTCCAGCTTCCCGTGGCGACGGGCGGGTCCAGGGCGAGCTCGATCCGCACCCGAGAGCCCGTCGAGTGCGGCAGGCTCTGTGCGATGAGCTTGTTCGCGGTCTGCCGGGCCACCAGGTAGTGCTCGTCGACCAGGTCGGCTTCCGCCCTGGCGCTGCGATACACGTACCGGCTGTGCCAGATCCCTTCGAAATCGCCCGATGGCAGCAGGTGCGCACTCGTCGCCGCTCCCGACGATGCCTGGCCGGTCAGCTCGGGTGAAGCCACGGCCAGGGAGAGCCCGGCGCTGAGCTTGAGCAGGAGCGCGCGGCGTTCGTCCAGGCTGCCTATCTGGCGCGACCACTCGGTCGCCAGGCGAGCGATCTCCCCCATGTCGGCGCGCTCCAGTTGCGCCGCCAGCCCTTGAGCGGCCTCAGTGTCGGCGTCACCGGTGCTCGATAGCGCGGCCAGATGGGCGGGATCGAACCCCGCTGAGTCGCCGACGGCCTGGTCCCGCGACCGGAAGTCAGCACCGTCGCTGACCAGGTCGGCCACGCTGCACTCATACAGCTCTGCAAGGCGTGCCAGTACGTCCAACGACGGCGCGTGACCTGTGCGGCTGGGCCACAGCTCCCAGTACGAGAAGTTCTTGTCCGTCTTGGGGTCGTCCGGCCAGCGCTGGTTCCAACGGTCGGCGGCGTCCCGCTGGCTCCAGTCGCGTGCCATCCGCAGTCCGGCGCGGAGGTTGACGTGATACCGCTCGCGGAACACCGAGGCGACCTGAACCCAGGTCTTGTGCTCGGCGCGCAGGGCCGCGGCCAGGTTCCGCTGCTCCTGTCGGACGCTTCTTGTCCCCATTCCCGGTCCCCTCGTTCGGTGGCTCCTACCGAACACGCTCCGGCTCCCGACCGCAAGATATCCCGGTTGAACAGGGAGATCCCGCCTGGCATGTTCACGGATCTGCGGGGTGTCTTGAGCCTCTGACCTGCGGTTTCGTAAAGGCACTGGAGCTTTGCCAGTCCCCGGTCGATACCGCAGCCCGCCAAGGGAGCACCTCCGATGGCCCACACCCCAGCAAGCCCTCCATGCACGACACCAATGGCAGCACGCCGTGGGACCACCAGCGCAGCCTCGCGCCACATGGTCGCCTTGGATGTCGACGGAACCCTCGTTGGTCATGACGGGAGAGTGCCGACCGGGACCGTATCGGCACTGGACCTGGTCCGCGCAGCCGGGCACGAGGTGGTGCTGGCGACGGGTCGGTCTCTGGTGGGGCTGGGGCCGGTCGCTACGCAGCTCGGCCTGATCGACGGCCTCGCGGTGTGCTCGAACGGCGCCCTCACGGTGCGCCTGGACTCGGCGGTTGCCTCTGGCTACGTGATCCAGCACGCCCGCCGATTCGACCCCTCGCCGGTCGTCCGTCGCGCCCTCGACATTGCGCCAGAGGTTCAGATCGGAGTCGAGGACGTCGGCTGGGGCTGGCGCGTGTCCGAGCCGTTCGCGCCCGGGCTGCTCAACGGAGAGCAGAAGCACGTCAGCGTGGTGGATCTGTGCGCAATGCCAGCAACACGGATCGCGCTACACGCCACCGGCATCCGCCAGCACGTCGCGGCTGTGGCCGCTGCCGGGGTGACGGTGATCCCGGGCGGGCAGGACTGGTTGGACCTGACCGCGACCGGCACCGGAAAGGCCCCCGCCCTGGAACACCTCCGCACTCGGCTCGGCATTGAACCTGAGGCAACGGTTGCGATCGGCGACGGACACAACGACCTGGACATGCTCGCTTGGGCTCGCCGTGGTGTCGCGATGGGACAGGCCCCCGAGGAGGTACGACAGGCGGCGGACGAGGTCACCGGCACGATCGGCCAGCACGGGGCCATCGCGGTTCTCCGTTCCCTGCTTCCCGACGACATCCAGACGGACGCGCTCTCACCGCTCGCGGGGCAGCTCGCCGTAGCTGCCCGGACGGCGCCCGACCCACTGGTCCTGCGGGTCTGGCACGAGCACCGCTCAGAGATCGCACGGTGTGACACCGCGGTCCTTCGTGACGGCGTCTGGGTACAACACGGTCCGATCCCCTCCGGTACCGGGGCGACGATGCGCGCAATCGAGCTCGCCGCTCGTGAAGCCGGTCTCGCCTATCCACGCGGCGACGTCGGCCGACGTCGTGCGCACTGGCGCAGCGTGCACGACAGCCGAGGCCGAACCGGGTTCGAGCTGCCCCTTCACACGCGACTCGATGCGCTGACCTCCACAGTCACAGACAGCGGCCCGCACTGACCCGCCGCGCATCGGTGGCCTGTCGAGTAAGCCCGCCGCCCATTTCGGCCGCGGCGCCCACAGCCGTCCGGGATCTACCCGGACTCGATGAGAGGAGAGATAGCGATGGAGAACAACGCGAGCATCACGGCGGCGATGGCGGCCGAACCCATGGAGCAGGAAGTGATCGACCTCGGTGACGTCGTCACGCTCACGGAGGGCAGCAAGAAGAAGGCCGGTACGGAGGACAAGCGGTACACCTACCGCTGATCTGAACGGTGGTGGTCCGGTCGCGAAACCGGGCCACCACCCCGACGTGAAGCTGGGCAGACGAGCAGGAAAGGGACGCAGATGCACTGGATCGCAGGATCGTGCGGCGCCGGAGGGTCTCGGCGCCCGGCTGGTTCCGTACCCGTCGACGGTGCTGTGAACCTTTGGCAGGTCGGTGACCCACCCAGAGCCTGGATACACGTCGCCGGTGGTCCGATGCGGCGTGTCGTCGTCATCGGGACGTGCGGCGTCAGCGACGACGACCTGTACCAACTCGTCTCCTCGGGCGTCCCCGATGACGTGGCCTGGCGGTGGCCCGGCGCGTACGCAGTCGTCGAGCAGACCAACAGGGCCACCACGATCTGGACCGACTTGGCCTGTGCCGTCCCCGTCTACACCACGATGTTGGGCGACACCGTGTACTGGGCCAACACGGCACGCGGCCTGGCCGGGCTGACCGGTGCCACGGTGAACAACGAACGTCTCGCAGCCGAGCTGCTCGCGCCAAGCAGCCCGCTCCTAGCCGGCACCACCACCTACTTCGAAGCCGTCGATCTGGTGCCGCCCGGCCATCGCATACAGATCACCAGTAGCGGGATGACGGTGGCCCGCGTGTGGTGGCCGGGTAGGGCACCGAGCCCTGAGGGCTCGTTCCGCGCGGAACTCGATGCCGCCGTCGGAGTCCGGGTGGACAACGCCGTGTCGCCGTCTGCGGACCTGTCGGGTGGTCTCGACTCCAGCTCGCTCACGCTCCTGGCCGCTCATCGACTCAGCTCAGACCGGTCCGTGGCTGCATTCACGGTCCACGCACCGTTCGACCGCCCAGCCGGAGACGTGTCCTATGCCCTTGAAGCGGCCCAACGACGTGGCGTCGCGCACCATCTGCTCCCACTGCAAGCGGCGCATCTCCCCTACGGCGGCTTGGACGCGATCCCGGCCACCGACGAACCGGCACCGTCAACGCGTGCCTACGCCCGCTTCATGTACCAGATGACCGCGATGGTTGACCGGATGGGCACCGACGCACACCTCACGGGTGACGGCGGGGACTCGTTGCTGGGCACGCCGGACGCGTGGATCGCTGACCTCATCACGGCTCACCGGTACAGCGAGGCGTCCGCTGAGGTACTCCGCCTGGCACGTGCTCGCCGCCGCTCACCACGTCGAATCCTGCACGACGCCCTGGACTTCTTGCATAGCGACCCGGCCCACGCTCTCGTCACCTGGGCGCGGCTCGCGCGCGGTCGGGGAGCCACGAGCAAGACCCTCAAGCGCACCGCGCGCTGGCTGCCACTGCCTGACCAACAAGGTTGGGTCACCGATGCAGCTCGACACCAGGCCGCCACCCGGGCCGACCAGGCGGCCGAGTCAGCCTCGCCTGCACCGAGGGGACAGCAGGCGGTCTGGGACGTCATCGAGCAGATGACCGAGGTCGGACGCACCGCGCACGCCGATGCTCAGCTCGCAGCCGAGCCCGGCGTCCGCCTCCACAACCCGTTCGCCGACTCTCGCGTCATCGACTCCTACCTGTCCGCCGTCGCAGGACAGATGCCGAGCCCGGCCGCCTACAAGCCGGTGCTCCGGGCCGAGATGGGCGGGATCCTGCCGGCCTCGCTGCTGGCACGAACCACCAAGGGCATCTACACCCCCGACTACCACCTCGGACTGCGCGCCCACCTGACCGACCTCAGCAACCTCGCTGACGGCCACCTCGCGGCACTCGGCCTGATCGACCCCGCGGGTCTGGTCGATGCGCTGCGACGGGCTGCCGCCGGACTCACCGGTGGACTCTGGCTCCTAGACGCCGCGATCACCTGCGAGACCTGGCTGCGGGCTCACTACTCCACTGCGCTGCCCGCCTGGGAGAACGTCACAGACCACGTCAGACCGGAGGCGCTCACGCCATGATGCCCACACCCGCTATCCCTGACGTACGGGTCTGCGCGTTCGACAGCATGTCCATCAGGATCGACTACACGACCGGCCACGTCACCGCTGCTACCGGCGCCACAGCCGCGGCGTGGGCACAGGCACCCGGGGCCATCCATGGAACCCACTGGGGTCTGTCATTCGGCACCGAGGAAGCCGACCTCGAACCTAGCCCTACCTCGCGGCCCACCGTCTGGGACGGCGTCACGGCTGCAGCGGCGCTCGTCGTGACGCTCGCGGTCCGCTCACTCGGCCCACGCGAGCGAGCGATGTCACGGCTGACGAGCCTCGCAACGACAGCGGCCAGCCTCACCGCGACGTGGCCGACCACCAACGAGGCGGAACGAGTCGTATCCGCCGTCCGCTGGGTCGCACGCTGGATACCGTTCCGGGTCGCGTGCCTGGAAGAGTCGATCGCCGCCGTCCTGGTCCTGACAGCACGCCGACGCAGAGTGACGTGGTGCCATGGCGTTGCACCCGACCCGGTGCAGTTCCACGCTTGGACCCAGATCCACGGCCTGCCCGTTGCGGAGCCGTCCACGACCAGCCGCTACACCGTCCTGCGCACCATCCCCTGACCCACGTGGAGACCACCATCAACACCACCGCCACCCCCGACCTGTGGCTGACCCACAACGACGTCGGCCTCGGCCCGCTCCGCGCTGACCTCGCCGAGGCCTACTGGCGCTGGGAGAACTCGCTGCCAGTCATGGCCGGCTACGCCCGCCAGACCCCCGAGTCCCTCACCGAACGCACCGCCGGGCTTGAGGCCCAGCTCGAAGGCGGCGCCGACCAGACCCGCTTCACCATCTACCGCCGCCACAACGACACCTGGACACCCGTCGGGATGACGTCCCTGCTCATCGACGACCGCTACCGCACCGGCGAGTTCTTCATCTACATCGGCGACCCCGACCACCGCGGGCACGGCACCGGCACCACCGCCACCACGATGGTCCTGGACTGGGCCTTCCATGTCACCGCCCTGCGCTGCGTCTACCTGGAAGTCCTGGCCAACAACACCGCCGCCATCCGCGCCTACGAGAAGGCCGGATTCCGCACCGTCGGCACCCGACGCCGCACCGGCTCCTGGCTCGGCCAACCCGCCGACGAAGTCATCATGGACGCCATCCCCGAGGAATACGCGGGACCGCGACTCATCGAAGCCGCAATACTCGGCAACGACCCGACGGTCAGGTGACGATCCGGGCAGGCTCAGTTACTCACTCGCGCGTTCTGACAAGCCCACGAGGACCAGCTCTCCGGATGTGGGGCCGGGCTGTACCGTCGGTGGCATCGTCGAACACACGATCGACTCACAGGGGGACTACATGACGCAGACCGATGCGACCACCAGTTCGGCCGGGACGGCGTCGGGCTCGGAGGCCTTGCGGGAGCGCATGATTGCTGAGCTGATCGAGTCCGGTGTGCTCACCGACCCGGTCATCGAGGCAGCGTTCCGTGCCGTACCGCGCGAGGTGTTCACACCGGCCGGTACTCCGGCCGGACTGCCGTATGCGGTCAACGACATTGTGGCGACCCGGTTCAGCGACGACGGCAAGACCCTGTCCTCGCTGTCCGCACCCACGATGCACGCCGGCAACCTGCACCAGGCCCAGGTCCAGGACGGCCAGCGCGTGCTGGAGATCGGGTCCGGAGGACCGAACGCGGCCATGCTCGCCCACCTCGTCGGACCCACCGGCCAGGTGGTCACCGTCGACATCGACCAGGACGTCACCGCCCGCACCCGTACCGGTCTGGAACGTCTCGGCCTGGCCGACCGTGTCGAGGTCCTCACCGCCGACGCGGCCGAGCCCCTGCGCCGTGGCGTGTTCGACCGGATCATGATCACCGTCTCCCCCTGGTCCCTCCCCCAGCCCTGGGTTCAGCAGCTCGCGCCCGACGGGATCCTGGTCGTCCCGCTCCAGCTCGCACCAGGCCTGCAACGCATCATCGGGTTCCGCAAACGCGACGGGCGCCTGATCTCGGAATCCACCGTGCCCGGCGGGTTCGTCCCCCTGCAAGGCGCCGGACTGTACAACCCACCCTCGGTTCGGCTGACCGGCCCGTCCGGCAAACCCGTCACGTTCCAGTTCGCCAACCAGATCCCTCAAGGGTTCGCGGTATCGGACGACGTCCTGGCCTGCGAACCGGTCGAGGCCTGGTCCGGAGTGACCTACCAGAACAACACCATCTGGCTCGACCTACTCACCTACCTCCTGGTCCAACCACACGCCTGCGCGATCGACGCCCAGGACCCGGCCGACCGCGGCTCGGACAAGTCCTTCTACCCCGCGCTGGTCGACGGGGCATCGTTCGCGGCCCTGCACCGCCGCCCCGCCACCCCAACCACGGTCGAAGTCGGCGCCATCGGCAAAGGCCCCCACGCCACGCGCATCACCCGCCGCCTCGCCGACACCATCGCCCACTACGGGGCCAACCACCGCGGCACCGAACCACTCTTCCAATGGTGGCCCACCAGCACCCAACCCCACGACATCCCGCCGCCGGCGACCGTCCTGCCACGCCCACACGGCACACTGACCATCAGCTGGGCCGTAACGGGGCGCCGGTGACGCGGCCCTTCGACAGTGCCAGGGCGGGGTGATCAACCCACCGGGCCGACCCCGACTCCAAACTGGACCTACAGGTCCGCCCGCCGCGAACTGATGACCCCCGTGTTGAACCCCGCCAGATGCAGCCCCCCGTGGAACCGCGCGTGCTCGATCTTGACGCACCGGTCCATCACCACGTTCAGCCCGGCGGCCTCGGCCTTGCGCGCTACGTCCTCGTGCCACGAGCCGAGCTGCAGCCACAGCGTCTTCGCGCCGACGGCCAGCGTGTCCTCCAGCACGCTCGGCAGGTCGTCGTGCCGCCGGAAGACGTCCACGAGGTCGGGCACGACCGGCAGGTCGGCCAGGCTCGGGTACACGGGATGCCCCAGGATCTCGGTCGCCCGCGGGTTCACGAAGTACACGTCGTACGCGGACGAGGAGAGCAGGTACGTCGCCACGAAGTAGCTCGCGCGGGACGGGTTCGCCGACGCGCCGACCATCGCTATCGACCTGGTCGAACGCAGGATCCGCAGCCGCTCGGGCGCGCTGGGGCCCTGCCAGGTCCTCGTGGTCTCGCTCATCGGTTCACCCCGGTCGCCTTGGTCAGTGCCTGGTCGAGGTCCCAGAGGATGTCCTCGACGTCCTCCAGGCCCACGGAGATGCGGATCAGGTCCTCCGGCACGCCCGCCGCCTCGAGCTGTGCGGCCGAGAGCTGCTGGTGCGTGGTCGACGCCGGGTGGATCACCAGCGTGCGCGCGTCCCCGACGTTCGCCAGGTGGGACGCGAGCTGCAGCGACTCGATGAACAGCCGCCCGGCTTCGCGACCGTCCGGCACGCCGTCGGCCGCGGGGACGCGCAGGCCGAACGCGAAGACCGAACCCGGCCCCAGCGGCAGGTACTTCTGCGCCCGCTCGTGGTGGGGGTGGGACGGAAGGCCCGCCCAGAGCACGTACGAGACGCGCGGGTCGGTCTCGAGCCACTCGGCGACGGCGCGGGCGTTCACCAGGTGCGCGTCCAGGCGGTGCGGCAGCGTCTCGACACCCTGCAGGAGCTGGAAGGCGGACTGTGCGGAGAGCGCAGGGCCGATGTCGCGGAGCTGTTCGGAGCGCAGCTTGGTGAGGAAGCCGTACTCGCCGAAGTTCCCCCACCAGCTCACGTTCCCGTAGGACGGCACGGGCTCGGTCATCTGCGGGAACTTCCCGTTGCCCCAGTCGAACCGGCCGGACTCCACGACCACTCCGCCCAGCGTCGTGCCGTGTCCGCCGAGGAACTTCGTCGCGGAGTGGATCACGATGTCGGCGCCGTGCTCGATCGGCCGCACCAGGTACGGCGTGGCGAGCGTCGCGTCCACGACCAGCGGGACGCCCGCGGCGTGCGCCACCTCGGCGAGCCCTTCGAGGTCGGCGATCTCGCCCGACGGGTTCGCCACGACCTCGGTGTACAGCACCTTGGTCTCGGGCGTGATCGCCGCGGCGTAGTCCGCGGGGTCCGTGCCCGGCACGAACGTCGTCTCCACGCCGAACCGGCGCAGGGTCACGTCGAGCTGCGTCACCGTGCCGCCGTAGAGCTGCGCAGACGCGACCACATGGTCACCCGCCCCCACGAGCGCGGCGAACGTGATGAACTCGGCCGACATGCCGGACGCCGTCGCGACCGCGCCGATGCCGCCCTCCAGCGAGGCGATGCGCTCCTCCAGCGCCGCGACGGTCGGGTTGCCGATGCGCGAGTAGATGTTGCCGTACTTCTGCAGCGCGAAGAGGTTCGCGGCGTCGTCGGTGTCCTGGAACACGAACGACGTGGTCTGGTAGATCGGCACGGCCCGCGCCCCGGTCGCGGCATCGGGGATGCCTCCCGCGTGCAGGGCCCGCGTGCGGAACCCGAAGGTGTGCTCTGTCATCGTCCTGCCTTCCGTCCTGAGTTCTCGCGCCCGGCGTCCGACGTCGTCCACGGCCCGGAGGCCATCATGCCCACCTCCGCAGCAGGCGTCGTTCCGCCAGGCCGATCAGCGCGTCCGTCAGCTTGCCCAGCACCGCGAGCAGCACGATCGCCAGCAGGATGCGGTCGACGCGACCATTCTGCTGGGAGTCGTTGAGCAGGAAGCCCAGGCCCATCGACGACGCGATGAGCTCGGCGGCCACGAGGAACAGCCACGACTGGGCGAGCGCGAGCCGGAGCCCCGCCACGAGCGACGGCAGCACCGCAGGGAGCTGGACCACCGACAGGAGTCGGAGGCCGCGCAGCCCGAAGGCCCGCCCCGCCTCGACCAGGTGCGGGTCCACGTGCCGCAGCGCCGCCGAGATGGTCGTGTACACCGGGAAGAACGCGCCGATCGCGATGAGCGTGATCTTGGACTCCTCGCCGATCTTGAGCCAGAGGATCAGGAGCGGCACCCAGGCCAGCGAAGGCACGGCGCGGATGGCGCCCAGCGTGGGCGCGAGCAGGAGGTCGCCGAGCCGCGACAGCCCCACCAGCGAGCCGACGGCGAGACCGGCCGCAGCGCCCGCCGCGAACCCGATGAGCACGCGCTGCGTCGAGATCGCCACGTGGTGTCCGAGCTGGCCGCGGTCGACGAGGTCGACGGCGGCGTCCCACACCGCCACCGGGCCGGGAAGCTGGTACGACGGCACCAGCCCGGCCGCCGTCGTCCCCCACCACACCGCGAGGAGTGCCGCCGGGACGAGGAGGCCCAGCGCGACCCGGGCGGCACGGCCGATGCCCGGCCGTGCCGCACGCGGTCCGTCCGGCGAGGCGGCATCGCGCGGGGCGGCATCGCGCGACACGGCGCCCGCGGCGTCGGGTGCCGGCGACGCAGCGGCCGCCTGCCCGGCGTCCGCCGGCCGCGCCTCACCCATCCGAGACCACCGCCTCCTGCGCGAACTCGGGCGCGAAGAGCTCGTCGAGCGCGGTGTCGACGTCGGACTGGGCGGCGACGTCGCCCGACTCGACGAAGATCGGGCCGACGACCTCCAGCACGGCACGCTGCTCGTCGCCGGGAACCGGGTCGAGGTCGAGCACCGTACGCTCCTCGATCACCGTCGACGCGACCTCCGGGTCGATCGAGGCGACGTCCGCCAGCAGCGCGGAGAGCTCCTCCGGGTTCTCCAACGCCCAGGCGCGTGCCCGCTCGTAGGCGTCGACGACGGCCTGCGTGACGTCCGGGTGCTCGTCCACGAACTCCTCGCGCGCGTTGAGGAACCCGTAGGTGTTGAAGTCGATGTTCCGGTAGATCAGCTCGTCCCCCGACTCGGCCTCGGCCGCCGCCATGATCGGGTCGAGCCCGGCCCACGCGTCCACGGAGCCGTTGTCGAGCGCCGCCCGGCCGTCGGCGTGCTGCAGGTTCTGCACCTCGACGTCGTCGAGCGGGATGCCGGCCTCGTCGAGCGTCTGCAGTAGGAAGAAGTACGGGTCGGTGCCCTTGGTGGCGGCGACCGAGGCGCCCGCCAGGTCGGCGACGTCCTGGATCTCCGAGTCCCCTGGCACCACGATCGCCGACCACTCGGGCTGGCTGTAGATGTCGACGGTCCGGATGGGCGAGCCGTTGGCCCGCGCCAGGAGCGCGGCCGAGCCGGCCGTCGAGCCGAAGTCGATCGCCTCCGCCCGCAGGTTCTCGTTCGCCGTGTTGGACCCGTCGGACTGCACCCAGGTGACCTCGACGCCGTCGAGCTCCTCCTCCAGCCAGCCCTGCTCGCGGACCACGAGGCTGAGCGGGTTGTACGTCGCGAAGTCGATGTTCAGGGTGTCCGTGCTCCACTCGCCCGCCCCGCCGGCTGCGCCGTCGGTGGCCGAACCCTCGCCCGCCACACAGCCGCTCATCGCCATCGCCGAGACCAGGGCCAGGCCGGACGCCAGCACGGTGTACCTACGGTTACGCATGGGTTCGTTCCTCTCGCTGCCCGACGGCGGCCGGCGGGCTCGGGTCTCGGGATCAGTGGTCTCGGTGGTGGTGGGTCGGCACGCCGAGGCCGTCGAGCAGCTCGGCGCGCAGCTCGGCCAGGTCCCGGGCGGCGCGGTCGCGCGGCCGGGCGCCCGGGACGTCGAGGATCCGCGCGATGCTGGACGTCCGGCCGCCGTCGGAGGGGCGGCCGTCGGATGCCTCGCTGCCGGACGCGTCGCCGCTGGGCGCCTCGCCGTCGGGCGCCGCGCCGTCAGGCAGGGTGCGGAACAGCACCACGCGGTCGGCGAGGTAGAGCGCCTCCTCGACGTCGTGCGTGACCAGCAGGACCGTGGCGGGCTGCGCGGCGTGGACGTCCAGCAGAAGGTCCTGCATGCGCAGCCTGGTCAGCGCGTCGAGGGCGCCGAAGGGCTCGTCGAGCAGGAGGACGCCGGGGTTGCGCGCGAGCGCCCGGGCGAGCGCGGCGCGCTGCGCCATCCCGCCGGAGACCTGACGCGGCAGCAGCCCCGCCGACGCCCCCAGCCCGACCAGGTCGAGCAGCCGCGCCACGCGTGCCCGCCCGGCGTCCTTCGCCGTACCCGGCGGCAGGCCCAGCGCGACGTTCTGCGTGAGCGTGCGCCACGGCAGGAGGCGCGGCTCCTGGAAGGCGACGGCGGTGCGCGGATCGGCGCCGACGACGGGCGCGCCGTCGATCGTCACCCGGCCGGACGTCGGGGCGTCGAGGCCGCTGACCTGGCGCAGCAGCGTCGACTTGCCGCAGCCAGACGGCCCGAGCACCACGACGATCTCGCCGGGCGCTACCTCAAGGTCTACGCCGCGCAGGACGGTGCGCGTTCCGCGATCGCCCCGCGCCGCTCCCGGGCCGTGCGCTCGGCCGCGCGTCCGGCCCGACGCCGGGAACGCTCGCGCCACGCCGTCGAGGCGGACGGGCAGGGCCGGGGTAGCGAGGGACGCGTCAGCCGCGCGCCGCGAGGTCCCCGGGACGGCAGGCGCGCCGGTCGGCCCAGCGCCGGACGACGACGTGGACGAGGCGGTGAACGAGACAGTATCGATGGGCCCCATAGAACCGGACGATAAGAGCCGGGCACCAGAGCCTTCCATGATGTGAGACCACGATATGGACAGGCCGCGGCCACCCCCGCTCGCTGCTCTCAGCGATTTCCGGTGACGGGTGTCAGACCCCCCGAGTACGTTGAGCCGGTGACCCAGCCCTATCTCCGGTACCCCCACATCCATGGCGACCAGGTCGCGTTCGTGGCCGACGACGACGTCTGGCTCGCCCCCGTATCCGGCGGCCGCGCCTGGCGCCTGACCAGCGACCACGCACCCGCGGCCACGCCGCGCTTCTCCCCCGACGGCGCACGCGTCGCCTACGTGTCGCACAAGGACGGCCACCCAGAGGTCTACGTGATCGAGCTGGCGGACGGCGCGACGCGGCGCCTGACCTGGTTCGGCGGCCTCACGGCGATGGTGCTCGGCTGGGACGACGCCGGCCGGGTGCTCGTCGCGTCCAACGCCGGCACCCCCGAGCGGTCGCTGACGGTGGTCCGCGCGGTCGGGCTCGACGGCGCCGTCGAGACCCCGCGCTACGGGCCCGCCTGGGGCGTCGCCGAGCACCGCGGGCCGGACGGCGCGCGCACGACGGCGCTCGTCTCGGCGGGCTACCGCACCCCCGCGTACTGGAAGCGGTACCGCGGCGGCACGGCGTCCGTGCTGTGGATCGACCGGGGCACCGCCGACGGCGCGGCCGACTGGCAGCGTCCCCTGCCCGGCGACACCGCGGGGACCTACGACCCCATCTGGATCGGCGACGCGCTGGTCTTCACGTCCGACCGCGCGGCGACCTTCCCCGACCACGCCGACGAGCAGGCGAACCTGTGGGTGTGGGACGGTCTCGCGACCGGCACGCCCGCGCCCGAGCCCCGGCAGCTCACTCGCCAGACGGAGGCGGAGGGGTACGTCCGCGACGCGACGTCGGACGGCGCCCGGATCGTGTGGCACAGCCGCGGCGACCTCTGGCTGCTCGACGGGCTGGACGGCACACCGCGCCGCCTCGACATCACGCTCACAGGCGCGCTCCCGCAGCCGTACTCGGCCGGCCCGGACTCGACGCCGGGCAGCATCGACGGGCTCGCCGTCGACAAGAGCGGCGACGCGAGCGTCGTCGGCTGGCTCGGTACCGCGTTCTGGGTGACCCACCGCGCGGGGCCGGCCCGGGCGCTCGTCGCCGACCCGTCGGTCCGCGTGCGCGAGCCGGCACTGCTCGGCGACACCGGGCGCGCGGTGGTGGTGACGGATGCGCCGCGCGAGCTCTCCGGCGAGAGCGGCGAGGGCGGGGCTGCAGGCGGTGCGCCGCGCGTGAGCAGGGAGGACACACTCGAGATCCACGCCCTGCCCGGTGCGTCCGGCGTCGCCCCGGACGTGGCGCCGCAGCGCCTCGCGGCCGGCGAGCTCGGCCGGGTGCTGCACCTGGCCGCGAGCCCGTCGGGCGACCAGGTCGCCGTCGTCTCGCACGACGGCCGGGTCAGTGTGGTCGCGGTGCCCGAGGAGACGGATGCCGGCCCGGACGGGACCGCCGTCGCGCCCGGGACGATCACGCTGCTCGGCCGGTCCGTCAACGGCGAGGCGGAGTCCCCGACGTTCTCGCCGGACGGGCGGTACCTCGCGTGGTCGAGCCCGACCGGGATCGAGGGCGACCACCACCAGCTCCTCGTCGCGGACCTACGGGCCGAGAACCCCACGGCGACGCCGCTGACGTCCGGCCGGTTCCACGACTTCTCCCCGGCGTTCAGCGACGACGGCAAGTACGTCGTGTTCCTCTCGGACCGCACGTTCGACCCGTCCTACGACTCGCACGAGTTCGCCCTGTCGTTCAGCGCGGCCACCCGGCCGTGGCTGATCCCGCTCGCGGCGACCGAGCCGGCGCCGTTCGGGCCGAGCGCCGACGGGTGGCGCCTGGGCAAGCAGGACGAGAAGGACGGCGACAAGGGCAAGGACGGCGGCGACGCGGCCGACGGGAAGCCCTCCGACGGCAAGGACGAGCAGGACGACGCGCCGCCCACCTCCCCCGACATCGACTTCGACGGCGCGGAGGAGCGCGTGGTGCCCTTCCCGGTGACGTCGGGCCGCTACCGCGACCTGCTCGCCGCCAAGGGCGGTGTGCTCTGGGTGCACGAGACCGATGACGCGGGCGTCCTGGGCTCCCGGCACGCCGCCACCGAGGACGACCCGGCGCCCAACACGCTGCAGTTCTGGTCGTTCGAGGCCCGCAAGACCAGGGACATCGCCGAGAAGGTGAGCTCGTACGCGGTGTCGGGCGACGGCGAGCGCGTGGTCATCCGGTCGGGGTCGAGCCTCAGCACGCAGTCGGCCACGAGCAAGCCGGGCGACGACGACCCGAGCGCCTTCGACATCGACCTCTCCCGGGTCCGCTACGAGGTGGACCCGCGTGCCCAGTGGCACCAGATGTTCGACGAGAACGCCCGCATCATGCGCGACCACTACTGGCGGGCGGACATGAACGGCGTCGACTGGGACGCCGTCGTGGCGCGGTGGCGGCCGCTCGTTGACCGGATCGCGACGCACGACGACCTGGAGGACGTGCTCTGGGAGACGGTCGCCGAGCTCAACACGTCGCACGCCTACATCCGCCGGCCGCAGGAGCCGGGCGACACCTCGCGCAAGCTCGGCCTGCTCGGCGCGGACCTCACCCGGACCCCTGACGGCTGGCGGATCGACCGGGTGCTGCCGAGCGAGTCGTCCGACCCGGGAGCGCGGTCGCCGCTGCGCGCCGCCGGCGTCGACGCGCGGCCGGGCGACCTGATCGTCGCCGTGGACGGGCGGCCGGTGGACCCGGTGGCGGGTCCGGCGGCGAACCTGGTCGGCGCGGCCGAGATTCCGGTCGAGCTCACGCTGCGGCGGCCCGCGGTCGCCGGGGCGGGCGGCGAGCCGGACGGCGTAGGGACTGGCGACGCGACGACGGCGGGCGCCGAGCCGGGCGACGCGGGGACGGCGGACGCCGGAGCGGGTAGTAGGGCCGACGGCGCGGGGACGGCGGGTACCGACCGGCGCGTCGTCGTCGTGCCGCTGGCCAACGAGTCCGACCTGCGGTACCAGGACTGGGTGCGGTCGCGCCGCGAGTACGTCGCCGAGAAGTCGGGCGGACGGCTCGGGTACGTGCACGTCCCGGACATGATGAGCACCGGCTGGGCGCAGCTCCACCGCGACCTGCGGCTCGCCACGGAGTGCGAGGGCATCGTCGTGGACGTGCGGTTCAACGGCGGCGGGCACACCTCGCAGCTCGTCATCGCGCGGCTCGCCGCGCGGGTCGCGGGCTGGGGGCTGAACCGGCACTACGACCGCCCCAGCCCGTACCCGGACCGCGCACCGCGCGGCCCGGTCGTGCTCGTCACCAACGAGTACGCGGGGTCCGACGGCGACATCGTGAACGCGGCGGCGCAGGCCCTCGGCGTCGGACCGGTCGTCGGGGTGCGGACCTGGGGCGGCGTGGTCGGCATCGACGGCCGCTTCGACCTCGTGGACGGCACCGGCATCACGCAGCCGCGCTACGCCTTCTGGCTCGAGGGCAAGGGCTTCGACGTGGAGAACTACGGCGTGGACCCCGACATCGAGGTGCGGCACACGCCCGCCGACTACTTCTCCGACGTCGACCCGCAGCTCGATGCCGGTATGGCCGAGGCGTTCCGCCGGCTCGCCGAGCGGCCGGCGGCCGCCCCGCCGGCGCTGCCGGAGCCGAAGGTGCGCCGACGGTCGTGACCCGAGGCGTGTCGGACGTGCGGTCGCCGGGGTGACCTGCACGTCCGACACAGCCGGACCGGGAAGGCGGTCGGTGACGACCAGCCGTCGATGACGAGCGGACGGCAGGGGCTGGTCAGGCGACGGCGGGCGGCCGGTCCGGCGACGGCAGGCGGCCCGTCAGTCGCGGGTGGCCTGGACGAAGGTGATCGGCCCGTAGCGGTGCTCCACGTGGGCCACCTCGCGGGCGTCGGTGAACCCGGCGTCGGTGAGGAGGCGCACCAGGCCGCCCTCCAGGTTCCGCGCGGTGTGCGGGTTGGTCGCGACGCCGGAGTGGTGGTGGGCCGCGCCGCTGTGCCCATGCGCGCCGTCGTGCCCGTGCCCGCCGTTGTGGCCGGCGCCGCCGTGGCGGTGCAGCCTGCCGTGGCCATGCCCACGTCCGCGCACCCGGCCGTACCAGTGCGGATACTCCTGCTTGCCCTCGGGTCCTGGGTCCTTCGCGTCGCCCATGCTCCCGAAGTCGACGATCGTGACCTTCCCGCCCGGCCGGAGCACGCGGTAGGCCTCGCGCGCGAAGAGGACCCGTCCCTCGTCGGGCACGTGGTGCAGGGCGAGCGCGGACACGATGTGGTCGAGCGCGCCGTCGCCGGTGGGCAGCCGGTCGGCGAAGCCCTGCACGAGGGTGAGCGGGACGCGGCGGCGTCTGGCCTTACGGGCCGCGATGCGCAGGGCGCCGGCGTCGGGGTCCAGGCCGGTGACCCGGGCGGCAGGCTGCGCGCGCAGCATCGCGAGCGACAGGTTCCCCGTGCCGCAGCCGACGTCGAGCACGGACTCGCCGGGCGCGACGTCCGCGAGCGCCGCCGTGCGGTCGTGCAGGGGCCGCGCGCCGGTGAAGCGCGAGAACACGTCGTAGAACGGGAGCAGCCAGGGCTTGCCCATGCCGGGCAGGAACTCGCGGGCGCGCTCCTCCGGGGTGCGGTGGTCGAAGATCCGCACGGTCGTGTCGTTCATCCGGGTGCCTTCCGTCCGGGCGCTGCCCCGGTGCTGGGCGTCGCGCAGGTAGTGAGCCGAGCGGCGGTGAGCGTTGCGCCGGTCGTGGACGGGGCGCCGGCAGCGGGCCGGAACGCCGAGCCCACGCTGCGGGCCTCGCTCCCGTCCAGCGTCGGACATCCTGCGGTATGGCGGCAGGACGGAAGTCGGTGGCGGTTGCACGATCCTCGGATGAGCGCCTGCGGCGGAACGTCGGGTAGCGTCGAAGACGTCCTGCGGGCGACCAGTGACGGAAGGCGGCTCGGTGACGATGGCGCAGTCCTCGGGCAGGCCCCCGTACCAGCTCCGCACCGTCCGCCCGGACGGCACCCCCGTGTACCGGTACTCGCCTCGTCCGGGCCGGCCGCCGATCCGGATCGTCCGGATCGACTTCGACGTCGACCACCCGCACCTGCCGCCCGACCACCGGCACGCGCACGACTTCTTCGTGCTGGTCTACATCGAGCGGGGCGGGGGTGCCGTGACGTTCGACAGCCGGACCACACCGCTGCGCGACGGCGACCTGCACGCGATCCCGCCGGGACAGGCGATCGGTGCGGCGACGCTCGCCGACCTGCGGCACTGCCGGGCATGGAGCGTCGCCTTCACGCCCGACGCCGTCCCCTCGCTCGCCTCGGTCTCGCCGCTCGCCTGGGCGCACCACCCGCTTCTGGCGCTGTTCGCCACCGACCACGCCGTGGGCCTGGCCCCAGGCCCGGCCGCGAACACGACGGCGGCCACGGAAGCCACGGAAGCCACGGAAGCCACGGAAGCCACGGAAGCCACGGAAGCCACGGAAGCCACGGAAGCCACGGACAAAACCACCAGCACGAGCGCAAAGCTCCAAACGCTGGCCACCACAGCGAGCACCAGCGTCCCGAAAGCCGACCGCCCCCGCTGGTCGGCCTGGATGACCGAGCTGGCGGAGGAACTCGCCGAGCCGGAGCGGATCGGGGCGCGCGACGCGGCGTCGGCCCTGCTCACGCGGATCCTGATCGCGGCGGCACGCCTGGCGCCGTCGGCCCCTGTGCCGCCGGACCCGCTCGTGACGCGGGTCTTCGACGAGATCGAGGCCACCTTCCGCGGCCCGGTCTCCGCGGCCGACGTCGCCCGGGCGCTGGGCTACACGCCCGGCCACCTCACCACGGTGGTCCGCGAGCGCACGGGGCGCACCCTCCTCGACTGGATCACCGAGCGCCGGCTGACCGAGGTGCGCCGGATGCTGCGCGACACCGACCTGCCGCTCGCCGTGGTCGCCGCGCGCACGGGCCTGCGCGACGCGACCTACCTGGTCCGCCGGTTCAAGGACCGGTACGGGATCACGCCCGACCGGTGGCGGCGGAACGAGCGGGCCTGAGCGAGCGAGGGTGAGTTCGGCCCTGCTATCGGCTAGTTTTGGGGCACGCATCGGCACGGCCGATGTGTGCCACTTCCATCGAACGGAGTCCTCACCATGTCTCGCAACCGCGCCTTCGTCCCGGTCGCAGCGGCCTCGGCCGCCCTCCTGGCCCTGACCGGCTGTGGTGGTTCCGGCGAGTCGGGCGGCGCGGGCGAGGAGTTCGGCCTCGTGTCCGGGGACACCCTGACGGTCGCCACCGAGGGCACCTACCGGCCGTTCAGCTACCACGACGAGTCGGGTGAACTCGTCGGGTACGACGTCGAGGTCGCCGAGGCCGTCGCCGAGAACCTAGGCCTGGAGATCGAGTTCCAGGAGACCCAGTGGGACGCGATCTTCACGGGCCTGGACGCCGGCCGCTTCGACACCATCGCGAACCAGGTGACCATCACCCCGGAGCGCGAGGCCGACTACGTCTTCTCGACGCCGTACACCGTGTCCACGGGCGTGCTCGTGGTGCAGGCCGACAACAACGACATCACCAGCTTCGCGGACCTCGACGGCAGGACCACCGCCCAGTCGCTCACGAGCAACTGGCGCGACCTCGCCGAGGAGAACGGCGCCCAGATCGAGGGTGTGGAGGGCTGGGCACAGGCCGTCGCCCTGCTGGAGCAGGGCCGCGTGGACGCCACCATCAACGACAGCCTGACCTACCTCGACTACGCCAACACCGACGACGCCTCGGGGATCAAGGTCGCGGCGGAGACCGAGGAGGAGTCCCAGTCGGCGTTCGTCGTCACGCCGGAGCGCGAGGCCCTCATCGAGGCGATCGACGGCGCGCTCGACGACCTGCGCGCCGACGGTACGCTCGCCGAGCTGGGCGAGAAGTACTTCGGCGAGGACGTGTCCGAGTAGTCCATGGACTGGCAGCTCATCGCCGACTCGTTCTGGCCGCTGCTGCAGGGCGGCCTGGTCGGCACCATCCCGCTGGCGCTGGCGTCGTTCGCGATCGGGCTCGTGCTCGCGCTCCTCGTGGCGCTGCTGCGGCTGTCGCCGAACCCGGTCCTGTCGTGGGTCGGCCGCGCGTACGTCTCGCTGATCCGCGGCACGCCGCTGCTGGTGCAGCTCTTCGTGATCTTCTACGGCATGCCGTCGGTGGGGATCCTGCTGGACCCGTGGCCCGCCGCGATCATCGCGTTCTCGATGAACGTGGGCGGCTACGCGGCCGAGGTGATCCGCGCCGCGATCCTGTCCGTGCCCAAGGGCCAGTGGGAGGCGGGCTGGACGGTGGGCATGTCCCCCGGCCGGTCGCTGCGCCGGATCATCCTGCCGCAGGCGGCGCGCGTGTCGGTGCCGCCGCTGTCGAACACGTTCATCTCGCTGGTCAAGGACACGTCGCTCGCGTCGCTCATCCTGGTGACCGAGATGTTCCGCAGGGCGCAGGAGATCGCCGCGTTCTCGAACGAGTTCATGACGGTCTACGTCGAGGCGGCCCTCATCTACTGGCTGTTCTGCACGGTGCTCGCCACCGGCCAGAACGCACTCGAGAAGAGGCTGGACCGGTATGTCGCCCACTGACCGCACGCCCCGCGACGGGTCCGGGAACCTGCTGACCGCCCGCGGCCTGCACAAGTCGTTCGGCGCCAACCACGTGCTGCGCGGCGTGGACCTGGACGTGCGACGGGGCGAGGTGATCGCGCTGATCGGCCCGTCCGGCAGCGGCAAGACGACGGTCCTGCGCTCGCTCAACGGCCTGGAGACCCCCGACGCCGGGGTGCTGGAGCTCGACGGCGGTCCGGCGATCGACTTCGGCGCGCAGGCGGCGGCCGCCCTCGGACGGCGGACCGGCGCCGACGACGTCGAGGCGAACGCGGCCGCCGGCACCCCAGCCGACGGGGGGCCTGGCGCCGATGCTTCGGCCGACGGCGGCCCTGGCGCCGGTGCTCCGGCCGACAGCGACCCTGGCGCCGGTGCTCCGGCCGACGGCGGCCCGACGTGGGGCACCCCGACCGAGGGCGACCCTGCCACCGACGACCGCGGTCCGGCGTCCGACACCCCGACCGACGGCGACCCTGCCACCGACGACCGCGGCCCGGCGTCCGACACCCCGACCGCCGGGGCCGGCTCCGGCTGGTTCGCGCGCCGCGCCGCCCGCCGTCGGGCCAAGGCCGACCGCGCCGCCCTGCGCGACCGGTCCGCGATGGTGTTCCAGCACCACAACCTGTTCCCGCACCGCACCGTGCTGGAGAACGTGATCGAGGGCCCCACCCAGGTCCAGCGGGTCCCGCGCGCGACGGCGGTCGGCCGCGCCGAGGAGCTGCTGGCCCGCGTCGGTCTCGCCGACAAGCGCGACGCCTACCCACACGAGCTGTCCGGGGGGCAGCAGCAGCGCGTAGGGATCGTGCGCGCGCTCGCGCTCCAGCCGGACCTTCTGCTGTTCGACGAGCCGACGTCGGCCCTGGACCCCGAGCTCGTGGGTGAGGTGCTGACCGTGATGAAGGAGCTTGCCGAGGAGGGCTGGACCATGGTGGTGGTCACCCACGAGCTGTCCTTCGCGCGCCAGGTGGCGAACGAGGTGCTGTTCCTCGACGGCGGCGTGGTGGTCGAGCGCGGCACCCCGGACCAGATCTTCACTGCCCCGACGGAGGACCGCACGCGCCGCTTCCTGAACCGGATCTTGCACCCGCTCGACTGAGCTGTTGGCGGCCCTGTGTGCCTCAGGAAATCGGCAGTTGGCATCGAGATCGGCTCAGGCCTGGACCGATCTCGATGCCAACTGCCGACCTCGCGGCCCAACTGCCGACCTCGCGGCTGCAGGTGCGCAGGTCACCTCAGTGACTCGCACGGTTGACCCGTGTCAGGCGACCGCCGCGCGGTGGCGCACCGCGTAGCCCAGCGCGAACATGCACAGGGCGGCGGCAGCGGCCGCTGCCCCGAGCAGGTCGAGCCAGGCCGCACCGTACGGCAGCACCGACGCCCCGACGACGGGCGCGAGCGCGATCCCGACGTACATCGCCGTCGAGTACCAGGACAGGGACACCCCGGCGACGGCGGGGTCGACGTCGACCAGGCGGTGCTGGATGGGGACGAGGGCGGCGGCGGTGGCCAGGCCCCAGACCGCGAACAGGACGGCCGTGCCGAGGTACGAGCCCTCCGCCGCGAACAGCGCGACGAGCGAGACGACCACCGCGGCGAGGGCGGTGAGCGCGGTGGGCCGCGCGCCGAGCCGGTCGGTGAACGACCCGCCCAGCCAGTTGCCGACCAGGCCGGCGACGCCGAAGACCAGCAGGAGGGCCGCGAGCGCCGTGCCGCTGCCGCCGGTCGCGCTCCGCGTCACGGCCGAGCTGAAGATGTAGACCAGGTTGAACGCCGTGGTGAACAGCAGGGCCGTCAGCAGGGCGAGGCCGATCCTGACGTCGCGCAGCACAGCGAACCGGGCGGCGAGCCCAGGCACGGCGGCGGTCGGCACGTCGCGCGTGAGGAGCGCGACGGCCGCGGCGAGCGCCGCCGCGAGCCCGGCGAGGATGCCGAGGGCGAGCCGCCAGCTCCCGAGGGCGGCGAGCGCCGTGCCCAGCGGTGAGCCGACGGCGGTCGCGAGCATGAACCCGAGGCCGATCACGCCGAGCGCGCGCCCGCGCTGCTCGGCGGGCACGAGGGTGGGGGCGACCGCCATCGCCGCGGGCATGAGCGCGGCCCCGCCCAGCGCGGCGACGATCCGGCCGGCCGTGAAGACCGCGAGGTCGCCGGCGATGGCCGAGAGCGCGATCCCCGCGGCGATGAGCCCCATGCCCGCGCCCATCAGGGCGGCGCGCGACGCCCGGGCGAACAGGACGGAGACCACGGGTGCGAGCACCGCGACGATGACGGCGTACCAGGAGATCGAGTAGCTGACCGAGCTGGTGGTCGCGCCGAGCCCGGTCGCGATCTGCGGAAGGACGCCGGCGATGACGAAGGCGTTGGTACCGACCACGAACAGCGCCGCGGCGATCAGGCCGATCCGGAGATAGGCGCCGCGCAGCGAGTATGATTGTTCGATGAACGTCATACCGTTGAGCGTAGTGAACCGTTCGACGGTTGTCGAACTGTTTGGACTGGCGGGCGCGGAGGCGGGTCATGGGTGACTACCCCAGCCCGGACATGTCCGAGGTCGAGCTGGTGGACGTGCTCCGGGCGCTGGCCGACCCGGTGCGCCTGGACCTGGTCCGCAAGCTGGCCGACGGCAGGCCGTACCCCAAGGGCGAGTGCACCATGGGCCTCGACCTGTCGAAGTCGACCACGTCGTACCACTTCCGCACCCTGCGGGAGTCGGGGCTCACGCGCACGATCGTGCACGGCCGCACCCACGACATCCAGCTCCGGCGCGACGAGCTCGACCGGAAGTTCCCCGGCCTGATCGAGGCGGTCCTGCGCGACGGGCCTGAGCGCGGCGACGCGCCTGAGTGAGCCCATCGCGCGGCGAGGTGGTCGTGCTCGACTCCGCCCCACCGCGGCTACCACGGTGCGGCTCCGACGCCGGCCCGCGACCACCGCAGTACAGTTTCCGACGCCAGCCCGCGGCTACCGCAGGTTCCAGCGCCACCCGCGGCCATGGCGGGTTCCAGCGCCGCCCACGACTACCGCGGCG
Organism: Promicromonospora noduliphila; assembly: GCF_056951025.1. Lineage (NCBI taxonomy): Bacteria > Bacillati > Actinomycetota > Actinomycetes > Micrococcales > Promicromonosporaceae > Promicromonospora > Promicromonospora noduliphila. The sequence continues at coordinate 5,873,849 of NZ_CM167806.1, forward strand.
CGGGTTCCAGCGCCGCCAGCACCTCGTCCCGGCTCGGGCCCGCGGCGTCCAGCACCACCCGGCCCGGCCGGGCACTCAGCACGACGACGCGGTCGGCCAGGGCGAGCGCCTCGTCGACGTCGTGCGTCACGAGCACCACTGCCCGCTGCCCGGCCTCGAAGCCGGGTGCCGGATGAAGCCCCGCGAGCCCTACCCCCGCCAGCCACTCGTTCATCCGCCGCCGCGTGATCGGGTCGAGCGCGCCGAACGGCTCGTCGAGCAGCAGCACCGGACGCCCGGCCAGGCACGTCCGGAGCAGCGCGAGCCGCTGCCGCATGCCGCCCGACAGCTCGTGCGGCCAGGCGCGCTCGAAGCCCGCCAGGCCGAACGTCTCGAACAGCTCGGCGGCGCGCGCCTCGGCGTCGGACCGCGGGATGCGGGCGATCCGGGCGCCGAGCAGCGCGTTGGACCACGCGCGGCGCCACGGCAGCAGGCCGTCCCACTGCGGCATCCACGCGGTCGCCCGCCCGCCGCCCGCGGCCCACGAGGTCCTGGCTCGGAGCTTCGCAGAGGCCCCGGGCGCGGCTCCGCCGTCCGGCAGGGTGGGCAGCGTGAGCGTGCCCGACACGGTCGCATCGGGCGGCAGCAGGCCGCCGAACGCGCGCAGCAGCGTCGACTTACCGCACCCGGACGGGCCGACGACGGCGACGAACTCGCCGTCGGCCACCGCGAGGTCCACCCCGTCGAGGGCCACGACGTCGCCGAACCGCACGGTCAGCCCGCGCGCCGCCAGCACGCTCACGGCTGATCGCTCCGCCCACTGGCGCCGGCGACGGCACCGGTCTGGGCGCCCGCGCCGTCCGGCACGGCGCCGGCCTGCCTGTTCGCACCGTCCGGCCAGGCACTGGTCTGCCCGGTCGCACCGGCCTGCCCCGCACCGGCCTGCCCGCTCGCGCCGTTCTGTCCGTCCGCGCCGTCCTGTCCGTCGGCGCCCGGCAGATAGTCGTCAGTCCACGCCGCGTCGGTGTCGAAGCCGGGCTCGGTCAGGCCCTCGTCCTCCAGGAATCCGACGAACTCGTCCCACACCTCGGCCCGCTGCGCACCCCAGTCGCCCGACGCGTACCGCGGGCCCAGCCACCGCGCGCTCGCCGAGACCAGCTCCGGGTCGAGCTCGGGCGCCGCCCCCAGCAGCGTCTGCGCCGCGCGGTCGGGGTCGGCCGCCGCCGCCTCGTACCCACGCGCGAGCGCCGCCAGGAACCCGCGCGCGACGTCCGGCTCCTCGTCCAGCAGCGTCCGGGACGTCGCGACGAGCGGCGTGTACCAGTCGGGGATGCAGTCGAAGTGGTCCCGGAACGCGATGGTGTCGACGTCGAGCCCGTCCACCTCGCCCAGCCGGATCGTGTCCCAGGCGTCGAACACCCAGGCGGCGTCGAACTGGTCCTCGGTGAGGCCGATGCGGAAGTCGTCGCTGAGCAGCGGCGTGAACTCCACCTGCGCCGGGTCGCCGCCGTCGCACTCCACGAGCTTGCTGATCAGGGCCTTCTCCAGCTCGGACTCGTAGGAGCCGTACCGCTTGCCCGCCAGGTCGCGGGGCCGGGTGATGCCGTCGTCCGCCAGGCTGATCAGGGAGGACGTGTTGTGCTCGATGACCGTGGCGACCGAGACGACGTCGGCCCCCGCGGCCCGGGCCGGGACCAGACCCTCCGCGACGGAGTAGGCGAAGTCGGCCTGGCCGGCCGCGACGAGCTGCAGCCCGGACGTGTCGCCGGGCTCCACGATCTCGACGTCGAGCCCTTCCTCCTCGAACCAGCCCTCTGCCTGGGCGAGGTAGAGGCCGGAGTGGTTGGTGTTGGGCGTCCAGTCGAGCACGACGGTGACCTCGCGCAGGTCGCCGGACGCCGCGCCGTCGCCCTGGGCGGCCGGGCCCGACGCGCCGGCCGCGCCGCAGCCGGCGAGCGCCAGCACCGCGAACGTGGCGAGCGCCGGCGCGGACCGTGCGGCGAGCGGCGGGGCCGGCCGTGCCGCAAGTGCCGAGACGGACCGTGCCGCAAGCGCCGGCGCGGGCGGTACCGCAGACGCGGCACGCGCTGGGACGGGCCGACGCCGGGAACCCGCGGAGCCGGCGCAACGGAGAGCGATAAGACGAGACAGCTTCATGATTTTCCTCTCTGCCACGGCGTCGCGACGCGCGTCAGCACGGCGACGAGGGCGAAGAACAGGCCGGACAGGAGGGCGATCAGCACGACGCCCACGAAGATCTGGTCCACGGCGTACGCCTTGCGGGACCGCTGCACGAACACCCCGAGCCCGGACTGGCCGGCCAGGTACTCGGCCACCACGGCGGCGCCCACCGCGTACGTCGCGGCGACCCGCAGCCCCGCGAGCGCGCCAGGGACCGATGCGGGCAGGCGGACCAGCAGGAACTGGTCCAGGCGGGTGCCGCCGAGGCCGGCCACCATGTCGGAGTGCTCGGCGTCGACGGCGCGCATGGCGCCCACCGCCGAGACGAGCACGGGGAAGAAGACGGTGAGCGCCACCAGGACGACCTTGGGCAGCAGGCCGAAGCCCGCCCACAGGATCATCAGCGGCGCGAGCACCACGACGGGCACGGTCTGGGTGAGCACGACCAGCGGGTACACGGCGTCGCCGGTCACGCGCGAGGCCGTGACCAGGATGCTCAGCACCAGGCCCGCCAGTGTGCCGAGGACGAGCCCTGCCGCGGCCTCCGTGAGCGTGGTCGCGACGTGCGGGCCGAGCAGCGGCGCCACCTCGACGGCGGTCCGCGCCACCTGCGACGGCGCGGGCAGCACGAACTCGGGCACGTCCGCGAGACGCACCCACGCCTCCCAGACCGCCAGCAGCACGCCGACGGTCGCGAGCGGGGCGAGCACCCGCCCGGCCTGCCGCCGTCGGACAGCGCGCCGGGCGACCTGCTCGGGGCGCCCCGCGTCGCGGGGACGATCGTCCGGCGCACGCCGGCCGTCCGGCTCGCGCTGGCCGTCCCGCGCACGTCGCGACGCCGGGCCACGCCGAACCACCCGATCCCGCCGCGATGCCGGGCCGCGCTGCGCCGCCCGACCGCGCCGAACCTCCCGGCTCACGCCCGGAACTTGGTGACGAGGTCCGCGATGGTGGGGCCGGCGTCGTCGGCGCCCTGGCTGACCTTGATGTTGGACTGGACGCCGGCGGCGCCCGCCTCGAGCGTCGCCTCGTGGACGGCGCGCAGGAGCGCCCACACCTCGTCCGGGCTGCCTTCGACGAACGTGCCCATGGCGCCCACCTCGTAGGTGAGCCCGGAGGCCTGGACGACGGCGATGGCGGCGTCGACGTACGCGTACTGCGCGTCAGGCGTGCCGCTGGGGCGGGGAGAGACCTGGATCTCGGCGAGCATGTGCGACCTCCGTGCACGGGCAGGCCAGAGGTCGCCGATCCCGACGGGGCGCACGACCACGCCCCCGCGCAGGGGACGGCCTCGACCGAACGCCCGTGCCGTCAGGCACGTCCTTCCGCTGGCATTACCCAGTTCAAGTGATCGGGTCGACGGCGTCGGGCGCGCTGCCCAGGCCGTCCTCTCAGCCCGGCTACCCCGAGCTCCCCGCGTTGGCGAGGACACGCTACCCCTCCCCACCGCGAAGAGGAAACGACCGGGGCAAACGAAAAGGTCCGCTTCGAGAACGCGATCCGGCATGGAATCACCGCCCGGCGCATGCCGGATCGCGTTCTCGAGGCGGACCTTCACCCGGTTTCGCTCGCGGGACGCCGTTCTACTCGCCCGGGTAGGTGAGGCCGATCTGTTCGCGGATCGTGTCCAGGGTGCCCATGATGGCCACCGTCTCCTCGCGCGGCAGCAGCGGGCTGTCTAGCTCGCCGTCCGCGACCAGGCGCTCGGCCTCCGCGGCCTGGAAGTGCATGCCGCGGCCCGTCACCTCGGCGCGGTAGGTCTCCGTCTCCGTGCCCGCGGCGTCGTAGACGTGCACGGTCGACGGGTTGTACCAGGTCGCGTCGATCTCGATGCGGCCTTCGGTGCCCAGGATCGAGGCCCGGTTGGGGCCACGGGTGTCCGACGCCGAGACGGTCGAGGCGACCCGTGCGCCGTCATACCCGAAGATCGTGGCGATCGTGGCGTCAGCACCCGTCTCCTTGAACGTCGCGTGGGACTGCACGGTGAGCGGCTCGCCGAACAGGTCCCAGGCGAACGAGATCGGGTAGATGCCCAGGTCGAGCAGGGAGCCGCCGCCCAGGGCCAGGTCGTTGATGCGGTGCTTCGGGTCGTCGGGCAGGTCCTGCGTGTGGTCGACGATCAGGGTCCGCACCTCGCCGAGCGCACCCGAGGCGATGATCTCCCGCACGCGGGCCATGTGCGGCAGGAACCGGGTCCACATGGCCTCCAGCGCCACGAGCCCCTTGGCCTCGGCCAGGTCCACGATCTCGCGCGCCTCGGCGGCGTTGAGCGTGAACGGCTTCTCGACCAGCACGTGCTTGCCGGCCTCCAGCGCGAGCCTCGCGGCGTTCGCGTGCATCGGGTGGGGCGTGGCGACGTAGACGATGTCGACCTCGGGGTCGTTCACCAGGTTCTCGTAGGAGCCGTGCGCCGTCGGGATGCCGAACCGGTCCGCGAACGCGCGCGCCTTCTCCAGGGATCGGGACCCCACCGCCTGCACGGTGAAGCCGTTGTCGTTCAGGTCTGATGTGAAGCTCCCGGCGATCCCGCCGGCCGCAAGGATGCCCCATCGCAGGTGTGTCATGCGTTCGAGCGTAGTACCCGCGCAGAAAGCGCCAGACGCTCAGGCCACCGGGGTGACCTGAGCGTCTGGCGCTGGTGGTGCGAGGTCAGTTGACCTGGATGGTCATGTGACCGTTCCGGGTGTCCTGGGTCAGCACCTTGATGGTGGTGCCGGTGCCGCCGACCTTCACGGAGTTACGCGGGTTGGCCGGGTCGTAGTACGCCACCGGGTTGGTGTCGTCGAACTTCCACACCGGCCACTGCCGCGCCGTGCGCAGCGTGGTGAGCTGGGTCGCGGAGACCTCACGGTGCAGCGAGAGCGCGTCGGTCCGCTGCAGGCCGAACGTCGCGTCGTACGTCTGGATCCGGTTGCGGGCGATCGTGCCGTCCGACCACTTGAGGGCCTTGGGCCGGGCGTCAACGGGGAGCGCCTGGCCGCCGCCCTCGTGCTGCGAGGTGTTGTTGTCGCCGTACAGGCTGTTCACGTACCAGATCAGCAGGCCGTCCTGGTACGGGAAGTGCTCCACCCGGTTGCTGTTGCTGAAGGTCCAGCCGAAGTTGTACGGGCCGGTCTTCAGCGTCTGGTCGTAGCCGCCGTACGCGCGGTTCTCGGCCACGTAGTAGTGGGAGTACTCGACCTCGTAGGTGCCGTCGGCGCCCACCGTCACGAACCCGTCGGCAGTCCAGTCGGCCGCGTCCGTGAAGTCCTCGGACAGGGCGTCACCCACGGCGACGTCGTCGACCATGAAGCCGATCTCGTTGGTGCCGCCGTCGCTCGAGTAGCGGAACCGGACCGACGCCGTCTCGCCGGCGTAGTCGGCGAGGTCGGCCGTCAGGTCGACCCAGGCGCCGTCCGAGGTGCCGGTGATGCCGGAGCCCGGGTTGGTGCCGTTCGGGTCCTCGTCCGTCGACAGGTTGTTCGGCAGGGCGGTCCAGGTGGAGCCGCCGTCCGTCGAGATCTCGGCGAACGCGTAGTCGTAGTCCACCTCGATGTCGTACTGCACCTTCGCGGTCAGCGAGGCGCCGTCCGGCACGGTGAACGACGGCGACGTGATCGTGTTGTTCAGGTCGTTGCCCGTGTTCGAGTAGACGAACTCGCCGTCGAACGGCGTGGCCTCCAGGGGGACGTCGGCGACGCCGTCCGGCAGGTTCACGATCGCCGCCTGCTCGCGCGTGGTGGCGTGGAACGACGGGCCGAGCTTGACCCGCTCGGTCGCGCCGGGCTCCACCACCTCGTAGTCGAGCCAGCCCAGGAACAGCTTCTCGGTGGCGCCCATGTGGTTCGGCGTGGTGCCGATGGTGCCCTCGCCGTGGCCCAGCCACGAGCCGGAGCTCATGAGGTTCCAGAAGCCGGTGCCGTTCTCGCCGCCCGCGGTGTCGTAGTAGTCCGGCAGGCCGAGGTCGTGACCGAACTCGTGCGCGAACACACCGAGGCCGCCGTTCTCCGGCTCCGTGGTGTAGTCACGGATCCAGATGTCGGAGTCACCGATCTTGATGCCGCCGAGCTTCTCGTAGTCGGCCGGGCCGTCCGTGCCCAGACCGCCCTGGTTGACCGCCCAGCGGTGCGACCAGATGGCCGACTCGGGTGCGCCGGCCTCCTCGCCCTCACCGGCGTGGATCGCCTGGAAGTGGTCGATGTAGCCGTCCGGCTCGGACGTGATGCCGTCGCCGTCCATGTCATAGCGGTCCCAGACGTCGAACGACTGGAGGTACGCGTCGATCTCCGCGGCGGTCTTGCCCGCGGCGACCTGCTGCTCGTACCAGGCGTTCGCGGTGTCCTGGATGAACCGGGTCATGTCCGTGCCGGACTCGGTGGTGCCGTAGGACGCCGTGTTGTACGGCACCGTGACCCACTCGGACACGTCGCCCTGCAGGTCGAACCGGCCCGACGACATCTCGTCGTAGATGCCCGCGAACGACTCGCCGTCCTGGTCCTCCAGGCCGGTGAAGAACATCTCCTGGAAGTGCTCGCGGGAGAAGTCGGGCTCCCAGTAGGTGGAGTTGTCGTCGTCCGCCGGCTCCGGGATCTCGTTGTGCGCCGGGCCCGCCGCGGCGTCCGGGTAGCGCTCGTCGGCCTGGTCGCCGAACTCGACGAGGATGCTGAAGAGCTGCGCCGTCTCCTCGACGCCGTACTCCACGTACTCGCGCGGGGAGATCTCCACGACCTTCGAGGCGCGGTCGCCCGTGCCGCGGGTCTCGACCTTGGCCTCGCCGGTGGCGACCATGTCGACGGCGAGCTGTCGCCGCTCGGTCTGCTTCTCGGCCAGCGCGTCGGGACGGTTGTCCTCCTTGGCCGGCGCCGCCTGCTGTGGCGGCTCCTCGGCGGGCGGTGCCGCGGAAGCGGTGATCGGTACGACGGCGGCCGAGAGCAGCAGGGCTGCTCCCGCACCGACGGCACAGATGCGTGGGTTCATGTTTCCTCCGTGAAGAGAGCGGCGTCCGGGACGAGGAGGTGGTACGTACGGGTCCCGGACCTGCTGGACACCTTTGTCCACCGAGGAGGAAAGCAGGGAAATATTACGACAATGTTGCCTACGTCACCGGCCGGGCCGACGCCGGAAGCCCGAAATCGATGCCGCGAATCGGTTCGACAGCGCGTACCTTGGCGTTGCCGCGTGCGGCCCGCCCGCCGGGACCCGCCCCAGCCCCATGAACCCCCGGAGAGAGCATGACCTCGAACAGGCCGACCGCCGCGGCGGAGTTCGCCGCACCCCCGGTGAACCAGCGCCGGGCGGTCGTCGCGCTCGCCGCCCTCTCCGTCAGCGCGTTCACCTTCGTGGATAGGGCCTAGTTACACCCAGGTAGCCACGCCTCGCGTGCTCCACAGCTCGCGAGGCTGACCTGAGGAGTAACGCATGACACTCTCGAACGCGCTCCGGCTAGCGATCTCGGCAATATCCACGGTGGCGATCCTGCTCACCGGCACCGCCGCCGCGGCCCCGGCCGCGGCGGCCGGGTGCACGACGGCGGACGGCACCCGCGGCACCTCCGTGTGGATCAAGTCACCGACCGTGCTCGACGCGCTTGGGCAGCCCGTCGGAAAGACCCGGCCGGCGGGCACCCGGCTGTGCAAGGCCCCCGACGGGTTCGTGACCGCGACCTACGTCCAGGGCGCCGCGGGCAGCATCCTGGTCACGAAGAGGGTGCCGAACCTCGGTGGCCCTGCCGGATCCGCCGGGCGCGCGCACGCCGACGCCGCGAAGGACTTGGCGGCGCAGTACGGGGTCACGCTCCAGTTCGCCGCGGCCGACGAGGCCGGCCGTGCCGGCTACGTCACCGCCTCCAAGGCGCTGCTCACCGGCTCGTACTCCCCCGGGGGCGCCTATGCCCCTGGCAGCGGCCTCATCCGGATCGGGAACGGCGCCGACAACATGAGCGTGGCCGGGTCCGGCAACAACTGGTTCCGGCAGTACCTGCTCAAGGTGGTGCATCACGAGATCGCGCACGCCGAGATCGAGCAGCGCTGCGGTACCACCACACCGCCGATCGCTGGGGGCCCCGACAAGGTGCGCGCCAGCACAGGGCGCGAGGTCTTCGAGCATGTAACCGACGCTTACGCCGAGCTCTACATCGGTCCCACCAACCGTGGGAGTGCCGGCTACTCGGAGACCTGGGACATCCCGCGTGCGCAGGCGATCCACGCCGGCGACTGCGGCTGAGCCCTACGAACGGAGGGCCCCCGCCTCGTCGAGGCGGGGGCCCTCAATCGTGCTGCGGACTGTCACACCTCCGCGGGCATGATGTACGCGCGAGCGAAGTGGGTCTTGACGGTTGCGCGGTGGAGGTGGCCGGCGCGGGCCTGGTCGCCCTCGATGCCCATGACGACGTGGATGTGCGGCTTGCCGTCGACAATCTCGCCCGTACCGGTCATCTCGGCCACCACGTCGTAGTCCGTGATCGTGTCGCTGGTCGCGTCGTAGGCGGGCATGGTCGAGATGGTGAAGTCCTCGACGCCGCCGATCAGCGACACGATCGCCGCGTTCTGGATGCCGGCGTCGGTGATCTGCCGCTGCAGTGAGGCGACGAGCTCGTCGTCGCGGACCTCGAGGACGATCACAGGGCACCTGCCCCGAGGAGCGGGCTGATCTCGCGGAGCATGTGGGAGGAGCACCACCGCGCGCCGATGTCACGGGGGTTGACGGCTTCCTGGGCAAACCTGGTGGCCATGTATTGGGCGTCCTTCGCGTGGGCGTGTGGGTTGGTCACGATCGATTGGGCAACGGCCCAGTCGACGGCGCAAACTCTGGCGGTGACGGCGGTCAGGTACAGGCTGCGCATCTCGACGTCGTGAACGAGCGCCTGCGCGATCCGGCGGCCGTGGTCGGCGCCGGGAACCTTGGCGAGGATGCCGACGGCGTTGACGCGCAGGACCGCGTTGTCGTCGTCATCGGCCCACTGGCGCAGACGACCGACGGCCGTCTTGTCCGCGAACGACGCGACGACGATGTCGGTCTGGTGGGTCGTCTGGACTCGGGCGAGCGTGTCAGCGTCGCCGCCGGCGATGCTCGCCACCAAGTCCCTGGCGACCGCGCCGTGCACCGCGACCATCGCGCTCAGCCCGAGGAAGGCTCGCCGGTTCACCCGACTGAGGGTAGCCGCTTCGTGCATGACGTCCAGGGGCACAGCCAGGACCTGAGATAGGTGGACCTGCCAGAACGGGCCCGGGATCACCTTGCCCGACTCCCACCTCTTCACGGCGTCGCGGCCTGGCGCACCCGACGGATCCTCGGCGGAGGCGCACAGGCGCTCGGCGAGCTGCGCCTGTGTCAGGTTCAGCGCCGTGCGCCGATCGCGGATCAGGTCGTTGATCGCCATGCCCCCAAGGGTGCCCGACTACTTGCCCCCCTGCGTGCCCCTCCGGCATGCGTTTACACAGATGCAACATTCACGGCGTGACTCGCCAACGGAGCGGGCCCTACCCCGGGACACAGTGATGGACACCACCACCAGGACCAACCTCGACATGGATACAGCCCTCGTCGCATGTGACATCGACGGAACCCTCGTCCATACCGGGCGCCCCGTAACCCTTGCGGTACGCGAGGCCGCGAGCGCCGTGCGCGCGGCCGGCCATCACATCGTGCTCGCGACCGGGCGGTCCCTGGTGGGCGCGGTGCCGGTCGCGGTGCAGCTCGGGCTCCGGGACGCGTGGATCGTGGCGTCGAACGGCGGCGTGGTGGCGCACCTGGTTGGGGATCACTACGAGGTGGCCGAGCAGCACGACGTCGATGCCGAGCTCGCGATCCGCGTCGCCGTGCGCGAGGCACCGGATATCCATGTCGCGGCGGAGATCGTCGGCGACGGCTACCGGGTCAACCAGCCCTTCCCCGCCGGCGAGCTGCCTGGTGCCCAGCACATGCGCCCGCTGACGGAATTCGCCGCGCATCCCACCCCGCGCGTGGCCCTGCACGGGCCGGACGCGTACCGGATCGTGCCGGCGCTGCTGGCGTACGGGCTGACGGCGATCGCCGCCCGGCCCGACTGGGTGGACGTCACGGCGCCCGGCATCAGCAAGGCCACGGCGCTCGAACTGGTGCGTACCCGGCTCGGTGTTGAGGACCACAACACGGCCGCGATCGGCGACGGCGAGAACGACATCGAGATGCTCCGATGGGCCGCCCACAGCTTCGCGATGGGCCACGCCCGACCGCACGTGCAGGGCGTCGCCGACCGGGTCACCGGGACGATCGACGAGGACGGTGCCGCCGCGGCGCTGTTGTCACTGCTGGACTGAGCGCTTGGGCGCGTCGGAGACGTGCAGCCAGACCCCGAGGGTCTGCCAGCGGTGGTCGCACACCTCGACGAGGACCAGACGCCCAGGGCCCCAGGCGTACGCGATCGTGTCCTTGTGCTCTACGCCGGAGCGCTCCCAGACCAGCCGGGCCCTGACCGGCACCTGGCAGTCGTGCTGCAGGCCCCGGCGCGGGATCGGGAAGCTGTTGAGGATGTCCTCCCACACATCGCGGTAGGCGTCCCAGGAGTCGTACTTGACCATGGGCCCTACTCCCAGGGCACGAGATCGCGGCGGTGCAGCCACGTCGTGGGGGTCTTGCGCCGTGGGTCGTCGACCAGGACCTCGGCTACGAGCTCGCCGTCGACGATCGCCCACCGGGTCGCGATCGTGTGCTTCCAGTGCTCCCCGTCGCGCTGCCAGACCAGGCGCACCGAGACCCGTGGTGGCGAGGGCCATTCCCGCTGGAGATCGGTGTCGGGGACGGGCACGGAGTTGGTGAGCTGCTGACGTGTCACTGCGCGCGCTCCTGCTCTGCCTGTTCGGGGATCACCGGTAGCCCGACCCGCTCCGCCGGCCAGTCGTTGAGCACACCCTGGAGTTCGTACATACGTTCGATGATAGGGCCGAATGCAAGCGCGAGCACCGGGCACAGGCGGAGCACCCCCGCGCCGTCCACGAAAGGACGGCGGGGGCGCTCCGGTTCACCCTCCCTCACCTTGCTAATTAGCAAGTCTTCTCGTAGACTGGTCTTGTCAACGAGAGAGGAGGTGGAGAAGATGGACAAGGACATTCGGAAGATCGTCCGGGCGCTGGAGGCCCAGGGCTTCGAGGTGCAGGCCACGAGGCGTGGCAACCTCGCGGTGTACCGGGACGGCGCGCTGATCGCGACGTTCTCGGGCAGCAGCAGCGACTGGCGAGCGATCCGAAACGCCCTGGCCCCGCTCAAGCGGGCAGGGTTCCAGTGGCCGCCCCGCCGGTGACACTGGGCCGGGGGTGGGAGACAAGATCGGTGCCTCCCACTCCCGGTGGTCCTCCATCATCCCACCGCGCGCAACCCACCTATCAAGGAGAATCCCATGACCACCTACAACGCCCGTATCGAGTACAGGACCCGTGAGCCGGTCGACGACCACCTGATCGCCGCCTTGCTCGACCACCACCCGGCCACCTCGCGCAGCCCGCTCGGCTGGGTCGAGGTGACGATCACGCTGCCGGCCGAGTCGCTGCGGCAGGCGACCATGACGGCGCTGGCCCTGGCCGACGCTGCGCTGGCCGTCGAGGTCCTCGGCTTCGAGGTGCTGCCTACCGACCAGTACGATGCCCGGATCGGCCTGACGCCCCTGCCCGAGCTCGTCTCGGTGACCGAGGCCGCCGACCAGCTCGGGAAGAGCCGGCAGGCGGTGCTGCAGCGGCTGGAGTCCGGGTCGCTGCCCGGGCAGAAGGTCGGCAACACCTGGGTCGTTCCCGCCGACGCCCTGCTGACCGCCGACCAGCGGCGCGAGCTGCTCGAGGCTGGCCACGCCGAGCAGCTCGCCGCGGCGCCGGCGATGCAGCAGCGGCCCCGCCCCTGACCCCGCTGGAGGAGACCATCACCAGCCTCACCCGCCCTTCACCCCGTGTTTCCCGAGCATCCCTGGGGACGCGCTCGTAGCGTGGAGGTGTCCCCCGGCGTCGCGGGGGCACACCCCTTCGCAGAGAGAGGGTGACCGGTCCGACGACGAAAGCGCCCCACCCCGCGTGAGCGGGGTGGGGCGCTTCTCGTGTGGTGCACCAGGGCGACGCCGGGGCCCATTCTACGTCGGGGGTCTGACAGTCACTCGGGGGGCCGTTCCAGCGCCGCCCGGTGGCCCGGGTCGGTGACCAGACGCTTGCTCGCGCGGACGGCGCAGTCCTTCGACTCCAGCAGCTTGCGCAGCGCGACGGTCGTCTCGGGGTCCGCGGGCAGGCGGTCCGCGAGTTGGTGCGCCAGCGTGTTGAACAGCCGTGAGGTGTCGCGCATCTCGCCGGCGGCCAGGTGCTCGAAGTCGAAGTGCTGCAGGACCTGCTCGACGGCGGGGTGCCGGCCCGTCACTGGTCGCCGCTCTTGGGCAGGAGAAGCTGCAGGTCGTCGGCGTCAACTGCGGCGACGACGGCCTCGCGCGGCCAGCCGGCGTGCACGAGCGTGTCGATCGTCTGGGCCCGGATGGCCTGGATGTTGGCGAGGTCGACGGCGTCGGACAGCACCGGGACCGCCTCGGCCGACGGCAGCGCGCCGCGGGTGGGCCGGTACGCGGTACCCAGGACGCTGACCACGAGCAGCGCCGCGGCGAGCACACCCGAGGTAGTCCGGTCGACCCGGGCGTCGAGCTCGGGCCACCAGATCCCGGCGACCCACTGGGCGGCGGGCGCGAGCAGGGCCACGCCGAGCGCTGTCGCGTAGACGACCGTGCGGACCTGGGCGGGGACGAGCTCGACGATCTCCTCGAGCGCGGTGCGGACGTTCACGGTGAGATCTCCCACCTTGGCCATGTCAGATCCTTCCCTTGTTGAGGCGCCGCTGCAGCGCCATGACGGCCCGCGAGTCGCGGGAGAGCACGCCGTCAACCGACATGCCGAGGTGGCGCTGCAGGCGGCGGATCGTCTGGGGGCCGATCTTCCCGTCGCGGTCGGCGCCGACGACCTCCTGCAGCGCTGAGATGACCCGGGACCCGTTCGGCGTGGTGTCCCAGTCCCACCCGGTCGTGAGCCCGGGGTTGGCCGTGCGCCAGACGGCCGGCTGGGAGGAGACGATCCCGTCGACGGGGGTGTGCAGCACCTGCTGCAGGCGGCGCGTGGTCGCCGAGCCCCAGGCGCCGTCGACGACCAGGAGCCCGGGCTTGGCCGGCGTGGACGGCTTCGAGGGGGCCGGGTTGTCGACGGGCCGGGCACCGGAGCGGATCTCGTCCAGGCGCGCGTATACGTGCCGGCCGGGGCACGCGGTCTGTGACACGTCGCGGTGGCCGCCCAGGGGTGCACCGGTCGCCCACCAGCGGCCCTGGCCGGTGCGGTAGATGCGGGCGGCGGTCGCGAGCTGCGCGGCGGTGGGCTTGTTGGTCTCGTAGTTGCCGGCGAAGCAGATGGACCGGGAGGTGCTGTTGCGCCCGCCGGTGTGGGTGCCGCGGCGGTTCCAGCTCACGCCCTGGTAGGCCCGCCCGGACGGGAAGATGACCACGTTGTAGGAGATGCCGGTGCCGAACCGGGTCTGGCCGATGCTCTCCAGCGCCCGCATCTGCTCGCACTCGGCGGCCATGTCTGCGTCCGGGGAGAGCTGGGCGGTCACGCTGTGGTGCGCCCACACCTCGTCCGCGGGTCCGGTCAGGGTGAGGTCGCCGTCGGGGTACCGGGCGCCCCAGGCGCTGCGGGGGTGGATGGTCACGTCAGGTTGGCTCATGGTCAGGCTCCGATCCCGAGGGTTGAGGTGAGCACGCCGGCGCCGCCGCCGAGCGCGATGGCGCCCCCGATGACCGTCCAGCGCCACTGCTCGAGCTTGGCCAGGCGCTCGTCGTGCCGGCGCAGCTCTTCGCGGTGGTCCTTCAGGTCGGCGAGGGCCTGGTCGACGCGGCCGGTCAGGTGCGAGATCGACTCGCGCATCGAGCTGCCCAGCCGTTCCAGGGCGAGCGTCATGCGCAGCTCGTCGACGTCGGGCGCGGGCGTGTTGGGCAGGAAGTCGCTCACGCCGCCCCGCCCTCCTGGCCGGACGGCACAGCGCGCAGCTGCTCGAGCTCGACCTCGGCTGCCGCGGCGCGCTGCTCGGCCTGCTCCGCGCGGTGCTCGGCCTGCTCGGCGCGCTGCTGGCTCTCGCTCGCGAGCGCCTCCCAGACGGCCGCCTGGGTGAGCGCCGCGGTCAGGTGCCGCTGCAGGATCGGCAGGACGGCGGCGGGGGCGACGCCGGGGGTGTCGGTGGTCATGCGTTCTCCAGGGCTCGTTCCAGTGCTGCGATGCGGGCGGCGTGGTTGATCAGCACGGCCTGTTGGCCGGCGGTCATGCGCTCGTAGGTCAGGCCGTCCGGCTGGCCGTTGAGGAGCTGTACGAACTCGTGGAAGCCGGCCGCGGCGACCTCTTCGGCGATGAAACCGACGTGGCGCCGCGTGGTGTCGGGGTTCTCCCGCACCTCGTCCTTGGCTCGCCACGAGCGGGGCCGGATGCTGAGCCACGCGTCGACGTCGATCTCGTGGTCCTCGACGTCTTGCTTGTAGGTCAGGGAGGAGGTGATGCGCCGCAGCGGGTACAGGGTGCCGACCGGGGCACCCAGACCGATGTTCGCGGTCGCAGTCGTGGCGGTGAGGAGGTTGTCCAGGCCGACCGACCCGGCAGCGGTGAGCGCGAGCCGCCGCGTGCTGTCGGCGTAGAAGTCGGTGTTCTGGGCGCGCAGGCTGATGTCGTTGTTGGTGGTGCGGACCTCGATGTTCCTCGTGTTCGAGTACAGCAAGAACAGGTTGTCGAGGTCCTGGGGGACGATGTACCCGACCGAGACACCGGTGCCTGTCGAGTCGCTGCCGTCGTAGAGCTCAATGCCGTCGGTCTTGATGTTCAGGCCCTGGAGGAAGTCAACGAAGGTCATGGTGCCGGCGCCGGTGTACGCGGACAGGCGGAACTTCAGGGCGCCGGTCGAGTTGTAGGCGACCAGTGCGTTCGGGTCGAGCTGCAGGCCGAGGTTGCCCCCGACGTACGCCTTGAACGACGTGCCGGACAGCTCCAGGCGGTCGCCGCCTGCGTCGGTGCGGATGACGGCGCCCGTGATGAGCTTGCCGTCGATCGCGCCCGCGGCGATCGCGCCGGCCGTAACCGAGTCTGCGGCCAGCTTGACCGCGGTGATCGACCCGTCCACGACGAGCTCCGCCGTGGTCCGCGCGCGGACGTCCGGCATGCACATGCGCACCGCGTCGCTCGTGGTACCCGTCTTGTACAGACCGAACAACACGCCCACGTTGTCCACCCCGGCCGGCACCGTCACCGAACCCGTGATCCTGGTCCACGTGTTCGCCGGGATCGCCGGCGACGGCGTAGCGATGCTGGACACCGTCGCGCCGGTGTCCATCCTCACGGTGCGCACCCACACCCGCGCGACGTTCGCCGCGAGCGCCACCGGGGAGTACACCCAGGCGTAGGTCTGCAGCTGCTGGCCGCCGGTGACGCGCACCGCGTAGGTGGCCGGTGCGCCGGCGCCGAAGTAGGACCCGGTCTGGGCGGCGCTGGCGGGGATGACCAGGGCGCGGGCGTTGTCCTTGCCCTGCCCGTCCTGGATCCAGTCCGGGTTCTCCCAGGCGGTCGGCTGCTGCATGCCGGGGTCGGGGTGCATGTTGTCGCCGGGTCCGATCAGGACCCGGTTGGGCAGCACGGTCCACGGGGTCAGGCGCGTGCCGTCGACGGGCCCGGTCAGGGCCTGGTCGATGGCCTCGATGATGGTCTGGTCGATCTCGTCGGCGACGACGGACTGGACGACCACGGGCACCGCGGTCGTCCAGTCGGAGCGGTTGTCGGAGGTGTCGACCGACCTGGTGCGCACGTAGCGGGTCTCGTCGATGGTCTCGCCGTCGATCTGGACGGTGCCGGGACCGGTCAGCGTGCCGCGCACGGTGGTCGGGGTGGCCGTGGGCCCGACGGCGACCTCGACCTTGGCGAAGTCTGCCGGTATGACGCCGGTCAGCAGGCCGTCCCAGGTGACCGAGATGACGGTCATCGCCCCGTCGACGTCGGGCACGGTCGGCACCGGCGGGGCGGTGACGTCGCCCGGGACGGTCACCGGCTCAACCGTGCTCCAGGCCGAGGGCAGCGTGGTGCGCGCCCCGACGGTCCGCACCCGCGTCCCGACCTCGTCGCCCGGGGTCAGTGGCGGCAGCTCGGCGGCCAGCTCGGGCGTGGGGATCGTCTGCCAGGCGCCGTCACCTAGGCGCCACTGCAGCTCGTAGCCGGCGATCGCCAGGGTGCCGCCGTCGGTCGCGGTGGTGACCGCGTCCCAGGAGGTGGTCACCCGGCCGCGCGGGGTGCCGGCGTCGAAGTACAGCTCCGCGAGCGCCTGCAGCCCGGTCGGCGTGGTCGGGACGCGGGAGGCCTCGGGGTCGACGGCGGTCGGGGCCGGCGGGCCGCCGGGGGCGATGATGCCGCCGCCGGCGAGGCTGGCCAGGGTGCGGGCACGCCGTTCGTCGCTCTCCAGCAGCAGGTCGTTCAGGGTCGCGGAGCCGGTGACGTCGACGCCGCGGACGGTGAGGGTCGTCTGCTGGACGCGCAGCTTCTCGCCGGCGGCCGATGCGCCGGGGGCGGTGATCCAGGCACCGGGCCAGTAGTCGACCAGGGGCCGCTGGGAGCGGGGGGTGAGGACCAGGTCGCGGGTGTACTGGCCGCGGACCTTGCCGACGCGTTCGAGCTCGGCCTCGCCGGCGGCGACGGCCGCGGACTCGTCGGCCACGGACCCGACCTGCAGCGCGGCCTCGAACACGCCCCAGGGGGCCGGTGCGGCCGGTTCGGTCGCGGTGGCGACGCCGCCGGCCTCGGTGCGCACGTACATGCGGCCGGCGAGGTTCTCGATGGTGCGCTTGTTGGGTGCGGAGGAGACGTCGACGCCGAGCTGCAGCACCACGCCGCCGTCGCCGGACAGGTCCGGCGACAGGGTGGCCGAGTCGGGCAGGTAGGCGTACAGGCCGCGGGCCTGCGTGGTCCAGTCGAGGGCGCCCTTGGCGGTTAGGTCGTCCAGGATGGACAGGTAGTCGAGCGTGAGTGGGTAGGTCTGGTCGGGCAGGGTGGGCCACGGGGCGCCGGCGGAGTCGTGGGTGGCGGTGAACGTGGGGTTGATCGCCTGGCACACGCCGCCGCGGGCGGCGTTCTCGTTCAGCAGTGTGAGCAGCAGGCTGCCCACGGTCGGCGCGACGAACACCCGGTCGCCGGCGGCGTTCAGGCCGGTCGTGGCGTAGTTGGTCGCCTTGGACAGCAGCCAGGCGTAGGACGGCATCTCGAGCGACACCGACCGGGTCTGGTCGGCGGGGTCGTCGCCGTCGGAGATCCGCACGAAGCGGCACCCCTTGGGCTCGGTCCAGTCGTCCGGGCCGGGACCGAGCCAGGCCTCGACCGCTACCTCGAGGCCGGCGCCCAGGGCGGTGGCCAGGTGCTGGCCGCCGGCGGCAACCGAGGTGTAGGTGACCGCCAGGGAGCCGACGTCGTTGTGCGCGACCATCGGCCGGAACTCGAGCGGGTTGGGCAGCGGGCCCAGGGCGGCGCCGTCGGGCGCGTAGGCGCGTAGGCGGTACGGCATCGGTCACCCTCCGTTCACAGGTAGGCCGGCTGGGCGCGGACGGTTACCGCGGTGGCGGGGCCGAAGCCGGTCCCGGTCACCTCGAGCGACGCCGAGCGCACGTCGGGATCGGCCTCGGCCATGCGTGGCCAGATCTGCAGCGGCCCGGCGACGGGGTAGCTCACGCCGCCGGAGACGTCGAGGCCGCCCGTGGCCCAGTCGGTGGCCTCCGTCGAGCGGCGCGCGGTCAGCGTGGCCGCGTCCAGGAACACGTAGGAGCCGGCCGCGAGTGCCCCGGTCCAGGAGATGCCGGTGCGGGAGACCGGGTCGAGGGCGGTGACGGACGTCGCCGGGCCGGTGACCCGGACGACGGCGTCGGCGACGGGGGCGTTGCCGGCCGCGAGCGCCGGCAGTGGCACGGTGTCGCCCGTGGTGACCACGACGGGCCCGACGTCGGCGGACGGGCCGCGCAGGAACACGCCGGGGATGTCGAGGATGATGCTGAACTGCGCCCATGTGCTGGCGATGAACTGGCCCGGGGACATGCTGACGAACCGGGCTGGGGCCGCGGTGAGCAGGCCGCCCGAGGAGCGGCCCACGACCAGGCCGGGTGCGGCCAGGAGGCCGAGGAGCTCGACCTTCCTGGCCTCCAGGTCCGCCTGGGTGGTGGCCCGGCAGATCAGCTCCATGGGCAGTTGCGGTGCGGTGTAGACGGGCAGGCCGATCGGCACGACCCCGTGGCGGCCAGGGATCTGCACCTGGGGCAGCTCGGCGCCCACACCGGGGGTCCAGGCCGAGTCGGCGCGGACGTTCCACCGGCGGGTGTCGATCCCGGACAGGGTCCAGGTGAACTCGGCTGCCATCTCACCGCCTCCCCACGCCGGCCAGGGACCGGGCTGTCTTGGCCGCGGTGACCGACGGTGGCTCGTTGACCGGGTGCACGTTGGTGATGTTGAAGTTGTTCACCACGCGGGTGCCGGCCAGCACGTTGGCGGTCTTGGTGGCGTCGAGCATGTATCCGGAGGTCTGCGGGAAGAACAGTTCCTCGCCGCGCTCACCGACCTTGTACGCGCCGCCGGCCCACACATCGCCGCCGGCGGCGCGCGGCTTGATGCCCAGCGCCTTGGCGAACTCCTTGCCGATCTTCGTGGCCCAGGCCCCGATCCTCTTGTCGATCGACGCGGCGGTCGCCTCGGCCTGCCGCACGGCGGCCGCCGCGGCGGACGCCCCGCCGGGGCTGATCGCGTCGGTGACATACTCGCCGGCGTTGCCGGCGTAGAACGCGATCGCGGAGTAGGTCTGCGCCAGGTCGGCCAGCTCACCCTTGGGCAGGGTGAGCAGGGCCTCGGCGACCGGGATGCCCTGCTCGATGCCGTACCGGCCCAGCTCCTGCATGACAGCGGGCCCGACCTTGGCCGCGGTCAGCCGCTTGATCAGGCCGGCGTACTTCTGCACCTTGCCCTTGTAGGCCTCGGCCGCGGCCTTGAGCTGCTGCCCGGTGGCGGCCCGTTCCTGCCCGGACCAGGGGTCGATGCCGCCGGACACGTCGGCGAGGCTGAAGCCGCCGACCAGGTTGTCCTGGACCTGGGAGCGGACCGCCTGCAGCTCCTCCAGGCGCTGGCGCGCCTGGTCGATCCGAGCCTCGGCGCGTTCGGCCTGCTTGTACAGGCTGGTCAGCGCCTTCTCGGCGTTGCTGGCCACGGCGCGCAGCCGGTCGGCGCGCTCGGACCCGACGTCGCCCGAGGCGGCCAGGTCGCGCAGCTGGTCGGTCACGCCCAGGGCGGAGTCCAGGCCCCCGGTCACCGACTCGCGCAGGGTGCCGCGGCGCAGGTCCGTGGACAGCTCCGCGCGTTCGGCCCGCAGCCGGCCGTACCGGTCGCGGGCCTCCTCGAGCTCGCGCTCGACCCGATCCAGGCGGGCCTCGGCCTCCCGCTCCAGGCGCTCGGCGCGGGCAGCGCCGCGGGCCGCGTCCCGGTCGTCCGCCTCGCTGTCGGTCCGGCCGGCGCGGCGTTCCTCGGCCGCCGCCTGGCGGACCAGGTCGCGCGCCGCGCGCACCCGCTCCCGGGCCCGGACCAGATCTCGTCGACGCCGCTCGAGCTGGTTGCTCGCTTGCCCGACGGCGCCCCCGACGGCGAGCCCGGCCAGGCTCGCCAGCTCCTGGCGGTCGATGGCCCGGGCGTTGAGCGCCCCCATGATGTCGTCGCCGTAGTAGTCCGACGCCGGCTGGGACACGACCCACTCCCGGGAGCGGACCCGCACCCGAGCCAGCCCGGCCTCGTCGACGCCGAGCAGGTTGTCGGCCAGCGGGTTCGCCGGCGGGATGCCCGGCAGCCGGCCGCCGGCCGGGAACCCGGGCAGCCGACCGCCCAACGCCAGCGCACCCTGCCCGTACTGGCGCACGGCGACGTAGGCGCTGACGGTCCTGCCGTCGATGCTGTTGAGGGTGCGGTCCAGGTTCCCGATCGTGGCCAGGGCGGCCGAGGCGTCCAGAGTGGCCTGGGTCGCGATCCGCCTCGGGATCAGGCCGTACTGGTCGGCCAGCCGCTTGGCCTGGGTCCCGGTCAGGCCCATGGCGGTGACCTGGTCAACGAACGCCTGGCGCGCCTGCTCGACGCGCTGGCGCACCTGCTTCTGCGACTCGCCGTTGCGCGCCGCGGCGCCGGCCTGCTCCTCCAGGGACCGCCGCACGGCCCGCAGCTGGTTGTCCAGCCGCTTGCCGGTGCTGGTCGAGGTGTCCAGCTCGCCGTCCAGCAGGCCGATCTGCAGCTTGGACCCGTCCGCGGCGTACCCCACGTTCGAGATGTCGTCGGCCAGCCGGTTGGTGGCGTCCGACAGGGCCGCGTTGTTGACCAGCCCCTCGCCCAGCTCGTTCAGCTTGCGCTGGGCCGGGTCGAGCGCGTTGTCGATGATGTTGGTGCGGATCTTGTCGGCGGTGACCTCGGTGGACCTGTCGAAGTCCTGCATGCCGCGGATCGCGTCGTCGGTCCAGTCGGCGAAGCTCTGTGCTTCCTCGTCCGAGATGACGCCCAGGGTGCCCAGGCTCTGCACGATGTCGTTGATGACGCCGAGCACCGCGGGCCCGGTCTCGCCCACGAAGTCGCCGAAGCCTTCGGTGCCGGCCGCGGCGGCCTCGACCATGGCGCGGCCGAGGTCGATCGCCGCGTTGGCGCCGTCGAACAGGAACCCGACGATCGCCTCACGGTTCTCCGTGGCGAGCTCGGAGAACTCTTCGAGCTGGGGCGCGAAGGCCTCCGCCAGGGCGCCCTTGATGCCGTCGGCGGACAGCTCGATGCTGCGCTGCGCGGAGGCGACCTTGCCCGCGGTGTTGTCGCCCAGGGTGGACAGCGCGCGCGAAGCGGCGCCGTCCAGGTTGTCGAACTGGGACGCCGCGGTGTCCAGGTCCATCGCGTACAGGGCCTTGCCGAGGTCCTCGGCCTGGGTGCCGAACAACGCGACCGCGGCCTGGTCCCTCTTGACCGGGTCCTCGATGGCACGCAGCCCGTCCAGAGTCTGGTCCAGGGCGTCGCGCGCGCTCTCGCCGCCGGCTGCGATCTTGGCGGCCATGTCCTCGGCGGACAGCCCGATCGCGTCGTAGCCGGCTTTCGTCGTGGCCGACCCGTCGCGCGCCCGGATCGAGAATTCCTTCAGGCTGTCGGCCGCGATGTCCGTGTCCCGGGCGCCGGCCTTGACTCCCTGCGACAGCAGGCCGAGCACATCACCACTGGTCAGACCGAGGTCACGCCACTGCGTGGCGTACTCATCGATCGTGTCCAACCAGTCCTCGGACACGTTCAGGCCGGCCTGCTGACCGGCCACGATGATGTCGAAGGCGTGCTGCGCGTCCCGGGCCAGGCCGGTGCGCAGCAGTTGGGCCGAGGACCGCGAGACGCGGGCGACGTCCTCCTCGAGGACGTCGGCCACCCCGGACAGGGAAGAGATGATCTCCTCCGCGTCGCGCTGGGTGGACTTCGGGTCCAGCAGGCGGGTGTCCAGCGCCCGCCGGGCCGTGTCGATGTTCGCCTCGATGGACAGCCCGAAGTTGTCCGCATAGCTCTCGCCCGCGGCGGCCCCGAAGCGGGCCGCGGTGGCCTCGTCCAGGCCGGTGCGCGCGGCCAGAGTGTCCGCGCGCACCTCGACGGCCAACCCGTCCTGGAAACCCTGCACGACCGCCTCGCCGGCGGTCTGCGCGATGCCGGCCACGGCCCCGGCGATCGGGATGGTCGCCAGCGCCCCCACGATGCCGCCGACCAGGCCGGCACCGGCCGCCTTGCCGCCGTCGCCGCCGGCCGCCGCGGCCGTGTCCGCCAGGCCCTCGATCTTCGACTCGGCGCTCGAGGTGTCCGCGTCGACCGGGACCGTGGCGTCCGCGCGCCGGGCGCGGTCCTCCAGGCGCCCGACGCTGGCCAGCGCGGTGCGCACGTCCGCGTCGACCTTGGCGACGGTCGGCTTGGCCGCGAGCGCCTTGTTGCGGGCCTCGACCGTGCGGACGGCCTTCTCGTGGCCGGTGATGTCGCCGGTGAACAGGGTCTCGAGCTCGAAGACCCGCATGCGTTCACCTCCCTGTCAGTGCGCGGTACAGCCGGGAGGTGGGGTCATCGAGCAGCCCGTGGATCAGGGTCCGCACCCCGGGCCACGGGCGGGCCAGGACGGCCGGGTCGTACAGGTCGAGTCCGTAGAAGGCGGCGAGGTCCTGGATGACGGCGTCCCAGTGGGCGAGGATGTCGGCCCAGCCGGCGCTCACTTGTCCGGCCGGTTGGCCTTTCTGCTGGCCGTCTGGGCTCGGCGGCGCCGGCGGCGGCGGTTTGAGCTCGACCGGGACCCGGTAGTCCGGGTAGACGCCGTCTTTGTCGGGCTTCCCGACGCCGTACGGGGCCCACTCGTCGAGCCCGGTCGGCCTTTTGGGCCCGACGCCGCCTGCTCGGCGTCCTCCTGGTCCTGCGGGGTCCACATGCGCTCGGCGAGCCAGTCGGCCCGCTCCTTGCCGCGCACCCAGTAGAAGATCCCGTACAGGCCCATGCGGCTGACGGTCTCCGGGGAGACGCCGTCGGCCACCAGCTGCTCGCGGGTCTCCTTGCCCAGGGACGCCTCGGCCACGGGCATCGTGCCCAGGGCGTCGACCAGCTCGGCCAAGTCGGCGGGCATCTTGCCGGTGACCAGGCCGAGCTGGATCTCGGCCTGCACGGCCAGGGCCAGCAGGCTCTTGGCGTGCTCGACCGTGGGCGGGGCGGAGCGGTACTGCTTGCCGCCGATGGTCAGGACCAGGTCGCCCTGGGCCCATTCGGTGAAGTCGACCGTCGCCATCAGGCGCCGCGGTTGTAGGCCAGGGGCGCCGACGCGCCGGCGGTGTTGGTCACCACGACGTCGACGGTGCCGGCGTCGCCCACGGGCATGATCGCCACGATGGTGGACCCGCCGATCACCTGGAACTCGGCCGGCGTGCCCCCGATGGTGACCCCGGTGGTGCCGACGAACCCGGCACCGGTGATGGTGACCAGGTCCCCGTCGCCGGCGCCCGCGGGCGTGACGCCGGCCAGGACCGGTGCGGTGACGCCCCAGCCCGGGAACGGGTTGGCGATCGTCTGCCAGGGGCCCTTGTTGGTCAGGGTGACCGACAGGGTCTCGGTGGCGCCGTCGTTGCCCGTGTTGGTGCGCTGGGCGGCCACGGTGGCCAGGCCCTGCTGGGCGTCGTTCGGGTTCGGGGTGCCGGTCTCGGGCTTGTGGTACCACCTGGCCTCCAGGACCGCGGCGTCGCCCTTGGACTCCGGGCGGCTGCGCGCCAGGATCGCCTCGATCTCCGGCAGGTACAGGCCGGTGGTGGTGGACCGGTTGACCAGCACGGTGAACGCCACGGTGTTGTTCCAGCCGACGACCTCGAGGTTCTGGGACCCGAAGTCGTCGTAGCTGCCGGCGTCGGCGGTCACCGGTGTCGGGGTGGGCTGGAACGCGGAGTGCCGGCGCACCGACTGCCACGTGGGGGTCTCGGGCGTGCCGAGGTTGACGTCGATGCCGTACTCGAAAGAGCGGCCGAGAATGGAGCCAGCGGGGATGCTGGGTGCATCGGGCATGGTCATGCCTCCGGGTTGTCGAGGGTGATCTGGTAGTTGTCCGCTCGCTCCATGCGGCGGTTACCGTCCGGCCCGAACAGGGCGACGGAGATTCGGCGGATGGTCGACAGGCCGCGCGACGGCGCCCGGCCGTGCAGGACCTCGAAGGCGGCGTCGGAGATCTCGTCGGCGCCGTCGGGCACGTCCGGGGCGCCCCGCAAGAGCATCTGCACGCGGCGCACCGCCAGGCCGTTCTCGAGGTCGTCGCTCGGCAGGTACGCGCTGATCCCGATGCCGCGGTCCGGGCCCTCGGGCAGCGGCCCGTAGTGGATCGCGAGCTCGCCGGGCTGGTAGTCGGGGCCGGCCGGGCGCCAGACGCCGACGCCGGCGTCGGCCAGGATCTGGGCCAGGAGCTTGACGAGGGTGGCGTCGCCCACGGCTCACCCCCTTGTCCTGCTGAGGTCCGGCTGGAGTCGTGGGTGCTACATGCCGAAGGCGCGGCGGATGTGCTCGGCGATCAGGTCCTCGACCTCGGTGGCGCTCTCGACGCCGGCACGCTCGAGGAACTTCGGGCCGCCGCCGTGCGGGTGCTGGTAGTCCATGCGCTCGTGCTGCGGCACCGCATGCTTGGCGTTGGTGTAGACGCGGGCCTCGAGGTTGTCCGGGGTGGCCGGTACGATCCGGATCGACTCGACCAGGTCCTCCTCGGCGGTGGCCGGGTCGTCGGGCGCGTTGGCGCGGGCGCGCTTCTGCACCAGCTCGGCGCCAGCGTTCAGACCGTCGGCGAACGCCTGGCGGGCGACGTAGATCAGGGTGGACATCGCGGTGTACGGGACCGCCACGGTGGCCTCCCTACGTCAGCGCGAGCGTCTGGTGGGACGGCAGGATCGGGTGCGGGGCGCCGGCGGTGGTGATGACCTGGGCCTCGCGGGCGCGCGGGGTGCCGGGCCAAATGGTGACCAGCGACCCGGGTGGGGCGACGACGTCGAAGCTGCAGGAGACGCGGGCCGAGGAGACGACCTCGGCGCCGGTGGTGTTGCGGACCAGGCGGGCGCCGTCCTCGGTCATGCACGCGATCGTCACGGCGGGGCCGTAGGTGGGTCCCATGCCGGTCTGCCCGGTCTTGGGCCGCACGACGGCGGTGTGCGGGAGGAACCCGGGCGGCAGCGGCACGGACACCTCAGGCCACCCCCGCGGTGGTGTAGGCCAGGATCGTCGCCGCGGCGTCGGGCGCTCCGGCGGCGCGCAGCGACGCAGAGAACGGGCCCGAGGTCCAGGAGGCGATGCTGGGGTCGGTGCGCTGCTGGACGCACGCCGCGGCGATCGCCGCGAGCAGGTCGGCCGGCACCTTCGCGTACCCGTGGGTGACGTCGGCCTCGTACCAGCCGGGCGCCCAGCACGAGCCCTCCAGGATCGCCTCCGAGGCGCC
Source organism: Promicromonospora noduliphila (assembly GCF_056951025.1). Taxonomy (NCBI): domain Bacteria; kingdom Bacillati; phylum Actinomycetota; class Actinomycetes; order Micrococcales; family Promicromonosporaceae; genus Promicromonospora; species Promicromonospora noduliphila. Next base: position 5,899,001 of record NZ_CM167806.1, read on the forward strand.
CGTGAGCGTCCACCCGGTGACGGCCGCCCCGCCGGCGCCGCGCACCGCGGTGACCGCCGTGACGTGGCGGGAGGGCAGCAGCAGCTGGTGCCGCGCGGCGCCGGCAGGCATGCGGGCCCGCAGCATCTCGGTCTTGACCGGGGCGACGTGCCAGCCGAGCTCGCGGGTCAGCCGGGTCACGACGGCGTTGATGATCGTCTGGGTGAACGGTGCGCCGGGGAACTCGGCAAGGTCAGCCACTGTTACTTCCACGGCGCACCGTCCTTCCTGTGTTGGCTATCTGTGTCGGCCGGGCTCAGTCGCCGGCGCCGGGCTCGGCCGGCTCGGGCGTCTTGCTCTCGGGGGCCTTGTTCTCGGGGGCCTTGCCGGTGGCCTTGGTCGCCCGGGAGGTAGCCGGCTTGGCCGGCTCGCTCGCCGGTGTGACCGGCACCGGGTCGGGGGCGGGCTCGACGTGCTCCTCGACGTAGCCGGCCTTGAGCAGCGCCTTGGCCTTCGGGGCCGGGATGTCCACGACCGCGCCAGGCTTCGGCGCGATGGGCACGGGCCCGTTGTAGGTGACGAACGGGGTGAGAATCTTGACCTTCACGGCCACTCCTTGCTCTGAGGTCATGGGGCAGGGGACGGGCCGGGCGCCGTGGTGCGACGCCCGGCCCGTGGGTGCGCGGTGGCTCAGAGGAGCAGGCGCGCGAGGGCCTTGGGCCGGATGACGTCGCCGCCGACGCGCAGCGTGAACATCAGGCCGATCTCGCCGTCCTCGGCGTACAGCTCCACCAGGCGCTTGACGCGGACCTGGGCGCGGTCGGCGACCATGTAGCCCTGGCGCATGTCGCCGAACAGCAGCGCCGGGTTGCTGCCGGCCGCGCCGGCGCCGTCCTCGGTCGCGTTCATCGCCGGCAGGCCGTCGACGCGGTAGAACGGGTAGCCGGCCAGGGTGGCCGGCTCGCCGGCACGGAACGACTCGCGCCAGATGTAGTCGCCGTCGCTGTTCTTCAGCAGCGACGCGGCCTGCGCGACGGACACGCCGCCGTAGTAGGAGGCCTCGCCGGTCAGGGCCCACTGCGGCACCGTGTACTGCAGCTTGATCACGTCGTCGCTGACCAGGGTCTCGCCGACCTCGGCGGCCAGGCCCTGGGTGATGACGCCGCCCGGGGCAGCGCCGGCGCGGGCGCGCGTGGCGATGCCGTACGGCTGCTTGTTCGTGTCGCCGGTGCCGGCGGCGAAGGCGTTGTCCTCCAGCTCGGCGAACTTCAGCACCAGGGCGGCGCGGATGATCGCCTCGATGTTGTCCTCGGTGTCCGCCAGCTCGTCCTCGCCGATCTTGACCAGCGCGTTGAGGTTGTGGACGGTGACCTCGTCCTTGCCGGCCGGCGGGTTGCCCAGTCCGTCGGGCGCGGTGTCGCCGGTCTCGAGCTTGCCCCAGCCGGCGGTGTTGATGACCACCGAGCCGATGTCGACCTTGTTCTTGGAGGTCGGGCGGATGAAGGAGCGGGCGCGCAAGACACCCTTGTTGGGCAGCTCCTTGAGGATGGTGCCGGCGAAGTCGTGCGGCACGAGGTTCTGCCCGGTCGCGTCCTCCACGAGGGCGGCCTTCTCCTCCGGGCGCAGCGCGTCGATGCCGCCGCGGATGTAGGAGTGGAACGCCTTGCGCGCCAGCTCCTTCTTCTCCGAGGTGAGCAGCCCGGTGCCGTGCCCGAACTCGGTCGCGACCGAGCCGCCGCCGGTCATGTCGTGCTTGTACTGCGGCTCGGCGATCCAGTCCTCGTGCGCCTTGAGCTGCGCCTCGGTGGAGACACGGTCGCGGTACTCGGACGCCTTGGCCAGGTGGGCCTTCATCTGCGCGCCGGCCTCGGCCGGCATCGCCTTGCCCTCGAACTCGTCGTTGATCGCGCGCGCCTGGGCGAGGTGCTCGGCCGCGCGCTCCAGCAGGGGGTGAGCCATCTCAGCTCTCCTTCCCGCTCACGGATGCCTCCATGAGCTCCAGAGTGGTGCGGAGCCCGGCCCGGGTGGCCGAGTCCACGTGTGCGTCGGTCGCGGTGGTGTCGTCGCGCAGCAGCGCTCGTGACTTCCACCGGTCCCAGCCCGCTGCACCCTCGTCAGGCGCGGCCCCGGCGTTGTCGGCCGGCGCGGGGTCGTTCTTCGTGGCGGCCGGCTCGTCGCCGGCCTTCGCCGCCGGCTCGTCACCGGAGGGCCCGCCCGTCGGCGGAAGAGTGGTCAGGGCCGCGAGCGCCGCAGTGCGGCCGGCCTCGTCGAGGGCGCCCAGCAGCGACTTCACGCGGGACACGGCGGCCTCGGGGTTCATGGGGAAGACCACGACGCTGGTCTCCCAGAGCTTGATCTCCTTCAGGAGCCGGACGCGGCGGCCGTCGTCGAGGTCCTCGTAGGCGTGGTCCATCGGCTCGTACCCGATGGACATCCGGTTGAGGTGGCCCTCCAGGAGCTTGGTGCGCACGTCCTGCGCCGACGGGGCGGCGGAGAACCGGGCCTTGATCCGCAGGCCGTGGTCGTCCTCGGCGGCGTCGTAGATGGTGCCGAGGACCGAGGCGGTGGAGGCGACGTGGTCGGCCAGCAGGGGGATGCCGTTGGCCTTGATGTTGGCGATGGTCTTGGTGAAGGCGCCGGGCTGGACGACGTCGCCGCCCAGGTCCACGTTCCCGAACGTGGAGGCGTAGCCCTCCAGCGTGCCGGAGCCGTCGTCGGTGGCCTTCCACTCGATGGGGACGGTCAGTCTCTCGAGCATGCCGTCACACCTCCTCGATCTTCACGGTGAGGCGGCATTTGCAGCCTGCGGTCTCGTCGATGCCGCCGGCGGGGTCGCCGGGGTGGAGCATCCCGTTGCCGAACCGTTCCTCGATGCCGATGGTTCGGCCGTCCAGGCGGGCGTGGGACGGGCGCGGGTTGGTGCTGGTCACGTGCCAGGTCTTGGTGACCGTCCGGCCGCCCTCGATGGCCTGCTTGCCGGCTTCGACGGCGCCGCGGGCGATCATGGTGGTGGTCATGGTTTCCGCCAGGCGCACGGTGTCGGTGGTGCGCTTGCGGGTGAACAGCTCGGTCACCGCGTCGGCCAGGGTGACGGCCGGGGCCAGGGAGTTCTGGGTGGTCTCGATCTCCTCCAGCAGGCTGACGGTGATGCGTTCGCCGTCGCCGTCGGCCCGTAGCCGCAGCCAGGAAAGGACCCGCTGGGGCCGGTAGGTGGCCAGGATCGCCTGCCCGACCTGGGAGGTGACCGCGATGTGCAGGCGCAGCAGCTCGGCCGACAGGACGCGCTGGGTGCCGGCGAGGTAGGACTCGTCTGCCTTGCCGTCGCCGATGCGGGCCTCGACGATCACCGCGGCGTCGTCGTAGAACCGGCGCAGCACCCGGGCGTACCGCTTCTCGACGTCCTCGCGCGGCGGCGTCGCCTTGAGCTCGGCCACCGCGGCGGGGAACAGCAGCGGCGGGGTGTAGATCACGCCGGGTCCTGACCGGACGGCGCCGGATCCTGGGTGGCGGCCGGCTGCTGGCCGGAGCCGTCGACCTGCGACATGACGCCGGACACGTCGCGGGTGGCCACGACGCCGGACGGCACGAGGAACACGTCGCCGCCGGCCACCTCGCCCAGGCCGACCTCGCGGCGGAAGTCGTTCAGGGTCATGCCGCCGGCGCGCAGCGCCTCGGTGGCGCGGCGCCACCGGTCGGCCTCGTTCTCCTTGAGGGCGATCACCTGGGAGGTGTCGTGCTGCAGGACAACCCGGCGGTGCCCGGGACCGGTCGGGAACCGGGGCAGCAGCTGGGTGGTCAGGGTGTCGCGCTCGCGCCGCTGCAGCGGCATCAGCGTCTCTTCCCAGAACGACTTGCGGGCCTCGGCGTAGTTGGCGAACGTGGACCGGTCCAGGCCGACCTTCGCGCCGACGAGGATCGGCGGGACGCCGAACGACATGCAGATCCGGGACTCGGAGATCGTGCGCAGGTCGGGGAACTCCAGATCGCGCAGCGACAGGCCGAGTTCCTTGACGTCCATCCCGGTCTGCAGGAATGCCGGCTCGCCGCGGTTGCGCCCGCCGTAGGACTGCTTCCACTTCGCCTTCAGGCGGGTGGTGGTCGCATCGTCCAGGACGGCCTCGAGCTGCTGCATGGTGACCACCACGCCGGGGATGGCGTGGTTCTGCAGCAGCGTCTTGACAAAGTCGGTTGCCTCGTTGTCCAGTGCGGTGGCGCGCAGCGCGGACCGCATCGGGGCCTGGCCGACCAGGCCGTCGATCGGGGCGGTGAGCCGGAAGTGGACGACGTCGACGGGCACCGAGGTGCCGTCGACCCAGTACCGGTACTCGATGCGGTTGGGCCGGCGGATCATGCGCAGCAGGTCCGGGCGCAGCGGCCACAGCTCGGCCGGGCGGCCGGCGCGGTCGTTGACGACCTCCCAGAACGCGTTGCCGGCCAGGTCCTGGTGCATGACCCGCAGCTCGCCCATCTCGTACTCGGACAGCAGCGGGTTGGGGTTGGCCAGCAGTTGCCGCAGCGCGTGGTCCTCCAGGGCCTCGCCGCGGCGCCCGAGCGCGTCGTATACGCGCACCGGCGCCTCCGGGGAGGAGGTGGCCCGCTCCTGGATGCACGCGTACACCAGCTCGTTCCTCTCGTACCCGTGCCGCACGTTGGACAGGAAGTCGGGCAGCGGGTACTCGGCCTCCGAGGAGGTGCCGTCCAGCGTGGACAGCAGACCACCCAGGCCGGCGGCCTTCGTCTCGGCGGTACTCGGGTCGGTCGGCCGGTGGGCGGTGCGCCAGCCCATCAGTTCTTCCAGCCCAGCAGCAGGGACAGGCCGATGCTCAGCACCCCGAACACGACCAGGCCGGCGCCCACCCCGAGGATGATCCCGACGCCGATCGCGGTCGAGGCGATGCCCACGCCCATGGACGTGTCCGCCAGGCCGTCGCGGGTGATGCCGCGCAGCGCGGTGCCGGTGACGCGGGCGACGCGGGCCGCGAGCGCCGCGGCGGCCTTGAGCATGCTCTTGCGTGCGGGCTTGAGCACGGCGGCTCCTCTCAGAAGATGTCCGGGGGCGGTGCCTGCGGGGGTTTGTCCGGCGGCCGGCGCAGGCCCCAGAACGCCGCGGTGAGGGCGACCAGGGGCGCGATGTCGGCCAGGGACTTGATCCGGTCCCAGACCACGGCGCCGGCGCCGAGGTACTTCGTGGCGGCGAACTGGGCGGCCGTGTCGAGCACGGGTTGCGGGTTGTGCCGCAGGCCGGCCGCGTCGGGCAGCGCGACGGCGTCGTAGATCAGTGAGGTCGCGATCGTCAGGTCGGAGCTGCCCCACTCGATGACGTTGACGCCCTCGACCTTGGCCAGGTCCTCGGCTAGCGAGGAGACCGGGGCGCCGCGGGCCTGCAACACCACGTTCATCTCGGGGTACTTCTCGGTGCCGGCCCGCTCGGTGAACCAGGGCACGACCCAGTCGGTGCCCTGCCGGCTGGCGGTGATCTCGCCGTGCGGGATGCCGTCGGCCCGTTCGCCGACGACGGCGACGTGCGCCTTGTCGCGGTTGACGGACACGTCCAGGCCCCACCACAGCTCGGAGTCCGCGGCGATCTCGGAGGCGGGCTCGGAGCGCTCCGGGTTCTCCTTGTCGACGGCCGGCCAGCCGGCTTCCCACGTGCCGGGCGGGAAGGCGCCGTCCAGGGTGCCGTCCGACCACTGGCACAGGCACTCGGTGCGGAACACCCACTCGGGGTCGTCGCGCGCGTCGGACAGGATCGTGCGCAGCGCGATGCCGTACCCGACCGACGGGTTGGCCTGCAGGATGCCGTCCAGGTCGGTGACCGGGCAGCCGGGCGGGGCGGACCACTCGAACAGGCCCAGGGTGGACTCGTCGAGCAGCTCCTCGATGGCCTCGTCGACCAGGGTGGCCACCGCGTCGTCCAGGACGTCGGCCGCGTCCTGCTCGACGGGCAGCAGGTCCTCGGGGCTCTCGGCGGCGTTGATGCCGTCGGGGTCGCCGAGCTCGGCGTGGGCGAGCTTGCGCAGGTAGCGCAGCACGACCGAGGTCGCGTCGCCGGCGTTGGACATGGTCCAGATCAGCGCGCCGGGGCGGGCGTTGGTGGTCTTGGTGATCGCGCCCCACGCGTCCCAGGACTGGTGCTCGCGCAGCTCGTCCAGCAGGATCAGGTCCCCGGACAGGCCGCGGCCGGCCTTGCGGTTGGCGGCCTTGACCTTGTACCGCTCGCCGCCGGCCAGCCGGATGGTCTTCTTGCCGTTGACCATGATCGGCTTGAGCGCCTGGGCGGACAGCTCGGGCGTCTCCTCGATGATGTCGAGGGCGCCCTCCCACACCTCTTCGGCGGTGTCCAGGTCCTGCGCGGTGCCCAGCACCAGGGCCACGCCCAGCGCGTACAGGAAGAACAGCGACAGGACCTGGGAGAGCGTGGACTTGCCGTTCTGCCGGGCCACCAGGATCACGATCTTGCGGAACCGGAAGATCGGGTCCAGGGGGCCGCGGTCCCAGATGGTGGCCGTGGTGACCTCGGGCGCGAGCTCCAGGGCGTGGATCAGCAGCCATCGCTGCCAGGGGTAGAGCGTGATGCCGCAGACCGTCTCGGCGAACTCCGCGGCGGCGAACCCGAGCGAGGTGTCGTCGGTCAGCTCACGCAGCGGCGGGGTCCAGATCCGCGGCGTCTCCTTGCCGAAGTACTGGGGTGCCTTACGCCGTTTGCCCGTCGCGGGCCGCTCGGACCTTGCCGAGCGAAGTGACGCTGCCGACGCCGTCACCCGGCCTCCCTTCGCCCGCCCCGCTCCCACCGGCGTTCTCGCCGGCGCCGCCGGACTTCTTCGCGGTGCCGGTGCCCTTGGCCGCGGTGCTCGGCTTGTCGGAGCCCATGGCGCGCTGCAGGTCCTTGATGGCCGAGAGGTAGGTCGCGGTCAGGTTCACCGGGCACGCCGAGCCGGCCATGTCGACCTGGTCGGCGACCATCCGGCACAGGCCCACCAGGGCCGCGTGCCGGTCGGTGCTGAGCTTCGGGTCGCTGGCCAGCGTGGTCTCCAGCGCCTTGCGCACCGGGCCGTAGGTGGCCTCGACGCCGGCACGCACCCAGCCACGCAGGGTGGACGGGTTGACCTTCAGGTCGCCGGCGACCAGGTCGACGACGGCGGCCTGCGAGAGCTGCGGGTGCTCGGCGGCCACCTCGGCGACGATCCGCACCGCGCGCTGGCGGGTGCCCGGCTCGTACCGGGTCACCATGTCGGCCTCCGCGAGCGCCTGCCCATCACCACTCCCTCGAGGTCGTGCCGATCGACAGGCCGGCGTCGTGGTCGACGTGCTGCCAGCCGGGGAAGTCGGCCACGCCGTCGTCGCGCTCGAACGCGTCCAGCCAGCGCTTCACGCCGGCCATGGTGCGGACCATGTCTTCCCGGCCGCGGCGTGACAGGCGCCGGCGCAGCTCGGCCGGCTCGGCGAGCAGGACGTAGGTGTGCGTGGCGCGGCACAGGGTCGCGGCCTTGCGGCGGGCGGACGACGTCGCGCCGGAGCGGATCACCACGGCCCGGGCCGCGGGGTCAAGGGCAAGGCCGCGCATCGCGGTCTGGAACTCGGCCTCGCCGGGCCACCACGGGTCGTCGCGGTCCAGGACGACGAGGCCGGATGCGATGGCCGCGGTCGTCTTGCCGGCGCCCGGCGGCCCGCACAGCAGCACCACTTTGCGATCCAGTATCAACCACCATCCACCGGGCTCGTTGAGGAAAAAATCGGGGGGAGAGGCCCCCTCCCCCGGCGGCCTGGGCCGCCCCCTGCGGAGGAAGTCTCCGAACCCCTCCCCCACCCATCCGTGCACCTCAGCAGTGATACTCAGGTTCACGGTCGGGGGCTGTCACCAGTCGCGGGTCGTGGTGCCCAGCTGCACCGGCTCTCGCCGGCCGCGGGCCTTGTTGCACGACCCGTGCGACGGGCGGAAGTTGGACGGCACCTCGGTCAGCTCGGGGAAGTCGGCCCGAGGTAGCCGGTGGTCGAGGTTGAACGCGTCGACGTGGTCGGACGGCAGGCTGTAGTCGATCTCCTGGGTACAGATCCAGCACGGCGCATTGGCCCGGCGGCTCTTCTCCCTGAAGTCCCGCTTCAGCTCCTTGTACCGGCGGCACTGACCACACGAACAGTTCGCCGTCTCGCGGCCGGCCATCCGACCTCCTCGAGTCCGGCGCCTGCCCGGGCACGACGAAGGCCCGGCACCGCGTGGTGACCGGGCCTTTCGCCAGATGTTCTAACCGTGGCACACATTAGCGCAGACGGGTCACGGGTGCCAGCATCTCGCCGTCGCGCTCCTCAGCGGAGTTGCCGGACCGTCTGGAATCCCTCGTGTACTTCGTCGTTGTGATCCGTCATCTCGGTGGTGGCGTCCCATTTACTCACGTGGTCCGGGCCGGTGAATCCACACGCCGCGCACCGGATGTGGTGCACGGTGGAGCCGTCCTCGAGGGTGGTGGTTACGACCCGCGCGGTGGGTATGGACTCGTACCCCGAGGGCACATGAGCTGTGCCGGCCACGTAGTGCGCTACGCAACGGGGACAGGCGTCCGGGTCTTCATCGTCGAAGACTGCTGGCATGATCACCCGTACCGTCTTGCCGCAGAGTGCCCGTGCAGCGACGATTCCCTCAAGGAACCTTGGCGCGACGACACGCTGGTGCCTGATGGAGTCGAGTGCATGAACTGGCCCAGGCGAGTCCGGCACTACCGGTTCGGGCGGCGCGCCCGGGGCGACTCGCTTCATGCCGAACCGCGCATAGGCGGCGCGCGTGAGTATCTCGCTTGTCACGGTCGCCACGCTTCGTTGTAGTCGGGATGATTCGCGTAGGCGAGGGCGAGTGCCCGCACGGCGATACGCAGCCCGTCCTCGAGGCCAGCACGCCGCTGGTCCGGGAGGTCGACCTCCGCGTCGTGCCTGCCGATGACCGCTCGTTTGGCCTCGCACTCGGCGAGAACTCGGCGTGGTGAAACGCCCACCATCCAGGTGCCGGTCGGGTGCAAGGTCGCCTCCCGTTCCTTCCACCACGTCATGAGCTCAGCGTCGCTGCGCGCCTGCTCATCCTGGTGTGCAGCACGCAGCTCGGGGTCGTTCGGGGCCGACTGCTCGACCGCGCGTGCTGCCGCCTCGTCCTCAGCGATGCGCGCTTCCAGGAACTCGATAAGAGTCATGTGTCGCATCATGCCGCTTCCGTCCGGGTCTCGCCGCAAACGCACCGCGCGCGGCGGCGGCGCAGGAGCCGGTCGGCGGTCGTGGTGGCGTCGGTCCACACATGGGCGTGGGTGACTTTGCGCAACTGGTCGACCACGGTGGTGTCCTTGCCGCGGTCGCGGGCGATGCGTTCGACGACGGCGAGCACGTCCTCGACGCGGTAGACGGCGCGACCCTTGACCCTGACATCCTGGCCGGCCTCGTCGCGCACGGGTTCGATCAGGCCGCGGGAGGCGTACTCGCGCACGCGCGACGGCGTGACGTCCAGGCCGAGGCCGACCAGCGCGCGGGCGCAGTCGGTGGCGCCGAGCTGCAGGCCGGCGGCGAGGCCGAGCAGGTGTGCGCGGCGTTCGGCGAGCGTGTAGACCCAGCCGCAGCGCCGACACGTGAACTCCGGCCGGGTGGGCACGGCGTACAGCTCTTCGGTGCAGGGCTGCTGGGCGCCTTCCTCGAGATGGACGGTCCCAACGCACCGGCCGAGGTAGACGCGGTCCGTGGGCCGGTCGACGGTCCTCGCCGCGGTGTGCAGCACGGCGAAGAGGTGGTCGACCATCTCGGCGCCGTTGTGCTGGGCGCGCATCCAGGGCACCTGGGCGGCCAACCAGTGGCCCAGGGCCTTCGGGGTGTCCAGCGGCCGGAACAGCTCACGCTGCTCGGCGATGTGGTCGGCGGCCTCTCGCAGGTAGGTGACCAGCTCGTCACGCGCCCTGCTGGCACGGGAGTTGAACGGGACGGGCGACTCGTCGGGGTGGCCCGGGCCGGAGACCGACGACGAGAACCGTTGCGCCTTGACGATTGCGTCCTCGAGGGCATCGGCCAGCGACCCCGTGCCGAGCAGCTCGAGCGCGAGCTCGTCGGCGTGCCGGCCACACACGACCATCCCGGGCGGCACCATCTGCTCACAGCGGGGCAACACTTGGCACTTGGACAGCTTCATGCGCCACTCCTCTCCATCTCCTCGATCACCCAGGTAGGCGGGTCCTCGATGGGCTTCTTCTTGCGGCCACCCCTCTTGCCCCGCTTGCGCCGACGACCCTCTGCGTGCCCCTCACCAGGGCGGGCGGAGGCCCGTTCAGGCCCGACCCGGCCCGTCCCGTCCCGACCCGGCACATCCGGATCCTGGAGACCGAGCTTCTGCCTGGATCTGCCGGAGTCCGCCAGGTCCGCTGCCGGCACGGTGTGAGCCTCGGGCGCTGCGGTGCGGCGCGCCGTCGGGCGCTGCCAGCGTGCTGCTGCCGTGGCGCTGCTCGGCGCGGGCCCGGAGGGCGCGGCGCCGGCTGCTGCCGGCCGAGTCGTGCCGTCCGTCGCGCGGCGCCCCTTGAGGGCTGCCTGCGCGCCTGGGACGGGACGCCCGGCGATGAGGTTCTTCTGGTCCGGTGCCACCTCGGGCGGCACCATGCCGTGCTGGCGCAGGATCTGTGCGTAGCCCTGCAGCCAGTCGCGGGTCGAGGAGTGGTAGTACGGCTCGGGAAGGACCGGCAGCAGGGGCCGGTCGACGTCGGCGACGTCGACCGGCCGGTCGCCGCGGGCCTGGTTGCACTCCCCGCAGCACACGACCGTGGTCTCCCACGAGCTGGGCTCGCCGGGTGGCCGGTGGTCGTAGGTGCCGCGAAGCTTGCCCTTGCGGGCGTTCCAGTTGACGACGTTGTAGCAGTACCTGCACACGTCCCCGTCGCGCAGCCGCGCGGGGACAGTGATCTGAGGGTTGCCGTTGTCCGCCTTGCGCTGCTGCTCCCAGGCGTGCTGCTCGGCGGTGATCATGTGGATGAACTCGGGGTCGTCGACCAGCCGGAAGCGGCGCCGTCCCGTCTCGTCGTCCACCTCGAACGCGCCGTAGCCGGCGAAGTCGGCCTGGAGCAGCAGCCGCTCGGCGCGCTCCGGCGACCCCGCGAACTGGGCCGCGATCGAGAACGGGATCACGTAGTCCGTGTAGTGCAGCGCCGCCTGGGTCGACAGGCGGACGATGTAGCCGGCGACTTCGTCCACGGAGCGCTCGTCAGCGTCCGGGTGCTCCATCACGGCGAGCACGATCGGGTGGGTTCCGAACGTGTCGGTCAGGCGTAGCCAGGCCACAGGGCCCCTCTCAGGTAGTGGTGGTGCGTGGTGCTGTGGCGCGCGGCGGTCCGCGCGCGGGTCTCGACCGGTCCGCGAGCGCCTGGCGCATCAGCGGCCCTCCTTCCGGTGGATGAGCTCGTGGAAGGCTGCCCAGACGTCCGCGATCAGGCGGGCGAGACCGAGGTCGCGCATCCGGATCTCGCGGTCGCAGTCGGTGCATTCCACGACGAGCCAGCGCGTCATGGCCGGACGAGCCGGACGGGTACGCCGAGGATCCGGTGCAGTTGCCGGGTCATCCGCTCGCCGAGCACGTCGATCCGTTCGTCGACGGACTTGGGGTCGTGGCCGACGGAGACGACGACCAGGGGGCCGAGCTCGGCGAGGCCCTCCGACGTCGAGCGGGTGCCGCGGCCCATGCGCCACAGGCCGGGCCGGCCGGCGCGGGTCCACTCGTAGCCGACGGCGTCGGTGACCTTGGTGCCCTCGGGGGCCGCGAGGAGCCACTCGGCTACTGCGCCCTCGGCGTCGTGGACGACGTCGCCCGGGCGGAACGGCCACGGCTCAGGCGTGGTCTCGGCCAGGATGTCGCGCACGCCGGCGGCGTCGGCCTCACGGCGGGGCACACCCGCGGAGGTGCGGATCACGCACCCGGCCGTGGGCTCACCGACGAGGTAGGGCCCCTTGTGGTTGAGCGGGCCGCCGGTGGCCCGGGGCGGCGTCGTGGCGGTGGCAGCGTCGACGTCGGTGGCCCGGAGTTGGGCGAGCTTGTCCAGGAGGTCGTTCCGCTCGCCGGCGAGGGCGGCGAGGTTGCCCGCCAGGACCCGGACCTGCTCCTGGGCGTCACGCCGGGCGACGTCGACGCGGCGTTCCGCGGCGTCCGCGCGCTGCTCGGCCAGCACGGCACGCTGCGCGAGCTTGGGGCGCTCGGCCTCGAGCTCGGCGCGGCGGGTGTTGGCCCGGGCGGCCTTGCGCTGCAGGCGGGTCGCTCTGGCCTTGAGCCGGCCGAGCTCGCTGTCGACGAGCTGGAGCGTGTTGACGAGCTGCGCGGCGTCCTGCAGTTCGGGTGGGGTCACGGGCGCGCCGAAGATGATGGTGGTGAGGTCCCGCGGGAGCTGCGGCGGGCGCGAGATGCTCGCCGGGCCCTTCGGCGGGCGCTGGGGGTCGTCGCTGGGTGGCAGGGTCGTCATCGGTTCTGGTCCTCCGTGGGTGTGGTGGTGAGCGCGGCGGCGAGGCGTTGCTCGGCGTCGGCGGTGGTGTGCCCGTCCCAGGCGGGCGGCCGAGGCGTTCAGCGTGAGCGTGTGCTTGTCCGCCACCTGCCCGAGAGTGGACACCTCCAGGCCGACGAGCGCCGCGGCGAGCGCCATGGTCTGGCGGTGCACCTCGATCTGGTAGCGCCAGTCAGGGGCGCCGGCGGTGTCTGACACGGTGAAGTTGCACAGGATGCACCGCGGGACGCCGGTCTCGTACGGCTTGGGTTCCATCGGCGCGTGGTCGCGCCACGCGGCCAGGGCGGCCTGGACCGCGGGAGTCGGTTCGGTAGTGGCGGGCGGGGGCTGGTTCATCGGGTCTGGTCCTTCGCGGTCGGTTCGGTGTGGGTGGCCCGGTGTCCGGCCCAGTCGGCGGGCGTGACGTGGTGGACAGCTGCCCTGCTCTTCGCGCGCGCGACCCGTGAGGGCCGGATGGGCACGTAACGCTTGCAGGGGTGGCACCAGAGCTGGACCGCGGACGCCGAGGCCTCGTCGGTCTGGCTGTCAGTCACAGGTCGCCCGCAGCGTCAGGTACTCGACGAGCACGTCGACCTGCCAGCGATACAGCTCCAGGCCTGCGGCCCGGGCCTTGCGGACGATCTGGCGCCGCAGCCGCCAGCGGTGCCACCTGGTCATCGCGGTCACCGGATGCCTCCGGTGGCCGCGAGCGCCTGGTGGCCGGCGTCGGTGAGGTTGATGGGGCAGCCTCGATCGCGGTAGCCCTTGGCGCCCCAGCCGGGGATGTCCTCGAGGTTGCCGAGCTCGATCAGACCGGCGTCGACGAGTGGGGTGATCGTGACCGGATAGGACACCCCGGAACTCCAGCGCGGGCCGAGCAGGGTCTGCGTGACGATGACGGCGGCGCCGTGCGTGGTGCAGTGCGCGACGACCCACGACCGGGGCGCCTTCGACCGGTTGAGGTCGGTCAGCAGGGCCCACTGGCGGGGCGTGCACTGCTGGCCGGACGGCTTTACGTCGGGCAGTAGGCGGGCGCGCGGCGCCCGGTGGCCGTCCGGCTCCGAGAACACCAGCTCGACGTTCCCGTCACGGACCATCTGGGCCGCCTCGGTGGCGGAGAACGCTTCGACCTGGGCCGAGCCGACGACGCGGTAGGCCTCGGTGACCTCGTACACGCGCAGCCGGCCACGGCGGGGCATGGCCTCGCCGAGCACGGCGCGCTGGGAGGTCAGCGCGCCGTGCTCGGCGCCCGTGGTGGGCTGGTGCATCAGCTGTTGCCGCCCAGGCGTGGGACGTCGATCGGCAGGGGTGCGTCGGACTCGAGGTAGTCCAGGGACGTGGAGACCATGGTGCCGTCGGCGAGGAAGAAGAAGATGCCGGGGTCGCCCTGGCCGTAGGTGCCGTCGTCCTGCTTGGAGTCGAGCACGACGTTGCCGTAGGAGTGGTAGTCGACCTCCATCTCCGGGGCGATCTGCGAGCCCGAGCTGGAGACCTTGCCCTTGATGACGTAGTAGCCGACGATCTGGCCGAAGTTCATCAGGTAGACGTAGCGGACCGCGGCCGGGTCGTTCTCCCGGGCGAGCTTCTCCTTGAGGTTCGACTTCTCCAGGCTGTCGCCCTCGATCGTCGTGGCGTTCTGCTCCTTGATGCGCTCGTCGGCGCGGTCGTCCCAGGTGCAGCCGGTCAGGGCCAGCGAGAGGCCGAGCACGGCCGCGACGAGGGCGGTCAGGCGGGTGGTGAGGTTCTTCACGGGTCAGTTCTCCTTGCAGTCGGTGGTGGGGTCGGTGGTGCTGATCTGCTGGGGCAGGTCAGCCGCTCGGAAGTGCTCCGAGAGGTACTTGCGGGCCTCGGCGTTGTAGTCCGCGATGAAGGACAGGCACACGTTCCGCGTGCCGTAGTAGGTGTCCTGCGCGGTGCGGTCGGTCCGGTCGGCGTCCAGGCGCTCCTTGGCGATCGCGACCTTCTGGTCGGCCGCGACGACCTCGGCGTACAGGTCCTCGAACCGGGCCTGCGCCGTCGTCCAGTTCTGGGCGCTGTTGCGCTGCGCGTACGCGTCGCCCGTGCCCTTCACGGGCGACAGGGCGACGTTCAGCGCCCAGGCGCCCCAGACGACGGCGAGCACGCCGACCACGACCGTCACGCCGACGGCGATGGACTTGAGGGTGGACTTCATGAGGCAGGGCTCCTTCGTGGGGTGGGGTGGGGGTCGTCGCGCTGCTCGGCGTCGACGTGGTCGGGGCGCGGCTCCTCGCCGCGGCGGGCGGCGGCTCGGCGTCGACGCGCGGTCTCCCGGCGCTCGTCCCGCTGACGCCGGCGGGTGTGGGATCTGGCGGTCACGGCGTGGATCCGGGCGCCGGGGGTCAGATGTGGACGTCGACGAGGTAGGCGGGCTGCTCGGCGTGCTGTGCGACGAGCTCGCGCCACCGGGTTGCCCACACGCCGGGCTCGACGCCGTCGCGCACCACGCCCCACCAGCCCATGTGGCCGCGCTCGTGCCACTGGCCGTCGGGCGTGAGGACGGCGAACGTCGGCTCGGTCTCGTCCAGGTCGAGCAGGGCCAGCCGCGGCGTGTGGTTGACGTGCCAGGTGTCGCGGGGGTGCAGGCGCTCCTCGGCGATCTGGGTCACTGGGTACCGGTCGCCGGGGACCCGGAGGGCGTCGTGGTCGGCCGGCCGCTGGTTGAGCACCAGGCCCCCATCCCAGCGGCCACCGATCTGGTACCAGTCCCACCTCGACTTCGGGTTGTACGTCGACCAGACGTCACCGTTCTCGTCGCGCTCGGTCCCCGACTCCCGCTCGAGGATCAAGGCCCACAGCTCGTCGTCGTCGAGCGCCGCCTCGGCGGGCGCCTCGGTCTGGATCCACGCGAGGTGCCGCACGTTGACGACGGGCCTGTCGTACGGGGCCTGGCGGGCCTCGTACTTGCGCAGGTCCTCCGCGGCCTGGGCGTGCAGCTGCCGTCGGTCGGCGATCTGCTGCGCCTTGGTCTCGCGGACGTAAGGCTCGACCTCCTGCTTGTCGTCGAAGGGTGCCAGGGCCGTGGCGAGCTCGTCCTCGGTCGTCGGGCCGATGACCAGGACCGTGCTGTGACTCATGCGTCGTGCTCCTTGGTGAGCTGGTTGCGGATGGTGCCGTTGCGCAGGTCCGACGGGCGCCAGACGGCGGCGTCGGCGTTGGTCTTCATCAGGGCGTAGAGCCAGTCGCGCTGGTCGGGCGACAGGTCCGCGCCCGGGGTGCTCAGCACGCGCCACAGGCTCCGGCCGTCGCGGACCAGCACCAGGCCCGGGAAGCCAGCCGGGGAGCGCCGCGGGCCGCGGGCGTGGTGGATCTGCCAGCCGAGGTCGGTGGCGAGCTGCTCGACCTGACGCCGCAGGTCGGGCACCGCCGCGTCGAGTGCAGGCTCGGGGCGTGTGGGGGTGTCGGTGGTGGTGGTCATGCCAGCCCTTCGAGGTCGAGGACGTCCTGGGCGAGACGCCGGGCGGCGATCTCGCAGTACTTCTCGTCGAGCTCGACGCCGATCGCGCGGCGGCCGAGCGCCTTGGCGGCGACGAGGGTCGAGCCGGAGCCGGTGAACGGGTCGGCGATGACGCCGGCCGGGGCCTTGGAGATCAAGGTCTCCATGAGCTGCAGCGGCTTGGGGGTGGGGTGCCCGACGCGGGCCGGGGCGGAGGAGGCGTGCACGGCGCGCAGCACCGGGGACTCGCGCTTGCCGTTCCAGCCGCCGCCGGCGATGTAGATCAGCTCGTACCCGCGGCCCCAGGGGAAGCGGGTATCGCCCATCCCGACGGTGCCCTTGTCCCACACGAGCGGGAACTCGCGGAACAGCGGGGCGGCGTCGATCCGGGCCGGCGACCCGAACACCGCATACGGCCGGTCGCCGCCGCGCCCGCTGCGGGCCCAGGCCTCCAGGGCGGCGTCACGTACCCGCAGGTCCCTGTCCCAGTCCGGTTTGGCGATCGCGCGCCGGCGCTCGGGCGTCAGGTCGTTCCGGGCCGCCGAGGAGAGGTGCGCGTCCAGGCCGTAGGGCGGGTCGGTGATCAGGACGTCGGCCTCCAGCCACGCCGTCACCTCCAGGCAGTTGCCGTGGTAGAGCGTCACCCGGTCGTCCTGGTAGTACGGCTCCGGCGTGCTGCCCTGTGCGGTCGCGGCCTGGTCGTGGTTGGTGATCATGCGGGCCCCCTTCGTGGTGCTGGTGGTGCGGTGGTTCTGGTGACGCCCCGGTTCAGGCGTCGCCGGCGTCCAGGCCGGGTGGTGACGCCTCGCGCTCTCGCACGCGCTTGCGGGCGCGGTAGGCGAGGTTGCGGTGCGAGCGCGTGCAGTACTCCTGCGTCGGTGACGTCGGCTCGAACGGCGCGCCGCAGTGCGCGCACGCGCGCGTGGCGGGCGCGGCGGCGCCGGGCGCGGCCTCACCGCGCGGGGTGGTGACGGCGCGCGTGCCGTCACCACGGGCCGCGTAGGCGGCCTCGGCGGTCGCGTCGAGCAGCTCGTGCGCGTGCGCGAGATCCAGCGCCGTGGTGACGTCCCCAGCGAGCAGCGCGCGCACCGCCTGGCGTGCGGCGCGACGGCGCGCCCACAGCGCGGCTGTGTACCCCTCGGCGAACCCGAGGCGCACCATCTCCGCCAGGAGCCGCTGCGCGGTCTCCATGCCCGGCGGGGTGGACGTGGCCGGCGCCGTCACCAGTCACCGCCGTCGTCCTCGTCGTCGACGTCGTCGTCCTCGTCGTCGACGTCGTCGGCGGCGATGCTGTACACGGGCGCCGGCCGGGCGACCGGGCACACCGCGTGATGGATCAGCGCGGGGTGCTCGGTCGGCCCCGGCGCCTCGCCCTTGCGCAGCGGCCGGCAGTCCCGCCGGCCCGCGGACAGCGCGTGCGAGGGCGGCACGTCCCCGTGGTAGGTCGGGTACCCGACCACCAGCGGGACGTACGTCGCATCACCCTTGACCGGCACGTCACGGACCAGACGCACCAGCCGCACCTGCTCCCCGCAGCCGGCCCGGCAGGCCTGGGTCGCGAACGGGGACCGCGACGCGAGCTGCCGCGTCACGACCGGTCCTCCTTCTCGTCCTCGGCGACCTGGCAGGCGTCGCACAGCCCGTTGGTGGTCACGACGCCCTTGGCGCCGCAGCCGAAGCAGAACGGCATCTCAGGACACCTCCGTGACGTACTCGGCGATCGCGTGGTCCCACCGCGCCGCGGCCTCGACCAGGAACGCGAGCCGGTCGGTCGCCGTGTGCATGTCGGGGGCGTGCGCGTACCACAGTGCGCCCTCGTCCAGGTCGATCCGCGCCCTCCCGACGGACAGCCCGTGCCGGCGCCCGGCGACCCAGGACCGCAGGTCGATCGCCAGCGCCGGGCGCAGGTCGGGGTGGTCGTTGCTCGGGCCGAGCGCGATCGGGCGCGGCTCCAGCGGGGCGACCCAGGTCAGGCCGGGCGCGGTGTGCGACTCGACCGTGGTGTGCCCGTCGGCGAGCGGGGCCTCCAGGAACAGGTGGTCCGGCGCCGGGGTGCCGATCGGCAGCGACGGCGGCAGGTGGTCCAGGAGCAGGGTGGGTGCGGTCACTTCTTCCTCCAGCGGGTCACGAGGTCGCCGAGCTGGGGCAGGCCGACCAGGCGGGCGGAGATCGAGCGGGAGCGGGCCGCCGCGTCCAGCTCGCTGCGGCGGGCGCGGTAGGTGGCGCCGGCGGCCTGCGCGAAGGCGTCACCCTGCCCGGGCCGCATCAGGCCGTGGTCGGGCAGCGCGGCGGCCAGCACCGCGGCCGGGGACGCGCCCGGGGGCGGGGGCGGCGTCGGGCACGTGTGCTCGTCGCCGGCCCAGTACCAGGTGCCGCAGGCCTTGCACATGGTGCGGTCGATGTGGGTGCTCACCGGTACCTCGCCGCCCGCTCGATGACGTCGGCCAGGAGCCGGCGGGTGAGGGCGATCACCCGGCGGGCGTGGGCCACGAGCAGCTCGGCCTGCATGTCGGCACGCATCCAGGACCGCAGGTCGTCGGCCTGCTCGTCGGTCAGGACGGGCGCTGCCGGCCCGTCGAGGTCCTCCCAGCGCATCGTGACGGCCGGCAGGTCGCAGGTGTCGAACCAGACGGGCAGGGGGCGGCGCGGCAGGCCGGCGCGGTTCGCGTGCCGGGCCGCCGGCGCGCCACGGCGCCGGCGGCGCGCGCGCAGCGTGATCAAAGGGAGCCCCCGATCACGAGGCCCACCACGACGACGTAGCCCAGGATGAGCAGGCTCGCGATCGCGACCAGCACGGGCAGCTTGTGCGGGGCGTGGTGCCGGCGGGCGCTCACTGGACCGCCTCACGGGCCTGGCCGCCGGCGCGCGCCACCAGGTGCAGGTGGCTCAGCCGTGACTGGTTGCGCTGGGGGCGCTTGCCGGTGTCCGAGACCAGGCGGGCGGCCGGCTCGATCTCACGGGCGTAGTTCGCCGGCGCCGGGTACAGCTCGGTGATCTTCCAGGGCCCGCGGCCCTTGCCGACCGTGACGACGTCGCCGACCTGCGCGAGCGTGCCGTCGGCGTACGTGTACCAGGTGGGCAGCGGCGCGGTGCCGGCAGGCAGGCGCGGCGGCTGGACCGGTGCGACGGCGTCCGAGGTCGTGCCGTCGTCGGCGCCGTCGGGCACCTCGACCGCCGCAAGCGCCTGGGCGCCCTCGCCGGCCAGGTCGAGCGTGACCTGGTGGGCGAGGTAGCCGACGACGTGACCGGGCCGGTCGTCGTGCTCGACACCGACCAGCGTGAAGGTCCCGACGGCCTTGGCCCATCGCACGGCGCCAGGGCCGTCCGGGGTCTGCACCCGGTCGTCGCGCTGGAACCCGCCGTGCGACCCGCGGACCCGCTGCGGCAGCTCCGGCCCCTCCACCGGCTCGGGCGTCTCGGCACGGTCGGGCGTGTCCGTGAGCTCGTACGGCACGGGCTCGGCCAGGTGCTGCTCCTCGTGGTCCTGGACGTCCTCCAGCCACTGCTCGTAGTCCTCGTCCGTCGAGCCAGCGCCGCAGACGATGATCACCCCGTGCGTCTCGCACTCGTACTTCGCCCGGTGCAGCGACTCGGCGGCCGGCACCACCTCGGCGCCCTCGAGCGCCTGGTGCATCGCGACGGCCGGCGCCCAGTTCGGAGAGGCCGGGTCGACGTCGACCGCCTCCACCTCTACGGCAGGCGTCGCCGGCTCGGGGTCAGCGATGTGGACGACCCTGAACACGAACGAGCCGCGGAACGCCGCGAGCGCACTTGGTCGGGCGTTCGGGTTCGTGCCCAGGACCAGGTCAGCACTGGTGTGGCCGCCGTTCTCCTGGACCGGAAGGTCGTGCTGCGCGGCGAAGGCGTGCACCTCCTCGACGGTGTTGACCGCCAACGTCGTGCCGAGGGCCTGGTCGGGGTGCGTGTCAGCCGGCAGGCCGTGCTGGTCGATCAGGTCCGCCAGCGCGCGCACGCCGGCAGCGATCTCGGCGGCCGTCAGCGGGACCTGGGCGTTCATGCCGCCACCGCCTGGATCTGAGCGACCAGCGTCGACGCGACGGCAAGCACGTCCGACGGGACGACGTCCGGGTCGTCCGCGACCACGATCGCCGCCACCGCGCCCGGGGCGCCGAGCACCGCGAGCGCCTCAAGCCAGCGCTGCGCCTGC
The DNA here is from genome assembly GCF_056951025.1 of Promicromonospora noduliphila. NCBI lineage: Bacteria > Bacillati > Actinomycetota > Actinomycetes > Micrococcales > Promicromonosporaceae > Promicromonospora > Promicromonospora noduliphila. The sequence continues at coordinate 5,919,078 of NZ_CM167806.1, forward strand.
GCGGGCCGTCCCTCGTCGACGTCGACCCAGCGGGCCCGCCACGCCAACGACCGGGCCACCAGCGTGATCTGCGGGCCGCGAGCGCCGGTACGGCTCGCCGTCTCGCGCGCCTGGTCGGCGAGCTGATGCGCCTCGGCGCTCAACTCCCTAACGAGCTGCAACTTCTTCATGGGATGCTTCCTCTCGGTGGGGCCCGCTTGGCGCTTGGAGGTGACAGGCGGGCTTCGCTGTGCCTGAAGCCGTCAGGCAGCGGATTCGGTGGGCCAGTGCGCGCGTTCTGCGCGGATCCGTTCGACGAGCTCGTCGAACGTCGGGCCGCCGGCATGCATGGCGGCTCGCGCGGCGTCCTCGACGCTCATCGAGTCGGCCACGCGCAAGCCCTCGACGATCGAGCGCGCCGCCCCGGCGATGGCCATCGATCGGGTTCTCATCGGTGAAGCCACCTCACTCCCTCATCGTATCGAATTATCGATACGCTAGGCAGCGACGATGGCGATAGTGCGGCGCGAAAAAAGCTCCGCAACGCCGATGCCGAAGAAGTCGGCAATCGCCTCAAGTTCGTCCGTGTTGAACGGGCGATTCTCGGCGAGCTTGTCGGACAGCGTCGTTGGGGTTCGGTGCATGTGCTGGGCAAGTGCGCGCTGTGTCTGCCCGGTGGCACGCAGTCGGTCCCGGATCTGCTGGGCGACGACGGTGCGACTCTTGACGAACGGTTGCATAGCCGGAACGTATCGAACTATCGATAGATCTGCAAGGGTGTCTAGCGGGTGATCTCGAATAGTCGATACCCTCGAAGCATGCCCAGTGACTTCACGCGCGAGTTCGCGCGCCACCTGAACGACATCAGGCTCGAGCGCGGGGTCACTCAGACCGCCGTCGCCAAGCTGCTCGGGAAGGCTCAGAGCGTCATCTCTGAGCACGTGACCGGCGTCCGCGCGCCGGACACCGATCTGATCGACGCCATCGCCTACCTCGGTGGCCTGACAAGCATGGAGCTCGTCACGCTCATCCAGGACCGGATGCGCGCTCTCACCCGACAAGGCGCTGGCACCGCTGGCCCTTCAGCCGACGGCGCGTCGCCGCACCCAACATCGCTCGCGCCCGGGGACACGAATGCAGCCCCGTCGCGCGTCCACGGACAGTCGATTCGCCGACGGGGCGGACACCCCCGATGACGTGCTCCGGATGGAGCAGACACCACGTCGCCCAGCACGCCGCCGCCGGGCATATGCCCCGTTGCCGCCCATTTACACCCTTTTCCCCCGCATGTGGCATGTCACCCATGATGCAACGTGGTAATCGCTTGCTCGCGGCAATTGCCTAGTTTTTCCCAGTACCGATCACCCGGGTGATTATTGGTTTCATAATGCGAAATAGCCCGGTTGATGCACGTGCATCAAATCGGGCACCCGAGGAGGCTCAACGCATGGCAGTTCAATCCCCTGGACCGCGACGGCTTCGCCGAGCTGTCGCCATCGTGCGCGTGTCGAAGGAGGCTGGCCGCGGCGAGAAGCTGCTCTCGCCTGATCTTCAATGGGCCGAGATCGAGAGCCACGCGGCCAGCGCGGGCATCGAGATCATCGACACCGTCGAGGCGATCGACGAGTCCGGGTCTCGCAGCAAGTCGGCATGGTGGCCACGCCTCGACGCCCAGATCGCACGCGTCGAGGCCGGAGAGATCGACACGATCCTCGCGTGGGAGTTTTCCCGACATGCCCGCAACCGCGTCCGATGGGCGGTTGCCCTCGACCGCGTAGAGAGCGCCGGCGGTCGCCTGGAGTCCGCGACCGAGCACCCTGACGTCACGACGGCTGCCGGACGGTTCCAACGTGGCATCCTCGCCGAGATGCACGCCTACCGTGCCGAGGCCCTGGGCGAATCCTGGAAGAGCGTTCAGGCCAACCGGATCGCGCGCGGGCTGCCCGCCAACGGCAAACCGCGGTTCGGCTACGCCTACGACACGAAGTTGCACAAGCACGTCCCCGATCCCACCACCGGGCCGATCCTCGCCGAGGCCTACACGCGGTTCGCCGCCGGCGAGAGCTTCTACACGCTGATCGGATGGCTCAACACCTCGGGCGTCAGACCGGTCGAGGGCCACGGTGTCCGCACGACAACGCCACTCTGGTCCGACCGGACCATCCGCCGCATGATGGACTCCGGCTTCGCAGCCGGCCTTCTGTCCGTCCACGACCCCGAATGCGAGCATCCGCGCGGCAAGCAGTGCACGCGCCGCATTCACCTCCCAGGCATCCACGAACCGCTGATCGACCACGAACTGTGGGAGGAGTACCTCGCCCAGCGCGAGGCACGCCGCATCACACGGACTACCGAGCGATCGACCTACCTCCTATCCGGCCTGCTGCGGTGCGTCGCACCGCTGCCCGACGGCGGAACCTGCGGCGGCCCTATGGGTGGCAGCCTCAGCGGCTACAGAGGGCGACCGCGCTACGTCTGCAACCGACGCATCGCCGCCCGCGCCCACACCGGCGGCACCGTCTCCATCGATAAGGTCGAGCCCGAGGTCATGAAGTGGCTGCACACCCTCGCCGCCGACCTCGAACCCGCCATCGCCCGAGAGCAGGCCGCGAGCGCCAAGCGGGGTGTGAACGTCGGGCAGGTCGAAAGCCAGATCGAGGCGGCGAAGAACAAGCTGTTGTCGGCAACACGGAGCTGGCTCGATGGTCAGATCCCGGAGCTGGCGTGGCCGACCTTGCGGGCGGAGCTCGAGGCAACCGTGCAGGCTTTGGAGACGAAGCGCTTGGCGCTCAAGGTGGCCGAGCGGCGACCGGTGCCGGCTGTCATCGCTGCGGATGCACTTGCACGCTGGGACGTGATGCCGGTCGAGCACAAGCGCGGGGCGCTGCGTCAGCTCATCAAGCGCGTTGAGGTCGAGCCGGGTCGCATACAGCGGGTCGACGGGGTGTGGGCTCCGCGGGTGAACATCGTGCCGAACTGGGTAGAGGACGAGTCTCTGCAGGGGTGAAAGCCGCCCGAAGCATTCCGACTGTGCGGTAAGTTCTGAATCGTCAGGGTGCGGCTAGGCCCTATTCACGTTTGTCGCCGCCGAGAACCTGCCGGGCGGCCTGCTCACCCTCATCGCCCCCGACCTCGGCCGCAGCACGTCCGAGATCGGGCTGCTGGTCACGGCGTACGCCGTCGTCGTCGTGCTGACGTCGCTGCCGCTCTCGCGGCTCACGCGGCGGTTCCCGCGCCGCTGGGTGCTCGCGGCGACCACCGCCGTGTGCACGCTCGGCACGCTGTGGTCGGCGCTCGCCGTCGGCTACGGGGACCTGCTGGCCGCGCGCATGGTCACGGCCTTGGGGCAGGCGCTGTTCTGGTCGGTCGTCACGCCGGCCGCCGCGAGCCTGTTCGCACCGGCCGTCCGCGGCAAGATGCTCGCGCGGCTCGCCATCGGCAACTCGCTCGCGCCGCTGCTCGGCGTGCCGTTCGGCACGTGGGTGGGCCAGCAGGCCGGCTGGCGCACCGCGTTCCTGGTGTTCTCCGCGGTGAGCCTCGCGGCATGCCTCGCCATGGCGATCGCCATGCCGGACGTCGACGCCGAGGAGAGCGGCACGGCGCGCGGGACCAACCCGAGCCTGCGCCGGTTCGTCCTGCTCATGGTGGTCACGGTGCTGCTGGTGACCGGCGGGTTCATGATGATCACGTTCGTCACCCAGTTCCTGCTGGAGACGGCGGGCTTCCCCGACCAGTACCTCAGCGCGCTGCTGCTGGGCCAGGGCACCGCGGGCCTGGTGGGCACGCTGCTGATCGGCCAGGTGCTCGACAGGCGGCCGTGGCAGACGGTGCTCGTAGCGCTCGGCCTGCTGACCGGCGCGCTGGTGCTGCTCTGGGCCGTGGGGGACGTCCCGGCCCTCGCCCTGGTCGGGCTGGCCCTGTTCGGCCTCGCGTTCAGCGCGATCCCGCCCGCCCTGTCGTTCCTGTCCATGCACGTCGCCCCGGGCGCCACCGAGTCGGCAACCGCGATCTCGAGCTCCGTGTTCAACATCGGGATCGGCGGCGGCGCGGCGCTCGGGGCATGGGTGGTCGCGGCGGCGGGCGTCAGCCTGGTGCCCCTGTTCGGGGCGGTCTTCGTGCTGGGGGCGCTGGCGGTCCTCGCGGTGGACCTGCGGATCGCGTCGCGCGCCACGCGCAGCACTCCCTGACCGACGTCGGCTCCCTGAGCGGCCGCGCCGCCGTCGGGAGACCGCGACGCGGTAAGGAGCGAGCGGCTGCCGTCGCGAGCGACGGCTACTGCGCGACGCCCTCCAGGCTGCCGGTCACCGGCTCCTCGGAGCTGACGATGCACTGCAGCGCGCGGTCGTTGAGCTGCTCCCAGGTCTCCTGCGTCGGGTAGAACCCGGTGTAGCCGTACACCGACTCGTCGTAGGACAGGCCCACGAACTTCTCGAACTCGGCGTAGCACCAGTCGTCGAACTTCTTCGACATGGCGGCGTCGCCCGGGTAGGCGTCGCCCTCCATGATCAGCTCGGCGTAGACCTCGCCGGTGTGCTCGTCCGCGCAGGGCACGACGGGCACCGAGTCGACCTCGAAGTCCTCGCCCTCCGCGGACTCGCCGTAACCGTCGAGGGCCTCCAGGTCGATGCAGTCGCCCTTCAGGATCTCGAACGCGTCCGCCTCGGCCGGCGCCGTGATCTCGCCGCCCGGCTCGTCCCGCGGGGCCTCGCCGCCCGACGTGATCTCGTCGAGGATCGCATCGCAGCCCGTGAGCAGGGTCAGCGAGACGGCGGTGGCCGCCGCGGCAGCCAGCAGCCGGGCCGGACGCGTGAGGGGGCGGGCGGAGCGAGAAGTGCGGTTCATCGGCTCTTCCTTCGGGTCAGCACGACGGCGGACGCCGTCGGCGCGACCGGCGCGGCCGCCCCGGAAAACTACCGGCTCGACCGTCCGCGCTGGTCGCCACCGGACAACGATTCGGTCACGACCCCGCCCGGCTGACCGCGGTTCAGCATGCGCCTGCTGCGGGTACGACGCCGGGATCGAGCAACAAGAGCATGCTGAACGCCGGTCAGCGAGCCGGGCGGGGCGGCGCCGTCGGGCCGGGCGGGGCGGCGCCGTCGGGCCGGGCGGGGCGGCGCCGTCGGGCCGGGCGGGCCGGCGCCGTCGGGCCGGGGGTGTTCATGCGTTGTTCACGCGCGCGAACCGGCGTCGCTCTACCGTGGCTGACGCGGACCCGCCGCGCGCCCTACCAGCGCGCGGCAACCCGTGAAACCCCCAGAGCACGACACCCGAAGAAGGAGCAGTCATGCGAGTCAGCACCCCCTCGCGCCTGACCGCCGCGGCCGCGGCAACGGCCCTGCTGGCCGGGGCCTTCCTCGCCTCGGCAGGTACGGCGGCGGCAGGCACGACGACGACCGGCGCAGGAGCGGCGGGCGCGAACCCGGCGGGCTCGACGTCGACCGGCACGGACCGCGCCGACGCGAGGCACCCGGCCGCCGGGAAGCACCGGACCCTCCGCGTCGCCACCTACAACCTGTCGCTCAACCGCGCGACGGAAGGTGAGCTCGTCGCCGACTTGTCCACCGGCGACGACGCGCAGGCGGCGACCGTCGCCGAGGTCATCCAGCACGCCAACCCCGACATCGTGCTGCTCAACGAGTTCGACTACTCCGGCGACGCCGACCCGTACGCCGCTGCCGACCTGTTCCGCGAGAACTACCTGGAAGTTCCCCAGGGCACCGGCGAGCCGGTGGAGTACCCGTACGCGTTCGTGGCGCCGTCGAACACGGGCATCCCGAGCGGGTTCGACCTGAACAACAACGGGACGGTGGGCGGCGGCGACGACGCGCTCGGCTTCGGCCTGTTCCCCGGCCAGTACGGGATGCTCGTGCTGTCCAAGTACCCGATCCAGCACCGGCAGGTGCGCACGTTCCAGAACTTCAAGTGGCAGGACATGCCGGGCGCACTCCTGCCGGACGACCCCGCGACCGCCGCCCCCGCCGACTGGTACTCGGCCGAGGAGCTCGCGGTGCTGCCGCTCTCGTCGAAGTCGCACTGGGACGTGCCGGTGCGCGTCGGCCACGAGACGGTGCACGTGCTGGCGGCGCACCCGACCCCGCCGACGTTCGACGGCGCGGAGGACCGCAACGGCCTGCGCAACCACGACGAGATCCGGTTCTGGGCCGACTACGTGCGCGGCGGCTGGTCCGCCCGGTACCTGTACGACGACGAGGGCCGCCGCGGCGGCCTGCGCCCGGGCTCCTCGTTCGTGATCGTCGGCGACTACAACGCCGACCCGCTCGACGGCGACTCCGTGGACGCGGCGATCGACCAGCTCCTGGACAACTGGCGGATCACCGACCCGCAGGCGACGTCGGCCGGCGCGGCCGAGGCCGCCGAGTTGCAGGGAGGCGCGAACCTCGGCCACGAGGGCGACCCCGCGCTCGACACCGCCGACTTCGCCGACACGACCCCGGGCAACCTGCGCGTCGACTACGTGCTCCCGTCGCGAGACCTGCGCGTCCGGGACACGGGCGTCTTCTGGCCGGCCAGCACCGACCCGCTGTCCCGCCTTACGGGCGTCTTCCCGTTCCCGAGCAGCGACCACCGCCTCACCTGGACCGACCTCAAGCCGTGACCAGCCAGGCAGGTTCTGACCATCTAGACAGTCAGTTCCCGACCACCTAGACAGTCAGTTCTCCCGGACAGCTCGGCAGCCAGTTCTCCCGGACAGCTCGGCAGCCAGTTCTCCCGGACAGCTCGGCAGCCAGTTCCCCCAAACAGCTCCCTCCCCGCCTACCCCACCCCCTCGGCACGGTGGGTCCAGGCACGAGGAACGGGGCGGGGGGATGGTGCGGCCGGCCGTAAAGCCGTAGCGGAGGGCCCCCTGGGGCCCGTGAGCGAGGCCGGCCGCACCATCCCCCCGCCCCGTTCCGGAGGCGAGTAAACAGAAAGAATCAAGAAGCCTTGTCGACGTCCTCAGCCAACGTCCCGAGGTACAACGAGATCACCTTGGGATCCGACTGCAGCTCCTTCCCCGTCCCGGTGTACGCATCCTTGCCCTGGTCGAGCACGTACCCCCGGTCGCAGATCTGCAGGCACCGCCGGGCGTTCTGCTCCACCATGACCACGGACACGCCCGCCTTGTTGATCATCCGGGTGCGCAGGAACGTCTCGTCCTGACGCACCGGGGACAGGCCGGCGGACGGCTCGTCGAGGAGCAGCACCGACGGGTTCATCATGAGCGCGCGGGCCATCGCGACCATCTGGCGCTCACCACCCGACATGGCGCCCGCACGCTGCGAGCGCCGCTCCCCCAGCGTGGGGAACAGGTCGGTGATGAACTCGAACCGCTCGGCGAACGCCTTGGGCCGCAGGTACACGCCCATCCGCATGTTCTCCTCGACGGTGAGCGAGGGGAACACGTTGTTGTTCTGCGGTACGAAGCCCACACCCTGCGACACGAGGCTGTTCGCCTTGTGGTTGGTGATGTCCTCCCCGCGCATGGTCACGGTGCCCGAGCGCACGTTCACCAGGCCGAACAGGGCCTTGAGCAGCGTCGACTTCCCGGCGCCGTTGGGGCCGATGATGCCGACGAGCTCACCCTCCGCGACCTCGATGTTGCACCCGTTCAGGATGTTCACGCCGGGCAGGTACCCCGCCACGATGTCGGTCGCCTTGAGCAGGGTCTTCCGCTGGGCGGTCTTGGCCGCGTCGCTCATCGCTTCTCCTCCTCGGCCTCGAGCCGGGCCAGCACAGCGGGGTCGAGCAGCGAGTCGTCCCCGAGGTCGGTGTCGTGGTGCGCGCCCAGGTAGGCGTCGACCACGGCCTGGTCCTGCATGACGGCCTTGGGCGGGCCCTCTGCCACGATCCTGCCCTCCGCCATCACCACCACCCAGTCGGAGATGTGCCGCACCGCGTGCATGTCGTGCTCCACGAACAGCACGGTCATGCCGTCGTCACGCAGCGACTGGATGTGGTGCAGCAGGGACTGCACCAGGGCCGGGTTCACGCCGGCCATGGGCTCGTCGAGCATGATCATGGTCGGGTCCGTCATCAGGGCCCGAGCCATCTCGAGGAGCTTGCGCTGGCCGCCGGACAGGGAGCCGGCGAAGTCGTCCTTCTTGGTGTCGAGCTTGAACCGTTCGAGGATCTCCAGCGCCTTCTCGGTGTTCCGCTGCTCCGTGCCCGCCCACAGCGGCCGCACCAGGGAGCCGAACAGGTTCTCCCCCGGGTTGTCCATCGCGGCGAGCAGCATGTTCTGCATGACCGTGAGGCGCGACAGCGCCTTGGTGAGCTGGAACGTGCGGACCATGCCGTTGCGCGCCACCTTGGCGGCGCCCATCCCGGCCAGCGACCTGCCCTCGAACGACCACGAGCCGTGGTTGGGCTTGTCGAACCCGGTGAGCAGGTTGAAGAAGGTCGTCTTGCCCGCACCGTTCGGCCCGATGAGGGCCGTGATGACGCCGCGCTGCACCTCCAGGTGGTCGACGTCGACGGCGGTCATGCCGCCGAACCGGCGCTGCACGCCGTCGACCGTCAGGATCGTGTCCGGCTTGCTGACGCCCACGGTCGGCTCGACCTTGGCCAGGACGTGCTCCGCCGCCTTCGCCGCCTCGGAGTCGCTGCGCTCGACGGCGTCCAGCGCCTCGACGGTGCTCTCTGGCTCTGTCACCTCGGTCACTGTGCTCTCCGTCGTCTCGCTGGTCTCTGAGTTCTCCGTCGTCTCATCGGGCATCGAAGGCGAGCTCCTTCTTGTTCCCCAGTATTCCTTGTGGGCGGAAGATGACGAGGAGCATCAGCGTCACGCCGACGAGCAGACCACCGATCTGCTCCACCGTGGTGCTCGACACGACGCCTTCGAGGCCCTCACGCATACCCGCGCGGAGCAGCATGTAGACCGCGTAGAAGAGCATGGAGCCCAGCACCGGGCCGAACAGGGTGGCCGCACCACCGAGCAGCAGCACCGTCCACGCGAAGAACGTGAGCGAGCGGCCCATGGCGTCGGGGGCGACCGACCGGGGCAGCACGTAGAGCATGCCGGCGAGCGAACCGCACATGCCGCCGAGCACCAGCGCCTGCATCTTGTAGGAGAAGACGTTCTTGCCCAGGGCGCGGACGGCGTCCTCGTCCTCGCGGATCCCCTTCAGCACGCGGCCCCACGGGCTGCGCGTGAGGAGCCAGACCACGACCACCGCGATGAGCACGACGGCCCAGGCGAACAGGCGAGTCCACCACGAGTCCGAACCTGTGAACACGTACTCGAGCGGCCCGAACGCCCCGCGCTCCGGCGGTGCCGGCAGGAACGACAGGTCCTGGAACGTCTGCTTGAACGAGCCACCCGTGAGACCCGCCGCGCCGCCGGTGTACTCCTGGAACACCGTGGCGCGGCCGAGCATTCGGATGATCTCGGCGGCGGAGATGGTCACGATCGCCAGATAGTCGCCGCGGAGCTGCAGCGTCGGCAGACCGAGGATGAGCGCGAAGAGCGCGCCCGAGGCGAGCGAGACGATCAGGGCGAGCCAGAACGGCGCGCCGGACATCGTGGCGATCGCGAAGCCGTAGGCGCCCAGCAGCATGAAGCCCGCCTGGCCCATGTTGAGCAGTCCGGTGAACCCGAAGTGCAGGTTGAGGCCGATGGCGGCCAGCGCGACGGCGGCGGTGGTCGGCGCGATGAGCTCGGCGAGCGCCTGGGTGAGGATGCGGCTCAGTTCCATGACGGTTCTCCTTTCAGCCGATCCGCTCGGCGCGGCCGAGCAGGCCCTGGGGCCTGAGCAGCAGCACGAGGATGAGGATGACGAGGGCCGATGCGTACCTCAGGTCGCTCGGCATTCCGGGGATGAGGGTGGACATCTCGACGACGAGGCCGATCAGCAGGGACCCGACCAGGGCGCCGTACGCGGTGCCGAGGCCGCCGAGGGTCACGGCAGCGAACATCAGGAGCAGCAGGAGCAGGCCGAGCGACCAGTTGAACGAGCTGAACGAGATGGCCAGCAGCATGCCCGCCAGGCCGGCGAACCCGGTGGACATGACCCACACGATGCGGATGATGCGGTCGGGGTTGATGCCCGTCGCCGCCGCGAGCGCCGTGTTGTCCGAGACGGCGCGCGTGGCGCGCCCGATCCGGGTGCGCGTCAGGAACCAGGCGATGAACAGGATCACGCCGATGGCCACCAGCATCGAGAGCCACGACGCCGTGCTGAGCGTGACGCCGGCGATCTCCAGCGGCCGGGGGTTCTGCGGCAGGACGCGGAGCGACCGGCCGCCGATGACCATCTGGATGGCGTACTGCAGCGCGAGCGACAGGCCGATGGTCACGATCATCATCTGCGTGACCGGGGTGCCGCGCCGGCGCAGCGGTGCCCAGATGGCTGCGTCCTGCAGCCAGCCGGTGGCGGCGCAGACCACCACGACGAGGATCACGGTGAGCCAGACCGGCAGGTTCAGCCAGTTCACGCCGATGAAGCCGAACATGGCGCCGAGCGTCACCTGCTCACCGTGCGAGAAGCTGGACAGCCCGGTCGTGCCGTAGATGAGGCTGATGCCCACCGAGGCGAGGGCGAGCAGCAGGCCGAAGCGGATACCGGAGCCGAACTGCTGCCAGATCTGCTGGAAGGACGGGCCGCCGCGGGTGGTCGTCGTGTCGCCGCCGCCCAGGCCGTCGCCGACGGACGTAGCGCCGTCGGTCGGCTCGCTGCCCTCGGTCTCACCGTCGGACGGCGCGGTGGTGGCGCCGTCGGTGGGCTCTGCGCTCTCCGGCGGTGTGGTGCCGAGGTTGAACGCGGCCCGCGCCGAGATGCCGGTCTGGGCGGTGACCTGCCGTTCGGTGGCGTCGGGGAACAGCCCGTCCGGGACCGTCGACTCGTCGAGGGTAAGTGTGTAGGTACCGACCTGCGGCACCGTTACCGAGGCCGGTCCCTCCTGGGTGGTTGTCACGTCTGTCTCGAACCCTGCACCCGAGATGGTCACGCCGACGTCCGGGACAGGATTGTTCTCCTCGTCCAGGACGATGGCCACGACGCAAGCTGTGGAAGCGTCGGGGGTGCACTCGGCGGCGGGCGCCTCGGCGGCCATGGCTGGCGCCGCCGCGATCACGGCTGGAAAGGCCACTGCCGCGAGTGCGGCGAGCAGCCTCCGCGCGGCCGTCGCGAGGTTCGGTCGGTCGGCTGTCATCTGCCGGGTCCTCCGTCGGTTCTGGTGATGTGGTGCTCCGAGGTCTCGGGGCCGCCGACACCAGGATGATTCAGTCCTGCTTAACCAGGCCTGCATCAAACTGATGCCATCGGCGTGCCGAGAGTGTAGCCGTGTGATGTGTCACTGATGACGCGCGCCAGTCACGCTCAGGTCACGGAGTGCCACAGCGAGGGAGCAAAAGGTGCGGAGGGTTACAAGCCCCTCGCGCGGCGGGCGGCGCGGCTAGGCTGACGCGGTGTCCGACGACGCCATGCCGGCCCCCACGGCAACCCCAGCACCCGCTCGACCGACCGACTCCGTAGGTGTCCTGCCCTCGTCCGAGCCGCCGTTCACCGTGCGCCGGCCCGTCCAGCGCACCTTCCACGGCGACACGTTCACCGACGACTACGAGTGGCTCCGCGACAAGGACGACCCCGAGGTCGTCGCGCACCTGGAGGCGCAGAACGCCTGGACGGTCGCCCGCCAGGAGCACCTCGCGCCCCTGCGGCAGACCCTGTTCGACGAGATCAAGGGGCGCACCCTCGAGACCGACCTCTCCGTCCCCGCACGCGACGGCGACTGGTGGTACTACGGCCGCACGGTCGAGGGTCAGCAGTACCCGATCCACGCGCGCTACCCCGCCGCCGGCCCGGACGACTGGACGCCCCGCGTCCTCGAACCCGGCGAGCCGGTGCCGGGCGAGGAGGTGCTGCTGGACCAGAACGAGCACGCCGAGGGCCACGACTTCTTCGCGCTGGGCTCCCTCGACGTCTCCGACGACAGCGCCCGCCTGCTCTACGCGACCGACACAGCGGGGGACGAGCGCTACACGCTGCGCGTCCGCGACCTGGCCACCGGTCAGGACCTCGCGGACGAGGTGCGCGACACCGCGCCGGGCGCCCTGTTCGCTCCCGACGGCCAGCACATCTTCTACCTGACCGTCGACGACGCCTGGCGGCCCTGGCGCGTCTGGCGGCACCGGCTCGGCACGCCTGGGTCCGACGACGTGATCGTCTTCGAGGAGCCCGACGAGCGGTACTGGGTCGGCATCGGGCTGTCCCGGTCGAAGAAGTACCTGCAGATCGAGCTCGGCTCCAAGGTGACGAGCGAGTCGTGGCTGCTGGAGGCCGACGACCCGACCGGCGAGTTCCGGGTCGTGTGGCCCCGCCGCGACGGCGTCGAGTACACGGTGGAGCACGCGGTGTTCCCGGACGCGGCGGGCACGCCCACCGACACGCTCCTGATCCTGCACAACCAGGACGCCCTGAACTTCGAGCTGGTCGCCTCTCCCGTGCCCGGGCCCGGCGCGCCGGTGGCCCCGGAGGCGGCGACCGTCGTCGTGCCGCACGACCCTGAGGTGCGGCTCGAGAGCGTGAGCGCGAGCGAGCGCTACCTGGTGCTCTACTACCGCCGTGGCGCGATCTCCCGCTCGGCCGTGCTCCAGCTCCCCGCGAGCGGGCCGGTCACCTGGGACTTCCAGGAGATCTCGTTCGGCCAGCCGCTCGAGTCGGTCGGCGCGGGCGTCGGCGTGTGGAACCAGCCCAACCTCAAGGTCGGCTACACGTCGTTCGTGACGCCGCAGTCGCTCTACCTGTACGACGTCGCCTCCGGCGAGCGCACGCTGCTCAAGCAGCAGCCGGTGCTCGGCGGCTACGACGCCGACGACTACGACCAGCGCAGGGAGTGGGCGGTCGCGGAGGACGGGACGCGCGTCCCGATCTCCCTGGTCTGGCGCAAGGACCAGGTGCGGTTCGGCGACGGCGCTGGATCGGGGGCGGGAGCCGCGCCGGGCGGGTCGAACGGGACCGGCGGGCCGACCGAGCCCGCTCCCCTGCTCCTGTACGGGTACGGCGCCTACGAGACCTCGATCGACCCCTACTTCTCCGTGCCGCGCCTGAGCCTGCTCGACCGCGGAGTGGTCTTCGCCGTCGCGCACGTGCGGGGCGGTGGCGAGATGGGCCGCGCCTGGTACGACGACGGCAAGCTGGCCGCCAAGCGCAACACGTTCACCGACTTCGTGGCCTGCGGCCGGCATCTCGTCGCGACCGGCTGGACGGCGTCGGACCGCCTGGTGGCCGACGGCGGCAGCGCCGGCGGGCTGCTCGTGGGCGCCGCCACCAACCTGGCGCCGGAGCTGTTCGCGGGCGTGCTGGCCGGGGTGCCGTTCGTGGACGCACTGACGTCGATGCTCGACCCGACGCTCCCCCTGACCGTCACCGAGCGGGACGAGTGGGGCGACCCGCTGCACGACCCGGAGGTCTACGCGTACATGCGCTCGTACACGCCGTACGAGAACGTGGCCGACGACGCCTCCCACTATCCGCGGATCCTCGCCACCACGAGCTTCAACGACACCCGCGTGCTGTACGTGGAGCCGGCGAAGTGGGTGGCGCGGCTGCAGGCGGCGGGCGCTCCGGCGATGCTGAAGATCGAGATGTCGGCCGGGCACGGCGGCGTGTCCGGGCGCTACTCGGCATGGGAGCAGATCGCGTTCGAGCACGCGTGGACGCTGGAGGTGCTGGGCCTGGCCGACCGCTGAGGGCGACCCGGCGGTCGGCCTCCGGTCGCGCCGGCCCGGCCCCGGCCCTCTGGTCGCGCGGCTCTCAGAGATCGGCCTTGGCCGCAACCACCCGGGCCGCGGCGGCGTCCACCTTCGCGGCGAACGCCGGATCGGCCTTCGCCGTCCTGATCAGTGCGTTCACCATCGTGTGGGCTACGGACGGCTCGGCGGACGCGAGCACCAGGTCCACCCCCGCGTCGACGGCGCGGACCGCGCGCTTCCCCGCTGGCACGCCCTGCACCTGGACGGCGGCGGACAGGTCGTCCGAGATGATGACGCCGTCGAACCCGAGCCCGCGGACCAGGCCCACCACGGTGGGGCTGAACACGGCGGGCGCGTTCGGGTCGATCCGCGCGTAGGTCGCCGACGACATCATGACCAGGCCGGACCCCGCCTCGATGCCGGCGCCGAAGACGGCCACCGACGGGTCGTCGGGGCCGGTGACGGTGTCGGTGACCCCGGCAGTGGTGTCGGTGTTCGCCGTGACCCGGCCCAGCCCGGGGAAGTGCTTGACCGACGTCTGCACGCCCGCGTCGCGCTGCCCCCGCGCGAACGCGTTGCCGTGCAGCATCACGGACCGGGCCGTGTACCCGTAGTTGCGCCCGAACGCGCCGATCGGCGCGTTGGCGGCCGCGTTGGCCTGCGGCACGAGGTCCAGCACCGGCGCCAGGTTGAGGTTCACGCCGGCCGCGGCGAGCTCGGCGCCCCAGGCCCGGGACCGGGCGCGCAGGTCGGGCGGGCTCAGCTTCGCCTGGTCGAGCGCGCTCGGCAGGTCGCTGAAGCCGGGGCCGCGCAGCACCTGCACCGCGCCACCCTCCTGGTCGGTGGCGACGAACAGCGGCTCACGCTCCTGCGCCGCCGCGGCGACGGCGGCGTCCACCAGGTTCTTCACCGGCTGCCGGCCCGCCTTGGTGCGGCCGTGCAGGAACACGCCGCCGATCTGCTGGTTCCGCAGCATGTCGAACGTCGGCTGGAACGGGCCGGCCACGGGCAGGCCGACCATCACGAGCTGGCCCACCTTCTGCTGCAGCGTCCAGCCCGCCACGAGCGACAGGTCCGGCTTCTCCGGCGTGGGCTTCGGCGACGGCGGTGCGGGCGGGCTCGCCGTCGGCTCCCCCGGCGCCACGCCGCCCGACGGCGCCCCCGTGCCGGACGGCGGTCCGCCCGGCACCGACCCGCCGGGCGCCGGACCGCCGAGCGACGGCGGGACCGGCGGCGAGCTGGTCCGCCCGCTCGGCTGGGGATTCGACTGCACGGGTCCGGGCAGCGCGGTCGGGTCGGGCTCCGCCGTCGGACCGGCACAGCCCGCGGCGAGGGCCGCCACGACAAGAACTGTCGCGGCGACCGACCCGATCGGGTGAAAACGGCTCATGGCCCTCAGTCTCGCCCCAAGGCGGCGGTGAGCGCCTCCACGAACCCGTCGACGTCCGCCTCCGTGGTGTCCCAGGCGCACATCCAGCGCACCTCCACGCGGTCGGCCGTCTCGCCTGGCGCCCAGTCGTAGAACCGCGCGTGGGCGCGGACCCGGTCGGCCGCCGCCCGGGGCAGCGTCGCGAACACGGCGTTCGCCTCCGTCGGGCAGGTGATGCGGACCGTACCCGGCTGGTCGCCGTCCGGCAGGCCCCTGGTCTGCGGGTCGAGACCCTCTGCTCCGCCGGTCCCGGCCAGCCCGGCCGCCTCGATCCCAGAGCGCAGCCGCGCCGCCATCGTGTTGGAGTGCGCGGCGTTGCGCAGCCACAGCGGCGCACCCTCGCCGGCGCCGGACGTCGGCGTACCCGGCTCCCCGAGCAGCGCAAGGAGCTGCGCCGACACGAACCGGGTCTTCGACGCGAGCTGCATGGTCGCCTTGCGCAGGTAGGGCACCGCCGCACCCAGGTCCGACGACGGCCCGCCGTCGGACAGCACCACCACCGCCTCGCCCAGCATGCCGCCGTTCTTCGCCGCGCCGAGGGACAGGATGTCGACCCCGACGTCGGTGGTGAGTTCCCGCAGCCCGACGCCGAGCGTGGCCGCCGCGTTCGCGAGCCGGGACCCGTCCACGTGCACGTGCAGGCCCGCCGCGTGGGCGGTGTCCGCGAGGAGCTTGAGGTCGGCCACCGTGTAGACGGTGCCGAGCTCCGTGGCCTGCGTGAGGCTCAGGACCGCGGGCTGCGCGCGGTGCACGTCGCCGAGGTCGACGGCAAAGCGGTCAACGGCGTCCGGCCCGATGCGGCCCTCCACGCTCGGGACGGCGAGGATCTTGAGGCCGCCCACGCGCTCGGGGGCACCGTTCTCGTCCGTGTGGACGTGCGCGACGTCGCTCGCGATCACCCCGCCCCAGCGCGGTGCGGCGGCCATGAGGCTGATGACGTTCGCGCCCGTGCCGTTCAGCACGGGGAAGATGCGGGCCTGCTCGCCGAACACCTCGGCGGCGCGCTCCTGGAGGCGGGCCGACACCGGGTCGTCGCCGTACGAGACGGCGGCGCCGTCGTTCGCCGCGACGATCGCGGCCATGACCTCGGGGTGGACGGGGGCGTAGTTGTCAGAGGCGAAGTGCTGCACGGTGCCATTCTCCCGCCGCGGCTCCCCACGGCGACACGGTGGTGGCCGCGGGACGCCGGTCGCCTGAGGCCGGTCAGGACGCCGGTGTCCTGGGGCCGGACAAGATGCCAGTCTCCTGAGGCCGGACACGACGAAGGCCCGGTCACCTCGAAAGGTGACCGGGCCGACGTCGGACAACCGGGCGGGCTCAGGCGAGCCCGCCGTAGCGGCCGTCGGGGATCAGAGCGGGCGGATGTTCTCCGCCTGGAGGCCCTTGGGGCCCTGCTTGACGTCGAACTCGACGCGCTGGTTCTCCTCGAGCGAGCGGTAGCCGCTCGACTGGATCGCGCTGAAGTGGGCGAACACGTCCTGCCCACCGTCCTCGGGTGCGATGAACCCGAAGCCCTTCTCGGCGTTGAACCACTTGACGGTTCCGAATGCCATGTACTGCTCCTTGCAAGATGCGACGACCCCGGCCTTCGGGATCGCAGGAATCACGGTGTCGTCGTCATCTCTTGGAAGAACGATCGAGGCACTGCAACACGGCAAGCGTACCCGTCCCGGTCCAGGAAAGCCCGATCAATCTCCGTGAGGTGCGCCGAACGGGTCCACGGATGAACTTTCCTTGGGTCTAGAGTGAGCTGGGTCACGTCCTCGTAACAATATCGGCCCGGTCGGCGGATTCGACACGTGAGCGTTACACAAGGTGGCTACTTTCAGCGACCACGACGGGGCAAAGTGCGCCGTTCAGATCCACTCCCGCTTGAAGGGGAACAGCAGAAATGATTCGACGTTCCACGGCTGCGCGCGGTCTCGCGCTAGCGGCAGTCCTCAGCGTGGGCCTGGCAGCCTGCTCCACCTCGGGTTCCGGGGATGGCGGGGGTGAGGGTTCCGCCGATCCGCTCGTCGTCGGCACCATCCTCCCGGTCACCGGTTCCCTCGCGTACCTCGGCCCGCCGGAGGTCGCCGGCGTCGGACTTGCGATCGACCACATCAACGCGGCCGGCGGCGTGCTCGGCAACGACGTGACGCTCGAGACCGGTGACTCCGGCGACTCGACCGACATGAGCGTGTCGACCAACACGGCCACCGACCTCATCGGCAAGGGCGTGCAGGTCGCCATCGGCGCGGCGTCCTCGTCCGTGTCCCAGAACGTGGTGGACCAGTTCACCGAGGCCGGGGTGCTCCAGATCTCGCCCGCGAACACCGCCACGGACCTCTCGGGCGTGAGCGACATGTACACCCGTACCGCCCCGCCGGACACCGTGCAGGGTGCGGCGCTCGGCTCCCTCGTGCTGGACGGCGGGCACCAGAAGGTCGCCTTCCTCGTGCAGAACGAGACCTACGGCACCGGTCTGCGCGACAACGTGCAGAAGGCGATCGAGGCCGCAGGCGCCGAGGCCGTCTACGGCGCGACCGGCGCGGGTGAGGAGTTCGCCCCGGGCGAGACCAACTTCTCGTCCATCGTGACCGACGCGCTGGCCGCTGACCCGGACGCCATCGTCATCCTCGCGTTCGAGGAGACCAAGGCGGCCATGGCCGAGCTGGTCTCCCAGGGCTGGGACTTCGCGGGCAACACCTACCTGTGCGACGGCAACACCGCCGACTACTCGAAGGACTTCGACCCGGGCACCCTCGAGGGCGTCATCGGCACCATCCCCGGCGCCGACCCGGAGCAGTCCTTCAAGGACGAGGCGAACGCCTGGCACGAGGAGAACGAGGGCGAGGCGCTCACCGACTACGCGTACGCCGCTGAGTCGTACGACGCCGTGATCCTCGCCGCGCTCGCCGCGGTGAAGGCGGAGTCGACCGCCGGTACCGACATCGCCGCGGAGATCCGTGCGGTGTCGGGCGCGAACGGTGGCACCGAGGTGTCCACCTTCGAGGAGGGCGTCGAGGCGCTCGAGGCCGGCGAGGAGATCCACTACACGGGTGTCTCCGGCATCGGTCCGATCAACGAGGACAACGACCCGTCGTCCGCGTTCATCGGTGTGTACGAGTACGACGCCGACAACAAGAACGTCTGGACCCGCGTGATCGAGGGGTCCGTCGAGGGCTGACGCTCCCGGCAGACGTGCGACGGAGCCCGGTCACCCCGCGCGGTGACCGGGCTCCGTCGTGTCCCGTTCACGTGGCAGAGGGAGGATGGACGGGAACCCGGGGCGACCGCGCTCCGTTGACCTGGGTGGACCATCAGGACCGAACCCTCACGAAGGACTGAGATCATGGGCTTCCTCGACCGACTGCTCGGCCGCGAGCCACGCGAGCAGACCCCCGGTATGTATCAGGGCGGCCGCGCGCCGCAGCCCCAGTACGGACAGGCGCCAGGCCAGACCCCCGACTACGGCACGGCCCCCGTCTACGGGTCGGCCGCCAGCACCGGCCGCAGCGAGGACGAGGTGGCGATCGAGCGGTACCGCTACCTGCTGCGCACCGCGCCGCCCGACCGGGTCGAGGAGGCCCACGCCGAGGCGTTCGCGCAGCTCACCCCCGAGCAGCGGAACCAGGTGCTGACCCAGCTCAGCGAGACCGTGCCGCCGAGCGAGCGCGCGACGTCGAACGACCCGCGGGACCTGGCCCGCATGGCCACCCGGGCCGAGATGCGCAACCCGGGCACCCTGGAGCGGAACCTGGGCGCGAACCGTGGCCCGGGCTTCGGCACGATGCTCGGTGCCAGCATGCTCGGCACGATCGGCGGCATGGTCATCGGCACGGCCGTCGCGGACATGATGTTCGGCAGCTCCTTCGGCGACCCGGCCCAGGACTTCGCGGGCTCGGAGGGTGAGGCCGGCGGCGAAGGCGGCGGCGAGGCCGGTGCCGAGCCGGTCGAGGCGTCCGGCGCCGACGGCGGTGACGCCGGGGCTGATGCCGGCAGCGACGGCGGCGGCTTCTTCGGCGACTTCGGCGGCGGGGACTTCGGCGGGGGCGACTTCGGGGGCGGCGACTTCTAGGCGCGCTCCGGCGACACAGAGCTGCGGCGAGGCAGGACCGCGACGAGTTCCGGTGCTGCGTCGCCGCAGGTCTGTCCGCTGCGTTTCCATTCGGACGGCCCGTCAGGCGCCGATGAGGCGCAGGAACCCGCCCAGCTCCATGAGGTGCCGGACGCCGTTGGCCTCCAGGTCCCCCGGCAGGTAGTCGGTGAGCCGCGGCGACGAGATCACGACGGCCCGCCACTGCGCGCGCGACACCGCCACGTTGATCCGGTTGCGCGACAGCAGGAACCCCATGCCCCGCGAGACGTTCTCAGGCGCCGACGCGGCGAGCGTCAGGATCGCGACCGGCGCCTCGCGCCCCTGGAACATGTCGACCGTGCCGACCGGCACACCCCCGAGGCCGGCCTCGCGCAGCGCCTGGCGCACGGTGTGGACCTGCGCGTTGTAGGCGGCGACCACGACGACGTCGTCGAGGCCGATGGCGCGGGCCGGGCGGCCGCCGCCCGGCACCCAGGCCCGCCCGATCACGCCCTGCACCTGGCGCACCACCTCGGCCGCCTCCTCGACGGACGACGTCGAGCGGCCCTCGTGGACGACCGGGAGGTGCACGACCCCTGGCGTCACGCCGTCGAGCGAGCGCTCGGTGGTGACCGGGTTGGCCGAGAGCCGGCCGGCGTAGGAGAGCTGCGACACGGCGGCGCAGACCTCCGGGTGCATCCGCCACGACTCGGGCAGCAGGTAGCCGAGCCCGGCGGGCAGCACGGCGCTGCCCGCCGCCAGCCAGGCGAGCGCCGACTCGTCGACCGGCTCGGGGTGCCGGCCCTGGCTGACCTGCGGAAGCTGCTGCGGGTCGCCCAGCAGCAGGAGCCGCTGCGCCGCCCGGCCGACGGCGATGGTGTCGGCGAGGGAGAACTGCCCGGCCTCGTCGATGACGAGCAGGTCGAGCCCTTCGTCGGGCCAGCGCTCGTGCGCGAAGTCCCACGCGGTGCCGCCCACCACACAGCCGTTCGAGCTGCCGGCGACCACATCGGCGAGCTGGCTGCCGGTCACCTCCTGCCAGGGCGGGGTGGAGCCGTCCGCTGTGCCCTTCGCCCGCTGCTTCTTCGCGACCAGCTCTGCGGGCACGCCCGCCTTCTCGACGACGGCGCTGAGCATGTTCTCGACCGCCGCGTGCGACTGCGCGACGACGCCGACACGCCAGCCCGCACGCACGAGCTGCCCGACCACATGCGACCCGACGTGCGTCTTGCCGGTGCCCGGCGGACCCTGGATCGCGAGGTAGGAATGGTCGAGCCGCCGCACCGCGTCGAGGACGGCCGCCTCCAGGTCGAGGCCGCCGTCCGCGGTGCCGAGCTCCGGCAGGTCCCCGCCGTCGACCAGCCTCGGCGGACGCCGGCGCAGCAGGTCGACGGCGGCGCCGTCGGGCAGGGTCCGGTCCGCGTCCCACGAGGCCAGCGCGGCGCGGGCGGCGTCCTCGACCGCCCGCTCCTGCGCGTCGTGCGCGGGGCCGCGCTGCGGCGCGAGCGCGACGGGCGCCTGGTCGTGCGGCTCCGCTCCCCCGGAGAGCCGTTCCCGCAGGACGACGACGTCGCGCCCCGGCGCAGCCTCGGCCTCCTCGCCGCCCAGCTCCTCCCGGATCTCCACGATCACGCCCCCGGAGTGCTCACCCCGCAGGGCCCGCGCCTCGAGCTCGCCCACCACGGGCGGCACCGGCTGGTCGTAGAGCACGTGCACGGCGTCGCCGACGCCGAGGTCGGAGCCGTCGATCCGCGACCCGTCGAGCATGCGCCCCACCAGCTCGATCTCCCGCGACGGAAGCCGGTCACGGCCCACGACGTCCCAGTCCCGGAGCACCCGCGTCCGTTCCACATGAAACGTCGCCCGGCGCCCGGGCCACTCGTCCAGCGGCAGCTCCAGCCGGGCGAAGTGCTCCAGCCAGAACGGCTTCTCCTCCCGCTGGTAGTAGCCGACGGCGGCACCGAGCAGCGCGAGCGCCTGCACCTCGAGCGACCGTTCACCCCGGTTCTCCCCCACCCGCGAGGAGATCTCACCAGCCAGCGCCAACCGCCGCTCCCGCCCCTCCCGCCGAGCCACCACCCGGGGAGATTCCTCGACCTCAGTGGCCCCCTCCCCCGAGACGAACGTCTCCCCGGCACCAACGCCCGCAACCCCCGCGGGCACCTCTCGCTCAAGAGTTCCCTCTTCGCCACCCCCACCCGCAGGCTCCGCCAACCCGCCACCCTCGGAGCGCGCACCCACCTCGAAAGGTGAGCCGACAGCGGAGGCCGTGGGGAGCGAGACCCCGCGCGCGGATGTATCTGTTCCCGAAGTGGAGGGCCCCCTGGGGCCCGTGAACGCATCCGCGCGCGGGGTCTCGCTCCCCACGGCCGACCCGACCGACCCGACAGAAACCCGCGCACCCCGCAACCAGTCGAGCAACCGCAACGTAGACCGGCAGTCGTACTCGTTGTAGTCCAGGATCCGCTGCTTGAGCTCCACCGCACGCTCGTCGCCGTCCGCGGCGAGCTTCGCGTACTCGGCATACTCCGTGACCGACGCCGTAGCGCTCGTGACCCCCTCGCGCGCCGGATCGTCCTGCATGTAGAGCGGTTCGAGCTTCTTGATCGACTTGGACCGGTTCGAGATGCGCAGGCACGACCGGACCACCGCGTACAGGTCGACCAGCACGCCGTCACGCAGGAGCTGGTCCACCTCGTCCTCGTAGACGCCGTGCCGCGCCGCGATGGACAGCAGGTGGGTCTTCTCGTAGGCGGCGTAGTGGTAGACGTGCAGGTCGGGATATGTCTTGCGCCGTTCGGCGAGATAGTCGACGAACCGCACGAGGGCGTCCCGCTCACCCGCCAGGTCGTCGGCCCAGAGCCCGTGGAACGGCGGGGTCCCGTCGTCCGGGCCGGGGCGCTCGACCCAGCCGAAGAGGTAGTCGAGGCCCATCGCGGGCGCCTGGTCGTCGCCGGGCAGGCGCTCCTCCTCCCACAGGGGGTCGCCCTCGAAGTCGAAGAACACGTCGCCAGGGCTCGGCTCGGGGAGCCGGTCGATCGCCTCGGTGGCGACGAGCTGCCAGCGCAGCCGCGCGTCGGGGCTCTCGGGCGAGACGCCCTCCGGCAGGTGGTCGAGCGCGACCGAGCCGTCGCCGTCGTCCAGGCCGAGCTGGAGGCGCGCCTGGGCGCGCAGCACCTCGAAGCGGCTGGCGGCCATGCCGTCGGGCGGTTCCTCGGCGGTCGCGAGCCCGTCGATGGTGGTGATGCCCGACGCCGACAGCTTGGCCCGCTGCACCCCGTACACCCCGCCGACGAGCAGGACGTCGCGGGACTGCTCGGCGGCGTCGGCGCAGTCCTGGCACTCGCGGAGCCGGCCGCACGCCAGGTACCGCTCGTCGCGCCAGCTCACCGGGGCGTCGTCGGCGAGGTGGGCGGCCAGGACCTCGGTGAGGCGGGCGCGGCGCTTGCGGAAGACGGGCAGCAGGTCGGCGAGCCGGTGCGACGTGGTCTCCCCCGTGCCGAGCACGAGATGCACGTCGTCGGTCGGGTCGATCCGTGCGGCCATGAGCTGGTCCGCATAGGCGGCGAGCTGGAGCAGGGCACGGACCTTGGTGCGGCGCGCGAGCTTGGAGTCGTGCACGGCGTACCGCGGCACGACGCCGCCGGGGTCGCCCAGCCGGATCTCCTCGCCGAGCGGGTCGCGCACGAGGAAGTCGGCCCGGCCGTGGAACTGCCCGTCGAAGAACGAGGCCTGGTAGACGACGTCGGCACCCTGTTCGAGGGCGGCCAGCGTGCGGTCGTGCGCATCGGTCAGCTCGTCGCGCGACATCCGGCGCGCCGGCGCGACCTCGAGCACGCCGCCGGGCTGTCCGTCGCCGGCCCGGCCGAAGGCGCGGAGGTGACCCTCCAGGACGCGGCGCTCGTGATCCTCCCCCAGCGCCGCCGTGCGGGCGAGCATCTCGTCCTCCTCTCGCGCCCGGCGTGGGCTGCGGCCGAGCAGCTCGTCGAGGCGGCGCAGCAGGCGGAACTCGCACTCGCCCGCGATCACGAGGTCGCTGGCCGAGTGCACGAGTGTGCTGGCGTCTTCACGCTCCAGGAGGAACATGTCCCCAGGTCTACCAGCCGCCTCCGACACGAGCGCGCTACTGTCGCTCTGACAGGCGGTAGATATGTCCGGTTCGACCCTGACTTCTGGCGTCAACCCGCCTGGATGGCCGATAGTGGGGCCGACCGTATCGAAGGAGCAACCATGCCCGTGCGCTTCAACCCGCCTCCGGGTTGGCAGGTGCCCCCGGGATTCCGACCCGACTCCACCTGGGCTCCCGACCCGTCGTGGCCGCCGGCCCCGCCCGGTTGGGACTACTGGGTCGACCGGCCCGACACTCCCGGGAGCGACGCCGGACCGCGCGGTGCCACGCCCGCCGCGCCGTCGGCGCCCGCCGCACCGCCGATCCTCGCCGCGCCCCCCGCGGACACCGCACCCCCGGCCTCCGTCGCACCGCCGGCTCCCGCCGCGCCGCCCGCGGACACCGCGGAAGCGGGCGCGGACACGAGGACCGTCGCGATCCAGGTGATCGACGGCCCGGGCGGCCGCCCGGCACCCCCGCCGTCCAACGCACCCAGCGTCTCGCCCGCCGAGGCCATGGGCTCGACCATGACCATGGCGCCCATCGCGGCTCCCCCGGCCCCCGGTCAGCCCCGCCCGGGCTCCGGCCCGCAGCCCGTCTACCCGCCGGCGCCCGCGACGACGCCCCCGCCCCCGCCGCCGGAGAGCAAGAAACCGACCACCGGCGTGCTCGCGGCGCTCAAGGGGCTCGGCGGCCGCAAGGCGACGGCGCCCGTCGGCGCACCCCCGGGGCAGCGGCCCGCACCCGGCGCGCCGGGTCCCGGCCCGCTGAGCATCGACGACGCGAACTACCGCTCCGGCGGGTCGATGCCCCCCGGAGCCGTGCCTGCCGGGGCCATGGGGGCCGGCCCGCGTCCCGGCGGCCCCGCGCGCCAGAACGGCTCGCGCCCGCCCGGAGCCGGGCTCATGGTCGCGATCGGCGTGGCAGGGCTCGCGCTGGGCGTCATCGTCGGTGTGGTCATCACGGCCGGCCAGCAGGCCGACGCGAACCAGGCGATCACCGACGCGCAGAACATCCAGTCGCAGATCGACGAGCAGCGCGCCGAGATCGAGGCCGAACGTGCCCAGGTCGAGAAGCAGCGCGACGAGGTGGCCGCACGGGAGCAGGCGCTCGGCGACCGCGAGGCCCAGCTCGAGGAGCGGGAGACCGCGCTCGAGCAGCAGGAGCAACAGCAGCAGCAGCAGGAAGAGCAGCAGGAGGACCAGGAGGGAGACGGCGACAACGGCTGGGGCAACGGCAACGGCACCGTCTTCTACTGGAACTGCGACGCCGTACGCGCCGCCGGCGCGGCGCCCCTCGCGAGCAACCAGCCGGGCTACCTGCCGCACCTCGACGGGAACGGCAACGGCATCGCCTGCGAGGACGGCGAGTAGTCCCGACGCCCGGGCGACGGAACCCAGCCCCTAGGGGCCACGGAACCGAGACCGGACGGAACCAAGACCCGGGCACGCCAGCCGAGAACAGAAGCGCCCAAGAACAAAGAGAACGGGCCGAGGCAGATCCCCAGACTCTGCCTCGGCCCGCTCGTGTGTTCCCGGCCCACGCCATCTCCCCAGACGAGACGTGGACCGGGAAGTCTGTTACCCCCCGAAGAGTCCCTCCAGGAGTTCACCGAGGCCCAGCGGATCGCTGTCCTCGGGAGTCTCGGTCGGCGCCGGCCTGCTCGGCACCGGGCTGGGCGACACCTCGCCGTCGGGCTGGACCTCGCCCGTCGAGGCGAGCTGCAGCGCCTCGCTCATGTCGATCAGGCACAGCCGCCAGACGTTGGAGTCCACGCCGGGCGGCGCCCGCCAGAACGACCGGCCCGTGAGCTGCGGCGGCGCCGTCCAGCTGGTCCCGGTGCGCTGTGCGACGCACGCCTCCATCGCCGGGACCTCGTTCGCCTGCGCGTTCTCGGCCAGCATCGGGGCGAGCTCCGCCACCATCGGCGCCGGTGCCACGGCCTGCGGCGTCGCCACCGTCTTGGCCGCGACGTCGTGGATGACCGCGCAGTCGGGCGAGGTGCTGCGGCACCACGAGGCGCTCCAGGTGCCCTGGCTCGCGTAGACGAACCCGCGCGGCTCCGCCGTCGAGCGGTCCACCTGCAGGACCCGCATCCACACACTGCCGTCGCCGAGCACGTCGAACGGCGTGACGCGGAGCGACGCGCCCGCCTGGGACGCACCCGTGCCGGCGCCGCCGGTTCCGGCCCCCGGTGACGCGGACGCCCCCTGCGCGTCCGCGGCACCATCGGTCTGCGGGTCGTCGAAGACAAGGAACTGGTCCCCCTCGGTCGCCCCGGACGAGAAGCCGAACACGAGTGCCGGACCGCCGTCGGACGGCAGGACCATCGCGTCGGACGTGACGCCGCGCCAGAGCAGGGTTCCGCCGAGGTTCCCCGCGCGGAGGTTCGCCAGGGCGGTGTCGCCGCCCGAGAGCACCTCCAGGTCCGTCGCGCTGTGGCGCCCGTCGATCTTCGCCAGGGTCACCACCGCGAGGTACCGTTCGCCGCCCCCTGCGTCCAGCCCCAGGTCGAGCACGGCGGTGTCGGCGTCGACGCGGTAGGCCGCCGGCTTCGCCACCGTGGCCACGCCCGGCGCGAGGTACGCGACCTCGGCCTCCGGGTCCGGCGACGGGATGGCGGTGGGCGACGGCGGTGCGGGCTCGACCGGAACCGTCTCCATGAGCTGCGGCACCTCGGTGCTGGGCGCCACCTCGACCGGCGCGCTGCTCCACAGGCCCGGGATGCCGGGGAGCGCACCCGCCGCACCCGCGCCGACCGTGGCGAGCGCCAGCGTGGAGGCCAGCGTGACGCTCGCACGCCGCGTGGTGTGCTTGCGCCGGCTCGACCGCAGCACGCTGTCCAGATCCAGCGTCGACGGCGGCACCGCCGCGTGCGCCGACTCGCGGATCCGGGCGACGAAGTCGTCGTCGGGAGCGCCGTGGGAGGGGTTCATGTTCATCGGGTTCCGCCCAGTGAGTCGAGATCGAGGATCGCGCGCAGGTGGGCGAGGCCGCGCGAGGCTGTGGACTTGACGGTGCCGAGCGGGATGCCGAGCTCGCTCGACACCTCGGACTCCGAGAGGTCCAGGAGATGACGCAGCACCACGACTCGGCGCTGCTTCAGGGGGAGGCGCAGCAGGGCGCGCACGACGGCGTCGCGGTCGTCCACGGTGCGCGTGGGCGTCCTGGCCGACTGGCGAGCGACCTGGACCTCGTCCTGCGGCAGCTCGTCGGGGCCGGTCAGGATCTCGCGCCGCGTGCGGCGCCAGGTATCGATCCGCAGGTTGGCCAGCACCCGCCGCGCATACACCAGCGGGTCGCCCTGCCGGGCCTTGTGCCAGTGGCGGTAGCACCGCTCGAAGGTCTGCTGGGTGAGCTCCTCGGCACGGTGCGCATCACCGCTCAGAAGGAAGGCCATCCGGTGCAGCGGATCCTTGGCCTCTCGCATGAACGCCGTGAACTCTTCGTTCTTCGTAGCCTGTGCGTTCCTGCGCGCGTGAGTGGCCCTGGGCCGGTCTGTACGCACGGGCAGCGAGGCTACGTCATCGGCGGCCACCGCCCCACCCCGTACCACCGTGAGCGGCCGGGTGGCTGGGACGGATTCGGCCTCGGTCGTGCTGGTCGTGGTGGATGAGGAGTCTGGGGTGTTCTGCTCGGTGGTCACGGTCTCCAGGTCGTCCGCAGAGCTGGAGTCGGCGCGCACGACGCGCAGGATCACGGGCTCGATGACCCATGACTCTGGCGCCTGGACGCGCGGACTCGTGACTGTCACGAACGGAACACGGGCTGACCGGGACGAAGGTTCCATATGGATCTACAGAAATTCGTCGGAACAGTGTGATCCGGACCACGCCACCGCCGATCCGCCGGATTCCGGCGGACAGGGGTGCTTCGCCGCCGCCCCGCGAACGGTTCTTACGAGGTCCTGACGCCCCCGGTCCGACGCCGGGATTCCGCCCGGCCCACCCGTACCCTGAGGCGTGGCCAGAGTTCTCGTGATCGACGACGACGCCACCGTCGCGCAGGTGGTCGTCGCCTACCTCGAACGCGCCGGTGTCGCCGCCGAGCATGCCGCCGACGGCCCCGCCGGCCTGGCCGCCGCCGCCGCGAACCCGCCCGACGCCGTCGTGCTCGACCTCATGCTGCCCGGCATCGACGGCCTCGAGGTCTGCCGGCGGCTGCGCGCAGCCCGCGCCGACCTGCCCGTGCTCATGCTGACGGCGCGCGGCGAAGAGGAGGACCGCGTGCTGGGCCTGCAGCTCGGCGCCGACGACTACGTGGTCAAGCCCTTCAGCCCGCGCGAGCTCGTGCTGCGGGTGCAGTCCCTGCTGCGCCGGGCCGGTGCCGGCGTCGGCCCGGCGGATCCGGCCCGGCCGGGCGCGGAACCCGGCGGGACGGCCTGGCCGCCCGGCGCGACGGCCCGGCTCGGCGCCGTCGCGGCGCCGTCCGGCCCGCCCCCCGCGGGCGGTTCCGGCTCCCCGGAGGCTGCGGTCGCCCTGTACGACGGCGACCTGCGCCTCGACCCCGTGGCGCACCGCGTCACGCGGTCCGGAACCGAGCTGCAGCTCACGGTGCGCGAGTTCGAGCTGCTGCGCTGGTTCCTCACCCACCCCGGCCAGGTGCACGACCGCGAGGCACTCATGCGCGGCGTCTGGGGCTGGGAGTACGGCGACCAGTCGACCGTGACGGTGCACGTCCGGCGGCTGCGCGAGAAGGTGGAGGCCGACCCCTCCCGGCCGAAGCGCCTGGTGACCGTATTCGGCGTCGGCTACCGGTGGGACGCCACGCCGCCGACTCCGGCGCCGCCCGGCCCGGCGGGCCCTGCAGCGACGGGAGGCGCCGCGTGAACAACCTCGAAGGCGTGATCCTGTCCGTCTCTGTCGCCGCCGTGGTGGGCACGGCGGGCGCGTTCGCCCTGTTCGCCCTGGCCCGCCGCCGGGTCGCGCTCGCGGCGACCCTCGCCCCGCTCGTCGTGGTGGGCTCGGTCGCGGCGGGCGTCTACGCGAGCGCCCGGGCGATGTTCCTGTCCGACGACGACTCCACGACCGTCCTGCTGCTCCTGCTCGCGACGGTTCCGGTGGCGCTCGCCGTCGGACTGGTGCTGACCGCGCGCATCCGCAGGGTGACCACGGCGGCCGCCGCCGAGAAGGCGGCCCGCGAGCGCGACCGCGAGGTCGAGCTGCGCCGCCGCGAGATGGTGGCCTGGGTGTCGCACGACCTGCGCACGCCGCTGGCCGCCGTGCGGGCCCTGGCGGAGGCGCTGGAGGACGGCGTCGGCCGGGTGGACGAGTACGTGCCCCGCATCCTGGCGGAGAACCGGCGCATGGCCGCCATGGTCGACGACCTGCTCGCCCTCTCCCGCCTCCAGTCCTCGACGACGACGCTGCGCCGCGAGCCGGTGGCCGTCGCCGACCTCGCCTCCGACGCGATCGCCGCCGCCCAGCCCCTTGCCGACGCCGGCGGGGTCACCCTCGCCTGGGACGTCACCGATCCGGTCGTGACGTCGCTCGACGCCCAGGACGTCGGGCGGGCGCTGCAGAACCTGCTGGTGAACGCGATCCGGCACACCGGCCCGGGCGGCACGGTGCGCGTGGCGGTGGCGTGCGAGGACTCCGCCGGGGCCGCGGCCAAGAACCCGGGCGCCAAGCCCGACGCCAAGCCGGCCAAGACCGTGGTGATCGCCGTCGAGGACGAGTGCGGCGGCATCCCGGAGGC
The DNA here is from genome assembly GCF_056951025.1 of Promicromonospora noduliphila. Lineage (NCBI taxonomy): Bacteria > Bacillati > Actinomycetota > Actinomycetes > Micrococcales > Promicromonosporaceae > Promicromonospora > Promicromonospora noduliphila. The sequence goes on from NZ_CM167806.1 coordinate 5,948,044, forward strand.
GGACCTCGGCCGCGTCTTCGAGGCGGGCTGGCGCAGCTCCGGCGCGCGCACGCCCGAGCGCGGGGACACCCCGGGAAGCGGGGCGGGCCTCGGCCTCTCCATCGTCCGTGGAGTGGCCGAGGCCCACGCGGGGACGGCGTCGGTCAGCAACGTGAACGGCGGCTGCCGCTTCGAGGTCCGCCTGCCGGCCTGAGGCTCCGGGTCGGAGGCACGGGTCACGCGAGAGACCCGCACCTCCGGCCCGCACGGTCACAGCACGTGCGCCAGGAAGTCCCTGGTGCGCTGCTCCTTCGGGTCGTCGAGCACCGCCGACGGCTTGCCCGACTCGACGATCACGCCGTCGTCCATGAACACGACGTGGTCGGCGACCTCGCGGGCGAACCCGATCTCGTGCGTCACCACGATCATCGTCATGCCGGACCGCGCCAGGTCCTTCATCACCGACAGCACCTCGCCCACGAGCTCGGGGTCGAGCGCCGACGTCGGCTCGTCGAACAGCATGAGCTCCGGGTCCATCGCCAGCGCCCGCGCGATGGCCACCCGCTGCTGCTGGCCGCCGGAGAGCTGCGCCGGGTAGTGGTCCATCCGCTCGGCCAGCCCCACGCGCTCGATCAGCTCCAGCGCCCGCTGCCGGGCCGCCTGCTTCGACAGGCCGCGCACCTGCACCGGCGCCTCCATGACGTTCTCCAGCGCCGTCATGTGCGGGAACAGGTGGAACCGCTGGAACACCATGCCGATCCGCGAGCGCTGCCGCGCCACCGCCTTGGGGTGCAGCCGGTGCAGCACACCCTTGGCGTCCTTCCGGTAGCCCATGAGGTCACCGCCGACGACGACGGAGCCGCCGGTGATCTCCTCCAGCTCGTTGATGCAGCGCAGCAGGGTGGACTTGCCGGACCCGGACGGGCCGAGGATCACCGTGACGGACCCGCGCACGACGTCGAGGTCCACACCCTTCAGGACGTGCACGGCGTCGTGCCCGTGGCCGAACACCTTGTGCACGCCGCGCACGGTGACCATGTCCACGGCGTCGACAGCGTGGGCAGGGGGATCGACGACGCTCATGGCGTCACCTCCTTGGCGATGTCCACCTTCACGGTACCGGCGGCCGCGATCGCGGCCTGCCGGCCGCCCGGACCCTTCCCGCGGCCCCGGCGCCGGGTGCTCGTGCCGAACCCGCGCCCGTAGTACTGCTCCAGGTAGTGCTGGCCCACCATCAGGACCGAGGTGATGAGCAGGTACCAGAGCGCGGCGATGACCAGGAACGGGATGGGCAGGAACTCGCGGTTGCCCATCGCGGACGTCGCGAACTGCAGCTCCAGCGTGAACGGCACGGCGACCACGAGGGACGTGGTCTTGAGCATCGAGATGGTCTCGTTGCCGGTCGGCGGCACGATGACGCGCATGGCCTGCGGCAGCACGATGCGGCGCATGATCTTGCCGTCCTTCATCCCGAGGGCCTTCGCCGCCTCGGTCTGGCCTGGATCCACCGAGGTCAGGCCCGCGCGCACGATCTCGGCGAGGTACGCCGCCTCGTTGAGCGCGAGGCCGAGGAGCGCCGCCCAGAAGGCGGTGATCACGTCGTCGGTACGGAACGAGAAGAACTCGGGACCGAAGGGGATGCCCAGCGACAGCCGCGGGTAGAGCACGGCGATCAGGCCCCAGAAGATGAGCTGGGTGTAGATCGGCGTCCCGCGGAAGAACCAGATGTAGACCCAGCTCACCCAGCGCATCACCGGGTTGTCCGACCGGCGCATCATCGCGAGCGTGACCGCGAGCACCACGGCGATCGCCATGGACGCGAACGTGAGCACCAGCGTCCACATGACGCCCCGGATCACCACGACGTCACGCAGGTAGAGCCAGACCACGTCCCAGCGGAAGTTCTCGTTGGTGATCAGCGCGTTGGCCACCATGGCGGCCAGCACGAGCACCACGGCCGCCGCGACGAGCCGGCCGGGTCGCGGCACGGGCCGCGCGTGGATGCGGTTGGGCACGGGGTCGCCCGCGGGGGTCTGCGTCGTCACGTCGCCCCTCCTTCCCTCGAAAAGATGAGTGCACGGTACCCGCGGCAGCACGTGGTGCTGACCACGGGCGCCGTGCACCCGAGCGGACGGGTCACTCGGCCGGGTTCAGCTCGGCCTCGTCCACGACGGCGTCCTGGCTGCCCCAGGCGGCGAAGGCCTCCTCGAGCACACCGTCGTCGATCAGCTTCTGCACGGCGGCCTGGACGGCCTCGGTCAGCTTCTCGTCGTCCTGCGCGACGGCGATGCCGTACGGCGCCGCGTCCAGGACGTCGCCGATGGTCTCGACCTCGCCACCGGTCTGCTCGACCGCGTAGGCGGTGATCGGCGAGTCGGCGTACATGGCCTGGAGCTTGCCGCCCACGAGGTTGGTGGTCACGTCGGCCTGCGACTCGTAGCGCACGACGTCGATGGGCTCCTCGCCGTCCTCCTCGCACGTCTTGGTGGCCTCGGTGAGCTCCTCGTCCTGGATGGTCGAAGTCTGCACGCCGATGGTGCTGCCGCACAGGTTCTCCGGGTCGAAGTCCTCCGGGTTGCCCGCCGCGACGCCGTACTGCGAGCCGGCGGTGGCGTAGCTGATCATGTTGACCTGGGCCGTGCGCTCGTCCGTGATGGTGAACGCGGAGACGCCCAGGTCGTACTTCGAGCCGATCGCGGGGATGATCCCGTCGAACGCGGCCGACTGGACGTCGGCCTCCAGGCCGAGCACCGCGGCGACGGCGTTGACCATGTCGACGTCGAACCCGACCGGCGTCTCGCCGTCGACGTCGATGAACTCCGCGGGCGCGTACGCGGTGTCCGAGCCGACGGACAGCGTGCCCTTGTCGGCGATCTCCTTCGGGAGCAGTGCGGCGATCTCGTCGTCGACCTCGATGGTCGAGGGGTCGAACGACGCATCGGCGCTAGCCTCGTCGGAAGCGCCGGTGCCGGCGTCCGCCGGCTGCTGCGACGCGTCGGTGCACGCGGTCAGGGCGAGGGTGGCCACGGCGAGTGCTGCGGTGGCGGTCAGGGCGGAAAGCCTGCGCATCAGGGGTCTCCTGGTCGGGTTATCAAGACATCTCGCGAGGCCCCTGTACGACCCGACAGATCTCTGTCATCAGGGGAGCAGAGAACCCGACGGCGCCTGGGGCGCCTCGACTCGAGTCTCACCCAACCGTGACTGGTCGCTGGCGTAAACCCGCAAGTTTGAGACGATTGTCACACTGTGATGAAGGGCATGTTTCTGATAGATTTCGCCCGCTTCACAGCGGGCTGACCTGCGCTTACGTCTGCCGGCCGTCAGGTGTCGTGCTCGACCGGCTCGTCCGGGCGGTCCTCCGGGCCGCCCTCGTGCTGCCAGCCGTGCGGCCAGTCGGTCCGCTCCGGCCGCCGGGCCAGGGCCACGATGCTCACCGCGAGCCCGCCCCACACGACGACGAGCGAGACGACCAGCAGTGTGATCGCTGCGCCGCTCATGACTTACCTCCGAACGTCGGCCAGGCATCGAACTCGTCGGGCTGGACGCGCCACCGCATCCGGGTGAGCACGAGCGCCATCACCACGAACAGGGCGACGATGCCCCAGCCCATCACGTTGAGATACCACCCGGGGTACCCCTCGTAGCCCTCCAGGACCAGGCTCACGATGCGCGAGACCAGCATGGCCGTGAGCACTACAGGGCCGAGCACGACGATGCAGAACGTCCACCAGCGGCCCACCGGGATGGTGGACACCCCGTTCAGGTGGAACCGCATCTCCTCGGTCCGCCGCAGCACCCACCCGATGACGACGGTCGTCGCGACCGCCGAGGCCACGATGCCGATGTTGTTGGCCCACTGGTCGACGGTGTCGAGCGCGACCAGGCCCGTGGTGGTGGAGAACGCCAGCACGGAGAGCACCGCCGACACCACACCGATGCGGACGGAGGCCTGCACGCGCGTCCAGCCGAACTTCTCCTGGAACGACGCCGAGACCACCTGCAGGATGGACAGCAGCGACGTGTAGCCGGCCATCACCAGCGAACCGAAGAACAGCGCTCCGAACAAGCCTCCGGCCGGCATCTGCGAGACCAGGGCGGGGAACGTCACGAACGCGAGGATGGGGCCGGTGATGCCCTCCAGCTCCGCCACGGCGAGGCCCTGCTCGTGGGCGAGGAAGCCGAGCGCTGCGAACACGCCGATGCCGGCGAACACCTCGAAGCCCGAGTTGGCGAACGCGACCACGAAGCCGGGCGAGGTCAGGTTGGCGCGGCGCCTGCGGTACGACGCGTACGTGATCATGATCCCGAACGCGATGGACAGCGAGAAGAAGATCTGGCTGTAGGCGGCTATCCACACGTTCGGGTCGGCCATCGCGCCCCAGTCAGGGGTGAACAGCGCGTTCAGCCCGTCGGCGGCGCCCGGCAGGAACAGGGCCCGCACCACGAGCGTGCCGAACGCGAGCAGCAGCAGCGGCATGAACACCAGGTTGACCTTCTCCAGGCCCTTGGCCACGCCCGCCGCAAGCACGACGATCGTCGCCACCCACACGAGCGCCAGGGGGATCAGCACAGCGGGCACGAAGTCGAGCGTGAACCAGGGGTCGGCGCCGCCGACGTCGGCGAGCTGGAGGTAGGTGCCGGTGAAGAAGGCCGCCGTGTCGTCGCCCCAGCGCAGGTCGAACGAGTACACGAAGAAGCTGAGCGCCCACGCGATGATCACCGCGTAGTAGACGGCGATGACGAAGCAGATGGCCACCTGGAACCAGCCGAGGCCTTCCAGCCAGTGCTTGACCCGGCGGAACGCCAGCGGCGCCGAGCCACGGAACCGGTGCCCGACCGCGTAGTCGAGGAACAGGATGGGGATGCCCGCCGTAAGCAGCGCGATCAGGTAGGGCACCAGGAAGGCGCCACCGCCGTTCTCGTAGGCCACCCCCGGGAAGCGCCAGATGTTCCCCAGTCCGACGGCGGACCCGACGGCGGACAGGATGAAGCCCAGCTGCCCGCTGAACTCCTCGCGCTTCTCGGGCTCCGCGGTAGTGCTCTGCGCGTCGCTCATGCTCCGATCCTCCGAGAAAATCACCCGAAACGCGAACTTGACCTCGGGCAGGCGTTCTGCAGGGCGTCACCCGGCGAGCAGCTTCTCCACGTATCCGCCGCGGAACGTGCCGGTCGGGTCGAGGCGCGCGGCCAGCTCGACGAAGTCGCCGAACCGCGGGTAGAGGCCCGGAAGGTCGGCCACGGGGACCATGAACAGCTTGCCCCAGTGCGGCCGTGCGCCGAGCGGCAGCAGCGCCGCCTCCAGCTCCGGCAGCACGGCCCGGACGCCCGGCCAGTCCTGCCGCCAGGTGAAGTGCAGGGCCAGGCTGTCGCCCGGCGTGGTGCTGAGCCACAGGCCGTCGCCGGCGACCGTGCGGATCTCGGACGTGAGCAGCAGCGGCCCGATCCGGTCCCCGAGGGCACGCACGGCGCGGACGGCGTCGGCCCCCGCCACGCGCGGCAGCAGGTACTCCGACTGCAGCTCCTCGCCCAGCGACGGCGTGAAGTCCAGGCGGAAGTGCGGCAGCCGCTCGAACCACGGCCCGGGCACCCCGCCCTGCTCTGTGCACGCGACCGCCGCGACGTTCGGCAGCGGGTGCATCGCCCGGGTCGCCGGGGCCGCCCCGAGCTGGGCCGGGAGCGCCGGGGCCGCGCCCACGCCGTCGTCCACCCGGGACTTGCACCAGACCAGGCGGACGTCGGGCTCGAACCAGCTCGTGAAGACGCTCACAGAGTAGGCGCTGCCCATGACGGCGTCGAGGTTCTCGAACAGCGCGTCCCACGGCAGGCCGGTGAACACGTCCTGGCGCACGTCGAACGTCGGCGCCGTGGCGAGCTCCACCCGGGTCACGACCCCGAGGGCGCCGAGCGCCACGACCGATCCCGGAAAGTCGGCGTCACCCCGGCGCAGCGTCCGCACCTCGCCGTCGGCGGTCACCAGCTCCACGCCGACGACGTCCCCCGCGAGCGAGCGCGTCCCGTCACCCGAGCCGTGGGTTCCGGTCGCGACGGCGCCGGCCACCGAGATGTGCGGCAGCGAGGCCATCGCGGCCAGCGCCCGGCCCTGCGCGTGCAGGTCGGCCACGACGTCGCCGTAGCGCAGGCCGCCGCGGACCGATGCCACACCCGTCACGGGGTCGACCTCGAGGGCCGCCCTGCCGTCGTCGAGCTGGTCGAGCTGGACGTGCACGCCCGTCGTGTCGGCGACGTCGCAGAACGAGTGGCGTGACCCGAGGGCCCGGACGCGGGGCTCGCCGGCGACGATGCCGGCAAGCTCCGCGAGGGTCCGGGGACGCTCGACGCGCGCGGAGGAGTAGGTGAGGTTCGCTGCCCAGTTCTTCACCGGACCAGGGTGCCACCCCTGCGCCCCCGCCGGACGCGAGCGTTCAGACTGTGTCAGCGGCCTGTGTCAGCGGCGGCTCAGGCGCTGGCCGCGGCGTTGCGGACCACCGGGATCCGCTGACTGATACCGACCATGTCGAGGACCTCCATCACCACGGCCGACGGCTCGCGGAGCAGCACGGGCGAACCCGTCTCCTCGCCGAGCACGAACACCTGGAGGATGAAGGCGACCCCGGAGGAGTCGATGAACGTGACGTCCCGAGCGTCGACGATGACGGGATCGGGGTCGGGTCGTGCCGCGAGCGTGGCCATCGCCTCGCTCGCGTTCTCGCGCAGGAGTGCGTCGATGTCACCCCAGAGGGTCAGCACCGTGCCCTCGTAGGTGTTCCGGCACGCAATACCGGATCCCAGTCGTCCGGGAACCATGTCCTGCGCTGTGTCTGACGGGAGAGGGTCCATGGGGTCATTCGCTCCGTCCTGCATTGGTCGGGCCTCGACTTCGTTAGACGCTGACGTCCACACACTGACGTGGACGTCGACTTGGACACTTCTTGGTGCTGTCTGACCACTCCTTGCCCCACCGGGGCAAGAATTGCCTACGGCGAGTGTTCACCCGGCACCCGGCTTCCGTCCACCCCCCAGGCGTTACGGTCACGTTGCACGAAGGAGAACTGGCCGGGCTTCCGCATCGTCGCGGGCCTGCTCGGCGCCTGCCCGAGAGTCTCAGGCAGGGTCGGTCACGTCCGCAACCGTGGCATCGAGCGCCGTCGTGAGGTCGACGGCATCGACCGTTGCGCCCACGCCGTGAGCGCCTCCGCCGATCGACACGGGCCCCGGCTCGCTGAGCCGGGAGTCCGCGACGACGGGCCACTTGTGCAACGCCCCGAACGGGGTGATGGTTCCCCTCTCGTAGCCCGTGACCTCGAACGCCACGTCCTTGTTTGGCATCGACAGCCGCGAGACACCGAGCAGGGCGCGCAGCTTGGGCCACGAGATCTGCCGGTCACCCGGGACGAGCACGAACAGGAAGTCGTCGTCGGCCCTGCGCACCACTATCGTCTTGATCAGCTTCGCCGGGTCGACGCCGCGCGCGGCGGCGGCCTCGGCCAGGCTCGCGACCTGGCCGTGCCGCGTGATCTCGAACGGGATCCCCGCCGCCTCCAGCGCTGCGACGGCGCGTTCTTCGCTCATGCCATTTCCTATCCTGAAAACGCGAGTCTGCGTTGTCTCGCAATATGGTCAAGGATCACCCGCGGGGCAACTCGGACCGCACCCCCGGCTCAGTCGTCGTACTCGGTGCGCTCGGTGCGCCAGTACTCTGCGCCGTCGCGCGTGCGCTGCACCAGGCCCTGGTCCACCATCGCACGCCGCACCGCCACGGGATCGTGTGCCAGACCCTTCAGCCGGTCCGTCAGCTCCCGCTCCGTCATCGGCTCCAGGAGCGTAGGCAGCGCCTGCACCGCCAGGTACCGCGTCACGGCGATCTTGTCACGCCAGCGGCGCGGCATCGCCTCCAGCCGCCCGGACCGCAGGAAGCGCCGCGGGTCGTCGACGGCGCGCGCCGCGCGCTCGCTCGGGTCTTGCTCGGTCGTCACGCGTGCGGTCAGTCCTCGGTGTCCTCGGTGACGACGGCGGGCTCCTTCGGCATCGTCGCCAGCGGGCTGGGCGACACCGAGGGGCTGGGCGACGGCGTCGGGTCGTCGGTGTCGGCGGACTCGCTCGACGACGGCGACGGGCTCTGCGCCGGCTCCGAGGTCGAGGGGGACGGCGACGGGGAAGGTGACGGCGACGTCGAGGGCGTCGGTGTCGGGGTGGGCGTCGGCTTCGTCGTGGGCTTCGTCGGCGGCTTCGTCGGCTTCGGGGGCGTCGGGTCGCTCGGCTCGGGGACGCTCGGCTCCGGGTCCGGGTCCGACGGCCTGGGCGACGACGGGTTGTCGCCCGGCCGGTCCGACGGCTTCGTGCGCGGCTTGCGCTTGTCGTCGTCGGACTTCTCGTCGCCGTTCTTCGGCTTGGGGTCGAGCGCCGGCTTGTAACGCGGGGTGGTGGAGTCGTCGGGGCTCCACATGCCGACGTCGGAGGGGTCGATGGCGCGGTTCGGGATGGAGCCGGCCGCGAAGAACTCGAAGTGCCAGGGCTCGGGCTTGGCGCCGCCGAGCCGGGCCCAGGACGGGTTGTCCCAGCCGTAGTCCGGACCGTGCAGCCGCAGCCAGACGTACTCGGGCGAGTTGCCGCCCGCGATCGGGTTGTCCATGTCAACGGCCAGACCCCAGCCGTGGTTCGACGTCCCCGGGATGGCCGCGAGGTGCGGCTTGGTGTTGGCCACCATCACCTGCAGCTCGTAGGACCGGTAGGAGTCGGTGATCGGGATCGGGTAGCCGAACTCCTCCTCGAACTCCTCGCTCAGCGCGGTCAGCCGTTCCGCGGCATCGCAGCGCAGCATGTGCCCCGGCGCGAACTCCAGCGGGCACAGCACCGCGGCCGGGATGCGGCCGTTCGCGTAGCCGAGAGTGGAGCCGCCGAACATGGACACGACGTCGAGCAGGCTCTCGCGCAGCGATACGCCCGCGCGCTCCTCGACGCCGTCCACCTCGACCAGCGCGTTGGGCGACGACGGGTCGAGCATGTTCGCCAGCCGGATGGCCGCGATCACCACCTGGTCGTAGGTGATGTAGCCGCCGTGGGCGTCCTCGGTGTGCGACCCGACCTCGGACGTGTGCTCGTCCGACACCTGCACGGCCGGCGTGTCGTCGTCCTCGTCCGAGGGCGGCTGCTCGGTGTCGTCGTCAGACGTGTCGCCGTTGTTCGTGTCGCCGTTGTTGGTGTCGCCGTCGTTGGCGCCGGCGCCGTCGTCCTGCTGGCCGCCGTTCCGGTCGTTGGCGTTCTGGCCGCCGTTCTGGTTGCCGTCGCCTTGTCCTGCGCCGTCCTGCTGGTCGGCGTCCTGCTCGCCGCCGTTCTGGTCGGCGTCCGGCGTCCGGCCGCCGTCCGGCTCGGATCCACGGGCGACAGGCGCGTCCTCGATGCGGAGGCCCTCGTTGTTCTCGCCGAAGGCGAGCTGCTGCATCTGGTACGTGGTGTAGAGCATGCCCAGCTCGGCGGCCGCCTGCGCGACCGTGGGGCTGAAGTTCGGCCCCTGCTCGCGGGCCTCGCGTTCGGCGCGTTCGAGGACGGCGACGATCTGGCCCAGCGTCACACCCTCGGGGGCCGTCTCGGTCTCGCCGACGGACACGTTCTCGACCAGGCCGTAGAGCCGGATGGGGAGGTCGCGCTCACCGCTGGCCACGTGCGAGGCCGGGACGCTCGACGCGGCCATGACCAGCACGCCGACGGCGATCACCGTGGCGACGGCGCCGGTCCAGGCGGTGCGGAGGTACCTGCGCAGCTCTGCACGGGGGATGTGCCGCAACCTCGCCAGGTCGTTCACGCGTCGTCCCCTCGGTCGGTGCGCCGTCGGGCGGCGCGCGGTACGTGCGATTCGGATCCTCGCACGCTTAGGTGAATTCGAGCGGCGTAATTATCGGCACCCAGGTGAACCGCCCCTCACCAAGAAGACGCCGAACCCCTGGGTCTGTGACGCCCCTCGCGAGCGAGGCGCTCCACGATCGACAAGGGTAACGATTCGGACGTATACCGCAATGAAGTCTTCCCGGTACATCCCGGAATACTCCACACTGACCCGGGTCCGTACGGGCGCGCCCGCGCCCGCAACCGAGCGGCCGCCGTCGCGGCCGTGGAAGGAAGTCCCTCATGACCGAGACTCCCAACGCACCTGCCGTCCAGGGCGCAGCCCAGGACCCGCAGGCGAACACCCTGGCCGTCGTCGGCTTCGTGCTCGCGTTCCTCACCCCGCCGATCGGGATCATCCTCTCGGCGATCGCCGTGTCGAAGGCCGGCAAGGCGGGCCTGGACAGCAAGCTTGCGAAGTGGGGCCTGGCGCTCTCGATCATCTTCACCGTGCTGTACCTGGTGTTCGTCGGGATCGGCGTCTACGCGGCGCTCTCCATCCCTGGCGCCACGACCATGTGAGCCCGGGCGCTGCCGGGTGCCCGGTCGAGGCGCCCGGCAGCGCCCTCAGCAGCACAGCGGCCGCCGTTCCTCCGGGAGCGGCGGCCGCTGTCGCACTTGGTGTGCATAACGGTCTATCCAAGACCATTCGGATACTCCACAATATGGCCTGACATTTTCTAAAACCTGCAACCAGGGGAGCACTACCACCATGACCACGCCCGACACCACGACCCCCGAGGCCACGACCGAAGAGAACGCGGCGGCGACCGCCACCGAGGTCGTGGAGACCGAGACCGCCGAGCCGGCGGCGACGTCCGAGGCGAAGGCGGAGACCGAGGCCCCCGCGACCGAGACCGTTACCGAGGCCCCCGCCGCCGAGACCGCCGAGCCGGCGACCGAGACCGCGCAGGCGGAGGCCGCCCCGGCCGAGACCCCCGCCCAGACCGAGACCGTCGCCGAGGCGCAGGCCGTCGAGGCCCCCGCCGTCGTCGAGACGGCCGCTGCCGCGGTCGCCGCCCCCGCCGCGGTCGCGACCGCCGTCGCGGCCCCTGCCGCCGAGGAGGAGGAAGAGGACCCGCAGACCGCGGTCTTCAGCCTCCTCACCTTCTTCCTCGCGGCCCTGCCCATCGTCGGCGTCATCCTGAACGCCGTGGCGGTCGCCCGCGCCGGCAAGGAGGGCTTCGACCTGTGGCTCGCCCGCTGGGGCCTCGCGCTCGCGATCATCGAGACCGTCGGTGCCCTCCTGCTGGTCGGCCTCGGCTACTACCTCGGCCTGCTGACCGCCGGCGCCGTCTGAGCCCACCGGGCCGGTGCGCGGTGCGGCCGGCGCACGGCCGAGCCGGCGCGCAGCACGGCCGGCGCAGCACGGCCGGCGCACAGTGCGGCGGCGCGCGCGAGGACGACGGCGGGGTGGTGCGGAGATCTTCTCCGCGCCACCCCGCCGTCGCTCTCTTTGCCCCGGTGACCACAGATCCGCGCGCGTCGCATCCCGGGCCTGGACCACATCGCCGTCGACGGCGCTGCCGACCGTCACCGACGGAATATCGCCCCTGAGCAGCAAGTGTTCGCTGCCCGGACACCCAGCGTTGGGGTGGTGTTCGTGCAGGCGTCGGAATCGCGTACCGGCCCGCCCCTATGTTGCGAGCGTGCTGACCCCGAGCGTGTTGACCCGTGGCGTTGTCGGAGCCGTGCTGGTCCTGCTCGGAGGACTGGTGGTCTCCGCACTGCCCGAGTCCGCGCCGATCCTGGACAGCGAGCCGCTGGCCACCTTGCGCAGCCACACGGCGGGGCGGATGGTGGGGCTCACCGTCGTGCTGCTCGGTCTGGGCCTGCTCGCCGCGGCCTGGCTGGCGCTGTGCCGGGCCGTCGCCGGTGCCGAAGGAGCGGAGCAGGCGGGAGCGCTGGAGCTGGTCCGGCGGGCCACCGTGCTCTGGTCCGTGCCCCTGCTGCCGGCTCCCCCGCTCTTCTCCCGCGACGGCTGGTCGTACGCCGCGCAGGGCATGCTGACCAACCTCGGGGTGTCGCCGTACGAGAACGGGCCGGCGGCGCTCGTCGGCCCGATCGTCGAGGCCGTCGACCCGCGCTGGATGGAGACGCCCGCGCCGTACGGCCCGCTGCCGCTGATCTTCGGGGACCTCGGTGCCGGCCTGACCAGCGACCCGTGGGCGCTCGTCGTCGTACACCGGCTGGTGGCCCTGGTCGGGCTGGTGCTGCTGGCGTGGGCCGTGCCGAAGATGGCCGGCTGGACCGGCGCCAACCCGGCCCTGGCCTCCGCCGTCGTGCTCGCGTCGCCGCTCATGATGGCCAACGGTGTCGGGGGCCTGCACAACGACCTGCTGATGGTGGGCCTCATGGCCGCCGCGCTGGTGGCCGGCGTCGAGCGCGGCTGGGCGACCGGTGCGGTGCTGGGTGGCCTGGCCGCTGCCGTCAAGCTCCCCGGCGGACTGATCTGCGTGCTGGTCGTCCTGGTCTCGCTCCCGGCCGGCGCGCTGCTCGTCGACCGGGTGCGGCGCCTGGCGCTCGTCGCGGCGGTCTCGGTCGGGACCCTCGTCGGGAGCGGCATCCTGTGGGGCCTCGGGGTCGGCTGGATCGGGGCGCTGAGCGTCCCGGTCTCCCTCGACACCCTGCTCTCGGTCCCGACCCTCGTCGGACAGGTGCTCGACTGGGTCTCCGCGACAGTCGGGTCGGGGCTCGATCCCACCGCCTTCCGGGACCTGGTCCGGGGGCTCGCGATGGTCGCCCTCCTCGTGGTCGCCGGCTGGATCGCGCTGCGCCGGCCCACGGGGAACGCGCCCTCCGCCGTGCGCGGGGCCGCCCTCCTCATCGGCGCCTCGCTCCTGCTCAGCCCCGTCGTACACCTCTGGTACCTGCTCTGGCTGACGCCGTTCCTTGCGGCCCTGCGGCTGCCGCGCGTCGGCACCGTGGCCGTCCTCGCGGTCTCCGTGCTCGCGGGCCTCGTCGCGCCGCTGGACTCGTCGCTGCACGGCGCCTACCTGATCATCATGGTCGGCGCGATGTCCGTCGCGGCGCTGATGGCGATCCTGCTGCTGACCCGGCGAAGCCGCGAACGGGTCCGCCACATTGCCGACGCCGGGCTGGCCAGGATCGGATGACCCGCGCTCTCCGGCGGCTCCTCGCCGACCCGCGACGTGCCGCGGTGGGCGCCGCGGCCCTGAGCGCGGTGCTGCTCTCGCTCACCGTGCTGCTGGTCGACCCGCCCTACGCCACCGGCGACGAGCCCCCGCACATGGACTACGCCTACCAGGTGTGGCACGGCAGCCTCCCCGTCTTCGAGGAGGGCCTCGTCTTCCGGCCCGACGGCGCGGTGGTGCCTCCCGTCCAGTGGACCGCCCAGCACCCGCCGCTGTTCTACCTGCTCGTGTCCTGGTTCGTCGGCCCCCTGGTCGACGCCGGCCACCCCGTCGCCGCGGTGTACGCCGCCCGCGCGGTGAACGTGCTCCTTGCGGGGTTGTTCGTACTGGTGACCTGGTGGAGCGCGCGCCGGATCTGCCGCCAGGAGAGCCCGCTGCCGCAGCTCGTCGCGTTCGCGGCGGGCCTGGCCGCCGCCGTCGCGCACGCCGGAGGCAGCGCCTTCAACGACATGCTCGCGGCCGTCCTCGTGACCACGATGTTCGGGCTGGGCGCGACGGCGATCCGTCGCGGCCTGGACACCCGCCTCGTCGTCCTGCTGAGCCTGCTGGCGGCGGCGTGCGCACTGTCACGGCTGTCCACGGCGCTCATCGCCGCCGTCATCGGCGCATTCGTCGTGCTGGCGGGGGCGCTGCGGGCCGCTCAGCGCCGGGGCGCGTGGGGTCCGGTCGTCGGCCTCGCCGTCGGCGGACCCGTGGCCGCACTGGCCGCCGCTGGCTGGTTCTACGCCCGCAACCTCGCCCTGACCGGGAACGTCCAGGGTTCACACTTCGACTGGGCGCTGGCCAACCAGGTGCGCCTGGAGCGGCCCGTGTGGCAGGTGCTGGTGGACCCGGTCACGTGGGCCCGGCTGCCCGACCTGTTCTGGTGGGCGGGCCGCGTCTCCCCTGCGGCGCCGTATGCGGCCACCACCATGGTGATCACCACGGTCCTGCTGCTCTGGACCCCGCTCGCCGTCGCGCTGGTGACCCGCCTGCTGCGGCGCCGCGGCCGGACGGCAAGCTCCGGCGGACCGGGCGCTGGACGGACCACTGTCCGGACTGCCGCATCGACCGGCGAGCGGACCGGCGACGGCTGGCACCCGGCGGACCGGCTCCTGGTCACCCTCCTGCCCTGGGCGGCCGTCGCCGTCTCCCTGACCGTGCAGGTGCTGTACAGCGCCGCGAGCGGCAGCCTGTTCCCGCGGTACCTGCTCCCCGTCGCACTGCCGCTGTTCCTCGGTGTGGCCGCCGGGCTCACGTGGCGGCCCCGGCTGCTCGTGCCGCTGTGGGGGGCTGTCGCGACGGCGGACCTCATCAGCTGGCTCTTCGCCGAGCTGACCACGCCGGCGGAGCCGGGACTCTACGCGGAGCCGACCACGCTCGCCGCTGTGGTCGGCATCCTGGGCGTCGCCGGCGCCGTCGTCGCGACGCTGGCCGCGCTGCGCGCGAGCCGGGCCGCCGTACCGGTGAACCCGGCACTGCCGGCGAGCGCCGGCGTGCGCTGACGCCGGTCGGTTCGGGGCGCGTCCGCCGGTTCCGCAAGCGTCGGCTGGTTCGGAACGGCCCGACGCCCTCCGCCGCTCCACAGGCCCTGAGCCGCCAAGGCGGCTGGTTCTGCTCGGCCACAAACCCGGTCTAATGGGTGAAATTTCTCCAACCGTCACATCCGGGTCATATGGTCGTCACTGGCGGCCCAGACGATGAACGCCCAGGTCAGTCTCAAGGAAGGTCCGCCCCATGTCGTCGTTCGTCTCCCAGCGCGGGCTCCGGGTCCGGCATCTCGTCGCGTCCGTCACGGCGCTCGCGCTCGTCGCACTCCTCCTCGTGGTCTACCCGCAGCCGGCGGGCGCCTACCCCCCGGACATCCCCTCCAAGGCGCAGGTGCAGTCCGAGCTGAACGCGCTCACCGTGCGGGCGGAGGGTGCTTCGACGCCGTACAACCGGGACCTGTTCCCGCACTGGATCAGCCAGGGCAACAACTGCAACACCCGCGAGGTGGTGCTGCAGCGCGACGGCAGCAACGTGCAGGTCGGCAGCGACTGCTACCCGACGTCGGGAAGCTGGTACAGCGAGTTCGACGGCCAGACCCGCACGGCGGCGTCGGACATCGACATCGACCACATCGTGGCCCTGGCCGAGGCCTGGTACTCGGGCGCCAGCTCGTGGACCACCTCCCGGCGGCAGGACTTCGCGAACGACCTCACCGGCCCGCAGCTCATCGCCGTCACGTCCGAGGTGAACGTCTCGAAGAGCGACAAGGACCCCGCCGAGTGGGTCCCGCCGCTGGCCAGCAAGCGCTGCGCGTACTCGAAGATGTGGATCCACACGAAGTACCGCTGGGACCTCACCGTGGACTCCGCGGAGAAGACGGCGCTGCAGAACCTGCTGAACACCTGCTCGTACTGATCGGCCGCACCACCCGGAAGCACGAAGCAGGGCGTCCGCCGGGCGCCCTGCTTCTGTTCTTCCCTGTGCGACCGGCTCGCGCTGTACGACCGGCTCGCGCTGTACGACCGCTCGCGCTGTGTGACCTGCTCGCTGCGACCTACCCGGGCGGCCCCGCTACGCCGCGTCCTCGTCCCGCGGCGCCGCACCGCGCGTCGTCGCGGCGCCGGACAGCGCGACGCGGAGCGCCTCCTCGGCGTCGAGCACGCTCTGGTAGGCGTCCTGGCAGAGGGCGTACCCGACACAGGCCTCATCGAGGACGGCGATCGCGGCGCCGGACGCGGCGGCGACCTCGTCCGGCCCCGCGCTGCTCCCGATCGACGGAAGCCGAGCGGCACTCTGCTCGGCGGCGCGCAGGCTCGCGGCGCCGGACGCATGGCCGGCCTGCGCGGACTCCAGCGCGGCCGCGTAGTCGTCGAGGGTGCCGGCCATCGCGTCGAGACCCTGCACCTCCAGCACGATCGTGGCGTGGCCGCGCAGCGCGGTCTGCATGGTGCGGAGGCCCGCCGCGGCGTCCCGCACGGCCTGGGCGTTGCCCCGGAGCGCCACCGGGTTCCCGTCGGGCGGGCTCTGGACGGGCGCTCCCCAGCCGGACGCCGCGGCGCGCAGGTCGTCGATCAGCACCTCGACGTACTCCGGCGCGTCGAGGTGCTCGAAACCACGGCGTCTGCGGCTCAGCTCATTGATCTGCCTCTCGCACAGGTCGATGAGCTCGCTGAGCGTCATGCCGGGCCTTCGCCGGCCCGGTGGACCGGCCGGACGGGCAGGGACCGGGAGGTGGTGGTCGCGCGATCGGTGGTCGCGCGCTCCGCCGTCGGACGGTCGGTGGCCGCGCGATCGGCAGCGGAGCGCTCGCGCGTCGCACGACCAGCGGCCGAGCGGTCGCGGGCCGAGCGGTCGCGGGTAGGCCGGTCCGCCGGACGGCCCGAAGCCCTGAGCGTGACCGGCTCAAGCGGCCCATCCGGACCGGCCTCGTGCCCGGCCCCGGCACGCTCCCGTTCGGCCGACTCCAGCACCGACAGCACCCGCTGGACCTTGGCGATCTCGCGGAGCGCGGCGGCCGGGTCCGCCTCCCTCCCGGCAGCGCGCAGCACGTGCCCGACGGCGTCCCGCGCCGCCGTCGGCCCCGGGACCACCCCCTCGCCGAGCGCGATCACGTCGGCCAGCCCGGCGAGCCGCACGGTGATGGCGACCCGGCGCGTCGTCGGCCAGCCGACGCCCGCCGCGTTCAGGCGCTGCACGGAGCGCGCGATCGTCTCGGGGCTCATCGTGCGCCCCCCACCACGTCGACCACGTTCTGCTCAGGCATCCCGCTCCTCTTCACGCATCTCCGCACGTCACAGAGACTTCGAAAGGGTAGGTCGCAAGCCTGGGGGAACAACATGGGGAGGGATCCCCATGGACTGCGCACCCGATCTGCCGGACACCGTTGACGTGCCGCCGCATTCCGGTGAGTCTGGTGCGGCCGCGGGCCGGACCCGCTGCCGCACTGCGCTATCGCTCCACCCTCCACAGACGGACGCAAGGACGAGCACAGGGAGAACCGATGACACCGCTGTCAAAGACACCCTCCGCGCACCGACACCCCCGCCGACGCCGCGCACGGCGCCTGCTCGGCGCCGGCGTGACCGTGGCCCTCGCCGGCCTGCTGGCGGTGCCGCTGTCCGCCACGGCCCCGCCGGAAGCGGCGGCCCGGGCCGAGGCCGCCGAGACGGCGGCGCCCCAGGCCGTCATCTGCGACATCTACTGCGACGCCAGGGACCCCGCGCACGCGGCGGGCGACCGCGTACCGGTGAGCGCCACCGTCCACGGCCGGACGATCCGGCTGCACGTCTCGGACCCCGACGTCATGGGCTGGGGCTCGATCGACGGCGGCCAGGCGGGCGACGAGGTCTGGCTGGACCGGTCCTTCGACGGCGGACGTACGTGGGCGTCGGGCAGCCGGCTCGGCATCACGACGACCCCGGCGGGCTGGACCGGCTGGCGCACCCAGATGTACAACGTCGACGACTGGAACACCGCCGGCGTCGGCGCCCTGCGCGCCTGCGGTAAGGCGGGCGACCGGCCCGAGATAGCCTGCACCGGCTGGGCACGCAACGACCGCAACGCCGGCAGCCGCTCGACGGCGGCCGCGACCGCGCTGATGATGCTGTGGGACCGCGACACCGGCCTGTTCGAGACCAACGGCTGGTGGACGGCGGCCAACGCGCTGACCGCCGTCATCGACAACGCCCGGATCAGCGGGATGGGCAGCTACCGGTACGCGATCGCGCAGACCTACGACAAGAACGTCAACGCGCGGCAGGGCCAGTTCCGCAACGAGTACCTGGACGACACCGGCTGGTGGGGCCTGGCGTGGATCGCCGCCTATGACCTGACCGGCGACAGCAGGTACCTGAACACGGCCCGCGCCGACGCCGACCACATGCGCGCGTGGTGGACGAGCAAGTGCGGCGGGGGCGTCCAGTGGAACACGGGCATCGCGTACAAGAACGCCATCACCAACGAGCTGTACATCCAGCTCAACGCGGCGCTGCACAACCGCATCCCGGGCGACACCACGTACCTCCAGCGGGCACGGGAGGGCTGGGACTGGTTCCGGAACAGCGGCATGATCAACTCCGGCAACCTGGTCAACGACGGGCTCACCGACGCCTGCGTCAACAACGGCCAGCCCACCTGGACCTACAACCAGGGCGTCATCCTCGGCGCCCTGACCGAGCTGCACCGGGCCACCGGGGACGCGGCGCTGCTCACGACCGCCCGGAACCTGGCGAACGCCTCGACGTCGTCCACGTACCTGAACCCGGGCGGGGTGCTGCGCGAGGTGAACGAGGGCGACGACTGCAACAGCGACGGAGCCTCGTTCAAGGGCGCCTACGTCCGTGGCCTGGGCAAGCTCAACGCCGCGCTGGGCGACCGCCCGTACAGCGGCTACCTCGACCGGCAGGCCGACGCCGCGTACGCGAACGACCGTGACTCGCTCGGCATGTACGGCCCGCACTGGAGCGGCCCCTTCGTCCGCACCACCTCGGGGCACGGCTGCCAGCACGGCGCCCTGGACCTGATGAACGCGGCGCAGGCGAGCTGAGCCCGCGTGCCAGACCCACGGATCACCCGGATGACCTGTGGGTCTGGCACCCCGCCGAGGCCCGGCGGCATATCACCTTGCCGTTCCTGGGAGAATGAGGGGTTGTGAGTACCGAGTCCTCCCCCACCCCCGCGTCCGACGGCGACCGTGGCCGCCCGGGCGGGGGCCGGAACCGTCGCCGGGGCTCGGGCAGGCAGGCCGGTGAGCAGTCGGGCCGGCAGAACCGTCGGCCGCGCCGCGGCGGCCCGCAGCGCATCTCGGCCGCCCAGCTCGAAGCGGCGGCCGCCAAGCGCGCCGCTGTCGAGGTTCCGCCCATCACCTACCCGGCGCAGCTACCGGTCTCCGCGCGCCGCGCGGACATCGCCGCCGCGATCCGCGACAACCAGGTGGTGATCGTGGCCGGCGAGACCGGCTCGGGCAAGACCACGCAGATCCCGAAGATCGCCCTCGAGCTCGGCCGCGGCCGGCAGGGCCAGATCGGGCACACCCAGCCCCGCCGTCTGGCCGCCCGCACCGTGGCCGAGCGCATCGCCGAGGAGCTCGGCACGCAGCTCGGCGGCGTGGTGGGCTACCAGGTCCGGTTCACCGACCAGTCCAGCGACGAGACGCTGGTCAAGGTCATGACCGACGGCATCCTGCTCGCCCAGATCCAGCGCGACCCGGAGCTGCTCGCCTACGACACGATCATCATCGACGAGGCGCACGAGCGGTCCCTCAACATCGACTTCCTGCTGGGCTACCTGTCGCGGCTCCTCCCCCGGCGGCCGGACCTCAAGCTGATCATCACGTCGGCCACGATCGACTCCGAGCGGTTCGCCGCGCACTTCTCCCCCGCGGCCCTAGCGCGGCGGGGCGGCGCGCCCGAGTACGTCACCGACGTGCTGGCCGACCTCGCCCCGATCGTCGAGGTCTCGGGCCGCACGTTCCCGGTCGAGATCCGCTACCGGCCGCTGTCGCCGGACGACGGCGAGCCGGACGCCGAGAACGAGCAGCCCGCGCAGCGCCCCGGTACCTCGCGCGGGCCCAGGGACTCCGGCGGCAGGAAGAAGGGCAGGTCGCGCGGCGGGGACGAGGAGAAGGACCTCGTCACGGGCATCATCGAGGCCTGCGACGAGCTCATGCGCGAGGGCCCCGGCGACATCCTCGTGTTCCTCTCGGGCGAGCGCGAGATCCACGACGCGGCCGACGGCCTCACCGGGCACCTCAAGGAACGCGCCCGCGACCCGAAGCACCCGCAGCACGTCGAGATCCTGCCGCTGTACGCGCGGCTGTCGAGCGCGGAGCAGCACCGGGTCTTCCAGCCGCACACCGCGCGGCGCATCGTGCTGGCGACGAACGTCGCCGAGACGTCGCTGACCGTCCCGGGCATCCACTACGTGGTCGACCCGGGCACCGCGCGCATCAGCCGCTACTCCAAGCAGACCAAGGTGCAGCGGCTGCCGATCGAGCCGGTGTCGCAGGCCTCGGCCAACCAGCGCAGCGGCCGCTCGGGCCGTGTCGCCGACGGCATAGCGATCCGCCTCTACTCCGAGGAGGACTTCGTCGGGCGGCCCGAGTTCACCGAGCCCGAGATCCTGCGCACCTCGCTCGCGTCGGTGCTGCTCCAGATGATCTCGGTCGGCGTGGTGAGCACCCCCGACGACGTCGCGCGCTTCCCCTTCGTCGAGCCGCCGGACACGCGCGCCATCCGCGACGGCGTCCAGCTCCTCACCGAGCTCGGCGCGCTGGAGGTCGCCGACGGCGTCACGCGGCTCACCCAGGTGGGGCGCACGCTCGCGCAGCTCCCGATGGACCCGCGCCTGGCGCGCATGGTCATCGAGGGCTCGCGGCACGGCGTCGCGCGCGAGGTGGCGATCGTGGCCGCGGCGCTGTCGATCCAGGACCCCCGCGAACGCCCGGCCGAGCAGCGCGCGCAGGCCGACCAGCAGCACGCCCGGTTCGCCGACCCGCGCTCCGACTTCCTCACCTACCTGAACCTCTGGGAGTACGTGCGGGAGCAGCAGCACCTGCTCTCTGGCTCGGCGTTCCGCCGGCTGTGCAAGGCCGAGTACCTGAACTTCCTGCGCATCCGCGAGTGGCAGGACGTCGTGGCCCAGCTCCGCGAGATGTCGAAGCCGCTGGGCATCGAGATGTCGTTCCAGCCGCGTCGTCGGTCTTCCGGCGCTCGGTCGGGCCCGGGGGAGGGCGGCGATACCGCTGCGCCGCCTCGCTCACGGGCCCCAGGGGGCCCTCCGCTACGGCTTGACGGCGGCGCAGCGGTATCGCCGCCCTCCCCCTCCGAGGCTGAGTCGCCGTCGTATCGGCAGACGTGGGACGACGACACGATTCACCGGTCGCTGCTGGCTGGGTTGCTCTCGCAGATCGGGATGCAGGACACCGGCGAGGTCAAGGCGTCCGCCGTCGCGCACCTGCGCGGGGCGCAGCGGGAGGCGGCGCTGAAGCGCGCCAAGAAGCAGGCCCGCAACGAGTACGTGGGGGCGCGCGGGGCGCGGTTCGCGATCTTCCCCGGGTCGCCGCTGTCCAAGAAGCCGCCGGCCTGGATCATGGCCGGCGAGCTCGTGGAGACGAGCCGCCTGTGGGCGCGCGACGTCGGCCGGATCCAGCCCGAGTGGGCGGAGGAGCTGGCCGGGCCGCTGGCCCGGCGCACCTACTCGGAACCGCACTGGTCCAGCAAGCAGGGCGCAGCGATGTGCTCGGAGAAGGTGCTGCTGTACGGGGTGCCGATCGTGTCCGACCGGCGCGTGCTCTACGCGAAGGTCGACCCGGAGGCGGCGCGCGAGATGTTCGTGCGGCACGCGCTCGTGCAGGGCGAGTGGACCACGCACCACCGGTTCTTCCACGACAACCGCGCCCTGCTGGAGGAGGCGGGCGAGCTGGAGGCCCGCTCCCGGCAGCGCGGCCTGGTCGCGGACGAGGACGACCTCTTCGCCTTCTACGACGAGCGCGTCCCCGACTCCGTGGTGTCCGCTGCGCACTTCGACCGCTGGTGGTCGCGGGCGCGCAGGGAGACGCCGGACCTGCTCACCTTCACGATGGAGCAGCTCGTCGGCGACGCGTCCGTCGACACGGCCCAGTTCCCCGAGACGTGGCCGCAGGGCGAGCTCACCCTGCCGCTCACCTACCAGTTCCAGCCCGGGTCCGACGCCGACGGCGTGACCGTGCACATCCCCGTCGCCGTGCTCGCCCGCGTGGTGCCCGACGGGTTCGACTGGATGGTGCCGGGCCTCCTCGAAGAGCTGACCATCGCGACCATCAAGTCGCTGCCCAAGACGGTGCGGCGCGAGCTCGTTCCCGCGCCGGACGTCGCGCGCGAGGTCGCCGCCTGGATCCGCGCGGAGTGCCCGGCCTGGGAGGACATCGCGCGGGCCGGCGACATGGCGGAGCCGTACACCGCCGCGTTCACGCGGGCCGTGCGCGCGCTGCGGGACGTCGTCGTGCCGGCGGAGGTGTGGGACGCTTCCCGGCTCGAGCGGATGCCGGGGCATCTGCGGATGACGTTCCGGGTGGTCGAGGAGCGCGGGCGGGGGCGGTCGGCATCGTCGGTGGTGCTGGACGAGTCCAAGGATCTGGTGCTGTTGCAGCGGAAGTTGGCTTCTCGGGCGGAGGCTGCTGTGCGGTCTGCCGTGCGGGGGGCTGTGGGGGCGGCCTTGGCTGAGGCTCGGGCTGCTTCTTCTGGCTCTGCTTCGGCTGGGGGCTTTGGTGCGGGGGCCTTGGCTGGGGCGGGTGCGGAGGGAGAAGACCCCCGCGCGGACGCGTTCACGGGCCCCGGGGGGCCCTCCACTTCGGGAAAAGATACGTCCGCGCGGGGGTCTTCTCCCTCCGCACCCTTCGTAGGTGCGTCGCCTTCATCTGGGGGCCGCGACGGGCGTTCTTCTTCGGTGGGGACGGGCGGCTCCCAGGGTGGGGTTGGCGAAGGGGTTGGTGTCGGGGCGGACGTCGGTGTCGGGAGGGCTGGTCGTGGTGTGTCCGGTGTGCCCGGCAGTGGTGTGCCCGGTGGTGGGACGGCCGAGAGTGGGGCGGCTGGGGTTGTTGTCGGGGAGCGGAGTGGGCTGACGGCGTGGCCCTCGGGGCTGCCTGGTGGTGAGCTGCCGCTTTCCGTGTCTACCGACGTGGGGGCCGGGGTGGTGGTGCGGGGGTTCCCGGCGCTCGTGGAGGAGGTCGCTCCCAAGGTGAAGGGCCAGGCCCGGTCCGTTGGTGTGTCCCTTCGGATCCTGGCCGAGGAGAGTGCCCAGGCTGCCGCCCATGCCGCCGGAGTGCGGCGGCTGCTGCTGTCGGAGACGGCGCTCGGGGTCGGGCGGATCACGTCGCGGTGGACGGGGACGCAGTCGCTGACGATGGCGGCGTCACCGTATGCGAGCACAGAGGCGCTGGTCGCCGATCTGCAGCTGGCGGCTGTCGTCTCGTTGACGTCTGGTGGGGACTCGGCGCGTTATGACACGCCGTCGGGTGGGCCGGACGCTGCGTCGGTGCGGTCCGCCGCGGCATATGCCGAGGCGCTGGCCTTCGTGCGGCAGCATCTGGAGGACGAGGTGCACCGCGTCGTCGGCCACGTGGTGGCCGCGCTGACGGCGAGCCGGACGCTCGAGGCGGAGGTCCGCGCGTCGGGCAGCCTTGCGCTGCTGAACACGCTGCAGGACCTCCGCGAGCACCGCGCGAGCCTGATCCACGACGGGTTCGTGTCGGCGACGCCGCCGCGGCGGCTGCCGCACCTGGCCCGCTACCTGCGCGCGGACTCGCACCGCCTGACCAAGGCCGCGGAGAACCCGGCGCGGGACTCCGACCTCGCGTGGCGGATCGGCGACGTGACGTCCGCGTACGAGAAGGCCCAGGCGACGTACGCCGCCGGTGCTCCTGACGCGGCCCGCGCTGCCGAGCTCGCCGAGGTGCGCTGGATGCTGGAGGAACTGCGCGTCTCGCTGTTCGCGCAGCAGCTCGGCACGGACGGACCGGTCAGCGAGAAGCGGATCCGGAAGGTACTGACGCCGAACGGCTGGTGAGGATCGTGCGGCCGCCGCCGGATGGCGTCGGCCGCGTCAGTGGGTCGGTATCGGTTCCGTCCTGGCAGTGAGACTGAGCTCCCGCGCCGGGTATACGGCGACGTCGCGGACCGTCCGTTCACCGAGCGGCTCGGCGAGCTCGACGACGAACGGCGTCGGCGGGTTGGACTGACAGGTCGCCATGCCGTCCAGCGGTTCGACGTTGATCACGACGTCTACCGTGTCCTCGCCCTCGGTGAGCGTGGTCAGCCGCACCCGGCCCTCGGCGGCCTCCCCGCCCGCGCACGCGCTCTCGGTGATCAGCAGGTGCACCTGGCGCGACGCCGGGTCGAACGGGTGGCCCGGGTCGGGCGTGACGTTCGCGGCTCCGGCCGCGACCGTCCGCAGCGCACAGGTGCTGGCACCGAAGAGCATCCAGCCGGGTGCCGGCACGTTGGGGTCCTCGACCCGCTCGATCTCGAGGAACTCGTGCGTGTGGAGGTCACCGGGTTCGAGCTCGGTCGGCTCGGGCAGCTCGCGGAGGAGCGCCACGTGCTCGGGCCGCTCCTCGAGGACGAGCCACTCGGCCGGCTCTATCTCCGGGACGTCCATGCCCGCCAAGGCGGTCTGGCCGTCCCTCCCCAACGTCTCGGCGGTGCGCCCGTCCGTGAGCACCTCCGCCGGTACCCGCAGCTCGTCGCACGAGTACAAGGGCGGCTGGGCGCCGCCCACGGAAGCGCTGCTCGTGGACGGTTCACGCGCGGAGGCGTCGCCTCCGGTGTCCGGCGCGGACGCGCCCGGGCTGGCCGACGCACAACCCACCGACATCGTGACGATGAGGGCGGCGACCATCGGTCCGATGACTTCCCGCGACCTTCGTTGGATGCTCATGCCCGGTTTGTGTTCCGCCGCACCAGGGACTTGCGCCAAGGGAGCTCAGCGCCAGTACGCCGCCCGGCCGTAAGCACTCATCAACGGGTTTTCGCCCTTCTTGACGAGCACCACCTGCACGGCCGTGTTGCGGTGCTGGTACGACTCCGTGCCCGCGCCAGCGCCGTTCCTCGCCCAGCCGAGCCAGCCGATCCCCGCCACGTGGACCCGGTAATAGATGTTGTACCGCTGGGCCATCTCGCCGGTGAGCCGCATCTTGTAGGCGGAGGTCCGATCGCTGCGGTCGTACGTCCCCGCAACCTTGGTGTCACTCACGTAGGACCGCCAGCCGTCGCCCTCGACCTTCGCCGACACCTGGACGCCGCCCGAGTAACGCAGGCCGTCCACGTCGACCCGCAGGGCGTTCAGCCGCTGCGAGGTGTCGGTGAGCCCGGCGGTGGCGCCGCCGTGGACCCGCGGCTTCCAGCCGGCAGGGCGCAGGTAGGGCTGCACTGTCACCTGGTTCTGGGTCGCCCGGTCGTAGAAGGGCGCGTTCCCCGTGCCCGACGCCGACGGTCGCTTCCCCTTGGGCAGTACTCGCATCTGGACCGCCTCGATGCGGTAGCCGTATCCCGTGGTGCCGGAGTCCGCGCCGTTCTTCGCCCAGCCGAGCCACCCGTACCTGGGGACGTAGGCGCGGTACCACACGTCGTAGAACCGGGCGTGCGGTCCTGCCGGCTTGACCCGGAAGGCTTCGAGGCGGCGGTTCTGACCGACGCTGCCGACGTACTGCGTGTAGGTCTTGGTCTTCAAGCCTTCCCAACCACGGCCCTGGACGTAACCCTCCATCTCGAACCAGAGCACCGAGTCGGTGTCATTCTCGCCCTCGATCGGCGGCGCGGAACGAGTGGCGTACGACCTCGAACTCGGGTACGCGACCAGCGCCTGCACAGCCATCGCGCTACCCGTCGAGCCAGCAGTCTCGCCATCCTTCGCAACGCAATAGCAGTAGTTGCTCATCCACCTCGAGCCCACATGACTGACCCCATAGTTGACGTGCATCGGGTCTCGTTCCCTGACCGTGAAGGGCGTCGAAGTCACCGATCGAGGGTTCATGCGAGGACCATGCGCTGTGACCCGAACCGAGATCCGGCGTCCGACGTCGTCGGGCGAGCTCAGGTACTCCCTGCTCGTCGCGCCCTTGATGGCTACGCCGTTGCGGAGCCACTGGTATGTGTACGACGAAGGCGTCGGTGTGAAGCCCGAGAACTGCGCCCGGTAGTAGCTGTTGTAGCTCGGATGACTCTGGTTGCCGCTCCATGCCAACGAGACCACCTTCGCCGAGCCACCCGAGAAGGAGCACGATGTGGCGCAGATCCGCGCGGTCGTCGTGACGGCGTCGGCGCCGGGGTACTGCACATACTCTGCGCGAAGGTCTCGGAAGCCGGTGCCCATCTGACTCTGGTGTACCAGCACGTCTTTGACACGCGTGTCGAACGTCGTGCGCGCGACCCCGGTGGTGCCGTCGTACAGCGTGACCGCGCCCGTCGCCGTCGGGCCGCGCGACGTCTGCAGGTCCTCCGTCACAGTGATCCGGAGAGGAATCATCCCGTCGTCCGGCTGCGTGTCCTCGGGCTCTGCGACCGACACCACCGGTGGAGTGTCCAGGGCAGTGCCAGGTTCGGCAACGTTGATGAAGCGCGTCGTCGACGAGCCCTTGAGGCCGGTCTTGTCGACCTCGACGATCTTCAGGAACTGGACCCCCGTGAAAGTCGGAACGAACGGAATCACAGCGTTCGCAGTCGCATGAATAGTCGTCCACTCGGTAGGCCGGAGGTTAGTGCTGGTCGTAACGCCGTACGCAAAGGACACCGTGTCGGCACTCACCGGTGCCGCGACCACGAAGGCGCCCGGTACTCCCACGCCACCGCGTGGACCAGTGCTGTTCGGATAGACCGCCTCCGTGCCGAGCACTGGGAGAATGGAGAGCGAGGCATTTGGCGCACGGTGCAGGAGGAACGGACACTCGACGGCAGGCCCTGTCAGAGTTCCGTCCGCACTCTGGGCACGGACGACGAGTGTGTTCACAGCGTTGTCCGTGAGCCAGTCCGCCCTGGCTGTGCCGCCCAGCACGCCTTCTACAACCGGAAGATCTTGCTGGCTGCGCACCGCACCGGCGGCATCGACAGACTTGACCTCGGCATGTGCGACAGTCGGGTCATCGAAGGTGACGTCGAAGGCCATCGACGACCAGTCCTCGTACTCCACGACAACCGTGATCGGCTCCGCTCCGCAGGCCTGCCCTTCGATGCCGACGCCAGAAGGCGCTGGCAGATCCGCCGCATCAGCGACGGCCGGAGTCACCGGCATCAGCACAGAGGAAGCGACCAGCGCCCCGCCCGCGAGCGCCGCCCCGGCGCGGGTCGCTACGACGCGGAGCCGCGCGGGAAATGAGGAAAAGGACACCACGGCGACTCCCGGTCATCGAGCAAACGGACTCAGGTTAGGGGGCGCCGAGTGCGCCCTCAATGCATCTCGCCGCAGTTCACCCGGTGTCTTTCGGGCCGCTCAGGCCTGAGTGGGTGTGAGGGTTCGGCGCGATATCACCCTGACCATCCGAGGCCCTACTTCAGGGGCAGGCCCGGGGGTTACCCGATGGCCGCCGGCACGTCGCGGAAATACTGTCGATGGCATGAGCACAACGACACTTTCCCGTCCGCGCCGCGGGCGCATGATCGCCGGTGTCTGTGCCGGCATCGCGCGCCGATTCGGCTGGGACCCGACGCTGGTCCGGGTTCTCGCCGTCGTCTCTCTCTTCATCCCCGGTCCGCAGATCCTCGCTTACCTCGCGTTCTGGCTCCTCATGCCGAACGACCCCGAGTAGCCCGACCGTCCCCTGACCCACCGAGAGCCCGGACCACCACGGTCCGGGCTCTGGTGTTTCACCCCGGATGTCTGCAATGCTTTGCAGCAAGATCCGGAAAAGGCCGCGCAACGCCGCGCGCGCCCGAGCCGGGACGACGCCGCAAGGAGCCGCCATGACGCGCCATCCGAACGTGCCCAGACGCCTGCTCGCCGCCCTCACGACCTTCGCCACCGCGCTCACCCTCGGCCTGGTCGCCAGCGCGGCCGCGCCGACGGCGGAACGGGCCGAGGCAGCCACTCCGCCGCACGGCGACGGGGACGTCATCCTGAACCTCTTCCAGTGGACCTGGGACTCCGTCGCCGCGGAGTGCACCAACGTCGTCGGACCGGCCGGGTTCGGCTACGTCCAGGTCTCCCCGCCGATGGAGCACATCCGCGGCACGCAGTGGTGGACGTCGTACCAGCCGGTGAGCTACCGCATCGAGTCCAAGCTGGGCACCCGCGCGGAGTTCGCGAACATGGTCGCCACGTGCCACGCGGCGGGCGTCGGCGTGATCGCGGACGCCGTCATGAACCACATGGCCGGAGCCGGCCAGTCCGGCACGGGCGTGGCGGGCACCCAGTTCTCGGACGACAACTTCGCCGGCACCTACAGCGCCCCCGACTTCAACGACTGCCGCACCAACATCTCCGACTACACCAACCGCTATCAGGTGCAGAACTGCCGCCTCGTCTCGCTGCAAGACCTGCGCACCGGCTCCGACTACGTGCGGAACCGCCTTGCCGACTACCTTGACGACCTCGTCTCCCTCGGCGTCGACGGGTTCCGGATCGATGCCTCGAAGCACATCCCGGCGTCGGACCTGGAGGCGATCAAGAGCCGGATGAACAACCCGAACGTGTACTGGTTGCACGAGGTGATCGGCGCGGCCGGCGAGCCGATCCAGCCGTCGGAGTACCTGGGCAGCGGCGACTCGCACGAGTTCACGTACGCGCGCCGGCTCAAGGCGGAGTTCGACGGCCAGATCAAGAACCTGCGCTTCATCGGCGACGGCGCGCTGCCGTACAACCGGGCGGGCGTGTTCGTGGACAACCACGACACGGAGCGCAACGGCGAGTCGATGAACTACAAGTGGGGCGCCAAGTACATCCTGGCCAACACGTTCCTGCTGTCG
Organism: Promicromonospora noduliphila; assembly: GCF_056951025.1. Classification (NCBI taxonomy): domain Bacteria; kingdom Bacillati; phylum Actinomycetota; class Actinomycetes; order Micrococcales; family Promicromonosporaceae; genus Promicromonospora; species Promicromonospora noduliphila. Next base: position 5,976,458 of record NZ_CM167806.1, read on the forward strand.
TGGCCGTACGGGTCGCCCACCGTGTACTCGGGCTACGAGTTCTCGAACAACGACGCCGGCGCGCCCGGCGCCACCGAGACCTCCGTCCCCGACGCGACCTGCGGCGCCGGACGGTGGACCTGCACGCAGCGCTGGACGGAGGTCCGCGGCATGGTCGGCTTCCACAACACGGTCTCCGGCACAGAGGTCACGAACTGGTGGGACGACGGCGGCAACCTCGTCGCCTACGGCCGGGGCACCCGCGGATACGTGGTGCTGAACAACACGGCGTCGACCGTCCAGCGCTCGTTCCAGACGTCGCTGCCCGCCGGCACCTACTGCGACGTCGTCGCGTCCGCGAACTGCTCGGTGACGCGGACGGTCAACGGGGACGGCTGGTTCACCGCCTCGATCCCCGCCTACGGGGCGCTGGCGATCCACGTGGGCGGCAAGCCCTGACGGAGTGGCCGGGGTGAACACGCTCGCGGGGGTGCGTTGCGCTGAGTAGATCCTGTCTACTCGGCGCAACGCACCCCCGCGAGGTGGCGATCAGGGCGAGAGCCGGACGCGGGCCGAACCCGCGCCCGACCCACGTCGGTCCTCAGCGAAACAGCCGCCGTGCGCTGCCCAGGTCGAGGAAGACCGTCTCACCGGTCGCGTCCTGCACGCCGTCGTTGTCGGTCACCGCGTACGCGCGGCCGTCGCCGCCGATCGTGAAGCCCTCGAGCTTCTCCTGCGTCCAGCCGTTCGTCGCGCGCAGCGCGGGCAGCACGTCGATCGCGAGCTGCTTGCGCAGCACCGGAACCGTCCCCGGACGCGGGTCCCGCTTCGGCAGGTCCACCGTGTAGACGGCCTTGAGGGCGGCGGCCGGGCCGTTGAGCTTGTCCCGCTCGATCACGGCGAGCGTGTCCCGGTCCACGACCGTGACCTCGGACAGGCCCACCCAGTCGCCGTCGGCGGTGGGCGCGGACAGCGGGTAGCCGAACCAGGTCCACTCGCCGGTCTCGACGTCGTACCGCCCGATGCGGGCGTAGCCGCCCAGGCCGTCGTCGGTGGTCAGGCCGCGCTGCAGCGCGACGAACAGGTGCTCGCCGGCGCGGTCGACCGTCCCGGCCACACCCTCGATGCCCCACTTGCCGAGGCCGGCCGCGACGTCGTCGGGCAGGCTGACCCGCTCCTGGACGCTGCCGGACGGCGACACCCGCACCAGCGCGTTCTCCGCACCGGTCGCGCCCTCGACGCCGAGCCAGAACCCGCCGGCCTTGCCCCGGACCGCGGGTCGCGCCCAGATGCCCTCCGCGTCCAGGCCGACGGGCTCGCCGTCCTCCGTGACGACGATCTCGCGGTCGATCACCGCGGGGGCGTCCTCGGTGCCGCGGGGTCCGGCGGTCGAGACGGAGAGGATCGACGTCGGAGACTTCGCGGCGTCGGTCACCGTCCACAGGCGGTCGCGCTTGCCCGGGTCGGCCGAGAGCGCGCCCAGCGCGGTCCAGCCGATCGGCTTCCTCTCGCCGCCGAGCCGCACGTCGGCGGAGACGATCGACGGGAAGGCGCTGGTACCCGCCTCCTGCGCGTACCGGTACCCCTTGCCGAAGATCGAGACCGATGCGCGGACGCCGTCCTCGGCCGAGTCCTCCTCCGAGGAGACCACGAGCAGGTTCCGCGACGGGACCGTCACGAGTCCCTCGGGGCCGTTGGTCGTGGCCAGCACCTGGACGAAGCGGGGCCGCGACGCGCGGGACACGTCGTAGACGGCCACGAAGTTGGACCGCTCGGAGCCGACGAACGCGTAGCGGACGCCGTCGAGCGTCGCGACGGTGAGCCCCTCGATCTCCACGCCCTTCTTGCCCGCGCGGTCCTCGTTGTGCAGGCCGACGCGGACGGCGAGCTCCTCGACCTCGGCGCCGGCGTCCCAGACGACGTCGCCGGTCGTGGCGTCGAAGACCGACCAGCCGCGCGTGCCGCCCTTCCAGTCGCCCTCGTTCGCGGTGGCGACGTGCTCGTCGTCGATCCAGCCGATCGCGTCGGGCTCGCGCGGGGCCGCCTCGATCGAGCCGGTCTGGTCGATCGCCCCGTCGTCGTCGGCGTCCACGCCCTCCAGCGCGACGTCGCCGGCGGTGAACACGTTCTCGAGCTCGCCGGACTCGACGTCCAGCACGGCGATGCCGTTGTTCTCCTGCAGCGTCACCGCGACCTTGGTGTCGGACGGGTTGATCGCCACGTACTCCGGCTCCGCGTCCTGCGGGGTGTCCAGGCCGGCGGCCGCGAGCACCGCCTCGTCGAGGGTGACGGGCCGCACCTGCCAGGCCGCGGGATCGGTGCCAGGGAGGTCGACGAACTGCAGGAATCCGGCGGGCGCCTGCGGCAGGTCGCCCTCCTCGCCCTCGCCGGTGTCGGGCAGGGCGTCCTCGTCGCGCTGGTTCTCCATGGCGATGACGGCGTGGGCGCCGTCGTGCGTGACGGCGATCGAGTCGGGCTGGCCACCCAGCTCGATCGACCGGACCCGGGTGCGCGTCGCGAGGTCCACGATGTCGAGGCGGCCGGACGGCGCCGTGAACGACGTCGAGCTGTCGACCACCACGAGCACGTAGTCGCCGACGACGGCGACCGACGTCGGCTCGTCGTGCTCGGAGCCGAGCTCCGCGAGCGACAGGGTGCCGAGGCCCTGCGGCGCGGCGGGGTCGCTGATGTCGACGAAGCCGATGCGGCGCGCGGCGGCGTCGGTGTGGACGAGGGTCCTGCCGTCCTCGCTGACGGCGGAGATCTCGGCGACCGTCGCCTCGGCGGGGTCGGTGCCCGCCGGAACGTTCTGGAAGACGGGGTAGGTGGCGAGGCGGTGGAACGTCTCGCGCGGGCTGGTCCAGCCGGTCGAGACGCCCAGTGCGCCGGCCGAACCGTTCGAGACACCCGTCTCTGCGGCACCGGTCAGCGGGTTGGCGAGCGCGGGGAACGCACTCAGACCGAGCGCGAGAGCCGCGCCCGAGGCGATGAAGGCCGCATGGCGGCGGTGAGGAGACACGCTGGGCACGGTGACGCGATGCGGTGTCGGTGGGTTGGCGCGGGGATGTCCCGCAGGTGAACTTCCCCGCGCTGGTTCGGGGCCCGCGCCGATAGGCTCGGCGGCGTGACCGTCCTCGCCGAGCTGCGCGCCCTGCTGCGCCTGCCCGGGTTCCGCAAGCTGTTCGCGGTGCGCCTGGTCTCCCAGGCCGGCGACGGCATGTTCCAGGTGGGGCTCGCCAACCTGTTGTTCTTCAGCCCGGAGTCGCAGGGGTCGGCAGCCGCGATCGCCGGGGCGTTCGCGGTGATGCTGGCGCCGTTCACGGTGGTGGGCCCGTTCGCGGGCGTGTTCCTGGACCGCTGGCAGCGACGCCAGGTCCTGGTGTACGGCAACGCGGTGCGCGTGCTGCTCACCGGCACGATGGCGGTGCTCATGCTCACCCAGGGCGTCACGCCGACGATCTACGTGCTGGGACTCGCCGCCCTGAGCGTGAACCGGTTCCTGCTCGCCGGCCTCTCGGCGGGCCTGCCGCGGGTGGTCCAGGGCGACCTGCTGCTCACGGCGAACGCCCTCACGCCGACGCTCGGCGCGGGGGCCGCGTTCCTCGGGGGCGGCCTGGGCTTCCTGCTCGGCTTCGCGATGCCAGCGGGCCGGGCCCACGATGCGACGGCGCTGGCCTGCGCGGCCGTCGTGATGGGTTGTGCCTCGCTGCTCGGGCTGCGGATGTCGCGCACGCTGCTGGGCCCGCTGCGCCCCGCCGTCGGCTCCATCCGCAACGAGCTGGTGGTGGTGGCCCGCGGCCTGGTCGACGGCGCCCGCTACCTGGCCGCGCGGGGCACCCCCGGTCAGGCGCTGCTCGTGATGGCGCTGCACCGCTTCCTGTACGGGGTGGTGTTCATCGCGTCCATCCTGATGTCGCGCAACCTCCTGGCCGATCCCGGCGACTCCGCCGCCGGCCTCGCGACGTTCGCCACGGTGATCGGCGCCACCGGCATCGGCGGCGGGCTCGCGATCCTGTTCACCGCGGCGCTGGCCCGGCATATGGCCCCGCAGTCGTGGATCGCGGTGATGCTGCTGGCGGCCGGGTTGTCGCAGCTGATCCTCGTGCCCGAGCCGGGCTTCGTCACCGTGGTCACCGCCGCCGGGCTGCTCGGCCTGGCGGCGCAGGGCGCGAAGATCGCCGTCGACACGATCGTGCAGCGGGACTCCGAGGACGCCTACCGCGGCCGCGCCTTCGCCTTCTACGACGTCCTCTACAACGCGGCCTTCGTGGGCGCCGCGGCCCTCGCGGCCTTCCTCGTGCCCGACGCCGGATGGTCGCCGGGACTGTTCTCCGCCCTCGCCGTGGGGTACGTCGCCGCGGCGATTCTGTTCGGTCTGCGCGCCTCTCGCACGGCTTCGCTCGTCCGGCAACCGCTAAGCGGGTGAATTCGTGGATGAGGTCCGGTCTCTAGAGCCGAAGATGCCTGTTTTGCCGCTCGAACGGTGCAAGGATTGAGGCTAGTTACCTACAGGGAAGGCTCCCGTTCATGTCCGACGCACCCGCTGTCACCCCTACGCCCACCTGGGGTGAGGTGTTCCCCTGGTTCCGCGAGGTCATGGCTGAAGACGACGCTTGGTACGTCGGCCGGGTCGACAGCAAGACCGATCTCGGTGTCGCGCGCCTCGCTGATGCGGCCGTGACCCGTCTCAAGCCGCTTCCCGTCGGCCGGCTCTTTCCCGCAGTGCGGCGGGTCGAGCGGCTCGACGACCTCACCTGGCCCAAGCACCGGCTGCTCAACGCCCTGCACCGCGGCGGCTGCTTCACCGGCGACGACCTGTCCTACATGGTGATCGCAGAGATGCTCTCCTGGGAGTCCGTCGGCCCGATCATCGTGAAGCAGATCCTCGAAGTCGTGGCGCTCGAGGAGATCCGGGCCAGCTCCGCCAAGTAGCTCGAACGGGATCTCGGCCACGGCAGATCCCAGTCGTCGCGGTCCTGGATCACGACACGGCCCGGCTCCTGGTCACGACACGTCCTGGTTATGCCTCGGCGGCGACGACGGCGTCCGCGTCCGGTGGCGCGGCGGCCGCAGCCAGGCGGCGGGCGGCGACAACCGCGAGCGCTGCGGCGCCCACCGTCAGGAGCCCCTGCAGGATCTGCACGGCCGCGTACCCCCAGCCGAAGACGGCCAGCGAGCCGAACGCCCCCAGTATCCCCAGCACCCCGACGACGGCGGCCAGCAGCGCACCGATGCGCCGCGCCATGGGCGACGCCCAGCCGAACAACACGGCCGCGGCGACCACAAGCAGGTTCAGCGCCGCGGTCAGCAGCAGGGATCCGATCATCCCGGGTAGCGGACCTCCGTAGGACAGCACCGCGATCAGGGGCAGCGCCACGCTCGCCCAGAGGGTGTGGACAACGGCCCCGACCAGCGCGACGACCAGGCCCGTGCGCCGGGCCGACCGCGGGTCGCTGAGGAGCAGGGCGAGCAGCGCACCGGCTCCTACGACACCCAGGACGAGCACCGCGACCAGGGTGCCGAGGATCAGCTCTGGCCGGGCGCCCAGCACGAGCTGTACCACCACCGTGCCGAGCTGGAACAGCAGGTGCACGCCGGCCACGACGGCCGCCGCGACCAGGAGCGGCCGCGCGCGGAGTGCCACCGCGCCGACCGCCAGCACGACGGTCGCCATCATCGCGGCGTTCTCCACCACGAAGACCACGTTGTCCACCGTGAAGCCCAGTTCGAGCTGCGCCCCCGGGATGAACACCCGCAGGGGCACCGATACCCACGCCGCGACGGCGAGAACGATGATGCTGAGCGCGGCGGGCCGCCGGCCGGCCTCGGGCATGAAGTCCATGACGCACACTCTCCCAGGAGCCACTGACACTGTGGTGGCCCGCCGGCGAACTCCCGGCGTCGGACCTCGCCGTCGACCTGGCGGCACGCTGTGGATAACGTCGGGGACCCGGTCCCGGGGCGTGGAACCATGGACGGGTGCCCACGCCGATCCCCGCCCCGCGCCTCCACCCCGCGGCCATCAAGCTGCTGGTGGGCAGTGGCGCGTACCAGCGCGGCGAGGACTACCAACGGCAGGGCCGGGTCATCTCGTGGGAGTGGCTGCCGGACGACCTGCTGCTCATCTCGTGGGTCCGCGGCAGCGGCCGCAGCACCTACTCGTGCTCCATCGAGTTCAGGGCCGACAAGCCCGGGCCGCCCGTCGTCGTCGGCTCTGACTGCACCTGCCCCGTCGGGTCCGCGTGCAAGCACGTGGCGGCGACCCTCATCGAGTCGGGGTCGGACGGGCCGGCCTCGATGGTCCGGCCGGCGTCGTCGCTGGTCCGGGCACCGCAGGTCCCGGAGTGGAAGGCGGCGGTGCAACGGCTCGTGCCCGCGGCCGCCGGTCTGCCGGCGGACCCGTCGGCAGACGACGCCCAGGCGGAGCTGGCCCTGCAGCTCCGGATCGACGGCACGGCCTCGGCGCAGACCCTGTCCCTGTCGATGCGGCCGGTCCAGCGCAACGACCGAGGCGCGTGGGTCGGCGGCACCGCCTCCTGGAACTACATCCGCAACGGGTTCCTCCGCGGCGTCGACCCCCTGGTCCGGGAGTGGTTCACCACGATGGACGCCCTGCGCGCCACGAGCCCGCACGGCTACGGATACCTCAGCACGGGCGACTGGATCAGCCTGGACGATGTACTAGCCCGCCCGTTCTGGCACCACCTCTCCGCCGCCGCTGACCTCGGCATCAGCCTCGTCGGCAAGTCCAAGCGCGAGTCCGTCCGCCTGGCCCGCGAGGCCTCCGTCGCGATGGACCTCTCCCTGCCCGACGGCGGCGCGCGCCTCGCGCGGACCGTCGCCTTCGACGGCGTGGTCACCACGGCGACGTCCGTCGGGCCGCTGGGCCACCACGGCCTGTTCGCGGTCGAGGAGTCCCCCTCCGGCCGCACGATCACCCTGGGCCCGACCGCGGCGCCGCTCACCGATCAGGAGCGCGCGGCGGTGCTCCTGGCCGACGTCGACATCCCGGCCGACGCGGTCGACGAGTTCCTCAAGGACTACCTGCCACGGCTCCGCCGTGAGGTGCGCGTCCGCGCCGAGGCCGGTGTCGAGCTACCGGAGCTGCCCCGTCCGCAGCTCGTCGCTGCGGTCGAGGCGGTCTCGGCGGCCGAGATCAGCGTGACGTGGCGGTGGGCCTATCCGCCGTCGGACAAGGAGTACCCGCTCACCACGGCGCTGGAGGCGGGCGCTGACCTGCGCGACCTCGCGGCGGAGGCCGCGACCCTCGGCCGGACCGTTGCCGCGGTGCGCGACATGCCGGGCTTTGGTCACTTCCGGGTGGCGCCGGAGGTGTTCCGCGGGCTGCAGGCGATGGACTTCGCCACCCTGGTGCTGCCCGTGCTCCGGAAGCTACCCGACGTGCGCGTCGAGGCCGACGACCTTCCCGAGTACCGCGGCCTCGAAGCGACGCCCGTGGTCAGCATGCGCGCCACCGACAGCGGCGACATGGACTGGTTCGACCTCGGCGTGACCGTCGCCGTCAACGGGCGGGAGATCCCGTTCGGGCCGCTGTTCGACGCCCTCGCCAGGAACCAGCGGCGGTTCATGCTGACCGACGGCACGTGGGTGCGCACGGACCTGCCAGTGTTCGCGAAGCTGCGGGGCCTCATCGAGGAGGCGCAGCGGCTCTCGGACCAGCCGGGCAAGCTGCGGATCAGCCGGTTCAACGCCGGCCTGTGGGCCGAGCTGGAGGACGTGGCCGACATCGTCGAGCAGTCCGACCGGTGGCGGCGCTCGGTGAGCGATCTGGTCGCGCTGACCGCGGACGGCGTCGACGGGCCGGAGCCGGTGCCGCCGCCCCTCGGCCTGAAGGCCGAGCTGCGGCCGTACCAGCAGCACGGCTTCGAGTGGCTCACGTTCCTGTGGCGGCACGGGCTCGGCGGGATCCTCGCCGACGACATGGGGCTGGGCAAGACCGTCCAGACCCTCGCCTTCATCGCCCAGGCCCGGCAGGAGGCGCCGGAGCGGCCTGCGGATCTCCGCGAGGTGCCGGGGCACGGCGGGGAAGCCTCCCGGCGCGCGGGTGGCACCGGTCTCAGTGCCTCCGCGAAGCACCGCGGCGAGGCAGAAGTTTCGCGCGGTGAGCACGGCGGCCGCGCGCCGTTCCTGGTGGTCGCGCCCGCGTCGGTGGTGAGCAACTGGGCCGCGGAGGCCGCACGGTTCACCCCGGACCTGAAGGTCGAGCTGCTGCCGACCACTGCTCGGAAGGCAGGTACGACGGTCAGGAAGGTGGCCGAGGGGGCGGACGTCGTCGTGACGTCGTACGCGGTCTTCCGGCTCGACTTCGACGCGTTCGTCGACGTCGGGTGGAGCGGCCTGATCCTGGACGAGGCGCAGTTCGCCAAGAATCATCAGACGCGCGCCAACGAGTCGGCCCGCCGGCTCAAGGCACCGTTCAAGCTCGCGATCACGGGCACGCCCATGGAGAACAACCTCATGGAGCTGTGGGCGATGCTCGCGATCGTCGCGCCGGGACTCTACGGATCGGCGGCCAAGTTCCGCGAGGACTACGTCAAACCCGCTGCGGGCGAGGGTGACTCGGCTCCGCTGCTGGCACGGCTCCGCCGTCGGATCCGGCCGTTGCTGCTGCGCCGCACCAAGGAGCAGGTGGCGCCGGAGCTGCCCGAGCGGCAGGAGCAGGTGCTCCGCGTGACGCTGGACGCCCGGCACCGCCGGATCTACGACACCCATCTGCAGCGCGAGCGGTCCCGCCTGCTCGGGCTGCTGGACAGCTTCGACGAGAACCGGGTGGCCGTGTTCCGCGGGCTGACGACGCTGCGCCGCATGGCACTGGACGCCTCCCTGGTGGACCCCGAGTACGACGGCGTGGCGTCGGCCAAGCTGGGTCTGCTCGCCGAACACCTGCTGGAGGTCGCGGCCGAGGGACATCGTGCGCTGGTGTTCTCCCAGTTCACGTCGTTCCTGGCCATGGCGGCGGAGATGTGCGCGTCGCTGGGGATCCCCTATGAGTACCTCGACGGATCCACCACGCGGCGGTCCGAGGTGATCGGCCGCTTCAAGGACGGGTCGGCGCCAGTGTTCCTGATCAGCCTCAAGGCGGGCGGGTTCGGGCTCAACCTGACCGAGGCCGACTACGTCTACCTGCTCGACCCCTGGTGGAACCCCGCCACGGAGGCGCAGGCGATCGACCGGACGCACCGGATCGGGCAGACGCGGAACGTGATGGTGTTCCGACTGGTCTCGGAGAACACCATCGAGGAGAAGGTGATGGCGCTCAAGGAGCGCAAGGCCCGGCTGTTCGACGCCGTCCTGGGCGACGACGCCGGCGCGTTCGCGGGAGCACTGGGGGTCGAGGATATTCGGGGGTTGCTGGAGGGATAACACTCGGCTCTTGCGCGCCGTTGGTCGATCCTGCCGCGACCTGTCGTTCGTCCAGTTTCGCCAGCAGGCGCTTGGGAGGCTGGTCGCCTCGCCGACAGTCGCGCAGGCCTCGGTCCGGCCGGCGTCGGTCGTCGTTCCGTCCGTCGTCCGCTGACCGGTACGTTTGCCCTCGTGTCTCCCGTGGCTGACCTGATCGGGGCTGTCGCCAGCCTGCTGTGGCCCCTCCTCGTCATCGTCGTGCTCGTGGTCTTCGGCAGGCAGCTCCTGTCCAAGCTGAGCGACTCCGAGGACGTGACCCTGGAGATCGGCGGGCAGCGCCTCAACTTCAAGCAGGCGACGGACCAGCAGTCCGACATGATCACGGACCTGCAGCGTGAGGTCGCGTCGCTGAAGCGGCGGCTGGACGACGTCGGGCGGGACTTCCGCGAGCACGCCGTGGAACTGTCGCCCAACGGGTACGCCGACCGTCAGGGAGGCAACGATGGGCTGCGGCCGATCGAGACCCCGGACGCCGTACCGACGGAGCCCGAGGACGCTGAACACAGCGAACCCGGCCAGTTTTTCCGGCCGGACCGCTGGCAACCGACGCAGACAGTGCCCGGTGGGCAGGCTACGACGCCGCGTCCGACACCACGTTCGATCCTCTGGGTCGACGACCACCCCGAGAACAACGCGATGCTCGCGGAATCGTGGCGACGCGACGGGGCCGACGTCGAGACCGCGCGCTCGACCAACGAGGCGATGCGCCTCCTCGGCGGACGCTCGTACGGGCTGATCATCTCGGACATGGGCCGGCTCGAGTCCGGCGTCGACGTGCCGGACGCCGGACTGCGACTGCTGACGCAGGTCCGGGCGAACGACGCGACGACGCCGTTCGTGCTCTACGGGAACGTCGGGCCCTTTGCCGAGGCGGCGCTGGCCGCAGGCGCCTCGCTGGTCACCGACTCGACGTTCGAGCTGGTGGAGTTCGCGAGCGGGCTGGGGACGTTCGCCGGGGCGTGAGGTCGTGCACCGCGCGACTCACCCTCTTGGGGAGTGCCGCGGATGATCCGCGTCTGATGAGGTGTACTCATGGACCCCGCCGAACATGCATTGCGTACCAGCATCATCTCGTGGGTCAACGAGCGCGCCGAAGCCAACGGAGGCTTCATCCACCGTGACGACCTGCTGGACTTCTGGATCGACGGTCAACGGCTCCCGATCATCGACTACTCTCGCGGCATCCGAAATCCAGCGGCCTTCGAATCGACCTTGTCGATCGTCAGTACCGCTGACGGACCTTATGACGATGCAGAGTCCGACGATGGACTGCTTCACTACGCCTACCGGGACGGCGACCCTTGGACCGGGGACAACCGCAAGCTCCGCAATGCGATGGACACTGGCGCGCCCTTGATCCTGTTCCGGAAGGAGGTGCCGAAGATCTACACGCCGGTGGCTCCGGTGTATGTCGTGGACGACTACCCGGAGGAACGCACCTTCGTCATCGCGCTGGACGAGGCCTTCACCTCCAGGACGGACGCGGAGCAGGACCCCGAACCGGAGCGCGAATATGCGCGCCTGCTCGTGAAGCAACGGCTCCATCAGCCGGCGTTCCGCACGCGTGTCCTCATCGCCTACGAAACCCGATGCGCTGTGTGTGAGCTCAAGTACGGCGCCCTGCTCGATGCGGCACACATCGTTCCGGACTCGGATGAGCGTGGCATCCCAACCGTGAACAATGGACTCGCGCTCTGCAAGATCCACCACGCCGCCTATGACCAGAACATGCTCGGCGTCACGCCCGACTTCGAGGTTCGCATCGCTGCGAAGCTCCTCGAGGAGACTGACGGCCCGATGCTGAAGCACGGACTGCAGGAGATGCACGGCCGCCACATCCAGCTGCCCAAGCGCCCCGCTGATCATCCGAGCCGCGATCTGCTCGCCTGGCGGTACGAACGGTTCGGGGTTCATGCCTGAGGGCGAGACCTCGACTGCGCGACGGACAGAGCATGACTGGCTCGATATCGGCTCCGCGGCAGATCGACCGCCGCGCGAAGTAGACCCGCCTGGCCTGAAGGCACGATGATCGCGCGACTGGCCGTCAGTCCCGAATGATCGCCTGCAGTTCCCCGATCCGGATCTGTGCACTGTTGCTCTGCGGGGGAACCTCGATCCGGCCGGACTGACCACCGCCCGTCCACTCGACCACCCAGTAGGCCGTACCTGTGAGGGTCAGGGTGCCCGGTGTGTTGTTCAGATCGGCCCCGAAACCACAGGTGGGTGACGGCTCGGCGCTGTTGCGGCCGTCGTACGCTGTGCCCCGTGCGTTGGCGCCGTTGCACGTGATCGCACCAACAATGGTGCCGTCAGCGGCGGTCAGGGTCCACTCGATCCGGTCGAGCGTCCCGGTTGCGCTGACGACCAGGCCGCCGTCGCTCGCCGAACTCTCGATCGGGCCGGTCGTGTTGTTGGCGGGATTAGCGACCCAGAGCCAGATCGGAAGCCCGATCGCTCCTACGGCGTTTGGGTTGCTGGTTGACACCGGTGGGGTGGAGCCGATCTGGCCCATGGAAAGGTTCATCGCGGCGACGGCCCGGCGCGCGAGTTCTTCGGCAGACGGGCCAGCCGGGGCCGGAGCGGTTGGGCGCCAGTAGACAGCGTAACCATCGCAATCGGCTGGTGGCGTGTCGTTCTCCGCACATTCGGGCGGCGTACACTCCACTAGGAACCCATCATCGTGGCCCTCCCAGTCGTTACCATCCTGAGGATTGTCAGAAAAAATGCGCTCGTAGCAGCGTCCATTCCAGGAACCGTACGGCGAGGAGCACGGGATCTCCTCGCCCTGGAACTGGCAGATCTGCGGGCCACCTTCGCCACCAACGGGGGGGTCCTCGTTTCCACCACCGCCGCTACCTCCGTCATCTTCGCACGGGATAACAACGCCGTCCGGCAAGGTTATGGGGATACATTCACTAGCGATCGCATCCGACACCGGAGCGAGCGCAAAGAGTGCAGTCGCCACAGCGATTCCCGATAGCGCCAGGTCTCGGCCCATCTTTAGAGCAATTCCCGGCCTCAGCATGCCTGCTCCGGGTGTGGAGTCTCGACGTTGATCGTCCAAGCAGTGTCGGGGCCCTGATGCCGAATCAGATAAGAGAACAAATATCGGCTAGGCGCACCCTCCTGACGAGCGATTCGATCCCCGTTCTTATCAAAGTTGCTAACCGCGCCGAAATCTACACATGCTGACAACCCCACGGATTCGAAGCCATTATCGTTCGGCTTGTAATCTGTAACATCTGAACCGACCACCTTGGCGGCGCCGGTCGTGTATCGACCCTCGCGAGCAAGCTGCTCGAACGCGTCGCCAGTAGGTCCCCAGATGTCCGGGTTTCCCCAGAACGGCAAGAGCCTGCTTTCCCAGTCTTGGTACCCGTTGTTCGCCACCTGTGCCGTTGTCGCGTAGTACTCGACCAAACGTGCCTTCGCGTCGGCGATGTTCTTTGCTCTGAGCTGCGCCGGTGTTGTCGGCGAGGGGGACGGCGTCGGAGACGGCGGAGGCGAGGGGGTCTCAGAGGCCGAAGCCGAGGGGGACGATGAGTCCTGGCCGGGGATCGCACCTTGGACCGTGTCCGGCTCGAACACTCCCGATCTCACGACCGCGAAACCAGCCACCGCAATCACTGCGACCCCGATGAGGACGGCGATCGTGCGCGTGGGCGTGATGGCGGACGAGACCATCGGGCAGCTCCCTCAACTTCGGGCAGAACTCAGTGAACACGGCCGTAAGCAAGGGTGCGCCATATCGGTCTTCACGGCAAGGCGCTGGAGTGATAATTCACAACATCCAACCAACAGTGGTCAACGAAGGGTCTCTTCTCTGACATGGGCTAGTCATGATCGAGATCGGGAGACCCGTTCCTTCGTTGCGTATATGCAACTCAGGTGGCGGATGATGCGATTACTCTACACACTTGACGCATGACACTTCTGACCGCTCCATCCGAGTCCACCTTCGGGACCGGTGGCTGATGAGCATCTTCGAGCGCACCGACTTCCGCCCTGAGGGGTTCGAGGACGTCATCGGTGAGATGGTCGACTCTATCCGCCGCAGCTTCGCCGGCATCGTCGTCGACCATCTTGAGGACCTCCTCGCGATGCCGCACCGCCAGATGTGCCTGGTCGACCGACACGTGAATCTCATGGAGGACGAGCGCGACTACACCGTCGACCTGCTGCTGTTCCATGTGATCCAGATGCGCTACATCGCCATCCAGGTCCAGATCGGTCGCTTCGACCCAGCCCTCGTCGCCCGTGCGCGCTACACACTTCAGCTCGTGGACGATCTCGTCCGAGTACCCAGTGCCCACGCACCCACCGTCGGCGTGCTGCTCTGCACCGACGCCGCCGCGGACCAGCAGCCTGGCCCCGTGGCCATCACCCTCTACGACGGCCTCACTCCCGCCGAGCAGTCCGAACTCCCGCTCTCACTCGAGCTCACCGCCCTGATCGACCGCTGCCTCGACACCACCAATATCCGGTCCGCCGATCCCAACCCCAGCTGAGGGACCGCCTACTCGCCGTACAGGTCCTCGACGAGTCGTGCCCTCGCCTCCAGGATCTCCAGGCTGCCCGACGCCGACACCGTGGTCCCCTCTCCCGCCACGTCACGCCACGTGGGTTCGCCGGCCAGTCGGAACTGACCGTGCCACGTGGTCGTGAGCGAGATCGTTGCCTCGCCCTGCTCCGCGTAGGCGTGCGCGATCGTGTGTGCCGGATAGGGCGCGCCCGGATCGGTGGTGGTGAAGGGCGCCGACCCGTCGCCGAAGTCCCACGAGTAGCTGCTTGGCACCGCTCGGATTTCGACCGGAATGCCGAACAAGTTGGTGCTCATCGTGCGGGGAGTGGCATCGGTGAAGGCGATGGTGTCGACGTTGACGAGCGTCCAGCCGTCCGGCGGCTGCACATTCACCTCCGACGGCGCGATCTGCATCTCCCGGAACGCGCGAGCCGCGGCCGCTGGGATGTCGATCTGCTGGCGACGCTCCGCCAGGCAGGATTCCTCCTCGACCAGTTCGGCGTCCGACCATCCGCCCGACTCACGGCGCTGTTCGAACAGCGCACCGACCGCCTGCTCGTTGTCCTCGCACTCGATCCCGGCGTAGGCGAGCTGACGGCCTTCGGGGCAGGATTCGGCGAAGACCGTGGCACCGTCGAGATCTCGCAAGAAGCACATAGCGGGGGTAGTGCGCCATTGGCGAATGGGTGGAGCCGCTACGTTAGGCTCCAAATAGCCCGCCGGGGCTTGAGAGCCAGCCGAAGGTGACGGAGCGACGGCTTCCACCGAGATCTGATCGTGCTCTGAGGTTCCACTGAACGTCGGTTGCTCATCGGGCGATGCACCCGCGAGAGCCAACGCAACTGCAACGGTCACGGCACTGACCGTGCTCATTGCTCGGGCCTGGGCGCGATCCCGACGATCGTCCAGCGATCGTCCTTCCGACCTACTTCGACACGATGCTCCGACACCTGAGCCTCAGCCGACGAGATCACAGAACCGTTGGCGGCCAGCGTCTCTGATGCTTCTTGCCTGACTTCAGCGTCCAGTGGGTAAATCCCGGTCAGATCATCTTGGAGGTACTGCTCGAGAACCTTCACCTCGGTCTCTCCCCCCTCGTATTTCTGATCTCGGTCGCGAATTCGTGTTGCGTCTTCGAGCGCTTGTTGGCAGAACCCGCACGCCCGATGCGACATCGCCTCGAACTCCTCGGTGTCCCCCGTAGCCATCACATACGGGTAGAGCTCGATGAAGTACTCCGCCGCAGCCGCCGCGCCCTCCGCGTCGTCGCGGTCCATCGCGGCCGGCCGCTCCGGCTTCGCCGGTGGCGACACCGAGGGCGACGGGCTCACGGATATCGACGGTGACGGGTTACCCGTCGGGGAGACGGTGTTGTCACGATCCGGCGTCGAGCCGGTACATGCCGTCAGCGCAAAGCTGACCGCCACGACCAACCCCGCCAATCTCATCGCCGCGCCAGCCATCCGCGCCCCTGCCCCTCATGCCCCCGTCGTTGCGGATACGCAACGAGACTCCACCGTTGCGGATACGCAACGACCGAGAATGACGCTAGCCGGGCCCACACGATCCGGAAAGTGGGCCCTGTGGAAAACTCAGCCGTGGGTGGCGGATCCTCGCTTTGCTCTACAGGCTTGTTGGCATGAGGAATCACCGATCACCATCTCCACTAATGCGCGAACGAGCGTGTCCGAAATGAACAGGTACACCGCGATCGCCTTTCGCGACGAGCGCCAGTGGACCGTCCGCGCCCTCGGCGTCCCTGGCGCCGTCACCCGGGCCACGTTCCTGGAGGACGCCGAGGCCGCCCTAGGAGTCCTGCTCGCCCAGCTCACCGGCGAGGACGCCGGCAGCTTCGTCATCGACCTCGCACCCATCCCCGGACCGGGCGGGTTCGACTAAGAGCCTTCTGCGCAAACGACCTCCGGCCGATCAGAACGAAGGCCGACAGCGTGAAGGCCGACAGCGTCAAGCAGGAGATACCCGGACGCGATGTTGCTGTGAGTAGCCCTCGTCGACCCACAGCAACACAGCCCCGGGAGCAACTGTTTCCAGAGACCCGAACCACAGCCCGCACCAACGAAGCCGCCTTACCGCCCCGTGCGCTCCCGGCGTCGCTCCTGTTCGTCCACCTGCGCCAGCAGCTCCTCGGTGTCCGGCTCGGGCTCCATGGCGAGCTGCTCCAGGTGGTCCCGCAGGCGATCAACGAGCCGCCCGACCGCATCCCGCCGCCCGGAGGCGATCTCCGCGCGGATGCCGTTCCGCCACGACCGCTCGTCCACCGGATCGGCCAGGCGGCCCACCTGCGAGGCGTGCCGCGCCATCGCCACGTCGCCGGAGAGCAGCGCACGCCGGGCCACCTCGTGCGAGACGTCCACCACGCCCGACGAGATCGTGTGCATCAGCTGCTCCGCCCACGCATACTTGCGCAGCGGCACGCCCTCGAACGGCTTGCCTCGCACCAGGTCCAGCGCGGCCAGCAGGTCCGCCGTCGGCGTCTGGGTCAGGTCCGAGCCGACCAGGTCGCAGAACCGGTGCCAGTCTGTGGTGACACCGCGCAGCCGGTAGCCGGCGGACTCAAGGTCGGCCTGGCCGCCGTCGTCCGTGGACCAGTAGCGGGGCAGGTACTCGTGGCCCGACGTGTCCACCCCCAGCCAGCGCCGCGCACGCGAGACCGCGGAGCGGCGCGTCGCGAGGTTTGGCTCACGGGACGGCCACAACGCCTTCGAGATGTCCGAGCCGCGCGAACCCGGGTTGAACGCCAGGAATGCGATCAGCTCGGTCGCCTGCCGCTGGTGCGTGGAGGGCAGCTCGACACCCGTCGCACCGGCGAGCTCCACGCTCCCCAGCACTCGCACCACCGGAGGAGCCGCCTCGGCAGGAGCGGCCACCGGAGCCGTCTCGTCCGGCCCCGCACCCGTCCCGGCACCCGGGACGACGGGCGTGCCGAGGGGAGGTGTCGCCACGCTCACGGCTGCCTTAGCCCACGGCGCGAACCTGTCGGACTCTTCGCCGGACTCCGCAGAGCCCCCGGCCGCCCCTGGCAGATAGCCAGGCGCCGGCGCAAGACCCGCCGTCTCACCCACCATCTCCGAACCCGCCACGCCCGAACCCAGCAGGCCCGAGTCCAGCACTTCCGAACCCACCACAACCTCCGAATCCGCGGCACCAGCGCGGACAGCACCCATGGGGATCTCCTCCAGCGACGGTTCAGCGCGGTCGATCGAACGGCTCCACTCGGGGCCTGCCGCGGTCTCGGGCTCCGCCAGCAGGGCAAGGGCCTGTGCATAGGTGGCGGTGTCGAGCTGCTGTGGACGCACCGCGACATAGGCCGGCGTGAGGATGCCGCGAGTGGTGTCGCCGTTGGTCAGCTCGCCGGTCAGGTCGAGCACCCAGTCGCCGACCTCGGCGCTCGACGTCACGGCGGCGATCCCCACGCCGGGTACCCGATCGACCAGACGCTCCAGCCTCGTGCGTTCCGCCAGGCCGAGCCGCTCGCCCACCAGCAGGATCTCCGGCGTCCAGGCGTCGGTCGCCAGCCCGCGACCCCGCGCGTCGGCTACCGAGGTAGCGCCCACCTGGGCGAGCGTGCGGTCGACGTCGGACGCACGCGCCTCCAGCTCGTGGAGGATTCCCTCGAGGCTGGGGACGTGCCGCACCCGGCCCGTGTCGACCACGCCGGGCAGCTCGCCGAGGGTACCGACGACGGTGACCTGCAGGTCGTCCGCCCACAGGCTCGTCGCCAGCTCAACCGCGAGCGCCGCGAGCGTGGCCTGCGCCGCGGCGTCCGTACCGCGGATGTCGAGGCAGGCGAGGTTTTCGAGGTCGAGCATGAGATGGGTGTCCTCGTCGTCGTGACCGATGGTGACGAGGGCCGGGTAGGGTGCCTCGCCGTCCGCGGTCCCGGCGGGACCCTCCGTCAGCTCGCCCGAACCGACCTGCGCCGCCGCGCCGGCGTCGCCCGCCGCCAGCTGCCACACGAACCGGTCGGTCGTGCTGGCCCACGGCTCGGGCAGGTTGGCGGGGCGGTCGAGGTACAGCTCGACGAACTCACCGCTCTTCAGCCGTGCGACGCGCACACCCGGCAGCGACAGCCCACGCTCACGGTGCCAGAGCGCGAGGCCGCGCAGTGCGTGGTCCATCTGGGTGCGCCCGAAGGGGTCCTCGACCGTGTGCAGGTCGCGCTCAAGCGCACCCGCCGGGGTCTCGGGGCCGGGCACGACGATCGTCTCGCCCGGCTCGCGCCCCTTTCGCGCCCGGCGCCGCTTGACGGCGACCAGCGTGAGCAGCCCCGCGGCAAGCAGTCCGCCGACGCCGACGGCGGTGCGCACCCCGACCGACTCGTCGAGGTCGTCACCGAGGTCGGAGACAACCTCGACCGCCGTGTCCAGCAGGGACTCGTCGCCCCCCGTCGCACTCGGCGCGGCCGTACCGGCGGCGGTCACGATGCCGGCCTGGGCCCCCGTACCCGCCGAGGGGTCCTGACCGGCGTCGCCAGAGCCCTCCCCGGCCGCACGGCCCGCGGCCCCCGCCGCAACGGCCGGGGACGCCGAGCCCGACGGGGACGCCGCAACAGGCGGAGACGACTCGACGGGAACTTCCGGAACGCCCTCTTCGACAACCGGCTCGTCGCCCGCCACCACGTCGCCTGCCACCGCCTCGGGCGAGACCTCCTCGGTCACCGGCCCGCCGACGGAGGTCTCCTGGACGTCCGACTCCGGCGTGGTCTGCCCGGGCTCCTCGGTCGACGCACCGCGATCCGTCGCCGCGTCCCCGGACGCCAGATCGCCCCAGGTCGTACCGCTCTCGGACGGCGCCTCCTCGGCAGCGGGCACGTCGGGCTGGTCCTGCGGCAGGAGCTCGTCGGCGATCAGCCCGGCCCCCGGAGCCGACTCGTCCAGCGAGCCGCCCTGCGGCGTGGACCCGTTCTGCTCCAGGTCGGGCTCGTTCTCGAGGTCTTCGGGCGTGACCTCGTCGTACTGCGGCCCCGGGGTCTCGCGCGGTGCCGGCGGAGCCTCCGGAACGAGGTTGCCCTCCGCCGTCTCCTCGGGGGCGGGCTCCTTGGCACCGGACCCGCCGAGACCCACCGATCCGGTCGCGGCGTCCGCCGGGTCAGGCTCGCCAGCCCCGTCCCGCCGCGCACCATCCTGCCGCGCGCCGCCGTCCGCCCCGGCGTCGGATTCCTTCGGGGGCGCCTTCTGCCCCACCCGGCTCTGGTCGACGGCGGGAGCCTCTCCGGCGGGCCGTTCCCCGGCGGGCTGCTCCGCCGACGGCTCCTCCTCGACGACGTCGTTGCCCGCGCCGCCCCCGTCCGGCTCGACCGGGTCCTCCGGCGCCCCCTCGGTGGGCGGAGCGGTCTGCTCGGGAACCTGCCGGTCGGTCGGGGTGGTGTCGGAACCGTCGGCCTCGGGCGTGGACCCGTCCCCCGCGGAAGGCCCGGCATCCTCGCCGCCAGGCTCGTCCGCACCCGGCGACTCCTGCCCGGCGCCATCGCCACCGGCCGCGCCATCGGCACCCGCACCGTCGTCAGCGCCCGCGCCACCGGCGCGCCCGCCGTCGTCCCCGGTGCCCGACGGTGCCGCCCCCGCCCCCGGGACGGTGATGGTCCAGCCCGGGTAGATCAGGTCGGGATCGGTGAGCCGACCCCCACCCGGCTGCTCCGTGGCACGCGACGCCTCGAACACCTCCGGGTACTTGGTCCCGTCGCCGAGCTCCTCCTCGGCGATTCCCCACAGCGTGTCGCCGGGCTCGACGACGACCTCGGCCGCGCCCGCGCCGGGATTCGTGACGTCAACCGTGTCAGCCGACCCGCCGGCCCCATCGCCGGTCCCGCTGTTCGGGGCCCCGATGTCCACAGGCGCGTCCCCGGCGTCGGCCGCGCCGCCGTCGCCCGACGCACCGGCCGGCAGCCGCAGCACCCAGCCGGGCTCGATCCAGTTCCCGGCGTCGAGCGCGCGACCGTCGGCCTGCCGCACGCCGTAGTTCAGGTCCGCGATCTGCTTGAACCGCGCGCCGTCGCCCAGGGTCTGCTCGGCGATCCGCCACAGCGAGTCGCCCGGCTGCACGGTGTACGTGGCCGGCGGCGCATCGTCGGCCACCGCCGGCTCCTCCGCCTCCTCAGCCATACCGCCGACGCCGGTAGGACCCGCGACTCCCGGCAGGACCGGCGCCGTCACGACGGTCTCGGTCTCACCGGTCTCGACGGACGTCGTCGCGGCCGCCGCTGGCGACACCGAGGGCGCGGCGACGAGCATCGTGATCACCGCGCCGACGAGCGCCGCCGCGGCCCGCTGCTGTGCCCCGAGCCCGCGCACGTGCGGCGAGCGCCGGCCCCCCAGCGCCGCGACCACCTCGATCACCACGGCGACGGCGAACGTCAGCCAGCCGACCCAGCCGACGATCTTGACCAGCCCGATCAGCACGGAGCCCGTCACGTCGGGGCTGCTCAGCGTGGAGATGATCCGGTCGAGACTGACGGGACCGGTCCAGATCGGTCCGCCGAGCACCCACAGGCCGACCGGGATCCCGACGACGAGCGCGACCAGCAGCAGCGCCGCACCCAGTCCTCTCACCACGCGTGCGCCAGTGCCTCGCTGCGGCGCGCCGGGCTCACCGGTCACCGCACGTCCCTGGACCGTCGAGGTGCTCATCAGGATTCCTCCTGTCCTATCCCGCGGACCGCCCGCGCCTCGGCGTCGGCCGTGACACTGAGCGAGCTGATTCCGATCAACCTCAGGAACGTCGTCTGGTACGTGACCTCGGTACCGACGCTGACGGCGGCGCCGTTGACGGCGGTCACCCCGCCCTGCACGCCCAGCGCGTCGAGGGTGTCGGCGGCGGCCTGCGTCGCGCGCGCGGGATCCACCTCGGGCGGCAGGCCGAGCTGCGCGCGGTCGATCCGGATCTGCTGCGCGGCGGCCCGTGCCGCCTGGTCGGCCGCGTACTCGGCCGCGTCCTCGGCGTGCAGCCGCCCGCCGCCGTCGACCACCAGGCCGATCGCGATGATGAGCGCGGGCACCATGCCTGCCGCGAGGATGTTCACCTCGCCGCGCTCGCGCGCCGCCCGCCTGTCCGACGGCGACCCCGCCGCCGTCCGCCTATCCGACGGCAACCCAGCCGCCCACCGGCCCGACGGCCACCCCGCCGTCCGCACACGCCACACCCAAATCCGCCTGACCCCCCTGGTCATGACCGCCCCCGGTACGCGTCGAGCACCGACGTCCCTGTCGCGCTGATCGTGCGCGAGCCCGGTGCGCCCGGCAACCCGAGGTCGCGCAGCGGCACCACGCACTCGACGTACACGGTGATGGTTCCGACGGTTCCGAGCGGCAGGGCGAACGCGTCGGTCGTCGGCATGACCCGCGTCGATGCACAGCTCACCCCGGAGTTCACCAGCGTCGACGTCGCCGTCGACGTCGCCTGGATGCCCGCCATGCTCGCCGTCCGGCTGATCGACGCCGCCCGCGCGGCCTCGTTGGCCGCCGACTGCACCACACCCTCCGCCAGCACCAGCCGCCCGGCCATCACGAGCAACAACCCGATGAGCAGCAGCACGGGAAAGATCACTGCCGTATTGATCGCGACGTTCCCGGCCTCGTCCGACTCCCTGCCAACCCCACCAACGACGTCGGCGCGGTCCGAACGGAGCCTCGGAGCGGGCAAGGACCTGCGCGCCGATGTATCTGTTCCCGAAGTGGAGGGCCCCTTGGGGCCCGTGAACGCATCGGCGCGCGGATCCTTCCGCACACTGAGACGCACGCGACCAGAGCGACCGACCCTCATGGCCCCACCACCGCCGACGTGAACCGCTCCACCGGCCCCGTGGCCGACTGCTCCACCCGCAGCCCGCGAAAACCGGGCACGATCGACGGCGCCAGCCCGATCACGGTAGCGGTCGCCATCTCCTCCCCGCGGGTGATCGACACCCGGACCGTCGCGAACGCGTCGCCCCCGCGAGCGAGCCGCGCGGCGGCCTCCGCGTAGCCCGAGTCGATGCTGCCACCCTCGACGCGTGTGGCCTGGACCGCCCCGTTGGCCACCGACTGGGCGGTGTTCTGCGCGTGGAAGTACAGCACGCCCTGCACCATCGCGAAGATGAGCATCAGGACGATCGGATACGTGAGGACGGTCTGGAGCGAGGCGGCACCGCGTTCGTTCATCCCATCGTCCCCTAGCCCCCGTCGCCGAGCTGCGCCATGTACCGCTCGACGAGGCCGCGGATCGCGACGCCGAGCGCGACGGCGATCCCGAGGCCCACGACGGACAGCACGACGACCTCGATCGACTCCAGCCCGGCCTCGTCCTCGCCGCGCGCGGCGAGCCGGCGCCGCAGCTCGGCGGAGCGCTCCGCGAAGCGGGTGTTCAGGGCGTCCAGGTGGGCCCGCGCGGCGGACGCGCGCAGCGACGCTCGGGCGGCGGCACGCGACACCGCCGCGCGGCTCTGGCTCAGGTGCTGGTTCATGGTGACTCCCGGGGTGCAGTCTTCTTCAAACAAATGGGTAAGAAGCGGCTCGTGTGACACCGCGATGTCACTGGGGGCGAACCGGTTCAGGGCGCAGTCTGAAACATAGTGACCCCGATGGGGAAGATGAGCATCAAAAAGTACACAAAAACAGTCATGGTCCCGGGCACGGTCATGCGCACCGTCGCGTCGTGCGCGAGCTGCTGCTCGACGTCGAGCTGCGCGTCGCGCATTGCCGCCGCCTTCGACTGGAGCTGGTCGTGGATGGCCGAGCCCTGCGTGCCCGCGAGCTCCACGAT
This sequence comes from Promicromonospora noduliphila, assembly GCF_056951025.1. Lineage (NCBI taxonomy): Bacteria > Bacillati > Actinomycetota > Actinomycetes > Micrococcales > Promicromonosporaceae > Promicromonospora > Promicromonospora noduliphila. Next base: position 5,999,139 of record NZ_CM167806.1, read on the forward strand.
GGCGGCGACCTCGCCGAGGGCGTCCACCTCGACCTCCTTGCCGAGATCGCGCAGCGCCACCCACGGCGGCTGGCCCTCCCAGCGGCTCCGTTCGAGCGCCGCGGCGATCCGCCGGAACGGCCACGACCCGGCGACCTGCGCGGCGGCGAACGTCGCCTGTGTGGCGCCGGCGCCGGAGATGCGCTCGATCGCGAGCAGCTCGAGGTAGGTCGACACGGCGCGGGAGAACTCCTGCCTGGCCCGCCTGGCCTTGGCCCGCGCGTCGAGGTCGGGCAGGAACCAGGCGCCCAGCGCGAACACGAGCGACGCCCCGAGCGGCACCGACACGGGCATCCCGAGGTTCAGCAGTCCCACGCACAGCCCGAGGAACGGCACGGCGACCAGCACGATCACCGTGCCGAGCGCCTTCTCGCCGTAGTGGTCGGTCGCGGTCTTGCCGATCAGGTCGAGGTCCGCGCGCGACGGGCCGCCGCGACCCAGCACCGCGAGGGGCAGCCGGCGCTGCGCCCACGCCCCGAACACCTGCGTGTACCGCTGGGTGGCGGTCAGCTCGCCGCCGTCGGACACGGTGATGGGCTCTACCTTGTCCTCACCGCTGAGCCGGTCCAGCGCGGACTGGAGTCCCGGCGTCGACGGCAGGAGCTCGCGCACCACGAGGAACAGGCCGAACCCCGCGACCAGGCCGGCACCCACTGCCCATGGCCACATGTCAGGCCCCCCGCTCGTCGGGCAGGAACCGCGGGATCGGCTGCCCCATGCTGATCCTGCGCATCCACAGCAGGCAGACGACGTACGCGCAGAACAGGACGACGGCCACGACCTGGCCGAGCGGCGAGTCGTACCCGCTGAGGTACCCGGACATCGCGGTGGCGGCCAGCACCACGAGGGTCACGATCGTCACCCAGCGCACCGTCGCGCGGCCGGTCGCCCGTTCGGTCTCGATCTCGCGCCGCGCCTTGGCCTGCGCCGACAGGGACTCGGCGAGCTGCCGCAGGGCGGGCGCCACCGCGCCCGTGCGGTTGTCCGACTCCAGGATCATGGCCGACGCGATCAGGTCCGCCGAGTAGTCGTCCATCTCGTCCGCCCACCGGTACAGCGCCGGCTTGATGGGCTGGCGCGCCTCCAGCCGCGCCACGAGCCGGGCGAGCGCGGGCCGCACGGACGGCGCCGCGCTGTGCAGCGTGGCCGCGATCCCCTGCTCCAGCCCGACGGCGCCGCCGGAGAGCACGCCGATCAGCGACCGCACCCAGGCGGTCAGGTCGGTCAGCTTCTCCACCTCGTTCGACTGCGTGGTGGTGCGGAACAGCGACGGCAGGCCCACGATCAGCACGGGCACGATGAGCACGAGGGACCACCAGCCGGTCACGATCCCGATCACGAGTCCGGCGGCCGCGCCGAAGCCCACCACCTTGCGCTGCGGGTAGAGCGGCCCGCCCTTGGTCAGGCCGAGCAGGCGGAGCAGCCCGTGGAAGGGCGGGGTGGTGCGCGCGGGCTTCGGCGTCGGCTCGTACTTCTGCGCCCCGACGACGACGAACCACACCCCGAGGCCCAGGCCGAGGCCGGTCAGCACCGCGATCAGCGTGGTCATGCGATCCCCCAGAGCCCGTCGCGGTAGTTCAGCAGGCTCGCGTCGAACCCGACGGCCTCCAGGTCGGCCAGGAACGACGGCGTGACGGCGGGCACCGCGCGCCCGTCCGGCCCCGGCTCGAAGACGTCGGTGATCGCCACCGGGTTGCCGGCCTCGCCGCGCGTCACCTCGATCACCTCGGCGACGTAGCGGGTGCGGCGGCCGTCGCCCGCCGCGTCGACCCGGAGGAAGACGATCAGGTCGATCGACTGCGCGACCTGCCGGTACGCGTACGTCTCCGACAGCGTGGAGTCCTGCACCGCCATACCCACCAGGCGTTCGACGACGTCGCGCGCGCCGTCGGCGTGCACCGTCGACAGCGAGCCGTTGCCCATCTGCATCGCCTGGAACATGGACACGATCTCGGGCCCGCGCACCTCGCCCACGATGACGCGGGAGATGTTGTGCCGCAGCGACTCGTACACGTTGACGTTCGTGTTGATCTCGCCCACCCGGCGGCCCGACGTGTTCATCTCGCCCGAGCCCTCGCGCGTGCGCAGCGCCACCACCCGCTTGTGCTTCTCTGGTTCCAGGTGCAGGTAGAGCTCGTAGTCGGTCTCGATGGTGGCGATGGACTCCCAGGAGTCCAGGGCGGCGCACAGCGCCCGGAGCAGGGTGGTCTTCCCGGATCCCTGGCCCTGTCCGGACACGACTATCGACTTGCGCGCCCGGACCGCTGCCGACAGGAACTCGACCAGCACCGTGTCGATCGTGTTGTTCTGCCGCAGCAGCTCCAGGTCCACCGACTGCAGGCGCTGCAGGCGGATCGTCACGCGCGGCCACGGCACCACCCAGCCGACGGCGGCCAGGCGCACCCGCCCGGGCAGGTCCAGGTTGAGGAACGGGTTGGCCCGGGTGAACGACCGCTCGTTCGCGGGGTCACGCGCCGCGAGGAACTGCAGGAAGTCGATCAGCTCGGCGTCGGAGTCCGCGATCGGCTCCGCGTAGGTGCGGCGGCCGTCGCCCATCAGCATGAGCACGGGCGCCGTGCCCGTGATCTCGATGTTCTCCACGTCGGGGGTGTCGATGAGCGGCTGCAGCCGGCCCAGCCGGAACAGCGCGTCGAACAGCGCCCGCGTCACCTCGACCTGGTACTCCGTGGTCCAGTTCCGCTGGCCGCCCGAGAGCAGGGCGTCGTTGTGGTCGCGCACCACCTGCTGGATCAGCTCCTGGCCGAGCGCCTCGCGCTGCTCCTCGTCCAGCTCGCGCGTCGAGAGCGCCGTCGTCAGCCGCGAGGACACCTCGCCGCGCAGGCTGTTCACCTGACGCCAGAACTCGGCGTCCCGCAGCCGGGGGTTGCCGGGCTGGCCGTGGTACTCCCGGCCGGCCCTCGCCACCGCCCCGACCCAGGGCGAGGCGCCGCCCGACGACTGCGCCGTACCGCCGCCCTGCCGCGCGGGCGCCGCCGCACGGGGGTCGGCGGTGCGCGCCGCGCCGTTGCCCTGCTCGATCACGGGTGCGGCCCACGCACTCTGCCCCTGGGCGGGCCGCTGGTCCGCCGCCGGCCCTCCGTTCGGAGCGGGCGCCCGGCGGGGCGGCGCGGCGGCCCGGTCGCCCGCGTCGTCGAAGATGGGCAGGGAAGAGAGGTCGGGAAACTCGGGTGTGCTCACGCGTTGCCCCTCCGGTCGCCCTGCCACGGCCCGCCGGCCTGCGCGCTCCGCGCGGCCGATTGGGCGTCCATGCCCGAGTGCTCGGGCGGGCGGCGCTGGCCGGTTCCCCTGCCCGCCTCGCGCGGGCCGGTGGCGAACCGGGCGCGCCGCTTCTCCGTACGGTCCTGGAGCCGCGAGATCACGGGCGCCGCCGACCGCACGAGCGGCGACGTCGAGTACCGCCGCCCCGCGGGCGACCCCACCGACAGCACCTCGGCGTTCACCGGGTCCCAGGCCAGCGAGCCGACGGTGCCGAGGCCGAGCGTCCGCGCGATCTCGTTGGCGTCGTACGGCCGGCCGGGCCCGATGGTCAGGGCGGTGAGGTTGGTGAGCTCGCGCGCCGCCGCGTCGACCACCGACGTACGGGACTTGACGAGCTCGCGCGTCACCGCGATGTCGGGCAGCCGCGAGCCGGTGGTGATCACCACCTGGTCCGCGAGCCGGACGATCGGCTCGCGGTCCTCGCGCACCACGCCGCCCGTGCCGAGCCGGCCGAGATCGACGAGGACGTCGATGCCGCCGCGCTCCAGCGCGACGAGCTGGTTGGCCAGCGGCCCCCAGAGGTTCGCGACCGCGGGGGCGGTGTGCGGGCTGACGATGCCGGGCAGCAGCTTCTTGTCCGGATCGTTTCGAACGAGCGGAATGGTCTGCTCCCAGAAGGCGGCCTCCAGGTCGCCGTGGGAGTGCGCGATCGCGAGCGGCTGCAGGCCGCGGTCGTGCGGGAGCTGGCCGCGGAAGTACCCGGCCAGGATCGACGACCCGGCGAGGTCTGCCTCGACGAGCAGCACGGGACGGGGCCACTGGAGCGCCAGCACGAGAGCCGCCGTCGTGGTTCCCGGCGAGCCCTTCGCATTGGCCAGGGCAACGAGGGCCATCCGGATCACCCCGCCCCGACGGAGTCGAGCACGATGGCGACGCGGCCGGTCGCGGCGCGGGCCGCGAGACCGGCGGCGTTGGCCGAGGCGACCTCCACGTCGACGATCATCTGGTCGCCGAGGGTCGACAACTCGGAGCTCACCACCGTGGCGGCGATGGCGAACGGCGCCTCGGCGGGCGGCTCGCCGCCGGTCGCCGGCGTCTCGACCACGCGCACGGCGTCGCCGGCGGACAGCGGGCTCATCGGCATCTGGTTCGGTGCGAGCGCGATACCGACGATGGACTGCCCCGCGGCGGGCCGGAGCTCATCCGCCACGCTGGTCGTCGTCAGGAGCTGCCCTTTCTTGAGGTCGGCCGTCGCGACCTTGCCCACCATGTCGCCGAGCTGCTCGGCGGGGACTGGGGCGAGCAGTGTCGGTCCCGTGGGCAGATCGACGGTCCCCAGGTCACCGGACTCGATCACCGAGCCGCGCGGGATGTCGGTGGTGACGGCGAGCACCTGGTACGTCTGGCCGAGCGAGCTCGTCAGGTACACGCTCGCGAGCACGCTCAGGGCCACGAGCGCGAGACCGAGGGCGATGAGAGCGGGCCGACGACGGGCGCGCGTCGGCTTGAGCGGCCCCGGCGGTGCGGGTCTCTGGGGTCTCGTCGCTGACCGGGCCTGCTGTTCCTGGCTCGCGACCTTCGTGCCACTGCTCACCGTGCCGTCTCCTCCGAACCCACCGGCGGAGTCCGCCTCGGGTTCCCCCGCAGCAGGACCCGTCGGGGTTCCCATCCGTGCGCCTGTCTCCACCGTGCTCCTGCCCGTGCTGGTCGAGGGTAGTCCTGCGTGCTGTCACCGCAGGTAATCCTTGTCCACACGGGCGGACCCGGCAGGTTGAACGCTAATCAGCGCCATGGAGCGCCGCTAGGTCAAGCAGACTTCAAACTTGTGGAGATGGCTTGAATATTGAGTGACCATCAAACAGTCGGCCTCTTACACGCCAGGAACCACAACCGTGGTCTTGACTCCGCAGGTCAGCCTATGAGAAAGAGCCTCTCGCACCGCCTGGCCTGCGTAAAGCTCCTCGGGACGGCCTTTACGTTCAGCGTGGCAACCGACCGGTGACAGACCGAGAGGGCCCCGCTGGCGGTGGGACCCTCTCGCGATGAGGCGAACTTCGGACGGCTCCGGGGCGTCACGCACCCCCCAGTGCTCAGCCCGTCGGCCGTCGTCGTCCCTCACCGTCCCGTTCGCCCGGCTGTCCCCCAGACAGACCGCCGGACTGAACGGCTTCCGCCAGCCGTCGCACTGCGCGACTCGCCCGCTGGCGCAAGGCTGCGTGCGAGATGCCCAGCTCGTGGGCAACCCGCCGCTGATAGTTCCCGCGACCCGAGCCCAGCTCGGCGTACTCCGGGAGATCGGGGTCCGGCGCGTACAGCCGGGCCAGGAGTGCTGACTCTTCCCTGGTCAGGGCGCCCTTGTCGAGCCCCCACGCGATGACGTCGAGCACCTCGCCCGTCGTACCGAGCGACATGCTGCCGAGCGAGTAGACGGTGTCCGGCCCGGGGTCGGGCTGGGTCGGGCGCTCGAGGACGGTCAGCGTGTCCGTGTCGGTGGGGATCTCCGCCACCCGCGGACCGCGGCTCGCGCGGCCGCCCCGCGCGTGCGGGGCCCGGTCGCCGGCGACGCGCGTCAGGGTGTGCCCCTGGAGGCGCATGGCCACCCGGCTGCTGCGGTCGAGGTCGTAGTGGGTGATCGCGTCCCACATCGCGGCGGCGGCCTCCTGCTCGAGGTCCTGCACATCCGGGTAGTGCCGGCGCGACCGGCGCACGATGGTGCGTACGGCGGGAAGCATGCACTGCAGGACCGCCCGCCCCGCGGCGAAGCTGCCGCCCGCGTGCTCGACGATGAGTGCGTACAGGACCTCGTCCGCCTCGTCGGGAGCCAGCCGCACCCCTTCACCGGTGCGCAGGCCCGCGAGCGCGGGGAACCGTGCGGCAAAGCGCTCGATCTCGGTGGCGAACGATCGCGTGCGGACCAGGTCGGCCCAGTCGTGGTCAAGCTCTCGCATCAGCGTTCCCGATGCTGGCCCGGGCGTCCGTGCAGGCATGGCGATTCCCCCCTCCGTCCAGGCCTGAGTCCATCCAGGGGGTGTTGCCCGCCACTGTTGCCCGCTTGCTCCGGACAACTGTGACCTACGTCACAGTTGGCCAAAACCCGTGGACGACCGATGTCACACGAACGCTTCACCAGCCATTTGTGCTCAGCAGACGCAAGAGACGGACAACGGGAGAGGCGAGATGAGCAAGGACGAGCTCGACCAGGCGCCCGGCGCCGGACTCGGCAGCACCGACCTCGGCAGCGCGGACCCGCAGGGCACCGACCCCGGATCCGCGGCCTTCGACCACACGTGGTCGCTGCTCCGGGACACGGCAGAGGTGCACGCGGCCAGGAGTGAGGTGGCGCCCGTCGTGCGCGACCTCATCGCGTCCCTCACCGAGGACCCTCTCGGGGAGGAGGACACGACGGTCCGCCTGACCCAGGCGCTCGACAGTCCCCGGGTGCGCAGCGCCCGCGAGGCCCGCGCGCGCATCCGCGCCGACCTGCAGAACGAGGTGCATACCCGATGAGCTCGCTCCTCGTGCGCCGGCGAGGCAAGAAGGACGCCGGCCCGGCCGAGCTGCCCGGCCCGGCGGACGGCGTCGCCCGCGCCGCCGCGCCCCGGACCGGTGGACCCGACCAGCCCGCGACTCCCCCGTCGTCGGGCGGCGGTGGCGACGGCGAGGACCGTCCCCCGCAGGTGGTCGAGTGGTCCAACGGCGCGGCCCTGGCGACCAAGGCTTGGGGCGCCCTGATCGCGCTGGCCCTGCTGGCCGGGCCGGCCGCGCTGGCCTGGACCGTCCTGCGGCCGGAGCCGGCCCCCGTCTCCGCATCGGCCGGCACGGTCGACACGGCGGCGTCGGCGGCCGCTGAGGAGCGCGCCGTCGAGCTGGTGGAGACCTGGCTCCGGGCCGACGGCGACGACCAGCAGCTCATCGCCTCCCTGACCAACGCCCCGGTCGGCTCTCTCCCCCAGGAGGGTCTGACCATCCGCGACTCGTCGGTGGCGCAGGTGGAGGAAGCGGAGAACGACGTGTGGTCGGTGACCGTCGGCGTCGACGTCGCCGAGCCGGCCCCCGGCTCGACGCCCCCGCCGCAGGGCGGGCAGGCCGAGGGCGAGGAGGCAGAGGTCCCGCTCGTCTGGGTGCGCCGCTACTTCCAGGTGCCGGTGCTGGTGGAACGGACGGACACCCGGTGGTCCGGCCCGGACCTGGCGGTGCTCGCCCTCGCGCTCCCCGCGCCCGTCCCGGGTCCGGCGGCAGCGGCCGAGCCGCCCGACCTCGACTACCCCGAGACCATCTCGCCGACGTCGGCGGCGGGCCAGTCGGTCGCCGGGTTCCTCGCGGCCATGGTCGCGGGCGAGGGCGAGATCACGCGCTACCTCCGCCCTGGCACCTCCATCTCCGCGATGACCCCCGCCCCGTACGCGGCGGTGGCCGTCACGGGCATCAAGGGTTCGCACGAGGTCACGGACAGCCCGGCCGACGACGACGGCACGCACGCCCTGATCACCGCAGAGCTCACCCGGCTCGACGGCAACAAGACCACCGCCCAGTACGTCCTCACGCTCGTCGCGCGGGACGGCCGCTGGGAGGTTGCCGGCCTCGAGCCGGCCGTCCGTATCGACACCACGCCATCCGGCACGATCAACTCCGGCACCGCCGGGTAGTAGCGAAGGAGAGAACCATGGGTATCAACGAGATCGTCATGGCCGACGGCTTCCTCGACCTCATCACCGTGAAGTCCGAGGAGGTCAAGACCGCCATCGAGTCCGTGACCTTCGTGGTCGTCATCCTCATGGTCGTCATCACGGCCGTGAAGACCAAGATGTCGATCGCGGCGATCCTGATGTCCGCGATCGTGGGCGGCATCGTCCTGTGGCTCGTGAACGGCGGCATCAACGTCACGTCCGAGCTGGCCAGGGACGAGTTCGACTCCGCGCCGGCGATCGTGAACACGCAGACAGTCCTCTGACGGCCGCTGGGGAGATCCACGGGTCAGAGACATGGGCAGGGCGCTGGGGGCAAGGCACACGGTTGGTCAGGCGGGCGCGTTCGCGCGCCCGGCACGTGGTGAGGAGGGTGTCCGGTGACCGAGACCGCGAAGTTCTACACGAAGGCCCGACGCATCCCCATGCTGGTGGGGAAGCTACCCAGCGGCGGGCGCATCTGGGGCGGCCCGTACACCATCACCCAGGTGGGGGCAGGCGCCATCGTGGCGTTCGCCCTGTGGCGGACCGCTCCGCTGTGGGCACAGCTCGGCGGCTTCATGAACATCGTGGTCGCGGTGGGGATCGTCGCGGGCACCGTCTGGGCCACCGGCAAGCTGCCCACGTCCGGACGCAACCCGATCTCGTTCGTCATGGACGCGATGAACCTCACCTCCAGCCCTGGCCGCCTGGTCGGCGGGCAGCTCAACCTGCCCAAGCCGCGCCTGGTGACGCACCGGGTCATGGTCGTGCTGCCGAGGACCGCCCCGGCGCAGCACCCTGAGCCGGCCGCCGAACCGGCCCACGTCCGGCAGCGCCCGGCGGTGGCGATCCGGCCGGTGCCGACCGAGCTCCTGCCGGAGCTGACCGACCGCGGGCCCGCCGACGCCACCTTCGAGGGCAGACAGCTCGAACCGGAGCCCCTGCCGCGGCCCAGACCGGTCCAGGACAAGCGCTCGCCGGCCGACTGGGCGGCAGCCGCCGCCACGGCCGCCGACCGCAGCAGGAACGCCGGCCTGACCGGCGTCGGACAACTGCTCGCCGGGCAGCCGAAGAACGCCGACCGCACGGCCCCGACCACCCCGCGAGAGGACTGAGCCGCCATGCTGAGCCACATCTCGGCCCTGACCGACGGCCTCATGTGGACCCGCACCGGGACCGTGTGGGCGGTCTGGCGCGTGTCACCGGTGCCGTACGCGTTCCAGCCGGACGACAAGAAGCACGCCGCCCGGCGGCACCACACCGCGCTGTACCGCGCGCTGCGCGGCGAGTCGCTGCACCTCGGCCTGACGGCGGCCACCGACCCGGCGTCGGTGGTGCTCGCGATGATCGAGGGCGTCGACCTGTCCGAGCGCGAGGCGTGGGCCGCCGAGTGCGAGGCCACCCTCGACTTCCTGGAGCAGATCCCGATCGGGCGGCGCGTGCACTGGATCGCCGCGCCCCTGGCCAACCCGGGTGCGAAGGCGTTCCTCGAGCCGCTGCAGGCGAGCTGGACCACGCTCCAGGACACCCTGATGATGCCGCGCTCAGTGCCGGGCAGGCACGCGATCGGCGAACGGGCGGCCCAGGCGGAGGCGCTGCGCAAGGAGATGCCCGCGGCGTTCGACCCGCGGCCCGCGACGGTCGCCGAGATGGCGTGGATCTTCGGGCATGCGATGCAGCGCGGGCTCGGGCTGGACACCGCCGTACCGGTCGACGGGTCGCTGGACGCGGAGATGCACCTGTCCGGACCCTCGGTGCTGCCGGGCGCGCTCGTGGACCCGGCGGGGCAGACGGACGCCGAGAAGCGGCTGACCCCGCTGCAGATCCTGAAGCGGCCCTACGTGAAGGTGCTCGACCCGACCAACCCCCACCTCGCCTCGTACCAGACGACGCTCGTGGTGAGCGACACGCCGTCGGGCGGGATCGTGTACCCGGGCTGCGAGTGGATCGGGCGCGTCGACGAGTCGGGCGTGCCCTGCGACTGGGCGATCCGCATGACGGTGCGCTCGCGCGACGAGGTGACCAACCGCAACCGGCGCGCGGTGCGCACCCTGAACGACCAGTTCGACCAGCGCTCCGAGGAGGAGCGCGCCGGATCGTCCCTTGACACGACGGCGCGCGCGCTCGGCGAGTACCAGGCGGTGATGGACGCCGACGAGCTCGAGGTGGAGGTCGACGCCACCACCATGTTCACGGTCTCCGGCCACACCCCCGAGCAGGCGCTCGACGACGCCCGCGACCTGACCAAGTACTTCGCCGCCATGCAGTTCGCGCTGCGCACCGACCCGACGATCCAGCCGACGCTCTTCGAAGCCACGCTGCCCGGCACGCCGACGCCGCGCGCCGTGCGGGAGTACTCGCAGATCACGACGGCGCGGGCGTTCTCGGCGGCGGTGCCGTTCGCGACGACGGAGCTGGGCGACACCTCCGGCTCGCTGTTCGCCCTGGAGATCTCGAACGGGGCCGCACGGCCGAACCCGGTGTTCGTGAACCTGGCCGGCGCGACCGACAAGCTGGACGTCGCGCTCGCGATGGGCTTCGTGGGCGAGCTGGGCTCCGGCAAGAGCGTCTCGATGAAGACCGTGGCCATGGACAACGTCGACATGGGTGCGACGCTCATGGCGGTGGACCACACCGAGATGGGCGAGTGGGGTATCGCCGTGTCCGAGATCCCCGGCTCGCAGGTCGTGGAGATCTCCGAGAACGCGACCGTGTCCATGGACCCGCTGCGCATCCTGCCGCCCGCGCAGGCCCCGCGCGTGACCCGCTCCTTCATCACCGTGCTGCTGTCGGTGCAGACCAAGTCCGAGCAGAACGTGCTCCTGTCGAAGGTGCTGCAGACCGAGTACATGTGGCGGCACAAGATCACGTCGCTCGGCTCGCTCGCGCGGCACCTCGAGACGGACTGCGAGTACCCGGGCGCCAAGCTGCTCGCGGACGAGATGCGGATCTTCTCCGAGCTCGACTTCGGGCGCGCGCTCTTCGACGACACACTGCCGCCGCTGGACCTGAGCTCGCCGGCGATCGTGCTGCACACGCACAAGATGCAGCTCCCCTCGAAGGCGGACATGGAGCACGGGCACCTGTTCGCAGAGCTCAAGGCCGAGAAGGTGTTCGGCCGTGCCACGTTCGCGCTCATCGCGGCCCTGGCCAGATACCGCTGCTTCGCGGACCGCTCACGGCTCGACATCTTCGCCGCCGACGAGGCGTCCAAGACGATGTCGTCGCCCGAGGCGGCCGAGGAGATCGGCACGTTCATCCGCGACGGCCGTAAGCACAAGGCCGCGCTCCTGCTCGGCAGCCACGACGCAGAGGAGGACTTCGGCAACGAGGTGGTGCGCGGGCTCATCCCGTTCCGCGTGCTGCTGCGCCACCGCGACGCCAACCTCGCCCGCCGCGGCCTGCGCTGGCTGCACGGCCTGCCGACGAACGCGCCCGTGGACGAGGGCCTGGTCAAGCTCGTCACGGAGGGCACGGCACCGGTGACGGACGCCGCCGTCGGCGTGGTCGAGGAGCGCCGTGGGGAGTGCCTCATCCGGGACTTCCAGGCCCGCTACGGCCGGGCGAAGGTCATGGCCCCGCTGGTGGAGAAGCGCGCAGAGACCGTCAAGACCACGCCGACCAGCTCCACCGGTGCGGTGATCGGGGCATGATCGGCCTGGCGCCCCTCCCGGTCGCCGACCCACAGGGTGGGCTGAACCTGGAGGACACCCAGGGCGTGGCCGTCGACCGGTTCACGCTCCAGTGGGACACGGGCTCGCCGTGGAACCCGCTCAACGTCGACTCGGAGATCTTCTCGACGCTGGCCGGCATGTTCTGGGTCTGGTACCGGGACATGGTCGCCGTGCAGATCTGGGTGCTCGACTGGGTGCTCGGCATGGACTGGCTGGGCTACATCCTGGCGCCGCTGGCCGGGCTGAGCATCATCGTGCAGGGCATGATCGCCCAGATCGGCCTGCTCAACCTCACGCTCATCATCCTGGCGTTCGTCGTGGGCTACTGGCTGCTCAAGGGCCGGTACTCGGGCGGCTTCATGGAGCTCCTCATCGGCTGCCTCATCGCGGCCCTCGCCACCACGTTCCTCGCCAACCCGATGGCGACGATCGGCGGCGAGCAGGGCGTGATCATGCAGTCGCGGAACGCCGGCATGGACATCGCCACCGGCTTCGCGACCGAGGGCGCGTCGTTCCAGCGGGACTCCACGGTGATCCGCGACGGCCTCAAGGGCCAGCTCGTGGACACCCTGCTCCGTGCGCCGCACCAGATCATCAACTACGGCACGGTCATCGACGGCACGGGCTGCGAGGACACGTACACCGAGAACGTGGGACGCGAGGACGCCGTCGACGCCATCGGCGGATGCGACGAGGCGTACCGAGAGGCGGCCTCGAACGTGGACGCCGGCACGGTCGTCTCGACGCTCAGCCTGCTCACCACCGGGTTCGTGTTCCTGCTGCTGTCCGTGGTGATCGTCGGCGGCACCATCTTCGCGGTGCTGCTGCTCGGCTGGTCGGCGATCAAGCTGCTGTGGCAGCTCCCCGTCGGCGTCGTCTCCAGCGGCACCAGGGCCCAGCTCTTCCGCACGTTCGCGAGCGTCGCGTTCGGTGCCGTGCTCGTCGCGATGGCCACGATGTTCCTGGTCGCGTGGATGCGGATGCTGCTCGGCTTCTACGACGCCACGAGCGGCCTGCCGTTCCTCGTGCGGCTGTACCTGTTCAACACGCTGGTCGTGGCGGGCGCCGTCTTCTACGTGCTCATGGGGGCCAGCGTGCGCCAGGCCCTGCGCGGCCTCGCGGACCGGCTCGCGGCGGCCGGCGTGCCGTCCCAGATCGGTGAGCCGGCGGCGATGCCGTGGGATGGCACGGCCAAGTGGCGCGACCGGTACAACAAGGCACGGGAGTGGGCGGGCGTCGGGCTGGGCCCGGCCCCCGTGCAGCGGCACGACACGGCGGTCGAGCTCGACGGCGACGACGCCCCTGCGGCGGGCCCGTCGACCATGGACGGCACGCCGGGCGGTAGCTCGGCCGCCGCCGGCCGCACGCCGACCGACGACAACCGCACCGTCCCGATCCCCGTCGACGGCTCCGGCTACGCCGACGGGCCGGACGGCGGACCCGGCACCGGGAACGGCGTGCCGGGCAGCGGCAGCGGCGGCAACGCCTGGACCACCGCCGCCCGCACCGTCCAGGGCGAGTCGTCCGGCGGCGGGCCTGGTGGTGGGCCCGGCGGCGATGCCGTGCCGGACGGCGCCAACGTGGGCGAGAAGGCGTCCAACGAGCCCAGCCCGCACCTGCCGCCGACGGCCGGCGAGCGGCTCACCGACCGGCTGGGCAGCGCGGGCCGGGCGGGCACGTCGATCGCGCTCCAGGCGGGCGCCATGGTCGCGAGCAGCGGCACGTCGGCCGCGGCGGCCGGCGCCTCCAAGGCGCTCGCCATGGCACGCAGGGCCGGGCAGGCGAAGCAGGTGCTCGGCGCCGTCCGCGGCCTGGGTCGCCGGGGTGAGCGGTCGCAGAGCGCGGCCCGGCTGGCCCAGTCGCTCAACGCCGCACGTCAGGGTGCGGCCTCGTCGGGCGCCGCACCGCAGCCGTCCGCCATCGTGCACAACCCGGGACGTCGTCAGATGCGAGAGCTGGGCCGCTGATGAAACGCACAGTCGTCGTGGCGATCACGGTGGTCGCCCTCGCGATCGGGACCTGGATCGGCTGGCCGCGCGAGGGCGGCCCCACCTCCGGTGAGCCGACGGCGGAGGCGAGCCCCGGCGCCGTCGCGCCGGAGAACCGCGACGACTTCGGTGATCCGGCGGGAACGCCGGACGAGGCCACCGACTCCGCCGCCGCGACAGAGGAGGTCGACGAGCGGCCGGAGGCCGGCGAGCCGGCGGTCGAGGTGACGGCCGAGCCCGAGTTCGACGAGACAGCCCCCACCGAGCCCGTCGAGGCGACGTGGGACGACGCGGTGCGCAAGGCCGCGCGCGACGCGGCCCGCGCCACCATGGTCGCGTTCGCCGCGACGGACAAGGCGGAGGACGCCTGGTGGGCGGGCCTCAAGCCGCTGCTGACCCCCCAGGCGCAGCCCGTCTACCAGGACGTGGACCCGCGGCTCGTGCCGGTCACCGAGGTGACCGGCGAACCGCGGGTCACCGACGAGACCTCCACGCTGCTCGCGGAGGTGGCGGTGCCGACGGACATCGGCCGCTACACCGTGCTCCTCACCCGGGCCGACGGCGCCGCACCCTGGCTGGCCGAGCAGATCAGGCCGCCGGAGGGGTCGTGAGCGGGCGGGACGCCGTCGGTCTCGCGACGCGCGCCGTGTCGCAGGCGGTCGGCTCCCGAGGCACCCGCCGCGGCACCGGCAGGCGGAAGGACGACGCGACCAGGCGTGCCGTGCTCGTGCTGGCGGTGCTGGCCGCCGCGGTGCTGGCGGTGCCTGCGGCGGTGGTCGCGATGGTCGTGCTGGTCGGCGGCGCCGTGAGCGAGAGCCAGTCCCAGAACGACTGCGGCCTGTCGGCGTCGGTGGTGCCTGCGGGCGACCAGGCCGCGGCCGCCGGCGGCTTCACGGGCGAGCAGCTCCAGAACGCGTCGGTGATCCTGCAGGTGGGCCAGGAGCGCGGCGTCCCGGCGCGGGCGCAGGCCATCGCGGTGATGACCGCCCTCGGCGAGTCGGGGCTGCGCAACCTCACCTACGGCGACGACCGGTTCGGGGTGCGCAACCCCGACGGCACGCTGACCTCCTCGATCGGCATGTTCCAGGAACAGAAGTGGTACGGCACGGTCGCCGAACGGCTGGACCCCGTGCAGTCGTCGGGCAGGTTCTACGACCGGCTGCTCGCCGTCACCGGCTGGGAGACCCTCGAACCGACCATCGCGGCGCACAAGGCGCAGCGGAACGCCGACCCCTACCACTACGAGCAGTACTGGGACCAGGCGCTCCGGGTGATCCAGCTCGTCAGCGGCGCCGATGCGGAGGACCTCGCGGAGCTGTCCCGGTCCATCCAGGGCGCCGCGGCCGGCGCGCCCTGCCTGACGGGCGCCATCGGACGGGCCGCCGTCAGCATCGGCGGGTGGGCGAACCCGGCGGTCGGGTCGAAGGCGTCCGGGTTCGGGCCGCGCAACACCGGCATCGCGGGGGCCTCGACCTTCCACCTCGGACAGGACATCGCGGCGGCGTGCGGCACCCAGGTGTTCGCGGCCGCCGCCGGGCGCGTGGTGATCTCCGGGGGCACCGGCTGGGGCACGGGCAACACCATCCGGATCGAGCACGGCCTCGGCCTCGACACGACGTACGGGCACCTGCTCACCGGCACCAACTTGGTGCGCGTCGGCGACGTGGTCCAGGCAGGGCAGCAGATCGCGTCGATGGGCGGCGACTCGCGCATCGACCCGGCGGGCGCCGGCACGTCGTCGGGCTGCCACCTGCACTACGAGGTGCGGATGAACGGGCAGGCCGTGGACCCGGAGCCGTTCATGGCCCAGCAGGGCGTGACGCTCGGCGTCGCCACACCGGTGACCGAACCGGTCGCCCCCGCGGACGCGCCGTCCGACGACGGCGCGGGACCGGCGGACGCGGCAGGGAGCTGACCCGCGCAACTCCGCCAGGAGTCGGTCCTGCTCCGGACCGATGATTTCTGCTGGCGGCAGACGTCGACAAAAACAGGTCGCGATCCTCGCCGGGAATACCCGACGATGGTCCGGCGTCGTTAGACGTAGGTCGTGTGCAATGTCGCCCTCGATCTCGGCCCGCGCACCGTACCGAGAGAGGGCAATCCCGTGAGTACCGACATCCTTGACACTTCCGATCAGCTCGACGACCGAACACGCGTCGACCCGCCGTCGGACGGCGCACCGAGCGCCGCTCCGGTCGAGGAGCACTCCGACAAGCTGGCGCCGGGTCACTTCCGCGTGATCGCCCTACTCATGGCGAGCGCGTTCACCGTGATCCTCAACGAGACCACCATGGGTGTGGCGCTGCCGCTGATCATGGACGACCTCGGCATCACGGCGACCGTCGGCCAGTGGCTGACGACGGCGTTCCTGCTCACCATGGCGGTGGTGATCCCGGCGACGGGCTTCCTCATCAACCGGCTGGGCACACGCTGGGCGTACCTGGCCGCGATGGCGCTGTTCAGCGCGGGCACCCTGATCGCACTGCTGTCCCCGTCGTTCGCGTTCCTCGTCACGGGGCGCGTGGTGCAGGCGACCGGCACCGCGATCATGATGCCGCTGCTCATGACGACGATCATGACGATCGTGCCGCCGCACCTGCGCGGCCGGATCATGGGCAACATCACCCTGGTCATCGCGCTCGCGCCGGCCATGGGGCCGACCGTGTCCGGCATCATCGCCGACGCGCTGGGCTGGCGGTACGTGTTCGGCATCGTCCTCCCCATCGCCCTCGCGGCGCTCGTCGCGGGGCTGCTGTGGATCAGGGACGTGTCCGAGAAGGACCACCACCCGCTCGACCCGCTGTCGCTGCTGCTCGCGCTCGTCGCCTTCGGCGGCGTGGTGTGGGGCCTGTCGGAGCTGGGCGAGTCCGCGCGCGGCGCGTCGACCGTCAACCCGTGGCTGCCGCTGGGCATCGGCGTGCTGATCCTCGGGGTGTTCGTGTGGCGCCAGCTCGCGCGGCAGCGCACCGACTCCGCCCTGCTCGACCTGCGCACGTTCGGCTCCCGGAACTTCGCGCTGTCGATCGGGATCATGGCGATCGCGATGCTGTCCATGCTCGGCACCATGGTGATGCTCCCCCTGGTGCTGCAGGACGCCCTCGGCTACACCCCCACCCAGTCCGGCCTGGTCATCCTGCCGGGTGGGCTCGCGATGGGTCTCTCCGGCCCGATCGTCGGCCGGCTGTACGACCGGTACGGCCCGCGACCGATCATGGTCCCCGGCCTGATCGCGGTGGTCCTCGGCACCGGCGCACTGGCGTTCATCAACCCGGCGATGCCCTGGTACGTGGTCGTCATCGCCCAGCTCCTGCTGATGCTCGGCCTGAGCTGCACGTTCACCCCGCTGTTCAGCGCGGCGATGGGCGAGCTCGAGCCGCACCTGTTCTCGCACGGCTCCGCCACGATCAACACGGTGCAGCAGGTGGCCGGCGCCGCCGGCACGGCGCTGTTCGTCGCGCTGCTCACTCTCCGCTCCACGTCGCTGACCGACGCCGGTGCGGGGACCGCCGACGCGCTGACCGGCGGGGCCAGCCTCGCCTTCACGGTGGGGGCAGGCGTGCTGGTCGTCGCGGTGGGCCTCGCCCTGCTGATCAGGCGGCCGGCGTCCGACGGCGCGGGCCACGGCGGTCACTGACCTCCCGGAGTTCCTTGCCCCGCGGGGGTGGGTTGCGCCGAGTAGACATGATCTACTCTGCGCAACCCACCCCCGCGGGGCTTTTCCGATAGCGCGCTCGGACCGGCTCCGCGACGGCGGCCGGCCAGCCACGGCGCGATTCCCAAGCCCGCCCCGTGCCCGCGACCTGACGCTCACGGTCCGGTGCCGGTGATGGCTAGGCATGTCGGCTTGACGTTCCGTAGACTCCAGCCATGGCCGAGGTACGGGTCTTCGCTGGTACCGGGGGTCAGCGCTTCGCTCAGGAGATGTGCGCTGATCTCGACGTCCCGTTGAGCCCGATCAAGATCCAGCGCTTCGCCAACGACTGCCTGCAGGTCCAGCTCCTGGAGAACTGCCGCGAGCGCGACGTCTACCTCGTGCAGTCCGTGGTGCGCCCGGCGCAGGAGAGCCTGATGGAGCTCCTGCTCATGATCGACGCCGCCAAGGGCGCATCGGCCCGCCGGATCACCGCCGTCATGCCGCACTTCGCGTACGCGCGCTCGGACAAGAAGGACGCGCCGCGCATCTCGGTCGGCGGGCGCCTCGTCGCGGACCTGCTGGAGACGGCCGGCGTGAACCGCATCCTCACGATGACGCTGCACGCACCGCAGGTGCACGCGTTCTTCCGGGTGCCGACCGACCAGCTCAACGCGCTGCGTGAGCTCGCGGCGCACTTCCTGCCCAGCGACCTCGCCAAGGCCACGGTGGTCTCCCCCGACCTCGGCAACGCGAAGAGCGCGTCGGCGTTCGCGAAGATGCTCGGGATTCCCGTCGCCGCGGCCGCGAAGGAGCGCTTCGACGGCGACCGGGTCGAGATCACGTCCCTCATCGGCGACGTCACCGGCCGCGACATCATCGTGCTCGACGACGAGATCGCCAACGGGTCGACGATCATGGCCATCCTCGACCTGCTCCGGGAGCACGGGGCGCGCAGCGTCCGGATCGCGTGCACGCACGGCATCTTCGCCAACGACGCCGCGCACCGGATCGCCGCCGACCCCGACGTGGTCGAGATCGTCACCACCAACACGGTGCCCTCGACCGGGCTCCTCGCGCACGACAAGCTGACCGTGATCAGCGTCGCCCCGGCCTTCGCCGAAGCGGTACGCCGCATCCACAGCGGCGAGTCGGTGAGCGCCCTGTTCGACCCGACCCACGTCTAGGACGCGGCCCGCCCAGGGCCTCGGCGGCCCGGGCCTACCGCTCGGCCCACCACTTCTTGAGCTCCTCCGTCGCCACGTCCTCGCCCAGCGGCCCCCGCTCCATGCGCAGGCCCAGCAGGTACTTGTACGCCTGGCCGACCTCGCGCGACGGCGGGATCCCGAGGATCGCCATGATCTGCGTGCCGTCGAGGTCCGGCCGGATCGCGTCGATCTCCTCCTGCTCGCGCAGCGCGGCGATCCGGTTCTCCAGGTCGGTGTACGCGTCGGACAGGCGCTTGGCCTTCCGCTTGTTGCGCGTGGTCGAGTCGGCACGGGTAAGCCGGTGCAGCCGCTCGAGCAGCGGGCCGGCGTCGGTCACGTAGCGGCGGACGGCGGAGTCCGTCCACACGCCGTCGCCGTACCCGTGGAACCGCAGGTGCAGCTCCACGAGCCGCGACACGTCCTTGACCACCTGCTTCTCGAACTTGAGCGCCTTGAGCCGCCTGGCGGCGAGCTTGGCGCCGACCACCTCGTGATGGTGAAAGCTGACGCCGCCGCCGGGCTCGAAGCGGCGCGTGTCGGGCTTGCCGATGTCGTGCAGCAGCGACGCGAGGCGCAGCACCAGGTCGGGCGCAGGCACCGCGCCGTCCGGCCCGGTCTCCTGGGCGATGGCCTGGTCCAGCACGGTGAGCGAGTGCTGGTAGACGTCCTTGTGCCGGTGGTGCTCGTCGATCTCGAGCTGGAGGGCGGGCAGCTCGGGCAGCACGTGGTCGGCGAGGCCGGTGTCGACGAGCACCTCGAGACCCGCGCGCGGGTCGGCGCTGAGGATCAGCTTGGTGAGCTCCGCCTGCACCCGCTCCGCCGACACGATCTCGATCCGCCCGGCCATCGCGACCACTGCGGCGAGCGTTCCCGGTTCCACGTGAAACGAGAGCTGCGCGGCGAACCGCGCCGCGCGCATCATGCGTAGCGGGTCGTCGTCGAACGAGCGCTCGGGCGCGATCGGGGTGCGCAGCACACCGGCGGCGAGATCGCCCAGCCCGCCGAACGGGTCGACGAACGCCAGGTCCGGCACGCGCACCGCCATCGCGTTCACGGTGAAGTCGCGCCGGGACAGGTCGCCGTCGAGCGTGTCCCCGAACTCGACGAGCGGCTTGCGCGACGCCGGGTCGTACTTGTCCGTGCGGTACGTCGTCACCTCGACGACGACGTCGCCCCTGCGCGCCCCGATGGTGCCGAACTCCTTGCCGATGTCCCAGTGGGCGTCGCCCCAGCGCGCCAGGATCTTCTGCGTCTGGTCCGGCGAGGCCGACGTCGCGAAGTCGAGGTCGTTGCTCGTGCGGCCGAGGAACGCGTCCCGAACCGGGCCGCCGACGAGCGCGAGCTCGTGCCCGGCGGCACGAAACTGCTCGCCCAGCTCGAGCGCCGCGGGCGCCATCTCGGTCAGCACACCGAGCGCGCGCCGCAACAGATCCTGTTCAGGGGTAGACACAGCCCAAGATTCTTACATGATGGCAACATGCTGACACCCACCGACTAACGCCCGCCCGCTGCGGTGTCGACCGGAAGCCCAGCCGGCCGCCACGCGGCACACAGGCCATTCTCGCGAGCCGAACGAACCGAGTGTCCGAAACCGCCCGCACCCCCTCGCCTGACCGGAGCAACGGTGCTCAGTCGGTAGTGTTGGGGCATGTCCACACCTGTTCCGGCGAGCGACCGACCTGACGGTCGCCCGGACGTGCCCACGCCACCCGGCGGGGCACCGTTACGGGTGAACCCGGCACGGCGCGCCGCCGCGATGACGGCGCCCGCGCATCTGCCGATCGTGGACGAGACCTCGGCGGGCGGGCTGGTGCTGCGGGCGGGGCCCGGGCGCTCCGGGGACTTCAGCGCGGCGGTGCTGCTGCGCCGCAACCGGACGGGCCGCCTGGAGTGGTGCCTGCCGAAGGGTCACCTCGAAGGCCGCGAGACCCCGCAGGAGGCGGCGATCCGCGAGATCCGCGAGGAGACCGGGATCCGCGGCTCCATCCAGGCGGAGCTCGGCGTGATCGACTACTGGTTCACCGGTGAGGACCGGCGGGTGCACAAGGTGGTGCACCATTACCTCTTGCGCGCGGAGGGCGGTCACCTGACCGTGGAGAACGATCCGGACGGCGAGGCCGAGGACGTTCTCTGGGTCAGGATGGACGAGCTCGCCGAGCGCCTGTCGTACCCGAACGAGCAGCGACTGGCCGTGGCCGCCCTGGATCTCCTCGAGTCGTCGAGGAACCTCCGGGACGCGTTGCGCGCCGACGCCTTCCCCACGGAGCGCCCAGACCTGCCATGACGCAGCACCCCGACCTCTCCCGCAGTTCCGCCCGCCGCCGGGCGGCCCGCCGCACCGGCAAGCTCAGCGCCGTGCTCCTGGCGGGCGCGGTGCTCGTCGGGTCAGCCATGGTCCCTGCGGCGGCCGCCAGTTCGGTCGCCGCGGCGGGCGTCGCCATCACCTTGTCACCCGCGAGCAGGGCCACGACCGAGCCCATCCCCGTCGCGGCCTCCCCGGCGGGCCGGCTGGACGTCGACGTCGTCGACGTCTCGCACCCGGTGGCCAGGCCCGGCGACGAGGTGACGATCCGGGCGCGGGTCACCAACACGACCGACGCCCCGATCGCCGGCGCCCTGGCCGAGCTGACCGTGGACTGGGCGGCGCTCACCTCGCGCGCGGAGATCGCCAAGTGGTCCACGGCGGACCTGCTCGACCAGGTCTACGGCGCGCCCACGCAGCAGCCGGTCCCGGACCTGGCGCCGGGCGCGTCCGCGAACGTCTCGTTCACCTACGACCCGGGCGCCCAGACGCTGCAGGGCTTCGGCGCGCGCCGGCTCGCCGTCGTCGTCGGCGACACCACGGGCCGCCTCGGCGTGGCCCGCTCCTTTCTCATGTACGACGCCGACGGCCTCGAGCGCGAGCCCATGCGGGTCAGCATCCTGGCGGCCGTGACGAGCCCGGCCACCGACCCGGCCGACCCGAGCACCGCCGACATCGAGCTGGCGCAGCGCACCGCCGCCGGCCAGCGGCTCGACGGCGTGCTGCAGGTGGCCGAGCACACCAACCTGTCGCTCGCGATCGACCCCGACGTCATGGGCGTCGCCTCGACCTCGAAGGACCCCGCCCTCACGGAGTGGTACGAGCGCATGCTCGCTGCCGCTGCCGACACCGCCACCTATACGCTCCCCGACCACGACCCGGATCTCGCCGCGCTCGCGCACGCCAACGTGCGGACCACCGGCTCGCGGAGCTTTCTGCACGCCCCCCGGACGGCCGACTGGGAGGTCCCGGCCGGCTGGAGCACCAACCTGGCCTGGCCCGCCGACGGCATAGTGCCCGACATCGAGACCCTCGACCTCGCGGTCTCCGCCGACCGGCGGAACGTCGTGGTCAGCGGCGGCGGGCTCGCGCACGAAGGGCAGGGCACCGTGACGGGCCGGGCGGACGTCGCGACGCCGTCGGGCACCGCGCGCGCGGTCATCACCGACACGATCCTCACGCAGGCCTTCCTCGCCGCGACCGACCTGTCGGGCGCCGAGACCGCCGCGTCCACCGAGAGCTCCGCCGACGCGCCGTCCGTCACGACGACCTCCACCACGGCGGAGGGCACGCAGCGCCTCCTCGCCGAGACGGCCGCCGTCGTGAGCCAGTCCCCGTCCGACCCGCCGTCCCTGTCGATCGTGGCGCCGCGCACCTGGACGCCCGACGCCGAGGCCGCCACCACGATCCTGAACGCGCTCGACGACTCGGGCTGGGTCACCACCACCACCCTGAACACGCTCCTCCTGCAGGAGGCCCAGGACGTGCCCCGCACGCCCCTGCCGGAGCACCGCGCGTCCAGGGCCGAGCTCGGTGCCACCGAGGTGGCCGAGCTGGAGCGCGCGCGCGATGCCGTCGTCACGTTCTCGTCGGTCGCCGAGCAGGGCTCGTTCAAGATCTGGCGGCCGGGCGTCGCCCGCCTCGCCGCCCCGCTCGCCGTCGCGCAGCGCAGCGATCCAGGGCTCCGGGACCTGTTCGTGCGGCAGGCCCTGCGCTCGGCGGCCAAGCTCACGCAGGAGTCCGTGACCGTGGTCCCGCGCGAGGACATCAACTTCATCACCGACGCCGGCGACATCCCGGTGCGCGTACGCAACGGGCTCGACGTCGACGCGACGGTCACCGTGGTGCTGCGCCCCGACCACCCGCGCCTCACCGTCGACGCCCGCAGCACGGAGACCATCCCGGCGGGCCAGGAGATGGACGTGCGGGTGCCGGTGCGCGCCATCGGCTCGGGCGACGTCGAGGTGACCGCGCAGGTCCTCACGCCGACCGGCGCCAAGATCAGCGACGACTCCTCCTTCCAGGTCCGGGTGCGCGCCGGGTGGGAGGAGGTCGGTACCTGGATCGCCGCCGGCCTCGTCGCCCTGCTGTTCCTGTCCGGGATCTGGCGCACGGTGCGCCGCGGGCGTTCCCCGTACCGTGCCACCAGCAAGGACGTCGAGGAGGCCACCGGGACGGCGGCCGAGGCGCCGGAATCCGCTCCGGTGCCGTCCGCGGACTCGATGGCCGTCCGAGCGGAGTAGTGTTTCGGCCGCCGCACGCGTTGGCCGAACCGCGCCGGGCGAGGCCCAGACCACGGGAGTAGTCGCTTGACCCAGGAGAACGCCGTGACCGCACCGACCGACCCTGCGTCGGACCCCAGCGCCGAGGCCGCCAGCGGTCCGGACGCGTCCGCCGCGCCGCCGGCGTCGGCCAGCAGCCTCGGACGCAACTCGATAGTCATGGCGGCGGGCACCGCCGCCTCCCGCCTCGGCGGCCTGGTGCGCAACATGATGCTGGTGGCCGCCATCGGCTCGGCGGGCACGGTCGCGAACGCGTTCGACGTCGCGAACAAGCTGCCCGGCGTCCTGTTCGCGATCCTCGCCGGCGGCATGCTGAACGCCGTCCTGGTGCCGCAGATCGTCAAGGCGTTCCGCGCGCACAACGCCCAGGAGCGGATCGACAAGCTGCTCACCGTCTCCGCCGTCGGCATCCTGGCGGTCACCGCCGGCCTCACGGGTGCTTCCGCGTGGGTGGTGATGCTCTACACGGACGGCTGGACCGCCGAGCAGCTCGCGCTCGGGACCGTCTTCGCGTACTGGTGCATCCCACAGCTCTTCTTCTTCGGTCTGTACACGCTGCTGGGCCAGGTGCTGAACGCCCGCGAGCAGTTCGGCCCGTTCATGTGGGCACCGGTGGCGAACAACGTGGTGGCGATCCTCGGGTTCGGCATCTTCCTGCTCGTGTTCGGCAGCGCACCCGACCTCGGGATCAACGACCTGTCCGAGTGGGACACGCCGCGCACGATCCTGCTGGCCGGGACGGCCACCCTCGGCATCGTGACCCAGGCGCTGGTGCTGCTCGTGCCGCTGCTGCGCTCCGGCTTCCGGTGGCACTTCCGCCTCGGGCTGCGCGGCATCGGCCTGCGCTCGGCGGGGGCGGTCGCCCTGTGGACGCTCGCCGCGGTGGTCCTGGAACAGGCCGGCGTCGCGTACCTGACGAGGGTCACCTCGGGGGCCGGGGCCTCCGGTGAGGCGATGGCGGGCAACGCCTCGTACACGCAGGCGCTCCTCATCTACCTGCTGCCCCACTCGCTGGTCACGGTCTCGATAGCGACCGCACTGTTCACGGGGATCAGCAAGGCCGCGCAGGAGGGCGACACAGACCGCGTCCGCGCCGACCTGTCCCTCGGACTGCGCACCATCGGTGTCTTCACCGTGTTCGCCACCGCGGCGCTCGTCGTGCTGGCGGGTCCGGCCACCGCCTTCATCGTCCCGACGGCGGGCGCCGAGGGCACCGCCCTCATCGCGCCCGTGCTGACCGCGCTCGCGTTCGGCCTGGTGCCGCTCGGCGGCATGGCCCTCATGAAGTGGGTCTACTACGCCTACGAGGACGGCCGCTCCGTCTTCTGGATCACCGTGCCGTCGACGCTCGCCCTCGTCGCCGGGCTGATCGCGGCCCAGATCTGGCTGGACCCGCGGTACTGGGTCATCGCCGCCGGTGGCTCGTACGCCCTGTCGAACTGGATCACGGTGCTCCTGCGCACCAGGGGCCTCAAGGCGAAGCTCGGCGGCCGGCTCGACGGCGTCCGCATCCTCACCCTGCACGCCAAGGCGGTCCTCGCCGCCGCGGTCTCCGGGTTCGCCGGGTGGGGCGTCTACCGGCTGGTCGGCGGGTTCGAGGTGCTCACGTTCGACAGCGGCTGGGTGCTCACCATGCTCAGCGGCCTGTGGGTGACCGCGCTCTGCGGCGTAGTCATGCTCGCCGTCTACGTGCTGCTGCTCCGCCTGCTGCGCGTCGACGAGCTCAACCGGCTGCTGGCGCCGGTGCTGGCGCGGTTGCGGCGCTGACTCTCGCGGCGAGACTCTCGCGGCGCGGTCCGACCGCCGGTTCTCGGGGGCCGGCACCGCCGGACGACGTCGTCCCGGAGGCACAGGCCACCTCGGTGGTCTGTGCCTCTCGCGTACCGGCACTCTCGCACGCGGCACTCTCGCGGACGCCCGGCACGCGGGAGCATGTGGACGCCTCGTAGGTGCGGACGGCTGATCTCGCGGATGCCTGGCGCGGGCGGGGCCACGTCCCGGCGGGCTGTCGGCGGTTCCGCGTAGCATGGCGACGGCGCGTGATCCCTGTGGTGACGCACCTGCTACTGTCCCTGTCCCCCGAGCGAGCGAGGAGGTCCGTGTGAGCACCGTCGAGCCAGGCAGCGTGCTGGTCGAGAGATACAGGCTGAGCCAGCAGGCGAGCACCGACCTCGCCGCGGCGACCGCCTGGGAGGCACACGACCTGATCCTCGACCGCGAGGTCCGCGTGACCCTCGTGACCGGGCCCTATGCGGGCGACGCGCTGGACTCCGCCCGGCGTGCGGCCCTCGTGACAGACCCTCGCCTGGTCCGCGTGCTCGACGCCGGGTCGGACGCCGACGGCCACAAGTACGTGGTCACCGAGCCGCACACCGGCAAGACCCTGACGGAGATCGTCTCGGGCGGTCTCGTCGACGAGCAGCAGGCCAGGGCGATCGTCGGTGAGGCGGCCACCGCCCTCGGCGTTGCGCACGCCCGCGGCGTGCACCACACCGTGCTGCGCCCGGAGGCCGTCCGCATCGACGGCCACCAGGTCCGGATCACGGGCCTCGGGCTCGACGGCGGGCTCGCCTCTGGCGATACCCTCAACGGCAGGCCGGCCCAGTTCGACGCCCAGGGCCTGGTGGCCCTCCTCTACTACGCGATGACGGCGCGCTGGCCCGGCCACGACCTCGAGGCCGACTGGATCGCGAAGGACACCCTGATCCCGTTGCCGGCGCAGGTCGACGACTCGGGCGCCGTTGCGCCCCTGTCCACGCTGGTCCCCCACGTGGACACCGACATCGACGCCCTGGTGCGCCGGACGTTCGACGCGTCCGGCGGTGCCGAAGGGCCGATGAACCCCGACGACGTGACCGCGGCCCTCCGGCCGTGGGGAGAGGTTTCCGTAGTGGCATCGCTGCCTGGATTCGTGCAGCCCGAGCCGGAGGAGCCGCGACGACAGTCCGTCGCCGAAGCCTTCGGTGGCGAGGGAACGCCGCCCGTGCGGCGCCCCGTCACCGGCCGGATCGCACGTAACGACGAGACGATGGCGATGGGGGCAGGCACCGTGCCCGCCGGCTACCCCGAGCCGCAGAACGACTACACCTACGAGCCGCAGGCCTACGGGCACGCACCGGTTCCGCCCCCACCGCCCGAGGGCGCGGTGCCGGGCTACGACCAGTTCGGCCAGCCGGCCGCGCAGCAGCCCGGGTACGGTCAGGCGCAGTACGCGCCGCAGGCGCCGCAGCAGTACCCCCCGCAGTCGTTCGCGCCGGCGGGACAGGACCCCAACGGCGGCTACTACGACCCGGACGCGGGGTTCGCCACGCAGCCGGCGCCCAAGCGCGGCGGCGTCAACCCGACGCCGATCGTGCTCGGTCTCGTGGGCGTCGCGGTCGTCGCCGGCCTCATCTGGGCCATCAACGCCGTCCTGGCGCCCACGCCTGACGTGATCGCCGATGCCTCTCCGACGCCGGTGTCGTCCGCCTCCCCAGGCGGCACCGAGGGCGGGGGCAGCACCCAGCCGTCCGCACCCACCGAGACGGAGGCGCGCCCGGTGATCGACTCGGCCGCGCTCCTCGGCGTCCTGGAGTGGGAGGGCCAGACCATCGACCACCCGGAGAAGGTCGAGCTGGCGTACGACGCCGACCCGGCGACGTTCTACTACACCACCACCTACCAGCGGCAGGCGGCTTTCGGCGGGTTCAAGGACTTCCTGGGGATGGAGCTGAAGCTGCGGGAGCCGGCGTCGGTCACCAAGATCGAGCTGCTCACTCCCAAGACCCCGGGCGGCAAGGTGCAGATCCTCAAGGGCGGCGAGGGCGGCGAGGTGCTCGCGGAGGGGACGTTCTCCGAGACCACCACGTTCGAGCTGCCCGAGCCGGTCGTGAGCGACTCGTTCACGATCTGGATCACCGAGCTGCCCCAGGTCTCTGACGGCTACCGGCTCGAGCTGAACGAGGTTGTGCTGAGCTGACCTGAGTCACCGAGGCAAGGCTGGGGCGCGCGGAGAACGGTCCGCGCGCCCCAGTTCTGTTCGCGCCCGGCCCAGGCATCGAGAGTTCGCGTCACACCCCTCCCATGCATCGAAGTATGTCGATATTCTGTGGTGAGATTCACGTCCGCGACCGGGCCGCCGAGGGCATCGGCTGGAACACTGGGACCCGCTCGCGTGTTGTTGCGTGTGCCCATGGAACTCGAGGAGACCACCTTGACCGAACAGACCACCGCTCCGGCCGCGGGGACCACCGACGCCCCCGTGCTCGACGTCGTCATCGTGGGGTCCGGCCCCGCGGGATACACGGCCGCCGTCTACGCGGCGCGCGCCGGCTTCGCGCCCGTGGTCATCGCGGGCTCGGTCACCGCGGGCGGTGCGCTGATGAACACCACGGAGGTCGAGAACTTCCCCGGCTTCCCGGCCGGGATCCAGGGCCCCGAGCTGATGGACGCCATGCGCGAGCAGGCGGAGAAGTTCGGCGCCAAGGTCGTCTGGGACGACGCGGAGCAGGTCGAGCTGACGGGTGACGTCAAGACCATCGTGACGGGCGGCGGCGACACCTACCGCGCCCGGTCCGTGATCCTCGCGACCGGCTCCGCGTACCGCGAGCTGGGCCTGCCCGACGAGAAGCGCCTCTCCGGCCGCGGCGTATCGTGGTGCGCCACCTGCGACGGCTTCTTCTTCCGCGATCAGGACATCGTCGTGGTCGGCGGCGGCGACTCCGCGATGGAGGAGGCGACGTTCCTCACGCGCTTCGCCTCGAAGGTCACCGTCGTGCACCGCCGCGACGGCCTGCGGGCCTCGAAGATCATGGCCGACCGCGCCATGGCGGACCCGAAGATCGAGTTCGCGTGGAACAGCGAGGTCGCGGGCATCGCGGGCGAGGACAAGGTCGCGGGCATCAGCCTGCGCGACACCGTCACGGGCGACCTCCGGGACGTCGACGTGACCGGCCTGTTCATCGCGATCGGCCACGAGCCCCGCACCGACCTCGTCAAGGGCCAGGTGGACCTGGACGAGAACGGCTACATCCTCGTGGAGGGCCGCAGCACCCGCACCAACCTTCCCGGCGTCTTCGCGTGCGGCGACGCCGTCGACCACACCTACCGCCAGGCGATCACGGCCGCCGGCTCGGGCTGCTCCGCGGCGCTCGACGCCCAGGCGTACCTCGACTCGCTGAACGACTGAACCTCGGGCCGGCTCCACCCGGCCCCGCCTCACTCGGCCCTGACGGGCCACGAACAAGGAGATGCTGGATGAGCACCATCAAGGTCACCGACGACACCTTCAAGGCCGAGGTCCTCGACTCTGACATTCCTGTCTTCGTCGACTTCTGGGCCACCTGGTGCGGCCCGTGCCGCATGGTCGCGCCGATCCTCGAGGAGCTTTCCGACGAGTACGAGGGCAAGATCAAGATCGTCAAGCTCGACACCGACGAGAACCGCCAGACCGCCATGGACTACGGCATCGTGTCGATCCCGACGCTCAACGTCTACAAGGGCGGCGAGGTCGTGAAGTCGATCATCGGCGCCCGCCCGAAGCGCGCGCTGACCGAGGAGATCGACGAGGTCCTCGCGGGCTGATCCGGTCTCGCACACAAGCCGGAGCGTGTGCCCGGCCCACCCGGTCAGGTGACCGGGTGCGGCTCCGGGCACGCGCTCTTCTTGTGCGCGGGCCGTGTCCGCGAGCCTGTGCGCGAGCCCGGTAGACACACTGTTTCACGCGTGATCGGACACCGGTCCGACACCGGCGCCGTGCGACACTGG
The DNA here is from genome assembly GCF_056951025.1 of Promicromonospora noduliphila. Lineage (NCBI taxonomy): Bacteria > Bacillati > Actinomycetota > Actinomycetes > Micrococcales > Promicromonosporaceae > Promicromonospora > Promicromonospora noduliphila. The sequence continues at coordinate 6,027,894 of NZ_CM167806.1, forward strand.
GGTGCGTGAACGAGCTTCCCGAGACCGCCGGTAACCGCCTCGACCCGTGGTTTGGTTCGTACGCGGCGCGAGCGCACGGCATGCGCGCCTCGGAGATCCGGGCGCTCTTCTCGGTCGCGAACCGTCCGGAGGTCGTGTCGCTGGCCGGCGGCATGCCGTACCTCGAAGGCCTGCCGCTCGAGGTCATCGCCGACACCATGCAGCGCCTCATCGCCACCAAGGGCACCACCGCCCTGCAGTACGGCTCCGGCCAGGGCGAGGAGGTACTGCGTGAGCACATCACGCAGGTGGTGGCGCTGGAGGGCGTGTCGGCCCATCCCGACGACGTCGTGGTCACCACCGGCTCCCAGTCCGCGCTCGACCTGGTGACCCGCATCTTCGTGGACCCGGGCGACGTCGTGGTCGCCGAGGCGCCCTCGTACGTCGGAGCGCTGGGCGTCTTCCGCTCCTACCAGGCCGACGTCGTCCACGTGCCGCTCGACGCCGAGGGACTCGTCCCCGCCGAGCTCGACGCAACGCTCACCCGGCTGGCGACCGAGGGCCGGCGGGTGAAATTTCTCTACACCATTCCGACGTTCCAGAACCCAGCCGGCGTCTCGATGTCCGTCGAGCGCCGCCCGCAGGTCCTGGAGATCTGCCGCCGGCACGGCGTCCTCGTCGTCGAGGACGACCCGTACGGCCTGCTCGGGTTCGACGACGAGCCGCTGCCCGCGCTGCGCTCCTATGACACCGACGGCGTGCTGTATCTCGGCTCGTTCTCCAAGACGTTCGCCCCCGGCTACCGGGTGGGCTTCGTCATCGCGCCGCACGCGGTGCGCGACAAGCTCGTGCTCGCGAGCGAGGCCGCCGTGCTGTCGCCGTCGAATGCCTCGCAGCTCGCGGTGGCGACCTACCTGGAGACCTGTGACTGGAAGGCCCAGATCAAGGCCTACCGCGAGATGTACCGCGAGCGGCGCGACGCGCTCGTCGGCGCGCTCGGCGAGCACCTGCCCAGCGCGTTGTGGAACGTGCCGAACGGCGGCTTCTTCGTGTGGGTCCGGCTCCCCGACGGCCTGGACGCCCGCGCGATGCTGCCCCGCGCCGTGACGGCGCGGGTCGCGTACGTGCCGGGCACCGCCTTCTACTACGACGGCAGCGGCTCGGACCACATGCGCCTGTCGTTCTGCTTCCCGACGCCGGAGCGCATCCGGGAGGGTGTGCGGCGACTGGCCGGCGTCGTGAACGGCGAGTCCGAGCTGGTGCAGATCTTCGGTACCTCCGCGCAGCCCGACCCGGACACGGACGACGTCGAGAGCCCGGCTCCCGATCTGGCGTGACGCCTGCGCCACGTCGGACGCACAGGTCACGCGGGTGTCCTGTGCGTCTGACACGATGGCTGCTGACCTGCTGACCGTTGACCCCTACCGAGTGAGTCCTCGATGACCAGTCCCGCCCCCGCACCGTCCGCGCCGGCGTCCTCCGATGTCCCCGCCGGCGCGCCGTCCTCCCCCACCGGGCCCGACGCCGGAAGGGGCGCTCCCCTGGTCGTCGTCCTCGCCGGCGGCCTGTCGCACGAGCGGGACGTGTCCCTCCGCTCCGGGCGCCGTGTGGCCGAGACGCTCCGCGCCACCGGCCTGGAGGTCGTGCTGCACGACGTCGACGCGGACCTCCTGGCGTTCCTCCGCGAGGCGCGGCCCGACGTCGTCTGGCCGCTGCTGCACGGTGCCTCCGGCGAGGACGGCTCGGTGCGTGACGTGCTCGACATGGTCGGCCTGCCGTACGTGGGCACCGGGCCGCGCGCGAGTCGCGTCGTCTGGAACAAGCCCATCGCGAAGGCCGCGCTGCTCGACGCCGGCCTCGCGACGCCGGACTACGTGACGCTCCCGCAGAGCCTCTTCCGAGACCTCGGCGCCCAGCCCGTCCTGGACACGATCGTCCGACGCCTCGGACTGCCGCTGGTGGTGAAGCCGACGGAGGGCGGTTCGGCCCTCGGCGTCACGGTCGTGACGCGTGCGGAGGACCTGCCGCGCGCGATGGTGGAGTGCTTCGCCTACGGCGAGACCGCGCTCATCGAGCAGGCGATCGACGGCGTCGAGCTCGCGGTCAGCGTGATCGACGGCCCCGACGGGCCGACAGCCCTCGCCGCCGTGGAGATCGTCGCCGACGGCGCGTACGACTACGCGGCCCGCTACGTCGCGGGCGAGACGGAGTTCTTCGCGCCGGCCCGCCTCACCGCGGAGCAGGCCACCCTCGTGTCCGACGTCGCCGTGCACGCGCACCGGGCGCTGCACCTGCGGCACCTGTCCCGCACCGACATGATTCTCGACCGGTCGGGCACCGCGTACGTGCTCGAGGTGAATGTCGCGCCCGGTATGACGGAGATGTCGCTTCTACCGCAGGCCGTGGCCGCGAGCGGGCACGATCTGCCGACGCTGTACCGCACCATCGTCGACACGGCGCTGACGGCTGCGCGGTAGCGGTTGGTGTTCGGACACAGTAACGGCTCCGGGCCGGCATCCACGTGGTGTGGTTGCCGGCCCGGAGCCGTTCGTATGCGCCAGCGTGTCAGGCGTCAGAGGCGGGCTTGAAGAGACCCCGCTCGTCGGGTGCCATGACGTGGAGGATCCGGTTGAGGTCCTCGACCGAGGCGAACTCGACGGTCATGCGGCCCTTGGTCTTGCCGAGTGCGACCTTGACCCGCGTCTCGAAGCGGTCGGACAGCCGCGTGGCGAGCTCGTCCACCGCCTCGCTGCGGGTGCCGGCGCGCGGCGCCTTCCGTGTCTTGGTGCTGCCGCCGTCGGACTCCGCGAGCATCACGATCTCCTCGGTCGCGCGAACCGAGAGGCCTTCCGAGACGATGCGCTGTGCGAGCCGCTCGATCTCCGCGCCGTCGCTCAGGCCGAGCAGCGCCCGCGCGTGACCGGCCGACAGCACACCCGCCGCGACCCGGCGCTGCACGAGCGGTGGCAGGCGCAGCAGCCGCAGCGTGTTCGAGATCTGCGGACGGCTGCGCGCGATGCGGTGGGCGAGCTCTTCGTGCGTGCAGCCGAAGTCGTCGAGGAGCTGCCGGTAGGCCGCCGCCTCTTCGAGCGGGTTCAGGTCCGAGCGGTGCAGGTTCTCCAGCAGCGCGTCCCGGAGCATGTCGCCGTCTTCGGTATCGCGGATGATCGCCGGGATGGTCTCGAGCTCGGCGATCTGCGTTGCGCGCCAGCGTCGCTCACCCATGATGAGCTCGTACTCGCCGGGGCTGTCCTTGTCCGGCCGGACGACGATCGGCTGGAGGACGCCGATCTCCTTGATCGACTCGACCAGCTCGTCGAGGTCGCCCTCGTCGAAGACCGTCCGCGGCTGCCAGGTGTTCGGCCGGATCGCGGTGACGGGCAGCTCCGCGAAGCGCGCTCCGGGCACGGGGATGAGTTCCGGTGTTTCACGTGAAACGCCGTCGACCGCGCCCTGCTCCCTGCCGAAGAACGTGTTGTCCAGCGCCGACCCGCTACCGCCGTCGGCCGTCTCGTTGGCCACCGAGAGCCGGCCGCTGGCGATAGCGGAGTCCCACTTCACCGTACTGGGGCGCGGGCCCGTGTTCTTGGCAGCCTTCTTCTCCGGCGACGACTCCGTCGGCGCAGCGCTCACCGGGATCGTGCTCACCGGAACCTCGTCCGTCGCGACGAGCGCCGGCGAGGGTCGCTCCTCGACGGCCGTCGCGACCGCGCCGCCCAGCGCGTTGTCCGCGCCGTCGGACTCGCCCTGGCCCGCTCCGGGAGCCTGCTCGTCCAGCTCGGGACCCGTCGGGATCAGGGCGCCAAGGCCCCGCCCGAGCCCGCGTCGCTTCGCACTCATCGTGTCTCCTCGTCGGTTCCGGTCCAACGCTGGGCGCGGACGGGTCTCATCTCCATCGTCACGGGGCGCACCGCGCCCCGATCGTCACTGCCTGGCCACTGCACACCATCAGTCCTGCGCTCCGACCGGCTCCGCCCGCATCGCGCGCCGCGGGCTCGAACCGCCCTGGCCCCGCTCGGCGAGCTCGCGGGACGCCTGCAGGTAGGCGAGCGCACCTGTCGACGTCGCGTCGTACGTCATCACGGTCTGGCCGTAGCTCGGCGCCTCCGAGATCCGCACCGACCGCGGGATCGTCGTCTTGAAGGTCTCGGCAGGAAAGTGCGACCGCACCTCGCCCGCGACCTGCTGCGCCAGGTTCGTGCGGCCGTCGTACATCGTCAGCAGGATCGACGAGACGCGCAGCTCCGGATTGAGGTGCGAGCGGATCAGGTCGATCGTCTTGAGCAGCTGGCTCAGGCCTTCCAGCGCGTAGTACTCACACTGGATCGGGATGAAGACCTCGCGGCCGGCCACGAAGGCGTTCACCGTGAGCAGCCCGAGGCTCGGCGGGCAGTCGATCAGGACGTAGTCGATCCGCTCCTCGCCCGCCGCGACGCGATCGGCGAGGTACTTGTCGATCGCCTTGCGGAGCCTCGTTTCACGTGAAACGAGCGAGACGAGCTCGATCTCGGAGCCCGAGAGGTCGATCGTCGCGGGCACACCCCAGAGGTTCGGGACGTCCGGGCACTGCTGCACGGTGCTCGCCAGAGGCTCGCCCTCGACGAGGATCTCGTAGACCGACGGCGTCCCCGCGCGGTGCTCGATGCCGAGGGCGGTCGACGCGTTGCCCTGCGGATCGTTGTCGATCACGAGTACGTTCAGGCCGGCCTGCGCCAGCCCAGCGGCCACGTTCACGGTGGTCGTCGTCTTGCCGACGCCACCCTTCTGGTTCGCCACCGTGATGATGCGTGTCTTCGCGGGGCGCGGGAACTTGCGCCCCTGCAGTTCGATGCGCCGGCGAGCGTCCATGGCGAGCTCGGCGGCGACAGGAGTCGTGTCGTCAACGGCCGGGACGGTTGCGATGAGGGCTGACCGCCGCTCTTCATCGCTACCGTGCGGGCCGCCTGTGGGCTGTTGGGTGCCGGTGGGCGTCTGCACGGACCCAGGTGTTTCACGTGAAACACCGGGAGCGGAGAGGCTCTGCACAGGAATCGGATCCGTCACGCGGACACTGTAATCGCTGGCCATGTCTTCTGGCTCGGACTCCGGCTCAGTTTCTCGGGCGGAATGTGTGAATTCCGTATCGACGAAGACGACCGCCTCGTCATCCTCGGCTGCCATGGCCGAACCGATGACCGCGGGCGCGGCATTGACCGCCGCATCGAGGGCTTCACTGGCCCGCTTGATCGCGTCGGCCGGTACCGGGCGGTCCGACGGCAGCTTATCCATCAGATCTGGATCTCCCAGATCTGGATCTTCGCCTGCCGACGTCCCGGGGCCTTCGTCCGCCAGCGCCTCCGCGCCATCGCCCGTCGGCGTCGCGTCGGCCGTTCCGCTCACGTCATCCGGCGCCGGTTCCGGCGCACCCGCGACGGCGGCGCCTGCCGCGAACGCCCCGACCGAGTCGAGTGCTTCCGCATGCTCGGTCGACGCCGGCTTCGTCACCGACTCGATCAACTGGTTCAACATCGCTTCGCTCTCTCCCCCGGCGCCGGGGCGATCCTGACCCCAGACCTCGTCCTGAGGACCGACCCGCACGATCTTCGGCTGAGGCGGCGCCATGTCCACGGACGACGGCACCGTGACGTCCTCCGACTCCCCCGTCCCACTGGCCTCCGGCGCCGAGAAGCCTTCGACGTCGGGCCGCACCCCAGCCGATGAGCCCGGGCCGCTCTCCGTCCCGGAGTCGCCGGCTCCGCCGAGATCCCCGGAGCCAGCGGCCGCGACCTTTGGACCTCCGTCATGCTCCGATTCAGCCGCGGATGCGCCAGCCGGCTGTCTCTCGTCCGTCGCGTCGGCAGCCGAGATAGATCGCCCCGCCGGCTCGACCGCAGGCGAGGCCATCTCCGTCTCGATCGCGGTGTCCGAGCCAGACACCTCGGCCACGGGAGGCGATTCCGAAGCGGACAAGTCTGGCGCCGCCGGCTTCGTCGCCGACGTCGCGACTCGCGCTGCCCGCGCTACTCGCTTGGACTTTCTTCTGAAGAAGCACACCCCTGTAACGCTACGGTCGCCTGCCTGCTCAGGCGTGCCGAAACGCCGACCCGTGGAGGATCCGATCCCACCTCTGACGTCGGCCGACAGCGCCGATCGCTCCTGTCCCGATCGGGACCCGATTTCGACATCCCCGCTCGGCCCCGGCACCGTCCAGACTGGACGCAGCTGACCGTCGCGGTTTCACGTGAAACGACGATCGCGCGGCGCCATACGGCTCCACGTTCGAGCGTCCCTCGATCCCGGCCGGCACTCTCGAATCTTGGGCGTCGACCATCGTGGTCCACCATCGGGCACCGCAGCCCACGCCCCGCGCCTCGCCGTCCAGCCCCAGCGCCCTGCGCCCAACCCCGAGCCGTAGTGCCCGGCCCCGTGCCCGCGACCCAAGCCCAAATCCCAGCCCGTCGTTTCACGTGAAACGAAGACGCGCGCCCGAGCGACCGGGCACCCGCCCTCGACGATCGCCCTCTTCACCGCCACAGCGAATCCGCCGCCCACCGAATCCGCCCACCGGCAGGTTCCTCCGAACCGGCCCCGAGCCCAACCCGATCGCTATGGCCGAACTGATATGCCCCGACCCACTTCGCCGCCCCATATTCTCGGTCCGTCCAGGCACGTCCGACTCCACGCAAGGAGACGTCATGTCCAGACCCATCACCCGAGCCGGTGCGCTCATCATTGCGTTCGCTGGCGCCCTCGTGCTCGCCTTCGCGACCCCGGCGACCGCCGCCACCTTCCTCACCCACGCCCAAGCCACCAGCCAGCTCAGCGCCGCCGGCATCGGCTGGACCTCGAGCGGGGGATGCAGCGATCGCAACGTCCCCACCTGCACCTCGTTCGAACAGGTACGCCAGACCACCATCGACGGGATCCGGACGCTGCGCTCGGCCAGCGGTTGCGCCATCACGATCACCGGCGGTACCGAGACCGGACACTCCAGCGGCACCTACAGCCACTGGAACGGCTATAAGCTCGACATCCGCCCGACCACCTGCATCGACAGCTACATCACCGGCAACTTCACGTACGTCGGGTACATCGCCGGCTGGGGTTACCAGTACCGCTCCGCCGCCGGGAACCTGTACACCGACGAGGGCAACCACTGGGACATCCTCTACTACAACTGCGGCGGCTGCTGACGCCGAGAGCAGCACCCCGGCGAGGGGGCGCAAGGCCCGCGCGAAAGTCGGAACGGGAGCGGTCGCCTCCACGGCGCCCGCTCCCGTTCCACGTGAAACATCCGAGCTCCACGCGAACATCCAACGGGAAGAGAGCTACTTCCCTCGGCGCAGCCGAACGATCGTCGTCGGCTCGACACCCTCCACAGTGGTTCCCTCCAGGATCTCCGGATCGCCCGTGCCGTACTTGCGCAGCACCTTCCGCGCCGGCTCCACCTCCTGCGCGACGTTGCGCCCCTTCAGGATCACCATCTCGCCGCCGACCCGGACGAGCGGCATGCTCAGCCGGACCAGCTTCGACAGCGCGGCAACCGCGCGGGACGTGACGGCGTCGACCTCGAACGCGCCGTGGAACTCCTCGGCCCGTCCCCGCTTCACCTCGACGTTCTGCAGCCCCAGCTCCGCCACGACCTCCGCCAGCCAGGTCGTCCGACGCTCCATCGGCTCGACGAGAATCACCTCGAGCTCAGGCCGCAGCACGGCAATCACCACCCCTGGCAGTCCGGCGCCCGACCCGATGTCCGCGACCGAGCCGGTCGTGGGCAGGTACGGCACCACCGCAGCCGAGTTCAGGATGTGCCGCTCCCAGATCCGCGGAACCTCACGCGGCCCGATCAGCCCACGCAGCTCACCCTGGTCGAGCAGCAGTTCCGCGTAGCGCGCGACGCCGTCGTACACCTCCCCGAGGTACGCCTTGGCCGCATCACTCGCCCCGAGCGTCTCGGCGTCGGGCACCCGAGCGATGCCGTCGGCCTCCTCGGCTCCCGCCACGTCCGAACCTTCCACGTCCCGTCCTCCACTCGCAGTCGAAAGAAGCCAAACACACCGAAGGCCGGCGCACGTCCTCGGGACGCGTGCCGGCCCTCGGCCGAAACCCGCAGCTCAGTCGGTGGCGACGGCCGGCCCGTCGGCCGGCTGCACGACGACGTACCGCTCCGGCTCGACGCCGCGCGAGTCGCTGATCAGCCCTGCCGCCGCGACGACGTCGTGCACGACCTTCCGTTCGAAGGCGTTCAGCGGTTCGAGCTCGACCTCCTCGCCGGAGGCCCGCACCTGCGCGACGGCGTCCTCAGCCATCCGGGTCAGCTCGACGCGCCGCGCCGCCCGGTAGCCGCCGATGTCGAGCATCAGCCGGCTCCGCTCCCCCGTGCGGGTCTGCACGGCCAGGCGTGTCAGCTCCTGCATCGCGTCGAGCACCTCGCCTTCCCGCCCGATCAGGTGCGCGAGCGAGCTCGGGTCGTCAGCGACCACCTCGACCGCGGCACGGTCGTGCTTGATGTCGAGGTCGATGTCACCGTCGAGATCAGCGATGTCGAGGAACTCCTCGAGATAGTCCGCGGCGATCTCGCCCTCTTCCTCGAGGCGCTTGGTGCGATCCTCCGGGTCCGCGACCGTGGCCGCCGGATCCTGCGCGGCCGTACCTGTGCTCGCGTTCATCGCGTCTTCCTCCTACTTCTTCTGCTTGCGCTTGCCCGACGACGCCGGGGTCGCCCCGGGCGCCGTACCGGACTGCTTGGGCTTCGACCCCGGCTGCTGTCCCGACGTCGTGCCCGACTGCTTGGGCTTGGCGCCGGGCTGCTTCCCGGTCGGTGCGTCCGACGGCGCATCCTGCGGCGCGGACTGCGCGAGCGCCGGACGGGTGGGCGCGGGGCGGGCGCCGCCCTTCTGCCGGTTCTTCCGCTTCGGCTGCACCCGCTGGCCGCCCTTCGGCTCCTCGATCACCGGCGTCTCGTCCTCGATGACCTCGCCGCTGCGCGCCGCGCGCCGCGCGGCCTTCGCCGCCTGCCGCTCCTTCATCTGCTTCTCGGCCAGCGAGCCCGGCGTCGGCATGCGCCGGATCGTGTAGTACTGCTGGCCCATGGACCACAGGTTGGTCACGGTCCAGTAGATGAGGACACCGACCGGGAAGTTCACGCCAGAGATCGCGAACACGATCGGCAGCATGTACAGCATCAGCTTCTGCGTCTGCGCCATCGGGCCCTCGAGGGCCGACGGCGGCATGTTCTTCATCGTGAGCTGGCGCTGCGTGGTGAAGGTCGTGACGCTCATCGCGACGATGAGAGCGATGACGACGATGCGCGAGACCAGGGAGTCGGTCTGCAGGAAGACGTCGCTGAGCTGGGCGCCGAACAGGGTCGACGACTCGATGTCACCGGCGACCGAGCGGGTGATCGGGCCGATCGGGTCCGCGTCACCGGTCGAGATGCTCTCCAGGCCGTTCAGCACGCGGAACAGCGCGAAGAAGATCGGCGACTGCAGCAGGATCGGCATACAGGAGGCGAAGGGGTTGGTCCCGTGCTTCCGGTACAGCTCCATCGTCTCGCGCGTCATGTTCTCGCGCGACGCCGGGTCCGTCTTGCCCTTGTACTTCTTCTGGATCGCCTGCAGCTCGGGCTGGATCATCTGCATCCCGCGCGAGGCCTTGATCTGCCGGAAGAAGAGCGGGATGAGCAGGATACGGATGACGATCACCAGAGCGACGATCGACAGGACCCACGCTGTGCCGGGGCCGTCGGACATGCCGAGCGTGGTGAAGAGCCAGTGCGACCCGTAGATGATCCAGGCGACGACCCATTCGATCGGCCAGAGGAAAGCGAAGAAGTCCATCGGTCAAGAAGCTCCAGGTTGGGTGACGCGAAGTCTGCGGGAGGTGCGGGGGTCGGGTGCGGCGGCACGAGCCGGGGCAGGTCAGCCCTCGGCGTGGGTGTGCGCGCCGCGCGCGGGCGGCACGTCGTCGACGCCGCCGAGACTCCACGGGTTGCACCGCAGCAGGCGCCACAGCGCGAGGCCCAGACCGCGCAGCGCACCGTGGCGCCGCAGCGCGATCACGGCGTACTGCGAGCAGGACGGGTAGTACTTGCAGCTCGGCGGGCTCATCGGGCTGATGAATGCCTGGTAGAACCGGATCATCCCCACGAGGAGGGTCACCGGGAGCCGGCCGATCAGCGAGGGCTCGCGCGGCGGGGCCTCGCCCTCGGGTACGGGGATGGTGGTCATCTCTTCCCGTCTCCGGATGCGCGTGCGACAGCACGGCGCAAGCACGAGTTGAGGTCGCGGTCGAGATCCGCGTACGTAGCACCCGCCGACGGCGGGAGTGCCCGCACGACGGCGCGAGAAGCGGCCGGCAGCACCGCGAGGTGTCCGGCCGCTGCGGCGCGCAACCGGCGCTTCACCAGGTTGCGCTGCACGGAGTTACCCACAGCCTTGGAAACGACAAAACCGACCTGGGGAGTTCCCGATCCTGGGTCCGCGACGTTCTCGTCCGGCACCAGGAGGTGAACCACCAAGGTCGATCGGCCTGCACGCGTGCCGCGACGCACCGTCCGCTCGAAGTCGACGGAACGGCGCAGACGGTGCGCCGCGGGCAACATGGCTCAGGCTGAGAGCTCGGCGCGACCCTTGCGACGGCGGGCCGCCAGGATGGCGCGGCCGGCACGGGTGCGCATGCGCAGCCGGAAGCCGTGGGTCTTCGCACGACGGCGGTTGTTCGGCTGGAAGGTCCGCTTGCTCACGAGGTACTCCAAGAACGTCGGGGTAGGCACACCGTCTGTCCTCGACGATGCAGTGAAAGATGCAGTGAAAGTGACCGATCGGTACAGCGACCGGCCGAGCCGACCCGGGGTCCTGACCCACCGGTCGGAGCCGACGTCGGAGGACGTCACCCGGATCCGTGTGTGGGCGCGCAAAAGTACCTGGAACGGCTGTCTGACGTTACGCCGCCGGGACCCTCCGGGTCAAACCAGAACGGCGGGATCACGCGTGTCGGACGCGCCACACCGCGGGCGACGGCGCGCCTCCCGGAAGGGGCCGCCGACCGGCCCGCGTACCACCTGCCCAGCCATGATCCGCGCCATCCACAACCTGTGGACAACTGTGTGGACGGTGCTCCATCATGGCAGACTCCAAGACACCCCCAGCATCGCGCACCACCCCACGCACGAGACTAAGGAAAGCCA